>CAZSSH010000004.1:0-619588 GCA_964609825.1 uncultured Victivallaceae bacterium | reverse complement strand
CGATCTCATCAAGGACGCCGACTTTTTTATCGGGCTCTCCAGCGGCCTCAGCTGGGTGGCGTGGGGGTGCAAAGTGCCGGTGGTGATGATCTCCGGCTTTACCCACCCCACCAACGAGTTTGAGACGCCTTACCGGGTGATCAATTATCACACCTGCCACAGTTGCTGGAACGATATGCGGATCGACTTTGACCACTATGATTTTTTGTGGTGCCCGCGTCACAAGGGCACCGACCGGCATTTTGAGTGCACGAGATTGATTTCGCCGGAGCAGGTAATTACCATCATCAAAAAAATTCCGGCGTTTCAAAAACACATGCAAATGATCCATCAACCATAACGGTATCGATATAAGGGCAATGACCATGCGGACAATATTATCTCTTGACGGCGGCATCCAGATGCAAAGCTATCTCTTGGGCAGCGACCTTGCTTTTGTCCGAGCTCCGAATGTTGACCAATCGGACTTTTTTTCGGTTACTTCCAGCCTCGCACACTCCGCCAAATTCACCGTCAACACCCCTCAGCCGCAGGCCGTCGACAGGATATTATTGCCCTCGGATCGCCATTTCAGCAGCAGCGCCGGCACCGGGTCATTGAGCCAGGGTCGCCGGGTGTTGGTCGGACCGGCAGCCGAAGCGGTCATCTCCGGCAATCCCGGCAATGATGTATGGGGCGAAAAAGCCATTACATGGCAAAAACAAAGTCAAGCGGTCGACACCGCGGACCGGCAGTGCAACCGTTATCCGGTCACCGCCGAAACGACGGCAACCGCAACCGCGGCAACCGACCAGACCGTAAATTTGCCGAGTTTGCCGTCAAACTCACACTCAACTGTGGCGGAAACCCGAAAAACGGACAATTTTTCGGCAACCGTCACCGCGGATGCCGGAAAAACGCCGACCGTTACCACAAGTGCGTTGGACGGCACAGTGACCATGGACAAACTCAATCTCGACTCCGGCGAAAAATCCGGCAGCACCTACCGCTATTTCGTGACCGACAATTACGGAAACAGCAATTTAACAACTTACAGTTCAACATATAACACCTATTACGCCGACACCGACAAGGCTTACTGGTACGGTTGGGCGGATACCGACGCGAGTTTGTGCTGGGCGGCAACCGCCTCCAATATTTTACAGGCCCAAGGCTGGGGGGCATCATTTACCAGCGAAGATACTATTTTTGACCATTTTATGAACTGTTGGCCGGATGATGGCGGCACGCCGGTTGCCGGTTTCTCCTGGTGGATCAACGGCGGCCAGTGGCCGGGCATCGGCAATACGGTCGTAGGCTCCGGCGGAAATTTCTTTCCGCTGATCTCCAAAAGTACGCTCAGCAATGTCGGGACCAATTATTATCCCTATTATAACCCCGACGGTCAAGCGATGTGGAACAAAATCACCGACTTGCTGGAGTCCGGCTATATGGTCGGTCTCGGCATCTTCGGCGGCGGTGCGCATGCCATTACCTGCTGGGGCTATGAAGTTGCCGGTGACGGCAGCACTTATTTGTATATCTCCGACTCCGATGACGAGTATGGCACCATCAACAGCAACTCCGGCAACCGCACCAGCATCCCCAACAATCTGCGCCGCGAAAAAGTGGAAATCGGCGCAGACACTTATCTGCATTTTACCGATACCTATGGCAGCGAATGGTATGTCGGCGATTTGGATTGCCTCAAACGCTATGACAAAGTTTATGAGGGAAAAAGTGAAACCGCCGCCGACGCGGCCAATATCACCGTCAATGCCAACCAAGGTGCAATGCGCGGCGAAATCGGGCTCGCCGGCGATGCCGATTATTATTCGTTTACCGCCTCGGTCAGCGGGTTTGCCGACATTGTTGTGGATACAGTCTTTGCCGGAGTTTCATTCAGCGCCACCGTGAGTGTTTACAACGCTCTCGGCACCTTGATTACTACCAGCGCTGCGGCGGCGCTCCACAATCTTGACTTTTTGGTTACAGCCGGCAGCCAATATTATCTTTTGGTCAAAGATGTCGCAACTTTGATCGGCGATATGGAGGCATCCTGCTATTCGGTCAAGGTCAATCTCACTCAAGCCAGCAACATCGACAATCTGGTGATCGGCTCCGGCGGCAGCGTGATGAGCGCCAATTTGGCTGCCGGGCTCACCGGCAGTGGCAATCAGGTCGTCTCCGGCGGCACGTTTGACATTAATGGCAACGTGACCGCCACGATTGTCAGTCAATCGACGGCAGTAATAAATATTCTCTCCGGCGGCAGCGCCAATAATACCACCGTGAGCTCCGGCGGCAAAATCAATGTTTCCAACGGCGGCTATGCGCAAAATACCTTGATTTCGTCCGGCGCGATCCAAACAGTTTTTTCGGGCGGGCTGGCACAGTCGGGCACGGTCAAATCCGGCGGCATAATCAATTTGTATCAGGGCGGAACGGCGCTTAATACCGTGGTAAACTCGGGCGGCAAAATCAATGCCGCCTGGTCGCTCACGGGTACGGCCAAGCTCGGCGGCACCACATTTATGGCCGGGTTGCTCATCACGGTAAACCCCGGCAATAATTATACGGTCGACGGTCAGGGCGGCACCATCAACTTTATGGTGAGCCAGCGGACAGCTGCCGATTCGTTCATGATCGACAATATGGCCAATGTAAGTAATGTCAATTACAGCATTACCGTCGGCGCGGCGCAGACGTTTGGCTCATATTTGCTGGCGGGCAGCGCGGCTGCCTTTGCAGCTGATGTGTCACTCACCGTCGGCAGCAACGTTGCCGGTACGCTCTCACTCTCGCGGCTGCTGTCGTACGGCAACGTCCTCTATGCTTTGAGCTTAAACGCATCCAATGAGTTGCAACTCACTCTCAGCACCGCACCCGTTACCGACAATCTGGTCATCGGCTACGGCGGCAGTGTCATGACCTACACTCTCTCCGGCGGCCTCACCGGCAACAACAATCAGGTCGTGTCCGGCGGTACTTACAACGTTTTCGGCACTGCCAACAACACCATCGTCAGCCAGACCTCGGCAGTGATGAATGTTAACTCCGGCGCCAGTGCCGTCAGCACAACGATCGGCTCCGGCGGCCAACAGATCGTCAACAACGGCGCCAGCGCCACCAACATCGATATTTTTGATGGCGGCAGGCAAATTGTCAACTCCGGTGCCAGCGTCAATTCCACCACCCTTTACTCCGACGCCCGGCAAGTCGTCAACTCCGGCGCCAGTGCTTTCAATACAATTATCCTGGCGAGCGCCCGACAAATCGTCAGCTCCGGCGCCAGTGCCGTCAGCGCCACAGTGAGTCCCGGCGGCACCCAGCAAGTTTACGGCCAAGCTTCGGAGACGGTTATTGGCTGGAGCGGACTTATGGATGTCCTCGCCGGCGGTGTTGCCGTCAACGCGACCGTCAACAACGGCGGCAGACTCAACCTCCACTCGGACACCGTCGCCAGCAATGCCAAAATTTACTCCGGCGGCATTTTGGACGCGGCCAGGGAAATCGGCAGCGCTTATCTTAACGGTACGACTACCCTTGGCGGCAATATTGTCACCGTTTCGTCGGGTAGTAATTATGCGTTAAATGCTCAGGGGGGCACTGTCAATTTAATGGTCAGTCAAAGGACAACTGCCGATGATATCATGATTGACAACCTCGCCAACATCAGCAATGTGACCTACACCGTCACGGTTTCCGCCACCCAGACACTCGGCGAATACCGCCTTGCGGGCGGCGCCTCAATATTTGCAAGCAACATTGGCGTTACGGTCGGGGCCACGGCGGCCGGATCGCTCTCGCTGACGAAACTGATGATTTATAACAACATTTTATACACCTTAAGCCTCAATGCGTTAAATCAATTGACCCTGACGCTCGACGTTGCGCCCCAAATTGACAATCTGGTGATTGGCTCCGGCGGCAGCGTGATGTCCTCCAACCTCTCCTCCGGGCTCAACGGCAGCGGCAATCAAGTCGTTTCGGGCGGAAGTTACAATGTTTGGGGCACAGCAAACAGTACCACGGTCAGTCAAGCATCCGCAGTCATGACAGTCGCGTCGGGCGGCATGGCCAAAGTTACCAACATCTCCTCGGGCGGCCGGCAGATTATTTCCGCCGGCGGCAGTGCCGCGGATACCACAGTCAATGCGGGCGGCAACCAGCAAATTTACGGCGGCGCCACCAATACCGTGATCAATTTCGGCGGCGTCACCGACGTATTTTCGGGCGGGATCGTCACTTCCGCCACCGTCAACTCGGGCGGCATTTTGGATTTACACTCGCAGGCAAAGGCAGGCCATCTATTGGTCAACTCGGGCGGTATTTTGGATGCGGCCGGGGAGCCCGGCGGCGCCCTTCTCTACGGTACAACGGCACTGGGCGGCAACATAATCACCGTATCGTCGGGGAGCAATTACACATTAAACGCCCAAGGCGGCACCATCAAATTTATGCTGACTCAAAGAGTCGCCGCCGATCCGGCCATGATCGACAATCTGGCCAACATCACCAATGCAAACTATACCATCACCGTCTCAGCCACCCAGGCGGACGGCAATTATCTCTTGGCGGACGGCGCCGCGGGGTTTAACCAGACAGTCTCAATCGGCACCGCAGTCAGCTCATTCGGCACCTTGACGGTCAATGGCGGCGCGGTAAGATACAACAGCATCGACTACCGCCTGCACAACGACAGCGGCAGTCTGTGGCTGGAAGTCAAACTCACCGACCTTACCGCCCCAACCTTAAGCGGATCGCCGTCGGCAACAGTCGACGGGTACAACGCCACCGTTTGGTGGAATGCGGCCAGTGACAACGTCGGCGTAGCCGGGTACTACCTCAAAGTCAACGGGCAAACCTACACCGTGACAGACAACTCATATGTTTTGCAAAGCCTCGTCAGCGGCAGCTACTCTTATCAGCTGCAGGCCTTTGATGCAGCCGGCAACAAAAGCAGTTGGAGCTCGACTCAAACATTCACAATACGCGATGTCAGCACACCGGTGCTCAACGGCACGCCGGCGGCCACCGTTTCGTACAACAGTGCGACCATCTCTTGGAACGCCGCGTTTGACAATGTCGGTGTAACCAAATACCTCGTCAAGGTCAACAATCAAACTTATACTGTCAACCGGGGCACTGCCTTGACGCTCAACAATCTCGGCGGCGGGTTGTATCAGTATCAGCTTGCGGCGGTCGACGGCGCGGGCAACCAAAGCGACTGGAGCGCCAACCAAAATTTTGTTGTCAGCGACTACCGCAAAGAATTTCAGGCCAACATCACCAATGCCACCACTATCTTTTTGGAAGCCGTCAAACTGGATGCGGGCACCTACTATTTTGGCGGCACTTATGCGCCCGGTCTCAACGCGACTATTACGGTGGTGGATAAAGCCAATGGTAAAGTGGTCACCGCCGTCAATGTCAAAAACGGGGTGATACAATCCGCCAAACCGCTATTGCTCAACGGCAACTATCAATTAAGTATCTACAGCACCGATAAAGGCAAGACTTTGGGGAAAGCCAATATTGTCCTTGGCGGCTCACTGTTTTATCAGGCCAATCAAGCACAGGATGAGGCATGGAAAACCGCGCCGTCAATCACTTACGGCAGCAAAGTCGAGGAATGGGTCGGCTTCAGCGACAATATCGACTACCGCAAGCTCGAAATAAGTACTTCCGGCACCTACAGTTTTAACTTGAGCGGCCTCAAAAACGGGGCTAAATTAACTGTCTATACCATCAATGCCAAAGGGGCGCTGCAAGCATTAAAATCCATCAGCGCCACCCCTAAGTATGACAAATTCGGCATATTGACCGGCGGCAGCTCGGCCACGTTGTCAAGCTTGTTGTTAACGGCAGGACAACAATACTATATCGGAGTGGAGGCTCCAGGAGCGGCCAAAGGGCTCAATACCGGGTACACGCTCGAAGTGGGCGGCACCTTGTTTAACAATGTCAACAATCAAGTGGCCAATAACAATTGGCGCGATACGCAAGTTGCAACGCTGGATCTCAAGCAGGGGATTGTCAACGAGTGGGTCGGCTTCGGCGACGCGGCGGATTTCTTTCAATTTTCACTCGCCGCCAATCAGGCCGGGGCCTACGGCTTCAAGCTCAATTCAAAGCTTGACAAAGCTGCCGTCATGACCATTTACAAATTTGGCTACGACAAAAAAGGATCCCCCGTACTCACCGCCGTCAAAGCCGGCAAGGACGGTTTGCTGGTGCTGAGCGCGGGAAAATATTACATGGGTGTTGTCTCGGCGGACAATGGCAAAGGAATCAAAAACACCGACTACTCGATCAGCGTCACCTTGCCGGATTTGGCGGTTTGGAAATCAAACGGCAGTATGGAAATCGGCATTACCGCTTAGACAAACCGGCAACAACATCGGCTTTACTCGCCGCTCGCGGTCTCGACGGCCTCGTCGGAGACGATCCGGGCGATCAATACTTTGTCGACGCGGTTGTTGTCCATATCCATCACCTCAAAGCGCCACTCGCTCCAGATGAAGTGGTCGGCGGTGACGGGCACGCGGCCCAATGTATACATGATAAAACCGCCGATGGTGTTAAACGCGTTGTCCTCCTCGCCGTGCAGCGGCCCGGCAAGCTTCATGGCGTGCCGGATTCGCTCAACCGAGACGTCGCCATCCACCAGGAGCGACTGATCGTCACGCACCACAATGCCCATATCCTCCTGCGGATCAAGGTCGGACAATTCGCCGACGATCGAGGTCAGGACGTCAAACAAAGTTGCTATCCCGCACACCGATCCGTACTCATCCACCACCAGCGCGCACTGATGATGGTACAACCGCAAACTCTCCAAAAGCTTGGTGGTCGTCACCGACTCGGGGACATACAAAGGGTCATGCAGATGCTTGACGACATCCAAGGGCTCCTGATTGAGCGCCGCTTTAAAGACATCGCTGAGACGCAAAATACCGACCACATGATCCAAATCGCCGCGACAAACCACCACGCGCGAGTGCGGACACTGGCTCAGGCAATCGCGGATCTCCGCCTCGCTGGAGTCAAGGTCAAGCATATAAATATCGTTGCGGTGAGTCATAATCAAACCGATGCGCTGCTCGTCAAGCCGCAACACATTGGAGACAATCTCCTGCTCGCTCTCGTGAAACACCCCGGCCTCAGCCCCCTGCTCCATCAGGACATTGATTTCCTCATTGGTCACCGGCGGCTCCGATTTGCCGGGAGCTCCGGCAAGCGCAAGCAAAAGCCGCGAAGAGGAGGACAACAGCCAGACCAGCGGCCGCGCCGCCCGCGCCAGCAAAGTCATCGGCCGGGCAAACAGGACGGCGACACGCTCGGGGGCGCGCAAGGCCAATTGTTTGGGCACTAATTCGCCGACGACAATGGCAAAGTAAGTCAAGAGTACCACCACCGCCGTGACCGCGACCGGCTTGGCATATGGGGCGATCCACTCATATTTCATTAAAAAGGCAGTCAACGGGGCGGTAAATACGGCCTCGCCGATGGCGCCGCTCAAAATCCCGACGGCAGTGATGCCGACTTGGACGGTGGCTAAAAAAGTCGAGGGGTCGGTGCAAAGTTTGAGGGCGGCGCGGGCGCGATTGCTGCCTTTGTCGGCCCACTTTTGCAGCCGGGTTTTTCGCGAAGAAACCATGGCGATCTCGGCCATGGCAAAAAGTCCGTTCAACACAATTAGTCCACAGACTAAAATTATGTCCATATCATTTCCTTATCATCTGGTAAAAAAAGCTTCCGCTTCAATATAGATGCAATCAAACGCAAATGCAAATCGCAATTGCATTTTTACCCCGGCAAACCCAAAAAAAAGCCTCCGGGATTGACCGGAGGCAGCATATTGGATTGTTACGATTGCGGATACGCCAATTTGCCGTGACGATAAATCCGCAGCGAGGGGGTTTCGCCCCAGCCGACCTCAAGGCGATGCCCGGAGTCATACTCAAGGACACAACAATCAGGAGAACCGGACTCATAGCTTGTCACCAATGCTGTCTGGATGGCCGGGCAAAGCTCAAAATTGATCCGGTAACACTCCAGCAGTGCGGCAATTGACTCTTGGAAATTGCCGCCGTTGCACATGGGGCGCATCGAGACCTCCATCGACGGCCGGGCGCCGGTGCCGAGCTCCTCGTACAACCCGCGCCGACGCACCTCAAGAGTTTTGCCGTAAGTATGCACCCACTCCGACTGGTAGACGATGAGTCCGTGCACCGCCAGTTGGTAAAAAGGGACGATTTGCCCATCCAAGGAGCGCATGGCGGCGGGCAGCCGTTTCAACAAATGCCGGTACTCCCAAATATTGGGGATGCGCGAGGCCTCATCGGCATAAGGGAGCATGTAGGCGGGGACAAACTCGGTCGATACCGCGCCAAAAAGCGTGCGGGGGAGCAACGCGATGCGGGCAAGCGACAGCGAAAATTGCTTCTCATCCGCCGGGTGCGCCGGGTCGGAGCAAGTGAACAATCCCGCCGCCTGAGCGTCAAGATAATAGCTCCCCGCAAAGCCGAGGCGCTGAATCCGGCGGAATTCGCCGCCGTGGCGGTGGAGCGTCACCGTCGGGCAAATTTTGTACGAGAGCCCGCCTGCCCACATCCCGGCGGTTTGCCGCTCACCGCCCTCGTCAAGCGATACCAAAGTTTGATCGTAATCGGGGGCGGCCAGATAAACATCGGTCACATTGTCATGCGGCACCATCTGGTAACCCAGATCCAGCCCTTTTTGAATCAATTTTTTGAGTTCCGCTTCGCCGCCCGCATCCGCGTTGACCGGAAACCGGGTCGGATAAGCGCCGTCGTGCCCCCCCAGATTCCACCCCACGAGCGTAATCACCGCCCGGCGAATGCCCGCCGCGTGCATGGCGTCAATGATTTCACCTGCCTCACCAAAGGTGGTGCAATTGACATAGGGCGATGCCCCGTCGGCCTCAAATGGCTGTTTTTGCCCGAGAAAAATTTTGACGCGCATCGCGTGGACGGAGTAGTCCAACACCGGATTATTGCCGACGCGCTCCCGCAAAGGGACAATGCCGCGCATTTGGATCAAATGCTCGCGGTAAGCAAACGCGAGCTTGGCCACCCCGCCCCCCGCCGGCAAAAAGCAGCAGACGAGTGTCTTGTCCTCCTGCGGCAAAATATCCTCGGAGGCATGCCGGATGCCAAAAGTGGCGTAAAGACGGTTGACCCCCTCCTGATTAAACTCGGAGTCGGCCCAGGAAAAGAAATTGCCGTGCTCGACAATCGCCAAAATATCGCAAGCGACTGCCATCATCCCGAAGGCGTCCGCTTGGCCGAATTTCTCCCACTCGGCGCGATCCATATAGATGCGGTCGCGGTTTTTAACCGGAGCGCGATTGGCAAATGACACCGTCATCCCGGAGAAAACGGGCAGCAAATACGATCCCTCGTCACCCACGGTTGACGCCATCAAACCGGGAAGCACCGAGAGCTCCATTAAGCGCCAGATGTTGGTCTGACTCTCCACAATGCTCCCCGCCTCAATTTTGACGGTAAGCATGTTGCCGTCAATCTTGAGCTCGACGGGGATTAAAATACCGCACACATCGCTCGCCAATATCAGCTTGGCGCGTTTCTCACTCAGAGCAAAGACGGTGACGCCAAATTTTTCAAACGCGATCACCCGCTTCTCCGGACGGTTGTAACAACGGCCGATCAGTAAATTCTCAAATGTCTGCACCCCGGCGGGGCACTCAATCCCAATGGCAGTCAATCTCATAAATTCTCCAAAATCTCTTAATTATTTTGCCGGGGTGAGTTGAAACACCCGCGTCTGGCACATTTTCATATTTACCGCGATCCCGGCGGCCAATTCGGCCCCGGTGACCGTCCGCCGCGGCCGGTCGGGAAGCGAAACTTCGGTCAAAGTGTATTTGCCGTCAAGCCCTTTCAAATACCAGGTCAAGTCCTCGGCCGGGAATTTGTCCAATACGGCGGCGGTCAGCTCCGGCGTATGCGGCCGGTAGCTGTCGGGCAGCCGGTGGACAATCAGATAACGGTCCTTGCCTTTGGTCAAATCGTTGATCAGTAAATAAGGTTTGCTCGCAGAAACCTGCCGCGCGCACCCGGCATTGTCCGCCACCAGTCCCAAAAAGCCGGGGGTTTGCTGCCACTCGGGCTGCCCTGCGACAAATAACACTTCGCCTTTGCCGTAACGCCAGCGCAGCACCGCCGGAGCGCCGTCGGTAAAACGCCCCTCGACTTGCACCTCGGGACCGACCTTGGCAATGGCGCAGGGATTGTTGACCTTTAACGTGCCAAGTTTGGCAAGCAGCGAATTTTTGTCAAAAGTCAACGTTTTATTGTCCGCCGCCAGCCGGGCAAAGCCGCTGTTGCCGTCCTCGGTCTCCTCGCTTTTGGCGATTTGGGGCAGCGGGCCCTGCCAGCCGAGGCGCTTCAATAAAGCAAACTCGTTTTGCGCCTCCTCCACTACGTAGCGCCCGGAGTCGGGAAACATGAGCACTTTGCCGCCGTTTTGGACAAATCTGGCAATCATGTCGGCGGTGGCCTGCGGGATGACTTGCGCCCCGGAGGCGGGGACGATCAAAAGTTTACGCTTACTGAGGATATCGGGGGGCGCGTTTTCGGAGAACCATGCGGGCCAGATGCCGTCGCGGTAAAGCGAGGCTGCCAGTCTTGTCACCAAATCATCCTGACGCAACGGAAAAAAGCTCCGGTGCAAGTACTGCATGGTACTCCAGCTGTTGAGCACCGCCACCGTGGGCGCTTGCGTCAACTCGGCATCGCGCAGCTCCTGCCACAAGGGCCGCCACAAGCTTTGCCACGCCGCCAAGCCCTCGTTGCGCTCGGAAGTCCAGGCACCGGTGCGGATGGTGTCGCGCCAGTAGTAATTCCAATTAAGCCCCTGCCCGCCGACGACGCTGATCTGACTGGTAGCCTGTTCGAGCTCGGCAGCCGTCGGGGTCATCAAATGCACCTCTTGCGGGTATGGTTTGCCGATGTCCGACAAAGCGCGCATGGCGCCGATTTGGGTTTGATAAATAAGGCCGCAACCGCCGGTGTGACGCCGCCAGCGTAAATCCCGCGCCGACGACGCCAGCCGGGGCGATGCAAAATCCAACCCGTAATAACCAATGATGCAACGCTCGGGGTCGATATTGCGCAACGGTTTTACCATATAATCAATCATGTAATTTTCAAGCCCGAGGCGGCGGAACTCGACCCAGCGCCGCCACGCCAAGCTCAAATCCGGCCCCGAAAAATCATTGCTCGAG
The DNA here is from genome assembly GCA_964609825.1 of uncultured Victivallaceae bacterium. Taxonomy (GTDB): domain Bacteria; phylum Verrucomicrobiota; class Lentisphaeria; order Victivallales; family Victivallaceae; genus CAZSSH01. The sequence goes on along the minus strand of CAZSSH010000004.1, from coordinate 608,334 downwards.
CGCGGGATGCCGGGTACTTCCTTGCCGTAAAGCTCATGAAATTTTTGCAATGCGGCATTGGAATAATCCACTTGGATACCCAGCCACGGCCGGTCAAGATTGGTCCAGTCCAGCGAGCCGGGGAGCCCCCAAAGGTGATAGGCGGCGATGCCCGGGTTGTCGCAGTAGCGCTTGGCGGCGGTTTCGGCAAAGTCGCGGATATGCTCCAGCATACCCGGCGACCAGATCGACGGCATGCGGCCGATTTTGCCCGCGCGCCAGATGTCGGCGCGGCCGTAACTGTCCAGCTGCGACTCGTAGTCAAGCCACGCCGGGGCTTCGCAGCGGAGCTCCAAAATCACCTTGCCGCCCTGTTTGATGACTTGATCAATCACCTGATCGACCAAGGTGAAATCATACACCCCCGGCACGCGCTCAATTTTGTCCCAATCCGCCCGGACGCGGAAATATTCAAAACCGGCCTTGCGCCCGTCGGCCACCCACGCGGCGGCGCGCATAAGATAGTCGGTGTCCTCCGGGTGATTTTCGTACATCGCCCAAGTAAAATAATTTTTGCCGGGTCCGAAAAGGTCGGCTTCGGTCAAAATGTTGCCGTCGCCCCGGCGGGCGGTTGACTGCGTCGGGATGATCCCCTTGACGCCCAGCTCCAATTCTTTGCGGTCAAGCTCGATTTTGCCGTCGGCAAGTCTGGCCGTAAACCGGCACGGCCCAGGAACGAGGGGGGCAACCCAGTTGACAGCGCCGCCGTCCAGCTTGTCGCCCGCCAGCAAAATCTTGCCCTTGCTGTCGGTGATTTCCCAGCTCGCCTTGCCCGCTCGGTTGTGCCAGTCGGGGAGCGGGATATCCAGCGTGCAGCCGGGGGCGACCGAGCCCGCAAATTTTTCCAACGCTTTGGCGGTTGACGTCGAAGCGATGACATTTAAAGAAAGTTTAATCTGCTTTAAAACGTTCCCTTGCCCGGCGTCGCCGTTGGAAATCATGTTTTTGCCGTCCATGACAAATTGGACATGGTCAAAATCGATTACCGAACCGGTTTGGGTCGCCATCAAGTAAATGTACGCTTGTGCGGTTTCCGGGGGCAGCGTCACCTTGATTTGCTGCGTTTGCCGGACATCTTTGGTATTAAATTTGATGGTCGCGCTCGGGCCCACCGAGGCATTGTCGCGGCCCAGGGGAACCAGCCAAGCCGTCCCCTCGCCGCGCGCGGTCACCTCAAAAATGCCGCTTCCCGGAGCCGCAAACTGGACAGTCTGCCGCCAGCCGACATATCCTTGCGTTTCGCCGGAAGTCTTTTGCGCCCGCAAGCTCCGGCCGCCCGCCCCGTTGGCGGGCCAACTGACCGGCCCTTCGGCCCGCCAGCGCAAAATTTGCCAGTTGGCAGGAGTAGCCTGATCGGTGCTCTCAGGGGTCATCGAGCAGACAACCGTGTATAACCCGGCGGGAAGTTCGCCCAAGGAAATTTTTTGTTCGCGCTTGCGGCAATCACCGTCGGCAAAATTGACACGCATGGTCCCGGATTTGATTGCACGCCCCTGCGTCCCGGCGACCAATTCCCAGTTGAGACAATAAGCGTTGTTGCCGAAATCGAGCCAGTCGAGGGGGATATAAGGCTCAACTTCGCTTTTGATCAATGAAGTCGTCATCCAGTAGCGCTCCAAAGGCAAGCTCAGCCCCCAATGGTTGGTTTTGGCGCCCAAAGTATAGCTGTCGGAGTTGATTTGATCAAAAAGCCAACTGCCGCCGTCGCCGGGGCCGGTCTCCAGACGGATGCCGATCAAGCTCAAAGGCTTCACCGGGAGCGGACTTCCCGGCCGGTCGGATTTGCCGACTTGCGGGTGCATCCGCCCCACTTCGTTGGCGTCAAAAGGATAAGTATCGAGGTTTCGCCAGTTGAGCGCCCAGCGCTCCAATTGCGGCAAGGTGTAGGTAAAGGTGGCACCGTTGCCGTCTTTGACAATCACAAAAAGTTTGTTTTTGTCGCCGGGAGTTTTGGCAAAGAGTTTGACGCTGAGGCGCACGGCGGCGGCGTCAAGCGCACACGGCTGCTTTAACTTGGCCTCCCAGACCAAAGCTTTGTCACTCTTGGGCCAGTTGACCTCCAAGAGTCCGTCGGGGCGAAATCGGGAAGTCATCCCCTCCGGCGCTTGAATGTCCCACAACGACGGATCGGCAAAATTAGCCGCCTCCTTGACCACTGCCGCCCCGAGAGGAAACACCGCAAAAATAGCGGCAATCAGCCCGGAAATGATTGTATTACTTGGCATATTATAAATTTCCTTCTTAATAGCGGCTCGGCGCGAGCGGCAGATTACTCAAACGGCTGTTGGGGTCGTACCCGGCAGTCAGATAGCCGAAATCCTTGCGCCCGGAGTCGGTGTGCCCGTCGAAAAAAAGGACATTGCCCTTATTCATGTGATTGAGCCCAAAGCTGTAGGGCCGGGCGGAGCCGTACTGATAATAGTTTTCAAACGAGTCAAACGTGGTGACAAAGCGGGACGGCGAGCGCTTCTCCTTTTGGTCGCCGGGGCTGGCGATGGCCGGAAAAGTGATGAAGGCAAAGCGGTTGCCGACATATTTCCAAAAGGCGTCCTTGTTGCTCCCGCTGTTCCAGACGCCGCGTTTGCCGTAGGTGCGCTCGTTATTATCAGCGACATAGGGATAAGCCGAGGGGCACACGGCGACATTGGTCTTGCCCCTGACCCACGCGGGCAAATATTTCAAATTAGCTACGCTGGGCCCCCAATTGGAGCACGCGGTACCACTGGCAAACGGCACCGCGAGATTGGGCCCGTAGAGCCAGCCCGCGTAATCATTGATATACTGGGCATCGGTCAAGCCGATTTGCTTGAGTTGACTGATGCACGCCGACTGCTTGGCCCTTTCGCGCGCCTTGGACAGCGCCGGAAGCAGCATTGACGCCAAAATGGCAATAATAGCAATCACCACCAGTAACTCGATCAATGTAAATAAATACCGCCTCATCTTCCCACCTTTTGGTTAACTGTTATATAAGGAGTTATTTCTCCACGATTTCCTGATACGTTGCAACGGAGCCGTGCTCGACGATTTGGCCGGTCACCATGCGAAACTCGGGGACACCGCCGGTACTCACGGCCCCGCCGGCGATCCGGTCCAGTAAGAGCTCCGCCGCGACCCGTCCCATCTCCTGCATCGGGACGGCAAAGCTGGTCAGCCGCGGCCGCAGACAAAGCTGGGGCAAGTTGTCAAACCCGATCACACTCACGTCCTCCGGGATGCGCAAATTGCGCGCAAACAATGCCTCATACAGCCCCGCCGCCATCCAGTCGTTGGCGGCGATAATCGCCGTCGGCGGCCGGGTTTGCGAAAACAGCATTTCGACAATCTGGCTCATATCCGGAAAATTCTCCTCGGGGCGGTTTTGGTCGCTCAACATCAGTGCGCAATCAAGCTTGGGATCATAGGCGTCATGCTGCGACAAAAAATACTCATACCCGACATGCCGGTCAAAAAACATCTGGTGACAGCGGTTGGTGCTGGCAAAGCCGATCCGGCGGTGCCCCTTGCTCCACAAATAACAGCAGACCTCCTCGCCCGCCAAGCGGTTGTCGGTAGTAACTTGCGGCAGCGGCAACCGCCGGTCAAACATCGAGAGCCCGACCACCGGGAGCTCGTTGCCGAGCTCGTACAGCACCTCCGGGATGACATTGACCGCCTTGACGATCAAGGCGTCCACTTTGCCGTCATGGACGCAGCGCGGATAATTGGTGTTGCCGCCGTGCTCAATCAAGACATGATACCCGCGCCGGGCGCACACCGACTCAATCCCGCCCAAATAGTTGGAGTAAACCTGATTGGCGATCCAGTCATTGCCCATCTCGGGCATCCATACTCCAATGTTGCCGGTCGCGAGGCGCGAGCCGCCGCGCCGTCCCGCGAGCATCTGGGCGACGGAGTTTTTTTGGTACCCGAGCTCGGCAATCGCGGCCTTGACGGCGGCGACCCGACTGTCGGCGACCCCCTCGCCGCCATTAATGACACGGCTCACGGTCCCGACGGAAACCCCGGCCAGTTTGGCGACATCTTTGATATTGCTCTTCATAATGCTTTTATATTTGAACGATCAATTTGAAACGCATTCAATTTTGTTTTATTAATTATACCATATTCCGTCGCGGTTGTCAAGCGCGATTGTGTTTTTTTTGTTATTTTTTCAGCGACAAGCGAAAAAAACGCTTTGACGGCTTATATTTTCAGCAAAGGTGAGTTACCTCGGGGCAAGGTAAAAAAACAGAGTTTATTATGGAGTACGAAACATGTTTCGCAACTTTGAGCGGGGAAAAAGGTCTATGCGTTCACCGGCAACCAACGGTTGATCGTCACCGACGCCTCCCGATTCCCCGTGATCGGAGCGCCGCCTTGCGCTTGGCATAATTGCAGCGTCAGCCATTAAATGACCGTAATATTTTTTACATTGCCGGTGACGGTGATGTGACTTGAGACCGTATTGGCGATTTGCACACCGTCGATGCACAAGCAATCCGGCACCGCGCTGACCGTAATTGGCAATGCCGGAAAACCGGATTGCGAAAACCGGATGTTTTGAAATACAATTTTTTGATAGGACAAATGAAAAGGGGCGAGATCCGTCGCCAATTGCACTTGCTGATTGCCCAGATTAACCCCCAGCCGCTGACAATCGACCACCGCCAGCGAGGGCTGCCAGCCAGGTTGGGAAATGTATTTTTGGCGATCAAAGCGCTGCATCTCGGGCGACCGGTATTGCGTGTCAAGATCAATGACGATATCTTGAAATTTGATGTTTTCGATCACCGTGTCACTGCTGCCGAACCAAGTGGTAATATCCAATGCAACAATCGAGAGATGGATCAAATTGATGTTTTGAAACGTGACGTTGGCGATCCGGCAAGGGATATTTCCCGCCCACACCTCCAGACTTTTGCCCCAGTCGCACCACAAAACGCAGTTTTGGACCAAAAGTTGATCCAGCGGTCCGCTCTCTCCGGTGAGCACGGCACCGCGGGCGACGATGCAGTCGTCAAACGAGCGGACAAACGAATTGCGGACGATGACATTTTGCGACGCGCAAATATTGATCCCGTCGCTGTTGTACCGCCATTGTCCGATAATTTTGATGTTGTCAATGACAACATTTCGGCAATGGTTGCGGACGATCAAGGTCCAAAACATCGAGTCACGGACGGTGATCCCGGAGATGGTCAAATCGGTACACTCATAGGCGACGACCGCCCCCGAGTAATGGACATCTTTGGCGGGCAGGCCGAATTTGGCAATGGCCGGCTCCAGCAATTCGCCGTTCGCTGGATCGGGGTCGTTGCCGCGCCGGAATTTGGAAGCGTCCAGTATCCCCCGCCCCATAATCCTGACATCCTTGGCGCGATAAATAAAAATCGCCCCGTAAACCACCGCACCGGCGGCCAGATAGACCGTTTGGCCGGATCGCGGCATAATCACCCCCGCGTCATGAGTGCCGGGCCCGAAATACCAATCGCCCTCGTCGGGGACAAACGGATACTCCGGCGGGTTGACAAAGACATGGAGCGCTCCGGCGCTGCCGTTGACCTCGACCGTAAAACAACATGGCCCGTTCAAAGTTAAATGAATCCCGTCGGCATCAACGCGTTTTGCGATGGCCGACGCCAACGGGCGAATCTCAATCGACTGACGCAATGCGTCATCCATTTTAATCAACAACCCCGCCTCTTGGACGCCCTCGACCCAATCCAGATTGACAAACCAGGCGATTTCGGTTTGATCCAAACTTCGCTGTTTCCCCGGCCAAACCCGATTGATCGGCATGGCGGAGACCCGCGCGGGCTCCGCCGTTTGCGCCGTATTGTTCCAAACTACCTCAAAACTCATAACCGTCCTATTTGCTAAAATCCACTTGATAATACGAGATTTTTTCGCCGTTGCTCCAGTCATGGATCAAGGTGTTGCCGGTGTAATTTGCCTTTTTTAAAACCTTGCCGTCCATCGCCCGGGCGGTCGCTTCGGCAATCGGACGATCAAATTGCACCTCTGCCGGGACGTTGCCGGAGCGGTTGCGCATAAACGTCACATAAAAGCCGCGCTCCTGTTGCCGAAAAGTCACACTGACCGGCGCTCCGGCCAATACCGAGAGATTTGGTTTGCCGTTGATTTTTAAGGCGAGTTTGGCGCCGCTCAACAATACATATTGGGGCGTATCGGCCAATTTGTAATCAATAATCCCGTCGGTCACGGCAAACAGGACGCGGTCCTTTTGAGGTGAAACCCCGGTAAAAACCCAGGCGTCGCCGGCCTCCTCAAGGGTGAAAGCCTTGGGCGTATGGCCTTTGGCATTGGCGCCGTCGCCGATAAATGCGCTCCAAGTGTCGCAGTCGCCCTTAAAATAGGCCAAACGGGTATTGATCTCGAGCTTTTGATTGGCGTCGCGCCAGATGACGCCAAAATCCGCACCGGAAACCGGGAGCTTGGCCCCGGCTTGCTGCAAAGTTTGGTACAGCGCTGTCATTTCCTCCGGCTGATCCAAAAATCCCTGAGCGGCCGTGCCGTCGGTCAGAGCCGGATTAACTGCCGGTTTGCCCGCGCGGTCCAGCGCCGAGTGGGGTTTGATCGCAAACAGCAGTTTGGCCCGGCGATAGTCGCCATTGGGCATGGCAGGCTCGTTGACGACCAAATCGGCGTCGCCGTCATAAACTTGGTCAAACACCCGGACCGAGGAGTCGGTATACAAAAACGGCACAAAGTTGTTTAACGTCATTTTGTTATAGCCGCGAAACGATGCCCCGTAACCGACGTTATCCAGCGGGTAACCGATTTCAAGTTTAAATTTCGACGGCGCAAGATCCGGCGAAGCCGCCACGATCGACGACGCCAAATTGGCGAAATGGCCAAAAAGATGAGACTCCTGCTGTAAATTCATGTGTCCCCGGATCTTTTCAAACGAGTCATTGGGATAAAACCAGTCCGGGTTGTTAATCCGGGGAATCCCCACCGAGAAATTAAACAAGTAGGCACGCCCCAGCGATTTTTGTACCGCCGCCGTAATGACGTTGCCCCACCAGACGTTTTCATAAATCAGATTGGGGCCGTATTCGCGGGAAATCACCGGTTTGCCGGAAGCGGCGGTAAAGACCAGCGGATCCAGCCAATTGAGCGAGCGCAAAAATCCGTAGCCGTTGCGGTTCCAGTACCCGGTCCCGCCCGAGGTGGCGTCCAGCACCTGATTGGCGGCGGCGCGCTGATTAAAAAAGCGCTCGCAGTCCGCCCCGTTGGCGGTGATGACGCCCTTGAAACCAAGACTGCGGGCATAATCATACATGGTTTTTAAGTAATCACGGTACATGTCAAACATAAACTCCATGCCGTCGGCGATGACCGGGTTGGAGGTGGTATTTTTGCCGTATTCGGCGGCACTGATCCGTGTATCGTCAAATTTGACGGCAAAAGAGCTGCTGTCATTGCTCCAAAGCTTCACGTCCCAAACCGGCGCAAACTCCAGGTCGGCAAACGTATCGCCCTGCCGGTCCGGCCGCCGCAAGCCGGCCAAATCCGCGCAATTCCAGCCTTTTTTCAGTTGATCGACGGTGCCGTACTTTTTACTTAAAAAGTCGCTCCATTTTTGGTAAAGTAATTCACGCGTATCGGTCCTCAATTTACGCCAGTCATAAGCGGCCGGGTCGTTGCCATACATCCAGAGAAAGGTGCGCTCGTTTTCAATCTCATAGATGGCGACGGTCGGGTCATCTTTGGGGCAAGTGTTGTTGCGGTAAGGGTTGGGCGTTTCAAAAAAAGTCTTGACGATTTGCTGCTGGCGGCGGATCGCCTCGGGGTGAAAAAAGCCGATAAAAGCATTTTCGCCGCGCCCGGCGCCAAGATCGGTAAAAAACATGTTATCATTCCACAAGGTAATGTTTAAATACATCCCGTTGCGGTGACAAGCGGCAATGAGCATTTGCATTTCCTGCCAAAATTCGGGGGCAAAGGTGAGCGGCGAGTTGCTGAGTTTATAATAAATATGATGATTTTGATTGGTCCACGGCTCCGGCGGCAAGGTATTGATCATGTGGCGCACCATCTCGTAGCCCATCGAGCGCAAGCGTTTGAGAGTCACCTCCAAGGCCGCATCGCCCATGCGGTCGCGCCGGCAAATGTCATATAAATCCTCAACATTGCATCCCCATATTGACGGCAGCGTTGTCCCGTCGTCAAAGCGGAAATATTTGCCGTCGGCATGCAAAAAGCCCCGGCGGTCAATGTCGGAACCCCGTAACGCGGGAGTAAAGTCGGGGTAGGACTTATCCTGACTGACAATTCTCTGATATTGCTGCGGCGTCCCCCCGGTCATCGCCGTATCGGCAAAGCCGTAAACCGTAAAACCGGCCTTGGCCAGCGAGCGCAACTCGTCGGCAAAGGTCGCGGGCTCCGGCGTCAGATGATCGGTTGTGAGATAAAATAACGCCAAGTCGAGCTCCGCATCTTTGGCGGATGCCCGCACCAGTTGAAAGGTGTTTTTGCCTTTTTTGAGAGCGAGACGCTGGCCGCCGCTCCAGTAAAAGGTTTCAGGCATGCAAAAATTGCCGCCGACTTTGATGTAGTCTTTGCTGCCATTGACGTAGAGAAAAAAGGCGTTGACAAAGTTTTCGGGAGCGCGCGAAAAAACATAAAAGGCGTATTCGCCGTCAGACGCCAAATCAAGCTCGATGTCCAGCGCGCCCTTGGTATCATTGAGCCGCAAGGCTTGATTGTAAAAAGAGTCCATGTCGGGCACCGCCACAATCGAGTTCCCGCTGACGGTAAATTGCGACGCGGCGATGATTTTGCCGCCGGTGGCAAAGGTTTGCCGGTAATCCGCCCGCTCGAGACGGGTCAATTTTTGAAATGCGGCTCTCGGCGGCAAAATTTCGGCATTGCCGCCCTCACCGCATCGAAGCTCATAATTGCCCGAAACTTGATCGGTTTGGGCCAACAATACCGGCGAAAAATTACGGGTAAAGCGCGCCAGCACCAGCGGCACGGGTTGTCCGGCGGGATTGATCAACTGCAATTTGACTAACGTTTTGGCAGAGTCCAGACAGGCGGTGCCGACTCCCTTTTTACGCATCTCCAAGCGCAAATACTCCAGAGGGATCGCGGTGTACTTTTGAGTCCCGTCGATTTTGACCGTATATTTGACACTTTCGCCGGTATTGTAAACCATCGCGGCGGTGGCCCCAACCAGGATCAAGACCACCTCGCTGTCCGGGCTTGAAATCTCCAAATATTTGATTAACCCCGCCTTGGGGAGCTGCCATTTGGTGAGATAAAGTCCGCACTCGCCGGATTTTGCGCCGCTGCCTTTCCACCCGATTTCGGCATTGGGCAAGGAGACGGGGCTCCACCAATCGCCGGTATTGTCGCCAACAGAGAGCGCCAGCTCGGCTGCCGTGCCGTCCAGATAGACGGCCTTGACCGTACCGGCGATTTTTTTAGGACTCGCCCAGGCGCAGGCGTTTAAGAGATAAATAGTGTTGCACTCTTTGTTGACCGGCAATTGGATGGTTTTAACTCCGTAACTGCTGTTTTTGCCCGCAAACACCACACAGCTCTTGCCGTTGTTTTGCCCGGGGTCGACAATCGCAAACGGGATGTCGGCAAACCGCTTTTGCGCCGGATTAAAGCTTTGCAGATCATTCAACGGCCCCTGATCCGTCCAGCCGCCTTTGCCGTCGCCGGGGGTCGTGTCGCAATAGCCCATATTGGCGACGCTGCCGAGATTGAGCGGATAGTAAGCATTGGCGGGAGCGGCAGAGAGATCATTGGCCAAACGGTAGTCGAGCTCAAGTACGTTTTCCCCCTCGGCGAGCAAGATCCCCATGTGTACCTGACCGTCGTGCCAGGCCGCAACCGCCTTGCCGCCGTCGGGGTTGGGGACGATCACAGCCGGATACTTGGGCTCATAGCTGATGTAGCGGATGTTGCTTTCGCCCGACTCAAAGTCGCCGTTTGCAATGAGTTTGCCGTTGAGCTTGATATTGTCATAATAATAACGCACCAACTGGTTGCGCGTGTCCTTGCCGCCGGCGACATAAGGTCCAAGCAGCAACAAGTTGGCCCCGCCCGCTTTGGGCACGCTGAAGCGGATGACCGCTTTGCCCCACTCGCCCTCGGCGATTTTAGGCAGATCGCAAGTAATTGTTTTTTTGGGCTCCGGCACCCAGGAGGCGTAAGCAACCTTGATTTGCGGTTTCTCCGGCAAAGTTATCTCGGCGGAAAAACTGATATCCACCCGCCCGGCGGCAAGGTCGGCGACTGTCATGAGACAAAGGCAAACAACACTCAAACACAATAAACACTGATTCATGATACTGTCATACTTTCCTTATTGATACAAATTCCACGGATTATTCTCTGACCAATCGGACCGGGCAAACGCCTTGGCAATGTTTTGTGTATAAATCAAGCCGCTGTTGGCTGCCTGAATGCTGTCGGCATGACCGTCAATAAAAACCAGATTGCAAGCGTTGCCGTGAACCGGCGTCAAAATACTTTGTTCATGTACCTGGGTATACAACAAATTAAACGGGTTGCCGTCCGCCGTCATGATGCAATCGCCCGCGTATATTTTGGAGGACGAATTTTTAATCCTTGTCGTCTTGACCGTGCCTTTGGTCGGCACATAATTGTCGGTAATGAAATTGACGCCATATCCGATCCTGCCCCATGATGCATTGGGCGCCCCCGCCGTATCGGGCAAATCCGTGTTGGTGTTGTAATATGACTGCAAATTGGGTGCGCACGGCCGCTCCGGACAGGCCAGCTGCTTCATCGTCAGGAGTTTGTTTTTAAAACAGTATGCCGACCAGTACCAGCCGCCGGAATAACCAAAATTGGCAAATCGCGAGGGTAACACCGCGTCTTTGTTTTCCATCTGGTAAAACGTGTTAACCGCGCCGAGCTGCTTCAAGTTATTGGTGCAGAAAATGCTCTTGGCGCGCTGCCTGGCTTTGTTGAGCGACGGCAAAAGCATGCTGGCCAAAATGGCGATGATTGCTATCACTACCAAAAGCTCGATTAGTGTAAAAAAACCGATCCGTTGTTTCTTCATCCTGACAATCCTTTCCTTGGGTTATTCTACTTCGACATTATCAATACTGTTAAACAATCTTGCAGGGATATAGTAATCGGTTGCTTCGCCATTGGTATGGTCCATCATCGAGCGCAACAGCCCGATGCCCATTTTGACAGCATCCTGCCGGGTCGAGAGCAAATAATACCCGGGAATCTTGATCTGATACTGTTTTTCGCCGGCATAGATAAAGTGCGAAGATTTCGCCCGCTCCGCCCCGTAAATATCCGTCAGCAAATTGCGGACGGTCTCGGCGATATGCGTGTGAAGCACAATCCAGTCTGGAAAGCGCTCGGCGAGTTTCGCCCGCAACTCCTCCGTTGCATACTCCTGATGGACGACAAAAGGATAAAGATCATGGGTCAGCGGCGAATTTGCACCAAGACGCTCCCAGTCCTCCGGCAAGAGCATCCGCTCGGACTGGAGCCAAAGCAAATGCGCCGGGGCCGGGGCGGAAATTTTTAATATTTTTTGAACCATTTGCATATAATCAGGACGGATGGTGGTCACCCCCGGCACCGGATAATCAAAATTGACAGTGGGCACAATCGACGCGGCCCGACGGATTACCTCCTCGGTTGAGCCCAAAACAAACAACCCGTCCAAATAGGAGTGCTGCAACACCTGCTCAATGTCGCCGCCGTTAAACACGCTCTCGGTAATCAATCGCATGTGCCAGTTGCTTTGAGCAATCTCGGTACAAAAGATGGCAAGCTCCTGCTGAATCAACGGCGAGTACGAAAACAGCCCGCCGTCCATAAACAAGAGGCCGACCAGTTTGGGCGATGTCGCCTCCTGGTGCAGCATCCATTGGGGGTTGGTAAAAGTACCGATGCCGCGCTTGGTGACCAAGGCATGCTGCGCGGTCAGTTCCTCCAGGGCGATTCTCACGGTGGAACGCGCAATGCCGAACTCTTTGGCCAACTCGTTGGAGGATGGGATCATCACCGAGCGCCCGGAGGAGTGGTGGATAATATTCATCACATAATACCAGACCTTTTGCACCTCGGATAATACTTTTAAAGATTGCGTCCGCATCGATTCTTCATTCCTCACCGTTATTTCATTCGCGCCAACCATCAGCCAACACTAATATTATACCACATCCCCGACCCGTTGTCAATCGCTTTTTCAAAAAAATAACAATATTTTTAAAATTTTCGACATGCGCGATTGCGAAACACTTGCACATCCGGTGCATCACTCCATATTATCAGAAAAAAATCACCGGTCAGAGGTCCCAAACAGGTTTTTCCGAAAACAACTGGCAATTTGCATCGATCAGGTGTATAGTAAACATTAAAGTTTACCCACCGAGTCAATCATGCCAGAGCAAAAAGATACAAGACCCAAACCGCCTTTGATGGCAAGTACGGTGGTCGCCGGATTTCCGTCACCCGCCGAGCAGTGTGCGGAGACGCCGCTCGATCTCAACGAGCTTTTGGTCCGCCGGGCCGCCGCCACCTTTTTTGTCCGCGCCGCCGGCGACTCGATGACCGGCGCGGGCATCCAACCCGGAGATATTTTGGTGGTTGACCGCAGTTTGACCGCCGAGGATAAAATGATCGTCATTGCCGCCGTCGACCGTGAGTTCACCGTCAAAATATTGCGCAAAGACGCGGCCGGCATCCGCTTGGAGGCGGCCAACAAAAAATACAAAACCATCGTCTTAAAAGAAGGCATGGAGCTACAAATTTTTGGCGTGGTCACCGCAACAATTCACCAGTTTATCAAGGGTTGATCATGATCGGACTCGTGGACGGCAACAATTTTTTTGTCAGCTGTGAGCGGATCTTTGACCTCACGCTGGCCAACCGCCCGGTCGGGGTATTGAGCAACAACGACGGCTGTCTGATCTCGCGCTCCAATGAGCTAAAAGCGCTCAACGTCGCCATGGGGACACCGTATTTTCAACTAAAACCGTTGCTCCAACATCATAACATTATTTTAAAATCGAGCAATTACGAGCTCTACGGCGATATTTCGCGCCGGATCATCGGCGTCTTGTATGAGTTCACCCCCGAGGTCGAGCAATACTCGATTGACGAAGCTTTTATCCAACTTGAGCTGACTGGCGGCGACAAGGCGTATCAAGCCTTTGGCCAAAAATTGCGTACCACCATTTTGCAGTGGGTCGGCGTCCCTTGCGGCATCGGCTTTGCCAAAACCAAAACGCTGGCCAAAATTGCCAATCATATCGGCAAAAAATCACCGTCGGGCGTCTTTGTCATGCCCGGGGATCCCCAAGAGGTATTGGCCAAGCTGCCGGTCTCCGAGGTTTGGGGCGTCGGCCGCAGACTCACGCCCAGACTTGCCGTCCACGGGATCAAAACGGCAGGACAGCTCGCCGACGCCGACGGCGCGTGGCTCCGCAAAACCTTTAACGTTTGTACGGCACGGACGGCCTTGGAGCTTCGCGGCATCCCGGCGGTGGAAGAGCTTGACCCCGAGGACGCGGCCGAGAGCGTCAGCTGCTCGCGTTCTTTTGGCCATCCGGTCGTTGAGTTGGCCGACTTGACCGAGGCTGTCGCCCATTACATTGCCAAAGCGGCGGAAAAACTGCGGGAAGAGAAACTGCTGGCCTCGGGCGTCAACGTTTATTTTGAGTATTACCCCGAGTACGCGCCCAGCCCCGCTCCCGGCGGGTATACTTCATGTACAGTCACCTTTGCCGTCCCCGCCGCCGACACCGGAGCGATGCTGACCGCGGTCACGCCCAAATTAAAAAATATTTTTATCTTTGGCCGCCGCTATAAAAAGGCCGGCGTGATATTTTTCGGCCTTGAGTCGGCGGTCAACCGCCAGCTGGACTTGTTTGCACAAGCAACACAAGCCGACCAAAATGAAAAATTGGCGGCAACCGTGGATGCCATCAATCAAAAATTTGGGAAAAATACGGTCTTTCACCTCGCCGAGGGCATCGCCAAACCGTGGGCGATGAAACGCGAGCATCTTTCACCCGGCTATACCACAAGATGGGACCAGTTGTTGCCGGTCAAATGAAACAATCCGACCGGTGGCAATTTGCTGCAAAATTTTTCCTAAAAAAACCAAATTCAACTTGAAAGATATTATAATTTGGTTTAGTTTATTACAGTACCAATAGATTGATCAATTACAGGATTTTTGAAATGCACCACAATTTTCGGTCCATGGCCGATGAGTCGATCTCGGAATTTGCCGCCCTCAACAAAAATTTCAGCAGCACCCACCTCCTGCGCGTCTGGCGCCGTTTTTGGTATATCATCATATCCGGCGGGGTGTTAGGACTTATCGGCGCGATTATTTTTCAATACACCGTCACCCCGCTCTATAAAACCGATTTGCGTTTTTTTATCTGGGGAAAAGCAATGGCCGATACCGTCCGCGAAATTCAAAAAACGCCGCAGGGCGCCAACGACCCCGCAGTGATCACAACGTACAATAATCTTATCAGTCAATCCATGATGATCAGCAAGGCTCTGGCCAACAATTACAAAAGCCTGCTGGAGGATCCCGCCGTCGCCAAACGGGTAAAAAAGAATTTGGTCGCACAGCAGTGGGAAAAACCCAAATACCGGATCAATGTCAGTTCCAATGTCCAAGGCAGCATCGTCACCGTTGAGGGGATCGCCGCCGACCCGGCGCTTGCACAAGCCGCCGTCAACACCACAATGAAAGTATTTCAGGAAGAGCAGGAGCGTCTGATGGGCGTGCGTCTGGCGCAATTGATTCAGGAAGCCGACATCCCGCGCACCACCTTTTTCCCCAATTGGAAAATGATTATCCCCACAGGAATTCTGATCGGACTCATCCTCGGCGTCGCCTTGGCGCTGCTCATTGATTTCATCGATCTATCAATCAAAACCCCGGAAGATGTCGATGCCCAAAACATTCTTTTTTTGGGCAACATCTCCCAATGCAAAAATGTCGACAGCGAGCTCAATCTGGCAGATTTGGAGAAAGACCGCAACCGCCGGGCACTCTTTGACGAATTATCCGTCATCAAAACCAATATGAAGCAACACAACATCGAGAATCCGCAACAGACCATTGCCGTCGTCAGCAACCATCCCGGCGCCGGAAAATCGACCTTTGCAATTTTACTTGCCCAAATTTTAGCCGACAACCATAACAAAGCATTGCTGATCGATTGCGATTTGCGCAAACCGTCATTGTGCCGTAAATTGAAACAATTGCCTGCCCAAGGCGGCTTGGTGGATTGTCTGCTTGCCTATGAAACCGAAAAAAAACCGGGCAAATACATTGTCTCAAGCGCTTACAACAATGTCGACTTTTTGTCCCACGGTCAAATGCCGCGCCGTCCGACCGACTTGCTGGAGAGCCACCGTTTCAACGATCTGTTGACGGAGCTTAAAAAGACCTACCGTTACATCATCATCGATACGCCGCCCGCTTACGGGATGGCCGACGCCATGCTGATTGCACAAAAGGCCGACGGGGTAATTTTTATAGCGCATCACGGCAAAACCCGGATCGATCACTTTCACCGGCTGCTGTCCGGCTGGGCGCCGCTGCGGCATAAATTTCTCGGGATGGTGATCAACTGCAAAAAGAATCCCTTCAGCTCCGGGCCCAGTTATTACGGCTATGACGATAAAAAAAGGAAAAAAAGCTGAAAGCGGGGTTATTCGCCGGGTCGGTATCCGTTATTTTGCGCAAGACCGTTGGCTAAAATGCATAACGCTCCGCCATATTGCAGCAATGAGTTTTTGCGCAGCAAAATCCCCTGCGGAGTGTGCATATCACCGTCGGTCGGGAGACACAGCGAAAAACAGCGGTACCCCAAATCCCGGTAGAGCCACGCTTCATCCGGGACGGCTTCCCATACCACCAGCGGACGCGAAACCACCGCATCCTCCAGCAAGCGGCACAATTGCCGGGCAAAATCTTTTTGAGTATCATCCTCGGGAAAGATGTTTTCGATCGTATAATCATACGCTTCGCACCACCCGGAGTGGGTGACATCGGCGACAATGATTACCGGCACGGTGATTTGACTTTGCCGCAAATATCCGGCGACTTCGGCGGCGCCCTTGATATCGCGCTCCTCGTCGCCGGTAAAGGCGATTAATATTTGCGGGTCAAAGCCTGCCTCGGTCATCAACTCAACGATCACCGCATTGGTGGCCGAGTTGTCAAAGGTGCCGAGCAACAACTCGGTAAAATGATGGACAAAATGATGAGTGTGCACCGCATCAATATGGGTCGAGATCAAAATCGCCGGACGTACCGGGTCATACGCCTTATGAGCATAAATCCGGTACAGATTGCCGCTCTGCCAAAGCTGATAATTGCTGTCTTTGAGCCTGGCAGCGATCTTGTCCAACCGGGTCAAATCGGTAAAAATCTTGCCGTTGTCACTGCTGGAAACGGTTAATTGCTGCGCCATCTCAACGCCCCACTCCCAGTTATTTGCCTGTGTCATAATTAATCCCTTAAAAAATCAGTTCCGGTAAAAAATCCCATATTCCCCTCTGGTACAAAAATATAACCGGGATCAGAGGAAAATGCAACCGAAAAATGATTTTTTCAACCGAAAATATATCGACTGAATTCACCGTCCGGAGTTTGTCAATTGATAATATTTGACCGCGTCCGGCGGGCGGATGTCGGTCAAGTCGCCGCGATAGTGACGCAAGGCGGTCGGGATATAGGGGTACTTAAGGAGCTCCGCTTCATCAAGATCGATGCCGAGACCGGGTCGGTCGGGAATCAGCATTTCGCCGTTGCGGACAGTTAAATCCTCGTCGCAGATTTGACTGCGCCACGGGACGTCGGTCATCATCATCTCCAGCATGATAAAGTTGGGCGTGCACCCGGCCAGTTGCAGCGTCGCCGCGTTGGCCACCGGCCCGGAGGGGTTGTGCGGACAAAAGCCGATGTGGCGGCTCTCGGCCTCGGCCCCCAAAAGGCGCATCTCCATGATGCCGCCGGCGTGCGACACATCCGGCTGGATGTAATCGGCACAGCCAAGCTCAAAAAATTGGCGGAACTCATAACGGTTATAGAGCCGCTCTCCGGCCGCCACGGGGACGCGGATCTGGCGTTTGACTTCGCGCATTCCCTCCTTGTCATCCGGCGGGATCGGCTCCTCAAACCAGTAAATGTCAAACTCCTCCAAACGCCGCCCGATTTTGACCGCGGTCGACAAATTAAAGCGGCCATGGCCTTCGATCAACAACCGGACATCGCTGCCTGCCGCCGCCGCAACTTTGGCGATGCATTCCATCGCCTGCTCGAGCTCGCGTTTGCCGATCTCCTGCCACGCTTTGCCGAAGGGATCCCACTTGCAGCCCGGGAAACCGAGATTTTTAACCTCAATGGCTTTGGCGGCAAATTCGTCCGGCGTTTTGGCGGGAGCAAACCAGCCGTTGACATACACGGGAATGGAATCGCGGACCTTGCCGCCCAACAATTGATACACCGGGACGTTTAAGGCCTTGCCTTTAATGTCCCATAAGGCCATCTCGACCCCGGCCAGAGCGCTCATCAGGACGGGGCCTCCGCGCCAATAGGCATCACGATAGCAGTCGTGGCGAAAAGCCTCGATGTTATGCGGGTCTTTGCCCAAAAGATAGCCCTCCAAGTCATGAATGGCCGCCTGAACGGTCAGCTCTTTGTACTCCAACGTCGCTTCGCCCCAGCCGTAAATCCCGGCATCGGTCTCGACCTTGACAAAGACGAAGTTGGTGCGGAAGGCGTTACTGATAAAGGTTTTGATTTTGGTGATTTTCATTTGATTTATCCTCAATTAAGGCGCATAATACATCCCGCCATTAATGTTGACGGTTTCGCCCGTGACGTAGCCGTTGCCAATGACAAACAATACCGCATCGGCGACTTCCTCGCTGGTGGCGCCGCGCCCCAGCGGGATGGCGGCGCTCTCCTCGGCGTATTTTTCGCTGCTGAGGCGCTTATGGATGTTTTCGGTCACAATCATCCCGGGGCAGACGGTGTTGGCGGTGATATTGTACTTGGCCCCGTTTTCGGCAAAGGCGCGGGTCAAGGCATGCATCCCCACTTTGGAGGCGCTGTAGGCAATCGTGCTCATTTCGGCCGGGCGAAACGAACGCACCGAGGCCATGTTGACGATCCGCCCCCAGCCGTAACTTTTGGCGTGCTCAAAAAAGGCGAGGCTCGTTAAAAACGCGCCCTTTAAGTTGACGTCCATGACTTGCGACCACCACTCGCCCTCCGTCAAATCGGCACTCCGCCGCCACGGATCGAGCCGGGCATTGTTGATCAAAATATCAATGCGCCCGGCACTTGCAAACAACGCATTGACCGCTTTTTCATCATTGACGGGGCAAATTTTTACCTCGGCATGGCCGCCCGCAGCGGTGATTTCATCGACCACTTTTTGGGCGTTTTCCGGGTTATTGGCGCAATTTACCAAAACAAAACACCCTTTGCGGGCGAGCTCCAAGGCGATCACCCGGCCCAATCCCTGCGACGCGCCGGTCACCAATGCACGTTTCTGACTCCACTGGATTTCCATTTTATTCTCCACATTTAACGGCAAAAATTGCCAAAGGTCAACATCATCGGGTCGTCGTACAAAGGAAGATTGACAAACGTGGTCACTCCCGCTGCCGAAGTAATACAACGCTCCGCCGGGATTTCAAAGATTTCGCCGGTTAAAATCCGGATCAGCCGGACCGGACCGGCAAGATTGACCGCCTCCAGCGAAATGGTCGAGTCGCAAGTGGAGGTCAGAAGCTCCGCATATTTCCAGTACACAAATGCCGCACTGCCATCAGGCCGCCGGAAGCCGCCGGTGATCATATCATGACGATTCTCATCCTGATGCATCAAACGCGGCGAGTGTTTGCCCTCCAATTGGCGCACCGGAAGCTCGACGGGAGTAAAGTCACCCTGAAAGATGGCGGACAACACTTGCAGCGTCCGGTACGACAACTTGGGGGTGTATTCCCCGGTCGCAAAGCCGTTTTCGTCAAAATCCGCCGCCAATACGCCAAAGTAACCGTAATCAAGATAACTCGCCTTGTCGCCGACCCGGCCGTTGAGCGCCTCAATCATGTCCAAACTGGAGAAATAACAAGTGAATTTGACATCTTCCAGCAAATGCTTGACCAAATGCCGGGCGACAAACCGGGCCTGCCGCTCAGGCGTCCACGCCGCCCCGGCCATCGCGCCGCAACCGTCGTCACGTGACTGGGCGCCGGTTTCGCCTTGGATGAGCTCGATTTTGGGGTTGTACATCTTAAGCAATGCCTGCTCGGGTCGCCACTGCCAGGATGACTGCGTTTCATCCGGGGTGTAGCCGTGGTACGTAAATGCGTCAATCACTGCCCCGGCACCGGTTTGCAGCATGGCGTTGAGCCAGTTCAGATCATGGAGGCACATCGAGCCCCCGATCACCTTGGCCGCCGGGTCGCCCGCGCGGACCGCCGCCGCGGTCGCTTTGACAAAGTTGCCGTACTCGCTGCCGCTGGGGCCGTGCTTCCAGCACCATTTGCCGTCGGGCTCATTCCACACCTCGTACCAAACAATTTTGCCCTGATAACGCGCAGTCAATGCGGCTACATAGTTGGCCCACGCCGTCCGTTGCTCCGCCGTATGGATCGGCGGACAGCCGACCGCGCCAAAGATTTGCGCAGCAGCCTCGTCATAGAGACCGTTACCGTAGCAAAGACACATCCAAGGTTGCAAGCCGCGTTGCAAAAGATTATCAACAATGTCATCGAGCCAGGCAAAATCATAAACATTTTTGACCTTTTCGGTACGCGCCCAACCTGACTGGATGCGGATCCACTTGACCCCGATCGCCGCAATCTTGTCGTAAGCTTTGGCGGGGTCAAACACCGCGCGGTCCAGTTTCTCAAACCCGATGCCGATTCTTGACTCGGCAATCTCCGAGGAGTGATACGCCCTTACCTCGCCGATTTTTTTCAACTGCTGCATGATAAACCTCTTGGTTGTTGATTACCCGACCGGATCCGTGGCGGTCAAGCGGCCGGAAATTTGTTTGGCGGCAAATTTAACCTTATCACCAATGGCCTTGAGTTGCGCCTCGGTGTGGTTTTGGTACAAAATCGAGCAGCCCAGAGAGGCCGCAAAGCCGTGGTGATTTTTGATCGGCGCGGCGCAAATCCACTGGACACCCCGGCGCGCGGCATAAAACCCGGCGCGCTTGACCTCTGCCAGCGTCGCCGCAACCAGCCTGCGGTCGGCCAGCGGGGGCGGCAAAGGCTCGCCGGTATCGGCTTGACCGTCATAAAGTGCCAATTGCTCTTTGGCCGAAAGATGCGCCGCCGCCATAATCCCGGTCGCGGTCAAAAAGACATCGTTATAAGCCAGCTGCCGCGGGTGGATGTTTAATTTGGCATTGTAATTGACCAAAAAGAGGACATACCGCTGCTCGCGGCAAAGTTGGGCAATGATGGTCGACTCGCCCAATTCACGGGCCAGCGCGTCGGCGACGGGAACCGCCTGACGCAACATATTCCCCTCGACATCGGCCAAGTTGCTCAAAGTTAAAATGCGCGGCCCGGCGACATACCCGGCCTGACGCGAGACTTGCACAATGTAGCCGGAGGCCAGCAATACTTTCAATATCCTTGAGCAGGTCGCCGCATTGAGCTCGAGCTTCTCCGCCAGCTTCTGCGGGCCCAACGGCTGCGGGGTGGCTTTGACGATTTCCTCTAAAATGGCAAAGGTTTTGTCCATGACTTTAATCATCGCGGGCTCCTTTTAATTTCACATTATGAATTTAAAGTTTATAATATATTAATCTAATCGCATAATACGAAATTTCAAGCAATTTTGGAGTGATTAATCAAAAAAAGAAAGGATAGGCAGATTTTGAGCTCAAGAGCAAAGCGGCTAACCCGGCAAGTCTATTTGCCGTGCAAACGGTAGTGCAAAGGCGAGACGCCAAGTTTGCGTTTAAACAAAGCGGAGAAATAATACTGGTCGGCGAAGCCCAATTGCCCGGCGATTTCTTTGACCGACAATGCAGACTGGCGCAAGAGGTCGGCCGCGAGCTCCATTTTGCGCCCGAGTAAATACTGCACCGGCGAAATGCCGAAACGCGCTTTAAAAATTTGCAGCACCCGCGCGGCCGACAGATCGACTTCGCGCCCGAGCTCGGCCAATTCCGGGGTCGGCAACCGCAAGTGATTGTCCAAGTAGTCCTTGAGTGCAATTTCGACGGCGGAGAGTTTGCCGTATTGGTGCTGCAACATGGCGCACTCGCTCAAAATCTCACCGGCGATGCCGACGATAAGCCGCGGCACGTCCTGCGCCGGGGCTTGATGCAGTTTTGCGAGATTGTCAATAAACAACCCGGGGCGCGTAAAACCGCTCACCACCCCGCCCCCCGCAAGACGAAACTGATGCAGCATGGCAATCAATAATTCGCCGCGCAAATTAAACCAGTATTTGACCCACGGATTGTTTTTGCCGGAGTAATAGCGGTGAGTGGTGTAAGGGGGCACAATATACACATCCCCCGAGCGCGGGTGCCAGATTTCATTGCCGATCTCGAGCGTCCCCTCCCCGTGCGCCACATACTCCAAGACCCCGATCGGGTCGTCGGTGCGGCGAATCAAATACGAGTCGTCGCAGTAGCTCACCCCGGCCAGCGTCAGCACCAGCGGAAAACCGGACGGAAACGGCGGCGGGAAATAAAACTCCTCTTGCGTCATCTCCGATTCTCCGGCATGGCTTTGGCATTTATTATCATTTTACACATCAAATAAAAAATTTTCTGCATTGTTATTTTTATAATAATGTAATATAATATATCAAACACCAAATTCAAATTAAATTTTGAGGAAAATGATGCAAGCTTTTCGCCTTCCCGCCGTGCCGTTGATCGCTCATGACCCTTATTTCAGCGTCTGGTCATTTACCGACAACCTTAATGAGAGCTACTCCCGCCACTGGACCGGCGGCGATCAGGGGATGTGCGCTCTGGCCCGTATTGACGGCAAAGGGTATGTCCTGATGGGCGACCCGCCCAATATCGCCAAGGCCAAACAAATGAGCTGCACCGTACTCCCGACACGGACGATTTATGTGTTTGAGGCGAAGCATGTCGAAATCACCCTCATATTTATGACCCCGGCAATCCTCGGGAACTTGGATTTGCTGTCACGCCCGGTTACGTATCTGGAGTACTCCGCCCGCAGTCTTGACGGCAAACCGCATCAGGTCAAAGTTTTTTATGACGCCCCCGGCGCGATGGCGGTAGACTCGGTCAGCCAAAAGGTCAACTGGAGCCGTTACCAACACCGGATGCTCGAACTTCTCACCTTTCAACACGACGAGGGGCGAATTTTGAACCGCGCCGGGGACAATCTCAGGATCGACTGGGGCAAATTTTTTGTCGCCGTCCCCAAGCAATTCAACCCTCAAACCGTGTTTGCCCCCAACGCCCCCGCCCGGCAATGCTTTGCCGACTCCGGCGACATTGCCGATGAAGACAACATCGACATGCCCAGGGCCGTCCGCGCCGGGTGGATCAGCGCGGTATGCTCGATCGATTTGGGAAGCGTCGGCAGCGAGGCAGAGACGGCGCATTTGCTCCTGGCTTATGACGATGTCAATTGCATCGAGTATCTGGGACGTAAACTGGTCAGCTACTGGCGGCGCGACAACATGAGTTTCAGCGAACTTTTGACCCGCGCCGAGGCCGAATTTGAGGTGATTAAAGAGCAGTGTGTCGCATACGACGAGGAGTGGATGACCAAACTCACGCGAGCGGGAGGCGAAAAATACGCGCTGATTTGCGCCGGGGCGTTCCGACAGGCGATTTCGGCGCATAAATTGGCCGCCGATTTTGACGGCACGCCGTTATTTTTCTCCAAAGAAAATTTCTCCAACGGCTGCATCGCCACGGTGGATGTGACTTACCCCTCGGCACCGCTCTTTTTGTATGCCAACCCCGAGCTCTTAAAAGGGATGCTGATCCCGATCCTCGATTACGCCTCCAGCCGCGGCTGGAAATTCCCGTTTGCTCCGCATGACCTGGGGACCTACCCCTTGGCCAACGGCCAGATTTACGGTGGCGGCGAAGAAACCGAGGTCGATCAGATGCCGGTCGAGGAGTGCGGCAACATGCTGATTTTAGCCGGGGCATTGCTGCATTATCATCAGGACCTTGCCTTTGTCCAAAAGTATTACGGCAAATTGACCCAATGGGCCGACTATCTCGCCGACAAGGGTTACGACCCCGACAACCAGCTTTGCACCGACGACTTTGCCGGGCACTTGGCGCACAACACCAATCTTTCCCTCAAGGCGATTGCCGGACTGGGCGCTTATGCCAAAATGGCGGCGGCCGTGGGCGATTTGGAACGCACCCAACGGTTTACAGAGCTCGGGCGCACGTTTGCTCAGCGCTGGATCAAGGATGCCGCCGCGGACGACCACTACCGCCTCGCCTTTGATCAAGTTGACTCCTGGAGCATGAAATACAATCTCATTTGGGATCAACTCTTGGAGCTCAATTTTTTCCCGCCGGAGGTCGCCGCCACCGAGCTCAAGTTTTACCGCAAGCAGCAAAACCGCTACGGCTTGCCGCTCGACAACCGGGCAACGTACACCAAGCTTGACTGGATTTTGTGGTGTGCGTGCCTGACCGGGAGCAAGGACGACTTTGCCGCCCTCACCAACCCGGTGTTTACGTGGCTCAACGAAACCGCAAGCCGCGTCCCGATGACCGACTGGTACGATACCGTGAACGGCAAACAAATCGGTTTTCAGGCGCGCTCGGTGGTGGGCGGGCTCTTTATCAAGCTGTTGCAAAAATAAAAAAACCGCCGCACCGTTAAAAGTGCGGCGGCCTCAACAATCATGTGACTACTTTACTTGCTCAAAAGTATCAATTGCCTGCTGCGCGATTTTGCGCAATTTGGCCGCGTCGGCGTCGCTCAACTCAACGGGGTTGAATTTGACCGCCGAAACCTTGCGGCCGTAAAGATAGCCGAACCAGACGCAGGCCTGCAAATATTGGCCGCGCTCGTTAAGGTGGATCAAATCGCGGTTGAGAAAGAGTTCGCCCGCCTCATTTTTGCACCAGCCGCACTGGCCGACGACATCGCCGGCTTGGGGCGGAAGATCCGGCCATGCCAGTTTCTTGATCAAATCAGGCGAATAATTGACAAAGGGTTTCTTCTCCGCCTGCCGTGAGAGCTGTACTGCCAACCCGGTGGGGATGATCCTCAAGCCGCCCAGCGTTTTGGCCAGCGTGCGGTAATTTTTGGTCAAATTTTCGTACATCGATATTTGCGTAATGCCCCACTCGCTCCCCGGCAAAAACTGCGGGTGATCGTTGCGGTAGGCCCAGGTCTGCTGGATCACGACTTCGGCGGCGGGCGCCTGTTTGCGGACAAAATCAAAAATGTTTTTGGCATAGGGCTGAAAAGTCTCAGGCCGCCAGCTCGCGTGGCTCGCCTGCTGGATGGTGACGACATCCCACGGCTTTTGCGCCAAAATGTCGCGCAGCTTGATCCCGCCGCGGTAAATCCGGCAGACGGGCGAATGCTCCTCGGCCTCGATATAACTCCAGTGGCGTTCAAGCTCGCAGCCGCCAAAGTTGGCGCGGTCAAAGTGAAGTTTGCACCCGGCCGATTTCACCACCTCCGGGAAATACTTGACCAGGCTGTCGGTAAAACTGTTGCCGATGGTGAGGATGTTTAAGGCATCTTTTTTCATAATGATTCCTTTTTTTGATCCCGACCATCGGGCCGGGATCAGGGTTACTCGGCAATCAACTCAAACACGACGGCAGGGCCGCCGGGAAGTTTGGCCGTGTCGATGATTATCTTTAACTGACTGTCGGTCGCCTCAAAAGGGATCGCCTCCTGGCGCGTCCCGTCGAGTTTCAACGGATAAAGTTTGAACTTTTTGGCGTTGACATTATTTAAAGATAGCTCAAAATTTCCGGTTTGCAAGAGCACCGGGAAATTACCGATCGATTTTAATTTGACCCGGTCGGCATCGGCAAACACCATATCGCTGTTTAAGGCATCGGTGCTGATCATGAGCAACAACCGTTTGGCGTCAGTCACTTTGGTGTCACGATCAAACGAGGCCGCCGCAATCAAGCAGGGGACACTCGCCTTGCCAACCTTGAGATCGGCCAAAAAGTCCGCTTTGCCATTTTTGAGCACCACCGCTTTGAGGCGCGGCGTATCGAGCGACATTTCCCCTTTGGCTCGGTTGTAAATGACTTCGCCCGTGTCGGACTGGTAAATCTTTTTATCAGGGTCGGTGATATTGTCAGCTTTCAGCATTCCCTTTTGGCGCATCAGATCCGCCACCTCTTTGGCGGTATACTCCTTGCCTTTTTGGAGCGGCAGATTGAGGTTGCCGTCAATGTTATGTTGATCATAGGAGATCACCATTTGCGCCAGCGGGAAACACCCGCCCAAGGGCCCCGGCATCATCCGCCGCGAGTAGCCGCCCGTGAGCAGCAAGTCATCGGTGATAATCACATTCAGTTTACCTTTGGCCGTTTGGACGTCGCCGCGCAGAAATGCCAGAGTATGGATGATCTCCGAAACGCGGATCACCGGGTCAAGCCCGGTGTTGTTAAAGGGCTCCAGTTTGCCGCGAATCAATTTGGGCAAAACAGGCATATGCGACTGCGACTGGATCGAGTAATCTTGAAATGCCCCCTGCACGGCAAAGATCATCGGTTGCTCGTGGCGGTAGCGGTTCCAAAAACTTTGCCCGAGCTCGACCAAAGCCATCGGCATCCCGGCGATGTTGGTTCCGGCAACCATCCGGTAATCCTCTTTGGTCAAAAAGCTCGACTGGTCGCAAATCGAGTCGGCATTGGTGAAATTGGACGGATGGGCAAAATAAAAATGGCGCGAGTTGACCGGGAAATCGACCTTGGCCGGAATATCGCCGAACCACGGAAACATATCCCACTGCGAGGTCAAGCCGGGGTAGCCGGACTCTTTGACGATACTCTTGTAAAATTGATTCATATCCTTTTGCAGATACTGCAAAAAAGCCACCACATCGGCGCTTGCCTGACCGGTCCCCCACGGCAAATCGCGGTGGATCAAGGGTACTTTGCCAATGGTGTCGACCGGATCCAGCGCGGTGTCTTTGTACTTGCCGCCCCATGCCTGATACAAGGCTTGGTCGGTCCCGTATTTGCGGCGCAAAAAGTCCTGCCACGCCCCTTGCAATATATCCGGGCGGAAGCCTTTGCCGTCAAGCCGCAAATCCTGCTCGTTGCAAAACAACAGGACGGCCACGGCGGGCTCGGTGACAATCGAGTTGCCGGTGTAGGGGTTGACATGACGCAACCACTTTAAAGCCCCCGCTTTGTAATTTTGGCGATGCTCTTTACTCACCAATAAATACTGATTATACGGGTCCTCGGTACCGACCGCGTAGACATCGGCATTGTTGTACCCGATGTAGCTGGTCATCAAGTCCATATAAAAGTAAATTCCGCGTTTTTTGAGCTCAGCCATCAAAAAGTCGAGCTTGTCCGCCCGCTCCGGGTCAAAGATAATGGCGTCGGAATCGGTGGCGACCTTTTCCACCTTGCGCACCGGCGGCCAGTTGTTTTGCTTGAGGAGCCAAACATCGGTAAAGTGCAAACGCACCATGTTGTAGCCCTGAAGTTTGACGGCCTCGGCCCAGTCGGTGATCTCATCCTTGCTCATTTTGTCAATCCCGGCCAAATCGGGGATCAAGGTATTGCTCAAAAAACGCACTTTTTCGTTCGGCTTTTGCGCAAAGGCAAGCTTGCCGTCGCTGTTTACAATCACCCGCCCGTAACTCCCCGCCGGAGCACGGTCAACCAAATTGGAGAAATCCAATGCGCTCCCCTGTTTGACCTTGAGGTGATCGACGTCAATCACCGCCCAGCCCTTGCCGCGCTCGGCGCGAAACGGGGCCTCGCGTTTGAGATTAAATTCTTCATTGGAGAGCGTGGCTCCGACAACGATCCACAATCCTTTTTGAGCGGTCACCAACTTTACTTGGGTCACAGGTTTATTTTGCAGCATAAATTTGGAGAGATAAACCCCGCGCGAATTTTGAGCAAAGGCGACTTTGGCGTTGGCGATATCGGCGGGATTCCACCAATCCGCAATGTCCATGCCAGTGGCAAGGGCAAATTTCTGTGTGGAACCATCCGCATATACCACCTCGATTTTGCCCACAACAGTGTTTTTAGCCGGGGTATAGCACATCGTATGCAATAAATAAAGGTATTTGCGCTCGACAGGTTTGCACTCAAGCGCAGCCGATTCAATCCCGTTTTGGAAACTCCCGCCTTTAAAACTCAAAATCGACTTGCCGCTGTTTTTGGCCGGATCCGTTATCGCAAACGAAATGCCGCCAAATTCTTTGGCTTTGAAATCAAAGTTGGCGAAATCGTTGGCACTGCCCTGATCCGACCAGCCGCCCTGCCCGTCATTTTCGCGCTCGTCGACAAAGCCCATGTTGGCGATCGGAGCCAAACTTAAGGGGACATCGGGCAACACTTGCGCCAGAGTGACTGGACCCAGCTCGATCACCGTGTTTTCGGGCAGCAAGCCGAAAAAGAAACGCGGCAAAGCGGCTTTGGTGTTGTTTTCGCCAATGGCTTTGACGGTAAACTCATAACGCACCAGTTTCCAGTCGGCGGTAAACGCAATCCTTTTTTCGTTAACCGGGTCAAAATAAGTATAGGGGGCGCTTGCCACCCCGGCCACGACCGCAAACTCCCCCTCAGAAAAACCCTTGACATAAAAACTTAGGGCATAGGTTTGATTGAGTTTGATTTGCGCCAGATCGCCGGTAAAAATCAGCTGCCGTCCGGCCAAATGGTTTTTGTCACGCTCAGAGTTGACTTTGACCGATAAGACCGGTCGATCGTCGGGGGTTTTATTTTTACTCTCTGTTACTGTGAGCGCATTGCCGGGGGCGACAAAATAGCTGCCGAATTCTCCCCCTGTGAGCACTCCCAGTGATGACGCCAACGCGACCAGACACAATCGTAAATACTTCATTTACCCCTCCTTGATTGACCCAATATTATGCAGTTTCATTATTATAGCACACGAAACAGATAAATTCTTAGCCAAATCACTCAAAAACTATGCATTATCAATCAAATTTACTCAGTATTGCGGTGGCCGAGATGGCGACGGGCGCGGTAGCGCGACGGCGTAGTCTGATAAAAAGCCTTAAACTGGCGGCGGAAATAGGCGGGATCGTTGAATCCCGAGAGATTCATTACCTCTTTGATCGAGAGCACGCTCTCCGCCAAGAGTTTGGCCGCATACTCGAGGCGGGTGCGGTTGACGGCATGGCTTACGGTTTCGTGATAATGAGCGTGAAAGGCCCGCCCCAAATACTCGGCGTTGCACCCCAGCTGACGGCTTAAAAGAGTTACGTTCAATGCGTCGGCAAACTTGAGCTCAATTTGCTGTTTTGCCGCCAGCACCAACGGGGACAACGCGGGCGGCATCACCTCCGGCGAGCGGCGCAACTCGGCAAAAACCAGCTGCAGCAAAAGCTGCATAATCATGGCATCGGGGTGCTGCCGGTCCTGCTCTACGCGGTAATTTTGGAGGTAATTGCCCAAAATCTCCGCGTCCACCGCCCGCCCCTGCGACGGCAAGGTGTCAAGCAAACCGTCCTCATCCAAAAAGTGAAGCCAAAAAAAACTCAAGTTGCCGGGATACACTCCCGCCCCGCCGTGACGGCGGCCCCGCCGCAAAATCAGCCACTCGCCGGGCCGCAGGACAAAGGAGCGGTCCTCCTCAAACATCCGCAGTTCACCATTGGCCACCAAAATCAACTCGTCGGAGTCGATCCGCCTTGCCGGATGCGAGCCGCGCCCCCGTGACGTAAATTTGCCAATATTGTATGGGATGAGTGACATCGGTTCTTGTCTCCTTATTATATAATATACTCTCGTTGCAAAACGTTTGCAAGGAGTGTACATTAAAGATGACGACAAAAATCATCCATAAGGAGAAAATATCATGAAACAGTTTCATTCGCTCAAGGCTGTTAACGTCACCGTCAAGGACGAGGTCATTGCGCCGCGCATCCGGCAGTGCTTTGACGTCACCATCCCAAGCTCAATTGAGCGCTGCTATGAAACCGGGCGCATCGAGGCATTGAAACTCAACTGGCAGGAGGGAAAACCCAACCGTCCGCACATCTTTTGGGACTCCGACGTCGCCAAGGTTTTGGAGGGGATGGCCTACTCCTTGCAGCTCCGGCCCGATGCCAAGCTCGAGGCCGAGTACGATAAGATCGTCGACCTTTTTTGCTCGGTGCAGCAGCCGGACGGCTACCTTAACAGTTACTTTGCCGGAGTTGCGCCGGAGCAGCGCTGGAGCAATATTTATGACAACCATGAGCTCTATTGCGCCGGACACCTGATCGAGGCGGCAGTGGCCGGTTACACACTCCTCGGCAAACGCAAACTTTTGGACGCGGTCTGCCGCTACGCCGACTACATCGATCAGGTCTTCGGCAAAGAGGAGGGCAAAAAGCACGGCTACCCCGGCCATCAGGAGCTTGAGCTGGCACTCGTCCGGTTGTACGAAATCACCCAAAACGAGCGCTATCTTAAACTTGCCAAATACTTCATCGACGAGCGCGGCACCGAGCCCAATTATTTTGTACTGGAGGGTAAAAGCCACACTTACGGCCTCAAAAACCGACAGGCGCACATCCCCGTAAGAGAACAAAGCGATGCCGACGGCCATGCGGTGCGGGCGCTTTATATGTATTCGGCAATGGCTGATCTGGCCGGGTATTACCAAGATGAGGCGCTGATGGCGGCATGCCGGAAACTCTTTGACAGCATCGCCAATCGCCGAATGTATATCACCGGCGGCGTGGGCTCGACCTTTGCGGGCGAAGCCTTTACCGTGGACTATGATTTGACCAACGGCTCCTTGATGTACGCCGAGAGCTGCGCCGCGATTGCGCTGGCGTTATTCGCCCGGCGGATGGACGAATCAACCGGTGACGGCAAATATTTCGACGTCGCCGAGCTGAGCATTTTTAACGGTATTCTGTCAGGAATCAGTTTGTCGGGAGACCACTATTTTTACACCAATTATCTGGAGGTCGATGACAACTCGGTGATTTACAATCACGGGAGCAAGACCCGGCAACCGTGGTTTGACTGCTCCTGCTGTCCGACCAATTTTTGCCGCTTCCTTCCCGAAATCGCCGAGTTTGTCTATGCCGCCAATGCCGACGAAATCCGCGTCCGCCTCCCGATTGCCTCGGAGGTCAAAGAGGGGCCCTATCACCTCCAAATTTCCGGAAATTACCCCTATGACGGCAACATCAAAATTGCGGTCAAAAAAGCGGGCGAATTCACCCTCGCCTTGCGCATCCCCGGCTGGTGCAAAAAGTTTGTGCTCTCGGTCAACGGCAAACCGGTGACGGCGCAAGTTGCGGCGGGATATGTCAAACTCCGCCAGAAATGGCAACCTGACGACGAAATAACGCTCGTTTTGGAGATGCCGATTGAAGTTGTGTACTGTCACCCCAAGGTCACCGTCAACGCCGGGCGCGTCGCCCTCAAGCGCGGCCCGGTGGTGTATTGCATCGAGAGCACCGACAACCCGGCGCCTGTCCGGCAAATGCTGCTTCAAACCGGCAAAGTTATGACGCTCGCCGCCGCCCCCGGCCTCCCGGCTGGCACCTTGGCCATCACCGGCGAAGCCTTGGCCGAGGCCGACAGCCCCAACAACGAGCTCTATCACACCGGCAAGGTTGCAGTCACCCCCTGCCGCTTTACAGCGATCCCCTACGCCTTGTGGCAAAACCGCGGCCCGGCCGATATGGCCGTCTGGGTACGCCGCGCCGATTGATGACTTGAACAATCCGTTTTTGGTGTTATCTTAATACCAAAAACGGAGAGGATTATGTATAAAATCGAAGTTTACGTCCCCGTCACCCATGTCGAAGCGGTGAAATCCGCCATGTTCGCCGCCGGCGCGGGCAAAATCGGCAATTACGACTGCTGCTGTTTTGAAACTCACGGCACCGGTCAATTCCGGCCGCTCGCAAACAGCAGCCCCTTTATCGGCAATTTTGAGATTATTGAAAAAGTCGCCGAGATAAAGTTGGAGATGGTGTGCACTCATGAGGCCCTCGGCCCGGCAATCGCGGCGATGAAGGCCAAGCACCCGTACGAAACTCCGGCTTATCAATATTTTTTGGTGATGGGCGAATAATAGTTGCATCCGGGCGTTTGGCCATGTATATTATATATTATATGGCCAAACCCCGCACAACTTTACCCGATACTGTGACACTGCCGCCGGAGCTTCCCGGACGGTTGCTCGCCTGGTTTGCCGCCAATGCCCGTACGCTCCCGTGGCGGGAGGACCGGACGCCGTACAAAGTCTGGATCTCCGAAATCATGCTCCAGCAAACGCGCGTTGAGGCGGTCAAAGAGTATTTTGTCCGCTTCACCGGGCGTTTCCCGAGTGTGGAAGCGCTGGCCGCGGCAGATGAGGGCGAGGTCTTAAAATACTGGGAGGGCCTCGGCTACTACAGCCGCGCCCGCAACCTCCACCGGGCGGCGCAAATGATCCAAAATGACTTGGGCGGCGTTTTTCCGTCCGATTTGGCCGCGTTGCGGAAACTTCCCGGCGTCGGCGCTTATACGGCGGGGGCAGTGAGCTCAATCGCCTTCGGCAACCCCGACCCGGCGGTGGACGGCAATGTTTTACGCGTCCTGAGCCGCGTCACCGCTTCCTTGCGCTCGATTGACGACGAAACGACCAAAGAAATTTTTACTGCGGCGCTCCGCCAAATTTACCCCGCCAAGTGTGCCTCCGATTTTACCGAGAGCTTAATGGAGCTGGGAGCGTTAATTTGCATCCCCAACGGCGAACCGTTGTGCCTTGATTGCCCGCTCGGAGACTTGTGTCAGGCCAAAAATCAAAAGTTGCTCGACCGTATCCCGGTCAAAAAAACCAAAGCGGCGCGGCCGGTGACAATGATGACCGTGCTGCTGCTGCGGACACCCGGCAAAATCGCCTTGCGCCGCCGCCCGGCCAAGGGACTCTTGGCCAAACTCTGGGAGTTCCCCCATTTTGACGGCAAGACAAAACTCGATGAGTATCTCAAAGCCAACAACTTGGATCAAACAAAATTACTTGCGGCAGGAAGTTACCGCCATATTTTTACCCACCGCGAGTGGGCGATGACCGCTTATTTGCTCACCGTTGACCGGGAGTTGCCGGATTTTGAGTGGTTCACCGTCGGGGAAATCCGCCGCGACCTTGCCGTTCCCGGCGCGTTTCAGCCTTTTCTGGAGCAAATTGCCGCCACCTTTTGATGGCGGTTTTTCTTCACAAGTGTCTTAATTATCCCCTCTCAAACTTGCAAAATCGTCGCAAGGAGTGTATATTGCCTCAAGTTTTAACCATTTTTTGAAATTATTATTTATGAGCGACAAAAAAATTACCTTGCGCGATTTGGCCAAACGGCTTGATCTCTCGCCGACCGCCATCTCCAAAGCCTTGCGCAATGCACCGGATATCTCCCCTGCCACCTGCGATAAAGTCGCCCGCGAAGCCGCCGCCGCCGGATATTTGCCCAATTACTGGGCGCGCGCCGCCCGTAGCGGCAAATTTAACAACATTACTTTTGTCTACGTCTGTCCGACCTTAAAGGGCAATTACCCGGACACCACTTTTGATCATGAGTACCTCAACGGCATTGAGGAGATTGCCGCCGAAGCGGGGCTCCATCTGGCAATTTGCCGGATCGCCAAGGAGGGATTGTCAATTACACCCGAGGATTTGCCCAAAACCTTTCGCGAACGCGCCACCGACGGGATGATCGTCGAGTGCGAAGTCAATCCCGTGCTGGAGCAGGCGCTCAAGGATCAGGATATCCCGGTAGTATACCTTAACTCCAATGTGCAAAAAAGCGAAGATTGCGTCTACCGCGATGAGAAGCAGGCAGCCAAACGCGCCGCCAAATATCTTCTTGATTTGGGCTTCCGCAAAATCCTTTACCCGGTCTCGGCCCAATCGTTGTCGTCACCCAACTTTTGGGTGCGCGACCGGCTGGAGGGATATCGCGAAGCTCTGGCTGAGGCCGACTGTCCGGAGAGTTTGCTCATCATGCCCGAGCCGCCGCGCGACCCCACCCCCGGTTGCAACCTTGTATTGTCGGCGGTACGTCAGGCGGGCGAACCCGTCGCATTGCTCGACTCCGGGGTGCTGCTTTACTCGGAGCTGTTGCAAAAGCAAATCCGCATCCCCGCCGATTTGAGTGTCCTGACGCTCGACATGCATTATACAAGCAGCCGTTTTTTTACCCGGCTCGACCATTTGAGCATGAATCGCTACGATCTCGGCCGTCTGGCCGCCGCCATGCTGATTGCCAAAATCAACTCCGGCAACGAGCCGCAACCATCGCAGTGTCTATTGAGCGAAATTTCACAGCGCGGCTCCTGCGCCAAGGTCGGCCGCTGAATTGTTTTACCCAACCATATTATTGAGGAGGTTATTTTGAAAAAGTTTCTGTCATTGGCCGCGTTGCTGTTGACGACATTTGCCGTCACCGCCGGCGAAGAGCTCAAAGTCCTTACCATCGGCAACAGCTTTGCCGACAGTGTATTCCGCGATCTCCCCAAAATCGCCGCTTCGACACCGGATTGCAAGCTCAAGCTTGACCGTGCCAACATCGGCGGCTGCTCGCTGCAGCGTCACTGGGAGGAGATCGGCAAAGCGGAGGCCGACCCCAACTACAAACCCTACGCCAACAAATTTACCTTAAAAGAAAAGCTGGAGTCGGACAAGTGGGACATCGTCACCTTGCAGCAAGTTTCACACCAGAGTTTCAAGTCCGAATCCTTTGAGCCCTATCTCGGCGATTTGATCGCCTATGTCCGCAAATATGCGCCCTCGGCCCAAATTGTGCTGCAAATGACGTGGGCCTACCGCGACGACCACCGTCTTTTTGACAACGGCGAATTGACCCCCGATAAAATGTTTGACGGTATTTTTAAAAGTTACGATATTTACGGCAAAAAATACAACCTTTTGGTCATCCCCTCCGGCAAGGCGGTCAAGCTGGCCTTGGACACTCAAAACCCCAAGTTTGTCAAGCCCGACCGGCGCGCCGACCTCACCGGTTTGAAATACCCCGAGCGCCCGGCGGCAATCCCCGGCTCGCTGCATACGGATATCAATTGGGGCAAAAACAAAGAGGGTGTCCAAACCGCCAATTATGATTTGATCCATCTCAACAGCCGTGGCTGCTATTTGCAGTCCTGCGTCTGGTTTGCCTTTCTCTTTCACAAAGATCCGCGCCAGATTACCTATGCCCCCGAGGGTCTGACGCCGGAGGATGCCGCCTTTTTGCGCGATTGCGCCGCCAAAGCAATCGCCGATTTTAAGCAGCCCAAAGACCAATCTGCCCAATAAACAAGCAGGCCCGATATGGACGGTCTGGGCAGGGCCGTCCAAATTTGCCCTGTTTCTTATCAATCATGTAAAAATTTGATTTGTTTTTGATTTTTACTCTTGACAAAAGCATGGTTTTGTGGTATACTTTAACTGTAAAGTAAATTACCAAAACCGGAGGAAATGATGAAATTATCTGTCAACAGTCGGGTTAAATCGACAAGATCAAAAAGCTTTTTTACATTGATTGAGCTACTGGTGGTGATTGCCATCATCGCCATTTTGGCATCCATGCTGCTGCCCGCTCTCAACAAAGCGCGCGACAAAGCCAAACAAACCGCCTGTCTCGGCAACCTTAAGAGCATCGGCACCGCCGCTATCATGTACGGCGACAACAACCGAGCCATGATCCCCTTTACCAAACTTGACGGCACCGATTACGGTTACAACAAAGCCGGGGCATGGTATGTGCTGCTGCAAAGTTACCTCAATTTGATGCCCAAAAACAACACCACCGTGGCCAACACCCGTCCCAGCGTCATCAAATGCCCCGGTGACCGGACCGCCAACCCGAGTTACGGCGTCGGCGATTACGGAGTAAGTCAAGTCTATGCCAATATGAGCTTTAAACAAATAAAGACTCCGGCGCGCAAAGTATTTTTTGCCGACACCAAGCCGGGGTACAATTACTTTAACTCCTATCTGAGCGGCTGGCCGCTTCCCTCGACCAATGACTCGATCCGCTTCTCCCATCAGGGCGATCAGGCCTTGAGCCAGGTTTATTTTGACGGCCATGTGAATGCCGCAAGCTACAATACCGTCACAGCCAAAGTATCGGAATACAAAAAATGAACGTCCGCGCCCTTTTGATCGATATTGACAATACCGTGATCCGCTTTGCGGATACTTATCAGGGCATTCACGATACCGGCAGTTTGTTTTGGGTGCTCAAAGACTACGCCACTACTCAAAACCAAATGAGTCCGACCGATTTTGAGCAGGCCGTCATCAAAGTCAAAAATAATATCCGCTGGTGGGTGTGGGAAGATTTTATGCATGAGCTCGGAATTTCACCCGATGACTTCTGGTCTTATGCTTTGGCGGCGGAGCAAAAGATTCTGGAGCCGGTTGACGCTGATTTGGGCCGCAACCTTGAGCGGCTGCGCCGCCTCAATATAAAGTTATGCATCACCAGCAACAACGGTTACTCGGGGATTTTGCACAAACTGCGACTGGCCGGACTCAACGACCCGGCAGCTTGCATCGACCGTTTTTTTGGCTGCTCCGAAGTCAAGGCAATGAAATGGGAGGAAATTTACTGGCAACGGGTCATTGCCGAACTCAAGCTTGACCCGGCGACACTGGCGGTGGTCGGCGACAACCTGCGCGACGATGCGGCGATCCCCCGGCAAGCAGGAATTCCCCTCACTTTTTTGATGCACGACACTCAAGTCGCGCCGGGAATCCGCGGCGTCCGCAATTTCGGCGATGTGGCCGACTATTTGGAGCAAACGCGATGAAACAATGCAATTGCAACTTATCGTTTCCCTGTGATTTCATCACTTGGGACGGCCAAATGCTGCATCGCGAAACCGCGACAAACATTGCGGCAAAACTCCAAATGCTGCAATCACAAAACGTGCGTTCGGTGATGACCGGCTCCATTCAGTTCATCGAAAAAGCCGACTTTGACATGGCAGACTGGGTCAGAGAATTTTCCGCCATGCTCAAGGTTTGTCAAATGACCGTAAGTTCCATCCATCTTATCCAAAAAAATATGGAGGAGCCGGGCAAGAGCCAAAATCATATCCGGGAAATCATGCAACAAACCGTCGAAGTATGCGCACTCCTGCGCCCCGAAGCGCTGGTCATCCATCCGGCGCTCAAAATCAGCGGAAAATCGGCGCGCGAAGATTATGCCTTGTTTGAGCTTTGGTGCCAACGTCACGGCCGCGAAGCCGTCATGGCGACCATGGCCGCCAACCTGGCTGATATGGCAGACACGGCGGCACGGCACGGGATCAATCTTGCGCTCGAAAATCTGGGACGCTTTGAGGCTGCTGCCGACATGCGGGCGCTTTCCGAATTGATTGCGCTTGCAAACAAGGACAATCTGGGGTATTGTATGGACAGCGGTCATGCGCACGTATTCGGCGAGGACTGCGGTCAATGGATCAAAATGATGGGGAAAAAACTTTTTGCCACTCATTTTCACGACAATCACGGCCGGCCGGCCGGGCTGCCGGACCAAGGCTTCGTCCCCAGCACCCCCGACAGCGACGAGCATCTGCTCCCCGATCTGGGCACGGTGGACTGGCCGCAAATCATCCGGGAGCTCCTGAGGGTAAATTACCGTTACAGCGTCGGTTTTGAGGTGAACATCAAAAACCCCAAGGAGATTATCCGGGTGCAAACCTTTTGGAATACGTTGACTCAAAATCAAAAAGGAAATGATATCTCATGCGTTATTTAGCTGCTATCTTAACCGCGCTCAATTTGTTTTGCGGGTTGCCTACACTGCCGGCCGGACTCTTGGACGGGTTTGAAAATCCGGCCGCCAAAGACTGGAAAAAAGGCTTTTTCGCCGACGGCGCCGCCGCCGACTTTGCCGTCAGCAACGATGTTATCCACACCGGCGGCTATACGGCAAAAATCAACTACACTCTCCCTGAGGCTAAAAGCGCGGCAGAGTTCAGCCGTACCCTCGAGCTGACCGCAATTCCCAAACAAATCACCCTTTTGGTCAAGGCGGACCACCCGCTCACCGTCTCATTGCGGCTGCGTGATGCCAACGCTGAAACATTTCAATGGACGACCAAATACTCCGGCAACGGAGAGTGGAAAACCTTGGTATTTCCAACCGGAGAACTCAAATACGCGACCAAATGGGGCGGTGATAAAAATGGTGAAATCGATCTTCCCGTGCGCGCTGTCGCGCTGGTCCTGACCAGCGAAAATGCACCCGCCACCGGGACAGTTTACTTCGAAAACCTCGAGGCGGCCGATCCCGCCACCGCCCCGGCCAAACCGGCGGCGCAATCCTCCTCGCTCCCAGCCGAAGTCGAGCTGTTGCAAAAAGCGCAAAAAGGAGCCGGCCGGCCGGCGGCAAACACTCCCGCGGCGGCGACCAAACCGGCCCTTCCGGCGACCGTCGAGTCACCGCTGACTCCCCCCAAAGACTTGACCGACGCCATTTTACCGGCCGGAGTCGTGGCCGACTGGGCGCTCGCCAATGCCGAGCAAAGTGAAACCGCCACCCGCGGCGAAATTTACCTCAACGGGCTTTGGAAATTTCGTCCGGTCTGGACCGACGACGGTCAAGAGCTCCCCCGCGACAACAGCGCATGGGGCTACCTCAAAGTCCCGGGCGGTTGGCCGGCCAGCCATCGTTGGGGGCACAATCCGTACGCGTTTATCCCTTTTTCCGCGCCCGGCTGGCAGGAGGTGTTGGGCAAAATTGATCCGGATCGCGGCAACTGGCACTACCGCAATTTTAACCTCGGTCAGGAAATCGGCTTTGATCAAGTCAAAGACGCCTGGTATGAGCGTACCTTTACCGTCCCCGCCGCTTGGCAAAACCGGGAAATTTTTGTCAATCTGCGCGATGTCGAGCAGCGTTGCAAAATTTATGTCAACCGCCGATACGCGGGCGAACTCTTTTGGCCGGGAGGAGTCACCAACATTACCAATCTCGTCAAATTTGACCAAGTCAACACTCTCACGGTACGGGTATTTACCCCCGGCATCGCCGCCGGCAGCGGCCCGCGCGGACTCGCCGGGGATGTCACCTTGGAGTCCCGCGGCACCGGCACCCAAATCGTCCAAAGTACGCTGATCCCTTCTTTTCGCAGTCACAACCTCACCGCCAAAATCGCCTTCAAGGATTTAAAACCGGACACGCAATATTTTGTCGAGGCTAAATTCAGCCTTGCCGGGCAGCCGGACAAAGTATTTCACTCTCCGGTTTTTGATCCGGCAGCGACAACCGGCGGCGAAATCACATTTGTCTGGCCGTGGGCCGACCCGGTATACTGGGACATTGACGCGGGCAATTGCTACACTATGCACCTGACACTCAAGACCAAGGACGGCGTAACAGTTGATGCCGGATTGGGGCAGATTTTCGGATTCCGCGAATTTTACACCGAGGGCAAATATTTCATGCTCAACGGCCGCAAGGTGCATTTTAACGGCGAATATTACCGCGAATATGGCCGCAGTTTTGCCAACACCTCGGATGAGGCGGTCAATGATTTCATCAAAAATATGCGCAACGGCGGCTTTAACCTGATCAAATTCTCGATTTATGATTACAATTCACGGTTAAGCTACTACCTCGACAGCATGGTTCGCGCCGCCGACCGCGCCGGGATGCCGATCATGTTTCAGCTCCCGCGCATCCGGGCGCAGGAAGCGGATTTCCAAGCCTGGCAAAATTGGAAAAAAACAGTCGGCACCATCGTCCGCAAATGGTACAATCATCCGTCAATTCTATTTTGGGCCACCGATCAGGGGACGGCACACTACATTGAGTCGCTCAATCCGGCCAATTTTACCGGCGCCGATCAGTACCCCCCGACCAAAACCGACTTTTGGAACAAAGTCAAACTCGGTACCATGCTCACCGATGACTACATCAGCAATCTGGACTCCAGCCGCATCGTCACCCATCTGGGGGGCGGCAGCATCGGTAAAATAATCTCGGTGTACCCTTATTACGGTTTTGACGAGGAGATGGAGCAGCGCGAACATTTGAGCGCATGGGTCAAAGACGGCAGCAAGCCACTCTTTTACGCCGAATGGGGCATCCCGTGGACGGCAAGCTTCACCGCTCACCGCACCAATACCCCGCACCCCGGCGAGCGCAATATCCCGTTTGACACAATGCAACCCATGCCGATGGAGTACAGTGCCATCACCCTTGGCGAAAAAGCCTACGATTTGTGGCCCGCAACGCAAAAATACGCCGCTCATGTCGATCAAATTTCCCAACTTAAAGAGGAAGGCCGCCTCCCCCGCTACACCCACGGCTTCTTTTATGACAACGACCGCAACGAGCCGGTGATTGAGCAAAATTTCATCACCACCCAGGCGGCGCGCATCCGTGCGCTGGTGCCGTATTTCCGCATGCAGGAGCTGTCGGGCACCATTCCCTTTGATCCGCAGCTGATCGCGTACAACCCGGGCGCCCGCCCCGTTAAAGATTATTTTTTGCGCCCGACCGACTGGACAAAGCTGCAAACACCGGGCATTCACCCCGACATCGGCATCCCCGGCTCGGCTTTTTCGTTTAACGACGATTATATCCAAAAGTACATGCACCGGACACCGTTGTATGACGCGATCAAAGAGTGCTACGCTCCCGTATACGCCTTTGTCGCCGGTCCTCCTGAGCATCCGACCGCCGCGGAGAGCAATTTCCGGCCCGGCGAAACCGTCCGCCGCACCTTTGTCGGGATCAACGACACCAATCAAACGCGAACCATCATCGGCAAATGGTCGCTCGGCCAATTGGCCAAAGGTGAAATCACGCTCACGGTGCCGCCCGGCGAGGTCATGCGCCAAGGCTGGAAATTTGATCTGCCAAACGACTTCACCCGAGGTCAATTGTTGCTGTCGGTCGATTTCTTTGCCGACGGCGAAGCGCTGCGCACCGACCGCGTTGCTTTTGCCGTTTTGCCGCCGCCTTCGCCCAATGCCCAAAGTGCTTATCTTTATGACCCGGCCAATTTGAGCGCTGCAATGCTCAACCTTGCGCAAGTCAAATTTACCCCGGTCACCGATCCCGGCCAACTTCCCGCCGATGCCAAAGTTTTAATTTTCGGCCGCGAGAGCGTCAAAGACCAGAATTTTCCGGGCCTCGCCGCCAAAGTCAAAAACGGGCTCAATCTCCTCGTGTTGGAGCAAACGACGCAAACACTGCGCGACCGCTTCGGCTTCCGCACCGCCGACCCGGCGCCGCGTCAGAGCTGGCAGACCATGAGTCACCCGGCGCTCAAGGACATCCCCGACAACGCGCTTGCTTTTTGGCGCGGAAACTCAACTTTACTGGAAGCGTTTCCGCTGTATTACAGCGAATTCCCCTACGGCATGGCGCCGCAGGCGATGGTTGATTTTCACGGGTTCAAAAATAAACACGTATGGAAATGGGGGAACACCAACGCGGTCGCGAGTGTAGTTATTGAGAAACCCCATATCGGCAACTTTCGGCCGCTCGCTGAGTGCGGCTTTGATCTCCAATATACGCCGTTGCTCGAATTTTTTGACGGCAACGGCCGCATTCTCTTTTGTCAATATGATCTCAGCGGCCGCACCGCCGCCGATCCGGCCGGGCTGTTGCTTGCCAATCAGCTGGTCAAGTACCTCGAAAATACACCCGCGGCCAAGCTGACCGGTGCCAACGGCCTCGACGACGATGCCGCCAAACTCTTAAATCTGCTCCATGTCCCTGCCGACCCGGCAGGCAAAACCGTGAGCTGCGGCTCCGCTGAAGCCGCCGTCAACGTCGGACGTACGACCAAGGCAACCCAAATGGGGAAATACTCCAACTGCGTGTTTTCCTCCGCGAATCCCGCCTTTGCGGCAATCAACTCGGGCGATTTGTATTGCCGTGGCGAACTCGAAATACCGCTCTTGCCCGGCGACTCTCCGGTATTGACCCAAATTGACGGCAAAATTTATTTCCAGATCCGCCCGGATTTGATCGATGACCAAAGCAAAGTCCACTTGCGGCTGACCAAACTAAAAATGTACCGGACGCTGCGGACGCTTTTGACCGATCAGGGCATCCGCTCCGAGAGTCCGCTGCTTGATTATCTTGAGCAGGGCGGCGGCAAAAACCGTTACCCCCAATCCTATTATGTTAACGATGTCCTCGCCAATGACGACCCGTATCGTTATCAGCACTGGTAAAAAAACGCCCCGGGCGGTTTGATGAACATTTTTTGTTAAAAAAAGATGAGAAAAGATCGTCGTTTTGTCCGTTTTTTTACTTGACATTGTCCGGTTGCGGGTGTAGATTAAAACATATTTTTTAATCTCAAGCGACGGATGCGGAGAAGTTGAATAACCATTTTGTTTAAAACGCCATGCGGGGCAAGCCGCTGCCGAAACAAACAATGTTTTGTTTGGGCAACGACTTTGTCCGCATGGCCTTTTTTATTTTTGTTTGAAATCCATAACCACAAATAAACAGTTAACAAAAAACAAGAGGAGAGAATTTCATGAGTTGGATTGATTGGCTCATCGTACTGATTCCGCTGGCCGGGATCATCTGGACGGCCTTTTACTCCGGTCGATTCGCCCGCAGCGCGGTGGACTTTTTGGCCGCCGGGCGGGTATGCGGACGCTATGTGATCTCAGTGGGCGACCTGGCCTCCGGGCTGTCGGTCATCACCCTGGTCGCGGGGAGCGAGCAAAATTATCAGACCGGGTTCGGCATCAGCTTTTGGAGCAATATCATTGCCCCCATCGGGATTGTCTTGGCTTTGACCGGTTATTGCACCTACCGCTGGCGCGAAACGCGCAGTTTGTCCAAGGGGCAATTCATCGAGTTGCGTTACGGCAGCAAGACCTTCCGTATCGTCACCGCCGCCGTGAGTACCATCTCCGAAATGGTGACCAACGCCATCGGACCGGCGATTGCCGCCAACTTCTTTATTTATTACCTCGGCTTGCCGCATAAAATCATGATTTTCGGCATCGGGCTGCCGTGCTACGCGATCGTGGTGACGATGTGCCTCACGCTGGCTATGCTGCTCATTTGGCCGGCCGGACGTATTTCTCTTTTGATCACCGACAGCGTCCAGATGCTGCTCGCCTACCCGATCTTTGTGATGATTGTCGGCTTTATTTTGCTCAAATTCTCGTGGAACGTCGACATTTCGCCGATCCTCTGGGACCGTACCGAGCACCAAAGCTTTATGAACCCGTATGACGTTTCGCAGCTGCGCGACTTTAACATGTTCGCCTTGCTGGTCACCGTCACGAGTACGATTATGAACCGCGCCAGCTGGATCGGCAACGACACCAGCAACGCCGGACGCACTCCGCACGAGCAAAAAATGGCCGGGATTCTCGGCTCCTGGCGTAACGGTTTCGCCTTTATCATGATCCTTTTGGTTGCCATCGTGGTGATCGTATTCATGAACAGCGGCAACTTCGCCAAGCATGATGAAAAGAACAACTTTAAAGTCACCAACAACGAGTTGCGCCAACAGCTCTCCGACCGGGTACTCTCCGGCGTTGTCGCCGACAAAGCCACTTACGAAAAAGTCATCGACAAAGTCCGTGCTTTGCCCGAGGACCAACATGTGATCGGCACCAGCCCCAAGCTCTCGCAAAAGCAAAATCTTGACACCCGTTATTTTGACACGGTCCGCGAAGCGCTCGGCGACTCGCCCGAGGGCCGTTATGCATTCCAGCAATACCGCACACTGTATCAGCAAATGATGATGCCAGTGGTCTTGAGCAACATTCTGCCGGTGGGGCTTACCGGGGTATTTTGCCTCCTGATGGTCATGCTGTTGATTTCAACCGACGATGCGCGTATCTTTAACGCCACCGGTTGCATCGTGCAAGACATGATCCTGCCCTTTTACAAACGGCGCTTGACCAGCAAAGAGCATTTGCGGCTGTTGCGCTTTACTTCACTCGGCGTGGCTATCTTCTTTTTGATCGTAGCCTTGTTTTTCTCGCAATTGGACTACATCAACATGTTTGTCACGATTATGTGCGCCTTGTGGCTGGGTGGTGCGGGTCCGATCATGATTTTCGGCCTCTACACCCGTTTCGGCAACCTGACGGGGGCGTGGTGCGCGATCATTTTCGGCTCGGGTACTTCGTTGCTGGGCTTAATTTTCCAGCGTCAGTGGGCACTGCACATCTATCCGTTTTTAGAGTCGACGGGCTGGGTCACCCCGCTCAACACCTTCCTGATTACGGTAAGCTCGCCTCTGGAGCCGTGGGTCCACTGGGAAATGGATCCCGTGAAATTCCCGATCAACTCCTTTGAGATTTTCTTTATCTCGATGATGCTGTCCATCGGTAGTTACATCATCGGCTCCTATTTGACCTATAAGCCCTATGACCTCGACAAACTGCTGCACCGCGGCAAGTACAGCGACGGCCCGGCGTTGGTCAAAGAGCCCTGGACGCTCAAAAACGTGTTCTCCAAATTGATCGGGATCAACTCCGAGTACACCACCGGCGACAAAGCGATCGCCTGGGCGCTCTTTGGCTACACCATCGTCTACCAGCTCCTCGGCACCTTTGTGGCCGTAGTCATCTGGAACTACTTCAGCCCCTGGCCCAACAGTTGGTGGAACAATTACTTCTTTATTGTTTCCCTTATCGTCCCCGGCTGCATCGGCCTCATCTCGACCGTCTGGTTTATGACCGGCGGAATCATCGACACCCGGCGACTCTTTATTGACCTTGCCGCGCGTCAAGTCGACCCCAACGACAACGGTCAGGTCGAGGACGACATCACCGAGTAAACATTACTCACTCCGGCTCCGGCAAGTTTTTGCCGG
Source organism: uncultured Victivallaceae bacterium (assembly GCA_964609825.1). Classification (GTDB taxonomy): domain Bacteria; phylum Verrucomicrobiota; class Lentisphaeria; order Victivallales; family Victivallaceae; genus CAZSSH01. Next base: position 564,298 of record CAZSSH010000004.1, on the reverse strand, counting down.
AGCTTTTTTTTGTTCGCAATCTCAATGATTTATTTTAAATCATTTTATGATTATTTATGATTTTTAATTTGAAATATGATCATTTTATGATTATATTGATATTATATAAATCATTTAATCTCCAAAATCAAGGAAAAATAATCATGAAAGCTGCGATTTTAAAGGGACTCAATCAATTGGCCGTCGAGGAGCGCCCCGCGCCGGTATGCGGCGACAAGGAAGCCATCCTCAAAGTCCATGCCTGTGCCGTCTGCGGCTCGGATTTGCGGATTTACCACTACGGCAACGACCGGGTAAAATACCCGGCGGTGATCGGCCACGAAATCGCCGGGGAAATCGTCGCCGCGGGCAAATTGGTCACCAAGGTCAAAGTCGGCGACCGCATTGCCTTGGGGGCGGACGTTCCTTGCGGGGTTTGCGAGTGGTGCATCAACGGGATGGGGACCAATTGCGCCATCAATTACGCCTTGGGCTACCAATTTGCCGGCGGCTTTCAACAATTGATGGTACTTAACGAAACCACGCTTAATTACGGGCCGGTGACCTTGATGCCGGATCATTTGAGCTACCCGGAGGCCGCTTTGGCCGAACCCTTGGCCTGTGCGATCAACGGGTTGGAGTTGGCGCAAATGAGTTTGGGAAAAAGTTTGTGCGTGATCGGTTTGGGCCCCATCGGCTGCATGATGCTTGAATTGTCCAAAGTTTTCGGAGCTTCGCAAGTGTTTGCGGCGCAGCGCTCCTTAAAACGCCTTGATCTGGCGCAACAATTTCTCCCCTCCGCCCGTTTTATCGCGACCGAAAACGAGGATCTGGTCGAGACCGTGATGCGCGAAACCAACGGTCGCGGCGCCGATGTCGTCATCACCACCGCAGGGACGGTCAAGGCCCACGAGGACGCGATCAAAATGGTCGCCCACCGCGGCTATGTCAACCTCTTTGGCGGGCTCAAAAATCAGCCGCTCCTGATGCTCGACTCCAATCTCATTCATTACAAAGAATGCTTCGTGATGGGGAGCCACGGCTCGCTGCCGCGTCACCACCAAAAAGCGGTCAGACTCATCGCCGACAAGGCGGTCAACGCGGCCAACTACATTTCGCGGACCTTTCCCTTGTCGGAAATCAACGAAGCCTTTACCTACCACGAGTCGCGCGCCGGGTTAAAAACCGTCGTGTTGCCCAATGCGTGAGGTAATGTATCATGAAAGCATTGGTATTAACCCGAAACGGTCAGTTGGAGTATCAAGATCACGAGCTTGCCGTCACCCCCGGCTGGGTCAAAATCCGGGTTGACGCCTCCGGGGTCTGCGGCTCGGATTTGGGCCGCGCCTTTCGCAGCGGAGCCTATCATTACCCGCTGGTGATGGGACACGAGTTTGCCGGGACGGTGGCTGAATTGCCCGCCGGAACCGCCGGCAAATTCAAAATCGGCGACCGCGTGGCGGTTTACCCCCTGTTAAACTGCCAATCCTGCCCGGCGTGCCTTGCCGGGGATTACCAATTGTGCGAAAATTACGACTATCTGGGCTCGCGGCGCGACGGCGGCTTTGCCGAGTTCGTCATGGCTCCCGAGCACAATTTGGTGCCGGTCCCCGCCGGTGTCACGATGGCCGAGGCGGCGATGACCGAACCGGCGGCGGTCGCCCATCACGGCGTCGCCAAGCTTGCGATCCGTCCCGGCGACGCGGCATTAATCTTTGGCGGCGGCCCGATCGGCATTCTGGCCGCCCAGTGGCTGCGCATTGGGGGGTGCGGCGAAATCAATATTGTCGACATTGACCCGGCCAAGCACCAGCTCGCCCGCCAACTCGGCTTTATCCCGCTCGACCCCGGCTCGTCCCAATTTGCCGCTGCGGTCAAACACGGCTTCCCGATCACAGTCGAGGCCTGCGGCATCGCCCAAACCCGCGAACAAGCCATTGCCGCCACCGCCCGCGCCGGGCAACTGCTGCTCATCGGCAACGCTGCCAACGCGTGGACGATTGAGCCCAAAACCTACTCGCAGATTTTGCGCAAAGAGCTGCGGCTCCTGGGCGCTTGGAACTCCAAAATCGCCGAGGACTGGGTGGAGGTACTTGCCCATACCGGACGCGATTTACAGCTCAAGCCGCTCATCAGCCACGAGGCCAACCTCGCCCAAGGAGCGCAAATATTTGCCCAAATGACCGGCGGCAAAGACTTTTTTTGCAAAGTAATTTTTAACTGTCAGCGAGGGTCATTATGAATTTTACACTCGGCATCAAAAGCGATCCCGTGGAGTACCGCTACAGCTTTGACTGGCTCTTTGAGCTGATGGAGCGCAACAGCATCAAGTATTTGCAATTCGGCTCCTTTATGGAGATTTACCACCTCCCCGACCGTTATTTTTCCAAACTCCGGCAGCGCGCGGCCGACCATGGCATCCGGATCAAAAGCTGTTTTACGGCCCACCGCGAATTGGGTGGATTTTTCACCGGCGACCCGGATATGGAGATGGTGGCGCACCGCAATTATGCGCGTTTTTTGGAGATCGGCTCGCTGCTGGGCGCCGACTATGTCGGCTCCAACCCCGGTGCGGTTTACCGCGACCGGATGACGGCCAAGGCCGCCGGGATTGACTGTTATCTAAGACACATCACCGAACTCATGGCATACGGCAAAACTCTTGATTTAAAAGGAGTGACGATTGAACCGATGTCCTGTTTGGCCGAGCCGCCGTCAACACCGGAGGAAATCATCCGTATGATAACCTTTCTCAACGATTATCACCGGCAAAGCCCCCAAAGCACCGTCCCCGTGTACCTATGCGGCGACATTTCGCACGGCCTGGCCGACGAAAACCGCAAGATCACGGCCGGTAATGTGGAGCTTTTTGCCCTCGGCATTCCGTACATGGCGGAGTTTCACTTTAAAAATACCGACCAATATTTCAACTCCACTTTCGGCTTCGGCCCGGAGGAGAGCCAACGGGGGATTGTCGATCTGTCAAAGCTAAGAGAGCTGATTTTTGCTCCGGCGTCAGTTTGGCCGGTTGCGGATGTCACCGGGTATCTGGAGATCTCCGGGCCCAAAACCGGGCGCGACTACACCGACAAAGATTTGGGCAAGATACTCGAGGAGTCGCTCAGCGCGCTTCACCGTCATTTCGGCTGACCGTCACCGTCATGACCGCCAGCCCAGCCTGCCGCAAATCTTGGACGGTTGCGGCCGAATCGGGGTGCTCGTCGGTGATCAAAAGGTCGATATCATCCAAACCGGCCACCTGACACATTGCATGTCGCCCGAGTTTGCTGTGGTCGGCAAGGACCACCACTTTGCTGCTGTTGGCAATGATGATTTGCTCGCTGTCGATCACGCTCTCATTGGTGTTGGTAATCCCGTCGGCGGCGATCCCGCCCACCGACAAAAAGCCGATGTTGGCATAATATTGGCGCAACGCGTCGCGAGTCTGCCGCCCGGTCAGTAAAAATGAGCTCGGATAAAGTGTCCCGCCGCTCACAATCACCTCATTGATCCGGCTCGAGCCATAGGGTTGATCGGCCAAAAAGGCGGCGATGCGCAATGAGTTGGTAATCACCCGGATGGCGTGACTGCTCAAAAAGTGGGCCAAATGATAGGTCGAGGTGCCGCCGTCAATCATCACCGAGTCGCCGTCGGCAAGCAACCCGGCGGCGGCGCGCGCAATCGCCTCTTTTTCAGCAAAATAATGCTCCTCGCGCAGCCAAAACGGCGTCATCTTGCCGCGGTCGGCTGCCCGGCGGCGCAAACCGCCGCGCACTTTTTCGGCCAGCCCCTCGGCCTCGAGGTGCAAAAAATCGCGGCGAATGGTGGCCGGACTGGCATGAAATACCCCGACCGCCGTCTCCACGCTCAGTTGCCCGTTGATCTCAAGATACTTTAAAATGTCCTGCAGCCGTTTGTATTGCGTCATCGTCTTTGCGCCCGTGGTGATTGTAAGGATTGCTTTGACAACTTAATATAACCAATTATTTGTAAATTGCAAGCTCAAATCCGGTGTTTTAACAGTACTTTTACCGTCATTTTTATGCACGACTGTTTTGGGTATAATCTTCTCTCCGGGCATTTTTACCCCGACATCATCAACTCAGGGAGTCTTAACAGCAAAATATTGCAAAAAAATGATAATTTCTCAGGCAGGCTCTTGACAAAAAGAGAGGAATATAGTATAATATGTTGTAACGATACAACACCATAACCCAAACAGGGCTTTGCGAATATGCCGGTGACCTTAAAAGACATTGCGAAACACGCGGGAGTTTCCTCCTCGCTGGTTTCCTTTTATCTCGGTCACCCCGATACCACCCGGGTGGCGGCGACGACGCAAAAAAGGATTGACGAAGCAGTCAAGGCGCTCGGGTACCGCCGCAATGAGGCCGCGCGGTCACTGCGCAGCGGCAAAAGCCGCGCCATCGGCATGCTGCTGGGGGCGATCACCCAGCCCCATCAGGCGCATTTGGCGCAGGCAATGATGAATGAGCTCAAAGCGCGCGGCTACCGATTGTTGCTGGGGATTACCAATTACGATCAACATGAGGAGCAGCAAGCCTTGGGCGATATGCTCGCCCAACAGGTGGACGCCATTTATTACGAGCTCTTTTTGGATCAAACCAGTGAAATCGCCGGTCGGCTGGCGGCGGAAAAGTATCCGATTTTGCTGCACCAAAAAAGCAGCATGTTTCACTCGATTTATTATGATGACACGGAGAGTTTCAAGGATGCTGTTGCCGAATTCCGCAAAGCGGGATGCCAAAAAGTAGCCTTGGTCGAGTCAACCTGCTCGGAGCGCTTTGACCTCTTTTACGAGTACGCGGCAAGTCAAAATCTCGAAGCATACCGGGCGGTTTACCCCTCCTATACCGCATTGCCGGGTATCTTTGAGCAACTGGCCAAAGAGCGTCCGGACGGCATTATTTTTATGGAGGGCATCAATGTGTCGGAGCGGATGTTCCGGTATTATGCCGGTCACAAGATTGATTACCGTCCCTGCTGTATGGTACAGTCGGGTGTGCTCAATACCCTGACGGATTACTCAAATTACCTCGGCGCAGTCAATTACTGCAATCACAATTTTGTCAAATCCGCCTGTGACAAATTGATCCAAATGATTGAGCAGCCGGGAGAAATCGGCGAACAAAAGATCCGCACCGCATTTTTACCGCGCACGGAGTGGGAAAGACGCCGCATCGAGATCCAACCCGATTGGCTGGATGACTGGTATTGGCCGCAGCAATGGTAAATATGAAAATGAAGCAACCCGAAAAAACAATAACGGAGGAAGTTATGAAAACACAAAAATTTACCCTGATCGAGCTTCTGGTGGTAATTGCGATCATCGCGATTTTGGCCGGAATGCTGCTCCCCGCTCTCAACAAAGCCCGCGACAAGGCCAAAGACACCAAATGCGCCAGCAATCTGCGGCAGACCGGCTCCTATTTGCAATTTTACTCCACCGACAACAAGGACATCACCCCCAACGCCAATGGCAATATCAGCAATACCTACTCCGGCAAATGGCAGGATGTGCTTTTACCCTACAGCAACCCGGGGATAGCGGTTGTTGACAATGCATTTATGCAATACTTCAGCGGCAAATACCGTCCGCGCGGCGTCTATTTTTGCCCCAGCAGTTTTGACTACACCCCCTCGACCGAGTCCATCCATTACGGGATTAACCAGCGAGGCTATGCCTCGGCTTCGCGGCCGGGAATTGACAACCCGATCAGCTTGGTCAAAGTCGGCAAGATCAAAAATCCATCCAAGCGCTCGATGATCGCCGATATTTCCCGCAAAGCCAGTTGGCCGGATCCCTCGTATAACAGCAAATACTCAATGACCGACGGCACCAACGTCTGGCGGCATCTGGGCGCCAAGGGCAGCAATGTGACCTTTGTTGACGGCCACACCGATGCCATGACCGAGTCGTCCATCCCCAACGTCAACACCGACGCCAACGGCTACTTTTTCCGAAACAGCGTAGGTTCTTTTGAGTAAGTGCCGCAACCAATGATTTAACGATAAGGAGTGATTTGCATGAAATTGTGGAAAAAATTGTTGACCGCCGGCACCTTGTTTGCCGCCCTCTGGTGCCCCGCGGCCGAACCGGAGCTCCCCGAGCCCCTGGCCGGTTTTGACTTTGCCAATGCCGATTGGAAATTGAACCAGTATTCGTCAATCAAAACGGACGGCAACCGCAAAATTTTGACCGTTACGGTGCCGAAAAACGAAACCGAGGGGATGCACGTCGTCACCCTCCCATTGGATCTCACCAAGTACGCCGACTCAACCTTGTGCTTCACCATTGAGGCCAAAGGCGACGTAAGTCAGCCCTTACGCAAGTGGAACGGCGGCAAGTTTATGCTCAATTACCTCGACGGCAACGGCATCGAGCGCTGGAGCCACCCGTCGGACGTTTACGGCAAATTTGACTGGAAGCAGCTCTCTCTGACCATCACCGCCGAGGCCAAAACCGCCAAGGCGGTATTGATCCTCGGGTTGCAGGACAGCTACGGCCAAATCGAGTTTGACCTCAATACCCTCAAAGTCTTTCAAATGTTTGCCAAGCAGCCCTCGGATTACAAGATCAAGTACTCCGACAAAGTCGCCGCCGTCGGCCCCTTGCGCGGCGTGATGTCGCCCCATAAATACACCGAGGATGATTTCAAAACCTTGGCCGACTGGCACGTCAATCTGATCCGCTGCCAAATCACCCGCGACTGGGGCAAAGCCAATACCGATCAAAATCTGGACGAGTACGACGCATGGCTTGACAAAAAGCTCGACGACATCGAGCAGGCCTCCGTCTGGGCCAAAAAGTACAACATCAAAATGATCATCGATTTGCACTCTCCCCCCGGCGGCCGGGATGATGCGCGCAACATGCGCATGTTTTCTGACACCAAGTACGCCAACCATTTTGTCAAAGTCTGGGAGCGGATCGCCACGCGCTTCAAGGGCAACGACGCCATCTGGGGCTACGACCTCGTTAACGAGCCCGAGCAGACGCGCCCGGCCAAGTACGATTATTTTACCATACAGCGTATGGCCGCCGAAGCCGTCCGCAAGATCGACCCCCAGAGCGTGATCATCATTGAGTCCAACAACTGGGACTCGCCGGAAACGTTCCGGTATCTGCCCGCCCTGGAGATGGATAACGTGATTTATCAAGTCCATATGTACATGCCCGGCCAATACACCCATCAGGGGGTTTACAACACCTTTGGCGAAGTCGGCAAAGAGGCGGGCATCACCTACCCCGGCCAGATCGGCCAAACTTACTGGGACAAAAAAGCGCTGCGTCAGGCGCTCCAATATGTACGCGAATTTCAGTTGCGGCACAACGCCCGGATTTACGTCGGCGAATTTTCCGCCGCCGCCTGGGCACCCAATGCCCAGCAGTACTTACAGGACAACATTGACATTTTTGAGGAGTACAACTGGGACTGGACGTACCATGCCTTCCGCGAGTGGAGCGGCTGGAGCCTCGAGCACGAGGGCCCCGACAAGGACCACCTCCAGCCCTCGCAGGACAACCCGCGCAAACGCGCCGTCCTCAAAGCACTGGAAAAGAATACCCAATAACCGGTCAATCATAACCGACGCGCTGCCAATCTCACTGGCAGCGCGTTTTTTTGCCCCGACAACTTGCAATTACTCCGACTTGAGGATATGGTAAACTTGTAACGGAGGAGTGATGAAAATTTTGCTCAAAAAAATACTGTTATCGCCGTTTTTTTATCTCATCGTTATTTGGTGGGTGCAAATGGCGCTGTTGTGGCCGCTCTGCAACCAGCCGCAACTACTGTACCATTATCTGACACCGCAACAATACGATCAATGGGAAAATTTTACCGCATTCGGCTTTGAGTCCTTTTTACACACTTTCGCCTTTTGTTTTTTGCTGATGTCGCTGGGTTTGGCGGTCTATGCGTTGTTAACACCCCGGCTGCACGGCAAAAAAAAGGCAGTCGTGACCATGCTCTATTTGTTTTTGGCATTTTGGTGGCTGGTGGCCTACATCCCCGGCACCGGACGCGCCCGCGAGCGCACCAAGCGAATCTGCTGCCAAAACGACTTGCGGCAAATATATCAATTCATTCAACAATATGCTGCCGATTATCAGGGATATTGCCCACCCGATTTGCAGACACTCAATCAAACCGACTATTTGACCGACCTGGACATCTACCGCTGCCCGAGCCGGACGCGCCCCAACGAGAAATTTTCCGACTACGAATATTTCGGCCGCGGCCGCAAGCTCGACGGTCCCGCTTTTTTGCTGTTACAGGACCGCGACCAAAACCATCCGGGCAAATTTTACAACAACGTCATGTCCGACGGCGAAATCAAATCCGGCGACAAAATCGCCACGCCATGACGGTTTGGCTAATCAAGTTTTTCGTATTGAAATACTTGATCCACTGTAGCGTGAAACACCCCGGCGATGCGAAACGCCAACTCCAATGACGGATTGTATTTGCCCGACTCCAGCGCCATAATCGTCTGGCGGGTGACGCCGGTCAAGTCGGCCAGCTCCTGTTGAGTCATTTCGCCGTGCTCAAAGCGCAGCCGCCGGATGAGATTGGTGAGATTTCCTTTTTCAGACATTGCCATTCCCCCAGCGGTAGAGCGCCAAAATAACAATTGAGCGGGTCAAAAAAATAATCGAAACCGCCGCATTGATCATTACCGCCGCACAGATGGCCGGGTGGATGGTAATCTGACCGTCGGGGCCATAGTAAAAAAGCGGCAACATCAATGCCACCACAAACACCACCCAAAAAACCGAGTAGCCGATTACCGTCGCCTTGCGCCCGATGGCCAAATCGCGCTCATCATAAATCACTTTGCCGGCAAGCCGCTCGCGGCGACCGATCAATTGAGTTAACCCCAAAAGACCGTAAAGACCAAAGACCGTCAGCGCCCCCGGATGATAGTGACTGCACCCTCCGACTACCAGATAAATAAAAATCGTCCAGACAATGACGTTAATCATAAACCTCGCCTGCCGCTCCAGTACACTCATAATTTTCTCCTTTTTGTTTGGTTTATATTACATATTATAATCTATTTTTTACAAAATGTCAAGTTTGCTTTACATTAAAATTGCAAAAAAAATTATATTTTTCATCAAAACCGATATTAATTCATCTTTGGATACTACTTACGCCAATACAAAATGTTGTCGGCGCAAAACCAATCCACCGTGGTTAATGTTCGTTTCGGCAACAAATTTCAACTTTTTTTGATATTTTTTTCGGAACACGCTTGACTTACAGTTACTCTAACTGTTATGTTGATTAATAGCTATAACAAGATTGGAGTAAGCTATGACACACTATTTAGATACCGTCAACAGTCCCGATGACCTTAAAAATATCGCCCAAGCGGAGCTGCCGCACCTCGCAGCGGAAATCCGCGCGGCCATCCTTAAAAAGCTCGATGCCACCGGCGGGCACTTGGGCTCCAACCTCGGCATCGTCGAGGCCGCGATTGCCCTGCACTACGTCTTTGACTCGCCGCGCGACCGGATCGTCTGGGATGTTTCGCACCAGTGCTATCCCCACAAAATCCTGACCGGACGCAAAGACGGCTTTTTGGACCCGGCCAAATATAACGATTACTCCGGCTACACCGCCCCCGCCGAAAGTTTGCACGACTCGTTTTTTGTCGGTCACACTTCGACCTCGGTGAGTCTCGCGCTCGGGCTTGTCATGGCGCGCGATCTCAAGGGCAGCGACGAAAAAATCATCGCCGTCATCGGTGACGGCTCGCTCACCGGCGGCGAAGCCTTTGAGGGGCTCAACAATGCCGCCATGCTCGACAGCCAGTTTTTGATCGTCGTCAATGACAACGAGATGTCCATCGCCCCCAACCATGGCGGCGTCTACCGCAATTTGGCCGAGCTCCGCGCGAGCAAAGGCAAGGCAGCCAACAACTTTTTCAAAACTGTCGGTCTGGACTATCTTTACGTCGAGAGCGGCAACGACATCGACGCCCTGATTGCCGCCTTTGTCCAAGCCAAAAATGCGGTGCGCCCCCTGGTGGTGCATATCCATACCTTTAAGGGCAAGGGCGATGCGTGGGCCGAGGCCAATCAGGAGGCCGGACACTGGCGGCTTCCCGCCGCCGCCACGGCCGCCCCCGCCGCCGCGACCGAAAACTACAACACGATTACCGCCAATTATTTGCTGCAAAAAATCAAAAGCGACCCGACGGTGATGGTGATCAACCCGGCCACCCCCGGCGCAGTCGGAATGGGAATCGATTTCCGTAAAAAAGCTGGCAAACAATTCATCGACGTCGGCATCGCCGAGGAGCACGCGGTGGCTTTGGCCTCCGGCTTGGCCAAAAACGGCGCCAAACCGGTGCTGGCGATTTTGGGAACGTTTCTCCAGCGTACCTATGACCAACTGATGCAGGATCTTTGTCTCAACAACAATCCGGCCACTATCCTGATTTACTGGGGCGGCATCTCCGGCGCGTCGGCGACCCACTCGGGCGCGTTTGACATGTCGCTCACGGGCAACATCCCCAATCTAATCTGCCTCGCCCCGGTGACCAAGGAGGAGTACCTTGCCATGCTTAATTGGTCGATCGGGCAAACCGCGCATCCGGTGGCAATCCGCCTCCCCCGCGAAGTGATTTCCAACGGAGAAACGGTGACCTTTGACGAAACATTGCTCGGCAAATTTGCGATCACCCGCCGGGGGCAAAAAGTCGCCATCCTCGGCCTGGGCAATTTTTACACGCTAGGGCAAAAAGTGCAAGCCTTGCTGACAAAATGCGGGATTGACGCCACCGTGATCAACCCCCGGATTTACTCTCAGGTCGATCAGGAGCTGTTGACGGATTTGAAGCTCGATCATGAGCTCATCGTCACCCTGGAGGACGGGATTTTATCCGGCGGTTTCGGCGAAAAAGTGGCGCGTTTTTACGGGGCGAGCGATGTCAAAGTCCTGAGCTTCGGCGGCGACAAGGAGTTCACCGACCGCATCCCCCTGGACGAGCTTTATCGCCAGTATCATCTGACGCCCGAGTTGATTGCCGCCGACGTGACGGCGGCGCTGCAAAGCTAGATTATTTCTGCGGCGTGATGCCCGGCTCAGCCTTTTGGCGCAAAGGGTTGAGACAATCCGGGCCCGCCTGCGGATTTTTCAAAAGCTGCTCATAGTATTGCTTCTTGTATTGCAGCACCTCCATTTGCTTATTGAGGGCGTCGAGCTGGTCGCGCAGGACTTTTTCCTGCTTAAAAATCAACTCGGCGCGCTCAGGGATGGTGGCGTCGCCCTCAAAACAAAGCTTGATATAATGCCGGATTTTGTCAATGGCAAGGCCGGTCGCGCGCAGACAGTGGACCAACCGCAGCCAGCCCAGATTGTAGTCGGAAAACATGCGGATATTGCCGCCGGTGCGGTCCACGCCGGGGATCAGCCCCGAGTTTTCATAATAGCGGACGGTATAGGTCGAGAGGCCGGTCTTTTCGGCGACCTCTTTGACCGTGTACCTGGGGGTCTTGTCATAGGATATTTGAGCGGACACGGCAACACCTCAATTGGTTATATTTACTGTAACTTTAATATAACGCAACGAAGCCCTATTTGCAAGCCCCCGATCCCCGTTTTGCCGTTTGCCGGACTTAATTTGTATGCTTGTGCCGGGCAATAATATGATCCTGCAACTCCGGCTCTATCAACCTGAAAATTTGCGAGTATCCGGCCACCCGCACCGGGATATTGCCGTAATGCTCGGGGTCGGTTTGGGCCCGTTGGAGCATTTCGGCACTCACCACGTTAAACTGCATCTGACCGACGCCCAGCGCCAGCGCACCTTGGATAATCGAAGACAAAAGCGCCGCACCGTCGTCCGGATCCCCGTTAAACCACGACGGATGCAAATCAATGATGGCCGCACTGGCGCCTCCGGCCCGGTGATGCGGCATCCGGGCGATGCTTTGCAACAGTGCGGTCACCCCGTTTTGGTCGCGGCCCTGATGGGCGGAGAGACTGTAAGCGAGCGGCTCCCCGGCTTTGCGTCCGTCCGGCGTGGCGCCGCAGTGTTTGCCGAAATCAATATTGAGTTTAAAGGTGAAAAGGTGCACCAGCAAACGGTTGTCCGGCTCACTCCAGCGATCCATGAGATCAATAAAGTGATTGGCCGCCTGACTTGCCAATGCATCGACTTGCGGGTGATGATTGCCGTATTTGGGCTGGGACAGCAGCTGCTGACGCAAGGCTTCAAATCCGACAAAATCGGCGCGCAACGCCTGCATCAAGGTGACCGGAGAGACGGATTTTTCGGTAAATACCAATTGCTTTAACACATAAAGCGCATCCGCGGTATCGGGGACCCCCATGAGACATAGACTGTGATAATTGTAGATCGCGCCGCCGTCGGTCAAATCGGCCCCGCGGCGGATGCAATCGTCGGTCAGCACCGATTGCACCGGCAGCGGGCCGAATTCACGCTGGGCGATTTCGCCGCGGCGACAGCAATAAACCAGACGCGAGGCAAAAAGCTCCGTTTGCTTTTGGAAATTGAGCATAAATTGATCAAATGAACCGATTTGGTCCAACGACGGCAACTCCAGCCCCAGCAAGCGGCCGGAGCGGGGATCCACCCCGCCAAAAACGGTAAGCTCCAAAATTTTCAGCAATCCCAGCCACCCGGAAACCGCATGCGGGTTGGCCTTGCCGGGGATCGTCAGCTCAATGCAGCCGATCGGCGCATAATCGCGGGCATCCGCCAGCGCAACGCCGCGGGCGCTCAACGCCGGAATAAAGGCTTGATCGTTGAAAAAAAAGGGAATCCCGCCCCCCTTAAGCACCAGTCCGCCGCATTGCTTTAAGAAATCAGCCGGGGTGTCGGGCGTGAGACGCACCGACAAATCACGGATTTCGCCGAATTCACGCGTGGCCTCAAGCATCAGATAGCTGAGCTGGTTGACCGCGCATTTGCCGGATGCGTCGCAGCCGCCGAGGGTAATGGCCTGGACGTCATAATCCAAATATAGTTTGATTGCCAGCTCGGTCAACAGCTCCACCGCCTGCTCCCGATTGATCACTCCCGCCGCGAGGTCGGCCTCGTAATAAGGGTAAAGTATCTGATCCAGACGCCCCAGCGAGTTGGCGTTGATAAAATCCTCTCCCGATGCCATCAAATGGCCAAACCACAACGCTTGCACCGCCTCCCGCAATGTGCGGGCACCATATTGGGGGACCCGTCCGCAGATTTCGGCCATTTGCATCAAACGTTGGCGACGCTCCGGCTCCTGACACCGGGCGGCCTCGGCGGCAGCGAGTTCGCGATACCGGTTCCCCAATAATATCCCCGCGTCGCAAACCGCCAGCGCGGCCCGCAAAAAATTTTCTCTGCGGACATAATCAACGGAGCGGATTGGCAATTTCGACAACTCGGCCTCGACCTCGCACCGGATGCCGCCGTATCCCAGACGCAGCAATTTGGCATAATCGCGGATCGAGTGGTTTTCGATCCAGCCGCCGCCCATAAATACCCCCAGCGAGTCGTGCTGCCCCCAACCTGCCAAACCGTCCTGACTGTGAGGAGTGCATTCGCCGGGCATGCCGGAGGAAAGCCGGACATGATATTGCCTGACCAGCGCCTCGACTTGCTCATATTTCAACCCGGGATCGATTTGCGCGAGTTCGCGGCGACGCTGTTTGAGAGAAAAACGGTCGGGAGCGTTGGAGCCGAAAAAATAACTGTAGCGCATAAACACCGGATCGCACAAATGATCCCCGGCAATCACCGTATCGCCGTAAATTTTAAGCGGAAAAGCGCGGATCAGCTCCAGCACCAGATTGGCGCGCAGCTGGACTGCCGAGCGGCCGGCCGTCAAGTTGGCGCGATACAGCGCGGCATCGCGGCTCATAATGTTGTAATCTTCCGGAAACGAGCCTTGGCGGCGTTTCACATCCTGCAGCAGCGCGGTCAATCTTGCATTCATGATAAATCCTCCGTTTTTATATAATTTACGCGATTAACGGAAAACTATCAATGGTCAAACCGTCTTTATTTTATCTGATCGTCCGGAATTAAATGACTGCGCCGGAATTCTCCGGGCGACATCTGATAATGGCGTTTAAACACCCGGCAAAAATGCTGGACCGTGGAAAAACCGCAAGTTGCCGCAATCTCCTTTTGACTGTGGTCTTCATACAGCAACAATAGACCGGCGCGCCGGATGCGTTCGCGCTCAATGTATTGGCGGACCGTCAACCCCGTGCTCCGGCGGCAAATTTCGCAAAAAACCGAGCGGCTGACCCCGGCCTCGGCAGCCAAACCGGCAAGATGGTGCGGCGCGGATAAATTACCGCGAACCGCGCCCAACGTCCGCAAAATCCGGTCGCGGGCATAACCTTCCTTGTCGCCGGGACGGTCCGCACTTTGCAGCAACAGCGCCAATATTTTAATCATCAAACCTTTGCACAGCAAAAAACCGGCCGTGCCAACCGCTGTCCCGGCGGCATTGAGGAGTGCAAAAAAGACCTCGCAAAATCGCTCCGGCGGCGAAATTTGCTGAAAATCCGGCCAATCCGGCGGCAGTTTGCGCTTGCCGGCACCGGCCTCATCCGGGCACGGGTAAACCGCCGCAAACCGGGAGTCGTCCTCCAGATCAAAGTGAATGTTGAGCATGCGCACCGATGATTTCGGCTCCAGCTTAAAGCTGTAACCGCCCCCCGGACGCACCACAAACAACGAACCGGGTGAAATCCGGTATTCGCGGCCGTTGAGTTTGTAAACACCGTTGCCGGTCAAAAAAAAGTGGATCGCATGATCGCCAATGACCTCTTTGCGGAAAAATCGCCAGGACGGCGCCACCGGGAAATCATGCGCCAGACGCACCACCGGCGAAAAATCGCAATCCCCGTCCGGCCGATGCGGCGAAAAGAAAAATTTATCGTATTCTGCCATACTCCAGTCCCGCTTTTCGGTATTGATCAACTTCCGGGCTACCACTCATATTTGTAAATAGTCCCGCAAGGAGCAAACGTGATAATCGTGCTCATGCAAATGCGCCATGCAGCGGGCGAAAAATCCGGCCGACGTATCCACCCACGGGTGAACGATATCGGGCGTCCCGTGAAAGACCAGCACCGCCGCCCGGTCAACATTGGCAAACGACAAGGCGTGCAAAAAGAGCTCAAAATCATCCTTTTGGACGGCAATCGCCGGGATGCGCATGGGATCAAACTTAGTTAAGTCCAAGGAAGCGTCGCCGACAATCCGCGCCGCCTTGAGATGATGGGCCTTGAGGACGGGGACGGCCTTGTCCACATACGGCCCACCGGGGTAGGCAAACGTCACCGGCGCCGGGATGCCGCCCCCGGCCAGCCAGTCGTTGAGCGAGCCGACCTCGCGGTCGATCTCCCCGACGGTCAACTGATTCAAATTGGGGTGGCTCCAAGTATGGTTGCCGATTTCAAAGCCGAGGTCATGCAGCTTTTTCACCTCCGCCAGCGTCAGCAAATGCTGCGAGTGCTTGGCCCGCCACTCGTCGTCAAACCGGCAAATATAAAAGGTCGCGCCAAAGCCGTGTTGGAGCAACACCGGCACGGCATGGGTCAACTGGCTCGTCACCGCGTCGTCAAAGGTTAAAATCACCGTTTTTTTCATATTGATTACTTTGTATGATCTTTGGTTACGCGCTTATCGTAATGATATTTGATAAAACCCTTTTGGGTGGGAAATTTTATGATCACATCATTTGTCCTTTTTAATTGAAATCCCTCTTCCTCATAAAGTGTTAACCCGTTTTTTTCGAGTAACGTATGGTAAAAAGACACTTCTCCGGGCATGGCTTGCAGCATCCGCCACTGCTCTCCAATCACCAACGGATTGATGTCCTTTCGGGCATATTCCTGCTGCAGTTTAGCAATTTCATCATCGAGTGTGTTGTTATCACATGCCTTGTCAAGCCGGTCCAAAATGAATGAGCGTTTTCCCCGCAGATGCTCACTCGTATACTCCATAAAAGGGATGGAAATCGCCCCGATAATTCTTACTTTTGCCAAATCAAACACCAGTGATTCTTCTTTTGCCGGACGATTTCTGACTTGTTCATCGACCAATTGATTCCACTTCTCAATGAAATCAACCTTTTCCAACAAAAGTTCTGAAGCCACAAGATTGCCGTGACCGATACTGGAGCGGTTAAACTGCGTTAATAATTTCACCGAATTCCCCGAAACCGCGCCGATCCCGGCGACATAGTTCACCAAATCACCATCGTCACTCTCCACGCTCTCAAAAAGGACCAAGTTTTTCCCGGCATTATCTCTTTGAAAGGCAGCCCATTGCTCCGGGAGCATTTCCCAAACAAGGTATTTAAACTGCCCAGTAAGCTTTATCTCCCGCTCGATTTTTGCCTTTTGCTTGTCTTGGGGCATTTTGGGCAGCACTTGGAGCATGACTTTAAATTGTTCCCCATAAAAGCGCTGACAAATATAATCCATTGCGCCAACCGATGCCGGAGCAACCACCCTTGACTCCGTCGTTCCGATCTTATGTGCCATCTCCGATAAATCGTCGGCAGCCAAATCAGCCGAAAACAGCAACAATGCCGTCATCAACAATATTTTTTGCATCTGATATCCTAAATTATAAAACATATAATTTACTATAATATTTTGTTTTAAATTTACCAATTGATCAATCTACATTTTGAGTTAATATACTGCGTTGACGGCAAATTACAAATCCCGAAAAACGATTTTGTCACGGCTTAATCCATTGCTCCGATCCATCGGGCCAAAATGCACAATAAAACCATCGTGGCAAACAAAATTAAGACTCCAAGCAAATCCGCCGACTCTGTTGGAGCGAAGCGACAACCGGCGTTTCTCCAAGCAAATACGCCGAGGCTATCAAGAAATTTGATACAATTGGCTGAGCGCAACTTGCGCAGAACCATTTCCCCTGTCCAGTCGGAAAACTTACCGAAATGCTGCCGTTTGGTTTCAAGCGATGACGGATTGAGGTCAGCAGCAGCTCCGGACTTCCAGAAGTCCGCGACAGTAACCGGGGGTATCTCATCTACCACACTCATTACTTGCGCCGTGGCGATGCGCTCAAGGTCTGACAGGTCCGGCCGGCCGGGGTTGGCAATATCAGTTCGCGCCAGATGCTTGACGTAATCAATCAGCTGTTTGGTCAATTGCCGGGTCAATCTTTCGCGCTGAAACAATGCCTTGATCTGGGTGGCGACGACTTCGGCCTCCTTGCGGGTGGTCTTGGCGTCCACTGGAGAAATCCTTTGATTATTTCAACATAAAATACAACGAGTTAAATATTAGGCTGATCAAAAATATAATCCATCCGTGCTTGTTGATGATTTTTGCCTTGACCGGACTATTTGATTTCCACGCATAATACAAAATGGATGTAATCAAAATCACAATCCACATGCCGACCAGTGGGATGCAGAACCCAATCAGATAAAGCAATACAATGAGCACAATGGATGGTTTATCGTTGCTTTGGACCGGATTGCCGCACTTGGGGCAACTGGAAGCCCTATTTGAGATGCTGTTGCCACAACAGGGACACTGTATCATGGATGCCGACGCTTCCGGCGCTCCTCCCTGAATGCTGATTTTGTTACCACACTCGCACTGAAACATGCCGGGCCGGAATACCTCGCTTGATACTCCACATTTTGGACATTTTATTTTCATGATTATTTGCTCCTATTACAAATTTCCACCAGAAATTGATTCAGGTAAGCGGTCTTGCTTCTCAATGTCTCCAGCATAATATTCAATGCTAATTGATGTTTTTGATTTGGTGACGATAATTTTTCTATCCAATAGTCGCGGGTCAGAAAGTTCTCCAACTTCTTCCATGTCGGAATATTTTTGTTTTTTTCTATAAATAAAGTTAAAATCACCATATTTCTGTTGGAGTTCCAAAACAATTTTATTAATATGAGATTCCGGGTTTAAAATTTTGCAATTCGACGAATCTATCGTATTAAATGACGGTCCGATGTTGATGTCTACGATAATTTTATAAATTCGATATCGAGGCGTGATGCATAACGTATAATATCCAACGTCATATGACTTATTTCCCTGTTTTATAGTCACAGGATTTTTAGGATTAAAATTAAAAATATTATTATCTCCACCATAAACCTGAGAAATATCCAAAGCTAATGGACCCTTGCCGCCATGCTTAATATTCTCTTCAATATTTGACCCCAATACTGCACCAAAAGCATGAGATATTGATATTTTACTTGTTTTTGTGTTTTGGGAAGTTTTATCTGCTGGCGTTGGCGATTGGGGAATATCCTCAGAAAAACAAAAGATACTCCAAATAATCGCCACCAAAATCATCATTTTTTTCATTTTAATGCTCCGATTTTATTGCTTTGATATTTCAAACCCATGATAATTTTCAATGCTTTTTCAATGAATAATATAATACTAAAATATACAAAAACAACCTATATGACACAAAAAAATATATAATGTTTCAAAAACGCCTTTTAACACTTATAAAAGCGTAAATAATATACTATAATATAGCAACAAAACCGTAAGAACGGAAAAACAAAATGTGAAACGATGAAAAGTTCAATAAAAAGCATCAAATTAGCTCAAAAATAAAATGGTGGCTGATGTACCAGATTTGATAAGAGCGTATTGGTGCCGCCAGTGTCCAACACGGCGATTGCGATAAAATAGTTATTGTGAAAATGGCACTCTGCTCTTTTTGGGCATAAATAACATTTTATAACAACTTTTACATAAAAAGGATAATCACCATGCCAACCCACAACATCAAAGCAACTACCCTTTGGCCCCGGTTGATCACTGTCACTCACGCGGCAACCTGATAATCGTATGTAATTAAACGTTACAGTATGACTTTTTGCTTCAATAGCTGCGAGCATGGCTGTCCACCCGGACGATATGGGAACCCCATTGGGATGTCATGCAATCAATGATACTGTTGGAGCGAAAGCGACAACCGGCGTATCTGCGCCAGATTTCACCACATCACGTATTTTTGCGAAGCTGCGGGTGGAAAGGTCGGGTTTTGCCCGAGGAGGAGCTCTGGGAGCATACTCAAATATGTGACCGAGAAACGACGACCGGCAAGGCACAAAGCGACAGACGATACAAACTGATAAGATGGTAAAAGGGGGTTGGCGTTCCTTTTGGCTGCGCCAAAACGTCTCAACTTCGTTGAGTGAGGTATGGCGGAGAGGCGGGGATTCGAACCCCGGATACAGTTTCCTGTATGACGGTTTAGCAAACCGTTGCTTTCGGCCACTCAGCCACCTCTCCATACAAGCCATGCTTGCGTATTATAAAATAGCACTTTTTTCCTCAAACATCAAATCGTTTTTGAAAAAAATTCAGGATTTTTTGCCCCGGATGCGGTTTTTTTCATCGGGAGTTAGCGAAAAGGCCGAAAAAATTAACTCGTCAAGAGCGTCAAGGTCCCCCTCCCCGGCAAGGAGAAGCTCGGTTTGCCGGACGATTTCGGCGTGAAGATCGGCGGACAGCAAGGGCAGCGGGAGTTTCTCCAAGTTGCCGCGCAAAATTTTGAGGTCGCCAAACTGGTGGCGATAGAGGTAGCCAAACAAGGACGAGTTGAGCAAAGCCAGCACCGCTTTAAAGGACAAACCGGGCACCTCCGGCAACAGCACGTTGGCACTGTTAAGCGTCAAACTTCGGGTATTGTCATAGGCAAAGACGAGCTTGCCGCCGATAAACCGGTAGATCAATTTTTCGGGTGCCTGATAGAGATCCAGAGGGGCCATCTGCTGGACTTCGCCCGCCGCAAAATCGATTTGGCGCGAAGCGGCTCTCATCCGCCACGGCCGCACGTCGGAGCCGGTGTAGACGGTTTGGCCGCGCCCTTCACTGTTGATAAATCTGGCATTGTCGCCGGTGACGATCCCCAGCGCCCAACGGGCGTTGCCGGCCAGTGTCTGATGCGGGGTTTTGTAGATTTTGGCGATCAGTGCCAAATCGGCGTCAGTGGTGTGGAGCGCAAACAAGTGCTCGTTTTGCGGCCGCCAGGATTTCTCATGACCGTTGTCCACCGCGACCAAATGACTCATCAGGGGTGGGTGCTTCACCACCGTGAGGCGCAAAGCGGGAGTGAACACCTGCCGGAACTGCCGCCCGAGCATGGTGATTTCGGTAATCGATACTTGCTTTAACAGCATCTCGCGCAACTCGCGGTGCTTTTTGATTTTGAGAAACGACTCGGGGAGCAAAAAGGAGAGCTGCCCTCCGGGAATGAGCGTCGTTATGGCCCGGCGCAAAAACCGGTCAAAGCTCTCCTCACCCGGGGTTTCGCCGACACCCCACGGGGGATTGCCGGCGATGCTGTCGATCTTGGCGAAATGCGCCGCAAAAAAATCGCCGGTACGGAGGTCGGGCAACGTATTCTCGTCTCGGTAAAACATCAAAAGGTTGATTTGGGCAATCCTGACCGCCAAAGGGTCAAGGTCGATGCCGTAAATCTGCGACATTGCCAGCTGACGGCGTTTGGCGGCGGCCAGCAAATACCGTCCCGTCCCGCAGCAGGGGTCAAGAAAACGCCCGACCGCGTTGGGCAAGGTGTCAACCGCCGCCTGCGCCACGGCCACCGGAGTGTAAAAAGCCCCCCGGTGCGATTTATGCCCCGCTTTGGACAAGGCTTGATACAAATCCGATAAAAACTCGGGCCCGACCGCACACTTGAGCTCGATCAATGCTTGCAAATCCGGATGCGGCGTCACGCGCCACTTGCCGAGAATTTTTTGCATCACGGCGCGGCGGAACTTTATTTTGCGGGGGGAAAAGTAACCGGCACGGTCGGCACCGGTGATTTCCCCGGCGGCCAGCAAAAATTTGACGACGCCCGCGTACAATACGCTGTCGATCGGAAATGTCGTCAGCGCCGCGGTGAATTTGCCGGGAATGCCGCGGGTCCGGCTGATCGAGAGATTGCACCGTTTGTTGGCGCGGCGGTCGAGCTTGCCGCTCGTCCCGTCCGCCAACGATTGGCGCAGCGTTTCAATGTCGGTCAGCAAAAATTTGGCGGGAGCTCCGGGCAAAAGGGCGATCAGCCCCGCTTTGCTCCAATTGCGCAAAGTCGCGGCCGACACTCCCAAAAGGCGGGCGGCGGCCTGTACGCTTACGCTTTGCATACCCGGCAAAAGTAACGGGTGGATATCCCCGCCGGCAGCACCCGGCGCCCGCCCGCCTCGGGAATGATCATCTCCTGCGACTCAAAAGCGCCGTGACTGCCGAAAACTTCGTGCAGCAGCCGCTCCATCACAATCGGCGAAAAACCCGGTGAGTGGCAGCTTAAAATAATCGCGTGCGGGCGCGTCAAATCCATGATTTCGCGGCAATCGCGCAACAGTTTGGGGAGGTGCTCCTCAATTTTCCACACCTGACCGCTCGAGCCGCGGCCAAAGGTCGGCGGGTCCATGGCGATCAAATTGTATTTGGCGCCGCGCCGGATTTCGCGGCCGACAAATTTCATCACATCGTCGGCGATCCAGCGGATGGTATCGGGTACTTTGGGGTTTAAGGCGATATTTTTGCGCCCCCAGTCGATCATCCCTTTGGAGGCGTCGAGGTGGGTGGTTTTGGCCCCCGCCTCGGCCATCGCCATCGAGCCGATGCCGGAGTAGCCAAAAAGGTTTAAGGCCGCGGCGTCATCGTCGAGCGTCGGGATGAAGCGACGGAAAAAGTCCCAGTTTTCGTACTGCTCGGCAAAAAAGCCCAAGTGCCCGAAGTTGGTCGGCTTGACTGTGATCACGAAACCGCCCCAAGCGATTTCCCACGACTCGGGAAGCGGTCGGTAAACCGTCCATTTGCCGCCGCCGGTCGCATCGCGGACAAAAACGGCATCCGCTTTTTTCCACTCGGCTTCGGGTAACGACGGCCGCCAAAAGGCGTTGAGCGCGGGACGGACAAGCCGGTAAGGTCCGACTTGCTCCAACTTTTGTAAATTGCCGCTGTCCAGCAGCTGGTAATCATTTTTCATGCCAAAGCCCGGTATACGATCTGGCCGTTGCAGACGGTCATCAGCGGCCGGTTGGTGTTGTTTTCAAAAATAGCGATGTCCGCCCGCCGGTTGGGTAAAAATACCCCACGGTCATCGAGCGAAAAGGCGATGGCCGGATTGCACGTCACTGCCGTCGCCGCCCGCATTTCACTCAAGTGGCCGCTGCTCATCAAGCTGTGCCACCCGGAGTCAAGCATGGTAGTCGTCCCGGCCAGGACGCTCTGGTCGGTCTGCGAGAAGCCGTCCTTGACCTGAATCTCGGAGGGGCCGATCCGGTATTTGCCGTTGGGCATCCCGGCGGCCATGGTACAGTCGCTGATGCCGACCAGTTGATTAATCGGCTTGCAGCGGCAGGCCAAATCGACCATTTTGGGGTTGACGTGGCGCCCGTCGATAATGAGCTCGACGGTGACGCGGTTGTCAATCAAGGCAATCGAGCTGATGCCCATTTCGCGGTGGTGCAACGGCGGCATCCCGTTAAACAAGTGGGTACAGTAACAGGCCCCGGCATCAATCGCGCGCAAGGTCTGCTGCTCGTTGGCTATGCTGTGCCCCATCGAGGGTTTGACATTGTGCTGGACCAAAAACTCAACCAGCTCGGAGGAGTTCTCCAGCTCGGGGGCAAAGGTCATGATTTTGACCAAACCCCTGCCGGCGGCAATCAGCTCGCGGGCGAACCCCAAGTCCACCGGGACAATCGCCTCGTCAAGCTGGGCGCCGCGCTTGACCGGGTTGATAAACGGGCCCTCAATGTTGATATTGGCCGCATTGGCGCCCGGCAGTTTCTCTTTTTGCAGCAAATCGGCCAAGGCGGCCATATTGGCAATCATCTCGTCGGCTTTGGCAGCCACCACGGTCGGGAAAAACGAGGTGACGCCGCGCTCGGCCAACAGCATACTCATATCCGCCAGCGTCCGCGGCGAATTGTTGACCGACGAGCAGTCAAAGCCGCCCGCGCCGTGAATATGGGTATCGATAAACCCCGGCGTCATGTAGGCGTCCTGAAGCTCGATAATTTCCAGATCTTCCCCCTCACGGCTGAACGAGGACTGGCCGCCGACGGCCAAAATGAGCTCGTTTTCGCACAACACGCCGCCCTTCTCAATCCGGTGATGCGGCGTCAGCAAATAATCGGCGATAAACAGTCTGCGGATACGATTTTTTGACATTTCAACCTCCGGGGACAAAGCTCAAGAGCTCGATGTTATCAGTGTCTTTGATGATGGTCGAGGCATATTCACTTTTGGCCAAAACCTGACCGTTGACTGCCGCCAGCACCCGCTCGGGGCGAAAGTTGCAGTGCTCAATCACCTCACGCAAGGTGAGGTGGTCAGCCAAAGTCTCGGTTTTGCCGTTGATCACAATGGTCATATTACCCGATCCCAAAATTTGCGGACGACCTGCTGGCCGTTGCGCTCAATCGCGTCAACCACCTGGTTAACGCTGCGGTTGTCGTTGAGCGAAAATTGGCCGATGTCCTGATCCGCCAAAATGGCGTAACCGCCCGGCGTCACTTTGCTCCCGGCGCTCATATTGCCGGCGCAAACCTTGACCATGCGGTCGCGGAACTCGGCGCACTCACGGGTCGAGATGGTCATATCCTCTTCGGGGAAAACGACTCTGAATGCCAGCATCATTTGCTCCAACTCATGCTCCTCGACCGGAGCGGGAGCAACAAAGTGCTCACTAATCGGCGTAATCCGGGGAAACGAAAACTGAATCTTGCTCCGCCAGCAGTGCTTCATAATATAAACCGCGTGCGCGGCCAAACTTGCGCACTCCAAACGCCAGTCGTACAAGCCGAGCAAAAAACCCATGCCCAGATTGCGCATCCCGGCCTGACCGGCGCGCATTTGCGTCCCCAGACGGTACGTATAATCGCGCTTGGGTCCGGCGGGGTGAAGCTCGAGGTAAAGATCCTTGTCATAGGTTTCCTGATACAAGGTAACGCCCTCGACTCCGGCCTCAAAAAGCTTGCGGTAATCGGCCTCGCTCATCGGCGCAACTTCAATCGAGAGGTACGAAAAAATCTTGCGCATTTCTTTGGCGACTTCGGCCAAAAAGTCGGCAGTCATCCGGCGCGGGTCCTCGCCCGCCACCAGCAGCAAGGAGTCGATGTTTTGCGCCTTGATCGCCTTGGCTTCCTCAATGATTTCGCCAATATCCAACTCTTTGCGGTCGGACTTGTTGTGACAATTGAAATCACAGTATTTGCAACTGTTGATGCAAATATTGGAAATGTACAAAGGGGCATAAATCCGCACAGTTTTGCCGTAATACATCCGACGGTAACGCTGCGCGATTTCGGTCATTTCAGGGATGAAATTCGCCCCGACCGGGCTGATCAAATTCAAGAGATCAAAAAAGCCGCGGCCGCCGGCTTTGTGAAGCGTCGCCTTGACCATCTCCGGCGTCACGTGATTGAGATAGTCGGCGATTTGCGCTTTGGTATATTTTAACTCGGGGTACATGCTTGGCCTCAGCTGAAAATATCAAAGTTGGGACTGCTGGCGCTGGCGGTGACCCCGGCGGCGGCCGGACCGGCGGCGATGCCGAGCTCGGCGGCTTCAACCGCGAGCTTAAAGGCGACGCTCATTTGCTCGGGGTTGTCGGCGGCGGCAATGGCGGTGTTAACCAAAACGGCGTCGGCGCCGAGCTCAATCGCGGCGGCAGCATGCGACGGCAAACCGATCCCGGCATCGACGATGACGGGGATGTTGGCCTGCTCAATGATGATTTTAAGCATCGCCTCGGTCTTGAGCCCCTGATTGGAGCCAATGGGGGAGCCGAGCGGCATCACGGTATGACAGCCGATGTCCTCAAGGCGCTTGGCCAGCACCGGGTCGGCATTGATGTAGGGCAATACGATAAAGCCCTCGTCAACCAATATTTGCGCGGCCTTCAAAGTCTCGATGCCGTCGGGGAGCAAATATTTTGGGTCGGGGTGAATCTCCAGTTTAATCCAGTCCAGCCCCGCGGCCCGGCCGAAACGGGCGATGCGGACCGCCTCGGCGGCGTCGCGCGCACCGGAAGTGTTTAACATGATCTTGACTTTAGAGGTGTCAATGGCGCTTAAAATATCGTCGTTTTGGTCGGCAAAGTCCACGCGGGTGAGCGACATGGTGACAAGCTCGGTACCGGAAGCGATGAGGGCTTTGCGGAGCTCGTCGCGGGAGGAAAATTTGCCGGTGCCGAGAAAGAGTCGGCTTTTAAACTCATGCCCGGCAATGATTAATTTTTTCATTTTCGATTGGTTCCTTAACAAAAAGTGATTGCTGATAAAATAGCACATTTTTATCGGATTTCAATTGCAATTTTTCATTTTCGGATTATCTTAAACGGAATAAATAAGTTTTTATGACAGTTACCGAGGGGCCGCGGCGATGAAAATTTTGTTGAAAATAATCTTGGGTTTTGTGATATTGGGTGCGCTCGCCTACGGCGGCTATTGGGTTTATAACCGCTATTTTGTGGTCAAGGACCGCGTCGAATTCCGTACCGAGGTGGTCGGTTACAATGATATCGCCAGCGCCATCAGCGCCACCGGTACGGTGGAGCCCGAGGAGCTCGTCAATGTCGGTGCCCAGGTGGGCGGCATGATCACTAAATTCGGCACCGATCTCAACGGCAAGCGCGTCGATTACGGCAGCCCGATCAAGACCGGCGACATGCTGGCCACCATTGACGACGCTTTGTACAACCTTGATTTACGCAACGCCCAAGCCCAGGAGCTGCAGGCCAAAGCCGCCATCAACAGCGCTACCGCCAGTATCAATCAGGCCAAAGCTAAACTCTCGCTGGCCGAGCTTAACTGGAACCGGGCGCAGGAGCTCCAACCCAAAGGGGCCATCTCCAAAAGCGAGTACGACGCCACTCAGGCCGAGTTTGTCACCAGCAAAGCCGCGATCAGCGTGAGCGAAGCCCAGCTGAGTCAGGCCGAGGCCCAACTGGCCGCCTCGCAGGTTGCCTTGGACCGCGCCAAACGCAACATCAATTATTGCATCATCCGCTCGCCGGTGGACGGGATCATCATCGACCGCCGTGTCAATATCGGGCAAACCGTAGTTTCAAGCATGAATGCGCCGAGCTTGTTTCTGATTGCCAAAGATTTGAAACGCATGCAGGTGTGGGTATCGGTCAATGAGGCCGACATCGGCCCAATCGCGCCCGGGATGCCGGTCAATTTTACTGTCGACACCTTTCAGGATCATAAATTTGAGGGGTCAGTCAAAAAGGTGCGTCTCAACGCTACCATGTCGCAAAACGTGGTCACCTTTATCGTCGAAGTCGAAACCGACAACTCAAGCGGCAAACTGGTGCCCTATCTGACCGCCAACGTCAAATTTATTTTGGAGAAAAAAGAACACGTATTGACGGTGTCCAACGCCGCCTTGCGCTATATCCCCGACTATGACCTTGTCCCCGAAGAGTACAAATCGGAGGTGCCGACCCCCAACCAACCGGGAGCGGCATCACAACCGCGCGCCGGCGGCAAAGCCGGCAAGGGCGGCAAGGGCGGCAAAGGCGCGGGGTTGGAGCGCACGGTCTGGGTCTTTGCCAACGGCGGCATCCGCCCGGTTAAAATCACCACCGGGCTCAATGACGGGATCAACAGCGAAATCCTGTCCGGCGACCTTAAAGAGGGCGACTTGGTCGTCACCGGCACGGTCACGATCAGCCCCGAGGATCAAAAAGCGACCAAGCCGGGCGCGAGTCCGTTTATCCCCAAAATGAGACGCTGATCCCGAAACGGGTGAAAAAAAGCGAAAAATTACGCAGTTTTTCACAATAAACCGCAGGCCGTTTGCGTTAAAACACATGAGTTCAACAAAAATGTCAGATTCGGAAAAAACGGATATCGAGCTCATTCAAGAATTTGCGATTGGCAACGAGCAATCGTTTGAGATATTGTATCACCGGCACAAGGGCCAATTGTACGGGTTTTTGAATCATTTGCTGCAGGGCAACCGCAGCGAAATCGACGAAGTTTTTTCCGAAACCTGGATCAAAGTCTTGGACAAGCTGCCCAAGTACAAGGATCAGGGCCGGTTTTCGGCATGGCTGTTTAAAATGAGCCGCAACATTTTTATCGACCGGCTGCGGCGGGAGAAGCGTTGGAAATTTGCCGTCTCCCTTGATAATGATGATGTGGCGTTGCAACTTACCGGCAGCAAAACAATGGAGCCGGATTTGGAAATCGAGTTTGCCGAAATCAATCAGGCGGTAGAGGCCGGGCTCGACAAGTTGCCGTTGGAGCAGCGCGAAGTGTTTTTATTGCGGCAGCAAAATCTGGCGTTTAAAGAAATCGCCGAGATACAAAATTGCTCGATTAATACAGTGTTAGGCAGAATGCAGTACGCGTTGAAAAATTTGCGGCAGCATCTCCATGGGGTGGATAACGGAGGGTTGATCAAATGAGTCAACAATATACAGTTCCGGCCATGCTGGATCAACAGATCCTTGCAGCGGCCAAAATCAAGGCAGCGCAAATCCGCTTTTTCCGCAGTTTCCGCAAATGGAGCTTGAGCTCTGCGGCGGCGATGGCGATGTTGGCTGCGGTCGTGTTTTATCAAAAAGCGCAACCCCGGCCGGAGAGCGCCAACACAGCGCGCGAAACCTACAAAGAGTGGGCGCAAATCGAGGAAAAAGGCTATAACCTCAATCAGGAAATTTTTCACCGCAGCCAGTCGCTGGACGGGCTCAAAAACTTTTCCAATGACGGAGGCTTGATCTAAATGCATCGTCTTTTGGTCATATTAACGTTGATATTACCTTGGATCGCCGTGAGTGCCGAGGAGTCTTTCGGCGCAGAAAAAGACAACAACCGTCAACAGCAACAGCTGACTTGGCGCGTTTTCTCCAAACTCTCGCTGAAAGAGCGCGAGGAAATGCAGGAGCTTCAGCGCTCCGATCCCGAGAAATATAAAAAAATATTTCAGCAAAAAGTGGATGAACTGCGTCAGGCCGAGCAAACCAAACGCGACGAAATGCGCGGCATTTTCGAAGAGTGGAAAAATGCCAGTCCCGAACAAAAGGCGGAAATCCGCAAAAACCTTGAGCAGCGGGTCCGGGGAGAATACGAAGCCCGTCTCACCGACAACCGAAAACGATTGGAAGAAATGCAAAAACGCGCGGCCGATCTCGAAAAAGAACTTAACAAACTTGAAGCCGACACTGACAATCAGGTCAAAATGCGGGTTGAAAACATTTTAAAAGGAAAAATCGGTCCTGCCAGAGAGGACCGCGACAATAAAAGCAAGGATAAAAATAAATGAGCCAAAAAGTAAGACTGGGGATCATCGGGCTGGGGAACATGGGTTCGGCCCATGTGAGCTCGGTAAAAAATGTGCCGCAGGCGGAATTGACCGCGGTTTGCGATCGCGATAAGACCAAAGCGGACAAATTTGCCGCCCAATCCGGAGCCAAAGCCTTTTACAGTGTCGAGGATCTGTTTGCCGCCAAGTGCGTGGACGCCGTGTTGATTGCCGTCCCGCATTATGATCATACGCCGATCGCCATCGCCGCCTTTGCGCAAGGGTTGCATGTCCTTTGCGAGAAACCGATTGCGGTTTCGGCCGGCGATGCCCAAAAAATGATCGACGCGCATAAAAAACACCCCGAGTTGCGCTTTGGCCTCATGTTTCAGCAGCGGACCCACAAAGCCCACAGAAAGATCAAAGAGTTGATCCAAAACGGCGAATTCGGTAAAATCATGCGGGTCAACTGGATCATCACCGACTGGTTCCGCTCCCAAACTTACTATGACAGCGGCAGTTGGCGCGCCACTTGGAGCGGCGAAGGCGGCGGGGTATTGCTCAACCAATGCCCGCACAACCTTGACTTGTTTCAGTGGTTTTTCGGCGTGCCGGAGATGGTGTCGAGCTATGTCGCGATCGGTAAATATCACAAAATCGAGGTAGAGGACGACGTCAACACCTTTTGCCGTTTTGCCGACGGCTCGACCGGCAACTTTATCACCTCCACCGGTGAAATGCCCGGCACCAACCGCCTCGAAATCACCGGTTCGCGCGGCCGACTGGTATTTGAAAACAATCAGATCACTTTTCGCCGCACCGAAGTGGATATTTTGAAATTTTGCGCCGAGACCAAAGAGAGTTTCCCCTTTGTCCAACCGTGGGAAATCACCATCCCGGTGCAAGCCGACACCGGGCACCCGCATCAGGATGTGATTGACAACTTTATCAAAGCGGTGCTCGACCCCAAAGTCGAGCTGGTGGCGCGCGGTGAAGAAGGCATCAACTCGGTGATGTTCGGCAACGCCATGCTGCTCTCCGGCCTCAAAAATAAGCCGGTGTCCCTCCCCTTGGACAATCAGGAATATTACGGATTGTTGGATGAATTGATCAAAAAATCCAACTTTAAAAAGAATGCCGCCGTCAACGCCAGTGTTGACATGAGCAAATCCTTTTAAGCGCTGCAATGCACGACGCCCCGGAAAAATTTCCGGGGCATTTTTGTTTATCACCCTTTGTTTTTGTCGCTGATTTTATAAATCAAAGCATAGATCACCGGGACAATATAGAGCGTCAAGATACAGGCAAAAGTAAGGCCGAACATAATCGTCACCGACATGGCGACAAAAAATACATCCCACAAGAGAGGCAGCATCCCCAGCACTGTGGTAAACGCCGCCATCGAAACCGGGCGGATACGGCTGACCGCGGAGTCGAGGATCGCATCCCAGGCGCTTTTGTCGCCGGACTGACGCTGGCAATTGATCTCGTCCAAAAGAACAATCGCATTTTTGATCTGCATCCCGGCCAGACTGATGAACCCCAGCAGCGCCATGAAGTTGAACGGCTGCGATAAAAGCAGCAACCCCAGGGTCACCCCAATCAAGGCCAACGGCACGGTCAGCCATACCACCAGCGTCTGCCGGATCGAGTTAAAGAGCATAACCACCGTAAGCACCATCAACACCGCAAAAATCGGAATCCCGGCAAACAGCGCGGTTTGCGCCTCAATGGTGTCCTCGTACTCCCCCCCCCACTCGATAAAATACCCGGGAGGCAAAGGGATACACTCAATTTTGGGGCGTAACTCATGCAGCAGCTGATTGGCCGAAATGGTTGCCGGGTCGCAATGAACGGTGACCGTCGGCAACCGATGCCGCCGCAACACCAAGGGGTCCTCAAACGCGATCACAGTGTCGGAGAGCACCTGCCCGGAAGGTATCATTTTTTGGGTATTGTCACTCCAGATCGAGACATTCTCCAAGCTTTTTACATTATCCTGACCGGCTTTGGGCGAACGGGCGATGATCGGGATCAACTCATCATTTTCGCGGAACACCCCGACATTGATCCCGGAGAAGTTTTCCGAAATCGCATCCGAGAGATTTTGATAGGTAATCCCCAGCCGTTTGGCCTGCGGCTCGGAGAAGACCGGCTTGACAACTTTGACCTGGTCGCGCCAATCACTGCGAATGGATTTGCTCTCGGGGTGCTCACGCATGACCGAACAAGCCTGCTCGGTTAAGCGGCGGAGCACCTTGGGGTCGCGGCCGCTGATGCGCAACTGGATTTTGCCGCCCTCCCCGGGGCCGAGTTGAAATTTGCGGACGTTGGCCATATAATCCGCCCCGGACTCGTCAAAGTCGCGCTGCAAAGCCGCGGCCAGCGCACTGATTTCTTTGCTGTCGTCAACCGAGACCAGCAAAAGCGCGTAAGCCGAGTTGTTTTTTTCGGGGCTGTAAGTCAGGATAAAACGCGGTGCGCCGCCGCCGACGTAGGAAACGACATCGGTCACATGTTTTTGCCGCTTGATCAGGTGCTCCACGTCGCTGACGCCTTTTTCGGTATCGCGGATATGGGTACCCTCCGGAAACCACAGCTCAACCATCAACTGCGGCCGGGTCGAAGCCGGAAAAAACGACCGGTCAACATCTTCAAAACCCCAGATTGCAAGCCCCAACAGGGCAATCATAACGATGATGGTCGTCTTGCGGAAACGCAGACAAAACGCCAGCGAGCGGCGGTACAGCAAAAATCCCGGCGAATCGTATGCGCTCTTGCTCCCGCCGCCGCTGTCGCCTTTGCTGTTAAAAAACCAGTAGCAAAGGAGCGGCGTCAAAGTGACGGCGGTAATCCAGCTGATTGCCAGAGAAATCATCATCACATAAAACAAGGAGCCGCAGTACTCCCCCGACATATTTTGCGATGTGCCGATGGCGGCAAACGCCAAAATGGAGATGACAGTCGCCCCCAGGAGCGGCCATATAGTCTGACCGACCACTTCTTTGGCCGCCGCCATTTTGTCCTGCCCGCCGTGGATGCGGACCATCATCCCCTCGGTAATGACAATCGCATTATCGACCAGCATCCCCAACGCAATAATGAGCGCGCCCAGCGAAATACGCTCCATGCTGATCCCCATAAACTGCATCATCATCAAAGTGCCGGCAATGGTCACCAAAAGACCGAACCCGATCAAAAGACCGCTCTGGACTCCCATAAACACCAAGAGCACAATGACCACAATCACCAGCGACTCGACCACGTTGATGACAAAATCATGAACCGACGACTTCACGCTCTCGGATTGCAGTGAAACCGGATTGACCTCAATGCCCAGCGGCAACTCGCTCTTGAGCTCCTCCAACCGTTTGAGGACCGCGTCGCCCATGGTGACCGCGTTGCCGCCCGAAACCGTGGAAATTGCGAAACCGACCGCGGGCTTGCCGTTGAACCGCATGATATTATCCGGCGGGTCCAGATAATCGCGCTTGATTTCGGCGATGTCCCTGAGGAAAACCAACCGTTCGCCGGTTTTGGAAATCAACAAATTACCCAACTCGTCAAACGAGGAGATATTGCCGGTGGGCGCCAAGGCGATGTGCTCTTCGCCGGCCTTGACTTTGCCGGAGGAGCTGACCAGATTTTTTTGTGCCAAAAGCGTATAAATTTGAGTTGGAGAAACCCCGAGCGCCGCCATCTTTTCGCGTGACATCTCGACATAAACGGCCTCATCGTGCATCCCCCAAAACTCGATACGCTTAACATCCGGGCACAGCAAAAGCTCCCGCTGCAAAAATTTGGCCGTTTCTTTGAGCTCCGCATCGGTAAACCCCTCGCCGGTAATGGCAAAAAGCATCCCGTAAACATCGCCGAAGTCATCCTGTACCACCGAGGAGGAAGCCCCGGGGGGGAGCTGCTTTTGCGCGTCCGCCACTTTTCGGCGCAACTCGTCCCACACCTGAGGCAAAGAGTGTTTGTCATACTTGTCCTTGATCCTCACCGTGACGATCGACAACCCGCGCGCGGAGTAAGACTCCACCCGCTTGAGTTGTCCGAGCTGCTGTACGGCCTTCTCAATCTTATCGGAAATTTCCTCGGAAACCTCCTGTGCGGAGGCGCCGGGATATGCCGTGATCACCAAAGCATCCTTGATGGTAAACTCGGGGTCTTCCAAACGCGAAAGCTGAAAATAGGAGACCATACCCCCCAACATCACCAATATGGTGCAAATAACGGTGATGACCTTTTTTTGAATCGCATATTCGGCAATATTCATTTGTCGCCCCCCGATACGGTTTTCATCTCCCGGTTGCCGAGATGGTCAAGCGGTTTTACCTTAAGGCCCTCGGAGATATAACTGACTCCCGCCGCCGCAATGGTTTCCCCCTGACGCAGCCCCGCCGTGACCCCGATGCGGTCGCCGTCAATCCCCCCGACGGTGACCGGTCGCTTGACGGCAACCGAGCGGTCGTTGATCACCCAGACAAAACAATTTCCCGCGGCATCGCGGCCGACCGCGGTGACCGGGATCAACACGCCGGTATTTTCGCCGCGAATGCTGATGTTTTTGACCCTTACCAACGCCGTCATGCCGGAGAAAATACTGTATTCTTTGGGAGCCGGCATCGTCAACACACACTGGTAGGTCTGGGTTGAGGCCTCGGCTTCGGTTTCAAACTCTTTAATTTCAAGCGCAAATGTCAAATCCTTTAAGGCCGGAAAAATGGCGATGGGACACAATCCGGCGGTGACTTTTTCGAGGGATTCCTCGGCGGGCATCTTGATAATGTCTTTTTCAGGGACATTGATCACCAGCTCAATGTCGCGGTTGCCCTGCAAGCTTAAAATTTCCTGTTTGCTCTGAATGTTTTGAAAATTGTCGACATAAGTGGACGCCACCACCCCGTCAAACGGGGCCAGCAATTGCGTATCGGCCAGCGCTTTTTCGGCAATCTTGAGCTCAGCTTCCGCAACTTCAAAAATTTTGCGTTTTTCGTCAAAGGTCGCGGCGGATGCCGCCTTTTTTTCGACCAACTTGCCGTAACGCTCAAATTCGCTTTTGCTCTCGTTGTACCGGGCGGTGGCCGATTTGAGCGCATTTTCGTAATCGCGGGGGTCCAATTCGCCCAAAAGCTCGCCCCGTCTCACCGACTGACCGGACTTGACCGGAAATTTCTGCAACTGGCCGGATACCTGAAACGCCAGTTTGACCCGTTGACCAGAGCGGACTTTGGCGGGATAAGTGCGGTACGACATATTGGCAGCTTCGCCGACGACGAATATCTTGACCGGGCGGACGACGGCAACCTTGTCCGCCGGTTCGCTCCTTTCGCAACCGGCAAACAGCAGCACCCCTGCGAGACATTGATAAAAGGCATATTCTTTAATCAAAGACGAAATATTCATATTTTTGCTCCTGATTTTGGGGTTAATCAATTTTTTGCGGCCGATAAGAGCCCGATCGAGTTGCGAGCCTGACTCAGACAAAATGCCCTCAACTTGGGCAAAAAGCTCTCGGCGGCAACCTCTTTTTGATGTACACGGCAAATAACGCACGGATTGATGGCATGCAGCACCGCCGGATCAATGAACGGGCTGCTCCAAAAATAAGCCTTATCGAGATCATCGTCGCCGGTAACCAAACGGTAAAACCGGATAAACGCGCCCAATACCGGTTGGCCGGTCACCGCATAGACCTTTCGGGAAATTTCCAAATCGCGCTGGATGATTTGAAACAGCAGCGTGCAGCACCAATCCGGCTTGTGAGGATTGTACAGCAAATCCAAAAACATCCCGACCATTTCGCAAATCACCCGGGTTTGCCCCTCGGCGGCAATCAGCAAATGACGGTTGGCATCCAAATAACCGCCCAATGGGTCATTTTTCCAAAATTCACAGGCAAAATCCATCACCGCCTCAATCAAGCCGTCTTTGCCGCCAAAATGATAATGAATCAGGCCGATGTTGACCCCCGCTTTGCCGGCAATGTCGCGGACCGAAACCGCATCGACCCCGTGCTCGGCAAACAACTCTCCGGCCGCCATGATCAGCCCTGTTTTGGTAATATCGGTATTGATATAATTTGCCATAATTCCCCCCGCTTTTAAATTTACACTACAGTATAATATTATACGATTGTTTAATTTTTTCAAGTAAAAAACAAAAAAAATTGACTTTTTTTGATTTTATGAGAGGGAAAGTTATGAAAAAGTGATACCGCCAAGGCGATCAGTCTGTGGGAAAGCAGCGCGTTTTGCCAAGGAGGCGCGAGGGAACGTACCCGCAGTACGTGACCGAGGAACGACGACTGGCAAAAAAGAGATTTCCCGCGCGGCAAAGCAAAAAAAATGGAGCCAGCTATCGGATTCGAACCGATGACCTGATGATTACAAATCAACTGCTCTACCAACTGAGCTAAGCTGGCTGACTGGGTATACAATATATCACATTTTTGCGGTTTTGGCAAATCATTTTTAAAATAAATCAAAAATAAACTTGATTTTTTGCCTGAAATATGGTAAATTCTATTTGTTACAAGCATCAGGCGAAATAAATGGCAGAAGAAAACAAAACCAATTCATATAACAGCGATTCGATTAAAACCTTAAGCTCCCTTGAGCACATCCGGCTGCGGCCCGGGATGTACATCGGGCGCATGGGCGACGGCTCCCACCCCGACGACGGAATCTATATTTTGCTCAAAGAGATCATCGACAACAGCATCGACGAATTCATCATGGGCGAAGGCAAACGCATCGATGTCTCGCTCGACGACTCTCAAGTGAGCGTCCGCGACTACGGACGCGGGATTCCCTTGGACAAAGTCGTCCAGTGCGTCTCCATTATGAACACGGGCGGCAAGTACAACAGCGACGCCTTTCAGTACTCCATCGGCCTCAACGGCGTCGGTACCAAGGCGGTCAACGCTTTATCCAGTGAATTCATCGTCCGCTCGATGCGCGACGGCAAATTTCACGAGGCCAAGTTTGTCAACGGCGTCTTGGAGAGCGATTATTACGGCGACTCCGAGGAAAAGAACGGGACGCTGGTGACGTTTGTCCCCGACGCGAAACTGTTTCCCAATTACAAGTTCCGCTTGGAGTACATCGAGCGGCGGATGTGGATGTATGCTTATTTAAACAGCGGGCTCTCCTTATACTTTAACGGCGAGCGGTATTTCTCTAAAAACGGCTTGCAGGATTTGCTTGAGACCGAGACCGGCGAAGAACGGCTTTACAGCGTCATTTACAGCCGCGACAAGACCATCGAGTTTGCCATCACCCACAGCGACAATTACGGCGAAACCTCGTTTTCGTTTGTCAACGGCCAGTACACCAACGACGGCGGCACCCATTTGTCCGCGTTTAAAGAAGGTGTGCTAAAGGGAATCAACGAATTTTCCGGCAAAAATTTCAAGGCCGATGATGTCCGTGACGGCATGGTCGGCGCGATTGCGATCAAGATCAAAGAGCCGATTTTTGAGTCCCAGACCAAAAATAAACTGGGCAACAGCGATGTCCGGGGCCCGATCGTGAGCGCGGTCAAAGACGCCGTGGCCGACTTTTTGCATAAAAACAAGGAAGTCGCCGAAACGTTGATGGATAAAATCAACCGCAACGAGCAATTGCGCCGCCAGATTCAGGAGATCAAAAAGAGTTCGCGCGACAAAGCCAAAAAGATGACGCTCAAGATCCCCAAGCTCAAGGATTGCAAGTATCACCGCGGCGACAAAAAGGGCAACGGCAACACCATGATCTTTTTGACCGAGGGTCAGTCGGCGGCGGGCTCTTTGGAGAAGTGCCGCGATGTCGAGCGGCAGGCGATTTTTTCGTTAAAAGGCAAACCCCTCAATTGCTTCGGAGAGAAGCTGGACAAAGTATATCAAAATGAGGAGTTGTTTTACATCATGCAGTCCTTGGATGTGGAGAACGACATCGACTCCCTGCGCTATGACAAAGTCGTCATCGCCACTGACGCCGACGTGGACGGGCTCCATATCCGCAATCTTTTGATCACCTTTTTTCTCACTTTTTTTGAGCAGCTGGTGCTCTCCGGGCACGTTTATATTCTGGAAACGCCGCTCTTTCGGGTACGGGTCAAAAAAGATAAACCGATCTACTGTTACAGCGAGGAAGAGCGTGACGAAGCCTGCCGGAAACTCGGCAAAAACTCCGAAATCACCCGGTTCAAAGGGCTGGGCGAGATTTCACCCGATGAGTTCGGCGAATTCATCGGCGAAAACATCCGCCTCGCACCCGTCACGTTGGACAATATGCGCAATATCCCCGAGCTTTTGGAGTTCTTTATGGGTAACAACACGCCCAAGCGCCGAGATTACATTTTAAACAATTTGGAAATCAGCCAGTATGAATGACGAAAATAACAAAGAGGACGATATTTCCGAAGTCGAAGCGGCGCGCAACGTGACCAGCAATGATTACTTTCGAGAAATGATGGACCGCAACTTTCTCGAGTATGCGTCCTATGTCATCAAAGACCGGGCGATCCCGGATGTCGATGACGGCTTTAAGCCGGTGCAGCGCCGCATCCTCTGGTCATTGCACCGCATCGACGACGGGCGCACTCACAAGGCAGCCAACGTGATCGGCCACACCATGCAGTTTCACCCGCACGGCGACGCCTCCATCGGCGATGCGCTGGTAGTCTTGGCCAACAAAGAG
Organism: uncultured Victivallaceae bacterium; assembly: GCA_964609825.1. GTDB lineage: Bacteria > Verrucomicrobiota > Lentisphaeria > Victivallales > Victivallaceae > CAZSSH01. Next base: position 527,322 of record CAZSSH010000004.1, on the reverse strand, counting down.
TATTTTATCGAGAAACAGGGGAACTTCGGCAATATTTTTACCGGCAGCCCCGCCGCCGCGCCGCGTTATATCGAGTGTTGCTTGTCGCCACTGGCGCGTGAAGTATTGTTTAACAACGCGATTACCGAGCTCGTCGACTCCTACGACGGGCGCAATCAGGAGCCGGTGGCATTGCCGGTCAAAATCCCGTCCCTTTTGATGCTCGGCGCCGAAGGGATCGCGGTCGGGATGTCGACCAAAATTTTGCCCCATAACTTTAATGAATTGCTGGAGGCACAGATTGCCGAGCTTAACGGTCAACCGTTTCAGCTTTTTCCCGACTTTTTGCAAGGCGGGCTCATGGACGCACGGGAATACGAGGACGGCAACGGAAAAATCACCTTGCGCGCCAAAATCATCGTCGACGGCAAACGCATTTTAATCAAGGAAATCCCCGCCTCCACCACCACCGAGAGCTTGATCGCTTCGATCGAAAAGGCGGCCGAAAAGAATAAATTAAAAATCGCCTCCATCCGCGATTATACGAGTAAAGAGGTCGAGATCGAGGTCATCCCTACCCGCGGCTACGACTGCGACAAAGCAATCCGGGCACTGTATGCCTACACCGACTGCTCGGTGTCGATTTCGGTTAATTTGATGGTCATCCGCGACCACCGCCCGGCGCAAATGAGCATCACCGAGGTGATTAAACGCAACACCCAAAGATTGCTGATGTACCTCCAGCGCGAACTGGAGCTGGAGATGGCGCGCCTCGAGGACCAGTTTCACGCCAAAACCTTGGCTCAGATCTTTTTTGAGAACCGCATCTATAAACGCATCGAGGAGTGCAAAAGTCAGGAAGAGGAATATAAAGAAGTCCACTCCGGCCTGGCTCCGTTTCGTCATTTGCTACGGCGCGACATCACCAATGAGGATGTGGACAAGCTTTTAGCCCTGCCGGTACGCCGGATTTCCCGCTTTGACATCGAGAAAAATCAGCGCGAGTTGGCCGAACTCTTGGAAAATATGAAGCAGGTCAACCACCACCTCAAGCACCTCAAGGATTATGCGGTCGATTACCTTAAAAATCTAATTAATAAATACGGCAAATTGTTCCCGCGCCGCACCGAGATCGAGTATTTTGACAAAATAGACCGCCGTGCCGCCGCCTTAAACAACATCAAGGTCGGCTACGACCGCAAGACCGGTTACGTCGGGACCGCGGTCAAGAGCGACGATTTGATCGCCTGCAATGAGTTTGACCGCTTCCTCTGCGTGGAGAAAAACGGGACCTACAAAGTGATCCCGATGGTGCCCGAAAAAATGTTTGCCGGCAAACTCTACGATTTTCGCAAATACGACCCGGCGACCGAGTTCGGCATTGTTTACCGCGACACCAAAACGGGCAAATATTACGGTAAACGCAGCAGCATCAGCGGCTTTATTTTAGAAAAAGAGTACCAGCTCTGCCCGGATAACTGCAAAATTGAGCTTTTGACCCCCCGCTCGGACGCGGTTTACCTTTTGACCCTCGATAAGGGCAAGACCGAGGAACTCAACCTGATGAGTCTCCCTGTCCGTTCCGCCAAGGCGCGCGGAATCTTGATTTCATCCAAGCCCCTCGCCAAGATCACCCACCAGCGCTATCTGGAGGCCGATGAGCTGGCCGCGTTGCGGCAAACCACCGCCCCGGAAGAAGAAGACGGTCATGCGGAAGATACCGCTGAAATCGTCGAACCCGTCGAAATTACCGAGACCGTCGAGATCGTTGAAACCGTCGAAGTCACCGAAACCGAGGTCACGGATATCGTCGAAGTCACCGAAACCGTCGAAGTCACCGAAGCATTGCAAAAACCGGACAAAAATGTCCGCAATCCGGACAAAACGGCCCCGGATGAGCCGCCGGTTGCGCCGATCACCGCGACAACGGAGGACACCGTCACTGACACCGTCGATCACACGAGCCTGCTCGATGTTCCGCCGACCGAAAAATTGGATAAACCGGTCAAAAGCAAGCAAAAACGCAAAAATCTCCCCATTGCCGAGGAAACAAAAGACGAAAATGGCGGCGATGATGATGATTTCGGGATCGTCCAACCGGAATTCGGGTTTTAGCTTACTTTGCCTCAAGTCAGATAAAAAATGTCCGTTAACGGACATTTTTTATTGTCACAATTAAGACAAACATATTGACATCCTTCCGATTGTTTGCTATACTATGGATAGTAAAACATTTTGGAGAGAATCATGGCCAAACAAACCAACTGCGAAGATATCGCCAAAGAGCTCGGGTTAAGCGTTAAAACCGTTTACCGGGTTATGGCCAACTCCGCCCAGGTAAAAGAGGACACCCGCAAGCGCGTCATTGAGTCCCTCAATAAATACGGTTTCTTTGCCGCCAAATGCAAATCCCAGCAAAATGTGGTGTTTAATTTCCGTTCGACCGATTTCCCGTCACGGATCATCGTTCCTTTAATGCAAAAGCTCTCGCACCGCTCGTTTAAGTGCATCGTTACCGAGCTGGAGAACAACGCCTCCCGTTTTGAAGATGCCGTCGCCGACGCATTGGTCGTTGTCTGGGGCAATGAGCCGGACGAAAAATCGCTGCAATTCGGCAAAGCCCTCAACCCAAACGCAATCCACATCAACCTTTTGGGCGGCGGCGGCGGCGATATCTCGATTGACTCCGATGACATCGCCGGCGGTCGATTGGCAGCCAGACATTTTCACAACTTTGGCCACTCGCGTATTTTGGTGGTGTCAGCTTATGACTTTAACAACGCCCGCGACCGCGCCATCGGCTTTATGGCGGAGATGAAAAAATGCAACCGCGACTCCCGGTGTGAGCTTTTGGAGTTTAATTACCGCAACTATTGGGCGCCAGACCACCTCGACGAAGTGTTGCCCGAGCGGATCAAACGCGGTTTGGGTGACATTACCGGGATCTTTTTTACCCAGATCGGCGCGGCCAACTGCGGCATGCGGGCCTTTACCAAATTCGGCATCCGCGTCCCGCAGGATATCAGCATCGTAAGCTACGACCGGCCCGATTATACTTTGATGGATCCACATAATATTGTCTACGACTCGGTGTACTACGACATCGAGGAAATCATTGAGTGGTGCGAGTTTTACATTCACAACAGCCCTTTGATGAGCTGCAAAAGCAAACTCCACTCGCTGGTCGTACCCAAGTTTAAAATCAACAATTCAGTCAAGAAACTCAACTAAAGGGAGAGATTATGAAAAAGTTTTTTACGTTAATCGAATTACTGGTTGTCATCGCTATCATCGCCATTTTGGCCAGTATGCTGTTGCCCGCCCTCAACAAAGCGCGTGACCGGGCCAAAACCGTCAAATGCACCGCCAACTTTAAGCAAATCGGCATGGCCAATTTGGGATATGCAAACGCAAACAACGATTTTTGCACTCCCGCTTCGCTGAGCTCGTGGAATAGCCTTGCCAACATGGAAAACAACTGGATTGTCCTCATGTGGCCTTACTTGTACGGCTCCACTTTTCCCAACAACAACGTTAACCCCAACAAACCGGTCATTTGTCCCGGCGGAAATCCGTCCGATATTTATTACCACAACGGCACACGCCCCATCACCAATCTTGCCTGGAACAACCGCGCCGGCAACAGCAGCTACCCCAAACGCAAAGTCACCCGCTGCAAATATCCGTCCCAACAGGCCCTGATGTGGGATGTATTGCGGGTCAACCGCCAAACCGGCGCCGCCTCGACCACCACCACGTTCGGCCGCGATTACCACAGCACCCCTGTTACCTTGGAGTGGAGTCCCATGCGCCACTCCAATGCCGACAACCATCTGTTTGTCGACGGTCACGTTGAAACATTAAACAACACCATATTGGGCGGCAATTTCAGCAAAACCTTTGTCCTCACTTCAACCGCCTTTTGGCCATAATCATAAACCAGGGTAACGATGATGAAACACTTACTTATAAGCGCCGTACTGTCGGCGCTTTTTTTAAACTGCGCCGCTGCCAATTTGGTGTTTAACGGCGACTTCGAGCTCGGCGACAGCGGGTTTTCGCTGATTCGCGTATTGCGGCCCGACACCAACAAGGATTTGGTGTTTACCCCCCTCGTCGCGGCCGACGACGGTGCCAAAGCCAAAGCGCTGTTGATCCGCAATCCCTTTGCCGAACGCTTTGAGCTTCATTCTCAAGAATTTAAGCTTGATGACGGCAAAAAATATCAACTTGGCTTATCTGCCAAAGCCAGTGTCAACGGGACCAAAATTTCGGTCATCATTTTTCAAGTGACCACTCAGGGCACGTGGCATGTCGAGTCCAAAACCTTTGAGCTCACCAACCGCTGGCAAACCTTTGGCTTTGATTTCACCGCCGCCAAAGGGGACACCCCTTGGCACATCCAGATCCGTCAGCCCTCCGGCGAGCCGCTCGCAGCCGCCGACATTTGGCTTGACCGCCTGAGCGTCACCCCGGCCGGAGACACCACGCCCGAAACCGGGCTTGATCTCGCCGTCGTCCCGGCGCAAACCCTCTATGACTTGACGCCAGGCTTGCAGATCCCCTGCAAAGTAAAAGTTTACAATCCCACAGAAAAAAGCATCACGCGCACCGTTTCCGGCAGCGTCACCGACGATTATTTCAACCGCGAAATCGCCCGGCAAAGCTGGGAGGTCAGCTTGGCCCCCAAACAATCGCGCGAAATCGACTGGCTGGTCCCGGCAAACCGCTTTGGCGCTTACCGCTTTACGGTTGCCGGACAACAAGAGGACCGGACCAGCCTCGGTTATGCCGCCGTCATCGGCAAATATGACGCCAAAAAAATTGACATCGGCAAGGATTTCTGCGTCTCTCTCAACGACGGACTTGAGATGGTCTATCTCCCGGAAGACCCCAACCCGGGATATCTGAGCTTCGGCATATCGCCGTCGGATAAAATGAAACTTTACAGCCGCATGGGCTGCCGGTTGTTGCGCGACCATGACGCCGGGTATGATTTCGCCGCCTGGAGCATTATGGAGCCAAAGCAAAACGAGTGGGATTTCTCATGGTTTGACCGCACGCTTGCGCTTGCCAGACAAAACAACATCACCATGCTCCCAGTGGTCGGACGCAGCCACTTTATCGAGGCCGCGCGACCCAACTCCGCCTTGCGTTGGCCGACTTGGGTGACGCCCTTGTGCACCCGGGTGACCGATGATCCCCCCAATACCATGCCGTCGGTGCGCGGCAAAATTTTGCTCCCGCCCATCGACTTGTGGGCCAAGTATGTCCGCGCCGTCGGCGAACGCGCCGGAAACGAGATCAAGTATTACGAAATCATCAACGAGCCCAATTTGTTTTTGAGTGACGACAATTATCTCAAATACTTGTCGTCCGCCCGCACCGAGCTCAAAAAAGTCAATCCCGACAATAAAATCATCGGGTTTTGCTTCTCCAGCGATTTGGGCGGCAACATTGATGACTTTGCCCAAAGCTGTTTCCAAAAAGGCGGACTCAAATTGACCGAAATTGTCAGCTTTCACCCGTACGGCTCGCGCGAACTCGGCTCGACCAGTCCCGCGGACCGACAAATCAGCCTTTTGCGCCAACGCATCCCCGATCCGGCCATCGGGTTGTGGAACACCGAGTTATACTACATCTTTGACCAGTCCGGCAGCAGCAGCTACGGCTCCATGCGCTGCAATCCCGATCAGCTCGCCCGGCGCTTTATCACCGATTTGGGCGAAAATGTCGGTCAATCCGTCGCCGTCACCGGCCACCAGATGTGGAAAAATACGCTCACCCCCGGCATGTTTCACCAAAAAGGCAATACCCAGCTGATCCCCTCGGGCAACTTTGTCGTTTACAATACTCTGGCGCGGCTGCTGGAGGGAGCAAAAGTCATTTACAAAAACAAGTTCCCCCAAAACGTCGTCATCTACGGCTTTGTCAAAGACGGCCAACCCGTCGCCGCGGTGTGGAATTTCGGCAAACAAAAAGGGTTGTCGAGCAGCTTTGACGGGTTCACCGTCCGCGACCTCTTCGGCAACCCGGTCAATCAGCCAAGCTATGCCCTGGAGTCAGGCTGCTACTTTTTGACAGCGCCGGACACGACGGCGGCACAATTCGCCCAAAAACTCGCCGCCATCACCGTCCAAAGCGAGCAAACCTTTGTTATCGCCCCGGCTATCCGGCTCTTTATGGCCGACAAGCCGTTTGCCATGGTCAATATTAAAAACAACACCAACCAAAGTATCAACGGCGTGGCCGGAATTTTAGGGGAAACGGTCAAAGCTACGCAAAAAGTTGAGGTTCAAACCACCCCCGGCGCCGTGAGCGCCCCCACCATCCCTGTCAAGGTCACCGGCAAAAGCGAATCGGCCAATATCATCGTCTTTGGCGACGGCAAAAATGAGCGTCAATCCGCCGTTATTTATCCCGCCACCACGCTAAAGGTCGGAGAGACGGTCAAAATCACCGCCGCAAAAGGGGATTTGACCGCACAATTTTGCTTTGTCAAAGCCGGGGAAGGTCTTGAGCTTCAACTTACGGTAAACGACGCCACTCCCTCCGGTGACGCCGGCACCCGCAAATTTTGGGAGCAGGACTGTGTCGAGCTCTTTTTTGACACGGCGCCGACGAGTTTCATGAGCGATCACCCGCAAAGCTACAACGATCAGGTGAGCCGTGTTTTTGTCAATCCTTACGCCAATGCCGGAAGCGAAATCACCGTCTGGGGCAAATTGACGTTTACCGGCAAAATCGTCAAGAGCGACCGCCAATATCAGGTCACGCTGGATTTGCCCAAAGAGTTGACCGCCGGTGATTTCGGCTTTGACCTCAAGGTCGATGACGCCGACGGCAACGCCAAAGCAGCGGTTTCGGCAAGCTGGCAAAATTGCGCCGACAATTACAAAAATCGTCTCGGCTTCGGCCTTGTCCAAATCAAATAACTGTAAAGAAATATTAAAATGAATATCAACTCCGCCTTTATTTTGGCCTACGCCGCCATGTTGTTTGGCGCAGTATACGCAGCCGCCCCGGAATCGCCCATTGCCGCCGAAGTAAAAACCGCGCCGCCATGGGTCAAAACCGCTCCCGACGCCTTTAAACTTGCATATGACGGTAAAAATTATCCGACGCTAACCATTGCCGCGCCGCTCACTGCCGATACTTTTTATCGGATATCGTTTGAGGCAAAAAGCAGTCTTGACGAACAATATTTCACCGTCAGCGTCAAGGGTGACCGTACCAATAATTACCGTTGCCGGCTCACCGACAACTGGGTAAAATATCAATATTACGCTTACTCCGGCACCACCCCTCCCGCCGTTGCGTTGCTGCCGGTGCCGGGGCAGTCATCGCAAATTGAGATTAAAAACATTACTGCAAGTGCGCTCACCGAGGCGGATTTTGCGGCCAACCTCATGTTTGACGGCGATTTTGAGTCCGGCAATCCCGCTCCGGCCATGTGGGTAGCGGCGTATAAAACCGAGACATATCCCGGTGAAATCATTGACAACGTTGATTTCGTCGCGGGCGCCAAAAACCTCCGCATCAATTTTGGCAAGCAGGACAAAAATCTGCCCGGCCTGGAGAGCGTTTTTATCCCGCTGCGCCCCGGAAAATCCTATCAATTGAGCTTTTGGGCGCGCTCCGAGACCGACCGCGCCACCATCGCCGTTGTCGTCGATGCCTTTGCTCTGCAGCACTCGGGCGAACACTTTTACAAGCAAACGAAGTTCACCTTTACGCCGGTGTGGCAAAAATTTACCCTTGATCTTGCCGTCCCCGCCGACACTGCCAAGTACCCGGATTTGCTCGGACGCACGGCACGCATCCGTTTCAGCGCCACCGGCGGTGATCCGGCGGTAATCCGGGTGGATGACATCGTTTTTGCCGAAGTTGGCCGATAATACCCCCCAGTCCTACCCGCCCTTCGATATCCATGTATTTTTTTACTCAATTACCGCCGATTTTGACTTGCAAATTTCAAAATCGGCGGTAAATTATTATTATGATAACGATAACATAATCAACCAACACGGAGTCATTTATGAAACCAATCACCATCGGGCTCGTCGGCATCGGCCGCGCGGGCTGGGGCATGCACCTCGGCGAAATCGCCAAAACCAACGGCAAATTTGAAATCAAAGCGGCCTGCGATCCCCTGGAGGAGCGGCGCAAAATGATGGAGGAGCGTTTTGCCGGTTGCCACACTTACAGCAATATTGACGATATGCTCAAGGACGACTCCTATGAGCTCGCCGTCATTGCCTGCCGCTCCAACGACCACACCGACTACGCCTTAAAGGCGCTGGCCGCCGGCAAAACCGTATTTTTAGAGAAGCCGCTGGGCTCGCACCCCGAGGACGCCGCCAAATTGCGCGCCGCCGCCAAAGAGTACCCGGGCAAACTCTACTGCCGCCACAACCGGCGGTTTGAGCCTGCGTTTAACCACATCAAAGAAATTATCCAGAGCGGCATTTTGGGTGAAGTTTACGAAATCAAGCTCTGCCGCCACAGCTATCAGCGGCGCAACGACTGGCAGACCATCGTCGAAGAAGGCGGCGGCCAACTCAACAACTGGGGCCCGCACATCATCGACCACGCGCTGCGCCTTCTTGAGTCGCCGGTGAAAGATATCTGGGCTGACCTCAAAAACGTCGCCGCACTGGGCGACGCCGAGGACCATCTTAAAATTATTCTGCGCGGTCAAAACGGCCGGATCGTCGATTTGGAAATTTCAGGCGGGATCACGCTCCCCTCCCCCGTCTACGCCGTTTATGGCACCAAAGGCTCACTGATTTCCCCCGACGAGCAGGACCTCATCCTCAAATACCTCGACCCCAAGCAAGTCTTGGTCGACCAAAAAGCCAATCCGGCAACCCCACCCATCACCGGCCCCTTCGGCAACAGCGAAATTCTGAAATGGGTTCGCAAAACTGTCATGGTCGAGCCCGCCAACGGTTATAACGGCGAAGATATTTATCCATGCTTATACGCCGCCATCCGCGAAGGAAAGCCCTTTCCGGTCACCGTCGAGGAAGCCTGTCAGGTGCTTGATGTCACCTTTGCGGTCAAAAAAATGTGTGAAGTCAAACAATATTGATCACTTTTTTGCCTCGTTACGGCAGAGTAAAATCCACCCTTACCGGATTTTGCTCTGCCTTTTTTTATCGGATTGCCTTGCAAAATCAGCTTAATTATTGTATATTACGGTAAAAAACATGGAATAAGTGTTTATGCTTTCACGGATAAAATTAGCGTTCGGCTTGTTGGGAATTTTGTGTTTGGTGCAATTAGCCGGTTATGATATCGACCTCCCGGCCGGCACGCCGCTTTTTGCGGGCCCCGAGATGAGTCAAAGCCAGCACATCCCGGCAATCCTCTCCGGCGATGTCAAAGTCCCGGTGCTTGACACCAAGGATTACCGCTCGACCAAACACCCGTTGGTACGCAAATTCACCATTTATCAAGTGCAAATGCCCGACGGCAAGACCTTTTGGACGAGCGACCGCATCCGTTATGCGATCAATGAGTCCGGCAAGGCCGAATACGTTTTTTTGCCTTATACCGCGCTCCTTTACGGCGCGGCGGCATGCTTTATCTTTTTTGCCTTTGCGGCTTATTTGACCATCAAGCTCCGCCATCAAAAAAACATTGCTACCCGATGGGTTCAACCGTTGACAGCAATCATTTGTCTGCATGCCGCCATGCTGTTGATGCTGCTCTACACCTCGGGAGTAACCGCGTTTGCACCGGCCGACGAGTACTGGTATTTCAAGATCGCACGCAATATCCTCGACGGTGACGTTACCGGACCTTGGCGTTTTACCGTCGGGCTGCCGCTTTTTTACCTGCCGTTTGTCGCCGCCGCCAAGGCAAAAGAATTTTATGACATTGAGCTTTGGTTCTCTATTTTTAACGCCTTTGCGGTCATGCCGGTGTACTTAACGCTCTTGTTTATGATTTTTAAAAAATTGGCAAGCCATCTTCATGCGTTAACTGCGTTGCTGCTGCTGCTGGGATTTATGTTTTTCTACCAGTATGACGACTGCATGTATCATGGGGTATTTACTTTTAAATCCTGCTTTTTTACCATCGACAGCGACTGGAACTATTATTTGCACTCCAAATTTCTCCTTTTCGGCTATCACGCCGGTAGCGAAAATTTGGGCAACGCCGTGATCATGGCTGCCGCTGTACTGTTGCTTTATTTTCCGGGCAAGCTGCGGATTTTGGCAATCGCCTCAGCTCTTTTCGGCATAAGTTGCCTGATCCGGGTCAACAATATCTTTATGGCGCCGTTGATCGGCTGGCTGATCTTTGACGGCTTCCGGCAAATTCCGGTGACTAGATCAGCGGTAATACGGGTGCTGACAGTGGGAGCACTGGCCTTTTGCGGGGTGTTTTCGCTCCAGTGGCTGATCAATTTTCACCACTTCGGCTCCATCTTTACCTACCCTTATGTACTGCATGACCCCAATGTTTACAAGGGATTTATCGCCAAAGATTTTCCGTGGGGATTCAATTATCTGGCCAGAATCATGTATGGGTATCTGGCCCCCGGTTTGCTGGCGATGTTTTGGATCCGCAACCGGTTCAGTCAACTGATTTTTATTTTTTGGGTGATTCCGCTCTTTTTCTTTTTTTGCGGTTACCCGGTGGTGGCGGCGGGAAGTACCCGGTTTGTGATGATTGTCTATCCCGGGCTGATCGGCGCACTGGTATTGGCCGACTTCTGGCGAGGCTGCACAGTCAAAGACAATGCAATTTTGCTCTTTATCCTCAGCTTGCCGCTGTTGCTTACCGCCCCGTCCAACTATCGGACCGACCTTATCCTGCCGTGGGGATTGCAACTCCGAGAGGGCGGCGCGTCGTTGGCAATGTATCTTTGCTGGGGAGTTTTGGCAATTACGCTGATCCTGATTTGGCAGTTGCGCCGGGATAAAAGCAAGTTTTATTTTGCGCTGGCTTTTGCCGCCGTCTTTTTCTCGGGATACACGTGGACACTGCTGACAATGATGACATTACTGCTGAGTGCCGCATTGCTTTATTTTGTTTGGCAAATCAGAAAAACCCTCCGGCCGCTTATCACATCCCGGGACAAGAACTCAAAGGTTACTTTTTCTTCTTTTTGATCCAGACGCCGACGATTTCGCCCACGTACATTTTGTGGTAATCTTTGCTGCCGTTAAAGTACCACTCTTTTTTCTGGCTTGTTTCGGCATTTTCCTCGGCCATTTTGTCACCGTAGATTTTTTTGCAGCAAATGATCAAGTCGGCCTGGGTGTAGCCAACGCCGATCCCGGTGTCCACCGGCGTAAATTTGCTCAGGGCCACCTTGTCATGATCACGCCCTGACAAGGTGCCGAAAATATCCTTGAGGATGCCTTTGTACTTTTTATCATAAAAGGTCAAGGTGTAATACTGGCTCTTCTCCAGCAACTGGTAAGTATAACGCTGATCGCGGACAAAGATAAAAGTCACCGGCTTGCCCCACAGTACCCCCATGCCGCCCCAGCTCGCGGTCATGGTGTTATACATGGAGGGCTGCGCGGCGGAGTCGCCGGCGGTGATCAATGTCCAATCGTCGCCGATCATTTTGATGATATTGCCGGGAATGTCATTGGGCGAAATCTTCTCGTATCCGGCGGCAGTCAAGTCGGCTTCGGCGCCGACGGCGGACGAAAGCGGCAGCATCGCGGCAAAAAACGAACATACGGCAAAAAAATACTTTTTCATCAACTCCTCCGGGGTTATAATGACACGTGTCATACCATGTATTATATCATACTGTAACTTAAAAATCCAACAAAAGTTTTGAATTTTTTGACATTTCCTTGTCCACTGCCGGACAAAATGACATCGAGGTCAACGCTTGGCCTTTTCAGCCGCCATCGTCTCAATCAAATCGACCACAAAATCGATGCGGTGAAAAAAGTCGATTTGGGTGACTTTTTGGGCAATCTCCCGGCGCATGGCCGCGAGTTTAACGGGATCGGTGACGAGCGCGGTTAAAACTTGCTCCAAGTCCGCTTGAGCAAACGGCTCCGGGAGCACCGCACCGCCCGACTCGGCAACATACGGCGAGAAGCCGCAATTGCCGCTGGCAATCACCGGCAAATGGCAGACCAACGCCTCCAAAAGGACATTGCCACCCGCCTCGTTGCGCGCCGGATGGACCATCAAATCAGCGGCCAGCATCAAATCGGCGCAGTCGCTGCGAAACCCGAGTATCCGGACGTTTTTGCGCTCCGGAATTTTGTCCTTGCCGACAATAAACAATTGGGCTTTGACTGAAGCGGGCAATGTCTCAAAGGCGGCAATCGTCCGGTCAATCCCCTTGTTTTCAAACCCCGAGCCGACTTCAAGGAGCATCAGCTCGTCGTCAGCGAGCCCAAGGCTTCGGCGCATGGTTTGGCGACGCTTTTCGCGGTCACCCAAATCGGAAAACTCAGGCTGCAACCCGGGGGGCATCCGGCGAAACCGGGAGAGCGGAGTTTGATAATATCTGATATAATCGTCGCGCTGGCGGTCCACCAGATGCATGATCACCGTTTCATTGGCAGCATCAAACACCGCGCGCTCGAGTTTGGAAAAAGCGCGGTAACGCGGATTTAAGAGCTTCCACACCCGCGAGTGTTTCTCCGACTGCTTTAAAAAACAATTGTCGCCGCAGTAATAAAGGTCAAGGTTGCTCATCCGGTTAAAACCGACCCTTAAATCGTAATCTTTGGCCGCTTTGGCAAACAGCCGCGCAAAATCATAAGCGCGGGCGTGATTGCTCAGGTGAAAGCTCCTAAGCTCAATAAAGGTGATCCCCTTAACCGCTTCGCCCGGCTGCGCCTTGAGGCAAAACACATCCACCGTGTGTCCGCGCCCGACGCACCCTTCGGCAATCCGCAGCAAGTTGCGCTGCAAGCCGCCGTGCGGAAAATACTTGTAGACGGCAAAGGCAAATTTCATAACAACAGTTTCTCCGCTGCTGCCACCGCTTCGCGATATCCCAAAGCGTCGAGCTCGCGCCGCAGTCGGGCGCGCGCACTTTGCCTGCGGGTTTTGCGGCCGCCGGTCTCCGGGTTGAGAATCATGGTCGCATGGTTGAGGTGGCGCATGTATTTCATCAATATTTTGGACTCGAGAAATTTGATGTGGCATCCGGCATCGAGCAAAAGTTTGTGAGCCGATTTGCCGGCGGTGTCACCGTCAAAAAAGCCGCGGGTATGCGCCTTCAAGAGTTTCGTCCGGTACAAGGCGCAGTGACTGCGCAAATACAAAAACTCGTGCATCGGCTTTTTGCCCCGGCAGGACTGAAACAACTCCTCGACATTTTTACCGATTTGTTTATACCACGGGATGACTTCAAGTTTCCAGCTGCCTACGGCGGCGATATCATCACCGCGGATTTGCCCCAAAAGGTAGTCAAGCCACCCGGGATCGGTGATGATGGTATCGGTATGCATGATCAAAAAATACTCTGTATCAGCCATGGCAAGCGCCATATCCAGCGCCGTCGAGTGCGCCTCGGAGCCGGAAACACCGCCCAAATTGGTGCGCTCCATCAGCTCAATCCACGGAACTTTACGCAAATATTGAAGTGATTTGTCCTGCGAGTCATTATCAATAACAATTACCCGCATCCGACTCAAATCGGTGTACTGATTTAAATTATGCAAACATAACGCCGTGAGCTCAAATGTCTTGTAGTTGGGGATCACCAGTGTCAGCTCTTTTGCCATCATCCGCTTACCTGACAATTACCGTGCCGTCAAACGACAAGTCAAAGTTTCCGCGCATATCGCCGCGGCGCTCCGCCGACAAAATCGCACTTTGCAGCGCGCTCAGCAAAAACGACATATTTTTGTGACCGGCCGGGATAAACACGCGGCAACTTTTTTGGTTGCGGTACCGCATGTGGATATCAAGCTTGTTGGGATTTTTGATATTGATCGCCACCACCGAGATATCGGGAAAACTGCGAATGGTCAGCATCAAAAGATCCATCGCCGCTTTGACGTCGGGTACTTCCGAGCCCGGCGACGCATTTTTGAGCGAAACCCCGAGCACTACCGGCAACGACGACGAAGCCGCCAGCGACTCACTGCGCGGAAAGATCACCCCGTTTTGATCGATCACCCAGTCGGAGCTCGGATTGTTAACCAAAGCGCGCGGATTGCGCTCAACGATCCGGAAGTTCAACGTATCCGGCAGTGTCCGGTAAACTTCGCAAATATCCACACTCGGGATGGCCTTGAGCTTTTCGCGCAATTTGCCAATATCGAGGTCAAATAAGTTGTCATTTTCCTTAACTCCCAGCCGTGAGGCCAAAAGCTCGCCCTTGTCCTGCCAGTAACCGGAAGACTTGATCTCAATTTTACGGAGCAAAAAACGGTCGTTTCGGTTAAACAATATCTTGCGCAAGGTATACATACCGGCAAAAAAACCGGCAATCACCGCCATGATAATCAGCAAAAACAAAATCGATCGAAACAGCTTTTTGCGCTCGCTGTCCGCGCCGTCCGCGTTTTTACGCACCGGTACGGTTTTGACTGCCGCCATAGTATTTACCTTTCATTCCATATTTCACACATATAATATAAGTCCGGTTTTTGATTTTTGGTAGTCAGTTTTGCAATATTTTTTAAATAATTTTAAGCATTTGCTTGCGAAAATGGCATTTATGCCTTAAATTATAATCATGACAACGATAATTTTAGGGGAATCATACCGTATGGAAAATCACAATACCTATCAAAACCCGTTAACCGACCGCTATGCGGGCAAAGAAATGAGCTTTATCTGGTCGCCACAGTTTAAGCACTCGACCTGGCGCAAGCTCTGGCTCACCCTCGCCCGTTGCGAAAAAGACCTCGGACTTGATATCTCCGACCGTCAGATTGAGGAATTGGCCGCCCACATCGACGACATCGATTTTGACAAAGTCGCCGACAAAGAAAAAGAGCTGCGCCATGACGTCATGAGCCATATCCACGTTTACGGCGAGAGCTGCCCCACCGCAATGCCGATCATTCATCTGGGAGCCACCAGCTGTTACGTCACTGATAACACCGAGCTCATCCAAATGCGCGAGGGGATCAAAGTACTGAAAGGCAAGCTTTTGAAATTGATGGCCCAGATGGCCGATTTTTGCGACAAATATAAAGGCATGCCGACCTTGGGATTCACCCACTATCAGCCCGCCCAGCTGACCACTGTCGGCAAGCGCTTCAGCTTGTATTTGCAGGATTTTTACCTCGACTTTGAGCGCTTGGAGCATGAGTTTGACACGTTGGCTTTCCGCAGCGTCAAAGGGACGACCGGCACGCAGGCAAGCTTCCTTGAGCTCTTCAACGGCGATCACCAAAAAGTGCGCTGCCTTGAGAAGGCGGTCGCCGCCAGCATGGGGTTCGAAAAAATCATCGATGTCTCCGGCCAGACCTATACCCGCAAGCAGGATTATTATGTGTTGACCGCCTTGTCCGGCATCGCTCAGTCGGCGGCAAAAATGGCGACCGACATCCGGCTGCTGGCCAATTTGCGCGAAGTCGAGGAGCCTTTCGGCAAAAAACAGATCGGATCGAGCGCCATGGCCTACAAGCGCAATCCGATGCGCAGCGAGCGCGTCTGCTCTTTGGCCCGCTACGTGATGACGCTCCCGGCCAACCCGGCGGCCACCCACGCCACCCAGTGGTTTGAGCGCACGCTCGACGACTCGGCCAACCGCCGGATCGTTTTACCCGAGGCGTTTTTGGCCGTCGACATTATTTTGTCGCTTCTCATCAACATCACCGACGGCATTCAGGTTTGGCCCAAGGTGATCGAGCGGCGGCTCAACTTTGAGCTGCCCTTTATGGCGACCGAAAATTTGCTGATGGCGGCGGTCAAAAAGGGCGGCGACCGTCAGGCCCTGCACGAAATCATTCGCGAGCACTCGATGGCGTCCGCCCGCCGGATCAAAGAGGAGGGGCTTGACAACGATTTACTCATCCGCCTCAAGCTCGACCCGGCCTTTGCAATCATTGAGAAAGAGTTTGACTCCTTGCTCAACCCGGCCACCTTTATCGGCCGCGCGCCCGAGCAAGTGAGCGAGTTTTTGAGTGAAAAAATCCGGCCTTTGTTAAAGGCGCATCAGCACGAGCTTGAAGCGGCCGCCGGCGAGTCCGTCAACGTTTAAAATTATTATCATTGTTTAAGGAAACAATCATGGCTTTTTTGGACCAAAACTATCTGATCGGCAATGAAACCGGCAAAAAGATTTTTGCCGCGATCAAGGATTTGCCGGTGGTCGACCCCCACAACCACGCCAACGTCAAAGAAATCGCCGACAACAACTGCTACCCCAATGCGTGGCAACTCTTTGCCGCGACCGACCACTACGTTTGGGAAATGCTGCGCAAGTGCGGAGTGCCAGAAGAGTATATCACCGGCAACCGCACCGCCAAAGAGAAATTTCTCAAAATGGCGCAGGTTTTCCCAAAAGTCATCGGCAACCCGGTTTACGAGTGGGTCCACCTCGACCTCAAGCGTTATCTCGGGATTGATGAGCTCTTGTCGGTCGAAACCGGCGAAATCATTTGGGAGAAAGCCAACTACAAGCTCTCTCAGGACGCCTGCCGCCCCCAGGAATTGCTTTTGCATAAGCTCAACGTCGAAGTCATGTGCTCGACCGACGACCCCATCGACTCCTTAAAGGATCATGACCGCGTCAACACCGCCTTGAAGCGTAAATTATTGCGCCCCACGTGGCGGCCCGACAAGGCGATGAAAATCGCCAATCCCGGCTGGCGCGAGTACATCGGCAAAATAGAGCAGCGTTTCGGCGCCAAAATTAAAAATCTCTCCGATTTACTCGATGCGATGCGTAAATCCCACGATTATTTTGCCGAGCGCAACTGTGTGGCCAGCGACCACGGCATTGAGGTGCCGCTGCGCGCCGATTATCTGTTTGACGACGCCGACAAAGCTTTTATTAAAGCAATGAAAGGCGATAAACTCAATTCCGCCGAAGTCGAGTCCTTTATGGGTTGCTTTTTGGCCGAATGCGCGGCTCTCAACGCCGAGAAAAACTGGGTCACCCAGCTCCACATCGGCGCCGTGCGCGACGTGCGCGACAAACTTTTTAAATCGCTCGGTCCCGACTCGGGCGGCGACGTAAGCAACCATTTTCAGGACTACATGCCCGGCTTGACGAGTTTCCTCAACCGCTTTGACGGCAACCTCAAGGTGGTGCTTTATACGTTGGAGGCCGGTCATCAAGCCACCTTGGCCACCTTGTCCCGCGCCTTCGGCGAAAAAGTCCGCTTGGGTTCGGCCTGGTGGCTCAACGATACTCCGATCGGCATGAAACGCCAGCTGGAGTACATCGGCTCGACCGATGTTTTAAGCGTATTTGCCGGGATGGTCTCCGACTCGCGCAAACTTTTGAGCTACGGCTCGCGCTTTGAGATGTTCCGCCGAGTGCTCGCCGACGTCTTGGGTCAAATGGTCGAGCGCGGCCAGTTCCCCGAGGAGCTCGCCTACGATTTGGCCAAAGAAATGTGTTATGACGGCCCGAAACGTTTTTGGAATTTGTAAAAATACCGCCCGCGCTGTATATTAAATTAGGAAATACTTGGAAAGGAAAATTATGAGCAAGGCAAAGAGCGAATTATATAAGGCCGCAGGCGTGGACATCGATTTGGCAACCAATCTGCTTGAGGAAGTAAAACTCAAGTTTGCCGCCACCCGCCGCCCCGAGATGCTCGCTCCGGTGGGCGGGTTCGGCGGTTTGTTTCAACTGGATCTCTCCAAATATAAAGAGCCGGTCCTCGTCTCCAGCATCGACGGCGTCGGCACCAAGCTGATGATCGCGATGATGATGGAAAAATACGACACCGTCGGCCACGACATCGTCAACCACTGCATCGACGACATTGCCGTACAGGGCGCCGAGCCGTTGTACTTTTTGGACTACATCGGTATCGGCAAACTCCGGAGCCCTCTTTATGAGCAAGTCCTGACCGGCATCGCCGATGCCTGCAAAGCAGCCAACTGCGCTGTTTTGGGCGGCGAAACCGCCGAAATGCCCGGAATGTACGGCAACGATTTTGACCTCGTCGGCGTGATTACCGGCGTGGTCGAAAAATCCAAACTCATCACCGGCGAAAAAATCCGCCCCGGCCACATCGCCATCGGCATCGGCTCCAGCGGCATGCATACCAACGGCTTCAGTCTGGCCCGCAAAATTCTCTTTGCCCAGTGCGGTTACACGGTGCACACCTATTTGCCCGAGCTCGGCGAAACCGTCGGCGAAGCGTTGCTCAAGCCGCACACCAGCTACTACCCGGCCATCCGCAAGGCGCAGGAAGCCAATCTCAATTTGGACGGCATCGCCCACATCACCGGCGGCGGCTTGTACGACAATGTGCCGCGCATATTGCCAAAAAACGTCGATGCCGTTTTCCGCACCGACGTGTTGCCGGTACCGCCGATCTTTAAAGTGATCGTCGACAAAGGCAACGTTAACCCGGTCGAAGCGTACCGCGTCTTTAACATGGGCATCGGCATGGTCTGGTTTGTCCCGCCCGCCGATGTGGACAAAGCACTCGAAATTATCCGCGACTGCGGTTTTACCGCCGGCGTCACCGGCGAAATCGTGGAAGGAAACTGCGAAGTAAAAGTTCGCTGAAAAAATATGTTGGACATCGGCAAAATCAGGAAATCGAGTCAGCTCAAGGGTGCCATCGGCAAATCACTGCGGCATATCATCAGCATGGGTGCCGACGCCTTTGGCGACTCTCCTGAGGAACAAAAGCATGCCGAGGTACGGTTGACCGTCCTTGCCTTGATCAAAACCATCCTCGAAAACAACGGGGTCCTCGACTCCGCCGATGTCAACCTAGTCAGAGAGCTCTTGGCCGAGCAATATTCACCCGGCATGGTTGAGGATCTGGTCAAAAAGATGTACACACTCCCGCACATCACGGCCGATGAAGCGGCGCCGATCCTCAAGGATCTGCCGCAAACCGACCGCGAGCGATTGATCAAGTCACTGCTCGTTTTAGCCTCCAACTGCAACTATTGCTGCAACCGCAACTCGCTGATTTCCGACCTTGCCCAAAAAATTGCAGTCAGCGAAATCTTTTATCAGGAGACAAAAAAAGAAGTCGAGGCGGACAAGTTGCGCAAGCAGCAAATGCTCCGCTCGGGGGCGGGCATCCTCGCCGCGCTGATCGTGATCGCCGTCTTTATCCTCACGGCGACACTACTCAAATCCGTGATTTTCGGCCTGATCGCCGCCTATATTTTGCTCCCGATTGAGAAATATTTTGAGCGTAAACTGCGTTCCCGAAAAGGGATCATTTATCTCTTTTGCCACTCCCTCGACAATCTGTTGAGACCGCTGAAAACCCTGTCCGAAAAAATCACCCGCAAGGACGATTCCCAAGAGGATGCGGAGAAAATTATCCAGCTCAAACAAAACCGGAAGATTATCGGACAAGCCGTCACTCTCACCTGTATTTTTGTCGCCTTTTTTGCCTTTTGTTTTGTCGCGGCGCTGAGTACCGTCGCCAATAATTATGTCCACCACCTGACCGAGTCGGTCAAACAAATGTCAGCGGTTGCCCACACTGACGGCTCCACAGCCAACAATGCAGTGCTGCAGCAGAGTACCGATCAGATCATCGAGCGCAGCCGGGTCTATCTGGAAAATCTGCGGCTTAAATTTGAGTCGATCCCGGTGGTCAGATTTGTTATCGACCAAGTGAGCTTGTCGCTCAATGACGATACCACCAGGCGCGAAATCATGGGAATGCTGCTCAAACGCACCGGCGGGCTGTTTTCATTTACCGCCTCCATTTTGGGGATGATCGGCGCAATTCTGGTCGATTTGCTCTTAAGCATCTTTTTCTTTTTGCTGTTTCTGACCAAAATCGCCGAATTCAGCTCCCCCTCGGGAAGCGGAAACAAACAAAGCGAATATTTGGTCCGCACCGTCTTTAACGGCAACTGGCTCCCCGGCGCCACCGAGGAGACAATCAACGGAGCGCGCAAAATCATCGGCGAAGTCATTAACAAATTGCGCATTTGGGTCAAAGGCTACATCACACTGATGATGCTCGATATGACCGTCTACACAACAATGTTTTATTTGCTCAATGTCCCGTATTTTTATATCCTGGGCCCCATCGCCGGTTGCGGGATATTGCTCCCTTACATCGGACCGATCATTTCGGCGCTCCTTACCTTGACCGTGACGCTGGCCTGCGGGACGGCCGAAATCAGCGTTTTCAAACTTCTGGGTATCGGGCTTACCTACTTGATTTACAATGGGATCATTGAGCAATTTATCCTTTACCCCTCGGTGATCGGTGAATCCTTGGGGTTGACTACGCTGGAAACCATTATCGTGGTGTTGCTCGGCGCCATTTTTGCCGGGGTGGCAGGGATGATCTTTGCCATTCCGACGGCGTCGGTCATCAAATATCTGGTTCCGCAAATCTACAAGAGTTTTGAAAAGGACGGCAAACATGAAACATAATATCATTTTTGTTTTGACCGTACTCTTGACGGTACTCACGGTCGGCTGCAATGACATCAGCATCTCCAAGCGCAGCATCAGCCCCTCGACCGAGCTCAACAACGGTCAGGTCAAGGTACAAATCCTGACCAACGAGAGTATGAATGTGCTGTCGGACAATCTCCTGTACGAAAAACTCGATACCAACCCCGACGAAGTGATTCTCAAACTCGAAGACCTGTACCGGATCGAACGGGACCCGGCCATTTTCAACGTTTTGGCCGAGTGCTGTCTTTATCTGGCCCAAAAAAATTCAGACGAAGATCAAGCGGCGCGCTATTTCCTCTCCTGCGCCATGTACTGCAACTGGTATTTGCAAAAAATCGACAACCCGGAGAGCACCCCTTACTCTTCGCAGCGCGTAATTACCATGACCCACTACAATCAGTCGCTTAATCACCTGATGAATTTCTTTCTCAAAAATAATCTGCAGGATAAATACTCGTTTCAAATGGTGCTGGCCAATGGTCGGACGGTGGTGTTTACCGCACCGGAGTACAAGCTCCCCGTCAAGGAAGAAGATATCTCCTCAATCCAGCTTTGTGCGGCCTACGAAGTAAAAAACCTGACCCACCAGAGCAAGAGTTTCGGAATCGGTGCGCCGGTTATTGTGGCAATCAACAGCAAAAAGGCGGATTTGCTCAAAAAATTTGCCGACAATCAAGCGATTCCGGCCACCGTCACGTTGCATATGGAGGAAATGTCTGACAAACGCTTCGGAGCCAATTTAATCTTTTGGGACGTGCGCACTTACAACAGCACCCGGGTCGGTGACCATACAATCCCGCTGCAGACGGATTTTACCACGCCATTGGTCTACATGATCAAAGACCCGATGCCGATGAGCGATTTGTTTTATATGCTTTACCCCGACGAGAGCGGCAGTCTCGAGGGGCTGTACTTGTTTGAGCCGTTTGATGAAAACCGCATCCCGGTAGTGGTGGTCCACGGTCTGTTTTCAAGTGTCCGCACGTGGATTCAAATGATCAACACGCTGCAAAACGATCCCGAGTTGCGACAACGTTATCAGTTTTGGGGCTACTCTTACTCCAGCGGCAATCCGGTCATGTTCTCCTCCAAGCAATTTCGCGATGAATTGCAATCGATGCACAAATCCATCCTCGACGCCGGCAAATCCGACCAAAAATTCAATCAAATGGTATTGGTTTGCCACTCGATGGGCGGATTGATCTCCAAACCGCTGATTACCGACACCACCAAAGAGTTGCTGTGCGAAAAAGTTTCCCCTGCTTTTACCGATTTTTTTGAACACGCCCCGGCTGAGGAGATCGAGTTTCTCACTCCGTATGTGATCTTTTCGCATCAAACCTACATCAAACGGGTTATCTTCATCGCCGTCCCCCACCGCGGCTCGGATATGGCGCTGGGGATGATTGCGATGCTGGGGATCAAATTGATTGATCTGCCGCAGGACGTGATCAAGCATCAAAGCCCGTTTGTAAAATACCTCCGCCCCGATCAGCAGTCGCGCTTGCGCAACGGGATCGAAAATCTGGAGCCAGACAATCTGACCATCAAAGCGCTGAACGAACTCAAAATCCAAGTACCCTATCACTCGATCATCGGCAATGATGAGGAGGCCAACATGCCCGGCGGCACCGATGGGATTGTCCCTTATTGGAGCAGTCACCTTGACGGCGCGCAAAGCGAGCTCGTCGTCAAATCCGGCCACAGCGCCCAGCAAAATCCGCTGGCGATTCAGGATGTGCGCCGGATTTTAAAGTTGCATTTGCAGGAAATCGAGCAAGCAAAACCAGCCAAGGATGCCAAATGAAAGAAGAATTTTGGAGAAGTATTTTTAATATTGCCGACACCATGCGGGAAACCCATCCCCTGTCCGGCAATAAAGCGATCATCCACCTTACCTACAATCAATTGCGGATGATCCGCCATGTTTATACTCTCACCTTAAAGAAACCGAACGGCATCCCCCTCAAAACCTTGGCCGAGTCGCTTAACATCACCCCGGCAGCCGCCTCCGAGATGGTCATGTTTCTGATCAAAAAAGACGTTTTGGAGAGTGAAAAAAACCCGGATGACATGCGCTCGGTATTAATTCGTATTTCCCGCTCGATTGCCGAAATCATCAAGGACGGCGAAAAAATGTTCCGCCGCAAAACTGCCGACTTTTTAGCGACCATCCCCCCCGATGAGCGGGAAATTCTGGTCAAACGCATCAATGAATTCTCCGATTGCCTCTCGGTCAAATAACCGGCCGTTTCGCTGCCGGCGCTGGCTCTCGGGCAGCAAACCATAAAGGCACATGATGAAAGTCGAACGGTTGTGGACATTGATCGTCAAGGAAGCCCGCCAACTCTTGCGGGACCGGATCAGTCTGTCGATCGGGATTTTGCTGCCGATCGTGTTGCTGTTGATTTTCGGCTACGGCATGTCGATGGACATCAAAAACATCAAACTTGCCGTCGTCGTCCCGCGCGCCGACCGCGAGGCCAATGATCTTTTTTACCGCTTTGCCGCCTCAAAATATTTTGTCGTCTCCAAATTTTACTCGACAGCAGAGGCCGAAAAAACCATCATTGAGCACAAAAGCGACGCTTGTCTCTATTTCCCGGAGGACATCCGGCGCGATCTCCAAACCGGGCAACTCAAATTTTTGATCGCGGTCAACGCCATCAACCCCACCCGGGCGCGAATGATCGAAAATTATGCCAAGTCAATCTTGCTCAATCACTTCAATACCGGAAAGGACGCGATTGAAATCAAAATGAGGATATTGTTCAACGAGGCCAATGACAGCAGTTATTATATGATCCCCGGAGTGATTGTGATCATTATGACCATTATCGGCGGCTTGCTAACCTCTATGGTGATGGCGCGCGAATACGAGCGCGGCAATCTGGAGGGACTCTTTGCCACGCCGGTACGAAGCTCGGAGATATTGCTTGCCAAGGCCTTGAACAACTTCTTTTTGGGGATGATCGGTCTCATCATCTCGATTATCGCCGCGCGGCACCTCTTCGGCGTACCCATCCGCGGCAATTTGTTTTTACTGGTCACGGGCTCGGCATTGTACTTGATGGTGGCGCTGGGATTGGGGCTCTTTGTCTCAAGTTTGACCAAAAACCAGTTTATCGCGAGCCAGATCACTTTAATTTTGACCTTTTTGCCCGCCTTTCTCCTCTCCGGATTTTTGTATGAAATCGGCAATATGCCGATCCTGATCCAGTACTTCACCGTGATCGTCCCGGCGCGCTACTACATGGAGTTTTTGCAGACCATCTTTTTGGCCGGCGACGTCTGGCCGATTATTTGGAAAAACCTGGCGGTGTTGAGCCTCTTTGCCTTTTTATTTTTGCTCGCGGCCAAACTCACCACCCCCAAACGGCTGGAGATCAAATGAAAAAACTCCTCCGTTTTCATGCCTTGTTGCACAAAGAATTGTTGCAGCTCTTTAAAAATCCCAAAACCAGAATCATCCTGATCATGCCGCCTTTGATGCAAATGATCATCCTCGGGTACGCCGCCACCATGGATTTGACGCAAGTCAAATTTACCGTGTTGGATCACGACCGCTCGGCGGCCTCGCGCCAATTGGTGTCCAAATTTTGCGGCAACGGCATTTTTCAGCTCCAGCGGCTGCCAGCCGACGAAAAAGACATCACCAATATGATCGACCGGCGGCAGATTCTTTTGGCGGTGGTGGTGCCCCGCAATTTTGAGCGCGATTTGTCGCAGAGCAAACACGCCGATGTCCAAATACTGATCGACGGGCGCAACTCCAGTACAGCGGGGATTGCTGCGAGCTACATTCAAACCATCGTCGAGAGCTTCCGCAACCAATACTTTGGACAGGCGCCGTTTCAAATTACCAGCCGCGCCTGGTACAACCCCAATTACAACATCCGTTACTTTATGGTCCCGGCCTTGCTGGCGATGATCGCCCTGCTCGACGTGATGCTCCTCACTTCTCTCTCTGTCGCCCGCGAACGCGAAGAGGGAACCTTTGACCAATTGCTGATCTCGCCTTACTCGCCATTGGAAATTTTGCTCGGCAAAGCCTTTGCCAGCATCACCGTCGGTTTGATCCAGCTCACGGTCGGTTTTTTGCTCGCCTTGTTTTGGTTTAAAATCCCGTTTTTCAGCACGGTGATCGTGATGTACGGTACCATTTTGGTCTTTTTATCGGCCTCGGTGTCGATGGGGCTCTTTGTCTCCATCCAGTGCTCGACCTTGCAGCAATCGACCTTATGGACCTTTTTGGTGGCGGTACCGCTGGCGCTGCTGTCGGGGATCGCAACGCCGATCGAGAGCATGCCGGTATTCTTTCAATACATCACGGTGATCAACCCGATCCGCTACGGCATCAACGCTTTTCAAAGTATTTTTTTAGAGGGGGCCAATTTTACCGACATCCGCTACCCGTTGATGATGATGGGAATGATTGCCGCCGGCAGTTTTACCGGCGCCTATTTATTGTTTGACAAACAGCAAAAATAATGCGGAAAGCGCAGTTGCCCAAGCGGATAATCTTATTTTTTTTATTGCCGGACTTGAAAAATCTTTATCGGGGGGCTATAGTAAGGGACGGGGTGGCAAAAGAGGGGGCTTTTTTGTCTTATCTGAGTGAGAATTTGATAAGATTTCAATTACCTTGCCCGCATTTTCCCTGCCCGAGATAATTTCATGACAATTTCACCAAAAGTACGATGATTTGACCAAGGCGAGCACCCGGTTTTCATGCGGGGTTATCCGGGATTGTGCACCCCGGACAGCTAAAAGGGCGCGGACGTTTGATCGGACAGCGGGATGACCAAAGCAAACATGGCTTGCTGTCCTCCGACATTTCTTTTGATGTCATTGTAATAAGGAGATTGCAGCAAAATCGCCTGATTGATCGACTCATGTGCCGGGACGGTCAACCGATACGACATTGCTTCAGTCCTGTGTTGTTTGTGTTTATATCAATGCTGAATAAAACAAAAAGAATTGAAAGGAGCAATGTATGACCCTGTTAAGTTGGGCAATCGTGATCATTCCGCTGTGTTTTGTGATGTTCGTCGGGTTTTATTCCCGGCGTTATGTCCGTGACATCGCGGACTATCTGGCCTGCGGCCGGGTGGCCGGACGTTACGTCATTTGTGTCGGCGACCTCACCGCCGGACTGTCGGTCATCACGCTGGTGGCGCTCTGCGAGCAAAACTACCAATGCGGGATGGCGATGGGTTTTTGGAATGCAGTCAACACGCCGCTGGCTGTTTTCATCTCGTTAACGGGTTATTGCGTATACCGTTTCCGTCAGACGCGCTGTCTGTCGATGGGTCAATTTCTTGAGCAGCGTTACAGCCGCACCTTTCGTATTGTCGCCGCCACGGTGAGAACCTTGGCAGAAATGGTCACCAACGCCATCGGACCGGCGGTCGCGGTGCGTTTTTTCATCTATTTTATCGGGCTTCCCCACAAGTTTAACATTCTCGGTTTCGAAGTCTCGACTTACGGTATTTTGGTCGTCTTACTCCTGACGCTGGCTTTAGGCATCGTCTGGCCGGGCGGCCGCATCGCACTCTTGCTCACCGACAGTATGCAGGGGATCATGAGTTACCCGATTTTCGTTATTTTCACCGTCTGGGTGCTGACCCAAATCTCCTGGTTCGGCGACGTCGTGCCGGTGATGCTTGACCGCGCCCACGGCGAGAGCTTCCTCAACCCGATGGATCTCTCCGAGCTGCGCGACTTTAACTTCTTTGCCCTGATCGTCACCATGATCGCCACCGTGCTCAACCGCGCAGCATGGATCGGCAACGACACCACCAGCTCCGGCCGCACTGCCCACGAGCAAAAGATGGCCAACATCCTCGGCACCTGGCGTAACGGATTCTCTTACACCATGATGACCATGATCAGTATTTTTGTGATCGTCTTTATGCTCGGCTCGCGTTTTGCCGACCAAGCGCACGAAGTTCGCGTTGACCTTACTAAAAAGATTATCACTGAAGTCGTCGAGTCACCGATGACTCAATCCAAAATCATCGCCAATGTCTCCGTCTTGCCGGTGGCCAAACACGTGATCGACGTCGACCCGGGTTACTCGCGTAAACTCAACCCGGATACGCCGTTTATGGATGTCACCAAAAATACACTCAAGAGCGAAATGGCCCTTGAGAGCGACGCCAACGAAACGTTCCAAAAGTACCGCTCGCTGTACAACCAGATGATCATGCCGATTCTGCTCGGCAAGCTCTTCCCGCCGGTGCTGATGGGGTTGTTTGCCCTCCTGATGGTGATGCTTTTGTTGTCCACCGACGACTCGCGCATCTTTAATGCCTCAAGTACCATCATTCAGGATATCATCGTACCTTTAAAGAGCAAAGCAATGACCACCAAAGAGCACTTGCTTTATCTCAAGCTGTGTTCGCTGGGTGTCACCATCTTCTTCTTTGTGGTATCGATGTTTTTTGCCCAATTGGATTACATCAACATGTTTGTCACCATCATGTGCGCCGTGTGGCTGGGCGCCGCCGGTCCCATTATGGTGGGCGGACTCTATACCCGGTTCGGGACGACCTTCGGCGCGTGGTGCGCGCTTTTCTTCGGCTCCGGGTTGTCGGTATTGGGCTTGATCCTGCAGCGCAACTGGGCCAAAACGGTCTATCCGTGGCTGGAAAGTCATGACTATGTCAACCCGGTCGCCCAATTTTTGCAAACCGTCTCCGCGCCTCTTAACCCCTACATCGAATGGTCGATGGACCCGGTCAAATTCCCGATCAACTCGATGGAAATTTACTTTATGGCCATGATGCTCGGCATCGGCGGTTATATCATCGGCTCCATTATCACCTACAAAGAGCCTTACAACCTCGACCGCTTGTTTCACCGCGGCATTTACAGTGACGGTGATTCGGTGCCCGAGGAAAAAATGGTCTGGAATTTCTCCAGTATCGTCAGCAAATTGGTCGGGATATCCCCCGAGTATACCAAAGGCGACAAAATCATCGCTTGGTCGGTCTTTGTCTGGTCGATCGTCTACGGCTTTGTTATCATGTTCTGCTGTGTGCTGGTTTGGAACGCCGTATCCGGCTGGCAGCCTGCTTACTGGGGGATGTATTTCTTTATCTCCACCGTCGTGGCGGCACTGGTTGTCGGCGCCGTCTCCACCGTCTGGTTTATGTACGGCGGGATCAAAGACTCCTTTGCGATGGTGCGCGACCTTGAGAAACGCATCAGCAACCCGTTGGACAACGGCCGCGTCGAGGGCCATGTCTCCTTGGCGGACAAAGCGCACTTTGACGAAATCGAGCACGAGATTGAGGAAGAGCACAAGCATCACGACGATCAGGCCAAAAAGTAAGTCCTGTTTGCGTAATATTATGACGCCCGGAAATTTTTCGGGCGTCTTTTTTTTGTGTTGCAATCCCCATATCCGGATGTATATTAATCACATATTCTCCAAAGCGATTACATATGTTAAAAAAGATCCTCGTTATCACCGTTGCGCTGCGGATCGGTCTCCGTCCGGTCAAGGGGATCGTACTTTGGGTGGGGTTGTCGGTCCTCTGATGCCTCCTAATCGCCAAACAAATCATCACGATTGAGTCCTGAAAAATCAAAATTTTCCTGATTTTTTAATTTTTTCCGCTTGACATATCAATAAATCATGATATATTGATATTAAGATATGATAGATCCGGTAAATAAAGGAGAAAAAATCATGAGCAATGCTAGAATCGTGGTATTAAACCAATCCAATTTTGACAACAGTGTCGCACGCGGCACGGTTTTGGTTGACTTTTGGGCTCCGTGGTGCGGTCCGTGCCGGATGCAACTCGGAATTTTGGACAATCTCGCTGCCTCCGACCGCTTTCCGGCCAACGCGGCCATCGCCAAAGTAAATGTCGACGAAAACCCTGAATTGGCCGCCAAATTTGAAATCATGACCGTACCGACTATGCTCGTATATAAGGACGGCAAACAAGTACACCGCCTCTCCGGCGTGCACAGTGTCGATCAACTTTTGCAAGCGATGCAATAAAGGAGTCGTAAAAGATGAAATATGTGATTGTTGGCGGCGTGGCCGCCGGAGCATCGGCGGCTGCCCGTTTGCGGCGTTTGGACGAAAATTGTGAAATTGTTTTGGTCGAAAAAGGCGAATACATCTCGTTTGCCAACTGCGGGTTACCCTATCATATCGGCAATGTGATCCCGGATCGCCAGTCATTGTTGGTAATGAGCGCCAAAAACTTTGCCAAACGCTTTAACACCCGTGTTTTGGTGAAAAGTGAAGTCACCCAAATCGACCGTGCCAATAAAAAAGTGGCGGTTTGTCATAACGGCGAAACGTCGTGGGAAAATTATGACAAACTCCTCCTTGCCACCGGCTCAAGTCCGGTCAAACTCCCGATCCCCGGCTCGGATGATCCGGCAGTTTTGCATTTGTGGACCATCCCCGATATGGATCAAATCATCCTTCAAGCCAACCAAGCGCGCGACGTCGTGGTTGCCGGAGCCGGGTTCATCGGGTTGGAAATTGCCGAAAACCTGAAGCTGCGCAACCTCAACGTCACCATCGTCGAGTACGGCGACCAGGTGATGTCGCCGTTTGACAAAGAGATGAGCTCTTATCTGGCACAGGAGCTCGTCAACCACGGCATCCGTTTGGAGCTCGGGGCCAAACTTGAAACAATGGAGCGCGACGGCAAAACATTGCACCTCAAGTTAAGCACCGGCAAAACCCTAAATGCCGACTTGGTTATCATGAGCACCGGCGTCAAACCCAACTCACAATTGGCACAGGCGGCCGGCCTTGAGCTCGGCGGTCGCGGTCACATCAAGGTCAATGATCATTTACAAACCAAAGACCCCGATATTTATGCCGCCGGGGACGTCATTGAAGTACTTGACCCAATTTTCGGCGGCCAAACCGCGATCGCGCTCGCCGGACCAGCCAACAAACAGGGGCGGATCGCCGCCGACAACCTCACGGGTAAAATGCAAAGCTATCACGGCACATTGGGAGCCTCGGTGATCAAGATCGGTAAACTTGCCGCCGCCAGCGTGGGCTACAACGAGAAGCGCCTCAAAACCATTACTACCGATTATTACAAAATCTACACCCACCCGGGGAGCAACGCCTCATATTACCCCGGCGGCACAATGATGCACCTCAAAATCCTTTTCGGCAAAGACGGCAAAATATTTGGCGCTCAGGCGGTCGGGGTCAAAGGAGTCGACAAACGCATTGACGTGATTGCCACCGCCATGCGCTGCGGCAAAACCGTCACCGACCTTGCCGAACTCGAGCTTTGCTATGCACCACCATATAACTCAGCCAAAGACCCCGTCAACTTTTTGGGGATGATCGGCGAAAATATTTTAAAAAACTTGTCCTCCCCCGTCTACGTTGATGCCATTCCTGCCGATGCCCAGCTCGTCGACGTCCGCGAGGTTGAGGAGTATGAGCAAGGCACCATTCCCGGGGCGGTCAACATCCCCTTGGGACAATTGCGCGACCGTTTGGCCGAGATCGATGCCAATAAGTTTATCGTCATCTTTTGCCGGGTCGGCCTGCGCGGCTATGTGGCCGAACGGATTTTGAAACAAAAAAATTACCGTTGCGGTAATTTATCGGGCGGCATGTTGACCTATCAGGCCTTTCATGCCGAGATCAAAGAGCCGCCCGCTTGCCACGCCCCGATTAAAGTTGCCGCCGCGACCGAGTGCCCGGTGCTGGATGTCCGCACCCTCTCCTGCCCCGGCCCGGTGGTGCGGCTCGCCAAAACCATCAAAGAGCTCCCGGTCAACGGCGAGTTGAAATTGCTTGCCCAGTCCGGTTTTGAGCCGGATCTCGTCAATTACTTAAAATCAAATCACCTTGATCTGTTGTCTCTCGACAACAAGGAGGACCACTTGGAAGCCATCATCCGCAAACCCGCCGCCTGCGTCGCGGCAGCTCCGGCCGCCGCGGCGATAGCCCCCGCCAAAGACGGTGCGGCAATCATCCTCTTCAGCAACGATCTTGACAAAGCCATGGCGGCCTTGATTGTCAGCTGCGGCATGGCCGCGGCGGGGATGCCCGTCACCATCTTTTTCACCTTTTGGGGGTTAAGCGTACTGCGCAAAAATCCGGGGCCGGTCGTCCGCAAAAAGCTGATGGACCACATGTTCGGCTGGATGCTCCCCAAAGGGGTGACCAAGCTGGCCTTGTCCAAAATGAATATGCTCGGCATGGGCACACTGATGATGAAGCAAGTCATGGCGCAGCAAAATGTGCCGACCTTGCCGGAGTTGTTGCAGCAGGCGCGCGAACTAAACGTCAAATTTGTCGCCTGTGAGATGGCGATGAATGTGATGGGGCTCAAGCGCGAGGAGTTGATCGATATTGACGAAGTTGTCGGTGTCGCCAGCTTTGCCGAAATCGCGCGCAACAGTAATCACACATTATTCATCTAAGACCCGCCGCCCGGAATTGCGCCGGGCGGTTTTTGAGGGTTCCAAATCAGGAACAATTTTATGGTAATGCGGATTGTCAAATTCTTTTTGGACGGCCCGTTTTCCGTCATGCTGATTGCGGCGGCCATGCTTTTGGGCGCGGCGGCCTTGTGGTTTACCCCGCGCGAGGAGGACCCGCAGATCATCGTCCCGATGGCGGATGTCGAGGTGTCTTTTCCGGGGCACTCGCCGCGCGAAGTCGAAGAGCTGGTTACCCGCCCTCTGGAGCGGATTTTGTGGCAGCTGGACGGGGTCGAGCATGTTTACTCCTCAAGCAGCCGTGATAAATCAATGGTCACCGTCCGCTTTTATGTCGGAGAGGACCGCGACCGCGCGATGGTGCGCTTGCGCGATAAAATCAACGAAAACATCAACATCATCCCCGACGGAGTCGCCGCCTGGCGCATTGTCCCGGTGAGCATCAACGATGTCCCGATTGTGACCATGACGTTAACCTCAAAGACACGCGACGGCCACCAATTGCGACGCTATGCCGAAGAGCTGGCGGCGAGGATGGACTCGATTGCCGATATCTCCGGAACACAGATCATCGGCGGCTATTCCCGGCAAATCCGCATCGAGCCCTCTATTGAGAGTCTCAATGCCCGCAAACTTACCCTTTTTGACCTCAATCAGGCGATTGCCAATGCCAATATGGCGGGCAACGCCGGTTTAATCGTTGACGGCGGGCGCGAACTCGTTTTGATGACCGACCCCAACCTCCCAGACGCCAAAGCTATCGAAAACATCATTGTCAGCGCTCAAAACAACAAAATCGTTCGTGTCGGCGACTTGGCGCAGGTCAAGGATGATGCCGCCGAGGCCGAAAATTACGTCCGGCACAACGGCCAAACCGCCGTCACCATCGCTTTCAGCAAAAAAGCCGGGGTCAATGCGGTCACCTTGTCGCAAACCATTGTCAACACGGCGGAAAAGCTCCGCCAGTCCATTTTGCCCGCCGATGTCGAGCTCACCGTTACCCGCAATCAGGGGGCGTCGGCCGATTTGCGCGTCGACGGCCTGGTGACCGGGATGATGTTTGCCATCCTTACCGTAGTTCTTTTGATCGCCATGACCATGGGCTGGCGGGAGAGTTTGATCGTGGGGGCATCGGTGCCGGTGAGTTTCGCCCTCGCCTTATTCACCAATTACGTCTTTGGCTATACGCTCAACCGCGTCACTTTGTTTGCCCTCATTTTGAGCCTCGGGCTGGTGGTCGATGACCCAATCACCAACGTGGACAACATCCAGCGCCACATCCGCATGGGCAAAAAGAGCCCGTTTGAGGCGACACTGGATGCCGTAAAGGAAGTCTTGCCGCCGGTGATTCTCTCAACCTTGGCGGTGATCGTTTCTTTTACGCCGATGTTTTTCATCACCGGGATGATGGGGCCCTACATGGCGCCGATGGCGATCAATGTCCCTTTGACCGTCACGTTTTCGACCGTGTGCGCGCTTACCTTTGTCCCCTACATGGCCTATCGGATGCTCCGGAAACGCGCGGGCGAGCTTAAGGCCGGTTCGGATGGCGCTCCCGAGTGGGTCAAAAAGCTCTACGCCAAAATCATGATGCCCTTCCTCACTCCCCGCAACGCGTGGCTTTTGATCGCCGCAGTGATCGTGCTGGTCATCGCCTCGGCGGGGCTGATGCTCTTTAAAGTACCGTTAAAAATGCTCCCCTTTGACAACCGTGACGAGTTTC
The DNA here is from genome assembly GCA_964609825.1 of uncultured Victivallaceae bacterium. Classification (GTDB taxonomy): domain Bacteria; phylum Verrucomicrobiota; class Lentisphaeria; order Victivallales; family Victivallaceae; genus CAZSSH01. The sequence goes on along the minus strand of CAZSSH010000004.1, from coordinate 494,629 downwards.
AAATTTTGCTCAAGCTTCCCCATGACGCCACGCTGGAGGACACTTCGCGCGCGGTTGCCGAAGTTGAGCAATATTTGCAAAAACAAAACGAGGTCAAAGACTTCCAAAGCTATATCGGCATTGCCTCCCCGATTGATTTCAACGGTTTGGTGCGCCATTACCGCATGCGCAACGAGCCCAATCAAGCCGACATCCGGGTCAATTTGTTTGCCAAGAGCGACCGGGCGATGCCATCGCATGAGTTTGCGCTCCGGGTCCGCGATTCTCTGGAAAAACTGGCCAAAAAATATGGCGCCGCGATCAATATCATTGAGGTCCCGCCGGGCCCGCCGGTGCTCGCCACCGTCACCGTCGAAGTATACGGCAACGGCGCAACCTCCTACGACCAGCTGCTGGCCGCCGGACAAACGTTGCAGCAAAAGCTCCAAAAAAATGATCCCGAGCATTTCCGTGAAATCGATATCATGCAGCAAATTTCACCGCCCCGGCTGATCTATGTTGTCAACAAAGAAAAAGCCTCGGTCAACGGCATCACCGCCAAAGACATCACCGATACTTTGCAGGCGGCGGTGGGCGGGCTTTTTGCCGGAAACTTGCGCGACGAGGCCGAGCGGCAGGGGTTAAACATACAAATCCGCCTCCCCTATCATGACCGCAACGCCATTGAGCGGCTCAAACTGCTTAACGTCAAGGGTCAAAACGGCACCGTGCAGCTGGGCGAACTCGGCAATTTTGAGAAAGCTCCCGCGGAGATGCCGATCATGCACAAAAATTTGCAGCCGGTGGTCTTTGTCACTGCCGAAAGCGTCGGGCGCGCCCCCGGAGAAATGATCTTGTCAATGATCTATCACACCTTGCGTCTGGAGCCGGTGCCCCCAAATATCCGGCTCAACTGGGCGGGCGAAGGCGAGTGGGAAATCACATTGCGCGTTTTTCGCGATCTCGGCATCGCCTTTGGCGTGGCGCTCCTGGGAATTTTGCTGTTGCTCATTATCCAAACGCGCAACATCGTCATTTCGCTCATTATGATGTGCGCCATTCCACTGACCGTGATCGGCATCGCGCCCGGATTTTATCTTCTCAACATCTTTGGGGCCGGCACGGTCGAAAACTTCCTTTCGCCGGTCTTTTTTACCGCCACCGGGATGATCGGGATGATTGCGCTGGGAGGGATCGTCATTCGCAACAGCATTGTACTTTTGGAGTTTATTCAGGAGAGCGAGTCAGCGGGTTTGCCGACCAAACAGGCGATTTTGCAGTCAGGCGCGGTGCGGTTTCGCCCTATCATGCTCACTGCCGTCACTACCTTGATGGGGGCGTGGCCGATTACGTTGGACCCTATTTTCTCCGGGCTCGCGTGGGCGCTGATCTTTGGCTTGATTGCGAGCACCCTGTTTACCATGGTGCTGATCCCGGTCATATACATGTTGTTTCATCAAAATAAGGTTGGTCAAAATGAAGCGTAAACTCTTATTTGTCTCTTTTATCCTTGCCGGCAGCGCCTTTATTGTTTGGTCGATGCTCTATCAGGCGGGCTCGCTCAATCAGGACGGCAAAATCCCGCCCGGCGAACGAGCACTCCCGGCCCCGCCCGCCATGCAGTTTGTCGAACTAAAAGCGCAAACCGTCCCCATCGTCTACACCGCCGTCGGCACCGTTCAGAGCCGCGAAACCATCGATGTCATTTCGCGGTTGCCGGCGGCGCGGATTTTGGAGATCAAAGTCCGGTCAGGCGACTATGTCAAGCAGGGGGAACTTTTGATCAAGCTTGATGACCGCGATCTCGTTGCCGCGGTCAACAGCGCTCAGGAAAACCTCAAAGCCGCCCGGAGCCGCCTAGAGTTTGCCGAAAGTGACTTTAAGCGCAACGAGCAACTCATTACCAATAACGCCATCGCCCGGCGCACCTTTGAGGAGTCCTTAACCACCCTCAACGCCTCGCGCGCCGAAGTGGCTATGCTCAAACATGTCTTGGAAAATGCCGAAATCAATCTATCCTATACCCGGATTACCGCTCCTTTTGACGGGGTGGTCGCCGAGCGTTTCAATGACCCCGGCGACCTTGCCACGCCGCAAAAAGCAATCCTCACTTTTTTTGACCCGACCAAACTTCAGATCAAAATTCCCATTCGCGAGACTCTGGTCGCTAGCATCAAAATCGGCGAAACCATGGACATTACCATTGGGGCGCTGCACCGTCAGCTCAAAGCTCAAATCAAAGAAATCATCCCGGCGGTGGATGTCAACAGCCGCACGTTTACCATCAACGGCTGTCTGCTGGGCGACACCGATCAAATTATGCCCGGTATGTTTGCGGTCGTCCGGATTGTTACCGGGACGGAAGAAGCACTGCTGATTCCCGCCGACAGTGTCAGCCGAGTTGGACAATTGGAGTATTTAAACATCAAACATAACGATAAAGTGATCCGGCAACCCGTGCGGACCGCGCCCGATAGAGCGGGATTGGTCAAAATTATTTCGGGCGTCCGGCAAGGAGATTATTATGAGTCACGCTAAACAACATTTACCGGTCGAATTTATCGAGTCGATGGCCGACATCATCAAAATCATCGGCAATCCGCAGCGTCTGCAAATTTTGGAGTATCTCGACATCCACGGCGAAACCGAAGTCAACGCAATCGTCGAGGGAGTCAAGGGGCAGCAAAACGCGGTGTCGCAGCATTTGAATAAAATGCGCCTCGCGGGCATCATCGCGAGCCGCCGCACCGGCCGCCGGATCCTCTACAAAATCGCCGCCGAAAACGCGGTCACCATCCTAAATTGCATGCGCAAACGCTACCACGGCTGTGCCATGCCGCCCGCCGAGCCTGCCGAATAACTAAAAGAAAAAAACATCGCGTAAGCAAATAAAAAAGGCAACCGGAAAAATCCGGTTGCCTTTTGGTATTTGAAAACAGTATTTGAATTACTTCAAACGCTTTTCCAAAGCTTCGCACTGGGCCTTGAGGGCGGCGGGAAGCTTGTCGCCAAAATTGGCGTAATGTTCTTTGATCATCGAGAGTTCCTGCTGCCAGCCGGCCTTGTCGACCTTGAGGAGCTCGGCCATATCGGCGGCGCTGACCTGATCTTCGATGCCTTTGAGGCAAATCGCATCGGCGGCGGGCATGGTGCCGATTTCGGTATCGACGGACTTGCCGGTGTTGTCGCAGCGGTCAAAGACCCACGCCAAAACACGGCTGTTGTCGCCGAAACCCGGCCACATGAACTTGCCTTCGGCGCTCTTGCGGAACCAGTTGACGCAGAAAATTTTGGGCAACTTGTCAGCAGAAGTCTTTTTGCCGATTTCCAACCAGTGGGCAAAGTAATCGCCCATGTGGTAACCGCAGAAGGGCAGCATCGCAAACGGGTCGCGACGGACGGTACCGGCCTTGAGGTCCAAAGCGGCGGCGGTGATTTCCGAGCCGACGGTCGAGCCGATGAATACGCCATGCTCCCAATCCTTGGCCTGATAGACCAAGGGGAGGGTGGAGGGACGACGGCCGCCAAAGAGAATGGCGTCAATCGGCACACCCGCGGGGTCCTGCCACTCGGCGGCGATCGCCGGGCAGTTTTCCGCTTTGGCGGTGAAACGGGCATTGGGGTGGGCGGCTTTGTCTTCTTTGGTGGCGGTGGCCGGATCCCAGACGTTGCCCTTCCAGTCGGTGAGCTTGCCGGGGGCCGGATAACCGATGCCTTCCCACCACACATCACCGTCAGCGGTCAACCCGACGTTGGTAAAAATAGTGTCTTTTTCGCAGGAGTGCATCGCGTTGGGGTTGGACTGCATGCTGGTGCCGGGAGCCACGCCAAAGAAACCGGCTTCCGGGTTGATGGCGTAGAGTTTGCCGTCTTTGCCGAACTTCATCCAGGCGATATCGTCACCGACGGTTTCGACTTTCCAGCCCGGGAGGGTCGGGATAAGCATGGCGAGGTTGGTCTTACCGCAGGCAGACGGGAAAGCACCGGCGACAAATTTGACTTTGCCGGCGGGGTTGGTCAGCTTGAGGATGAGCATGTGCTCGGCCAACCAGCCTTCGTCGTGGGCCTGGACGGAAGCGATGCGCAGCGCGAGGCATTTTTTGCCGAGGAGCGCGTTGCCGCCGTAACCGGAGCCGAAGGACCAGATTTCACGGGTTTCCGGGAAATGAGCAATGTATTTTTTGTCCAACGGAGCACAAGGCCAGACACCGTTGTCTTTTTCGCCGTTGGCAAGCGGCTTGCCGACGGAGTGCATGCACTTGACAAATTCGCCTTTGTCGCCCAACACGTCCAAAACTTTGGTGCCGACGCGGGTCATGATATCCATATTGATGACTACATAGGCGGAGTCGGAGAGCTCAACACCAATTTTGGCGATGTTGGAGCCAATGGGGCCCATGGAGAAGGGAATCACGTACATGGTGCGGCCCTGCATGCAACCTTCATAGAGATCCATCATGGTCTTTTTGAGGACGCTGGGGTCGATCCAATTGTTGGTCGGACCGGCATTTTCCTGCTTTTCGCAAGCGATGTAGGTGCGGTTTTCGACGCGGGCGACGTCCGACGGATCGGAGCGGAACCACAGGCTGTTGGGACGCTTGGCGGTGTTCAAACGCTTGGCCAGACCGGAGTCAACCAACTCGTTGCAAAGTCTGTCATATTCGGCCTTGGAGCCGTCACACCAGTAGATGCCTTCGGGCTTGCAAACCTTAGCCCAGTCTTCCACCCACTTGACCAAAGCGGCATGCTTGGTCGGAATCGCATTCAAATGCTTTACCATCGTTTTTATCCTCGTTTTATTGTTGGTTTCTTACCCGCCAAAAAAGGTAATCATGAAAATATACACCAAATCAATGGCGATTTCAAGTGTTTTTTACGTTTTTCGACCGGTTTTTTTCATTTTTTTTAATTAAAACTCCAAAACCGCCATTTGATGGCAGCTGAAAGTGTCAATCTTAAATTTGCATTTGCCGGCGGCCTGGGCAAACGCAATCTCCGTATTTTGGGGTTGCAACTTGACTCGGCGCACTTTTTTGGCGACCGCGACTTCGCACTCAATATTGCCGAGCGGCACAAACTCCTCAACGACCTCAACATCCTTGGCAAAGAAACTGCTGCCCGGCACCCCAGCCCCGCGCTTGACCGTGGGGGCAAACAAAAAGTGCGCGACGGCGCGCTTGTTGGCCTTGTCCTCGGTAAGTGTCACACGGGCCATGGACGGGAGATTGGTCGAGAGCGACAAATTCTGCGCCAGAAATTGGCGCAAAATATTGTCCAGATACTCCCTGAGCACCACCGACCCGGTGTAATAATAAAGCTCAAAAAAGTTATAGGCAAAATACAAAATATTGCCTTTTACCGCGCCCGCCGAGTAGCCCGATGCCGTCGTCCGGTAAGGCGTATGCTGGTGGCTGCAAAAGTGCTCGAACGTACGGTTGAAATACGGGAAATAAACATCACCCAAGCTGTACTTGGCCGCCGCTTTAAAGAGATAGTTGGAGCTGTACATCACCACCGGGGTAGTGCAAAACGCGGGAGCAAACTTTTCATTCATTTTAATATAAGTCGGGTTAAACTCCGCAACCTTGTTCTCAAACTTGCCGCCAAGGTCAACATTGACCGCCGCCGCGCCTTTGCCGTAGATCAGAAGTTTGCCGCCTTTGGCCAAATACTGGTCGAGGCGCTTTTGCAACTTGGCATCGATTACGATGTTATCCGGCAAAATCACCATTTTATAATGCGAGAAATCCATTGAGGGGGCAACCAGATCAAACAAGTAATGCCCCTCAAGCAAAATCCGCGACGCGCCGACGTCGCCATAAAAATGCTGATCGTGACCGGTGCATTGGGAGAACGCCTCCTGCGGGATCATCGCAATGTCGGCCACGTTGACCGCCGTCCGGCAAAATTCCTCTTTGGCCTTGACATCGCGGTAGGCGGCGCCAATGACTTCATAGGTTGACTCGTCCAACTCGCCGCAGGGGTGCAGCTGGTCGCCGATGCTGCATTTGGCGCCCAAAGCGAGCATGCTTGAGCACTCGTATTTTAAAGCGTTGGGGTGCTTGAGCCCGCCGAATTCGCCCCAGGTCGAGTGAAATTTACCGGTCATCCCTAAAAACTCCATCCCGGTTTTACGCGCAAACGCCGCCGATTGCGGAAAGTGGTCGTAGCCCCAGCCGCCGGTGGGCAATGACTCGAGCTCAAGGTGGCTGAAATACTTTAAGCGGTCCAACCACGCAGGGCTGACGTGACCGGAGTTGTGAAAAATCCGGTTCTCGGGATTGAGCTTGCGGGCAGCAGCAGTGGTGGCGGCGTAATATTTTAACAATACTTGCGCCGAGTAATCTTTGCGGTGCTCTTGGTTGCGCGGGTCGAGCCCCGCCTTGAGCATCCCGTTACGACAGGCCTCGCAGCAGCACTCTCCCTGATAAATAATGTCCAAAAAGATGCCGTCGTTGTCGGGAAACATTTCGCAGGCTTCCTCAATCATCCGGCAGAGGTGATCCAAATAAGGGGTGTTGAAGCAAAGCTTTTTAAACCCGGGATCCAGCGGTGACTTGACCCAGCCGCCAAAGGAGCCTTCGGCTGTGATTTCGCGCCACTCGGGGTGACGCTCGGCCTCGACGTTGTTGATCCCGGCGGTCAGATATACCGGCACTTTGATGTCAATCTCATGACAGGCGTCAATCTGGGCGCGTAACAAATTAAACTTGAGATGCGGGTGCATGACGCCAAATTTGGTCGGGTGGTAGCTCAACCCGTGGTGGCACAAGCTGAAACACGTAATTGAGTCAACCGCCGCCTTTTGCAACCGCGCCTGAAACGCTTTTTTGTCAAACGCTTCACCGACTTTGTCAATCGCCGGTGACGTGTGAAAATCCAGGTGAACCTGACGAAATCTCATAATCAATCTCCCAATTTATCTTTTGCATTTAACTGCTGTCTTAAATCCGCCACAAAACTGTAATAGACGGTGCCCGACTTGACCCGGATCTCAATCTCGGTTCTGACCGCTTCGGGGGTCTTCTCCTTGTCACTCGCCATCGCCGCGCGGACGGCATCGGCGACCTGTTTCACGACCTCCGGTTCGGCGGTCTGATATTTGGTCAAATCCAACGGGCAGATAAATTTTTGCCCGCGAAACCCGGCGACGATATTGCCGTCAACACTCTCGACACTGATGTAATAACGGATGATTTTTTGTTTCTCCGGCTCCGGCACCGGCGGTGTCTGCGGCTTTTGCTGCTCGACGGCCACCGCCGACAACTGTTGCAAAAGCGCCCGCGAAGATTTGTCGATTTCGGCCTCGGTCATGGGAAACAACTGATCAAAAACTTTAGACTGGTCGCGGTAAGAGTTCAACACGCTCTTGGTGTAAGCGCTCTTGATGCTCTCCAAGTCAGGCATGGATGCTTTAAGCCCAAAAAGACGCGTCAAAAAGCTCTGCTTTTCGGGCAAGGCCTTGTCACGAAACTCGGTCAGGACTTCATCATAGCGCTCACCGACCAACTTCATCTGCAACTTGAGCTCCACAACGCCGTCGGCCAACTTTTCGCGGTATAATTGATTCTTCATCGCCTCGGTATCGCTCCAAACGACACCGCCGCGAGGGGCAAGCTCGGGCAAAGCTTTGCCGTCGCGGTAATAAGTTTCAATCGCGGCCGCAGGCGGCAGGTATTTGTCACTGACCAACGCGGGATAACGCTCGGCAAGCTGATCCTTGACCGCGCCAACGCGGATCTGATCGATGGTTTTACCGTATTCACTGTCAAAAAAAGCGCGCATTTTTTGATCCAAGAAACTGTCGGAGGTCAGCGGCACGTCCAATTTGGCCGACAACTCTTTGACCGTATTTTGCCGAAAAAGGTCGTACAACCCTTGCTTGCCCGCCGCCGCGTCCATATATTTGGCCGGATCGGCGGAGAGCATTTTGCCGTAATCGGGGAGCTTGGCCGCAAGCGGAATCAGCAAAGCGGCTCGCTCACTCAAAATCCGCCCCGAGCGGGTCAAAATTTCCTTGGCGGCGACCGGCAAAACGCCGTACTTGACCGGATAATCCCAACGACCGATTTCAGCTTCGAGCGCGCTTTGCAGCACAGCGGCAGCCTCCGGCGCGGTTTTGACGCTCTCGGCAAACTTGTAATCTCGGACAAAATCAATTTGGCGGCGTTTTTGCAACTCGACGGTATCGATGATCTTTTTAACCGCCTCGTTTTGCAGATAATTGTTGTTTTCCTCAAACACCGGCGCAGCTTGACTGGCCAGCAACCGGTTGCGGACGAGTTTGGCCAAGTCGTTGCTGTCAAAGGTCGCCACCTCGGGCGGTGTCGGGTAACATTGGACGTTAAGCTCCTTTTTTTCGTCCGCCACCGCCCGCATCCGCGCCGCCGGATAAACGGTGTTAAAATCGCGGTTCACCTTTTGCTTAAGCTGCTCCGGAGTCAAGGCATACTCTTTACGCTCCAGCTCATTCAACAGCGGTTTGATTTTGGCCGCAAAATCGCGGCTGATCAACTCATCAAAGTTTTTGCGGGCGAAATTTTGGCCGTTTTTGATGTTGAGATACTCTTTTTTGTCACTCAAAATCGCCGACAGCATGACCTCGGCATCAAACGGGGCAGCCAAATATTTTTGCACAAAATCGTCCAGCAACAACTTGGAGGACAAGGTCTTGGTATTTTGACGCACCAGCACATCCGGGTCGGCGGCGCACAAGACTGCGGGCAGCCACAGCAAAATCAATAGAAGTTTTTTCATCTGGCACCTCCCCACACCGGCATTTGGGTAAATTCGGTCAACTGCTCCAGCGCGTAACTTTCCAGCTTACGGTTGAGCCAATCCATGCGCATACGCTTCAACTCGATGTCATCGGTGCGGTTAATAAGATCGATCCACTTTTTAATCTCCTCATCACGGATTTGCGCCGGATTGGCGATCAAGCGCTGTTGAATATCGATCAAAGCGACGTTTTGGACCCCGTCAAGATAACGCGCCAACTGCGTGACCGCACCGTCGATTTCACCGATGAGCCAGTTGTTTTCGGCCGGAGTCAATTCATCTGGCGTCATTTGAGCAAACACCAAGGTCTGTTTGAAATACTCATTGCGCAAGGCCTTAAGATCGGCATAATCACTCATGGCGGCGGTGAGGCCAAGTTTGTACTCATTGGCCAGCACCGGGTCGTCCAGCAAAGAGCGCAAAAGGTAATCAACTTTGCCGTCGGCGGGATTGACCTCCATAAAAAAATTAAGACGGTAGCGAATCTTATACGCGCTCTTTACTTTATCCAAAGCCTGCATGAGTTTGTCCTGCCGGGCCGTCTGCAATTGTTGCTTCATCGTCTCCACTTTGCGGATGTCGCCGCCGGTGACCGACATGTAAAGCACAAAAGCGATCATAAAAATCAGCATCACCGCCAGAGAAATTTGCAGCAGTACCGAAAAAAGCTCGTCGGCATCGCTCTCCTCGGCAGATTTGGCCCGCAGCAGCTTCAAGAGCTTTTTGCGCAGCTCGTTTGAAAGCTTGGCGCTCATTTTAAAGCCGCCTGAATTTGCTCGACGACCGTATGCAATTTGCGCGCTTCGGCTTCACACGCGGTCAATTGTTTGCTTAAATCATGATTTTGCTGAGCAAATTGGGTATTTTCCGCAGACAATTCGGCATTGCGTTTCTCCAAGTCTTGATTGCGGATTTGCATGGCTTGGACAATCGCCGCCAAATTGATGCTGCAGTCGGTCAGTTGGACAAGAATATTTTTGGTCTCGGCCTGCTGGACGCGCTGGAGCTCCAAAGTGTCCTTCCAGTGAGAGAGCTCCGGGGAAAGCTTCTCCAATGCCTGATTGAAACCGTTGACATTGACGGAAGAACTCTGCAGCGCGGTGCTGAATTCATCCACAAATTCGGCCAATGAGTCGATTTCCTGCGAGGGATCCCTATAAAGCCGCACCACCGGCGCCACGCACAAAGGCTCAAACACCATCACCCAGGCCACCGCCATCAATGTGGAAAACATCGCGGTATGCAAACAAATCATTAATGATTTGACCGAAATTTCGCCCTCCGGGTAGTACCCGACTAAAATGATCCCCCAAATCGTCCCCAACAACCCCAAGGCGATATTCATCCGCTCATAATTGTGAAAAAACGGCCAATCCTCACCGTGATTGCGCCGCGGCAAATTGACAGAGAGCAACAAAAACCCGAAAAACGGGATAAAGGTGGTAATGGTCGAGACGTCCACCGTCGTCCAATTGAGCCGGGGCCAAATCCCCGGAAACGCCTTGGCGACATTAAGTGAACCGTCCACAATCGCAGCATGAAAACGATATGCGCTGATTGCGTTATTTACCCACAATACGCCAAAAACGATTGCCATCAACCAACAAATCAGCACATAAATTTTTTTCATTATCACACCATACGGTTAATTGTTTGCCGCAGATCAAGCAACCATGACGCCGCGCGCGGATATTGAGTCATGGTCAATCGGTAATCGAGGTCCTGATGGATCAACTTTAACACCTCCGCGCGGCCGATGCGTTGCTCCAAAAGCTCCAAACTCCGCAAATCCTGCAACGCCTCAAAAAAGACTTCGTGCCGGATCGAGTCCCAGACTTCAAAATTTTCGCCGGGATAGACCATAAAAGCGTCGCCGCCCGGAAATGCGCCGGAGCAATCGGTATTGGCAAAAGGATCAATGCGCTCCACCGAAAACTGGCTGTAATAAAAGTTAAAACCCCAGTGCAGAAACCCTTTGAGGTCATACACATAAGCAAGCACCCCAAAAATCCGGTTGCGCGCCGACGGCATCGCCATAAAACGGTTGGGCACCAGATAATCCTGCGCCACGCAATAATAGGTCCAAAGCTCTTTGACTTTGCCGACAAAAGGCTCAATGTGGTTGATGGCCGGCACCGGATTGCGCACCAGATCTTTTTCAAAATAAGTCAAGTCGGACAGGGCCTCGATGGTCGGAAAATCCTCCAGTAAGGGGCGCACCGCGTTGACCGCATAGGAGTACGACTCCATGTGCTCGGTCGCCGGCTCGTCTGAAATCGAGAAATAACATTTGCCGGCGAGCCCCTCCTCGCGCAGCAGCTGCAAAAGCTGCGGCAAGAGCTTTTTCAGCATCGCCAGATACACCTCATGGTCGGCGCGCGTCCACAAAAAGATCCGGGCATTGGGGATACGCCCGTTAAAAGCGACGATTTTGGGTGTGTAATTAGCCCCCCACTGGCTGAAAAAGTGGCTCATCGCAAAGGCGTCAAAACCGCAGCGCTTGGCTAAAGTCAAATAACGGCGCAAGCGCGTAAAATCAAAGGTGAATTCTTTGGTCGCGTGATCAATCGTGATCCCCAGCAACTGGCAGTTGGGCCGTTCACCGCCGAAAAAAGTATCCAAGGGAGGCGTCCACAACGGGGTATAAAGAATGTTGATCCCGTGCCGCCGGGCATTGCGCATCTGGTGCTCCAACGCCTGCCAATGAGCCTCACTCCAGCAATCGACACGGTAGTAGGAGAAAAGGCAATCGGCATGAAACCACTCGAGGCGCTTGAGCTTCTGCTCCGGCAGCGCCGCCGGGCGCACTTCGAGCGAAAACACGGCTTCGCCCAGCACGGCATCCCACTGCCAAATCATGCCGGTCTCGATTTTGGTAAATTTGAGGCTCACGGGATAAGTGCCGGGAGCCTGATCCGGCCCGACAATCACCGTCACCCACAAGGCGCGCCAGACATTTTTGCGGACACGGAAACGGTCGCCGCAGTGCAGCGCTTTGAGCAAGTCGGGGTACAGCCCCGGCGTCTGACGCAAGTAGTTGTCGTCAAACAAATTGGCCGAAGCCACCTGATTGGGCACATGATCGACGGTGCGGACACGCACGTTAATGCCGCTTGCCATGGTGACACGCATATAGCCGTCATAATCGCTTTTGACCGCAACCTGAAACGAGTAGACTTCCCCTTGTAAGGCACTGGCGCCGGAAATTTCCTCCGGCAGCTCCGCGTCATCCAGAAATACCTTGGCCAACGAACTGATGACTTTAATCTGCATAGTTACAAAAAAGGGCGAACCATTTTACTGGCTCGCCCCGGAGTGTTGATTTTAGTTGTTTTTCTCAAAAGCTTTCATGAAATCGACCAGGGCTTGGACGCCCTCGATCGGCATCGCATTGTAGATGCTCGCCCGGCAGCCGCCGACCAGACGGTGCCCCTTGAGCTCCATCAGGCCTTGCGCCGCGGCAGCCTTGACAAATTTGCCGTCCAACTCCTCATTGGGGGTGCGGAAAACCACATTCATCTTGGAGCGGTCGGCCTTGGCCACCGGCGAACTGAAGAATTTGGAGCTGTCGATGAAATCATACAGCAGCTTGGCCTTGGCGTCGTTGAGTTTCTCCATCGCCGGGATGCCGCCCAATTTTTTGAAGTGATCGGTCACCAAGGCAAGCATGTAAATGGAGAACGTGGGCGGCGTGTTAAACATCGACTTTTCGCCCGCGTAGGTATTGTAATTAAGCATCGTCGGCACTTTTTCGGCATTGGTGCGGGCAAGCAAATCCTTGCGGATGATGACCAAAGCAACGCCGCTCGGACCCAAATTCTTTTGCGCCCCGGCATAAATCAAGCCAAAGTCGCTGACGTTAATGACGCGCGACATAATATCGCTCGACATATCGGCGATCAACGGCACGCCCGCGGGAGCTTTAGGAAGCTTGGCATACTGGGTGCCGGCCACGGTGTTGTTGCTCGTAATGTGCAAATAAGCGGCGCCGGGAGTAAGTTTCCACTCGCTCTGGGCGGGGATGTGATCGTACTTGGTTTCTTTGCTCGAGGCCGCGATGTTAACTTTGCCGAAAAGCTTGGCTTCTTTGGCCGCTTTGTTGGCCCAGACGCCGGTCTCAACGTAATCGGCGGTACCGCCGTTGAGGAGATTCATCGCCAGCATCGCAAACTGCATGCTGGCGCCGCCCTGGATAAAGAGCACCGCGTAATCATCGGAGATACCCATCAGCTCGCGGATGTTGGCCTCGGCGCGGTCGATGACCGGCTCAAAGTACTTGCCGCGATGAGACAGCTCCATAATGCCGCTGCCGCTGTCCTGATATGCCGTGAATTCACTCTTAGCCAACTCCATCACTTCCTTGGGAAGCATGGCCGGACCCGCCGCAAAATTATAAATAGCCATAATGATATATCTCCTGAAAAAATTAGCGTTGCTTTAATGTACCACCGGTTTTTTATTTTTCAAGCAACTTCGATATAAAAATATCAAAACTTGCCCGGGTTTCCAAAAAGGAAATTTCGTTTTTCAACGATTTCGAAAACCCCCTGCCCTTAAAGTAGTCGTGCAAGAGTTTGCGGGAGAGTTTCATCGCCGTTAATTCGCCGTAAAAGTCGATCAAATGATAAATATGATCCCGCATCACTTGCGCGACCTCTTCTCGTGACGGCGGCAAAAAATCCGGTGCGGTGAGCTCCCGGTAAAGCCACGGATTGCCCATGGCCCCGCGAGCCGTCATCACTGCCGTGCAGCCGGTCTCTTGGCGGATGAGATCATAACTTGCCTTGTCCATGATCCCACCGTTGGCAATGATCTGAGTATCGGGCAAAGCCTCGCGGACCTGGCGGATGATGTCAAAATGCACCGGCCCCGAGTAAAACGCCTCTTTGATCCGGCCATGGATGGTGATCGCCTCGGCGCCGATTTGTGCCAACCCCTTGGCCAACGCCAGCGTCGGCGCCGGGTCATCTTCGGCAATGATGCGGATTTTGGCGCTGACGCGGTGACGCGAACGCTCGCGGATGAGGGAAAAGCAGGCCAATGCCTGATCGAGATGCCGCCCGAGCTCCGCCCCGGCCCCTTTTTTGGCGACTTTGGGGACCGGGCAGCCGAGGTTAAAGTCCAGCACGTTAAAATTGTAGCCGTTGAGCACATCAACAGCGGTTTTGATGAATTCGTGATTGCTCCCGACAATCTGGATGCCTAAAAAATCCTCGTCATCGCCGCGAATGAGCATTTTTTCGCCGCGGGCGCGGGCAAAGGTCAGCGACGCCACATCGACCATCTCGGTAAACGCATAGCGGCAGCCGTAACGGCGGGCAATGTGACGGTAAGGATAATCAGTGAAACCGGACAACGGGGCGGCAATGATCGCGTCGTCGGGGTAAAGGAAGCCCTTGATCATTGCGCGGCATCCATCAAGTCATGCAAAGTGCGCAACGCCTGATTTTGGATCTGGCGCACCCGCTCATTGGTGCAATTCATGATTTTACCGACTTCGTCCAAGGTGCGGATGGGTTCGCCGTCCAAGCCGAAACGGAGACGCAACACTTGGCGCTCTTTTTCGGGCAAGGTCTCCAAGAGCTCAAACAGTTGCTCAATCTCTTCGATTTCAATCATTTTGGCGTCAGGACTTGCGTCATTTTCGCTCGTCAGGGAGTCGATGAATTCGCCGCCCGCCGAGTCGTCCTCAAACACCAGATCGTTGAGGGACGAAATCGAGATATTGGGCGACTTGCGCAAACGCCGGATGGTCGCCAACGGCAACTTGGCCTCGTGCGCCAGCTCATGATCGGAGGGCTCACGTCCGAATTTCTCCACCAATTTGCGCTCGGCTTTGGCGATGCGGCGAAAGTTGACCTGTGTGCCGATCGGGACGCGGATGGTTTTGCTCTGCTCTGCAATCGCCTGCCGGATCGCCTGCTTGATCCACCAGGCGCTATAAGTGCTGAATTTGGCCCCGTTTTGGGGGTCGAATTTTTCGGCCGCGGTCATCAAACCGATGTTGCCCTCAGCCACCAGATCTTCCCATGACAACCCCCGGCCAATGAAATCATTGGCTATTTTGAGCACCAGTCTCAAATTTTCCTGAATCAATTTCTCGATTTCAGGGTTTCGCTTGGCGGGAGGATACTCCATACTCAGATCTGATCCAGCGTTCCTTTGTATTGATTGAGCAAATCGTCGATTGCAATATTAACATTGTCAATGGCGAGCGCCGGATCATCGGTGACGACACCGACGCGGCCAAACTCGACTCCGGCGAGCGCCTTTTCAAACGCGTCGACATTTTCGGGTGCAACTTCGGCAATAAAGCGGCTGTTGGTCTCGGAAAAAAGCTTCTCGATTTCTTTGCAGTTGACCGACGGAATCGCCCGGGTGTCAAGCTTGATCCCGAGCCGCCCGGCCATCGCCATTTTGGCAAAGCCGACGCCGAGACCGCCCAACGCAGGGGTATGCAAGGCGGCGATTAAATTTTGCTCCGTCGCCAGAGACACCGCGTTGTAAGTTTGAATCGCTTTGGCGGCGTCGACTTTGGGCACATGATTGCCGACGGCGTCAAGCATGGCAAAGTATTCGCTGCCGCCCATTTCATTCATGGTTTTGCCGATCACATAGACATAATTGCCCGCTTTTTTAAGATCGAGCGTGACCGCCTTGCCGATATCGTCCATCTTGGAGACGGCGCTGAAAAGCAAGGAGGGCGGGATCGAAATTTTGCGCCCGCCGCGGGTGCTGTCGTTTTTCATCGAGTCCTTGCCGGAAATGCACGGGACTTTGAATTTTTTGGTATAATCATACAAGGCCTGGTTGGCGCGGACCAACTGGGCAAGCTTGTATTCGCCGTCCGGGGTCTTTTCGCTCTTGACGGGGTCCGGCCAACAGAAGTTGTCAAGCCCGGCGATGTGCCCCAATTTGCCGCCCACGGCGATGATTTTGCGGATGGCCAAATCGATGATCGAGGCAGTCATATGATAGCAGTCGATGTCGCTGTAACGCGGCAAAATCGCCATCGACAAGACGACGCCCTCTTTGCCGTTGGGCTCGACCATGCTGACGGTGGCGTCGCTCTGGACGTCGCGGTTTTTGCCGACAAAGGGCTTCACCACGCTCAAACCTTTGACCTCATGGTCGTATTGACGCGCTTTGTACTCATCCGAGCAAATATTGAGCCGCCCGGCCATCGCCTTGAGGTCGGCCGCAAAATCGCGGGTGGCGAACTCAGGCTCGGTAAAATTGGGCTTCTGCCAGCGGGCAACCAGCTGCATCCGGGGCAACCCCTCGTGCATAAACTCGATATCGAGCAAAGCGACGGTTTTTCCGTTGTACTGCATGTGAAATTTACCGTCGTCGGTAAATTCACCGAGCTCCGACACCTCGACGTCACGCGCGGCGGCCAAAGCCTTAAACTCGGCAATCTTTTCCGGCGGCACCGCAAAACTCATGCGCTCCTGCGCCTCGGAGACCAAAATTTCCCACGGCTGCAACCCGGCGTATTTGAGGGGAGCCTTGGCCAAATCGAGGCGGCAGCCGCCGCACAAGCTAGCCATTTCGCCGACGCTCGACGAGAGCCCGCCCGCGCCGTTGTCGGTGATAAAGCGGTAAAGGCCCTTGTCTCTGGCCTCATAAATAAAGTCGCCCAGTTTCTTTTGGGTGATCGGGTCGCCGATCTGGACGGCCTGTACCGGGCTGTCCTGATGCAGCTCTTCGCTGGAGAACGTTGCGCCGTGAATCCCGTCTTTGCCGATGCGACCCCCGCCCATGACGATCAAGTCGCCGGGCTTGATGCATTTTTCGAACCCTTTGACGCCGTTGATTTCTTTTGGCAAAGTGCCGACGGTACCGCAGTAAACGAGGGGTTTGCCCAAATAGCGCTCGTCAAAATACTCCCAACCGCAACCGTAGGGAATGCCACTCTGGTTGCCGCCGTCGATCACCCCTTTGTGGATGCCGTCACGCAAACGGCGCGGGTGGAGCAACCCCTCGGGGACGTCCTTGTCAGCGGTAAACGGCGAACCGAGGCAGTAACCCCAGACGTTGATCAGGAGATCGGCGCCCTGCCCGGTACCCATCGGGTCGCGGTTGACACCGACGATCCCGGTCATCGAGCCGCCGTAGGGGTCCAAGGCCGAGGGGCTGTTGTGGGTTTCGACTTTATAAACCAAATCGATCTTGTCGTTAAACTTGATCACCCCGGCGTTGTCGTGAAACACAGAGACCAGCCAGTCGATCTCTTCGCCGATCTCGTGGGTACTCTTTTTAATAAAAGTTTTGTAACAGGAGGTGATTTCCTGAGATTCGCCGGTCTCGAGGTTTTGGTAATCAATTTTGGCATCAAAAATCTTGTGTTTGCAGTGCTCGCTCCAAGTTTGTGCCAACACTTCAAGCTCGACGTCGGTCGGATTTTTGCCCAAGCCGAATGCTTCGCGGCCCTTGGCCTCCCGAAAATAATTTTGGATCGACTTCATTTCCTCCAGCGACAAAGCAAGGATGCCTTTACGGCTGATGTCCATCAGTTCAGCGTCGGAGACTTCAAGATTATACTCTTTGACCACACCGCCGCCCTCGCCTTTGACCAGGGGGAGATTGAGCGGGATCGCTTCTCCGGCATGAAACACGTTGACCGTCTGAATGAGCTCGTTGGCCAAGAGCTTAACTGCGATCTCATGGACTTTGGCTTCATTGAGCTCGTTGCCGTAGAGCAAATACTCGGTCGAACTGAAAACATACTCGTTTTCCGCTAATTTGCGGTTTAAAATGTCGCCGATGGCCGAACGCGCCGAGCGCCCGACGTTATCGGTGACGCCGGGCTTGAAGCCGACGGCGATGATATAATTACAAGCGGGCAATGCTTCAAAGTTTTTTGAGGTTTTGCCGTCAACGCGCCAACCTTGCAAGACGGGATTGTACAACAACTCGGCAATGGTTTCGGCCTCGGCGCGGCTGATTTCGGCGCTGACCGTATAAACGTCGCGGGTAAGCACTTTGTCGAGCGAGAGATTAAAAAACTGACCGATCTGCTTTTTGACCCCTTCACCGCGCGAGTCGCGCCACTGGAGACGCGGTGAAATTTCGATTCTATAATTCATGAAAACACCTTTCTTTATCAATAATATGTTTCGTTATTAAATTACACCCTTTTTTGCATTCTTACAACCGCGCGGAGGCAAAAAATTAAGATTTTTATCGATTGGCGACTTGAAAAAACGAAAAAGTGCGATATCTTATATGACGTAAGCCAGATGGCGGGTTAGCTCAGTTGGTTAGAGCGTCGGAATCATAATCCGCAGGTCTCCAGTTCGAATCTGGAACCCGCTACCACTTTTTGGCCGTTACCGGTTTTTACTATGCAAGCACAAATCAAAACCGTCCGCGACACTGCCGACTTGGCAATCGTCCGTCATATTGCCGATCAGATTTGGCCTGAAACGTTTGCGTCGATCCTGTCGCCGGAGCAAATTGTTTACATGATGCAAATGATGTATGCCCCGGAGGTGATGACCGCCGAACTGGCCGAAGGACGTGTTTTCGAAATTTTGTATCTGAACGGCGAACCGGCCGCATATGTCTCCTACGGCGTTTATCCCGGGTCGGAGAGCACGGTCAAACTTCACAAGCTTTATTTATTGAAGCAATTTCACGGTCAGGGCTGGGGCAGTTACCTGTTAAAACATGTCGTCGGCAAAACAGACAAACTGGGCTGCCGTTATCTCCGGCTTAATGTCAACAAAAACAATCACGCTGCCATCAAAGCCTATCTGCGCAACGGTTTTGCAACCGTTGAGTCGGTCAAAATCGATATCGGCAACGGCTTTGTGATGGATGATTTTGTGATGCAAAGAGAGGTGAGCAAATGACCCCTGTGGAAATCATCGTCAATGACCGGATGCAGCAAAATTACCGCTACTTTTTAACCGAGGAACCGGGCAAAAATTTTCACTTCGGGTTCCGCCCCGAGCTTACCCCCAAAGAAATGCTCAACTTGGGCGTCTTTGGCGGCAAATACATGACCGACTGCCGCGGCGAGTTCCCGTCCGACTGGTTTCTTGACGCCAAGCTCTGCCCGGAGCGCCACGATCCGACGCTCAACTTTTTTAAAGTATCGGCCTCGCAGCCGTTGTCCGAGTGGATCCGCAAAGGCTGGATTTATCACGAGGACCCGCGCGGCTGGTTTCAGTGGTACTGCCGCTACTATCAGGGGCGGCGCTGCGACGACGACGACCGGCAAGTGAAACGCTGGCGCGCCATGCTCCGCCACATCGCCCAGATCCATCACAACTGCGCCCCGGGCGACCTCAATTGCCGCCCCCGACAGCGTCAGGCCCTCTTGCAGTGGGCCTACGACAGCCGCAGGATGTAAATAAAAAACCGGTCAAAAATTTAACCGGTTTTTTTCTTAAAAGCCCTGAAGTTATTTGGCGACTTCTACCAAAACATACATCGAGGCGGATTTATACTTGGAGGCGGTTTTGGCAAACGTCCAGTCCGGGTTGCCGGAGGGGTTGTTGCCGATGCCGATGTCGGAGTTGATGCCGGCACCGAAATTGTTAAACGCCATCACCGTCTCTTTGTTTTTAAAGTTGTGAATCTGCATCGAGCCGTAGCCCTCCACCGGGTTGGCAAACGCATCGCCGAAATCAAACGCGGTATTGGACGCGCCGGGGATGTTTTTGCTGTTTTGCCCGTTGTAATTGTGCGACCAAAACTCGAGATTGCCCTGATCCACGGCACCGGTTTTGACGCCGGGGACATTGCTGAAAATCTCCAGATTGTTGACATACATCTGCCACTGCGTCTTGGTCGACGACACCGGAATGCCGATTTTGCCCAGATCATTGGTAAAGGGATCCATGGTGACAAAACAGTAACTGACTTTGTCATTTTGATCCACGAGATGCATAAAGTAACCAATCTTTTTGACCACGCCCGAAATCAATGCCGAGTTATTAACCTCATAGTTGACCTTGGTGTTGTCAGCGCCGTAACCGCTCAACATATTGTACTTGTAAACCAAACTGAAGGATTTGACGGCAGGCTCAATGTCCTCGAGACCGAACAGTCCGCCCGCTTCGCCGACGCGGAAAGCGCCCAACGGGAGCTTGGACTCGTTATACACATCACCGGTGATGTCCTGCTTCCATGCATAGCGCGCCAGCAACGGTTTGGCGACTTTGTCACTCGACAAGATAATCTTGTTGCCGTCGGCTTTGACATCGGCGACATAAAACACGCCGTTGTTGCCGGCGATTTCAAAGTTTTTGGAGCTGCCGCCGGGAAGGACGAAACTCTCAACGTTGTTAAACTCCAAAACAATCGTATTGTTGACGACTTCATATTTTTTGAGCGACGGCGAATCGGCTTTGATGTCTTTTTGGCCGTAGAGACGGTTGAGTGCAAGGTAGGACAAACGGCGGCCGACGGTAACTTTGTCGGTCGGGTGGATGTCTTTCACATTGCCAACATCGTTAATGACCGCCATCCCGGCGTCTTTTTCGTTATCGGCAAAGTTTTGCTGCGCTTCCCAAATCACCGGCAACGTATAACCGTCGCCGCCGTAAGTATAGGGAGCCAGTTGGACAAAGAAAAATTTAAAATCGGGGTTTTCAAAAACTTCCTTCCAACCCGTCAGCAAGGCGCGCATTTTGACGGTGTAGAGGGCACCGTCACCCAAATTGGCCTCCCCCTGATACCACAAGGCGCCGCGCATGGCAAAGGGCACCATCGGGTTGATCATTGCATTGTAAAGCATGGTGGGCTGACTGTTGTTAACCACATATTTGAGCTCGGCCGGATACTCGGGGGGCTCGGGAATCGGGGTGGTGCCGTTGGCCACAGCTTCATCAAAACTTTTAAGCCAGTTTTGGTAATCCTGTTTGGCCTTGGCGGTGATTTCCTTGTTAACCGCAGTCCCCGGCATCTTGGCTTCCACCGAGCGCGAAATATTTTTGAGCAAAGGCTCGGCGGCAAAACCAACCGGCGGTGTCCACGGCTCGATCCGGGTGCCGCCCCAGTTGGAGTTGATCAACCCCACGGGGACATCAAGTTTTCCGTTGATTTCCCGCCCGAAATAATAACCTACAGCCGAAAAAGATTTGGCCGACTCGGGGGTGGCCGCCGTCCAGGCGCGGTTGTCAAACTTGCCTTGCGGCTGGTAGTGATAAGCCTTGACCACCTGAAACAAGCGGATCATCGGGTTGTTGACCTTGGCGACTTCGGCCTCGCCGTCATTGGCTCTTACCAGCGGCCACTCCATGTTGGACTGGCCGCCGCAAAGCCAGACTTCACCGACCAAAACATTGTTGACCGAAACCGCGCCGTCCTTGTCGGCGACGGTCAATGTTTGCGCGTCCTTGCTGGCCTTTAAGGGCTCGAGGTACACTTTAAATTTGCCGTCTTTATCGGCTTTGACGCTGACACTCTGGCTGGCAAAACTTACTTTGACATCGCTCTCGGGAGCGGCTTTGCCCCACACCGGGACTTTGAGCTCGCGCTGCAACACCATGTTGTCCGAAAAAATCTGCGGCAGCTCGACTTGCGCCCACAACGGCGTCAACGCGGCCGCCCCCAACATGGCAGTCACGGTTGATTTCAAGTAATTCATCATGCGTCCCCTTTCTTACTGTATTTCATGATTTCCATGCGTAAAAATTCAAATCCCTCATCGGCGTCAAAAGCACCGATGACTTCGCCGAAGCGAAACAAGATAACTTTGCCGTTTTTGGACCCGGCCAGCCCCAAATCGGCGTCGCGCGCCTCGCCGGGACCGTTGACTGCGCAGCCCATCACCGCAATCTTTTTTAAATTGATGTCATAGCCGTCGCCCTTAATCCGATCGACCAGTTCCTCAACTTGATTGGCCAAGCCGATGAGATCGATCTCGGTGCGGCCACAAGTCGGACACGAGATAATCTCGGGACACGCGTCCCTGAGCTCGCAGGCTTCCAAAATCCGCCGGGCGGTAATGACTTCCTCCTCGGGAGAAGCGGTCAAGCTCACCCGCAAAGTATCGCCGATGCCCTCCAGCAACAGTGCGCCGATGCCGACTGCGGACTTGACAATGCCGCGACCGGGGGTTCCCGCCTCGGTGATCCCCAAATGCAGCGGGTAGTCGGTCCTCGCCGCAAACATCCGGCAAGCCTTGACGGTATTGATGACGCCCGAGGATTTGAGCGCAACCTTGATGTCAGAGAAACCGAATTCCTCCAACTTGGCGCACTCCTCCATCGCGCTTTTGACCAAAGCTTCGGCCATCAGCTCCTCCTCCGGGATGCCCTGTTTGCGAAGTTCGCGGATAAGATTGGGCCTCACGCTCCCCGAGTTGGCCCCGACACGAATGACGATACGGTGCTCGCGCGCAGCCTCGGCGATGAGTTTCAAGTGAGCCTTGCTGTCAATGTTGCCGGGGTTGACCCGGACGGCGGCGACTTGGTGGGCAATCGCGCGCAAAGCCAGTTGATGATCAAAATGGATGTCGGCGATGACCGGTAGGGGACTGGCTTTAACAATCTCCTTTAAAGCATCCGCCGCCGCCATGTCAGGGACGGCCACGCGGATGATTTCGCAACCGAGTTCGGCCAAACGGTTGATTTGCTCAACGGTGGCTTTAACATCCTCGGTTTTGGTGTTGGTCATCGATTGAATGGACACCGGAGCGTCGCCGCCGACGGCGACGCTGCCAACAAAAATCTTACGGCTTTTGCGTCGATGTTGCATGATTTGCTCCCTCATCCGGTACGACTTGACGATACAATCGCTTCATGTCAAAAAATGTGACATAAACCATCAGACTGATTAAAAGAGAAACAAAAACAATGGAAACAACCTTGATCAATTTGGCCGGCATGGGTTTGCCAAAAATTATTTCGATCACGCCAAACATAATATGCCCGCCGTCCAACACCGGCAACGGAAACAAGTTAAAGATGGCGAGCGCAAAGGAGATGATCACCATAAAGTGAATACCTGTCACAATGGAGTGCTTGACCATATTAAAAAGCACCAATCCCATCCCGAGCGGCCCTGACATGTGGCTGGGCTTTAAGGAGCTGTCCTTGTCGGTCATCCCCAGTCGGTGGCCGAGCCGGACCAAGATCCCGCGCAAAGATTTGTAAGTCATATCCATGGTGCTGACAAACTGCTCCACGGGAGACGGGTGATCAAACAAAGTAATGTCGGCACCGATGGTCTGCGGCACGATCTTTTGGGCGCTCACGGTAAACTCAAGTGTTTCAGCACCGCGCAGCACAGTCAATTTGACCGGTTTGCCCGCACTGGCTTGGACGGTTTTGATAAAATCGGGCACGGTGTCGATTTTTTGGCCGTCGATTGCCGTTACAATATCATTGGCGCGAATGCCCGCCAATTCGCCGGGATAATCCTTTGAGATTTTCATCACGTGGATATTGGCCTGTCCGAGATTTTTGGTCAGCGTGAGCCCGATCACATAATTGCTCATATCTTCGCCCAAATTGGCGATCGGCTCGGGGCGGACATTAAAATGCAGCGTCTCATTGCCGCGCCGAACCGTGAGTTTGACCTCGCGCCCGGTGGCATAATTAAGACGGCTTTGGTAATCATAATACTCGCTGATCGGCTCATCGTCGATGGCGATAATGATATCCCCCGATTTAATGCCTGCTTTTTCGGCAATCGAGCCCTTTTCCGGGTAGATTTCAATCGGGATGATCGGGATAAAGTACGGCCAGGCAATTTTTTCGCTGCCCAACCGCCCCGGCGCATTGGGGTTGTCCACCGGACGGTAAGTTACTTTTTGGGTCTTGCCGTCGCGCTCGACGGTCAACTCCACATCGCCGATGGAGAACAAAATATCTTTGACAAACTCAGACCAAGTGCAAAAGAAACTCTTGTTATTGAGCCGGGTGATTTTGTCGTTTTCACGCAAACCGGCCTGATACTCGGGCCCGGCCTGATTGATCCGGTAGACGGTGATCTCGCGCATTTTTGGCGTATCTTGGGGCAAACCGTAAAACCACACCACGCAGCCGATCAATAAACCGGACAAAATGTTGAAAAACGGCCCGGCAAAGCCGGTGATGATCCGGTCGATCGGTTTGGCGCGGGGAAGCAGTGTCCCGTCGGCCGCCTTGGGGATTTCGTCGGTCGCGTCCACCTGCGGAATCTCGACATAGCCGCCAAAGGGGAGCATCCCCAAGCGGTACTCGACGCCGTTGATCTTCTTGCGCCAAAAGGGTTTGAAGCCGATGGCAAAGGCGTCAATATGCATGCCGCGCCACTTGGCGGCCAAAAAATGCCCCAGCTCGTGGATAAAAATGCAAAAGCCGATGGCGAAAAAAACAAATAACAAAGATCCGATATTAATCAAAAAGTCCATATTCCCTCCTGAGACTATCATTGAATATAGCCCGCATAAACTTTTTTTCAAGAGGGAACATGAACTTTTATCAGGATTTGCTATGGCGTGACCAGCTCAAAGTACAAGGCGATGCCTTTGGCGAGTTTGGCGGTGTCCACGGTAAACACGGTTTTGTCTCCCTGTCGCGTCACAGGCAAGCTCTCGACGCGCTCCCCGGCGTTATTTAAGGCATAGGCCTCAAACGCATTGGGATTCGCGACTTTGACCTCAAGTTTGCCGCCCTCGACCAACACCGGCAGGACGCCCGGTTTGTACAATACCGTGCGGTCCTCGGAGAATTCGGTCCCGGTATTCAAGGCATCGGTGGTAAAGACAATCAAGAGGCGTTTGGAGTCCTTGATCGGGACATTATCGACCGCAATTACCGTACTGGAGCTCGGCAGCGAAGCGGTGACGGCGACGGCGTCGAGTTTGATCTCTTTTTTGCCGTCATAGGCGACGCCCTGCAATTTGGGGGTGTTAACCGTAAAGCAATTGTCCTTGACCGACATCAACAATTCGCCGGTGTCGCTCTCGTAAACCTCTTTTTTAACATCGGTACGGTTTCCTTTGTCCAAAATCCCTTTTTGGCGCAAGAGCTCTACCGTATTCTCAAAATTTTTGCCGTCCACTTTGTCAATGGCGACGGCAAACATCGCCGTGGCGACGATTTCACTGCCGCCCGCCGGGAGCAAAGTCAGGTCAAACTTGGGATACGGCGGCAAACCGGCCGGGATTTTGCCGTCCAACACGAGTCCGAGACCGCTCAAAAGAGCGATCCGGTTTTGCTCGGAGCTCATGCCGCGATTCATCGTAATGTGATTTCGCATATACTCGTCACTCACGGCCACCGCCACTTTGTGGGGTGAAGTTTTGACGTCGCTGCGGCCGTAAGCAAAGGCCGCCACCACTTGACCCGCGCGATTAATCGGGTCGCGGCCGATATAAAAGTCATCCATCGCTGCCGGGATGCGGTTGACCGGGATCTGATGGGCGGTGATGGCCGCATAGTTTTGCAACGCACTGTAAGAGGCAAAGAGCAACCCCTCCTGATGACGGTACTTGCCCCAAAACGGCGCGTTGTACTCGGTGACCAGATACGGCCGGTTCCAAACCCGGCTCCCGGCCATGTAGCGGTAATAAAGCGCAGCGACCGAGACAATGCTGTTTTGCGCCATCCGCGAGCCGGAGTTAAGCCCGCTGGACGGGTGATTGTGATAACCGTGGACGGTGATCACCGGCATGTCGCGCTTGAGGGAAACAAAGCGGTACTGACCCAAAACATCGTAGAGTGTGGCATAGGTTTCAAAGTTGACCGCCGCCAAACCTTTGCGGTAAAAGTCGATCATCTCTTGCTCGACGCCATAGATAAACTCATTGACATCCTTGCCCTTGGCGTTATCGAGATAAATATCATTTTTGACAAACAACGGAACATCGTCGAAACTTTTGTAAGTCCCGGCGGCAAGTTTCCAACTCTTTTCCAAAACGCCGACATCGCCGTAACGTTTCTGCAAAAATTCACGGTAGGCTTTTTCGGCAAAAGGTTGGACGCCGCCCTTGGTCATCGGCACCGGGGTCGTCCAGATACCGAGCTCCTGCTCGTTATGCATATCGACATAAACCAACGCGGGCTCCTCGATCAAAGTAAGTTTAGTATAAGGGTTACGCGCGGTCAAAAGATTGGTGACGCCGTCGAGCCACATCTGCCGCGCCTTGGGGTCAAAATACATGCGCTCTTTGTAATTGAGCGCCATTGCGTCATACCACTGGCTTTTAAATTTGTCATACCCGGTGTAACTGAATAAATCAATGCCGAAATAAATCCCCTCTTGTTTCAGGCAAAAGAGCAAATATTGCAGAGCATCGAGATTTTTGGGGTCAAATTTGGCATAACTCGACTCATAGCCCATCAGCAAAATATCGATCCCCTGCAAACGCACCATATTGTAGCCCTGACGGCGGACCTTGACCGCAAAATCGCGGATCAGCTGCTTGATGTTGTCATTGCTTCCCTCCATCAAGAGGGAATCCGGGCGGCTCATCAAATGATTGGCAAAGGCGTTAAAAGCAAAAAATCTTACCGGTTTCGCCGGACGCTTTTCAAACGCAAAGTTACCGTCGGGGTCGATCAGGGCGCGGCCGTATTTGCCCGCCGGGCCGGGCTCGACCAAATAACTCAAATCCAAAGCGCTGTTTTCTTTGACAAATACCGGGCTCATGTCAATCGGCCGCCAGACGTTGTCGGCTTTGGCGACAAAGCGCATATCTTTGGGTAAATTGGCGTTGCGATTGGAGAGCGTCGCTCCGGCGACCACCCAAATCGCGGGCGAAACGGAGATAAACTCGATGGATTTGACTTGAGCCGGGTTTTCGGAAAGCAAAAACTTTGAGAGGTAAACCCCCACCGACGAGCTCGCGTTTTGTTTGCGGTAGACGACGCTCCCGTTGGCGATTTCACCCGCATTCCACCAATCGGCGATGTCCTGATTGGTAACAACGTCAATGATTTGACTTTTGCCGTCGGCAAACTGGACCTTGATTTGCCCCAAGGTGCCGGGCTGCTGATTAAAGCAACTCGAGTGCAATAAATACAAATACCGCGCCTCAAACGCCTCCGGCAACTCGATCTTGGCCTGCTTGACGCCGTTGTTGCGCATATTGAGACTGAGGACCGATTTTTGCGCATTGGCCGCCGGATCAACAATGACAAAGGTAACGCCGCCAAAGTTGGTGCGCTCGACCGGAAAGCCGTTCATATCATTTTCGCGCCCCTGATCGCTCCAGCCACCTTTGCCGTCATCGGCCTTGTCGTCGGCAAAGGCCATGTTGGCGACCTTGGCGAGCGACACCGGTACATCGGGAGCGTTTTCATACTTTTTATCTGCCTGTGAGGCCTGCAATACGGTCAGATCGGAGGGATTGGCCATCCGGCACTTGCCGGAGACGGTAATTACGGTATCCTTGGGGACATCAATGGTTTGATTGTAGGTGCCGTTGTGCCACACCACAATTTTGCCTTTGGCGCAAATGGGTGCGGCTTCGGAATTGGAACAATACATGTTCCACCAGGCTGGCTTACCGGCGGCAATGTCGGCAAAGGCACCGTTTTTCAAAACAGCGCCCTCGACTTTGATCTCCGAAAAAACGACATTGATCCGCTCCAACCGGTCGCCGGTCTTTTGATAAGGCCCCTGCAAATTGAGCGTTACTTTGCCGTCAACCGGAAGCCTAAAGGCAAATTTAAACTCCGTCCATTTGTCGCTCCCCGGGGAAGTAATTTCAAAGGTCACCAGCTGCTTGCGCTTGGCTTCCTCGCCCCAGTTTTGATAAAAAGACTTGATATTTTTGCTGTCGCTGTCACTTTTGACAATCTCAATGTCGCAATTGGCATTGACTCTCACCCAGCTTAAATCATACGCTCCGCCGGTCAGCACGGCCAGCATGGCCAACATCATACCATATAATTTCATTTCCCTGTCTCCGCAGTAAATTTTATTGGCCCAAATCGGCAGGCGCGGCCATCCGGCACTTGCCGGAAATGGTGACTACCATGTCTTTAGGTACCTCGACGACCTGATTGTAAAACCCGTTGTGCCACACCACAATTTTACCGGGGGCGCAAAAGGGTTTGGAGTCAGGGTTGGCGCTGTACATATTCCACCAGCCCGGCTTACCGTCGGTAACGGCCGAAAAATCACCGTTGCGGATGGTTGCGCCACTCGCCTTGATTTCGGTAAAGACGACATTGATCCGCTCCAGCTGGTCGCCGGTCTTTTTGTAGGGCCCCTGCAAGTTTACCGTCACTTTGCTGTCGGCGGGAAGTTTAAAAGAAAAGCTGAAATCGGTCAATTGCTCACTCCCCGGGGAAGTGATCTCAAAGGTCACCAGCTGCTTGCGCTTGGCCTCGTCGCCCCAGCTTTGGTACATGGTTTTAACGTTTTTGGTATCAGTCTCAGTTTTGACGATCTCGATATCGCAAGAGGTATTGATCCGTACCCAGCTCAACTCATACGCATTGACCGCCACCGCCGCCAACACCGTCAGCGCCGCCATCCCAACTTTCACCATTTGTCCGTCCTCCTGATTAAAATATTTCGGGTAAAATTCTTGTTATCCATTAATATTGTTGTAACGTGTTACTATATCCTGATTGCCCATAAATTGCAAATTCACCGTTTAGGGCTTACTCCAAGCGGATGTTTCTGACCCAAAAATCCATGGCCGGACAGGCTTGGGAGCGGTCGGCGCCGGAGTAAATATAAAATTCACCGCGCAGATTGTCAAGCCCCCAATTTTTGTCCCGCATCGCAAACCCTTTGTCGAGAGAAATCCGCAAAGTAAGCCACTCGCCGCTTGGGGATATTTTTACCGTATGGCGCAGCGCATCCTGCCATTTGGCATCCGGGATAGCCAGCTCCAAGCCTCCGGCGGTATCCGATTTGAGCTCCATCACCAAATAACGGTAAGCCGCCGCGTCCTTGATTTGGCGGTCAAAACGGGTAAACACCACCGGACGCGGCGCCTCAGGTTGACGTGCCGGCATGATGATCCGGTAAGATTTGCCGTCCACGGCGTCGACCGTCTCCACTTGCGGGATCATCGGCCCATCTTTGAGTACATTGGCACCGCCGTCAGCCAGTTTGGCCCAAGCGCCGTTGCCGAGCGGCCACGTTACGAGACTGGTTTTCTCCCCGGTGACGGCCAGCAAAAGACAGACGGCGGGCCCTTTGGCGGCAATGACATCCAGCGACTTGATCAAAACCTCCGACCGCGGGTTGCTCCACTCATAAGCGAAAACACCGACCTCGCGTCCCATCAAATTTTCCGCGCTGTAAGCCAAACGCGCGTCAGGCAGATTTTCCGGCCGCCACCAATCACCGATGGCGCAAGCATCCTTGATTGCCACATCAAGCGATGAGCCGTCTTCGTAGTGGATCCGGTAGGACAACACCTGCTGCTGCGCCGCCGGGACATAAGCCTCGGTATGCAAAAAAAAGAGCCGGGACAAGGACGATCCGATCTTGATATTTTTGACCGCCGGTGTGATGCTTCCCCTGCCTTCGGATGACACGACAATGCACGATTTTCCGAAGTTTTGAGCGGGATCAATAATATCGTAAGGCACCTTTTGAAAGATCTGCCGACCAAGGGGAATCATGCGGAAATCATTTTTCCCCTGATCCGTCCAGCCGCCCTTGCCGTCGCCCTCGACTTCATCGGCAAACCCCATATTGACATAGTTTCTCAGATCGACAAAGAGAAATTCGGCCTTGTCGGCAAAATCGGTCTCGGATACCGCTTGCTCCGCCCACGCTGCAAGACCGGGCGGTTTTTCGGCCAAGGCATACGTTAAAAGATTGCGCAAATAAAGCGAGGCCGCCGAGTCGCGCCCCCATAGCAAAGTCGCGGCAAACTGGCTTGAGATGATCCGTCCGCCGCCAAAATTTCCTTCGGCCAAAACGGCGTAAGACTCCTTGTCATTGAGCAACGGCGGCCTCACCGCCACAACGTCGGGCGCAAATAAATCATTGACATAAGTTGCGGTAAGACCATATTCCGGATTGTCCCAAAACTCAAAATTGTTTTGCGCAAGTCCCTTAAAAACCGGATGTTTGGGCAATGCCAAATCGGACAAAAGACAGGCCATGTTTTTGAAACGCCGGTCAATCAATGCCAACTCTCCCGGCCACTCCTGCTCCATCACCGCCAGCGTCCCGCCGTTTTTAACCCACGCTTTGACCGCCAGCTCCAAATCACGGTCCAGCACGAGCGGGCGCCGCGACGGGGCGACCAAGAGGACTTGGATATTTTTGAGATCATCCGCCGATCTGACCGCCGGGGCATCGATCTTAAGATCGCGCAAGATTGCGGCAAATTCGGCCTCGCGGTCCGACCCGCAAGCGAGCAGCGCCGCCGAAGCGGGATAGGTCAAAGGGGTTTTCAAAATCTCTTGGTTTTGGATGTATATATCGTAATAATTTCGCGATATTTCACGGCCATCCGCAAGCAGCCGCAAGCGTATTTGCGCCCAGCGGGCCTCCTTTTTGGCCGGGATATTGATCACCTGATCGACCGCCCCGGCACCCCAGGGGGCAAGAGCAATCGGGATCTCGGCCAGCAGTGTTTCCGAAGCATCCGCCTCGGCGAGAGTGACGCGCAGCACGGCGTTTTCATACGCGACATTGGAGGAGTTGACCGCATAAAGATTTTGCGTCGTGGCGCTGCCACCAAACGGATTCCGGAGCGGGATGGCCGCTTTGCCGCCGCGCATGCCGCAAAATACCGGCTGCGTCCAAAGATTGGTTGACGGCAACGTGATGCTGGCCTCGAGAAACCACGGTGCAAAGCCGCAAACTCTGGTGTCCTGCCGGACATACTCCATAATGCGGCGGCCGATGGTGTCCATACCGTATTTGCCGCCCCGGTTTTTGTCCAGTGCGGCGGCAAGGCCAATGCTTCCGGCCCAGCCGATGCCGTTGGGCCTGCTCCAAGTGGTGGGCCCTTTGGCCCATTTCATATAATCATCAACGGTATTTTGATTGAACGGCGCCGACCGCTGTCCCCACGAAAAACCGACCAGCTCCCAGACGATGAAAGGCATCGGCAGCTTTTTTTGACCCGGCGCGTAAACATTAAGGTCATAATCATAGATCTTGTCAAATTCCCGATTCCAATACGTCCATGGGTGCTCGCCCAACCCAAGATAACTGTGCAAATCCAGGACATCGGTATGGAGTTTGATCGTTTTGGCGTAACCGTAAGCCGCGCCCGAAAAAACGCTGACCGGGCGGCCGCTTTTGTCAAACGCACGGATAAAATCACTTTGCCGATTGAATATCGCAGCGGTCTCCTCATTGCATTTGACCTCGTTGCCGCCGAGCCACATCAGCACGGAGGCGTGATTGTAGTCGCGCGTCAGCCACTCGACGAGCTCCCGGCGGTTGTTTTGCTCAAAGGACGGATCAAGCTTGTTGTTATAGCTCCACGCCCACATGTCGTAAATGATCATCCCCACTTCGTCGGCAATGTCCAAAAACTCCGGGATGGCCGGTTGCTCGGAGAGGCGAAGGGCATTGCTCCCCCGCGACTTGAAGCCCAAAAGCTTGTCGCCGAGAAACCGCCGGGCGGCCATGCTCACATCGGGTTGATCCTGATCGGGTTTGCCGTTGGCCAGAGAGCTGGCGACAATCACGCTTTCGCCAAACAAATAAATCCGTTTGCCGTTAAGTAAAAAGTGGTCGCCGTCCGCTTTAAAGCTGCGGTAGCCGAAGCGCTCGGTCTTGACCGACAAGACTTTGGCGCCGTCGGCAAGCAGCATGGTCAAATGGTAAAGATTGGGGTCCTCGGGCGACCAAAACTTTGGATCGGTCAAATTCAGCGTAAAAGAGACTTTATTTTCACCCGGATTGAGAGTCAGCATAGCGGTTTTCGCAAAAGGTGACGGCGACGGCAATGCGGAGCTTGCCAAAGCATCCGCAATTTGGGTATACAACTCAATCGTTTTCGCGCTTTTTTCGCAATTGACAATGGTACAATCGACCCAAATCTGCGACGTTGCGGTATCCGGGTTGATCAATACCCTGGTAATGTACAAGGGCTCGACAAAATTGAGACTGGCCGACTGCCATATCCCCGCTTTGATGTTGCTTGCGGCATACTGTGAGCCGTAGGGGTGGCTGGCAACGGTGATGATTTTATCGGCGCCGACCGCGGCGCTCGGCCCGAGATCGCTCAAGACGCGAATTGCCAACGTCGCCGGACTCCCCGGCCGGATCAAGTCCGTAATATCAATGTCCCACGGCGTAAAATCGCCGCGATGAGATCCGGCAGGTTTGCCGTTGACAAAGAGCAGCGCCTCATAACCGATCACGCCAAAGTGAAGCACGGCGCGCTTGCGCTCGGCCGACAACGGAATATCAAGGGTTTTGCGGTACCAGCCTTTGACATAAGGTTTTTGCGGATCGGCGGGATATTTTTTGTAAAAATTGGAGGGGACAACAATATCCGCCCAGCGGCTGTCGTCAAAGTCAATTTTTTCAATCCCTTTATCCAAATCGACATCGGCGGCAAACCTCGACTCCGATTTTTCGGTACCCGAAAATTTCCAGTCGCCGTCCAGGGAAACCCGGGCGGCGAAATCTTTCTCGGCATAAACCGAGCCGCGAAAATCGACGTGCGCATCCCGGCGTTGAGTATACCGCTCAGGATCATAAGGTTTCACCGCGATTTTATCAGGATAAAATCCCGGCAAGGGAGCGATCACGCTTTCGGACTTCAAGAGTGCAAACGGCAGCAAAAAACTTGCCGTCAACAGACAAACTGTCAGTTTTGCCACCATTTACCCCCCTTGCCACCACTTGGCATATATGCTTTCCGCGCCCGTCCGAAATCTTAAAACGAGAAAAAATATCTGTCGTGCCGAACCCACTGACTGTTGTCATTTTTGTAGCTGCCGTTATCCACCCACGGTCCGTACAAAGGACCGCCGACCGCGTTGTAAATATTTTTGGAAGCAAAAGAGCCGACCCCGCCAGGGGATTTTCCCGAGGCGACATGGCCGTCGGCAAAAACGCCGTTGCACTCCGACAAGCCGCCGTGCGCCGGCCACAAAATCGGATCTGTCTGCGTGCTGGAGTACCAAAAGTTAACCATATAATACCCGAGCGGCGTCAATTCGCTGTCGCGGTTGGCCGAGCCAGTCCCGGCATCCACCGCCAAAACAGTGGCCGAAGCGCGGCGAAACATTCCCATCTTAACCACACGGTACCCCGTGGAGCTGCTGTATGCGGACACGGCATAATAGGAATTTACACCGTAATCACAGATATTCCAATCGGTGCTGTTAAGGGCATTGTTGGTGCTGGTTTTGGACGCATACTGCGGGGAATCCCAAAAATCAATATACCAACTGCCGCCGGAGGGACTGCGCATTGACCGCGAAGGGCAGCGCAACTGCTTTTTGCTGACATAATTATTATGCCACAAAACGGCATTCCAAAAATAGTTGTTGTTGTTATAGTTTTTAAATACCATGACATCATTATAATTGCCGGCATACATTGCAAAGGCGAGACCGAGTTGTTTTTGGTTGTTTTTGCAGGCGGCGCTTTTGGCGGTTTCCCGCGCTTTGTTCAAGGCGGGCAACAGCATGCTCGCCAAAATCGCAATAATCGCGATCACGACAAGGAGCTCAATCAAGGTAAAAACGGCTTTTTTCATAGATTTTCCCTTTCCTTAAGAATATAGGTTCAATGACTGTTTTTTTCAACTTTGTCAACCATTTTTTGGTCTGATCGCGAAACATGCCCCTCGACCCAGCCATCGTCCAACGGGTCGCTCATACGGGCCTTGAGGTCTCGAAAGAGTTTACGCATATCAATCCAGCCGCCGATGAAAAACCAAAAGGTCGAAACCACACCGATGATCCCCGCCACCACCACCAAATTGATGAAAAAGTACCAAATCCAGTATTGCTGCGGCAGCGGCGAAAAGAAATTCCAGAGCAATGACCCGCAGAAACACAGCAAAAAGCTGTAGCCGAAGGAGTGAATAAACACGAGATAAGCAATGCATTTGTCCATCTTGGAGTATTCGGGAGTAATGGTGATGATCTTTTCATAAAAATTGGACCACGACCACAGCGACTTGCCCTGGATCTGCGAACCGTCATCCACCCGGTAAATCCCGCGGTGAAGCATCCGGTCGAGGTTAAACGGCTCTTTGTAGGTCAACAGCGACACCGCCACATAAGAGAAAATCCCCGCCATAATCGACATAAAATACATTTCACGCGAGTTGATCGGGCATTTGACCGGGTCCATCACCCAGACGATATAAGGGTTAAACGGCGAGGAAACGGTGCGGAGCACCTTGTCACTCAGCTCGACCCAACCCAAAGCCGAAATCGCCGGATAAACGTAGTCGGCCCAGTTGCGCTGGATCAAAATCCCCGCCACCGACGAGCCGGAGCCAAACACCAAAGCGGCATAAGCGCCCCAAGTCGTTCCAAAACGGCTGTAGAGGCCGAAAAACACCACCGCACCACCGCCCCCCAGCCAAACCGCGGTAATGATGGTCAAAAACATGTTGATGTAGTCAAGCTGCGACAAAAAGATCGAGACGACGCCAAAAAACACCGCCACAGAGAGAGCGCAAAAACGCAAATAGAGAAAATGCTCTTTTTCGCTGAATGGTTTCTTCCGAAACGGCATAATGATGTCCTGCACAATGATCGCCGTCGAGTTAAAGATACGGCTGTCGTCGGTGGTCAGCATCAGCATCAACGCAATCAGACAAAAAAGCCCCATCAAAAACTCGGGAAACATCTCCTTGAGCGCCACCGGCATCATCATCTGAAAATAGAGCGTGCGGAATTTTTGAAACACCAAATTGCCGTTATCGGTCTGCTCCAGCTCGCGCTTGACCGTCTGCAAATACGGCGTATCCATATTGTTTTCGCGTGAAAACGGCTGATCGACGTCGGTCACATGTTGGGCTACCGGCAAAGCGGCAACTTTTTGGAGGATTTCACCGCGCAATTTGGCATCGTCAACGACCTCCCCCAGCACCCGGTCGGAGAGCTCGGTACGCACTTCGTGAGCCAAAGGCGCAAACTTGGCGTGCGACATCACCGCGATCAGCACCACCCCCAAAAACATGCACATCATCCACGAAAAACCGTTGCGCCAGGAGCCGAAAATCCCGGCCATTTTTTGTTCATGCGGTGTCTTGGCCGCCATCGAGGCGTCGCCGCCAATCCAACCGGCACGGGAGAAAAACATCCCCATCATCCCCACCGCCAGCGCAAACAAGTTAAAGTCGCGCAGCTCACTCACATCAAAGGGATTGATAAAGCTTTGGCCGGAGACGCGGTCGGCCAAAATCGGGCCGATGTCATTGACAAACGACAACCGCGTCAAGATGTAGACCGTAATGATCACAAAAATCGGATAGCTGATCAACCCCTGCAAGCAGTCGGAAACCAGCAAAGCCACCCGACCGCCGGTCCAGATGATCAGCATCGCCAACAGGAGCACCACCGTCACCACCAGCGCAAAGGTCGGCACCTCCACTCCACCCAGCTTGATCGCATGCGGAAAGCCCAAAAAATAGATAAAAAAGCGCGCGGCGACCGCCGGGCCGATGGCATTGGCCATCATCTCGGAGATCGTGCGCAACACGGCGGCGACGATGCGGAAATTGCGGCTGTAACGCATTTCAAAAAATTGGCCGACCGACAAGGATTTGGTTTCACGGTAACGGTAGGTACAAAAACCCGTCAAAGACATAAACATCGCCAGCGGTCCGCCCAAGGCACCCCAAAAAGTGAGCGCCAAACCGCACTGATACTGCTCCTCGACCATCGCCACCAGAGTGATCAAGCCAAGCATCATCTGCAAATCGCCGACCGCCAGCACATAGCGCCCGGCCACCCGGCCGACGGCCAGATAATCGGCCACCGAGCGGACAAACTTGGAGGAGTGAAAGGAAATCCAAATCACAAAAACCATCGGCACAACAACAATCGACCACCCTAAAACACCCATAACACTCTTTGTCTCCATTTTCTGCTGCGAAATATACTGTTTTGTATATTATAGCATAAAAAGAGCGGGCCTTCTCCGCGAAATCGCTAAAAAACTATGCGTTTTCAATCAAAATAGCTTTTTTCAGTCCCAAAAATGCCCCTGTCCGGTCAGTCGAATAAGCCAATTGGCAGGATATGATTGATCGATTTGTATCAGTAAAAAAAAGGAACCGCCACCCGGTGACGGTTCCCTCAAAAAAATCAGGCAAATCTTACAGTGCCTTTAAAAGCTCGTTGGTGCGCTCCAAGCGCTGCTCCAGTTCGGCCAAATGGGCGCGGGCCTCGGCAACCACGTTCTCCGGGGCCTTGGAGACAAAGCGCTCGTTGGAGAGCTTGGCCTTGGATCCGTTGATCCAGCCCGTGAGCTCGGCCTGCTGTTTCACCAGCTTGCCGCGCTCGGCATCGATGTCGATCAACCCCGCCAACGGGAGATAAATGTTACCCAAGGAGCACAGTTGCGACGGAGCGGCCCCGTGGGCGGCACTGTCAAAATCAGCCAAACCAAACTCGATGACTTCGGCGTTGAGCAAGCTCATCAAGGATTTCTCCTGATCCTTTAAAAAGTTGAGCTTATCGGCATCCACGGCCTTGATGTAAAATTTGACCTTTTTGCCGTCGGGTAAATTGTAGCTTGAGCGCAAAAAACGCCCGCCGCGGACCATCTCAAATTTGCCGTCCACCGCGGCAATCGCGGCGGCGTCAAAATTGAGCGACGCATCGTACTCGGGATAGGCCTCCGACATCAAGCTTTGATCGTCGGCCAAAAATCCCATCTCGTGCGCCAACTCCTCAGTCATAAACGGCATAAAGATGTGCAATGCGCGCAAAATTTTGTAAAGCGCGAAGTCCAAGACCCGGAGCGCCCGCTCCTTGTTGGCGCCGCCCGCGCGCATCGGGACCTTTTCGGCCTCGATGAACCAGTCGCAAAACTCGCTCCACACCAACTCGTAAATATCATGAGCGGCAGTATGAAATTTAAAGTCGCCCAATGACTCGTTGATCGATTTGACCGCCAAATTCAGCTTTTGAAGCATCCATTTTTCGTCCGCCGAGAGTTCGCCGATGTTGTCCAAAGTGAGGAAATCGGACGACACCTCGCCTTGCATCTGGCGGAAGCGGCAGGCATTCCAAATCTTGTTGGCAAAGTTGCGCCCGAGCTCGCATTTGTCGTTGGAGTACTTGATATCCATCCCCACCGGAGCGATGTAGATAATCGAGAAACGCAGCGCGTCCGCGCCATACTCGGCAATCACATCCAGCGGGTCCGGCGAGTTGCCAAGCGACTTGGAGAGCTTGCGGCCCTGCTCGTCGCGGATGATGCTGGTAAAATAAACGTTGCGAAACGGGATTTCCCCCATAAACTCGCAACCGGCCATGATCATGCGGGCCACCCAAAAGAAAATAATATCGGGCCCGGTCACCAAGTCGGCGGTGGGGTAAAAGTACTTAAGGTCGTCATTCTTTTGCGGCCAGCCCATGACGGAGAAGGGCCACAGCCAGGAGCTGAACCAAGTGTCCAAGACATCCTCCTCCTGCCGCCACGGCCCCGGAGTCGTCGGCGCGATCATCCCGACGTAGACTTCGTTGGTCGCGTCGTTGTACCACGCGGGAATGCGGTGGCCCCACCAGATCTGGCGCGAAATGCACCAGTCCTGAATGTTTTCCATCCAGTGCGCGTAAGTCTTGGTCCAGCGCTCGGGGTGAAACTTGATCTTGCCCGACTCGACTGCCTCAATGGCCGGCTTGGCCAGCTCTCTCATATTGCAGAACCACTGAAAACTCACCATCGTCTCAATCGGCACATCGCCGCGCTCGGAGTAACCGACGGCGTGACGGATGTCCTCGATTTTATCCACCAAACCCTCGGCTTCGAGCATCGCCACCGCCTTTTTTCGGGCCTCAAAGCGGTCAAGCCCGGCAAAAAGACTGCCGGCGCGGGTGTTTAAGGAGGCGTCGGGATTCATGATATTGATCACCTCCAGGCCGTGACGCTTGCCAACCTCAAAGTCGTTGGGGTCATGGGCGGGGGTGATTTTGACGCAACCGCTGCCTTTGGTCGGGTCGGCGTGCAAGTCGGCAATGATCGGGATTTCTCGGTTGGTCAAGGGGAGCTTGACCAACTTGCCGATCAAGTGCTTATAGCGCTCATCCTCCGGGTGCACCGCCACCGCGGTATCGCCGAAAAGCGTCTCCGGACGGGTCGTCGCCACCACCAAAAAGCCGCTCGCGTCGGCCAAGGGATAACGCAAATGATAAAATTTACCCGCCACATCTTTATAAATCACTTCTTCGTCCGACAGCGCGCTTTTGGCCACCGGGCACCAGTTGATCATTCGCTGACCGCGGTAGATGTAGCCTTTGTGATAAAGCTCGACAAAGACTTTGTTGACAGCCTCGTTGAGCCCCTCGTCCATGGTGAAGCGTTCGCGCTCCCAGTCACAGGAGCAGCCGAGTTTGCGGAGCTGGCGGATGATAGTGCCGCCGTATTTGCCCTTCCAGTCCCAGACGCGCCGGATGAATTCCTCACGCCCGAGGTCATCGCGCCCGGTGTTGTGCTCGGTACGCAAAAATTTCTCGACCCGGCTCTCGGTGGCGATCCCGGCGTGATCGGTGCCCGGAAACCAGCACACTTCCTCGCCCTTCATCCGGTGATAACGGATCAAAATGTCCTGCAACGTATTGTTAAGCACATGGCCGAGCGTCAAAATCCCGGTGACGTTGGGCGGCGGAATGACGATCGAGTACGGTTTCTTGGCCGGATTGGCCTTGCCGTGAAAATAGTGATTGCTCTCCCAAAACGGATACCATTTTGCCTCGACATCCGCCGGCTCGTAGGCTCTGGCCAAAGGTTGTTTCATGTTCATTTTTATCTCAAATCTCCTGTTAATTGCCACGTGTGACCCGAGGCGGAAACCGAAAAAAAGAGGATGCAGCACATCCGGCTTTGCCGCCATATTTGGATACAAATGAAATAATATAGCACTTTTTTTCAAAATTTCGCCAAAAAAAATTGTTTTTTCGCAAAAAATGTGATATCTTTATCAAATATCATGAAAAATACCGACCGGATCACCGCAGACTTTATTCGCCAGCACCCGGACGCTTGCGCCGCAATTGTTTACAGCCGCGGTCAAAAGCTCTATTATCTGGGGGTGTTGCTGTCGCTTGCCCTGCTGTTGGTCTACCGCTGGGATATCTTTGTTTTTGCGGTCACGGCCTACTTCATGTTTTGGTACGGGATGGCGGTGCTGTTTCGGGGCGGCGCGGCGATTCTCTCGTGGTTCGGCCACGGCGAGGAGACGGTGACTGCGGCCGAGTTGTCAAGTGTGACCGACGCCGAACTTCCCGTGTACACTATCTTGCTCCCTTTGTACAAAGAAGCCAACATCGCCAAAAAAATCATCCGCAACATCGGCAAACTCGACTACCCGGCCGACAAGCTCGATGTCAAGCTCTTGCTTGAGGAGGACGACACCGAAACGCGAAACGCGCTCGAAAAAGCAGGTTTGCCCGCTTATTGCGATGTCATTATTATCCCCGACTCGCTCCCCAAGACCAAACCGCGCGCCTGCAATTACGGGCTTGAGCGCGCAAAAGGCGAATTTTGCGTGATTTACGACGCCGAAGACGCACCGGAAGTCGACCAGCTCAAAAAAGCCTTGGCCGTCTTTCGCCGCGACAAGGACAACAAAGTCCTGTGCGTCCAGGCCAAGCTCAATTACTTTAATGCCAAGACCAACCTTTTGACCCGGCTCTTTACGGTCGAGTACTCGACTTATTTTGATCTCACTTTGAGCGGCTACCAGCTGTTTCGCCTCCCCCTCCCTCTGGGCGGCACCTCCAACCATTTCCGCACCGCAATTTTGCGCGAAGTCGGCCCGTGGGACCCCTTTAACGTCACCGAGGACTGCGACTTGGGGTTGCGCATTTATGAGAAAGGTTATCGGACCAAGCTCGTCGACTCGACCACCTACGAGGAAGCCAACTCCCATGTCGGCAATTGGGTCCGGCAGCGTTCGCGCTGGGTCAAAGGCTTCATCCAAACCCACCTTGTCCACTACCGCCATCCCGTCAAAACTGTGCGCAGGCTCGGGCTTTACGGCACGGCGGGCGGCTTTTTGGCGGTAGGGGGGAGCGCGATGATGATGCTTATAAATATCGTCTTTTGGGCAATCATGCTCCTTTACGGCTTGCTCCTGCTCCACGGTCTCGCCCACGGCCAAAGCTTGACCGACTTGATCGTCGGGCCGCATTCGCCGGAGAGCAATTATCGCGGAATCATGCTTGGCAACCACAATATTCAGGCCTGGCCGCTCGTTTATTACGGTGCCAATGAGAATCAGTTTTGGGCGATTTTTTCGCAACTTTTTTTTGCAGGCAGCTTGATTATGCTCGTATCCAACCTTATATTTATAATGATCGGAGTCTTGGCATGCATCAAGCGCAAGTATTACGGCTTGATCTGGGCGGCGTTCCTGATGCCGTTTTACTGGGTGCTGATTTCGATCGCCGCCTGGAAAGGTTTTATCCAAATCTTTACCAAGCCGTTTTACTGGGAAAAAACAATCCATGGATTGACGGATAATAACGAGGAAGAAGGAATATGAAGAAGTTTTTTACCCTGATCGAGCTCCTGGTGGTCATCGCGATCATTGCGATTTTGGCCGGGATGCTGCTGCCAGCATTGAACAAAGCGCGCGACAAAGCACACACTACAACTTGTCTCAGCAACCTCAAACAGATTTCCACCGCGTTAACAATGTACTCCGGCGATTACCGCGATGCGATGGCGCCGTGGATTTCGGTATTGTACCCGACTTATATCTCCACTGATAAAGTCTACCGCTGCCCCAAAAATGTCAGCAATCCTCCCGGCGGCAGCTTCTGGTGGGCCCGTCCAGACGGCGAGTACCCGGAGGCCTACGATTGCGAACCGTCTCTGGGGACTAAAATCAACAAACCCAATTACGATGTTAAACGCATCAGTTATTTTTATGAATTCACCGATGCGCCGTGCACCTTTAAACCCTCGGGGGGATTAACTTGGAACGAACAAAAACGCCTCGACATGCGTGAGGGCAAAACCGAGGCCGGAGTCCCTTACAAAACCATGCTCGGATTTTTCCCGACCACCCGTTGCAACTGGCATTTGGAGAAGGGGCAAAAGAAACCGGTGCTCAACGTGTCCTTTTTGGGCAACACCTTTCACAGCAACATGATGTGGGAAGAAGCCGCCTGGCAGTGATATGACGCTATTTGACACGCATTTTCACTTTTACGGCGACACGACGCCTGAGAAATACATGCACACTGTGCAAGCGGCGCTCGGAGATGACGACCAAATCATGCTTTTGGCAACGGGCGCCGACTACGCTGAGAGCGTAAAGGCACAAACCTTTGCCGATCAAATTGACCACGCTTGGTTTGCCGCCGGAGTCCACCCCCACAGCGCCGGAAAATATCTGGAAAACAAAGCCGACTTCACCCTCTTTCGCGCCGACCGCAAATTGGCCGCCGTCGGCGAAATCGGTTTGGATTATTATTATGAGTTGAGCGACAAAAGTGCCCAGCTCGCAGTCTTTGAGGAGTTTTTGCAGCTGGCCGAAGAGTGGAAGCTCCCGGCTGTCATCCACTGCCGCGACAAGGACAATTGCTTTGACGCTTACGAGGACGTTCACCGTCTGGTGAAAGACTTTCCCGGCAAATTCGTCATTCACAGTTTTGCCGGATCGGAGGAGTGGGCCAAGAAATTTGCCGACCTCGGCGCTTATTTGGGGGTAAACGGGATGGTAACCTTTGGCAAGGCGCACAACATCCGCCAAAATCTGCCGCTGATTCCGCCGGATCGGTTGCTGATTGAGACCGATGCGCCGTACCTTGCCCCGGTGCCCCACCGCGGCAAACCCAATCACCCCGGTCATGTCAAACTAATAACGCTTAAAATCGCCGAGCTTACCGGCCGGTCGCCGGAGGAAATAGCCGAAATCACCACCGCCAACGCGGTTCGTTTTTTGGGTTTAAAGGAGCTGTATCATGTCTGAATTTTATCCGCAGCCGCTGCGCTACAGCACCGGCGGAGCGCCGGACGGCATATTGGTTATTTTGCAGGGGCCCGATATTATCCTCAAGGACTGCCGGCTGCCGCGCGGCAACGAGTGGCCGCTCCGGGCGGATTCGGCGCAAATCGGAAAAATCGACAGCCTTGACTGTCTGATGCTCGAAATCGAGCCCGGCGACACACTCCCCGACGGCTTTAGCGCCCATGAATTGCGGGGCACCGTCGCCCGTTTGCCCGATGCCGAAAAAATCGCCGTCTGCCGCGCCCGCAGCCTCAATCACTGGCAAAAGCAGCGCCGCTATTGCGGGACCTGCGGCAAATTGCTGCGGGACAAAGCCGACGAGTGCGCCCGCGTCTGCGAGTGCGGTGAAATTTATTACCCGGTGGTCACTCCCGCGGTCATCGTCGCCGTAACCGACCAAA
Source organism: uncultured Victivallaceae bacterium (assembly GCA_964609825.1). Lineage (GTDB taxonomy): Bacteria > Verrucomicrobiota > Lentisphaeria > Victivallales > Victivallaceae > CAZSSH01. The sequence continues at coordinate 452,428 of CAZSSH010000004.1, read as the reverse complement.
ACAACCGGATTTTGCTCGCCCATAACAGCAAATTCCGCAAAAGTTTGTACAGTTTGATTGCCGGCTTCGTCGAGCCCGGAGAGACCTTGGAGCACGCAGTTGCGCGCGAAGTCAAAGAGGAAGTCGGCATTGAGGTCAAAAATATCCGTTATTTTGCCAGTCAGAGCTGGCCGTTTCCCAATGCTTTGATGGTCGGGTTTACCGCCGAATACGCGGGCGGCACGGTTACCCCGGACCAAATTGAAATCGAGGCGGCGGACTTTTACAGTCCCGACAATTTGCCAGAGTTGCCCTCCCACGGCTCCATCGCCCGCCGAATTATTGACCATTATCTGGAGAATTATCAAAAATGAATGAATCAAGCTTGTTTCACATCTACAGTCTCGCCTTTGGCGTATGGTGGCTGATCGTGGCCGTCATCACCTTGGCGCTGACCCCCAAAACCCTGCCGTGGGTGGAGAAATTGCCGCGCAACCGTTATCTCGGCGTTGTCATCGGCTGGGTCGCCATGTTTGGCTGTATCCCGCATGCGGCGGCGGTGGCACCCGCAATGATACTCCCCTACTTGCTGCCGATTGCGGTCATTACCCCGGTATTGTGTTTCTTTTTTGTCGATTATCTGTTTTCGCGGGCGGTGGGCGGCAGCTTCATTTTGATCGCCTACTACTTTTTGCACGCCTCGTTTAACATTCATTACCCGCTTATGCCGTTATTGGCAATCTTTTGCTGGCTCTTGGGGATTTTGGGAATGTGGATTTCGGCCAAACCCCATATCATGCGCGAGTACTTACGCAACTCAGCCCGCACACCCGCGTTCAAATTCACCGCCGCCGCCGTCGCATTGGTGTGCATGACTGTCTTTGGCTTGGGATTTCTGAAATGAGCGATTTCAATTTAGCCGAATTTGCGGCAGCCTGCCATGTGCCAGACGTGACCAATTTCCTCGCCAAATGCGAGGCCGTCCGCGAGCTTTTGGTCCTTCGCAATCAGGAGTATAATTTGAGCCGGATCACCGAAAAAGACGAGTTTGACATCAAGCACGTCGCCGACTCTTTGCTCTTAGCTCTTTTTTTTCCCGAAATCACGACCCAAAAATTCAGCATCGCCGACATCGGCTGCGGCGCCGGGTTCCCGTCGCTGGTGCTCGCGGCGGCTTTTCCCAATCTTAAAATCACCGCGATTGACTCCACCGGCAAAAAGGTGAAGTTTGTCGGCGAAACCGCGGCCGCCGTCGGGTTGACCAACCTCAAAGCCGTCCACGGGCGCTCCACCGAGCTCAACCGCCAAAATGAATACCTTCGCCGCTTTGACATCGTGACCGCCCGCGCGGTGGCGGCGTCGCCGATCATCTTTTTGGACAGCTGCAACATGATCAAGCCCAACGGGCGTTTCCTCTTTTACAAGACCCCGGCGCAGGCCGCCGAGGAGATGCCCGCCTTAAATGTCTGCTGCAAAAAAATCCCGATGCACTGGGAGCTGACAAGCGAATACGAGCTCCCGGGCAATGCGGGCAAGCGCGTCTTTATCATCGGCAAAAAGGCATAAAAAAAGGCATCCGTCACCGGATGCCCGATTTACATCAAGTAAAATCATTGTGCGCGAAAACGCGAGGAGATAATCACGCACGCCTTTTTCATCAATTCATATACCAGATCCGGCTTGTCACTCTTTTCCAGCAAACGGCTGATTTCATCCGGCGTCAACTCGACGGTAAGATCGTCGGAAAAAACAGTGGCGCCATTGGTCACACTGGTCAATTTGTAGACAAACCGCATCGACAGACTGTGTTTGGACTCAAATTTGCGCAGCTCGCTGTTGTAAACCATTTTGCGCGCATAGCTGAAATCATCGACCATCGTACTTAAAATATAATCGGCGGTCAACACCTGACCCAGTTTGGCGTATTCGGACATCGGTGCCAAGCCGTTTTTGATCATGTCGTCATTCATCTTATTTTGCGCCGCCACACGGTTAATCTCGTCAAAGTCGATCACCACAAAAGCGTTGGTCTGGACCATCGAGCGGGTCAGACTTTGCGCGATGCGGCGGCAAAGATCCAAGCCGGAGAGCCGGGTATTGGGACCGGTCTCAAAAACTTTGGTATCGTCAGCCAGACTGCGCATCACCGGGTAGCAAACCATCACCACGCTTACCGTGTTATTTTTTTGCACCGGCACCAAGGCCACAATCCGGGCCTCAACCCGGCCGTCCGGCAATGTCTTGACTTCCAAAATCCGGTACTCCTGAATCCAACCGGAAGTCACCGATTTGGTGTTGATCTCCTCGCTTTTTTCGTTTTTTACGGTATTTTCGAGATTATTTTTGATGGCGTTGTAACTCTCTTTGACGGCGCTGTTGCTCTCGATGCGTTCGCCAAAAAATTGGCGCAAGGCCTCCAACAATGCCGCCGACACCGCGCTCGGACGATCCTTGCCGTAGCCGACGGCCTCGATCCAGCCCTCGGGGGTGATATTGCTTGCCGCTTTGGCCGCGGGAGCCGGCGGCGGAGCGGACTGAGGCTGGGTCTGGCCTTGCGCCGGGGGATTGTTTTGCGGAACTTGCGCGGCGGGCTGCTCATTGGCGGGGGGGGCCTGCAAGCTGCGCGAACTTACGCCGACGATCACGCGATAAATACCGCCCTCCTGAAATTGTTCTTTTTCGCTCCCCAGCACCACCACCCCGCGCAACAACGCCTCGGAGACCAAACTCACGTTGGTAAACATCTGCTGCAAAGCCTCGCGGTTGACGACAGCCTCCATACTTTTGCCCTCCGCGGTCACGACTTTGGTTTTGGCCGAGATTTCCTCAAAACGGTCACGACTGGAGATGCTCTCGGACATAAATTTGGAAATGTTGGCCTTGGCCTTGAGCGTCGCCTCGCGCTGGGCGCGCAAAAGTTCGTCCGGGTCCTTTGCCGCATAGGTCGCCGCCCCGATGCCGAAAATCTGAAATGAGCCGTCCGGCAGCAAGCGGACACAGGCTCCCTCGGATTCAGTCTTGAGCGTCTTGATTAAATCCTGCTCCTTAACCGTGTTCTCCAGCTGGGTCAACTCTTTTACCACCGCGTACGAAAGCGCGGTCATCGCAATCAAGCACCAAGTCAACATTGTTTTCATAATATTACTCCTGCGCCATCAGGCGCACTTTAAAGTCCCGGCAATTTTTTTGCGGCGCAAGTGAAGTCAAAGTCAGGTCGTCGCCCGGCAGCACCGCCACCGCGACAAAGTTAGGGTTGTCCAAGCTCTCGACCTCAACGCCGTTTTCGTCTGTCCAAACAAAGCGGTAAAGCAAATTATACGAGTCGCTCGTGCGGTTTTTGAGAAAAATCTGTACGCGCATAAAACCGTCATTGGTCTTGGACTCCCGGAGCTCAGTCACGGTAAGCGCCTTGGCCATCCGGTCGTCGGTGTAAATGCGCCGGTCGACAATGGGCTGGATATTGGCCTTGACGTCGGCATTGGAAATCGTGTTGACCGAGCTCGAGGAGCAGCCCGCCAGCACCACGGTCAAAAGGGAGAAAATCCATAATTTTTTCATATCTGCAACCTCAAGGTTTGATGGTTAACGAGTCGTTTGAGTAAACCACATGATCGTCATCCAACGTGACGCCGTTGGCCTCCAATATCGGGGCGATGTGCTCAAAATACAACACATCCGGCGATTTCACCAAACCGCGGTCAACCGTCGCGGTTAACGTGGTGTCGCTGGAGCGGATGTTTTCGGCCGCGCACAATTTTTTGGTGATGAGATCATTTTTAATATTGTACATGATTTTCTTTTGATTTTTGCCGAAGGCCGAAGCGTTGATGATGAGTTTCAGCGGGCCGGCGGGCAAAATGGCGGCGCTGCGCATCGACTGGGCGATGTTGTTGATCTTGGCTCCGGCACCCTCGGCATTCATCAACGACACCATCGCCGCATCGGTGCAATAAGCCAAATCGTCAATCACCCCCTCCGGGGTCGAGGTGGTAATGTCACTCCCCATCGTCGCCGTGCCAATCGACTTGGTGACGCCGGTGGCGAGGTTTTTTAAATTCAACGCCACGGTGGCGCGGACTTTTTTGGAGTTTTGGTCGTAAATCAATGAGTCGATCCGATAGTAGAGGACCAAGGTATCGGGGTTGTTTTCACGCACGGCGTCGAGCAAGTCGCGGTTGACCGCGTACTCGTCGTTGCTGACGTCAAAATAGACCCCGGCGAGATTGCTGTCCTTGTTTTTAAAGCTGTCATACAAACGGTTGTCCTCCAAAAGTTTGACATCAAACCCCATTTCGCCGGTTTTTTTGATCAAAGCATCGCGGACACGCCGCTGAAACATGGTGTAGTTTTGGATAAAAAAGCGGCGGCCGTCCAGCCCGGAGCCGACGGTTTTATCAAGCTTCATCTGCGCCAAAGCGGGCGGTTCCTCGAGGATAATGAGCTCCAACTGGCCCTGCACTTTGACCCCGTTGTTTTCCAAAAACTGGTTGAGTTTGGGGAGATTGAGGATTACGCTGTAATCGCCCGAGAGCTGCACCTGACCGCCCGGCAAGGGATCCTTTTGCTCGTTTAACGTCACCAGATCGCCGTCGACAAAGCGGTCGTACTCATTAACGAGATCATTGGACAACTTTTCCGGCAAATTGGCGTTGAGCCGCTGCAGATATTTTTTGATCGCGGTCTTTTTAGCCTGTACCTTGAGCTCTTTACTCAAGGCAAAGCCGTCATACCCGGTCACGGCCGCTTTGACTTGAAAGTTGTTGCCGGCATCATCCGCGGCAAACAGCACCACGGCGCAAAACAATGACAATAAACAAAAAAAGTAACGCATATTTAAGAACTCCTTGTGCTCCAATATTGCTTCCGCCACCGGGCGGATCTATTTTAAGTTAGCTTTGACCTCAGCTTCACGCTTGGCCCGGTATTGGCGGGTCAGCTGATCTTTTTCGCCCATCGCGAGTTGGCAGCGGGCAATCCCCGCGGCATACTCGCTCCGGTGATCGATAGCGTAAATATAGCGATACGTATAAAGCGCCTGCTCATAATCACCTGAAGCCTCTTCGCAAACGGCCAAAATATAACACTTGCCGGTAATCCCGGCGGCCGCCTTGGCCACCGTCTCGGCCGCGACCGGCTCGGGGTTGCTCTTGCCTCCGCTCAAGTACGCGGATACCGGCGGAATCTTGTCAGCGACATTGATGGAAACATCGGCCACAATTTGGTTGACGAGATAACTTCTCGCAGCCCGGTAAGCCTGATTTTGCAAAAGTTGATAAAGTTTGTCATCGGTGGTTTGACACTTGACTTCAAATACAGTCGCCGACGGCGTCAACCGCGCACTCAAGTCGCGCACCAGACGGTCGGCCAAAATGATTTTTGCCTCCTCGGCCGAGGGAATGGTCACAACTTTACCGGCAAACCCGCCCGTTGTCACCGCGGCCGCGGCCGCCGCGGCAACACTGTCCCGGCGATGAAACACCAAGGGTTCATATGTGTTGGCAAAGGTGCCGTTGTCAATCATAAAGCGCTGCGAAGCAACGGCAAAGGTGTCCACCACTTTTTGGACTACGCCGTCATGATCAACCCGGTAAACGGTCAAAGAGAGCATCAAAGTTACATTCCACGCCCGGAAATACTGCATTTGGATCACGTCGGTAAGGCGCGTGGTGTAACGACCCATGTAAAAGCCGTTAAACGCGGTTTTCCAGCTCTCAAGCTGATATTGCACCGGGTACATGCCGCGGTACTCGGGCGAGACCTGATACCAAACGCGCCCGTACATCACGGCGTCATACCGCTGCCCGACGCGTACATTCGAACCGGCGATGATCGCCTTTTCGAGCTCCAGATCGGCCAGAGCGTAAAATTTGCTGCGCATAAAGGCCGCCGTGGTGAAATTTTGCACCAACTTGCAAGTCGCCGCATCCGCCGCATAGACCCCGAGACCGGGATCGTCGGGAAACGAGTTAAAGTCAATCAGCGCAATTTTACTCACGCCGTTGAGATTAAAATCACCGGCCGTGTTGACCGCGACCGGTACCGATACGCTTTGACAGCCGGCGGCCGCCATTACGGCCAACACCGGCAACAGCCGGGTCAGAGTCCGGCGAAAATGGAGCAATTTTGCCCGCATATATTCACAACTTTCAGTCCTCAAGATGTTTCAGCAAATTGACCGCCACCGTTGCCGCGTGCTTGCGGCGCTTGACGTCGCCCCAGGTCACCAGCTCGGACTGCTTTTTGATCTCGCCGGGGAGGCGCGGCAATTTGAGTTGGAGGTTTTCGAGCTCCTGATTGAGTTTTTTGGGTTCGCGCGAAATCCGGTAGGCGGCATGAGCGAGCTCCTGCCCCAAGCGCTCCTCGACATCGACGACAAGGCAGCCGCCGATTTCGTTGTGGAGGATCGCCACGCGCTGCAAGCGGCGGAAGACGCCCGCAAGGCCGAGCACCGGCTCGGACTCGTTGTCGCGGTCATACTCCACAGTGATTTGCGCGCCTTTCACTAGATCGATTTCACCGCACGCAATGATGATCGAGGCGGTCAGTCCGTCATAGCGGTACTGCCGCGAAGATTCACCGTCGAGACGAAAGCACAATTCGGCCTTTTTGCCGTTGATTTCGACTTTTTTGGGCGGGACGACGCAATGCAACCGGACTTCCAGTTCGCGTTTGCGCAAAAAGCCGTCAAATTTGCCCGACTGGTGCACGATATCAATCACGCGGGTAAAACCTTTTTTGTGGTGCGACAGATCAATGATTGCATATTTGCCATGCAAATAACCGTCGGATATGCCGTCGTCCTCATACAACTCATAGCAGCCCGCTTCACCGGGATAAATGTCCATGGTCAGATGGCTGTAGCTTTTTTCGTCCAAACGCATCCGCATTTTTTGGCCGGGGATGATCGTCCCCGGACGGACAAAGACCGGAATCTCGGAAAGCATCCAGTGCTTGGTGACGGTTTGCCCGCCCTCGACAAAGTTGCCGTGGGCGACGTCAAACCATTTGCCCTGCGGCAAGTATACGGCAAAGTTGGTCAACTCGCTGTTTTTGTCGCCGGGCGCACTCACCGGCGAAACCAGCATCTCGTCGCCAAACATGTACTCGTTGGTGAGCTCATAGGTTTTGGAGTCCTCGGGCCAGTTGTAGTACAAGGGGCGGCAAAGGCTGACGCCGCTGTCATAGGCTTTGCGGTTTTCGCTGTAAATATAGGGCACCAACTCATAGCGTTGCCGGACGGTATCCATCATCAAGTGGCTGTAGGGGGCCGGAAACTCCATAAAGCGGCGCTCGGCGTTGGCATTTTTGGTGGTGTGCGTACGCAAAATCGGCGAAAGCATGCCGTACTGGACCCAGCGCAGATAAAGCTCGGGGTCGATCGCACCCTCCATGTGACCGCCGATGTCATGGCTCCAGTAGCCGTAGAGGACGTTGGAGGCGGTGGCGGTGAAATAAGGTTGATAGGCCAATGATTTCCAGGTCGAGTAGGTATCGCCCGAGAACCCGATCACATAGCGCCCTGCCCCGACGCCGCCAAAGCGGCTGAAAATCAGCGGACGCTTGTGTTTGCCGTGGAGCTGCATGTCCTCCCAGTGCAAGTGGTTGATCCAAGGGAGCGTGTCAAGCCCCTTCATTGCCGAGGACTCGCCCTGCTGCCAGTCCATCCACCAAAAGTCCACCCCGCGCTTTTCGTCCGGGTGATGGAGAATCTTAAAATAGTGTTTCATGTACTCTTTGCTGGTAATGTCAAAGGGGACTCGGTCGATTTTTTTGGGATCGAGCTTCATCGCCTTGGCCATTTTTTCGAATTGTTCCTCATGCTTGGCCACGCCGTCGGCAGGGTGCAAATTGAGAGTGATTTTTAAATTGCGGCGCTTCATCTCGGCCAAAAACTCGGCCGGATCGGGGAAATAACGCCAATCCCAGGTATAGCCGGTCCAGCCCTCCAAGTGCCAGTCCATATCGACGACCAGGACATCCAACGGCACCCCGGCACGGTCAAACTCGGTGGCAATGTCGCACAATTCCTCGTCGCTGTAAGCCCAATAGCGGCTGAACCAATAACCGAGGGTATACCGCGGCGGCAAGGGCTGGCTGCCGAAAACATCGGCGGCATCCTTTAAGGCGCGCAAATAATCGTGACCGTAGGCAAGCACGTACCAGTCCTGGCGCTCGACATCGGTGCGCGGCGCGACCCACTTGCGGTCGCCGTCCAAGTCGACCACTACGTTTTTGCTGTCGTCAATCAAACTCCAGCCGTCGCGCGAAATGAAACCGTTGCCGAGCTTGAGCTCATGCGATTCTTCTTTATCGGTGCCGTGGCCCTCATACTTGACCACGCGGTCGCCGTTGCAAAGGTCGAGCGTGCGGCAGCTCCCCTTGAGGTTGCCGGTTTGCGGCGCCGAGGGCGTCCACTTGACCGGCTTGCCGTTTAAGTTAAACTCGAGCTCCAGATTGGCATCACTCAAGGGTTTCCCGTCCAAAACCAGCTTGACCGTCACTTGCGAAGTTTTGAGCGTCGCCTTGTTGCCGTTAAGCTGCGACTCAAAGGAAACTTTGCCGAGATCGCGGTTCAGCACCGCCATGGTTTCGCGGTCCTCAAACTTGCCGTCGGCGGCCCACTCAAAGCGGACAAAGCGCGGCGTGATAAAGGTGACGCGGACATGATTTGCTTCAAACACATTGCCCTTGTGCGGCAATGCCAATTTAAATTGCGGAGTTTCCAACATGGGTTGACCTGCTTGGGTTATGATTTATCTTTTTCCACCACGATCACCCGCTCGGGCTCCTCGGGACGGTTTAAATGCTGATGCAACGGCGTCAAGCCGCCTTTATTCCAGACTAGGATACTGGTCATACAAACGAGCTGAAAACACCCCCAGACAAAACTGATCAGTGTTAGATGATAGGCGATATCAACCATCGCCGCGCTGCCGCGGCGTGAGGAAAGATAGCGGATGATCAGCCAAACCGCCGACATTGTAATCACATTTAGCGCTCCCATGCACAAAACCGGATTGCGGTTGACGACAAAATCGATAAACGCGCTGTCCTGCAAATGAAACATCCAACTGACAAGCCCAATCATCCCCAGCGGCACATAAGCAAAAAACAACAGAAACCAAAGGGCAAACCCGTAAGCGTGCTCCGAACCGAGATCATACCTTTCGCCATAGCACACCACGGTCGAAACAATGAAACACCCGATCAGCAGCAGTGTCACGCGGTCAAAACGCCGGAGCGAGCGATCAATCTTCTCTTTATCGCGCCGGGATCTGAAAACATCTTTGCTTTTACCGAACATTTTGTTTCCTCCGCGTCGGGACTTCACCGATCTGTTTGACCAGCAGATAAGTGACGTAGCCGACGATTACCAGACCAAACGCCAACGCGCTGAAAGCATGAGGCCACCACAACTTGGAGGTCATCATGGAGAACTCGGACATCCCGCCGAGCCCGGTCAGGACGTTAAGCGGCATAAACACCAAATTAATGATGGCTAAGTACTTCATAATGATGGCCAAATTGTTGCTCACAATCGATACCCGCGCATCGGACATCCCCGTCAAAATCCCGGCGTAAATCCCGGCCAGATTGTCGCACTGTTTGTTTTCGACCGTGATATCGTCCAAAAAGTCAAGCTCCTCCTCATTAAAACCGATTTTATTGGCGTCACTTTTGAGTTTCAAGAGCAGCAGCTGATTGGCCGCCGTAGCACTTTCATAATAGGTCAAACTTTTTAACAGCGAAAACATATTGGCCAAGGATTTGTTGGTCACTGACGACTCAATTTTATTTTCGACCTCGTCGGAGATATTGCGGATGATCCGCAAGTGCTGCAAAAAATGATGGGTGGCGTGGTGCAAAAGGCGCAGCAGCACCCCTTGGATGGAGTTGCCCCGCAACGGCATTTTGCCGTGCTCAAACAATGGCATCGGCTCGGCCTGCATCACAATGATGCGGTCCTTAAACAAAAATGCGCCGATGGACGAAATTTTAAAGGACATCACCCGATCCACCTGATAATTGCGCGGGCGCTTCATAATCACGGCAATGTGATTGTGCTCATACTCGATACGGGAGATTTCGTCCTCGTCCAGCGCCGACATCAGGGTATGCTCGTCGATACCGCAGTGATCGACGAGATAGCGTTTCTCCTCGTCGCTGGGGGCGCTGTATACCTGAATGATCCCGAGTTGCCCCTCCGGGCAGCTCTGGACCTTGCCGTCAATAAGATCATAACATCTAAACATGTGTGTCACCTGTTTTTAAAAAATCAAGCTTTCAACTTTTCGGACAAGCGTGAAATCACACGTTTGAGTGATGCGGTTTGGTATTTGGACTATTGCATGCAACCGTCAAAATACGAAAAAACATCCCGCGTGACCTCACGCCGTCGCGGTCCAGGGTCCTCGTTGACCTTACAACTTTGAGTTTGTTTTTCCATATTTTCCGTCTTTCCGATTGCAACAATTGCCATTTGCCGCGGCACGATCGGCCCGATTGCGGCAAGTTGAGTTAAATATATCATCCATTCGCACTTTTGTCAAACTGCCGGAGCGTTAAAGTTGACATTTTTAGCCATTTATAAAATGAAGCGCGGCACCAGTCGCACAAAAACAAAGGGGAATCATTGATGGAATATCAAACATCCAGTATTTTCGCCGGTAACGGCATCAGGGTGGAGCAGCTGACGAACGGCTGTCGGATCCACGTTTTATCCGGGCAATCAAGCTCTTACAGCAGTTTCTTTAAAATATCGACCGACCCTTCGGCGACCAATGCAAATAGCGGCTGTTATTTGCGCGCCGCCGATGGCGGAGCCGCCCCGTCCGATCAGAGTCAAAGTCCCGCCGGGATGGCCAAAGTCATCCGGTTTTATCCGGACAGCGAAATAAACGATCAGGGCAAAGATATCCCGTTTATCAATCACGCGGAGTATCTTGTCAGCGTTTCCGCACAAGACAAAATCGAAGCTGCCGATGGCCGCAATATTGTCTTTTTAAGCATCAAGATGCTCGCTGGGGAAGGCGAAGACAGCCAAAACGAATTTGAAGACCCCGAATTCGGCATCATCCATTTTACAAGCGAAATCAAAATCGCCGGGGAATTGCCGCAACCGGAGGAATGCGAAGCGCTGGTGATGCTGGCCGTCGCCGATTGCAATATCAGCGCGGCCACGAGCCGTATCCGGCAAATTCAATTCGGCATCCCGACCGTATTTTTGAGCCAGATTTGCGGCGAAAACTCCGACTCGGGCTCCTCCAGCAGCGGTGACTCAAGCTCCTCCAGCTCGTCGTCCAGCTCGTCCTCCAGCTCGTCCTCCAGCTCGAGTTCGTCATCGTCAAGCTCAAGCTCAAGCTCAAGCTCAAGCTCATCGTCCTCTGGCAGTTCCTCCTCCGGTTCCGGCTCCAGCTCCAGCTCCGACAGCGGCCCCTCAAGCTCCTCTGGCTCCGACCCCTCGGATCCATCGGATCCCTCCAACTCCGACTCGTCCAGTTCATCTAGCGCGTCCTCCAGTTCGTCGTCCGGCGCATCCAGCTCTTCCGGGTCCTCATCCTCCGGCTCATCTTCGAGCTCGGGATCGTCCTCTTCCGGGTCGTCATCAAGTTCCTCAACCGTCGACCCGACCAAATATTATGCCTTGTGCGAGCGCATTTATGATGGGCTTAACTGTCAGGGACGGGTGATCCAAACCGGCAACTATGCCTCCACCCCGCCCCCGCCGTCCGAAAAATGCGTCAACAACGAGCCCTTGACCGGTTTCAGCAAAAGCATCACCCCGGTGGCCGGGCCGTTTGACACCCAGGATCAGGCCGCCGACTGGCTCAACAACAATTTTGAGTATTTCGCTCAAATTTGCAAAACCACATAAAGGAAATATATTTATGAGCGACCAATTACCCCGTGATATAGCCAAGGTGTTCCGTCATTTGGCCGAAGCGCGGACTTTGATTGCCGATCTGAGCGTCGGCAACGGCGCCCAATGGCAGCATACCGAGCTGGCCGGCCATTTATCGCATGCCGCCGGCGGACTGGCCGCGGTCCACCCCGAGATGGCAAATTTCATCCGGGAGTTTCATGATAAACTCTTTGCGGCCAAACTTTTTGAAGCGGAAATTTCATCAGACAATCTGGAGCGCATCGACCGCTTTGTCCATCAGATCAAAGTACGCTTTGAGCACGGCGCCTATCACGGTACCCCCGACGAATACGCCCGAACCATGCTGATCGAATTTGCCGGAGCACGGCAAAACTTCCTCCTTGATGACGGCGGCACGCCCTGCGCCTGCCGCCAACAGACAATGGCGCAACCGATTGACATCCTGATCCCGCTCAACGCCCGCGGCTCCAAAGCGGACAATCAGGAGCTCAAAACCGCGTTGCGCTCGATCGAAAAAAACTTGTCCGGGTACCGTCATATTTTTGTCGTGACGTCACAGCCGCCCGAGGGATTTCAAAAGCTTCAAGTGATCCGGAGCCAAGACAAATACAAACGCAAGCAAATGAATATCCACGCGGCCTTGATGACCGCCTTTGCCTCGCCGGATTTGGCCGAAAATGTCATCTTTTGGGCCGACGACAATGTCCTCTTGCAGCCGCTGGCGGCGGACAGACTCCCGGTGGTGTACCGGCGCGACAATCTCCTCACGTTTTCCAACGCACCCGACGCCAAAGTCTGGCACAAATCGGTGCGCGATACCGGCGAGATTTTAAAGGAGCGGCATTACCCGACCACCAACTACGAGGCGCATACGCCGGTAAGGTTTCAAAAAAGCAAGTATCTGGCACTTGACCGGGAATTTGATTTTTACGCCAGAGCCGGGTTGTGCTACATCTCATTGTACCTCAACGTTTATCCGCCCGCCGAGAGCGTCTTGATGCAGCAAGTCAAGGCCACGTTTGAAAATCACAACGTCGACTGCGCCAAAATGGACGGCAAACTTTTTATCGGCTTTAATGATGCCGGATTTCGCTCGGGGGTGGGCGATGAGTTGCGGCGGCGCTTTCCCGACAAGTCGAGTTACGAAATATAATTACTTTTCTTTGCGCTGCTGCCGTTTGTATAACGCAATGGCGGTGCGCTCGACATCGCGCCAAAACCGCCAATCGGCCTCACGCAGACTTTTGAGCGAATATGCTTTAACAAAGCGCAACAGGTCATACCGCGTCAAACCGATGTCCATCGCCGAGAAATAAAGCCCGGCCACGTCCTTTACCAGATAACGGTAAGGGACTTTTTTACGGATTTCCGCCCGATGCAGATCGATGACATAAATTTCATCATCGGGAGCCAGCAAAAAGTGGCAAATATAACAATCGCGGTGATTGAGCCCGTTGCGGTGCATCGTGCCAACGATATGCGCCATTTTTTTAAGCAAATAAAGCTTTTGGGCAAATACCGGCGGCTCTTGCGGCCACTTGAGGCAAAGATTTTTTAAGCTGATCATCCCCGTCAGGGCCTCGGTGATCAAGAACGATTGGCGCTTGGCAATGTTAAAATTGCGCATCCCGTAAGCGCACGGAGTCATGGTTTTGATCTTAAGCTTTTCCAGCAATCTGATCGCATGGTACTCGTTGTTGGCGCCCAATACGGGGTACTTTAACATCGAGTAGTTTTTGAAAATTTCGCGCCAGCCGACGCCGTTGTGAAATTTGATGAAATACGTTTGGCCGTTTTCCTCAAAGCGCAGCGTGCGGCGGTTTTTGACCTTGCGAAAGACTTGCCCCTCAATTTTTTGGGCTTCCTCAAAGGGATCAAGATTGCGCCACTTTTGCGCAAAATACTCATTTAACTCCAAACAATAGCTCATCAATTATTTGCTTTCGGCAGTTGCGGTTTCAAAAACGAATTGACAAAATCGGTGCTGCGGTTGTGGACGGCGACCGGGATATTGCTCCCGTGGCCCATCCCGGCAATCTCCATATACTCAACCTTACGGCCGGCGGCGTGCATGGCCGCGACAAAGCAATCAGAGTGATGCACTTTGTTGACCGCCTTGTCGTTGTCGCCGTGGATGATCAGATAGGGGATATCCGGCATGGCGACCACTTGCGCCAAGGGTGATTGCTCACGCAAGCACTCCGCCAAAGTCCCCGGGTAACCGTAAAAGGAGTGATTCATGCTGGACGGCAAATCGGGCCTTTCGTTGTAGTGGTACGCAGTATCACAGACCGGGTACAAAGCATAGGCCGCCACCGGCTTTTTTGCCCCGTAGCGGCAGTAAAGCAAAGCGGAGCACCCGCCCATGCTGCCGCCCGTGGAAATAAGCGGCAGCGAGTCGTCAAAGCCGTAAACCTGATACAATGTCGCAATGAGCTCATCGACAAACAGGCGCGCACTGCGGTTCATCCACGACCACGGCCCGTAATAAGGGTAGACAACCAAAGCCCCCGCCTCGGTCCACGCCAACTCCTGCATCGAGTAAATATCGGGAGCATGAATTCCGCCGTTGAGCCCGTGAAAAGTCAAAACCACCCCGCGCACCGGCCCTTGCAGCCGATCCATATTGGTCCAGCAGCACTGTTTGAGCCAATCAATATCGCGTTTCATCCTCGTTCCCCCGGTGTAAATGATTTCATCAATTTTAATATACACCGGGAGAAGCACAAAATCAAATGACCTCCAGATAATTACGGTCGGGTAACGGGCGCAGCGGGACATGCGGCTCACGCTGATACCAATACGCCACCGCCGAAATATCATCCTGCAACGGCAGATATCTTCTCTCGCTCCGCCAGCCGATCGCCTGCATGGTGACGCGCAGCGACTCGGCGAAATACACCGGATCAGGCAAGTGAAAACGGTACAAAGCGTGACGCGTCCCCGGTTTGCCGTCGGTTTCTCCTTTGACATACCCGAGAAACGGCGCCGTGTAGAGCCCCTTGCGGAAACACCAGGCGCCGCCGAAATAATCCTCGGTCCCCGTCCCGCAAATGGTCGGAAACTCGTCGTCGCCGTCCATAAACATTTTGATCTCGCCCTCGCCCCACCACCCGGCATTGTTCTGCTGCCAGGTCATATAGCAGCCGACAAAGTGCCCCTGCCCGCGAATGTTGTCTGCGATCACAAAGTCCTCGCCCAGGAGCAGCGGATTGGAGCGGCGAAACGAGGAGTGAAAATAGGCGTCATCGTCGCCGATGTCCTCCAAGGTGTAGTTGACGGCATAAAACAGCGTCGGATAAAGCTCATCCTCCGCCAGATTTTCGACCGTGATTCGGGCATGCTTGCGAAACGGCATCGGAAAATAACAGTTGAGCCCGCCGTCGGAGTTGACATTGATCGGGATTGCGCGCACCTCCGCCTCGTGCTTTTCGGCATAACAAAAGAAATCCCCTAGCGGCACCTCGACGCTGGGAGTGGTTTCATCATCCCAGTACATTCTTAAAATCAACCAGCGTTTGCTGGAGCATTTGCGCACATCGACAGTCATCCAGATGTGTTTGATGCAGCCGGGGCCGTCCACATCCATAATGGTGGTGACGGTTTTAGCGGCCAAGCCGATGGCGGGCCGTACTTTCCATGTTTGCCCGAGCTCACGGGCGTTTTCGTTGTTCCACCAACCCTGACCGATTTTGACAACTTCCGGCTGCGGCGTGTCGGAGACCTCGGCCATGCCGCCCCGGCCCGGCTCGCCGTAAACGTTTTCGGCCGAGATCGACCGGGATTTGGCTTTGGACAACTTGGTGATTGACGATAAAAAATTGTGCATGATTTTCTCCCGGTTGCTTTTTGGCAATTCTAACGTAAAATAACCGGGAAAGCAGAATTTATCAAGCAAAATAATTTGGCAAATCTTATGATTTTTTGGGCAAAAACTATGATCAGCCAAAGAAATAATCGTCAATGACGACCCAAGCACGCTTTTCAAGCCTGTGACCGCGTCCTCATCCCGGCGGCGACGCGCAAAATTACCGTCGAAGCCCCCGGAGGAGCCCAATTGATTTGTGCAATGCCGCCAATTTAAGACTGGAATTTGCGTAAAAGTGTGATATATTGATGATATCAGCAATATCACTTTATGTCACAAAAGGATTCATCATGTCAATTTTGGAGCACTTCAACCAAGGGCCGCAACCGCACTCGCGCATGACCGGCCACCCGGAGATTTACGGCATTCTCCACTTTAGCCTCAATACTTTCACTGACCGCGAGTGGGGTTACGGCGACGAGTCGCCCGCGATTTTTAACCCGAGCAATTTCGACGCCGACCAGATTGTCCAAAGCTGCAAGGCGGGCGGACTCACCGGCTTGGTGATTGTCTGCAAGCATCACGACGGCTTTTGCCTCTGGCCGAGCAAGACCACGCCCTTTAACATCAGCGCCTCGCCGTGGCGCAACGGCAAGGGCGATTACGTCAAAGAGATGGTCGAGAGCTGCCGCCGTCACGGCCTCAAAGTCGGCTTTTATGTGTCGCCGTGGGACCGCAACCATGCCGAGTACGGCAATCCCGCTTATCTGGAGGTCTACCGCGCCCAACTGCGCGAAGTGTTAACCAATTACGGCTCCGGCTATGAAGTATGGTTTGACGGCGCCAACGGCGGCGACGGCTACTATGGCGGCAAACGCGAAGTGCGCAAAATCGACCATGCCACCTACTACGATTGGCGCAACACCTGGCAGATCGCCCGTGATCTACAGCCCCAAGCCGCTATTTTCAGCGACGTCGGCCCGGATTTGCGCTGGGTCGGCAACGAGAAAGGCTTCGCCGCCTTGGACGCAAGCGCAAAATATACCCCCATGCCGAATGAGAGCAATCACGACGTTTCCCCCGGCTGCGTCCGCTGGCAACTCGGAACCAAAGGGACCCCCGGCGGCAAATACTGGATGCCCGCCGAATGCGACGTGCCGCTACGGCCCGGCTGGTTTTATCATGCCAACGAAAACGATTTTGTTAAAACCTTGCCCGAGATGCTGGAGATTTATTTTAACAGCGTCGGCAACAACGCGTTTCTCAACTGGGGGATCGCCCCCGACCGCACCGGTCAAGTTCACGCCAATGATGTGGCGAGACTCAAAGAATTTAAGGCGGCGCTTGACGCCATTTTTGCCCAACCCGACGCTAAGACGTTTAACGTCATTGAGCTGACCGAGGACGGCGACGAAACCGAGAGCCCGTTTGCGGTCAAGGCTGACGGCAAAGTCATCGCCCAAGGCGAACGCATCGGCCGCAAGCGCTTACTCCGCCTCGATGCCACCGTCAACGCCCAAACAGTCACTCTGGAATCCGCCGCCCCGACGGCCAAACTTAAAACCTATCTTGCGCCTGCCGAATTGCTGAAAAAGTCCGCGGTCGATCCGGTAAAAGCCTTGTACGACGACAGCATCGGCATCAAGATTGCTGCCGCCACTCACGACGCTGTCACTTGCCAACTCGAATCGGTGCGCGACATCAAAGGGTTCTTGTTTGTGCCCCACGCCCCCGCCCCGGCCGGGACGCCGCAAAGTTACCGTTTGGAGTACAGCCTCGACGGCAAATCTTACGAGACCGCCATGGCGGGCGAATTCTCCAACATCGTCAACAACCCGATCCCGGTCAAGGTGATGCTGCCCAAGGAAATCCGCGTTCTCTTTTTGCGCCTGACTTCCCTTAAAAACGTCGCCGATGACCCCAAGGCCGCAATTGCGGTCAAAGAGCTCAGGATCATCTGCCACTAAATATCCCGCCCCGCGCCGACAGTAAAATGAGGGCGCGGGGGGATTGAGAAACAGGAAAAGGGTTTAATACCGCTGGCACTGACTCGCCCGGAAGGGCGGCGAGAAAATTTATCTGATAGAGCATAACCAATGTTACTTGGCTCGGGAAAACACCCGCGACCTCACGTTTAGGTGGCCGCTTGGTACAGATCATATTCTCCTGCCACGCAACGCGACTGACTTCCGCCCGTAGCCGGCCGGAGCATGCTGCGCTGCCCCGTCACGCCACCTCAACATGGATGGCTGACGCATCCATTATGGCGGTGGAGCCTTCGCTCGACTCCGTTCGGCTTCGGCGATTTCTCGCCGTCGTTGCCATCGCATGCGTTCGGCAATACCCTCACCATACGCTCGCGGCGCTAACCGCGCTATACGTGCGAGAAGACATTGGTTATTGATATCAGCAATATTTTTGCAATATTTGGCGCAAGGTTGAGGTCGCGGGCTCGACCAAAGTGACGTCGCCGTATTGCTCAATTAAGCCGGAGTTAACCTCGTTGCGGTTGGCGTTGGCCACCTCGTAGAGGAGCACCCCTCCGACCGCCGGGTCGGCATTGATTTGGCCGATAAAGCGGTCGTTGAGCTCCTTGCCCTGGGCGATGTAACAATGCACCCAGACCGGTTTTCCGAGCAAATTGGCATACGCTTTCATTTTTTGCGATTTGTCCGGCCGGTAATCATTGAAATAATAATCCTTGAGTGTGATTTCGTCGGCGAGCTCAATCACGCCGCGCCAGTCGGCCAGATATACTTTGGGCATTGCCCAAAAGCCGAGCTCGTTAAACGCCACCCCGGCAGAGGGCGCCTCATTGGCATGGCGCAAGTGGACGATCATTTTTTTATTTGCCTTGTGGATCTTTTCGGCCGCCCGGCGCAGAAACTTGAGATAAAAGTCGCCGCGGATCTCCATCATTTTTAAAGCGTCAATTTGGGCGGTGCCGCCAAATTTTTGACGGTAAGCCTCCAAAAGCGGCTCGTTGCCGCCGTAACTTTGGTTTTCGCAAATCATCGACGAGTGATTTTGGAGCCGGAAATCGATGCCGTCGTAACCCATTTTGAGATATTGATCGACTTGCCCCAGCCAGTAATCGCGGACGCTCTCGTAACCCTCGCACAAGGTCCCTTTGAGGTACTCCAGCTTGCCCGCCGCCACGCCCCAGCAAAAGCCGGAGATCCAGCCCGGGTTGTCCCAGCCGTTGCCGTACCACTCAAGCTCAAAGCCCATCTTAGCCAGCCGCGCCGCCGCATCGCCGTAGTCGGACGCCGGGGCCGGGTGCGACTCCATCCCCCAGCGGTGCTGATCCTTGACATAAATCCCCGCCTTGCGCAAATATATGGTGGCACTCGAGTCGATTTCGCGCCCTTGATAATAAAGATGAAACTGGCGCACCGGCATGGTGGTAAACATTGCGCCGTCTTTGGCAACAATCGCCGCAAACCGGGCATCGGCGGGAAACTTGAAATCGCTCAAGCGGACCTCGACCGCCGCTTGCGCTTGGCCCGCCACTTCGCCCGCCGAGTTCAAAAACTGGTGCTCGACGACAGTTTCGGTCACCGTCAAGCCGCCGTCATACAAACGGTATGAGCCATTGTCCAAAGAGTAATAAAGCTCCCAGCGGCCCGGGTCATGCCGGTAATCCTCGGGGAGCAGAAACACCGCTTTGATTTCGTCAATCGGGAGCTCAACATGGCTCTCGCCGAGGCGTTTCACCCTAAGCTCGGGGTGGGCTTGGATCAGGGAGTCAAAGCCGAAGCGCTCCCCGGCCGGATCGTTGACGGTCGTCTGCGGATAATCGGGCCTTTGGCCGTGCGGCACGCTGGCGCCGCCGCCCCCCTCATAGGGTTTCATCACCGCAATCGCCGCCATCCCGGCCGCGTGGCAGCACTCGACATAAACTTGATTGGGGTCGCCCAAAGCCTCCAGCGAGGCAAGCGCATAATTCTCCACCCCGTCATGCGGCCGTTGCAACGAGAGCATCGGGTTGGAAAAGAGCGGGTAGCCGGGGTTGCACACTACAAAATATACCCGGTCAAAGCCGAAACTCTTTAACAAATCCATCTCCATTTGCACCCGCGCCCGGTCATGAAACCCCACCACCAGTTGCGGAAAAATATCCACCACCGGCGCAAATTTCAACGGCGTCTTGCGTTTGGTCATTTTGATATCCTTATTTGGTCACTTTAAAATCACGGACTTGCATCTCCGCCTGCGGCTGCTGCCAAAAGAAAATATTGGGGGTAAACGACACCGCCTCGGCGGGCGCGTAAAACACCAAATCATAGCGCCGGAACTCAGCACCGAGCGGCGTCGGCATCACCAGATCGGTGCGCGGCACCCCTTTGCCTTGCACCATCAATTGGAAATTGCCGCTGCCCTTTGCCTCAAAGGTAAAACGGTAGCGGCCGCCCGGCGTCACCGCGACCTCGCGGCTCACCAGCCCGGCATTAGGTGCGCCGTTGGCTTTGATGGTAATGACGTTATCCGTAAAGCTCCAAAGATAAGGCAAATCCCAAGTTTTGTACTTAAAATCCGCCCCGGAGAGATAAATTTTATCCTCAATTTGCGGGGTCAACCGGCCGTAAAGGACCGGATTTTTATCGCCGCCGATGCCCGAAGCCCACTCAAGATACCCGGCGCGCCCGGCGCCGTCATTGTTGTTGACCAAAAGTGAAAAGCGGGGTTTGCCGCCCTTGGTTGCGGCATAGGGGTACAATTGGGCATTGGGCAAGTACACCTTGTAGACCGTCACCCCCGCCGCCTGCTCCGAGCCGACCAGGGCGTCGGTGACGACGTTACCCGCAAAGACATAATTATCGGGCAAATCCCCCGACGGCGGCGGCGCAATTTGTTTCAGCAAAACCGTCTTGCCGTTTTGATCGCGGCAGAGCGAAAACTCCAAAAGATCGGACGCGTAACCGCGCTCAGCAGTGTCGATGGCAAATTGCACTGAGTCACCCTTCCACGCTTCCGGGCCCGGATTGGGACAATGGGTTTGATCGGCGACCTCGACAATGAGGTCAAGGCCGCTTGGCGAATAACCGACGGAAAAACGTGCCGACGGCACGCTGCCGGGGGCCGACTTGACTTCCGGGTTGGCGACATAATGCGAGACTGCCTGCCACGGGATGGTTTGGCCGGGCAACAGTTGCAATTGTTGATCAAACAAACCGCCCGGGTAATACTCCCCCGTCACGCTCTCATCCAGTGTCAGCGCGGTCCCGCGCGGAATCAAAACCTCGGTCGGGTTGCGCCAGTTTTTGATAACATTAAGATCAACCTTGGCCGCGAGATAATACTCCTCGGGGGCAAGCATCCATTGCGCATCAACTTTGACAATCCGGCCGTCGGCGGCCGTCACTTGGCAATCTTTGACCGCCGCCAACAGCTCGGGGGCAATTTTAACGGGCTGGTCGGAGTAATTCCAAAACGCGATGCCGCTGCCGGCCTCGCTGGAAAATAAAATGGCCGATTGGCTGCCGGCAAAGTCATATCCGTTGCCGACTTTGAGCTGCCCCTTGATCATGTTGCTGAAGACATGCCACGCCGCCCCCACATAACGGGGCTGGAAATACGGGCGGCGGCGAAACACCCCGGCGGTATGGCCGATCAACTGATGTTTTTGCAGCAAGGGAAGCTCCTCTTTTTCCTCATTGTTGGTGATACAAAAGTAATCGACCGCCTCCGCGCCCTGCCGGATGAGTTGCATAAAACACAAGAGCTGCGACCGCGCGAGCATCCGCTCCGACGGGTACGGCGTCATGTGAGGATTGAGCAAATTGGCGTGCCACTCGGTCACCCGCCACGGGCGCACCGGGACTTGGTTGAGCTCGTCGAGTTTGGCGAACATTTCGCGGCTGAATACCTGACGGCTGGAGCAATGGACGCCGAAAACATCGTAATATTTGCCGCCGCCTTTCTCTAAAAATTCTTTATAAAAGGGCAAATACCGCATCCCGATGCCGCCCATGATGACCACATTGTCCTTGTTTTCCGCCTTGACGGTTTCGTAACCGGCCTTGAGCAAAGCGACGAAGTTTTCGGTCGAGTCGGCCCAAAAGCAGCTGAAGCCGACCAAGTGAGGCTCATTCCAAAGCTCCCAGTTGCGGACATTGGGGTAACGGCGCATGATTGTCTGCAAAAAGTTACGCCAGTCTTGCATATCGCGCGGAATCACGGTGGCGTACTCCTTGACGCAAATATTGACCCAGTCCGCCTCCGGGCGGCTCGAAGCCCATTGGGGAACACCGAAGACATTGAGGACAATCCGGTCGTCGGTGTACCCGAGCTCATGCGCTTTTTGAAAGAAGTCGTCGAGCTCGGACCAGTCGCACTCACCCTTGTTTTTTTCCACCTTGTCCCATTGGACGGCGTGATAACGGATCGCGCCAAAGCCGACCAGACGCGACAGCGGCAAAATCGTCTTGTAGCGGTCGCCGTGGGGCGACATGCCGAATTGCGGCGAAATCTCCGCCACCGCCCGGGTCGGCGCGGCGGCGACCATAAAGTTGTGGCGCGCAATCGGGACTTTGGTATCCTCCACCAAATCATAACTCTTTTTATTGCTGATGTTTTGCTTGTAAAGTTTGACCGGCAAAAAATCGACCTCCACCTCATTATTGATCACAAACTCAACGTCATAAAAACCGGGTTCGGCAGTCTGCCAGCGCCAGCCGTTTCGGTTGAATTGATCCGACGGCACGGTTTCGGTAAAAACGGTTTTGCCGGTGATATCGCGCACGGTCGCCGTGACCGGGCCCGGCGACGCTTTTTCGCTCTTAAAAACGATCGGCTCGTTGACCAGCCACCAGTTTCCGAATTTTTCGCCGCGGATTTTGAGCTCCCCGGCGCCCTGCATAACCACTGCCGTCAGGACGGCCAACATCAAAAACAATCTTTTCATACCGTAATTTACCTTCTATGCTAACCGTTTACAAGCCCTTGAGCCAAAAATCCTTGATTTCAAACACCGCTTCGCCGTCCTGCCAGGTAAAAAACACCATCTGCAGCGTACCGCCATCCATCGGAATGGCGATTTCGCCGGTGATCTCGCGCCACTCGAGTCCGAGCTTTTGTACCGCCAGATTTTGACGCGGCAGATTTTGGCCGAAGCCGATGACTTGCAAATCGCCCTTGCCGCGCACCAAGACTCCGAAACGGTAACGCGCACCCGGTTGCACGGTCAACCCACCGGTAACCGCACCCGCCCCCTGCTGCGCGGAGGTGGCGGTAACTTGCACCACGCCGTTGCTGTTGACCAGCTTGGCGTTTTGAAACGCATAACGCAAAGACTCGGTCGTGGCGACCGAACTTTGATCGGTCGCCGGATAAAGTGTACCGTAACGGTGCGGCGCCTTGCCGTCGCCGATGCCTGAGGCCCATTCCAAATAACCGGCCCGGCCGTCGCCGTCATTGTTGTTGACCAAAATCGAGAAGCGCAGCGGCCGGTTGGCCTGCCAGGTCAGCGGGTAAAGATCCGAGCGCTTGACCTCGATTTGGTAAACAGTATCGTCATTTTGGCGGCTGACCTGCGCCCGGCCGTAACGCAGCGGGATGCCGGGATCGGTGTATTCGGCCGGGATATCGCCTTTGAGCGCCGGGGCTTTGGTCTTGTAAATCGTCCCGTCGCCGTTGACCGCAAACTCGAGCGTATCGGCGATCAGCCCCTTGCCCTCGCAGTCAATGGCAAACTGGACGCTGTCGCCCTCCCAAAATGCCAGATCCTTTTGATGAATGACATGCTTGACATCATGCACTTTGACCGTGATCAGCAATCCGTCCATATTATAATCGACGGCAAACTGCGCCGCAAAACCCGGGGTCTGGGGCAATTTGGCGGCACTCACATACCGCGAAATCTCCTGATTGCGCGGCGCGGTCAAGGGAGCGTAAACACCGTTGGCCAGACGCTCCAATACGACTTCCCGCGCGGTGGGAACGATTGCCGACA
The DNA here is from genome assembly GCA_964609825.1 of uncultured Victivallaceae bacterium. Taxonomy (GTDB): domain Bacteria; phylum Verrucomicrobiota; class Lentisphaeria; order Victivallales; family Victivallaceae; genus CAZSSH01. Next base: position 428,803 of record CAZSSH010000004.1, on the reverse strand, counting down.
ACGTATTGCTGCCGATCGGCAATTGCTGACGGTCCGGCTTTAAGGCATAATAAACCTGCCGCGGCCGCAAAGAGTCAAGCGCGGCTTGCCGCCCCTCCCAATCGAGAATTTCCAAACCCAAAGCCTTACGGAGAGCGGGATCGGGGACAAAGGAGCTCCCCTCCTGCGCCCAAAAGAGGAGCACGTCTCCCGACTCGCTGTGAAACAAGGCGGCATTTTGGACCCCCTGGGCATAACTCCAGGCGCCGACAAACTGGATTTCCCCGGCGAAACGGTCGATCAAAGTACGCAATACCAGTGCCGGCAACCGCGGCTCGCGGTAAGGCATGCTGCGAAACAACCCGGCAATTTGCTGAATCCCGCCCAGGCGTGCCCGCAATTTCGCCGACTCCGGCACCGAGGGTCCGGTAAAGAGGCCGAATACGGCAATTTTTTGGGTTGCCTGCCGCAATTCGTTGGCATAATTGAGCACCATTTTGTAAGCGAGGTCCTCCTCCGTCGGCAGCACCGGCTCGGTGCAATTGTACAACACGGCATGCCATTCGCTGTCGATAAACGGTTTGGGCTTGCCGGTGGCGGCAATCTCAATCTCGTGAAACGGGCGGATATCGCCAACCCCGTGCATGGCCAAGGTGTCAAAATAAGCAAGCCCGCCCGCCTTGGCCAGCTCCCTATAAAACGGCAGATACCGCATCCCGATCCCGCCCATGATCACATTGCTTTGGGGCTGTTTTTGTTTGATCGCCCGGTAGCCGTACTCGAGCAAGCGGGCAAAATCCTCCGGGCTCCCGTCGCGCCAAAATACACTCTGCCCCGGCAAATGCGGCTCGTTCCACAGCTCCCAATTGGTGACTTGGGGATAGTGCTCGACCAATTTTTCCAAAAATGCGCTCCACGCATTCAAATCTTTGGGCTTATAATAGTAATAGGCATCCGGCCAGATCGTGCGCTCCGGGTGCGGCGAATTCCAGCGCGGCGTCTCCAAGACATTGACAATGAGGTCCTTGGGAGCAAAGCCGAATTTGGCGGCGGTGGCCAGCGCCTGATCCGGCTTGTGCCAGTCATAGCGACCGGGCTCGGGTTCGCATTGATCCCAGCTCAGCCAGTGCAACCGTAAAAATTTACCCGAAATCAGCTGTGCAGCGGTGTATTCATCCTCCAATGTGTAAGCGTAATCGATATAATCGGGGGCCCGGAGCTCCATCGAGAATCCGGCCACCGGGGGCATCTCTCCGGGCGTCCGGGGCGGCGCGGAGGATACCGCAAAATTTTGCATATCGCGCTCAAACGCATGGACCCCGGATATTTTGGCGCGGGAGCCCTGCGAGTAATCATAAAGGCGGATGTAATATTTTTCGCTCACCGACGTTTCGTTGCCGGCGTTGTCCAGCCAAAAGAAACGGACATGATAATACCCAGGCTGCCGGGGCCGATACTGCCAACGATTGCCGTCGCTTTTGATGTCGGCGACCAGTTGATCACTGCTGTCATAAACCAGGCCGCGAAACCCCGACTTGCCGGGCGGCAGCACCGCCTGATAGCCGACCGGGGCGGACATGTCAAACCAGTTGAGCGGTTTATCCGGCTCGGGACGATAGAGCACCTTGACGGACGCATTGTAAACCGTAAGATTGCCGGGCGTCTGCTCCGACCCGTCGGGGCCGCCGGTGATTTTAAGCTTGACACTTTGCGCCGAGGGCGGGATTTCATGCGGCATCACCGCCACGCTGTGCATCAAACGTTGACCAAAAAGATCGGGGACCGGCAGATGAAACACCGGCTTGGGCTGCGTCACGGTCACCAGACCGCCGTCCTTGTCATACCACAAAAGCTCGACCCTCGTCCCGATGGCGCCGGCGGCCTCAAACTCAAAGGAAACCGCCAGCGGCGTCTTGGGCTGCGTCAGCACTGTCGCGTCGGAAACCCAGTTGCTTGCGGCATCGGGGGTCAACACAATCGGCCCGGCCGACGCTGACCATAATGTCAAAATCAGTGAAATTACCAAAAAATACGTTTTCATCAATTATTTTACTCCGAGCTCTAAATGATCAAACCACACTTTTCCGCTTGCCGGACCGCTTGACTTTTCGTCCCGCGCCGAGGCAAGGCAAACGCAAAACAGGGTCGCTTCGGCCGGGATTTTGGTCCGATCCATGGTGCAAACGACATCGGCACTGCCGCCGGGGGCGACTTTGGGCACGGCCAGCCAGTAAGCGCCCAAGTAGCTGTTTTTGTCATTATAAAACGTCAGAAAGACCTGCGGCAAATTGTTGGCATATTGACTGTCGGCGGTGACGTTTACCTTGAGAATGATTTGCTGATAATCCCCCTCGGGGATCAACTCAAAAGGCGAAGCAAACCCGGCAAATTTAACCTCTGAGGCGTTGACGGACAGCCGACCGTTTCTGATCCCGGCGTCACCGGCAGAGAGTTTGCGGTTGCTCCAATCCTGAAACGTCCAGTCGGCTTGATCAAACTCGTCTTTTTTGATCAGCCAAATCCCGGCTTCATCCCGCGCCAGCACCCGTTTGACCGAAAAATTGCGAATATCAAAGCTGCCTTCTTGCTCCCAACAAAAGAGATGAAAGGTCCCGCGCCGGAAATCGCCCGGCGTCTTTACGGTGGCGTCAAAGGTCTGCCAGTCGGCGGACAGCGGCACCCCTTTGATAAAATCCAAACGACCTGACGGCGCGAAAACCGCGCCGTTCAAACGGATGCTCCCTTTGGCCTCCAGTTTGACCTGATACTCGGCGTCGGGCGCCAGCGTTTTTTCGTTGGCCTGGACGCCGAATACCGCCTTTGGGCCGTTGTTTTTGGGCGAGACGGTAAGGATGTCATTTTGTACTTTAAGCTCGGCCTCGGCGGCGTTGCGCCAAGGGTTTTTCAAATCGCGCTGCGTCATAATTTGCTGGGTCACCAAATCTCCCGCCGTCAATGCGGTCGCGAGAGTACAAAGTAACAATCCCCAATATGCTTTCATGATACGTTTCCTTTTTGATCAATACTGAAATCTTAACTTGTCTTTGTCCAAATCGTTGCGAAACGGCGGAAAATTGTAAGGAGCATTGGGCGAATTAATATTGCCCGAGGCAACACGCCAGTCCAGATAGAGCATATTGATTTTTTCATTGTGCCGGGCATAAGGGATACCGTAACTGCCGGGATTGCTGGTGCCGCCTGTGGTATTCATCTCCGCACTCCAGCGCATCATCCCATCGGTCAGGACCGGCGAATTGGCAGCGGAGCACTTGGCCGTGTCGGTAATCAGGATTTTTTGCGAGGGGTTGCGGCATTTGCCGATTTTGCCGGTTTTCCACGGATCTACACTGTCTTTATGGGCAACGCCGCTGCCGCCGACCAAACTTTCGTTGACCCCGTAATGAGGATTCCAATTTAAACCGCTGTAATCAGTCATCGCCGGCCCCGGGACTGAGGGGCAAAGCATGGTTTTAAACTTGACATAGGCATTGACATTTGATTTGGTTCTGGCGGCATTGTTGACATAGTCGGCAAGGGCGAAAAAGCCGATAATGCGCGCGGACCAGGTCGGGAAATTGCCGACTTCACCCAAAATCGGAATCAAAAAATCTTTGTTGTCGCCGACATACTGGGCATAACCGAGACCCAATTGCTTCAAGTTATTGGTACAGCTCATTTGCTTGGCTTTTTCGCGCGCCTGGTTCAAGGCGGGCAACAGCATGGATGCCAAAATAGCGATGATGGCGATCACCACCAAGAGCTCGATCAAGGTAAATAAATCATTTCTTTTTTTCATCATTTTCTCCTTGTTTGGGTGTTTGACAAATTTTCTTTAATCCACTTTTAAAAATACCTAAATCGGTGCCGCGCCCGAGGAAGCGGAAGCCCTTGGCGATAAAGGACTCGGCGCTCATCCCCTCCTTGAGGAGCATCCCGGCGATTTTGCCGTGTTTGCGGCAGGCGTCCAGGACTTTTTGCTCGGCCGCCAGCATCACGGGATGCTCAAACTGGCCGAAGCACCCCAGCTGAAGCGACAAGTCGGAGTGGCCGATAAACAACACATCAATCCCGTCCACCGCCGCAATCGCCTCGCTGTCGGCGACCCCCCCGGCATTTTCGATTTGGGCGACGGTCAAAATCTGGCGGTTGGCCTTGGCAAAGTAGTCGGCAAAGGCGAAGCCGAAGCTGCCGACTTTATTGCCCGAGGAGATGCCGCGGATGCCCTCGGGAGGGTAACGCATAAAGCGGACGAAATCGGCGGCCTCTTCGGCGCTGCCGATCATCGGGGCCATGACGCCCGCCGCGCCCAGATCAAGGACGCGCTTGATGTACTCGGCGCGCAAGGCCGGGATACGGATGATCGGCGAAGCCGAACCGCGGTTGACCGCGTCAATCTGTCTGGCCGCGACCGCTTCGTCGCCAAGGCCGTGCTCCATGTCAATAATGAGCCAGTCAAACCGGGCCAAGCTCGCCACCTCGGCCACGCTCTCGGAGCCGGAGGAGATAAAAAGTCCGTTGCTGACCGACATTTGCCATTGTTGTTTCTGACAATAATTCATACACACATTTCCAAAGTTTTACAAGCTTCGTCCAATTTATATAACGTATACTCTTTGAGCGTCATCCCGGCATGATTGCCGTTGAGAAAAAAGGATTTTCCCTGCTCAAAGTAGCCGAGGCGGTGGCGAATCACCGTTTTCCACAGCATATTGCGCAACGCATGCAGCGCCACCCGGGCGCGAAACTCATCATCGACACAATGAGTGCGGCTGTAAGTTGTCAGCGCCGCCTCAATAAATTCGGGCTCGTGAAAACAACACAAAATCCCGAAATCATCCGCCGGGTCGCCCGACACCGCATCGTCCCAGTCGATCACGGCATGGATTTTTTGCGGCGTCCCCAGCAAATTCCAAAACGCGAAATCACGGTGTACCAACACGCCCGAGACCTTCTTAAGCAACTCCACGCCGCACGAGAGCAGCCGCACGATTTCATTTTCTTCCTCCGGTGCAATCAATTGATGCCTGGCGAGATACCCGAGGTGATCCCCGAGACGCTTGTTAAAATAACCGCGCAAACTTTGATCGATCCCGACCAAACGGTCGCCCGACTCAAAAAAACCGTACCCGGCGGTCTTGACCGAGTGCATTTTGGCCAAAATTTCGCCCGACTCGGCCGCGATCACCAGCGGCTCTTTGATCGTCTGCACGGACAACGCCGGATAATTGACATACTCCAAAATCTGGTAACGCACCGGAAATTTTTGACAACTCTGGTCGCCGCCGTAAACTTGCGGCACCGGCACTCCGGCCCCGGCGGCGAGTTGCATCACCGCGCTCTCGACATCCATATAAACATCTTTGGTCAAGCCGTCGTCGGTCCGCAGCAAAACCTTGACTCCGCCCTTTTGCGCCAGATACACAAAGTGGTTGCCCGCCGCTCCCAGAGGCTTGACGCTGTCCGCCTTACCGTTAAAATACTCGGCGGCAATCGCCTGCGCCGTTTCCGACATCGCCGCGTCGTCGTATTTGGTGGCTAAATACAAGCGCTTTTGCTGCTCATGTTCGAGCGGATTGTCGCACTTCCAATAAAAAATGTTGCTTCGCGGGTGCATCATGTCACAAGGGCCGGATGTGTTCGGCAATCAACTTGCGCAACGCTGCCTCATCCCGCGCGGCAATTGCATTAAGCATCGCCCGGTGCGATGCCACGCTCTTTTGGATCGCCTCCGGCGTGCGGAACGCCGAGCGGTATTTGGGATTAAAGAGCAAGCTCAACACCTGCGAAAAAATTTGCAGCAGCCGGTTGCCGGTGACCTCAAACAATTGCAAGTGAAACTCCAAGTCAATCTCATCCGCCCGCGCCGGGTTCGCGGTTGACTCTGCCATCTCATCCAGCAGCAGCCGCAATTGATCCATCACCTTGGGAGTCATACAGCGGACGATCTCCGGCGCCGCCGCGCTCTCCAGCAAAAGGCGCGTCGCCTTGAGCTCCTCGCGTCCGGAGCCCAAAAAGCGCAGCTGCATCGCCAGCGACCGGCCGATGGTCTCGGCCTCGGGGGCGGCAATCACCGTCCCCACTTTGGACTGGCGGGCCAAAACCCCCAACAAGGTCAGGTGAATAATGATCTCGCGGATGGTGCCGCGCGAAGTCTCAAAATACTCGGCCAACTCCATCTCGGAGGGGAGCTTATCCCCGGCCCGGAAGTTGTTTTCCGCCAAATATGTCTCAAAGCGATCCAGTAAATTGGTCTGTTTCATTTTATTGTCCGATAAATATTGTTTATTTGTCTAACAATATTATAGCGCAAAAAAAACTTTTGTCAAGATGCGATTGTAAAATTTCAGCCAAAAATCTTCTTAACTGCCTGCAAATACCCGTAACCGTGCTCCGCCTCGGGTTCCAACATGCTGCCCTCGGTCCACTCATTCCAGCAATTGATATTCAACGTGGCAATACCGAGCTCCGTCATTTTTTGCTTACAGCGAAGCAAAGCCGCTTCAAAATTTTCGGGCGTATTATTGGCGATGGTCGCCGTGTAGGGGTAACCGGCGTCGGGCGACCAGACGTCGCTCGGGAGCGTCCGCGGCGACGAGTCCCAGCCGACGGTGACATTGGGGTAATAGGGGATTGCAAACTCGCCGACCGTCTTGTCCCAGTGCTTAAAATAGGAGTCACAGACCGTTTGATAATCGATCTCATTTTGGGGAGGCAGTGCGACATGGTGCACCCAGACGTAACTCGTCACCGAGTCAAAGCCAAGGGCGGCAATGATTTCACTTTGATTTTGCATTTTGCCGTCACAGGGGAGCACCGGTTCCCCCCAAAAAACGGCATTAAGGTGGAGCTTGCCCAAATTGGCCGCCGCCACCAGTTCGCGGAAACGGTCGAGCCCCCGCCGCGCCGCCGCCAGCGACCCGAAGCTATGGATCAACTCCTCCAAATGGTAAATCGAGAAATAAAGTCCGCCCTCAATCCGCAAATAGGACGGGTGGCGGAAATATTTTTCGATCACCCGACTGCACAAAATGTCAAAGGTTTCCGGCGTCACTCTCCCCGGGTACAAAAGCGGTCGCGGCACCCGGCCGCAGGGGTGGATGTCCAGCCAGTCGTGATTGGCCCACATCAGGGCAAACTTGATCCGGTCAACGTTGGCCGCTGTTAAAAACCCGTCGTTGAGACAATTCTCCAAAAACGGCCCGTCGTTGTAATAATAATAGTCAAAAATAAAATAATCGATCCCATGGTCGGCGGCCGCCGCGATTTTTTGCGCCATCACCGCCGGCTCGGCCTCGTTTTGGTAACCCCAGACGGGAATTTTGGGTTGTCTGTGTCCGGCAAAGCGCGGGATTGCCTTTTTAACGAGCTCCCACTCGCTCCAGCCGGACCCGTGAAAGGCCTGATTACGCGCATCGGTAATATGATAATTGGGAAAATAATAGCACCCCACCAAAGGCGAAGATTTTGACATCATGAATCCTCCAAAATAATTTGCATTTTTTTATTTTGGTATTATTATATATCAATATCAATAAAATTCAAAGTCAAATCATATAATAAAATGGTCACTTCGTATAAAACCGGCAATCACATCGTGAGTCCCGACCGCCAATTGGGGCTGATCGCCGGACGCAGTCTTTATCAGGAGAATGAAAGTGCGTGGAAGGGATTGCGCCCGGAGTGGTATAATTTGATTTTGGTCAATCGGGGGCGCTGCCGGGTCCGAAACGGCAAAATCGCCGCCGAGCTTGCGCCGGATGTCTTTTATTTGCTGACTCCGGTCGAATGCCGCCATTTCCGGCAAACCGGTCAACTGGATGCCTTTTGGGCGATGTTTCCCCCGCCGCTGACGATTCACTGGCCGGAAGCGGCTCCCGGCGTTTACCGGATCGAGCTTGCACCGGGCGAATTTCGCACCGCCCGTCGTAATTTCGCGGAGGCTGTCCGCCTTGCTTATGAGTGCGCCGGCAACTGGCATTTGCTCGCCGATAATTTACTTGCCAACATTATGTTACGCGGCAACCGCACTTTTGAGCTCACCCACCATCAGGCGGAGGACCGGCGGCTGACGCTCGCGGCCAAACTTTTAAGCAACATCGACAATAATCTCGCGATGGACGAAATCGCCCAAAAGTGCGGCATGTCGCATGCGGCTTTTTTCAGCGCCTTTCGCCAAAGTTACGCCATGACGCCCCGCGCCTACCGCGAAAACGCCCGCTTGCAGTTTGCCAAAGCCCTGCTGGAGTCGGAAGCGCTCGATATGAGTCAAATCGCCCTCCGGGCCAATCTCATTGACGCAAGTTACTTGATCAAGCGTTTCCGCAAGCACTTCGGCATGACTCCGCGCCAATACCGGCAAAACGCATTGCCTAAAGCTTGAGCCCCCACCAAAAGCTCCGGCAAAATTCACCGTAGCACCAGAGGCGGTTGTCAAGATGATCCCCGGACTGACGAAAAAAGATATTGCCGCCGTGATACAACCAGTGTTGGCCGATGGTCAAAGTGTCAAGCGAGTGAAACAATTCAAGCTCTGTCGGCTGACTCACCGAGCAAACCGTCCGGATGACCGGCTCCTCCGGCGTCTTAACGTGGCGCAAATACACAGCGTCACTCCACTCCACAAAGCTCATATCCCACTTGCGCTGATCGTCAAGGCGCGCAATGACCGCATAAAGCACACCGTCGGCGATAAAATAACTGAGCCGCACTCTGCCAAAGGAGGCAATATTCCCGGTCAAAATCAATTGATCACCGGTAAACTCGGCTTGCTCCGCCGCAAAACCGGCATCATTGGTCAGCAATCGACCGAATCTTTGGTTGACCGCGCCCGTCACCGGATCGATGACAACCGTCCGTCCGCCCGAATGCAGGACGTTGCCGTCCCACGCCGCCGCCTGCGGAGACGCTCGCGGCGCATCGGCGCATTGCCGGGGGTACCCCGCCGCGTCGCAGACAAAGCGATCGATGCCGCGCGGACCGTCATTGGCAAAGAGATAACGCGGGCCGGTGTAATCGGTCAAGCCCCCCTCCATAAAGGAGCCGGTGGCAAAGTATGGCACGATATAGCAGTCATGCGCCTCGCGGTTTAAAAAGGCGTCCAATGCCTCACCTGTGGCGTTTTGTTGTTGCAACTGCCGGGCCTCCGCGGCCAAAAAGACATGCTTGGTCGACAAGCCGCCGGTCTGGTGACCGTGGAAACCACCGCCCTTGCCGAAGCCCAAGGCATAATGGTAATCATCCAAACGATAACGCTTGGCCGGAGCGTCCAGTGCCGCCGTTGCCGCAAAAAATTCAGCAGGGGTGACAAATTTGCCCCAAACTTGAGCATAAGCGTTTCCCCTTACGACCTCCTCATGATAAATGTCGATGAAACTTTGGTCGATAAAATTGGTAAAGGCGATGAACGGAAGGTCGCCGTTGCGCTGGCTGGCCAGCAGTACCCCCAAGTGGCGGTAGATTTCACCGCCGCGCCGGTCGGAGCGCAACGGGTGCGACGGCAACGCGCGGACACTCTTGCCGTCCGGCCCCGTCCAGGAGATCAGCGGCGTCGGGTCCACCGGCCCAAGCCCGAGATTTTGCGAGCGGTGCAATGCGTAACGAAAACCGTTGTCCGCCAAAATATCCGGGAGCTTGGGGTGCAACGAAATTTCCTGCGAGGCATAAGTCTCCGCCGGGCGGCCGAACAACTTCGTTAACACCTCTTGCCCGCGCTCAAATTGTTTGCGGTTGTCCCACTCGCCGAATAAGTGGCCGTAAGGCTGGCTGTAGCTCCCGTTCACCATTTCGACGGTTTGGTCGGCGACCTTTTGCCGCAGCCGGGCGATGGTCAAGGGATTGGTTTTGGCAAACTCGGCCAAGGTCCCCGCCCCGATGTCGGGGGCAAAATGGTAGTCGTACTTGTCAAGCCAGTCAAGATAAAGATTAAGCACCCGCGCCGCTTCCTCCGGGGAATCAAATTCGGCAAACCCTTCATTGGCAAACTGAATTCCGCCGTGCGGCAAATTCATAAAATAAACCGGCCGCTTCTCCAAACGCCGCACCTCCGCCGTCAAACAGGCAAACGCCTCGCCGAGGCTTTGCCGCGCCATGGTCTTGTCCCCGGCACGGTAATGCGCCGCCGCCGTCATCAAAAGCGACGGCAAATTGGCAGTGTCAATTTCTTTTTGGACGCAAAGCCCAAATTGCAGCAACAACACGAGATTAATCCCGAAGGCGTGAAAATCGCGCCGCAAATCATCATCGTCCAACTCCCGGTCGCATCCCCCCGCCGCAAGCACGGCATGGATCAAGAGATCGGTAAAATCCCACGTCGCCCCCGGCTCGGCCATATTGAGATACCGGTGAATCACCCGCAACGGATGAAATGCAAACACCGCCTCGCCGGGCCGGACGAGACACCCCGCAAATTCGCCCACCAAGGCAATTTGCCGCCACTCCGCCGACGCCGGTAAAAGATGAAAATCCACTCCGCCCCAAATCATCGGCAGCCGGTAAACGGCATTGCGCCCGCCCCGCGAGCGGAAGCGGATGCACTCTTTGCGCGAAGCGCGTTTTTCGCCTTGGTCAGTTTCCAAAACGACTTTGACCGGCGGCAAGCCGGCGGCCAACACATAGGGGTCAAACAGCGCCGCCACGGCATACGCCGGCCCCGCCCACTCCTCAATGGGCAAATTCTCAAACGTTACATTTTTGCCGGACAGCGCAATCGCCTGACGCAGAGCGACGGGCAATGTCGTCAGATATTGATTTAGCTCATCCGGCGGGATTCTGGGCTCAGATGCGATGGAGAGAGTCATATTTTTCCTTTTTTAAACAATGCGTATATTGGGGGGATTTAATTCTTAAAACAACGATATTTTGTCAAAACTTTGGTCAAAATGGCCGCCATGTTGCCGAATGCCTCATCATTGGGATGCACCCCGTCTACGGAAACGTCATCGCCGCCGTAAAACGACTCGCCTTTGAGATAACACAAATTGGAATATTTTTTCATCATCCGCCGACAAATTTTCCCATACAAAGCGGTCTTTTGATCCTCATTTTTTTTCATTTCCGGGTACAGCCATGCGTGCAAATGCGGCGGGGCTCCCAGCATAAAGACCGGCGTATCCGGACGGGCCGCACAAAGAGTGTCGATAAACAACTCCGTATTGCGGCCAATCATTTCCGGCGTAAGGTTGTGGTAAGGGTCAATGATAAAAATCCCGGCATCGAGCTCGGCCAACAGCGCCGCCATCTCTTTCTCCAAACGGGCGGCACCCGAAAAACCCAAATTAATGAGCGGCATATCCAGATTGCGAGCCAAAATCTGCGCTGTCCCCAACCCGGAGCGGGAGGCAAAAGCACCGTGAATAATGCTGGTACCGTAATAAACCAACGGAGGCGTCAGTCGGGGCGGGATCAACTCAAATTGAGCACCAGAATCCACGCCGACCGCCAATTTCAACAGCTCGTTACGCATCGGCAAATAAAGTCGGCAACGCCGCATTTTTCGGCAAAGATTGCCAAGCAGCTCAACTTGCGGGTGCCGGTCCTTGATGGCATGATGAGGAGGCGCAGCAGCCCAGCGCCAGCGCTTCGCCGCTTCGTCATAGATATAAAGATCGACCCCGCTATGGGAGCAAACGTTGAAATTGGGCTCCCCCAACTGCTCCTTGCCAAGCTCCCACCGGACATCAAGCAAAGCAGAGTCGGTATTGAAAAATACGCACATGCCGGTCGATGAGTGCGAGTTACTCCATACATCCGGAAGCTGTTCTTTGATTTTTACCGGCAAACGGTCAAACGGAGCCGCCGTTGTTTTCCAACCCCGGCCCTCCACGGCCGACGGCCGGACCGTTTGCCAGATTATATTATTATTCGGCAAATCCATCTTTCTCAACCTGCTTCAAAAGTAATTACATGATAACAATGCTTGGGGGGCGTGTCATGCCTCGGCAATTTGACAACAATGATAATCGAGATCGCCGCCGAGCAAGCACGGCTGATTTTGCCGCCACTCCAGGACGGCGGCAGTCCCGCCGGTCAACATCAAACAGCGGTCATGCCAGTGCAACAATCCGCGCATAGCTTTGCCATCGCGGGCAATCACAGCCAAAAGGCGGCAGTCCCGGCGGCGGTACTCGCGAAACATAACCGAGTCGCTGTGACACTCGACATCGCTCTTTTGCCACTCTTGCAATTGCCCAAAAACCGCGCCGGAGGGCTCGTAACCGGAGAAATAAACGCAATCAAACTCTGGACTTCGGATCCCGGCGGGCTCGCCCTCAACCGATAACAACAGCGCTCCGGTCGTCGGCCGGATGTGGTACACCACATCAAACGCATCGGGGCGGCCCTGCGGCATTTTGGTCGTGCGGCTGCGAAACCATAACTGATATTGCGCAAATGCAATCGCCTCCATGCCCATCATCCGGGCAAATTCACCGGTCAAATCGTTTGCGTCCGCCAGCATTTGCGGCGGCGGCCCGCAAAAAATCACCTTGCCACCGCCGGCGATGAATTCTTTGACCTTTTGATACGAGTCGACGGTAAAATATACCGCAAACGGCAACACCAAAATCCGGTATTCACCGAGACGGCAGCACAATTTGCCGTCGTTGACCGAACTTTGCGCCAGCAGCCGCTCATCAATGAAATCAAACGCCAGATTGCCATCGACCGCCAACCCCGACAAATTGAGGCAAAAGGCCTTGTGCAAGTCGGCAAAACTCTCGTTGTTGGCCGCCGCCACACTCCGCCAGTCATGCAGCACGGCGATGTCCGCCGCCGGACGGGCATCGGCGAGCAAAGCTTGCAGCTCTTTATGCTGCTGCATCGCCTTGACCGTTGCGTCCCAGGTGTAATGCGCCGGGTACATGCAAGTATCGGAGTTTTGGCCGTACCAGATATTAAACCAGTTGATATTCATGAGCGTCATCAGACGACCGTTGTAAGCCACCGACGCCCGGGTCGGCTTCCAGTGCCATGTATTGCACTCGGCCACGCCGGAGCCGGTCAGCCGCGCCAGCGACGAGCAAAGGAGATAGCTGTACGCCACAGAATTTTGATCCCACCAGCAGCAGTCGGTATACCCGGCATCCATATTGTCGGAGAGTCTGAAATAATCCACCGCCCCGGCCCGATAATCGTTGGAGCCGCCCTCCCCCTGCCAGGTATGGTGCGTCCCCAGCAGCAAATCCGCTCCGAATATTTGGCGGGCGGCGGCGATAAAGCTTTGCTGCGCAGCAAACAAACTCTCGTTTAACGTGTCATAATAATCGATGCGCACCTTGACCGATTCCGAAGAGAGCTCCGGCAAGTCCAAGAGATAAAGGCGGTCACTCAGCCGGTAGCCGCAACGCTGTTTGAAATATTCGGCAAAGGCATCACCGTAACGATAGTTGCGCCAGTTGCCGCCGACTCCCGGCTCATCCCAACAAACCCCGTCCAGTGCGACCTCCCGAAAACAATCGGCCAGCTGCCGGTAATACTCCTGAAACCCGGCGGCGGCGAAATCGGCAAGTCCGACGTCCAGACAATTGCAGTAAATCACCAGTTTGCCGTGCGAAAAGTCGTTTAATCGGCCGCTCAATTGCAAATGACGGCTCATTTTAAATTTAGTGTGATCGAGATAATCCTGACGCTGCCGGGTATGTCCGTCATCAAGCGTTGTCACTTCCCAAGTAAGATCATACGCAAAATCATCGATTTTGAACGCCGTCTTGCCGTCAATGACAAAAGCCGCCTCCACTTGCTTAAATATCGGCATATCCGCATAAAAATCGTCACAAGCGACATGCAGACAAAATTCGCCGTTGACCAGCTCCGCACTCGCCATGACCAGCCTTGAGGCCACGGCGTCGGGAAACTCGGCCCCCATATCCTGTGTCGCCAGACGGTGTGGCTCGGCGTCATAGACAATTTTAAGACCGTGCCGGTGGGCCGCCTCCGCCGCGATTTTCATTGCGTTGACCACCGCCGGGTGACGATGATGATAATTGGTGTTGCGGAGCATGACCCGGATAATGTCATAGCCGCATCCGGCCAGGTCCGCGATCGCGTCAACCATGAGTTGGGGATTGAGGATCGCCGGCTCGTTGAGCCAGTATCCCATGATTTGATCATTGCTTTTACGCATTACGATTAAACTCCGGTTGTCTGCCGACCCGATTACTGCTTCAAGTTGGGATAAGAGATTTGCCAGTCAATTTTGCCCGCGGTACGCATGTCCTTAATCGCGTTGACCGCGGCGGCGGAATCGTTGGCGGCGTTCGTAAACACCAGCGCGCTGTCGTTAAAGGCGCTGTTGCCGGATGAGCTCACGAGCCCAAATGCGTAATCTTTGGGACTGATCGCCAAACTCTTGACATAAAAGAAACAGGAAATCATATTGAGTTTGGTGTCGTCGCCTTTGACATTAAGATTGACCGCCCATTTGGGAGGATACAACTGGGTGGCGAAAAAGTTGACTTCGCCGCGGTATTGATCAATGGTGACCAAATCTTTGTCCTTGTCGAGATCCGACGCGGTGTTGGCAATGTCCAGCTTGGGCATCGACAAGGTGACCCGACCGGCAGGCATCTGGGCGTTGCCGCGCAAATATACGGTATTGGGGGCCGCCTGCTCGACATAATAATCGGTGGCGATCAAAGAATTGTTGTCCTCAATGTACAAACTGTGCTGCGACAAAGTGGAGAGACGCGACAGGATCACAAAATTGCCGCCGCGGCTTTCGCCCTTGCTCCAAACCGTGCCTTCGTAGCTGATGGGAGCATAAATGGTGGCGCTCCCTGAGTTGTGCGACTGGATGTTTCCCTCGGAGTTGTCAAAAATTACCGTGTCATGCGCCTTGAGGTTGCTCAGGCGCAACCCGAGATCAAACGGCATATAGGTGTACTTGCCGGAGACATAGACGTTAAAGTAAGTGCATTTGGAGCCTTTGACCGAGGGATTTTGCCGGATGTCGGCGCCGGTGCACACGACATCATTGGCCCACACCGGGACATTGCCGCTGTACTCGGTACTGCGACGGCGCCACGAGAGATTTTTGCGAAGCACCGACAAATTCTCCAGCCGGAGGTCGCCGTCCGGGGTAATATTGACGGCGTCGGCTTCCGGTTTGCCGTCAAACACAATTTTGGAGAGCAGCCCTGAGCCGCCCAAACGGTAATTGCCGCCGGCAAGCTCAATGGTTTCAGTGATCCGATATTGGCCTTTGGGGAAATAAACCATGGCGTTATTCTGAAATTTTTGCGCTGCCGCCACCGCGTTGACAATGGCCGCGGTGTCATCGGCAACGCCGTTGCCCTTGGCGCCGAAGTCGGTCTTGACGTCAAAAAGTTTTACCGGAAGAGTCACCGCAGCGGGCATAAAACTGGTGTTTTCACTGAGCGGCAACACTCCGTTGTCGACTTTGACCTCGGTGATTTGCGGATTGCCGTTGATCAATTTGCCGCTGCCAATGACCGTATTGTTTGCGACCAGAACTTTTTGGCTTTTGTCGGCCAGTAATGCGGTAAATTTGTCTGAGGAGTGCTTAAAGGTATTATCAAAAAAGGTCAACGGCGCGCCGACCGAGGTAATGGCAGCCGGGCCGGTCCAGTCGGCGACGTAGCAATTTTCGACCGTCATCGGCGCAACACTGTTGTAAAAATTGAGGAATTTGCCCGAGCCCACCGAAACCGAACGGCGAACGGAGGAGCCGTGCTCGGGATTGGCCTCGATATCGCACTGATTTTTGCTGAAATATGTATTACGGATATAAAAATTTCCGTTAATGCACTCAACAGCGAGCCGGTTATTGGCAAAATAGCAGCCGTCAAAAATATAATCATAATCGTTAAAGCTGGTGAAGGACACCGCGACGTTGCAGTTCTCAAAAATATTGTAACGAAAGGCAATTTCGGCGGTGGACAAGCCGTCCTTGCTGTTTTTCTCCGACAAGATACCGTATTCTTTAAAGTTGCGGAAAGCCATATACTCATGCAGCACATGCGTTTCAAACTTTTTATCGTTGTCATGCATAAAGCCGACCGATGCCTTGTTGTTGCCCTCAAAGGTCAAGCCGATATAAAGGCAATGCACCGCACCCATTTCTCGAAACAACACGCCGCCGTCGGCCCCCTCATAGCTGATAACGGTGTCTTTGCCGTGCCCGTAGACGGCAGTGCCGAGAAACCGTTTCTCACTTGCGATATCCTTGGTTTTAATCATTTTAAGCTCTTTTTTAATGACGTATTTACCGGCGGGAAAATAAAGCACGCTCCCTTCGGTCATCGTATCAATCGCACTTTGGATGGCGACGGCATCATCGGTGGCGCCATCGCCTTTGGCGCCAAAGTTTTTGACGTTGATCCAGTCGCTGCCCGGCGTCCAATTGAGGGACGGCAGCTCAACACCTGCGAGCCCCAGCCACAGCATCATGGCCAAAGTGATGATCGAAAATTGTTTCATAAATGATTCTCCTGTTTTATGGTATAAAGATTGATTAACGCAAGCTTCCCCAGCGGGGCGCCCAAAGGGGTGAAGTTCTTTCACGCAAGGGCCCGGATATCGAGCCGGTATGGCCGTCGGCATAGAGCTGATTGGAGCCTTTTAAGTGCGGATAACGCACACGGGCCACGCCGCCGCCGTAATTGGGACACGATCCGGAGCCGTCAGTAATCGTCAAATCGCTGCCGAGCACCCGGCCGCCCTGACCGCCCTCCACCACCGCAAAGAGCCGTGACGGATTTTTGAAATCACTTGTTTTATGTTTCCCGCCAATGTTGCTCGCCGGCGAAAAACTGCCGTAACCAAACGCATTGATGGCATAACAAAAAGCGGAAGTGCCGCCCCATGAGGTCCCGATCCCACCGCAGTATTCACCGCTATACCCCGGCGATGAGCCGATCAACAATGAGCCGGACAATGAAATATCAAGAGGTACCCCCGGACAGGCAAACGGTTGCGGCTTGTTGGAGGGCCAGACGCAAACAGCATCCGAAATAGCTAAATAAGGCAAAAGAAACCGCTGCCAACTCGGCCGCCCCAAGTTATTTTTAATAAAAATATCGCGTTGGATAATCCAGGTGGAGTCCTCGGAGTGGGCAACAGTCATCCCGGCGTTGTCATCCGAGTACATACTCAATGCGGTACCCTGCTGTTTCATGTTGGAAAGACACTGCGCACTCTTGGCGCGCTCCTTGGCTTTACCCAGCGCGGGCAAAAGCATGGAGGCCAAAATGGCGATAATCGCGATCACCACCAGTAACTCAATCAGTGTGAATAAAAACGGTCTACGCATGTTACATCCTTTCATTCTTTATCATTTGACGGCTTGGGATCATTGGTTACTCAATATAGTTATTTGGTTGATTAAAGATCATTTTTTTTGCAGCAGCATACTGACAAGCTTATTGGCATAATCATTGATGCAAACTTCCAGATATGTGACTTCAAACGGGCAGAAAATCGGGATTTCGGTATTGCGGTGGCTGAAAACCGCAAGTTTGCCGGGGATATCCACCCCGAGCTCAATCAAGGCCGGGATCACCCCGGGCATCGCCATATCCGGGTAGACAAACAACAAATCCGGCGCCAGCGGCCGCTGAAACGCGTTTTTGATCAAATCATACCCCTGCTCGGCAAAACTGCAAAAACCGATTTTTTGCTCACGCAAAAGCTGAAACTCGCAGCGGTCAATCGGCATCCCGGCGTCAAGCATGGATTTGATGACCAAACCATCCTCAAAGCTGCGATGGGCATCCTCGGTGACAATAAAGAGCGGCCGGTGGTATTTGCCGGACAAAAGCGCCTGTTTGAGCCTTGAATAAAAGGTGTTGACATTATCAATCGGGATCGACTCGGCTTTGGTCTTGGGAATCGGTAAACGGTCAAACCAGTCCAAACACTCGATCGAGAGCCCCACCCCCAAAATCGCGCTCAACCGGTTGCCCTTAATCAATGAGGCGATATATGTCGGCGCGGTTGTTCGCTCTCCAAAGGGGCGGTTTTCGTTATAAATTAAGGACTCAATGCCGCGCTCGCACAACTGGCGGCTCAGCATGCTGGCCAACGTATGGATAAAAGCGGAGCCGCCGCGCGGATCCTCGGCGATAAACAAACAAACCACATCGCCTTTGAGCTTGGACTCGCTGACATACATCCCCTTGCCGTGGACTTTGTAAAGGAGCCCCTCGCGCATCAACGCTTCGGTCGCCAGCTGGACGGAGAAGTAATTAATGTCGCACACCTGCGAAATCGTGCGCAAGGACGGCAGCTTCTCGCCGCCCGCAAAATCGCCGCGCATAATCGCCTCCTTCAAAAACTCGGACAATTGCTCATTTAAAGCACTGTCGTCCGAGGCTTTAAATTGGGCCAGAACACTCAAACTTTTATCGGAAATCACCATCTGAAATTGCACTCATTGTTAAAAATATCAGTTATATCAGCTGATATATTATACTTCATTTGCCAGCGTTTGTCAAGAGCGAAAAATAATTTAATGTGATTTTTTTAACGGCAGCAAAAATAATGGCAATCATGGCGACACATTTGCAATTGCTAAAGTGTCATATATATTATCAGTATTGAGTCAATTTAGATAATGGCGCCATTCTCTTCAACCCATTTATAATTTAAGCAAGTACCGCAAAATTATTTTGTTCGAGAATTTCGATGAAATCGTCGAATTTATGGTCGCGATGGCACCTTATCCAAAGATCGCCCGGTATGTTAATTTTTATCTTTTCTGCAATAACAATTTCTTTCTGGAAATCGGACACCACAATGACATTTTTGCTTATCAGCGAAATGTCCATTCCGCCCAAAAACCGGATCGTTTGCACCGGCGTAAAACGAACGTGATCTAAATATTTTTTTGTTTTTTTTAACTTTGACACTTGACAATGAGATTAATCTTTGCTATAATATGTTACAGTAACACAACAGAAACATAAATTATGAAAACCTATAAATCTATTTATGAAATTGCGGAAGCGGTCGGCGTTTCACATGCCACGGTTAGCCGGGTACTTAACGGCAGCCCGCACGTCTCCGACAAGACTCGGGAAGCGGTTTTGAAACTGGCAAATGAGGGTAACTTCAAAACCAAATTGTCCGCCCGGCAAACGAAAGTGGCTTTTTTGGTCAATTATGACGATCACTTGCGCGAAGCACGGTCCGGTTATCTGGATGTCATCACCATTGCCTTGATTGACGCGTTGTCCCACCGCGAAGTCGCTATCGAATTTTTTACCCAACATAATTTAAACCGGCTCAATCCGCATCAGATCAGCGGTATCATTGCAATGCCGTGGCGCGAAGATGTCAATGATATATTGCGTGAGTTTCTGCCCCTCCCGATCGTACTGGTCAACGCCGCTCCGGTGGAGGGGATGTCATCCGTGGCCTGCGATCACTTTAAAAGCGGCCGGATGGCGGCGGAGTATTTGCTGAGCCGAGGGTGCAAACGCTGCTGTATTTGTTTGGATACACTGGACTGGGGGAACCGTTTGCGGCTGGACGGATTTGAGCAAACGCTGAAGCAAAACGGTTTGTCGCTGCCGCAAGCCGCCGTCGGGATTATCAGCCAGTCCTCCGAAGTGACAATGTTTCAAAGAATTCTTCAATGCGAGCCAGACGGGTTTTTCCTCGGGATCGAGAATAAATTGCCCCATTACACCAATTTGCTGCGCGAGCTTGCCGGCAATGACCGATACAGTGCCATGCAACGCATCAGTATGGAAAATCCCTCGACATCGCGCTACCTTGAGCCGCCGGTCAGCGGGCTCTTGCAACCGTTGAATACGTTGATGAATCAGGCGGTCAAATTGCTCTTTGACCATATCGAAAACGGTCAATTGCCCCCCGAAAATCATCTTTTATTTGATACAGAATTAATCCAGAGAATTTTTTAAAAAACAAAGGTTTATTTTATGATTCGTCAAGGTATGGTTGCATGTGGAGTCTTTTGTGTATTATTTCACCTGTTTTCGGCAGTCGCTGCGGAATATTTATTGATCGATGCTTCCGCCGTCCGCGCCACCAATATGGGCTGGGGTGCAATGACAGTGCAAGGCAATCAAGCCTCCGCGCCATTGTGCGTCGAGTCCAACGCCGAACCGTCAGCGCCGTATTTTGCGGAGTTTCCGTTGCCGGATGTCAAGGCCGGAGAATACTCCATTTGGGCGCTCTTGCTCGGCTGTGACGCCCCCTGGGTTTCCGCATTCAATTGGAGTTTGGACGGCAAAAAACCGCAAGTCGGAGCCGCCCAGGCCGGATCCGGCGAAGGATTCCCGCGCTGGGTCAAACTCGGAACAACGGAGCTCTCCACCGGTCCCCACTCATTAAGGTTTGAAATCGCCGGGCGGCGCAGTCATCCCGATGATGCCTATATCTTCACAGTTTGGCAAATATTGATCGGTCCGGCGGACAAAAACTTTTCGCCGCTGGCCACCCGCGTCGAGCTCGGTTACAATCCGCAAGTCAATCAGGGCAGCATGATCAATGCGGTGGCCGGAGCAAACAATGCCACGACAAAGTTTCGCCACATCCGCAAAGACCGCTTTGACCCGGTCAAATTGACGGTCAACATCAATGAGACACTGCCTGACATTGCCCCGATATGGAGGGACTACTCTGAGGGAGGAACGCTGCCCGGCGACGATTTTTTCATTCCCGAGCTGGTGCAACCGCTGCGTCCGCGCTTCATTCGCAAGGATCATTGCATGCCACTCGGCAAACGCAATCCCGACGGCACGATTGTTTACGATCCGACCCGGTTGATTGATACGGTTAACGCAATCCGCAAAGTCGGCGCCGAACCGATTATCGGCCTTGAGCTGCAGGAGGCCACCATGCCGCACGATCAAGCCGGCCGCATCCATGACCGATCGGTGTGGATGGAGGACCCGGAGTTCCCGGCGCGTTGGCAATCCGCGCTCAATTACGCCTTTGACGAGCTGGACCGCAATCATCTTAGCGTCAAATATTTCCAATGTTTCAACGAGCCCGAGTATTCCGGCTACAGCGCTCATCCGGCGCTTGCGGTCGCCATCTACGATCTGGCACAGCAAGTGGTTCGCAAACGTTATCCGGAGGCGAAAATGTTTGGCATCGGTTGCGGCGACGGTGTTTCCTCGGCATGGTATGCGTTTGCGGACTATCTGACCAAAAATCCGCAAGCCGCCGATTATTTTGATTACCATACTTATCAGGCCAGTCCGCAATATTACATAAACCGGTTGAAATACTTGCGTGAAGATTTAAAAAAGCGTAATTTATCTCATATTCGTCCGGCGCTCACCGAGTGGGGCGTTGCATCCAGCGGAGCTCCGGCACTTCGCAGCGGGATGGAAAATGCCGTTTTCAACGCGTCGGTAGTGAAAGCGCTGGCTTTTTCCGGTCTGGAAATCGCCTGTCTGTTCAGCATCCGCGATTTTCCGCAAAACAATTATAAATTCGGCATGATTACCACCGACGGTTATTTGAAACCGGCCTATTGGGGTCAATGGCTCTGGGCGCAGCTTCCGGACGGTACCGCTCCGTTGAAATTAAGCGGGACATCCGCCGACAAAGTTGACGGGATTGCGTTTAAGGACGGCGACGGCGCGGCAATCCTGCTTTGGCGCGGCGGAGACCGGCGCGAACCCGCCATTAATGTCTCATTGGATTTGACCGGCTCGCAATGGACCGGGATGCAAATTCGCAAATGGAGTTTGGATGAAACCCGCCACATCGGACTGTTGCCCCAAGGCGCTCCGATTGAGCTGCCAATGGCGGAGTCCTGCCAGATCTTTGATGCCGCTAAAGTACCGAGCTGTCAGATTGAGCTGCCGCCCTTGTCGATGTGTCTGTTAAAAATGGAACCGGCCACATCTGTCCCGGAGTTCCCCAAAAATTTGCGCAATGATCCGTTTTTATATGGCAAACCAACCCCATAAAAGAAAAAAATAATCAGGAGACTTGTTTCGATGAAAAGCAAAAAATTTACATTGATTGAGCTATTGGTAGTAATTGCTATTATTGCGATCCTTGCCAGTATGTTGCTTCCGGCACTTCAAAAAGCCAAAATGTCCGCCCGGACGATCAAATGCAGCAACAACCTCAAGCAAATCGGCGTGGGATATGCCATGTATCTCGGCGATGACGGCAAATATTTCCCGCTGAGTGACACCACTTGGGCATCGGGCATCGGCGATTACGGCGCGTTTTGGGTTACTCAGCTGATCCCGTACGTTGGCGCATGGGTAAAAATCAATCCGTCAAAAAATACCTTTTCCCAACAATTCATCTGCCCGACGGCGGATCCGGCCACCAACGACAATTACGGAGTCAGCTATCTCGGACACCTTGAGCTGTCCTACAACAGTTTTACCGGGTTTAATCCCGTGGCGGCCAGCGCAATTGTCAATCCTTCCGGCAAATACAACCTGATTGACGGCGATTTGAGCAAGGCCGGAGGTACCTTTTTTTACTGGCAGGCGCCCGGTGCCGACGGCGGCTACCGTCTGGTTGAGCGTCATAACAACTATGCCAATATTACATGGATGGACGGTCACGTCAGCCCGGAAAAATTGCGTCCCGGGTACGATGCAAGATGGTACCCCAAAAAACGACAATAATCCACAGCGTACCGCCCTTATACGATTAACAGAAAGCTCTTTCATGAAAAAGACGGAAATTCTGGCCCTGGTCAAATCCAAAAATTTTGACATGCCGCAAGATAAGGTTTCGCTTGAAGCTTATGCCGAATTTGCCCCAAAAATCCGGGTTTCAGGACATGAGGTCACGATCTGGGACTCCGCTTTGGAAAAAGCATTGTCCGAACATAACGCCATCTATCTCCCGGACCGGCATCAGGCATATTATATTTCTCGTTCTATCATATTGCGCAATCACCAGAGCCTGCTGCTTGACCCCCAAACCATTGTATGTGCGGTCCCGGGCATGAATACGGCAATGGTCCGCAACGAGCATCCGCTGCCGGGAAATCAATTGCCGGAGCCGGACAATATCGCACGCGATCATGATATCAGCATATCCGGCGGAATCTGGGATTATCACAGCGAAACGACGACCAAAGTCATCGGTCAGGCAATGTATGACGCCCAGGGATCAATCACCGGGATGCACGGCGTCTTTTCCTTTTCCAATGTCAAACGGCTCCAAATTACGAATCTTGAAATCCGCCGGGCGGCGTGCTTCGCTATCCAGCTCGGCAATGCCGAGGACGTTGAGGTATCCCATTTGATTTTCAGAGACATCAGTTGCGACGGACTTCACGCCAACGGACCGTTGAGTAACGGATATTTCCACCATCTGGTCAGTGAAGGAACCGGCGACGATATTGTAGCGTTAAATGCCTGGGATTGGGTCGAGTGCCACGTCACCTGCGGCACCATCCAAAATATTGTAGTGGAGGAGTGCGAATGCCGCGGCGGATACAGCTGTATGCGGATTTTGCCCGGAGTAAAGACCTATTTTGACGGCTCGGAGCGCGAATGTGAAATTTATGATGTAGTATTTCACAAAATTCGCGGAGTCAAAAATTTCAAAATGTATTCACAGGGGTTTCCGGCATTTCCGAGTTATTCACAAACCGGCAAACTGGACAACATTTACTTTGACGGTATCTATGACTTGTCCAAACTGAACCGCATCCCTTTTGACCCGCCCTACTGCGGTCAGGGAGATCGGGCGGCATGTTTTGAAATTATGGCGGATGTCGGATATATCGAGCTCGCCGACTTGCATGGCGACTTTGATTTCACGGACAATCCGGTAATTGTCGCGGTCGGTCCGATTTCGATGACGTTACTCGGAGAAAATCAAGACCCGTATTTTGCGTTGGAGCTTTTTCCGGTCAACCACACCGGAGTGGTCCGCCATCTGAAATTAGGACCGGTTTACGGCAAAGGCGAAACCATTGCCGGCAAACCGGACACATTGGTAAAAGCATTCACAATGTCGGTAAAACCGGATTTTTCGGCTGGCAAAGACATCGCGCGCGGAGGCAACGGCTCTGGAACAATTGAACGCCTGACGATTGTTTGATTAAAATTGCCGGTCACTTGACTCAAACATAAAGGCGGTCATCGAGTGGGGCAAGAGGGGATAACTGAAGGCGTCGCCCGCGACTTTCTGTTGTTTGCTAACGGCGGCAAAATCTTTGACCGTCGCCACATTGTCCTGATACAGCTCGGCGATGTTGACGTTTGCCGCCTTGAAATCCCGAAGTTTGAAGTTGACCGGGATGGTTTCACCATAACTGCGGTTAAAGGCGATCACATAAAGCTTTTTGCCGTCGGCCGATTTGGTGGCGTAGGCGGTCACGCCGGGATAGGCCGGGAACTGCCCCGCCGTTTTGGCAGTGACGTTAAGATCGCGAATCTCCAGTTTGCCCGACAATTTGCCGTTGGGGTGCTGAAAACGGAGCAGCAGCGCCATCCGCTCGGAGTCGTCCAACAGTTGCAGCGATTGGCTGAATTTGGTCCATTCGGGCGACTTGTTGATCCCGTAGGCCGCGGCGGCACAGCGCGTCGCGTCCCAGCCCCGGGCGTCCATCAGCCCCAAGCCGAGGGTGCCCGTCCCGGCATTGCCGGCGTCGGGAATGAATCTCGCTTCAAACGATACCTCCGCCGTCCAAGCCTTGCCGGGCGCAATCGCGGACGGGCGGCGGACAAAGGCAAAGACCGGGTAGGCCTCTTTGTCAAAATTTTTGATCTCAACCGTCAAGGTTTTGGTTTCATTGCCGCCCGCGATTTTGAGATGATCGCGAAAGGCGTCAAAGCGCGAAAAATCATATTGGTCCACCATCGCCGCCCTCGCGTCGCCGCCCATGTCAAGCTTGTTGCCGCGCGAGGCCAAAATACCGGGCGCGGATGCGGCTTCAAACCGGGGAGCTCCGGAGACCTGACACCCCACTACTTGGCTTCCGGTGTAATTTTTTAAGGTCATAAAAAAGCGGGCCGCCGCCTTGTAAGACACCACTTTGCCGTCGTAATCCTTGGCAATCGCCGCGCTGTCGGGGATGGTCACCACCACACCGTACATCGCATTAAGGAGAAACCAGTAGTTGGCCATCAAAATATTTTGCGCCGGGTCGGTGAGCTTGCACCAGGTTTCGGCATTTTGCATCCCGGCCAAAAAACTGAAGCGCATCGCATCGGGTTTGCCGGAAATTGAGTTGATGTTAAACTCCGTCAATCCAATCGGCAAATCACGCCCGCCACCCTCGCGGATTTCCTGACGGTAAGCGCCTAAAAGGTGGTCAAACTGCGGGCCGCCGGACATCGCGGCCGAAAAAGCAACCTCGGGCGTCATCGCATCCACCCGCGGGTAATAACTGTGGACAATCGCAAAGTCGGCCAAAGCAGAGCAATGCTTGACGACATATTTGTCCCAACCGGTCTCGGGGCCGTCCAATACATAGCCGGTTTTGACCGACGGGTCAATGGCTTTCATCGCTTTGACGGTGGCGTTAAAATAGTTGGCGTACTCCTCAGGAGTGTAGCGACGAAACGGCTTGTTGGCGTGGTTGCCGTGGCTGCTCTCGTTGCCGATTTCAAAATATTTGACGCCGTAGGGCTCTTTGTGCCCGTTGGCCGCGCGCTTCATCGCCCACGGGTACTTGGGCTCGGCGGGTAAGTTGAGATACTCGACCAAATCGGCGGCGTCCTGCGGGATAAGACTCGCATCCAAACCGTAATCGGTGACAATGATTTGCGGTTCGCACTTTAAAGCGGCGCAAAGCTGCAAATACTCATCCAGGCCAAAGGACCAGTTGCCGCTGCCGCGCTCGGCGAGCGGGCCTACGGTTTCCTTCCACCGGAAATTGTGGGCGAGGCAGCCGCCGGGGTAGCGCAACGCGCCAAACGGAAACTGTTTGATGGCCTCGACCACGCCAACCGCCGGGCGGTGGTTAACGGGGTCCCAGTACCCCTGAGCGTAGGCTACCTCAAAACTGCGCGGCTCCGGAGCCGTGGCTGGCAAGCTGAAAAGCCCGCGGCTGTCGCCCGCCTCAAAGTTATGGCCGAAAACGAGCTCGCGGACCGGCCCTTTCACGTGACCGGCATCGACCGTGACCGTAACCTCCCCGGCAAAAAGCGCGGGAGCAAACCAACATGCGGCCACTGCCGCCAAAAGATAACGCATGATACTCTTTCCTCTGATTATTTACTGTAAGTCGACCACAAGGCTTTGTTTTCGGCCGAGAGATCGTATTGAAAATTGCGGTAATCGCGCCGCTCGGAGTGCCCGTCCCAAAAGGCGGCGTTGAGTCCGTAGTTGCCGTGACGATAAGCGGGATTCATACTGTCCGGCGTCTTGGTGAGCCACGTTTGCAGTGTGCGGCTGTAGGCAAACCACCAGTCATCGCCGTCGGCCAACAAAAAGCGTCGCGAAGGAGCCTTGACTTTTTGCGTCATATAATAATTGTCGGCGGCCACCGCCGTGCGCGAGCCGTCAAAGCCGTAGGCGGCATTGCTGCGGAAGCCGTCGGCGTTGATCCCGTAACTTTTGCCCAAATCGGGGCTTGCGGTCAACACCGCCTTGGAGCGGGCGCAATACAACCCTTTGGGAATTTTGGAGGCATCGGTAGTGCCAAAATTTTTTAAAAATCCCGGTTGCGTGTACCAGACATAGGTTTGCACCCGGCCTTTGTTGTCGTCGGCGTACATTTGCTCATATTGCATCAATTGCTTTAAACTTGAAAGGCAGCTGATCTCGGATGCCCGGTCGCGCGCCTTGTTGAGCGACGGCAAGAGCATGGATGCAAGGATGGCGATGATCGCAATAACTACCAGTAACTCGATCAATGTAAATAATTTGGCGGCCTGTTTCATAAAAATTTCCCCTTTCTTTATGGAAGCTATTGACTTAACAACTGATTTTGCGGGTATAAAGAACCGCGCCGCACGACCTCAAGGTCATCAAGCAAATACTCATTAGCGCTCTCCTCGCGGCGGGCGACCTTGCCGGCGATAATCCCCAATTTCATGCCCGGCTGGCGCAAAGAGCTCACCTGATCGCGCTCAAAGTTAAAACTGTCGCCGTAGACCAGCAAAAAGACATCGCGCCCCAACCGGCGGCCGCAACGCTCCAATTCGGCCAAAAACAGCGGCACCAAGCTGGTGGTGTGGATCAAAAATACGCTCTCGCCCTTTGCCAGCAACCGGTCAAACAGTGCAACCGCCCCCTGATGCCAGTCAGCTTGCGGCACCATCGCCTCTTCCAGCGAGAGCGGAAGAGACTCAGCTTGTACGGCGGCAGCCATCCCCTCGCGCATCTTTCCGTAAAAGGCCTGCTCGGACTCCAAATACACGGCGCAAACCCGGCGGTGGCCGGCGGCGGCCAGCTCGCGGACGGCAATTTTGCCCGCGACAGTATGATTGATCGATACCGTGCGGATGCCCGGGTAAGCAACCTGACGGTTGACCGCCACTGCCAGCCGCTCGGCGGCGGCCAATTGCTTCATGGCGGCGATTTCAGTTGCTTCGGGTGAAATCCAAATACTGGCGGCTTCGGGATCGCTCAAGAGTTTGTACAGCAATGACTCGGAGTATTGCTCCAAGCTTAATTGACACTCCGGCCCCAAAGCGCTCATCAGTCCCTGAATCACGCTGCAAAAGTAGTAATCAGTGTCCCAAGTCTCCCAGTCCTGGCGGATGACCCCCCAGACCCGCTTGACGGCGGTGCTCCGCCGGAGCACCTCATCGCGGAAGAAACTCCCCTTGCCCGCCCGGCGGACGATCATGTCATTTTCCAAAAAATACTCCAAGGCTTTGTGCACCGTGGTGCGGCAAACCTGATAACGACGGCACAGCTCCAACTCGGAGGGCAGTTTTTTATTGCAATTAACCTCCAGATCGCGCAGTAAATCCTCGCGGATTTTGAGATAAATCGGTTTTGACTCGTCAGTGTGCATTTGCTTTTCTCCATCAACCATACAATAACATACAATACAATTTTATTATACCACAAACCACATGCAATGTCAATAGCGGTTTGCTTTTTTTGCGATTAATTTATGATGTTTTATCACCGGATAAAAAATTTTCAAAAAAATTAGCCTAGTCTAATTGAAAAATCATTTTCCCGGATTATATTATATGACGTAATCCCGAAACAAGCACGTTTTTCAACAAGGACGTGCTTTTTTAAGAACAATCAAATTAGACGCATCTAATCAGCAGCCATAAGAAACGCGACTCAGGTCTCTTTTTTTGCTCTGCAAATTAGACGCATCTAATTATAAATCAAACAACCCGGAGACAAGATATGAAACATTGGATGACAGCACTGCTGATAATCGCACTCGCACTTACAGCAGCCGGATGCGCCCAAATGACTGGCGACAAGTCAGCCGACACCGCACAACCAACCGCAGAGCAAACCGGCTCTCCACTCCTCGGCAACGCCATGCTGCAAGGATTGCAAGCGCAAAATTACGGCCACTTCAGCCAAAATTTTGCTCCTGATTTGCGGCAATCGACCCCTGAAGCCGCCTTTCGCAAACTCTGCGCCGATCTCGATCAAAAAAATGATCAAATCGTCAGTTTTAAGCACCTCGACACCCTGGAGCGTGGCGGCATTTACCGCACCGAGCTTTGGAAAGTCACTGTGGAACGCCGCGTCAAACACAACACAAGTTTGATTGACCGCGTTTTTTATGTGTCTACTGCCGCCATCAACGGCAAAGCAGCCGTAATCGGCTATAAATTTGAAACCCTTTTTTAAACAAAAATACAAGATAATGCAAGGAAACCCAATGAAACGAGAAATTTTTAAAAGTCTGTTTGCCGTCGTCGCGGCCAGCAGCATCCTTCCCGGTATGGCGGAGGAAATACCCGCCACCGCCGTCGAGCCGTTTACTCCCGCCGAAATCAAAGAAGCAGGCGAAAAGGTGCAAAAAATCACCTTTATGCAGGACGACGCCCAAAACAATATGGTAAGCAAATTTTACGAGCTCAAGCACACCAAAGCCGCCGACCTGGCCCCTTTTGTCAAAAGCGCGGTCATCCGCTTTGACCCCGTGTCAACCGTGGGCCGCCTCGAGGATCAGGCCAATGATCGGCAGTTGCTGATTGTCACCACGCCTCAGGATATGATGCCCTACATTGATGAAATGATCACGGCGCTCGACCGGCCCGGCGCGATGAATGAATTCGGCACCAACATCGCCGGGACCGGGATTGCCTACGGCACTTACAAGCCGCAATTTCGCGCCGCGTCCTCGATGAAGCGCATCATCGTCGGCGGTCAGGTGGCCAGCTCGGTGTTGGACAGCCGTGTCCGGCTCGACCGCAAGACCAACATGTTTTACTTTAAAGACACCCCTTACCGCGTGGCGGACATCAAACAAAAACTGGAGTGGCTTGATAAGGAAATCCCGCAGACCCGGATCGAGTTAAAAATTTACGAAGTGCGCGACAGCGATCTCACTGACGTCGGCATCGATTACCTGGCATGGAAAAACGGGCCCGGGTTAAACCTCTTTGAGGCCGGTTATCAGGCGGCAGGGATGAATGTCGCCGAGTCGATGTTTAACGAGCTCACCCAAACCGGGATTGATCTCTTTGGCAACTTTTCTTACGGCGTCGGCGGGATGTACACCGCTCCGGCGTTTGACCTGAGTTTTGTGCGTTTGTTGCAGCAAAACGGCAAAGCGACGATCAACAGCACCGCAAGCTTAACCGTCTCCAACACGCCGGATAAAGTTTTTAAGGTCTCCTTTTCGCCCGAGTACCAAAACATTCTCAAGGACGAGGATCAGCGCACCAGCGTCGCGGTCGGCGGTAATGCCTCGCTGGAGGCCGCCATCAGCGAAGCGGTGATCACCGCCGACAAAAAAGGCGTGGTCAACTTTGGCTACACGCTCACCGGCGCCAATGTCGTCGAGCGCAACAGTCAAGGAGGCGAAATCTCCGAAAACACCAACACCGCCGCGTACGTCACCTTGGATTTTGAAGAGGAGAAACTGCTTACAAGCTGGCAAAATACCAGCCAAGTCGAGCAAACCATCGGAGTGCCGTTTCTCTGCGAATTGCCGGTCCTCAAATATATTTTCGGCACTACCACCAATAATGCCGAGACCACCAGTTATTTTGTCACCGCCCGCGCCGTCCCCGTCTGCATCAACGAGGACATCCAAACCGGAATGATGAGCGAATTTGACGAGTTGGCAAAAAAATAAATCAGCAATTGTAAAGGAAATAAAATATCATGAAACATTTTTCTTTGGCGGCCGCTGCCGTCTTTTGCGCCGGCTCCGTCTTTGCCGGTGACGCCAGCGCCCCCTACCGCGATACGCAAGTCGAGGCCAAACTCAATGTCCAGGTGGACAAAGAGACACAGGTCATCCATTTTGTCCGCGACAACGTCGACCCGGATGTGGTAACCAAAACCTATGTTTTGCAAAACGCCGACCCCTACGAAATCCGCGGGTATTTGCGCCAGATGGTGCAATCGCGGATGGTAGACAGCTCCGACACCGGGATTCAGGCGATCAAGTACAACGACGGCACCGGGATTTTGATGGTGTCGGCTGAGGATTACCGCTTTGAGGACAGCACCAACGGTCAAGGCATCGACAGCATCGTCGCCGAACTCGACAAGCCCAAAGTAATATCAGTGACGGGACAACCGATGTACCTTTACAGTCCGCGTTACCGCTCGGCGCTTGAGCTCAAATCGATGGTACACGCCGCCGGGGCCGATGTCTCGGAGGACGTGACCGAAAACATCGGCGGCTCCGACCGGATCAAGTGCGACGGGGAGCTCAATTTGATGTTTTTCAAAACCACCCAGTTTTCGCGCAAAAACATCGGCGAAGCGCTCAAAAATTACGATATCCCCTACCCCGAAATCCGCGCCAAAATCACCGTGTACGAGATCTATGCCGAAAATGACACCAAGCTCGGCATCGACTTTCAGGCGTGGAAAAACAACGACGGCATCGACCTCTTTAACGGCGGCGCCCGTTTTATGCAAAATTACGCCCCCGACGGCTCGACGCTGACCAACGGCACTGGCTGGTCGGACACCAAATATTACAATTTCAACCCCAAGTGGAATACCAAATACATCGACTTTTTGACCAGCAAAGGCAAGGCCAAAGTATTGCACAAAAGTGAACTCACCGCCCGCAACCACACTCCGGCGGCGATCGAGCGTACCAGCCAGGTCTTTTTGGCAACCGCCGAGCCGATCGACGCCGGGGAATACACGGAAGGATACCTTTATCTGCCTGAATCCACCTTTGTCGCCGATCCCCCGCAGGGCAAAACCCCGGTCGCCGGTTGGACCAGCGAGGAAGTTTATGTGCTTAACGCCCTCACCTCCTCCGGCAAAGCGATCCGCGTTACCGGCTCTGACGCGGTTGGCGGCGCCACCGCCACCGTGACCATCCTCAAAACTGCCGTCGGCGTCGAGGCCGAATACTTTCTCACCGTGCAAAACGGCACCTTTACGGTCAACGGTCAAAACGTCGGCAACTCGGTCAAAGCGAGCTACGCCGAGGTCAACAGCTACACTGCCCTTGCCGACGACGCCATCGGGACTTACACCTGGACGATGACCCCGGTTGATTATACCAACAACAACATCGCCGCTTTGAAGGGCAACAAGATCAACCTCACCGCCTCCAATGAGTTCGGTTTCCGGATGACGCTCACTCCGTCCATCTCCGAAAAAGCGACGATGGTCGACCTGAGTGTCTCCAACAGCTCTTTGATCGGCTACAAGTCCAACGGCGAGGCGCGCATCCAATTGGGGACCAATGTCGAGTCCAACTTTATGATCTCCAATCAGGGAACCAAGCTCGTGATCGGCGGCTTGGAGAAGCGCGACGTGGTCAGCGTTTCCAACGGCATCCCGCTCTTAAAAGACATCCCCGGCCTCGGCTGGCTTTTCTCCACCGAGACCGAATCGACCAAGCGCTCGCAATTGCTGGTGGTGGCCGAAGTCGTGCCGGTGCGCCCCGGCGAAGTCCTCGCCCAAGCCGATCGCGATCAAATCAAGGCAATTGACGAAAAACTCAAAAAAGCCGGGGACAGCAATACCTTTGGGTACCGCCAGTATTACCTTGACCCCGACCGGCAATAGTTCCCCCGGGACCCAGGCGGCATCCCGTAACTCCCGCCGCCGGGGTCGCCAAAGTTTTTTAACCGTAAAATAAAGGATATCAAAATGAATGCCAAAAAATGTGAATGCGAATGCGGCCGTGCGCCGTCCCACGTTCCCCAATACCGTGTCCCCGCCGCTGACGAAATGACGCTGGCCGAGCTCCCGGTCGGCGCCACCGCGACCATCGTAAAAATCATGCCCGAGTCGCGCGGCGGCAAAAAATTCGCCGACGTGGGGCTGGTGGCGGGCACCGAGCTCCTGATGGAGGCCCATGCCCCCTTCGGCGGGCTGATCCGGGTCAAAGTTATGGAGACCAGTATGGCGCTCCACCGCGACGACGCCGCCCAAATAGTGTTAAAGCAAGAGGTCAAATAAGATGAAACAACATTTTCGCATCGCGCTTGCCGGCAACCCCAATTGCGGCAAGACCTGTATTTTTAATGCGCTCACGGGAGCGCGTCAGCATGTCGGCAATTATCCCGGTGTCACGGTGGAAAGCAAATCCGGCTCTTTGGTCCTCAATGATATGGTAATTGAGCTTGTGGACCTCCCCGGGGTGTACTCCTTATCCTCCAACTCTCCCGAGGAGGAGGTCGTATTTAACGAGCTTACCAAACCGGGGATCGATTTAGTGATCAACGTCATCGACTCGACCATCCCGCGCCGCAGCTTGTATCTGACCACCCAGCTGGCCGAGCTCCACATCCCGATACTGCTCGCATTTAACATGAGCGACGACGCGCGAAAAAAGGGGATACAATACGATATTCCCAAACTGGAGAAGTATTTCGGCTCTCCCATCGTCCAAACGGTCGGCTGCAAAACCGAGGGGGTCAAGCCGCTGTTACTCCAACTCGCTCAGACACTGACCGAGTTGGAGCATCACGGCGTACCGATGCTCACTTACGGCGACGATTTTGACAATGCCATCCATGCCGTCGCCGACAAAATCGATGAGCTCAAACTCAGCCGGTACGGTCACATCCCGACGCGCTTTTTTGCGATCAAACTCTTGGAAAACGACGCGGCGGTGATGAGTTTCCCCGAGTTCGCCCCCGTCCATGACGAAGTAAATGCCCAGATCAAACACCTGCGTCAAAAGCACGCCATCGAGGCCGAAACCTTTATGGCCGACCGCCGTTATGCAATGCTGGCGGGAGCCTGCCGCGACACCATCAGCATGACCCAGGAGAAGCGCCGCGAAATCTCCGACCGGATCGACACGGTGATGACCAACCGTTATCTGGGGCTGCCGCTCTTCTTTTTGATCATCTATCTCACATTTTGGTTTACCTTTACCGCCGCCGACCCGTTTATGGGTTACATCGAGGACTTTTTCGGCTTTTTGAGCGACTCGGTCAAGGCGGTGTGGAGTCCGGAAACATTGCCCTTTGTGCGCGCCATGCTCACCGACGGAATCATCGGCGGCGTGGGCGGGGTCATTGTCTTTTTGCCCAATATTTTGTTTCTCTTTTTTGCAATCGCCATTTTGGAGGAATCCGGCTACATGGCCCGCGCCGCTTTTGTCATGGACGGCGTGATGCGCAAATTCGGGCTTCAGGGGCGCTCGTTTGTGCCGCTGGTGCTCGGCTTCGGCTGCTCGGTCCCGGCGATCATGGCGGCGCGCACGATTGAGTCCGAACGCGACCGCAAAGTTACCGTGATGGTGCTTCCCTTGATGAGCTGCGGCGCGCGGCTGCCGATCTATGCTTTGATCATCCCGGCCTTTTTTGCCGAAAAGTATCAGGCGCTGATGATGTGGATCATTTATCTCTTTGGCGTCATCGTGGCGCTGGCGGCGGCGCGCATTATGAAATCGACCATCTTTAAGGGTGACGGCGAAGTGTATTTGATGGAGCTTCCCACCTACCGCATGCCGACCGTTAAGAGTCTTATGCTCCACATGTGGGACCGCGGGCGGATGTACCTCCAAAAAGCGGGGACGATCATCCTTTTGACGAGCATCCTCCTCTTTGTCTGCAATACTTACCCCCAAAAAACCGAGTTCGGCAAAGACTATGACGCCGCCATCGCGCAAGTGCAAACGGCCAAGAGCCTCACCGACGCGCAGATCCAAATCCTGGCCGACGGCAAACTCCTTGCCGACGATGTTTTGGCCGAAGTCAAAACGACCAAAGCCATCCCTGCCGAAGCGCTGGAGTCTTTGGCCCAAACGGATTTGACCGACGCCCAAAAGCCGGTCATCGCCGCCGCTCAAGCCTTAAACAACGAAGTCGCCGCGCTCCAAAACGAGCAACAAGCCGAGGCCATGGAATACACCGTCTCCGGCCGCGTCGGTCACGCGCTGGAGCCATTGTTTCGCCCGATCGGGTTTGACTGGAAACTGACCACCGCCTCCATCGGCGCATTGGCGGCCAAAGAGGTCTTTGTCTCGCAACTGGGCATCCTCTACGCCGCGGGCGAAGCCGACGAAGAGTCACAGCCGCTGCGCGAGAGTTTGATCGCCAATTACACACCGTTGCAGGGATTTTGCATCATGGTCTTTTGTCTCTTGTCGATCCCCTGTCTGGCAACGCTGGCAGTCATCAAGCGCGAGCTCAACTCGTGGACGATGGCCGCCGTCGAGGCTGGGGGCCTCCTCACTCTGGCCTATGCGGTGACACTGATCCTCTATCAAACTGGCTCGCTGCTGCAAATCGGCACCAAGCTTTTAGTGAGTTAATTTGTATCATCCCGGCGGCTTCCGGCAGTCTTTCTCTCCTGCCGGGAGCCGTCATTTTTTATCTTCGGCGCCCGAAAATTGCTTGACCGCGGGGTCGCGCGCCAAATCGGTCACTTTGCCGTTGACGTCGATGGTGAAAGAGTCGAGCAACCGCCCCTCCGGGGTCAGCGATTTGACCGTGATCAAATCGTTGTCAATCCTGACCGCCGCCCCGGAGGTATCGACCCCGGTGTTGCCGGGCCCGTCCTCGACCAAAATCGTATACGGGAAATTTTTGCCCCCGGTCATGCCGGAGATGGGCGCAAACGCCAGATACTCGTCCGAGCCCGGACGGGTTCGGGTATAGCTATGGGTATGCCCGGCAATCCACAAGTGAATCCTTGCCTCCGGCGTTGCTTTGTCAAACGCATCGCCGATCAATTGGCGGTAACGGTTGACCATGTACGAGCTCCCGTTGGCATATATCGAGCCGTGGGAGAGTACAATCCGAAATTTGGCGTCACGGTAAAGCGGACTCTTGAGCAATTGCTCAAACCATTGTTTTTGCGCTTGCTGATGAATGTCCTCGCGATTCCACAACGTGTAAGGCGCCGATGCCGACGGCGCTTTGTCCTCGCCGGAGTCAAGGACGATAAACAATGCCTCCCCCTGTTGAAAGGCATAATAACTTTGGCCGGTATCACCCGCAAAAAGTTCATAGAGCAAATTGGTCTCGCGGCCGCGATATTCATGATTTCCGCGGGCAAAGTAAAACGGGATCAGGCGCGGCGCTTTGGCCAACTCATCCAAAAATCCGTCGAAGCACATTTGATATGCGTTATCATAACCGTTGTCAAGGTCGCCGATCAACACCATAAAATCCATTTGATTGAGACCGATTTTGTCTTGAAAG
Source organism: uncultured Victivallaceae bacterium (assembly GCA_964609825.1). Classification (GTDB taxonomy): domain Bacteria; phylum Verrucomicrobiota; class Lentisphaeria; order Victivallales; family Victivallaceae; genus CAZSSH01. The sequence continues at coordinate 393,161 of CAZSSH010000004.1, read as the reverse complement.
AGTGTAAGTACCCGGCGCTTCTCTTCGCGCGGCAACTGAGTATCGCCCAACGCCAAAAAATTCACTGCGCAGCCAGGGGTTTTGGCCGTCCGAAAGGTGTAAACTCCCGGTTCAATCACTTCCCCGGCGCGCTCTGGGTCAAAAAATACGATCCTAAGCTCATAAACCGTATCCGGCCGCAACCCGGTCAGCTCCTGACAGTGCCAATCCCGGTCCCGGCGCATTTGCCCCCCTACAAGCTCATAAACGCGGGTCCACCCGGTCGAGCCTTGGATCCGGTAATCAACAGCCGAAGCGACATTACCGGCGGAAATGTAAGAAAATTTGACCGTTGACGGATACTCCGCCATCCATGGGCCGTGCAATAACTCCGGGGCATCATCCGCAAATTGCAGCGGTTTCACCCGGCGCAGCAACTTGGGGTCATCCAATGCTGCAACGGCAAAACTCCACCCGGCGGAACCGGAAAGGAGCCACACCGCCACGGTATTGTTGCCCTTGACGGCGTTGGCGACAAACAAGTGATTGGTGACGGCAACCGGCTTGACACCGTTGCCGTTTTGCAGCGTATTGCCGACGGAGACTTGATTGACGAGGCAGTCAAACCACCAGTCGCCGCCCGCCCCCAGCAAAACCGGCCCCGGCCGCTCCGCCGTAAAACTTCCGACCAAAATCGCCCGGCGCTTGACCTTGGGGTCCGATGCAAAGTATTTGCTTAAATCAATCAGATGATTTTGGGCACGATAAATATCAGCCCTGACGACTTCGCCGTTGGCCAGCTTGAGCTCCAAATCGTCACAGGTTACTTTGGCCGCATCCTCCGCGGTCAAGGCATCGCTCACAAAAAGATGCCACTCCGGCGCAAACTCCGCCTTGGCGAGCGGTTGGGCGGCAACCAAAGACGACAGCGTCAACATAAAAAATAACAGATAGATGACAACCGGACGGAGACTTCGCAATCTTGCTTGAGCCATGATGAAAACCCTGATTTAATTGTGAAAGGACAATTTAATATAACCCGTGATTTGCCAAATACAATGTCGCCGACAAAAAACGGCCGGCGAAAAATCGCCGGCCGCGGGTTCAAAAGATGACACAAAAAACGGAGATTATTGATCGCATATGACATCACCGTACATCGCCGGATCCTTATCGCCGCCGATGCCGCCGCCCCACTCCAGATAACCGGCGCGGCCCTTGCCGTCATTGTTGTTGACCAAAATGGAGAAGCGCACAACCCGGCCGGAGTCAAAAGTCAAAGGGTAACACTCCGTCCAGTCGACGTGGATTTTGTAGAGTGTTTGGTGATTTTGACGCTCCACGGCGATGCTGCCGTATTGGAGGGGCTGACCGGCGCGGGTAAAGCGGTCGGGCAATGCCCCGCCGATGCGTGCCGCCATATTTTTGATCAACCGCGGACCATTGGGGGTCTGTGCTGCGATAAACTCCACCTGGTCGCCGGGAAAACCCATCCCGGCCGTATCGAGAGCAAATTGTACGCTGTCCTCATTCCAATATTGCGTGCCGGATTGTTGCGGTGAAGCCACCTTGTCGTCCACCGCCACAGCAAGGTCAAAGCCCGCATCCGTGACGCCGAGAGCGAAACGCGCCCGGAAATCCCCCGCCCCGGCGTCGGGGTTCATAATCGGCACCCAATTCCAGTCGCTTTGATTCCAAAGTGCCTGAGCGCTCACCGGGTCATTGACCGAGGCAAACAACGCTCGGCGGTTGCCGTGCCCCTTGATGACCCCAAACGTCCGCTGCTTTTTGTCGTTTTCGGAAATCAATACCTCATCCTTGCAATCCGGCATTTGTTTTACATCAACGTCCCGGATAAAGTACAAAATCCCCGGCTCCAACAACGCATCCAAAGGCACATTGCGCCCCTCGGCGTCAATCATTTGCGACGACGGCAAACGCATTGCGGCGATTTCCGGAGCAACCGGAGACGGCGTATTGCCGTCGCTCCACGTTACGAGCATAGATTTGCCGCCGCTTTGGAGCACCACGGTTTTCTCCACCCCGGAGACAAATTCGCCCTGATAAGCAATGGTTTTATCCAGCTGATCCAAAAAAGTGCGGGCGACGACCGCAACGTATCTGGGCTCATAACGCGGCCGCTGCCGGAAAAGCCCGGCGCAATGCCACATGATCCCGGCTTTTTCCGAATAAGGGATCACCTCGCGGTCCACCAGATCGCGCATTTCAAACAAGGTGATTTTTTGTGCGCCGTGCTTCATTTGATATATAAAATCGCAGATCAGCTCTTTGGCGATGACGGTTTCCGGCGCGACGTGCTGCCCGCTGCCGTTGCCCTTTAAAATGGCGTGATCCTCCGAGTTTACCCACGGCTTGGCGGGAAAGCCGCACTCAAGATTGAGTTGATGAAAGCGTTTGGCATTGACCATCCCGCCATGGAGCGCCAATTTGTCAAACCAGCGCCCGGCGCCCAGCCGCATGGTTTCTTTGTAAAAAGCGATTGATTTCATGCCGACCAGCCCGCCGTACCAAATCTCCGCATCCGGCTGGACGGCTTTGATCGACTGATAACCGGACTGGAGCAATCTCACAAAATTCTCCGGGGTATCCAGCCAATAACAGCTGTAGCCCGGCAAATGCGGCTCATTCCAGAGCTCCCACGTGTGCACTTTTTTACCATAACGCAGTGCCAGTGCGCGGCAGAAGTCGCCGAAGTCATCCATGTTTTCGGGCGCGTAAGACGACCAGCCGGGGACATGCACATGCCGCTCGGTCGCCTCCGGGCGGGACGACGCCCAGCGCGGGGTCCCCATGACGGTGCCGACAATATCAAAGCCGTAGCGGTCGGCGGCGGCAATTTGCTCGTCCAGCCCGGCCCACTGGTATTGGCCCTTGGCCGTCTCAACGGCTTTTTCGGGATTCATGTCCATGGTGCCCCAGGGAATAAACAGCCGCACAAAGTCAAACCCGACCAGATTCGCCATCCCAAAAGAGCCCCACTCGCCAAACGAGCTGAAACCAAAGTACGGACAGCGCTCCGCGGGCGGGCGCGGCGCGCCCGGCGCAACCGCAACGGAAAAGCGGTCGCGGGGGAACTTGACGACCGTCTCCGACCTGGGGATGGTCATCGAGTACGACTCGGCGACCGCCAAAGGCTCCGGCGACGACGCGGTGCGGTATTCAAAAACGATCTCATAATACCCGGCCCGGGCGGGCTTCCAGCGCCAGCCGCTGGCGGCAAAGGCTGCTTTGTCGACTGTAACGCTATCGACCAAACGACCTTTGACATCATAAATTTTGCCGGTCAAGGTTTGCATTGCCGGGGGAAGACTCCCCTTTTTTAACGTAAAAACGATTTCCTCCCCCAGCTGATACCATTGGACAAATCCGTTGGCCGCCAGTGTAAAGGACGTATCCGGCGCGGCAGGGGCGAGCGCTGCTTTGGGCGTATCCAACATCTCAAATTTCCAACTCGCCACGCTGACGACCGTCCCCGGCTCAAACATCCCAAGTCCGCCAAGCGTCGTCACCCGCACCGGTTTATCTTTAAATCCGTCATTGCCGACAAACTCAAACACAAAATTGGTCCATTCGCTATTGAGCGCGACTTCGGTCTCGCCCGGCTCGCCGATGGCGCCGTAACTGCCGCCGTCCTGCAAAATTCTGGGCTTGACTGTGATCGGTCGGTCGGCTTTGATCAAAAGCGAAACCCGGTAAGTTTTACCCGCCGCCACGCCCTTGGGGTACATAAACCACATTTGGATGGAGCGACCGGCAGGTTGAGCAGCCATGGCATCAATCCTGAGCGTCAAAGCGCCGGTCCCCGCGGCGGAAACAATATTACTGTCATATGACAAGGTCGCCTTGGCCCCAGTGCTTCCGTCAACATATAACCCGACGTTGCCGGGGACCTTGGGAGCAATCGCGCCGCTCCACTCCGACAACACCGCCGGAGTGGCGGCAACAAGACAAAACGCGCCAAGGAGCATTGCCAGTGCCGACAGATATTTTTTCATTTTTGACTCCGCCAAAGCTCAATCATTTTGACCAGCACCCCGGCGCTCCAGCCCATCATCGGCTGCGCCTCGTATTCGCCTCCGGCAAGCGTGCCGGTGACCGCGTCAAATTTTTCCCAAAGTTGGCCGGTACGCTCAAAGTAGCGGAGCGCCCAGTCGATATATTTGCTGGCGACTCGCCGGGCATCCTCCCGGCGGCCATGGCGCATCAGGGCCTGCGCCACCGTCATTGTCAACGGCGGCCAGCCGTTGGGGTAACCCCATTGGTAATAAACGCTTGACGCAATTTTTTCGCACACCGCCAAGCCGTGTTCGCACTCAAAGAGCGGCAGTTGATCCATTGTGAGCGCAGCCTCGCGTTCGGTCGCCAACCCCAGCCACAAGGGGTGAAACGAGGCCAGACTGGCGACAGCGGAGCTTTTCATATTGACATAATCAAAATCCATAAACATGCCGCGCTCCTGATTCCATAAATACCGGCAAATCAGCTCCTGCCGGCGCTCGGCCATCTCCTCAAAATATGCGGCATCGCCGATACCGGTTTCGCGGGCGTAAAAAGCCAGATCTTTTTCGTACCTCCACAAATTGCTGTTGAGATCCACCGGACAAAAGTCCGGGCAGCGCTGCTCAAAACGGGGATTGAAATCCCAGCCGGTTTCGGCTTCGGACAAATACCTGCGGCTGAGCTCGATTTTTTGCTGATCGCCGATCTCCAGTGCGAGTCCCAGCCGGTTGTGCAACAATCCGTTGTAGAAACGCAGCAAAAAGCCGCGCTCGGCATGTTCGCCGTGACGGTTGAGCCCCAATGGCGAAAACCGGGCGGTCATCCAAAACTGATACTCTTTTTTGACCGCCGCCGCCATACGCGTCAACCATTGGCGGTCGCCGCTTTGCTCGTATACTTCGCGGATCATCAAGCTCAGATACGGCGGCTGCGACCGATTGTGATCGCTGCGAAAGGTGTTGTTGGGGATAAATCCGTAGCGCTCAATGAGCCACGCCATCGCCTCGCAATTGCTCCTGGCCAAGTCGAGCCGGTTTTGCGCCAGCAACCCGGCATTGGTAAAGTAGGTGTCCCAGTAAAAAAACACCGGAAAATGGCCGTGGAGACACGGCACCGTATGTGGAACCGGCAATGCTACGACATTATTGGGCGGCGGATTTTTGCAGTCATCATGGACACTCTCTTGCCAGTGACTTTGGATGTATTCACAAACCTTGTCCATTTGCGTTGCCGAAAAACTCATTCCCTGATCTCCTCAAAAATTTTATAACACATTTCACAATCTCCACCCGGCAAAGATCGTGACAAATTACTCATTCCAATACAAACGGTGTCTGACGTCGGCGGGGCCGGAGGTAATGCATCCAATCGGAAACTCTTTGGGATAGTACATCGATGTTTTGATGCCGACCGAGCTCACATGGCCGTCCAGCCAAAGCAAATTGCAGCGCATCCCGTGGCGCGGTGCCGGGCGGCCGTAGGCAGTGTTGCCCCACGCGTCGGCGTTGCCGGTAAAGCGAAAACAGCCTTTGTTGACGTCCGGCACATTGGCCGCGGTAGTATTGAGCCAGACGTCCGCCATCAAAATTTTGATCGAGGGGTGTTTGGTCTGCGACAACTTGTAGGAGTTGTAATCATCCTTGCGCAATCCCACATTATACCCCAAATGGGTCAGCCAGGTCGAAGTCAACGGCGTCGTCATCTCCGGGCACGTGAAATCCTTTAACGCGGCAAGCTTGCTGTTGATCAAAAAATCGGTGGAAACCCGGCTGCTGGTCGCGTTTAAACACGGCGGCAAAAAACCGCCGGAGACATCGGTGTAACTGGTAACGGCAACCCCGAGCTGTTTGAGATTATTGAGACACGAAATACTCTTGGCCTTGACCCGCGCCTTATTCAACGCCGGCAGCAGCATCGAGGCCAAAATCGCGATGATCGCAATCACCACCAATAACTCTATCAATGTAAAGATACCGCGTTTCATCTTCGTTTCTCTTTCCTGTTGCTTAACGGCACAATGTTTCATGGTTTTCCCTTTCCTTTTCCGGTGATGTCCTGTTACAATCAAAAAAAGTTTTGCATTTATTTATATTATAGAGCATTTCGCCGCTCTTGACAATATACAAAAATATAATTATTGTATAATATTATATCATATAATTTTTATGACGGCTCCTTTTAAAATAAAAAAATGGCGGCGGATATGCCATCAATCAATAAAAAAAAGAAACTCCGGACAAAATATCATCTTTGGGGTTCAATCCTGTGTTTCCCGGTTGTATTTCCTTGATTACACAATATATTATACTATAAAGATAAAAAAATAAAATGGACAAAATGATCGACTCAATGGACAAAAGGGAAATTTCATCCCCCTTCGCGTCCGGCCCTCGGCAATTTTATAAAACATATTGTCCGCGCCAAGAAAGGAAACATCATGCCGACTCCGGCGATATTGTCTTTGCTTGAGGCCGTCAACGCAATTGAGGAGTTATTCGGTTGTCACCTCTGCTGTTACGACTCCTCGGGTGATATCATCGCCCTTTTTGGCCGGGACAACTTCCCGATGGAACACCGCAACCCGTTTTGCGAAGCGGTCAAAGGACGTTATTTCAACAACTGCCTCTATTGCGACACCCGCATCATCCACGATGTTGCCGGAGGTCAGGATTGGCTATTGAAGCAATGCCACGCCAACGTCGTGGAGCTGGTGCTCCCGATCTCCAAGTACAATTTGCCGGAGGGATTCATCTTTGCCGGACCGTTTCAACTGGAAGACTCGGTCAATCGGATGCATTTACATTACATCCAGCCGCCGGACAAATGTTTCTCCGCGCCACTGGCCGCCCGGGCCGCCGCACTTCCGGTTCTTAACACCGCCCGGCTCCGGCAGCTGCTGCCGCTTTGTCTTTTGATTCAGCAAAAAACCGTTGCCTTGCTGGAGGAAGAAGTCGAACACAATAAAACCGGGCGCAAAGAGCGGATTCAATATTTTATAAAACGCAACCACATCCGGCAAATCACTGCGCAGGATCTGGCCGACTATCTGGAGTTAAGTTTGCCGCGCGTGAGCCAGCTTTTGCAACAGTATTTCGGCAAATCGTTCCCCTCGCTGCTCAATGAGTGCCGCTTGGAGTTCGCCGAAAAAGTGCTAGTCAACTCAGCATTGCCGATCGAGACCATCGCCGCTATGGCCGGGTTTGGCACCGTCGCTTATTTTTACCGCCAGTTTCAAGCCAAGCACCGCCTGACCCCGGCGGCATATCGCAAACAACGCCGGATCACCCCCGGCAGCAACTGACCAAAATAACTTTTGCTTGTTTATCGGCGCATCAGTTTGCAATTAACCAATAACAAGATATAGTATTGGGCAAACATTGACCGGACACTCTCCGCTGTAAAATTTACCATAGAGGATCATATGTTAAAAGAGTTGGAGCATTTAGACCATTGCCGCGTGAGCGAATATTACGGCCACCGCCGTTATGATTTTAATTTTGAGGGGTATGCTGCCATCGTGGTCCTCAGTAATCAGCCGCAGACGCTTCACCCGTGGCAGTGGCGCGCCCGGTTTTGGGATCACCAAAACGGAATTGAGCGTGAGCTCTTAAACCGCGGCTTTCATACCGTGCTGCTGGCGACCGACGACTGGTACGGCTCGCCCGGCGAAATGGCGCTTTGGGACAAATTTTACGATTTTTTGGTAAAAAAATTGGGGTTCTATCACCGGGCGGTACTCAACGGGATGAGCCGCGGCGGCCTCCCGGTTTACGCTTGGGCCAAACTTCACCCCGAGCGCGTCGCGGCGGTCTATACCGACGCCCCGGTTTGCGACTTTCGCACCTGGCCGTTGGCCGGCGACGGTAGCCCCGGCTCGCCGGACGACGCGCGCAAGCTCTTGAAAGCCTATAATTTAACGCCGGATCAGGCGCTCAATTACCCCGATATGCCGTTTGACAATATGGCCGCCATGGCCAATGCCGGAGTGCCGGTACTCAATGTTTACGGCGAGGTCGATCAGGTCGTCCGGCCCGACACCAATTGTCTGGTGCTGGCCAAGCGCTGCCGCGAGCTTGGCGGCAATCTCCGGCTGATTGCCAAGCCCGGCTGCGATCACCATCCCCACAGTTTGAAAGATCCCGGCATCATCGCCGATTTTATGGAGATGCACAGTGTCGGACGCAGCCGCTTCATCACTCCGCGCGCCGGGTGGATAAACGCCGTCAAGCAATTCGCCCAAGGCAAAGGTCGGGTGGCCTTTTTAGGTGGCTCGATCACCGAAATGGACGGTTACCGCACCTTAACCGAAAAAATATTGCAAAATATGTACCCCGGTTGCCGGTTTGATTTCATCAATGCCGGGGAGAGCTCGACTTGCTCCGACACCGGGGCCTTTCGGCTGAAGCGCGATATTTTCGGGCACGGGCAAGTAGATTTGCTGTTTGTCGAATTCGCCGTCAACGACAATCAGGACGGCAATTTTGATGCCAAGCGCTCACTGCGCGCAATGGAGGGCATCGTCCGGCAGGCAAAAGCGCACAACCCTTTGATCGACCTCGTGTTTCTCTACTCGGCCAATGAGAAGTACCTTGACTGCTACCATGCCGGAGTCCGCCAAAAAGTGCTTGGCAATTACGCTTTTGAGGCCAATTACGACAATATTTCCTTTGAGGCCAAAGACCCGTTGCAAATATCCGCGCATCAACTGGTGGCGGAGTATTACCAAATCCCGTCGATTAATTTTGCAGGGGAAATCGCACAGCGGATGGCCCACAACGAGTTTAACTGGACGACCTTCGGCGGCTGCCACCCGTTGCCCTTCGGCGCAAAAATCTATGCCGAAATGATCCAATGTTTTTTGCGCGGTCACAATCCTCCCGCCGCCGCAGCCCTGCCGCCCAAGCTGGACCGATTTTCGCTCGACAATGTGAGAGTCATCAACATCAGTGAAGCCGTTACTGATGCCAGCTGGCAACCCGGGACACCGGATTGGACAACCATCCCCGGCAACAAGCGCGACCGCTATACCTCGCGCCAGGTCTTGGCCGCCGAAACCGTCGGCGCCACGTTAAGTTTAAATTTTGCCGGCTTTGCGGTCGGCTTTTTCACCACCGCCGGGCCGGACGCGGGAGTCATCGAGTTTCGCATTGACCACGGGGAATGGGTTACCCTCGACCTTTATCATCAATACAGCCAAAATCTGCATTACCCCTATACGGTGATGCTGGCCGACGAGTTGGCCGATCAGGCGCATTTGCTCGAGCTGCGGATTGCCGCGCCGCCCGCCGGCCGGGGAAGCGCGGTAAGAATTTATCACTTTGCAGCCGCCGAAAACCGATCGGCCGACGCCTGAACCGGAGGGTGATCTTCCGGGCCAAGCCGGGATTTGTTTTTTATTGCGGCAGTGATCTCTCACTTGATCAAAAAAACTTCGGGGGCTGCTTGCTGACGGTTGCCAAACTCTTGCCGCCCAGAGGCGGAATTTTACACGGGAGGAGTCCAGGCGATGTTTGTTCGCCCTAAAAACTCAATTTTTTGTCATCAGTCACGCTGTTTTTATCCATTTGAAAATATTTGAGAGTATGATATAATATAACTGAAATCAATTTTGATACAACGATACAGGAGAAATCATTTCATGCCAAAATTGCTGTTTAGTGCCTTGACCGTCATCGCCGCGGTTTCGGGGTTTGCCCGTGAGGAGGTCAAACCCTATTTGCCCGAAACCGTTAAACCGCCGATGGTGCGCGCATTGTCCGCCGCCGAAGTCAGATTGCAGTTGCCCGCAAAGGCTGATTTTGCACCCGCCGATATGATCAGCAGCAAATCCTTGAACGGCCAGTGGAAATTCTCCGGCTTGACTTTGTCGGCGGTGCCGTTTGCGGCGGCGGGCGAAAACTATGATGCGAAAGAATTCGATGATGCCCAATGGGAAACCATCAAAGTACCGCTCAACTGGTATAACGACCCGCGATACAGCTATGCAAAATGCTACAAAGCCAAAGAACCGTTTGTCAAAGCGTATTACTGCCGCGATTTTTCGATTGATGCAACATCGCTGACCGGCCGGGTGGTACGGCTTAATTTCGGCGTGATCGGATACGAGGGAACCGTGTTTGTCAACGGAAAATTTGCCGGTCGCGCCCATGGGGATTTTGTGCCGTCGAGTTTTGATGTGACCAAATTGGTCAAACCGGGCAACAACGAGATTGCGATCCGGGTATTGTCCGACTTCGGCCCGCCGCCGGGATCCGATCTCAAAAATGTCCGCACCTACGGGGCCAAGTGGTGGTACGAAAACGTCAAAGGCGGCTTGTGGCAGGATGTTTCCCTCTCCTTTGAGCCACTGCTCCGCTTTGACCAACTTAAAATAAACAGCCGATTTGACGCCAAAGAGTTACAGCTCAACTACGTAATCGAAAACAATACCGCCAACGCCGTCACCGTACAGCTTAAAGGCGCGGTTACTTCTGCCGCACTCAATGACGCCAACAGTCAACTTGCCGACGCCGATTTGGGAGCGATCACCCTGCAACCGGGGAAAAACACCGGGGAAGCGGTAATCTCAGCCAAAGCGCTTCAACCGTGGTCGCCCGCCGCCCCCAAGCTTTACTTCTTAAGCTTGTATTTGGAGAACGGTCCGCAGATTGTCGGCGCCAAAGTCGAGCGTTTCGGATTCCGTGAACTCAAAACTTCCGGCACTCGGTTTTTGCTTAACAACGAGCCGGTCTATCTTTTTGGCGAAAACATTCACTCCACCCGTTACGGCGGTTATGACCGCACACCGGCGGAAGAACGTCAGCTCATTTACGATTATATTGCAGAAATGAAGCAAAACGGCTGTCTGGTTTTGCGCACTGCTCACATGCCGCCGCTTCCGTTGGTGCCGGAGATCGCCGATGAGATGGGAATGATGATTCTTGACGAATGGAGCTGGAGTTTCACCACCAATCTTGACGAACCGGTGTTTGAGGCAAATAACCGCGATGAGCTGCAACGGTTTTTGTTGCGCGATTACAATCACCCGTCAGTAGTGGCATGGTCGCTTGCCAATGAAGTCAAGCACGCCAATAATCCGGTCAATCAGCGTCAATTGGCCAAACAGATCGAGTGGACGCGCGCACTTGATTTGCAAAAGCGGCCGCTGAGTGTTTTTTCCGGCTCCGCCAACTGGGATCATTACGGACGCACCCGGTTCGACGTTGATTTCCTTGATTTGCACTCATATCACGGTCTGGTGGACCTCCCGTGGCCGGAGCTCACCAAACACTTGGATCACATCTACCAAGGCTGTGCCGAAATCTACGGCGACGGCAAAACCATTGAGATGCCGCTGGTCGCATGGGAATTTGTCGGTTACAGCTGGGGGGCCAAACGCGATCCCGAGTTTCGGCCCAACGACATCGACGCCTATGCCAAATACGCGGCAAAAAAATATACATGGGGGCAACCGGAGGGGATCGGTTATTCAGCGGCGGTGGGATTGTCGCCGATGCTCGACCCCAAACGCAACTTGCGATATGCGATGAATCTGCAAGGAGGACGCATTCTTGAGTTGGTGCGTCAGGACCCGCGAATCCAAGGATTTGCGCCATGGTTCGGCGAGCTTGGATTGATTATGCCGCCGCGCTGGAATCAACCGGTCTACGTCGGGCTGCGGATGCAATCAACCAATCTGCCGCCGCGCAACTTATTTGCCGGGCGCGATTATCAGTATCAACTCTACGTCATCAATGACTCCAATCGGGAGCTCAAGGATGTGGCGGTAAAAGTGGAGCTGGCCGATGACTCCGGCGCGATTGCATTGCTGGCAAACATCCCGCTGCCGCCGGTCGCAGCGGCAAGCCGGACGGCATTGCCGGTCAAATTCACGATTCCGGCCAAGGTAAAAACGCCGGGAGCATATCAATTGCGGCTCACCATTGACGGCGTCAGCCGCAATTATGCCAATATTTCGCTGGAAAGTCCGACGATTATGACCGCCCCGGTGACCGCCGCCCGTAAAGTTGCCGTCCTCGACGCGGGCAACGGGAACACAGCATTGACGCAAATATTGACGGCCTTGCAAATCGCCTTCACTCCGGTCAAGCCGGGGGCGTCGTTTGCCGGATATCAAACGCTCATCATTCCGCCGGGCGGCGCCCCGGGGGTCGATCAGACGGCGGTACAGGCATTTTTGCAAGCGGGCGGGACCGTACTGGTGCTCGAGCAATCCTCCGGTACCGTACCCGGCGCGCCTGCCTATCAATATATGGTTGACGGCAATTCATTTGCGGATATTGCGATTTTGGAGCATCCTATTTTCCGCGACATGGAGCAGTATCAATTTGACCTTTGGCCAGATCATGCAAACGGCAATGTGCTAGATGCCATGATCACGCCTTTCGGCGTCAACGCACTCGCGGTTAAAGGGCCGTTTCTCTACAAAACTACCATCGGAACGGCGATTTTTGAAGCCAAAGTCGGCAACGGACTGTTAATTGCCAGCCAGCTCAATGCATCAAAATTATGGAATCATGACAGCGCCGCGACCAAATATCTACGCAATTTGCTCACTTATGCGGTCAACAACGAGCGCTATGCCAAGACCCGTGAACTTGTGCGTACCGAGCCGCCGGAGTACCAGGCGGACCCGGCCACGCTCGAATTCATCGATCTTGCCCCCTATGCCAACCGGTCATTTACCGATGAGACCGATGGCGACGGCAAGGGTGGTTGGCTGGATCAGGGCAAAAACGATTTCCGGCATATGCCGCTCGGCAAAATCAAAGCTGGCGGAGTGGATTTTTTGATCATCGATCCGGCAAAAAATCAAGGCAAAGGTTGTCTGATTGTGCGCGGCAAAGCGCGTCCGGAGTTTGCGTCAGCGATCACCGGAATCAAGGTCGACAAGAAATTTTCGCGGCTGTTTTTTCTCCATACCAGCGGTTGGGCCAACAATGCCGAATCAGGAAGTTATGTGATCCATTATGCTGACGGAAAAAGTGAAACCGTCACTTTAATCGGCGGCAAACACATCGGCGACTGGTATAATTGCAAGCAATTGTCCAATGCCAAAATCGGCTTTGTCAAAGCCAACGCCGCCGGGGCCAATGTCGGCTTTTATGTAATGGAGTGGGTCAATCCGCGTCCGGCGGCGGCGATTGCTTCGATTGATTTTGTTTCCGCGATCAAAACCGATGCGGGCGGGGTCGATTACATCAAAAACGACAGCGCCGTCCCGGTACTGGCAGCGATCACCGGCGAAATTTTCAGCGATGAACGATTGGTCGTGACCGACGGCAGCAATCCGCAGGAGAAATGGAGTCCGACCGCGTGGAACGGCGGCAAAATGCCGAAAATCACAATTATACAATTGCCGGAAAATGCACCGGCAAAGTTTGCCGCACAAATTTTATTGCCGGAAAATGTGGACAACGGCGTACCCGTGGCGGCGACGGCGATGAAAGCGGCGGCGATACCCGCCGGCGCCAAGTTTGTCAGCTTTTGGCTCAAATCAGAGCAACCCGGCGTGATCGACGTGGTATTACCTAAAAATGACTGGAGCTCAGTAATGCTTGCGCAAGTACCGGTCAACAACCCGGAGTGGACGCGGGTGAAACTCAGCTTGGACAAAGATTTCAGCTTTGAGGGCCCGAAATTCGCGCGCTCCGAGTTGCGCAACAGCTTTTATATTTACAACGGCATGCTCAAACACCGCAATTTTCCGCGTCAGGCCGTGAAGTTTCTGATTACCAAGATCGAGTTTGAGTAACTCGTGCATGAAATTAATTGGGGATCAATCCTGACGGCAGCCATGTTTTAATTGTCGCCAAAAGACCACCGTGCGGAATGCTCAATGATTTGTTGCGAAAAACCTTTTGCCATTTGCCGTGCAACTCGATTTCAAAATGCCTGACATCAATATAAAAATGCAGCGGAGCATCGCTGTTGTCTGGAAATGCCGTCGCCGCGTCATATTCAATTTGCAGCTCAGTGACATCATTCAATTTATGAATCAGTATCTTGGCGAAAATATCGCCATGGATGCTTTTGTCCGCCAGGAATGCCGTGCCGCGGTTTTTTCCGCTATTTTCACAACACAACCGGAAACTCTCCGTTGCAATATCTGCTCAATTTGCAGATACTGCAGGCGCTGCGTTTTTTACAACATTCTAATTGTTCCTTTTATGAAATCGCAATCCGCTACGGATTTTAAGATGCCAATTATCTGGCTCGGATGTGCCGTGCACACCTTGGCAAATCAGCCTCCGAGTTAAGAAAAAATAGATCATTGCCCAAGCAACAATCCCGAATATTATGCCGCTTGAATCCAACGCTTGCTATTTTCCGCCCCGGTTATTTTCACTCCGATTTAATGTAATCAATATGCCCCCGCATATGGCCAAAACCGACAATAAAAAAACGGCACCAAATGGTGCCGTTTTGAGTATAAAAATGGTGGTGGAAGATGGATTCGAACCATCGAAGTCGGTGACAGCAGATTTACAGTCTGCCCCCTTTGGCCGCTCGGGAATTCCACCACATTAAAACAATATTGGAGCGGGTAACGGGAGTCGAACCCGTATTACCAGCTTGGAAGGCTGGTGCACAGCCGTTATGCCATACCCGCACATCTTATGCATCAGCCTCAACAAGCGTTTTTGACGCTGCTGTGTGTATAATTTAACACATTTTGGTCAAATGTCAAGCTCAATTTCAAAAAAATCCGATAAAAATTGCGCCAATGATTGGCCGCAACCTTCAACGCGAAACCGCCGGTGCCGACGCTTTGCCGGTGCGGAAACGGTAGGTGTAGTCGTCAAGACAATACCCCTCGTAGCTGATAAATGACCGGAAGCGGTCGGCATTCAAAAAAAGCAGATAATCATGCTCCGGCTTTAATGCTGTTTCAATGGTCAAAATCTTGCAGCTGCTGTCATACGATACTTTTTTCACCTCGGGGAAACTCTCCGCCGACGCCTGACACACCGCCCAGGATTTGTCGCGCATCGGCCGGTCAAACACCACGGTGATGACCTTGGTCGCAGGATCGACATTTTGATCGCCGTTGGCCGGAGTCACCGACACGATTTTGGGAACCAGCGCCTGCCGAGCCCGGGTGGACTCGGCAATCACCGCTTTGGCCTCCGGGCCGTTGAGCACCGACACGAGCGCGGGAAAGGTTTTGACAAAGCTCCAATCCTTGCCGCTCTTTTGGCGCTCGGAGTTGATGGTCTCGCAAAGCAGCGGCAGGAGCTCAAACCCGTTGGCTTTCTCCTGATCCAAAACCTCCTGCGCCGCATCCGCGCCAAAGCGTTCGGTCAAATAAACGATATTGACCGCGCGGTTAAACGACTCGATCATCAATGTATTGGGGTTGGCATACGCCTGACGGCGCATTTTTTCCTGTACCGGGACAAAGGCGAGTACGGCGACTTCACTCAGCTGCGGGTAAGCTTGCTCCACCAGTTCATTGACGGTCGGATGGCTGAGCTCATGTACGACAAAGGAGCAAAAATCGAGTTTTTGTTTGGCAGCCAAGTTGTCAAACTCGCGCAACCGCGAAGGCACGCCAAAGACAGCAAAGGTTTCCAATACGCCGTCACGCCGCGCCGACACTCCGTAACCGCCGCGCGGCAGCATCGAGGGGACAATTACCGAACGCGTCGGCAAATCGCCGAAAAAACCCTGCAGCCACTTTTCCGCCTCCGAGTAAGCCAAAGCGTTGCGGTAAAATTGATTGTAATCGTCATACTTTTTAACATTGGCATTGTAAAAGGCCAAAAATGCCGTTTCTTTGGCAAAGCTCTGCAGAGCGGTGCCGAATTCCTCCAGATTGCCGCGCGGCCAGCGTTGATCCAGTGTGTCCTCCGAGCCGGGGAGCAAGGAGAGATGCTCCATCGAGTCAAGGTGCACCGCGTAATCCATCACCGCGTCATAACTTACTCCATTGCGGCGGCGAAGCTCGACGGCCATCTTGACGGCCGGGTGACTTTTAAAGGGGTCAAACTTAAAGGCAAACTCTTTTTCGTAGGGCGACGCCGGGTTCTCGCAGCGGTACTCCGGGTTGCCGGCGAGCCGAAACACGGTTGCCAGCAAATCCACCCGCGGGTCGGGCCCGATCGCCACCGGCGCCGCACTGACCGACCATGCAGCCAACCACAAACCAAGCAATAAAAAAATTCTCATCATACCGTCCTTTTAGGGAAAAACGACTTCATCCGGGATTTCCGGGCAATAAATAACTTCAATCCGGCTCTGATTCTTTAACGCCTGCTCGATTTTGGCGTAATCCTGACCGTAAAAGTAGAGCCGCGCGCGCGTCACGGCGCCCTCGGCGAGTTTGAGCTCCACCACCGCGCCGTAAACACTCATCTTGCGCACCGGCCGCCGTCCGAGGGGCAAAATCTCGGTCACCGCTGCCTGAGCCACGGCACCTTTGAGGCGGATCATGAGCTGCTTTTTAAGCCTTTGCTTGCCAATGATAAACAAAATCAGGCCCAATACCCAAAAAATCGGAAACACTGCTCCTGAGAGCACCATCAATTTTAACTCGGGAGGCAGCAGCACGCAGACAATCGCCAGTACCATCGTCCCGGTAATCCCGGTGATTAAAAAAACCTTGCCGCAAACCAAAGTAATCGGCAAAACGCCGTTGTGATTCATCATTGCCTCCCGTTTACCCGTCATCAATACAATACTTGGCAGTTAATATAACCACTTCAGCCATAAATACAAATCGCCTTGCCGCAAATCCGGCGACAAAAAAACCGCCGCCGCCCAAAGCACCGGAGCATAAAAAGTGATTTTAAAATTCACAATCAACTGCAATACAATGTATTATATTTAATTAGTTGCGTCAAATTGTCACAGTATTTGCGCCATTTTGTCCCAATCCCGGCGCGGTCGTCCGCGTGTCCGGCGGGAGCGATTGCCTTGGCACGGCGTTTGCTGGATATAAAGGTGAAATAAGCGTCATCGGAGACGCCCCCAATAAACCTGAAAAGGAGGTGAAAAAATAATGCTGAAACATTGAGTTTTCCCCTGCGATTTAACGATAAAAAAATGAAAAGAAATGTAAAATATGAGGTGTTATTATGAGAAACAATTTACTGTGGAAAAAACCGGAAACCAGCATCGCCCCCGCTGAACGGTCAGTGATGCCGATGGATGAATTGATCCGTCGCTTTTTCGGCAAAGACTTTGGCGGTATTATGTCCGGCCGCGGTGACTTCATGCCCAGCTTTGAAGTTACCGAAAGTGCCGAAAAACTCGCCATCGCCGCCGAACTTCCCGGCATGGCCGAAAAAGACGTCGACCTCACCATCGACGAAGGTGTGCTGCGCGTCAGGGGCGAAAAACGCAATGAGCGCACGGGCGAAGAAAAAGGATACCATATCTCCGAACGGAGCTACGGCAGCTTTGAGCGCGCCTTTGCCCTCCCCGACGGCCTTGACTTGGATAAAGTCACCGCCGAGTTTAAGGACGGCGTCTTAACTGTTACGCTGCCCAAAGACGAAACCAAACGTGAAACCGTGCGCAAGATTGACATTAAGCGCAGCTGATTTTCCCCGGGCCCAGCGCTGAAAACCGCAGTGTCGGGCCAAAACCCGGATGAGTCACCCTTCCCTCAGCCGGGCGGGTCGGACGGACTTCGCCGTCCGGCCCTTTTTTTGGTGATGCAGATTATTCTTCGAGTCGGTTGACCTTTTTAATGCCCCAAAACACCACGGCAACGATTGCAACGGCAACCGCGGCCATCACCCAATAATAAAGCCAGCGGTAATCGCGCGGTCCGGGCGCAGCCGTCTGAGTCTGTGCTTGCCCCAAAACAAACGGCGTATAATGTTTTCCCGGGGTGTAATGCACCACTTCACCAATGTCAAATCCCGGCACGCCAACCACCGCACCGTAAGCGCAACGCAGCGGCATTTGCTCCGCGGACGGGATAAAAAACAACAAACTCCAAGCTTCGCTTTGGCCGGATATCCGGGTGATTGTCAAAGGCGCGTCGTCATCATTGACAATCACCAATCGATATTGATCCACGCGCTGACCGTTCAACTCAATAACGACATCATCGACTTTACGCACGCCGTTTTCGGTAATTCTCTTGAGTCTGCCCAACGCCAGTTTTCGGTCATTGTCGTCATATAAATCAAATCTCCGGGAGAAATTCGCTTCACCGATCTCCAATTTGATGCGCATGAGCGATGTTTTTGCGGCGGAAAACTTGATTTGCGTCTTGTGCTCCAGCTCTTTTTTAGTCCACTCCAAAGCGACCGGCTCCAATATCGGCTCGGCAATAAACCTGTCTTCCTCAAATAATGTCACTTTATCCAATTTTAACTCGCGCCGCAGCTGGGTGCTCTTGACATAATTTTCCGAGCCGCTGACCATTTGCCGTACCGGCGAGTCGACGAACTCCCTATAATTCTCGATCACCAGCTCAAAACAGCGGGCGGTCGTTGCCGGAAAATCCAAACTCCGTTGCGTCAGCGCCACTTTTGACGAATAATCGAAAAACGGGCCTCCCTGCAACTGCTTGCGTTTACCGTCGGCATCCACGGCATAAAGGCAGATTTGTTTGTCAAAATCCTTGTCCGCGGTATCCAGCTCGATCCGGACAAGCGGATTATCCGGCGCTTTGGTTGTTTCAAACCGCAGCAGCGCCGAACCGTCGGCACGCTGCTGCCAGGCGGTAATGCGGGTATCCACCGGCCGGAAACGCCGATCCGGAGACTCCTCCTGCGACTGATTTTTGACCAGCAAAAACGGGATTTCCCGGTTTGCGGCATCAAAGATCCGCAGCGATTGCGGCAAATCATCGGTATCGCGGTAAATTGCCGCATCGAGTTGGACAATCCCCAGCTCTCCGGGCACCGCCTGTGCGCCCCCCGCCGGGGTCAGACTCCTCACCCGCGGAAAATCTTCGATCCGGGCCCCGCCAACAATGAGCGGGATTGCCAAAGCCGCAATGACGATTAACTTATGCTTCATGATCCAGCCTCGATTGAAAACGGGTGTAAAACCACGCGCCCGCCATCATGATGATGCCAAGCACCATGCACCCCGCCACCCGGTAAATGGTCGGAGCATGGCTCAAATCGACCAAAAATACTTTAAACATCGCAATGGTAAGCAGTATGAGGCCGATCAAACGCGCCTTGCGCCAGGAGCATAACACCCCCAGAGCGACCAGCATCAACGCATGAGCCCCCCACAACAGCGATACCGCAATTTTGGCGCCGCCGGGGCAGTAAAACCGCATCAGGTGATCAAGCTCCATGGTGGTATAAAAAAACCAGATGACTTCCGCCAGCGCTAACAACACATACATGGCCTTGGGCTCGCCGCCGGATTGTCCCAGCACCCGTCCGCCGACAAGCACAATCCCCAGCACCGCGACATAGCTCCCCAAATGGATCAGCCCCCACGCCGGGTCGTAAGTTAAGCGGGCATTTTCAATAATAATGACAAACGAGTAAACCGTCAGCGCCGCCATGCCCAAAATTGCCGCCCCGGAGATCCAGCGATCCTGATACCGCCCCCGGAGAAATGCCAGCAGCAAGAGCAATAATGCGCCCCAGCAGGAGATGCCGACTTGCGACCACGCCTCGGAGTAAAACCGGCCCACCCGGACGAATTCGCCGAATCCGGCGACAGCGACAATCAGCAAGGCGACAAAGAAAACTGTTTTTAATACCGGCGGGTCCGCCGGGCTCAGCCATCCCCGGACGGCAACGGTTTCTTCGCCGTAACGGTGCAGTATCCAGTAGCCCGCCAGCAACGCTGCAATGAGACCGCCGAAATTGATCAGCCGCACGCCAAAATCCGCCGCGCCGCCCGGCCCGTAACACTCCGGGAAATTGATCACAAACAAGCGCCCGGCGGCCAGCGCAAAAATGGCAAAGCCCAATTTTACAATAAAGTTGGAGCGGCTCCGGCAGCCAAGGTAAAGCATCCCCGCCGCCTGAATCGACCAGGCAATGGTAATGGCGTCGCGCACCAGCATCAAGGGGAGTGCCAAGGCCAGCAGCGAGGTTGCAAAAACACCTTGCATCAACAGCAAATTGCGGTCTTGGGATTTCCGCCACAGCAAATATGCCAATTGCAGAGCATAATAAAACGCCGCGGCGAGCGCCAAGGCTCCGGCCTGCTCTTTGCCGTACTCGTTCCACACTACTGGGACCGTCCCGCCCAAAAAGATCAGCGTATTTATTATCTGGAAAAAGAGCTCGATCAAGGTAATTGCTACTTGGTTGACCACATTAAAAAACAGCGACAGGAGCGAAAAGGCCAGGAAAAATGCACCCGCAAATCCGAGCGACAAAAGCAGATCCTCCTTGTTTTGAAACGGCGATGCGGCAAAAAAGATAGCCCACGTCAAAACAAATGTCAAAAGATTTAAAATCCGCCAGTTGCGATACCGCGCCAGCGCCAACGCGCCCAGCGTCAACACCAGCATATAAGTATAGAGCCCGGTCAAGTTGTGGCTGCCGGTACTGAGCAAAATCGGCGCCAGGTAACCGCCGACAATCGCCAGCACCGCCAACAGCATCTGATCGAGCTTTAACGCCATCAAACATCCCCCGGCGGTCAGTAAAACCAATACCCCCAACCCGACCGGCGCCGTCAACAAGTGATACAGCGACACCGAGGCATACACCACCAGATACAGCCCGGCAAAACCGCCGCCAATCATGGCAATACCGAAAAATTTATATTTCCCCTTCAACAAAAGACAGCCGCCGCCCAACATCCCCAAGGCAAAGAGCGCCGCCACACTCAAGCGCAGCTCCGGCGGAAACAAACTGTTGTCGTGCGAATACTTGATAAAATACCCCACCCCGATCACAATCAGCAAAATGGAGCAGCGCAGCAGCCATGTCGTCGCCGCCTGATACTCGCGCGTCATCGCCGGGTTGCGATACTCCTCGCCCACAGTCAGCCAACTCCACATCTTATGCAAAATTTCGACGGTTCGCCGCTCAAATTCAGACGGCTCGCGCGGCGTCGGCACCGGATCGGACGAAGCATCCGACCAATCAATCACGGGATTTTTGGGTTCGGCGAAAAGCGACGGAGATTTGGGTTCCGTCTTGGGAACAACTTCTGTCTGACCATGCGACACTGGCTCCGGAGCAGCGTTCGACACACCAACTGGCAAAGTTTGAGCGACCACCGGCACAGCGGAGACGCTTGGGGGAGGAATCGCCGGTGATTCCGTTTTTTTCGGCTCCCCGTCAAGCTTCGCCTCCAATGCTTTCAGCTTGTTGCCATGCTCTTTGAGGACATCCATCACCATCTCCAACTGCTGATAACTCTTCTGTTGCCAAAAGATTATCTTCAAGCTGAGTCCGACCACCAATATCAGCCCAAGCGCAAATAAAAAATCCACAGCCCACCTCACACTAAAAGTTATTGGACACTATTACGTCTTACCATACACCATTAATATTCCGTTGTCAAACCGCAAATGGATCAGTACCGGTAAAATTATTTATACTGAAAATATTTGCAATCTATTTTAAAGGCGATATATTACTTTAAATTCAGCGGAGAGGACATCATGAAAAAACGTTTGCAAATTGTACTCGAAATCGCCGTCTTTTTACTTTTGTGTCTGATGATCCCGACAGTTGCGGTTTTGATCTGGCTGTTATTCGCTGCCGAGCCCCCGGAGAATATTTCACATTCCATCCGAGGACATATGGTCATAACATTGCTGTTTTGCGGTTTTCCGGGACTGATTTCCTTTTATTTGTTTCAGCATCAGGACAGCAGACAGCGTCTATTTACCCCGACCATCACTCTGCTGCTGGAAGTTTTCTGGGTACTCTTGATCTTTTCCGGCAATATTCATGGACTTTTCGCAGTCATCGTCCTGTTTTTCCCGGCTATTGGGATTGTCATTGCCACCATATTGGCAGCCCGCCTCCCCCGCTTCCGCAATGATAATCCCCCGATCAAAAACAGTGAGCTCATCTTTGTCAACGTCTTCGAGCTTCTTTTCGGCGTCCTGGTCCCGATCTTTGCCTTGCAAGTCTTGGGGCAATGTTATTAATATCATGCAGCAATAAGGTCAAAAATTATGAACAAAAAAATACCGGTTGCAGTTGAAATTACCGGCTACCTTATTTTGAGTTGCATTGTCACCATCATTGTCACAATGATTTGGCAGCGCATCACTCAGGAGCCGCGCGAAGATGTTGCGGATACGATTCGCTGGGCGTTGACGTTTAGTTTACTGTTCTGCAGCGTACCGACATTACCGGCGCTTTATCTTTTTCAACGACAAATATTTGTGCCGCAGATAATTGTCCCTGTTGCCTCGCTCTTACTGCAAACAGTATGGACTGTTTGTTTGCTAAATGATATTTTTAACCATGGGATATGGCAAATCGGCATGATATTTTTCCCAAGCCTCGGCATCGCCGGCGCCACCATTCTCACCGCTTATCTGCCGACGGTACGCAAGGGAGACTTCCCGATTTCCACCGTAAAATTGGCTTTTGGCGTGGCCGCCGAGTTGCTGCTGACCATAGCCTTGCCATTGACCGCAGCCTTTTTGCTGTCTTCGACAAAATAATGCTAAATAATGATTTTCAAGACAATAAAAAAATATTAGAACTAGAGACAAAATCTGAGCATGTTTTAAAATATAAAATATAAAAACCGAGAATAGCGTAAAACTAAAGTCTCTCATCGATGCATAATATAGTCATTCACAAGCAAAACCACTTCAACTTTTGCCGCCGCAGATTTTTGCGCAGCCGCGCGCGGAAAGGTCGCGTTTTGCCAAGGAGGCGCGAGGGAGCATATCTAAATATGTGACCGAGGAACGACGACGGGCAAGGCAAGAGATTTCCCGCGCGGCAAAGCAAAAAAAATGGTCGGGGTGGTGAGGATTCCGACCACACTTTACATAATCAACTATTTACAAACAACTTACATTAGCAAAAATGACCCACAACAGGGTACGCGTTTTGTGTCACGTTTTGTGACTCAATTTTTGATAAAAAAAACGTAATTCCTAATATACCAGAGAAATACAAAAATTCAAATTGTGACACGCTTTTTATCCCCATTTGCCGTCATAACCGCCCCAAACCCCGAGGACAATTTTGTCCAAATCACACTCCAAATGGCTAAATATGGATTTCCAGTATTCAAAAGCATTCTGCCTATTCCTTTCGGATTCTGCCTATTTTGCCATCAATAATATGCAGAATACATCATACATACCCCAAATTCCAATACTTATAAACAGCTAGGAACAAGGATAAGGTAAAACGTTCAAAACAAAAAGTTATTCAAAATCACCCCCTTTCGGGATTATTTTACAAATGTCACTTGATTTTATCACCGATCGGGTACATTTATAGAATGAAAGACAACACTCAAATTATATTTCCATTTGCATTTAATAATATCAGTGATATCTTTATGCTGAACGGTTGCTGAAACGTATTTGAAGGAACATTACGTATTTTAAGGGATTTTACTTATTTATGGTAAAACTTTTTGTATTACTTGGAACTATATTGCTGATTGCATGGATATTCAAGCAACCGGCAGTCAAAGGCAAATTAGGGGAATGGGTCGTCGCGCTCTGCTTGAAGTTTGGTTTGGATAAAAATACCTACCGAATTTTGAATAATGTCATGATTCCAGATAATGCCGAAGGTACCACGCAAATTGATCATATTGTACTTTCGCCATTCGGTATTTTTGTCATCGAGACCAAGAACATGAAAGGCTGGATCTTTGGCGATCAAAAATCCGAAAACTGGACCCAGCAGATATTCAAATGCAAAAATCAATTTCAGAATCCGTTTCGCCAAAACTATAAGCACATTATGTGCTTGGCAGACTTGACCGGATTACCCAAAGAGTGTTTTACACATATCATCGTATTACTCGGTGATTGCCAAATCAAAACACGCGATAAACTCCCCCAGTCGTTGGTTACCGACGGAGTCAGCGTAATCAGCTTTATCAAGTCCTTTTCTGCGGAGCAATTTCATCAAAATGAGCTTGAAACAATTCAAGAAAACATTCTTTCCGGCCGGATCGGAAATACCTTTCAAAATAAAAAAGCTCACGTAAATCATGTCAAAGAGATTATCGAGTCAAAAGAACAGCCGGTAGAGCCAAGTTGCCCCAAATGCGGCGCAAGCATGATTCGGCGGCAGGCAAAAAGTGGAGCCAATGCCGGAAACTATTTCTGGGGGTGCTCCAACTATCCCAAGTGCCGCGGAACTGCAAACGAATAAACATCGAGTGAAAGAAATTTAATATATGAATCGATTTTTTTACGCAGACCGCATAACCAATTTTCTTGCCGCTTCCGAGAATGAGATTCTCGGGGCTTTGGCAACGGAAAATTCGTTTGATCTAGTTGATCTCCAGCGAGACGCTTGGAAATACGAGATTAAGCTCTTAAAAAAGCTTCTAACGACCGAAACCGAAGGTCAGATTTTATTTGAATATTCCATCCCCCGCCTTGGTAAACGCATCGATGTTACGTTATTACTCAAAGGTATTGTTTTTGTATTGGAGTTCAAAGTTGGAGCCGAAGCTTATCATCGACAGGATTTGGAACAGGTTTGGGATTATG
The DNA here is from genome assembly GCA_964609825.1 of uncultured Victivallaceae bacterium. Classification (GTDB taxonomy): domain Bacteria; phylum Verrucomicrobiota; class Lentisphaeria; order Victivallales; family Victivallaceae; genus CAZSSH01. The sequence continues at coordinate 368,557 of CAZSSH010000004.1, read as the reverse complement.
CATTGGACCTTAAAAATTTTCATGAAGCGAGTCGAGATTTGACCATCGCTCCAATCTTGGTCGCTACTGATGCCCCAGATTCATCGACCGTTCAGGAATTGAGTCTTTATGACGATCAGGTTTTTGAGCCCATCCTTTGCAATGCGGATGGACTAGCTGGGGTGATTGCGAAACTCGCACAGGGACACGCAAACAACGCAGATTTGAGCCAATGGGCGTACAGTCGCTATATGCCGACGCCAACCATTATTCAAGCCGCGAGTTCGCTGTATCTCAATCACTCTGTTGAGGAGATTACTCGCTCGGAAGCTACCGGGGAAAACTTGAAGCGCACCAGCGATTTTGTCATGCGAGTGATTGAGCACTCTCAAGCCAACCATGAAAAGTCGATTTGCTTTGTGACCGGCGTTCCCGGCGCGGGAAAAACATTGATCGGTCTCAATATTGCGGTCCGGCAATTTCAAAAGAAGAGTCTGGCGGTTTATTTATCCGGCAATCAACCACTGGTTTCGGTTTTGAGTGAAGCTCTAGCACGCGACAAAAAGCGTCAGGAAGAAGAGCGCAATCCCGGAGTACGATACAACCTCAGTACCGCCAGACGTGATGTCAAATCATTTATTCAGATCGTCCACCACTATCGCAATGAGACCTTAACGAAACTAAAGCGCCCAATTTGTGACGGCATCCTTGAAATCGACCCAATTAAGATGAAAAAGCACAGAGAAGACGGCTACGCTGAAGTAGAACATGTGGCGATTTTTGACGAAGCACAGCGAGCATGGACCAAACAGCAATTGGCAAACTGGTTGAAACGCAAACAAAATATCCCAGATTTCCCGATGTCCGAGCCGGAGTTCTTGATTTGGTCATTGAATCTACGCCAAGACTGGTCCGTGATCGTTTGTTTGGTCGGCGGCGGGCAAGAGATCAATACCGGGGAAGCCGGAATCGGGGAATGGTTGCGTGCGATCAATACGAAGTTCCCGTCATGGAATGTTTTTATTTCCGATCAATTGACTGAAAAAGAATATGCGGAAGGCGAACTGGAAAATCTATTAAAGGTCAATCCCCGCATCGAAAGAAGCCAAGACCTTCACTTGGCGGTTTCCATGCGCTCTTTCCGGGCAGAACAATTGTCAAACTTTGTCCATTTTCTATTGAAAGGCAACGAAGCAAAAGCAAGAGAGCTTTTTAGCACATTAGTTGGGAAATATCCCATTGTTATCACCCGTTCGCTGGATAAGGCAAAAAAGTGGCTTCGTCAGCACAAACGTGGAACGGAGCGCTATGGGATGGTAGTGTCCTCACAGGCACAACGATTGCGCCCGTTGGCGATCGACGTGCGCTGTAAGCCGGATACGGTCCATTGGTTCTTAGATGACGTCACAGATATTCGCTCTTCGCAATTTTTGGAAGATGCGGCTTCTGAGTTTGATGTCCAAGGCTTGGAGCTCGACTGGACTTGTCTGGTCTGGGATGGGGACTTACGCTGGCAACATTCCACTTGGGGAAACTATTCTTTTAAAGGCAACAAATGGCAGAATGTCAATTCCCAAGAACGACGAGCTTATCAAATCAACGCATATCGCGTTTTATTGACCAGAGCGCGCCAAGGTATGGTTCTTTGCATCCCAGAAGGAAATCCCGATGATGCCACCCGATTACCAAAGTTCTATAATGGAACTTACGAGTACTTGAAAAAAATCGGTATCCCAGAGATTTGATATTTAAGAAATGTCCATAATAGTAGGTTAAACTAAAGTAACAATCAATACACGCAACGCTTGCTATAAAAATCAAACATGATGCACATTCCACGTTTTTTTGCCGCAGATTTTTGCGCAGCCGCGCGCGGAAAGGTCGCGTTTTGCCAAGGAGGCGCGAGGGAGCATATCTAAATATGTGACCGAGAAACGACGACGGGCAAGGCAAGAGATTTCCCGCGCAACAAAGCAAAAAAATGGTCGGGGTGGTGAGGATCGAACTCACGACTTTTTGGTCCCAAACCAAACGCGCTAAGCCACTGCGCTACACCCCGATAAAAAGGCCGGAATATAATATATACTCCGGCCAGCTCAAATACAAGAGCTCAAAGCTCAATCGTTGGGAAATTTATACTTTTCGCCGTAGCCGTAGTGCTCGACCACGTAGTCAATGTCTTTGTCGCCGCGGCCGCTGCAATTGACCAAAATCGAGCCCGAGCTCATTTCTTTGGCCTTGCGGATGGCAAAGGCGATCGCGTGCGAGCTCTCCAGGGCGGGGATGATCCCCTCGTAGCGCGAGAGCTTAAAGAAGGCGTCTACCGCTTCCTCGTCGGTGGCGGTTTCGTACTTGACACGGTTGATGTCTTTCCAAAAAGCGTGCTCGGGGCCCACCGACGGGTAGTCGAGGCCGCTCGCAATCGAATAGACTGGGGCGGGTTCGCCGTCATTGCCCTTGAGGACATAGCTGCTGAAACCGTGCATGCTCCCGGGGACGCCGTAGGTGAGCGTCGCCGCGTGCTGGCCGAGAGCCGAGCCGGTGCCGAGGGGCTCGACGCCGTAGATATCGACGCCGGAGTCGGCCAAAAAGGCGGTAAACATCCCCGCCGCGTTGCTGCCGCCGCCGACGCAAGCGGCGACGATATCAGGAAGCATCCCGGTCATGTCCAAAAATTGCTCTCTTGCTTCAAGGCCGATGCACATCTGAAAATCGCGGACCATCAGGGGGAACGGGTGCGGGCCCAAAGCAGAGCCGATGCAGTAAATCGAGTCTTTGTAATTTTTGAGGTAGGACTCAAAGGCCGAATCGACCGCCTCTTTGAGCGTCTTAAGTCCGTGGCTCACCGGGACGACTTTGGCGCCCAAAATTTTCATCCGCGTCACGTTGGGGGCCTGTTTGGCAATGTCAACTTCGCCCATGTGAATTTCGCACTCCATCCCGAAGTACGCGGCGGCGGTGGCGAGCGCCACTCCGTGCTGCCCGGCGCCGGTTTCGGCGATCAGCCGCTTTTTGCCGAGAAATTTGGCCAAGAGCCCCTCGCCCATGCAGTGGTTGAGCTTGTGGGCACCGGTGTGATTGAGGTCCTCGCGCTTGAGGTAAATTTGGCAATTGCCCAGCTTGCGCGACAGGCGGTCACAGTGATAGACCGGCGTCGGGCGGCCTTGAAATTCGCGGCGGATACGCCGCAACTCGTTGATAAACTGGGCGGAGTGACAAATCGACTGATAGGCCTCGGCAATCTCTTTAAAGGGCTCAATCAATTGCGGCGGCAGCTGGGCCCCGCCATGGTTGCCGTACATGCCCTTGGCATCAGGATAATCCCGGAAATATCTTGCGTAATCCATCTTATTTATTCTCCCCAAAAATAAAAGTTAATTTTGCTAACTATACCATTGATTATCGCATTTTTCAAGTTATATTATTGACCATAGATCAAAATACTTGCATGACGACCGACCGCTGCTGCCTCCGGCCGCCGACAAGCGCCAGGGGAAAATCATGATAAATGACAAAATTCAAAAAATATTGGACGATCTGACCGCCTCCGGTCTGGAAAAAGAGCTGCAAGTCACCGTTTACCATCGCGGCAAAATGATTGCCGATTGCGCCAGTGGCGGAAATACCGGCAAACGAACGCTTTTCCCCGTATTCTCCACGACCAAAGGGGTGGCGGCGACACTCGTACATCTTGTTTACAAAGAGTACAAGCTCGATTATGACACCCCGATCAGTGTCTGGTGGCCCGAATTCGGCATCCGGGGCAAGGAAAAGATCAGCATGCGCCATGTGCTCACTCACAGCGCCGGGGTGCCGCAGCTGCCCGCAGTGGACAAGGAGAGCGATTTTGCCGACTGGGGTTTGATGTGTGCCAAAGTCGCCGACTTGGCCCCCTTGTGGCAACCGGGGACCGAGTCGCATTATCACGCGATTACCTTTAGCTGGCTCACCATGGAGCCGTTGCGCCGGATGACCGGGCTCACGTTTAACCAGCTGGTAAAAAAATATTTGGCGCCGGTAATCGGCAACCGTGACTGCTATTGCGGAATGACGGAGCATGAAGCTTTGACGCTCCCGATTACGACGCTCATCCCGGGGCCGCCCGCCGACCCCAATGCCGCGCCGCCCGCCGCCGCGCCCGACCCCTATATGGCGCTGGCCATCCCGGACAGTGTCAAACCGCTGGAGTACTGGATGAATAAGCCAATCATCCGTCAGGCCTGCTTGCCCGCCTCTACGGGAATTATGAGCACCGGCTTTTTGGCAGGATTGTACAATGCATTATTGACCGATGTCTGGTTTACGCCCGAGGAGCTCGAGTATCTGACCACCCTCATCCATCAACCCAATGTCCCGGAGGACAAACGCACCTTTTTTGCGCTCGGGTATATCACCAATTTACCGGGGTGCTTCGGCCACGGCGGCTATGGCGGCAGCAACGCTTTTGCCGACAAAAACCGGCAGCTCGCCGTCGCCGTCAACAAGTCGCGGGTCAATGCCGCCGATGTCGGCGGCAAAGTGATGGAAGCGTTAAAAGATTTGTAAGAGCCCGCAATGGGCTCTCAAGAGGAAGCTCAATCGCGCTTTTTGCAGGGAATTTTGATGGTAAAGCAACTGCCGCAGCCGGGCTTGCTTACCACCTCGGCGACGCCGTTATGCAGCTGCGCCACGTGTTTGACAATCGCCAAACCCAAGCCGGTCCCCCCGGCTTTGCGGCTGCGGGCGCTGTCTACCCGGTAAAAACGCTCAAAGATCCGCGGCAGATGCTCGGGCGCGATGCCGATGCCGCTATCCGTGACATCAATGCGCGCAAAGTCACCGTCGCGGCTGATCCTGACCTCGATCTCTTTTTCTTCGCCACTGTGACGGACGGCATTGTCGATCAAGTTAAACACCGCCTGCTCTAAAAGTTGGATGTCGGCCTTGACCTTGCATTCGTTATCCACCTTGAGTTTAAGCCTGATTTTGGCCTCGTCGGCGTTGGCAGCGGCAAGCTCCATCGCCGACTCGGCAATGGCCGAGAGATCGACCTTGATCATATTGTCGCGGGCGTCCTCCAGACTCTTGCTCTCCAGCTTGGACAAACTTAAAATATCTTTGACCAAAGTATTCAACCGCTCAGCGTGCAAGGCAATGATCTGCATAAATTTGGTCGCATTTTTCTTATCCTCCAGCGCTCCGTCCTGCAAAGCCTCCACCGCGCCGTGAATGACGGTAAGCGGCGTTTTGATCTCATGCGACACGTTGGCGATGAAGTCGCGCCGGAAATTCTCCAGCTGCCGGATTTGGGTAAAATCGTAAATGACAATCATGATACGCAAATGATCCTGCCGGTCGCCCCAATGGATTACCGAGCTGCGGAGACGCAAAAAGCGCACGCCGGACATGCTCTCAAAGCGGAATTCGCGCTCCAGGGCATTGCGTTCACGCAAGGTATCTGCCAAAAATTCGGCAAATTTGTCATTGCGCACCACCGAGTTAATTTCACTCCCGACCGCCGAAGCCTTGAGATTAAAAATCTTTTTGGCGGCCTGATTGATGCTGATGACCTTGCCCTCCATATCCAGTACGATCACCCCGTCGGTCAGGGCCGAAAAAATGGCGTCGCTCTCGGCCTTTTGGCCGGAAATCTCACTGATCCGGTGTTTGAGCTCCTCGGCCATGTTGCTCAACGAAAAGGCCAATTTGCGCAGCATCCCGCGCTCGGGCACCGGAAGTTTGCACTCCAGATCGCCGGCGGCGATCATGGTCGCCGACTCGGTCAATTGCCGCACCGGGCGGCTCACCGTGCGAAATACCGCATACCCCAAAGTCGAAGTCAGCAAGGCGGTAAAAACCACCGACCAAAACATATCGGAGCGAAACTGCCGCAACACCAAATCAATGTCGCGGATGGAAAATGCGAGGCGCAAGACATAAAGTTTGCCGTCGCTTTTAATCGGCATCGCGCAATACATCAAGCGCTCGCCCAAGGTGGTGCTGTGACGGATCGTGCTCACAGTCGGATTGACCACATCCGGGGGATTGCGCAGCACCGTCGAAATTTCGGGGCGGTTGGCGTGATTGTCCATCGTCCGGGCATCGCGGGCGCTGTCGGCCACCACACGGCCATTCTCGGCAACGATGGTAATCCGGGTCCCGGCAAACTCGGCCTCTTGATGGCAAAATTGCTGCAACGCGGCAAAATCCTGGGTTTTAAGTTTTTCGCTGCACTCGCGCGCCAACAACCGGCTGCGCACGGTCAAATCCTGCGACACTTGAGCGAGATAAACTTTCTCCAAATTGGCCGAATGATGGTAAAACCACAACACTCCGGCCAAAACGATCACCGGAAACAGCAGCAACGACCACAAAAAAATGTTATTACGCAATTTTTTAATCCTGGGTAAAACGGTATCCGACGCCGCGGACGGTTTCGATCATATCATCAAATTTGCCGAGCTTGCGCCGCAAACTGACCATTTGTACGTCGATCGCACGCTCGGTCACCGGGTAATCGTCCCCTTTGACTTCATTGACGATCTGGCCGCGGGTAAACACCCAGCCGGGCCGCCGCGCCAATAAGTAAAGAATCTCAAACTCGGAAAAAGTGAGCGTTAAGGGAACCCCGTCCAGCAACGCCTCACGCGTCCCCTTATTCATCGTCAGCGCCCCGCGCTTGAGACTCACCCCGGCGTCGCCCTCCTCGGTGGCTTTGCAACGGCGCAACACCGACTTGATGCGGGCAATCAAAATTTTGGAGCTGAAAGGCTTGGTCAGGTAATCATCGGCCCCCAACTCCAAACCGATCACAATATCGGTATCCTCCGACTTGGCGGTGAGCATGATGATCGGGATCGCGTTGGTCCGGCTGTCGGACTTAAGTTTGCGGCAGACGGTAAGTCCGTCAATCCCCGGCAACATCAAATCCAGTAAAATCAAATCCGGCGCAAACTCAAGCGCCTGCTCCAGAGCTTTTTCGCCCGAAGCGCAGCATTTAATCTTTTCAAAACCGTTTTTTTCCAAATGGTAACGGATCAACTCCTGAATCGCATCCTCATCTTCGACGACTAAAATTTTTTCTTTCGCCATAATCATAACCTCCCGGTAATATATTCCTAATATACGACCGGATCATTTGGAAAACATCAAGCTAATGTTAGGATTTGGTTAGCTTTTCTTAATCCGGTAGCCGCCGCCGGGGATATCCTCGACGACATAGCCCAAACTTTTCAGCTCGTCGCGCAAGCGGTCGCTCCCGGCAAAATCCTTGGCTTTGCGGGCGGCCACGCGCGCTTCGGCCAGCTTTTTGACCTCGTCCGGGATCACATCCTCATGCGTCAGGGCGGCATCGACATTAAGGCAGCCCATCACTTGATCAAAATGGCGGAAGAGCGCCAAGACTTGCTCCGCCGCAACTTTGGTCAACTCGTTAACATCCGCCAAACGATTGATGTTGCGCACCAAGTCGTACATCGCCGCCAACGCGCCGGAGACATTGAGGTCGTCGGCCAAGGCGGTGTCAAAGGCGGTCAATGCTCCGTTAACATAAACTTCCCCCTGACCGGCCTCCCCGGCAAGGGTGATTTCGCTCAGGCGCTTGAAAAATTCGTCAAACTTCTTTAAATTGTCGCGCGACTGCTCCAAAGCGTCAAAGGTGAAGTTGAGCTTTTTGCGGTAATGAGCCCCCAGCAGCACAAAGCGGATTTCACGCCCGGTCCACCCTCTGGCCAATAAATCGCGCAAGGTATAAAAGTTGCCGAGCGATTTGGACATTTTTTCGCCGTCCACCATCAAGTGGGCGCAGTGAAGCCAGTAGTTGACCCACTTTTTGCCGGTCGCCGCCTCGCTCTGGGCGATTTCATCCTCGTGGTGCGGAAACATGTTGTCAATGCCGCCGGTGTGGATGTCAAAAGAGTCCCCCAAGTACTTCATCGACATCGCGCTGCACTCAATGTGCCAGCCCGGGCGGCCCTTGCCCCAGGGGCTCTCCCACCAGACGTCACCGTCGTTGTCGTCATACGCTTTCCACAACGCAAAGTCGGCGACGGCGTCTTTGGCGTACTCGTCATTTTTGATGCGGACACCCGAGATCTGATTTTCGCGGTCGATTTTGGCCAGCTTGCCGTAGTCGGCAAATTTGTCAATCGAGAAATACACCGATTTGTCCTCGGCCTGATAGGCATAACCTTTGGCAAACAAAACTCCGATCAAATCGATCATCTCTTTGACGTGGTCGGTCGCCGCCGGATACACCGCCGCGGGCTCGATGTTAAGGGTCTTAATGTCCTCAAAAAAGGCCTGTTTGTAGCGGGCGGTGAAGTCGTCCAGCTTTAAATTGTTTTTACGCGAATCGCGGATGGTTTTGTCATCGACGTCGGTCAAATTCATGATCTGGGTGACCTCGTAGCCGAAGTACTCCAGCACCCGGCGCAGCAAGTCCTCAAACATGTAAGCGCGGAAATTGCCGATGTGGGCAAAGTTGTAAACCGTCGGCCCGCAGGTGTACATCCCGACCTTGCCGGGGCGGATCGGCGCAAACGACTCATATTTGCGGTCAAAGGTATTAAAAAAGTTGATCTGCATGGTTTCCCTCAATTAAAGTAATTCATTCGTTGGTTAATATAGCCGATTTTTTAATCAATGCAAAAAAAAAGCCGTGCAAAGTGATTTTTTTTGAAAAAAAATTTGACTTTTCGCCCCCGGAATGGTCTATTTAATATGAAACACCTAAAACTACAAAATGGAGAGTTTAAAATGCCCGTTTCCAGCAATCTCAAGATGAATGCTCCGGTCAATCATTATGCCGGAGACATGCCCCGTATCGGGATCCGTCCGACCATCGACGGCCGCCGCCGCGGCGTCCGCGAGTCGCTTGAGGACCGCACCATGGGGATGGCCAAAGCGGCCGCCGAACTCATCACCAAAAATATCCGCCACGCCAACGGTCTCCCGGTCGAGTGCGTGATTGCCGACACTTGCATCGGCGGCGCCGCCGAAGCCTCCGCCTGCGCCGAAAAATTCAAAAAATACAACGTCGGCGTCACCTTGACCGTCACCCCCTGCTGGTGCTACGGCTCCGAGACGATGGACATGGATCCCTTGACCCAAAAAGCGGTCTGGGGTTTTAACGGCACCGAGCGCCCCGGCGCGGTGTATCTGGCCGCCGTACTGGCCGCCCACGCACAAAAGGGCTTGCCCGCCTTTGGCATCTACGGTCGCGATGTCCAGGATGCCAATGACACGTCCATCCCCGCCGACGTCGAGGACAAAATCCTCCGCTTCGCCCGCGCCGCGATTGCGGTGGCGACCATGCGCGGCAAGTCCTATCTCTCGATTGGCAGCGTCTCGATGGGCATCGCCGGCTCGATTGTCAGCCCCGATATGTTTGAAGATTACTTCAACATGCGCACCGTCTCGGTGGACATGAGTGAAATCAACCGCCGCGTGATCGAAAACGTTTACGACCCGGCCGAATACGACAAAGCTTATAAATTTGTCAAAAAGAACTTCAAGGTCGGCAAGGACTTCAACCCCAAGAGCGAGCAAAAAACCGCCGAGCAAAAAGAAGCCATCTGGCAGTATGTCACCAAAATGACCATGATCGCCCGCGACCTCATGATCGGCAATCCCAAATTGGCCAAACTCGGCTTCGGCGAAGAAGCGTTGGGGCACAACGCGATTGCCGGCGGCTTCCAGGGCCAGCGTCAGTGGACCGACCACATGCCCAACGGCGACGTGATGGAGACAGTATTGTGCAGCTCCTTTGACTGGAACGGGATTCGCGAGCCGATGGTCTTTGCGACCGAAAACGATGCCTTAAACGGCGTCGCCATGCTCTTTGGCCACCTCTTGACCGGCACCGCCTCTGGGTTCTCCGACGTGCGTACCTTTTGGAGTCAGGAAGCCGTCAAGGAAGCGACCGGTTTTAAACTCCCCGTTCCCGGCTTGATCCACCTCATCAACTCCGGCGCGACCACCATGGACGCGACCGGCGAGCAAACCCTCGGCGGCAAACCGGCGATGAAACCGTTTTGGGACATCACCCCCGCCGAAGCCCAAAAGTGCATCGACGCCGTCGAGTGGTGCCCGGCGGCCAACGGTTATTTCCGCGGCGGCGGCTACTCGAGCCGCTTCCTCACCAAAGGCGGCATGCCGATTACCATGAGCCGCATTAATCTGGTGAAGGGCTTGGGCCCGGTGCTGCAATTGGCCGAAGGGTACACCTATGAGCTGCCCAAAAAGATTCACGACAAAATCGACTTGCGGACCAACCCCGAGTGGCCGACCACTTGGTTTGTGCCCAACTTGACCGGCAAAGGCGCGTTTAAAGATGTCTACAGCGTTATGGCCAACTGGGGCGCCAACCACGGGGCGTTCAACTACGGTCACATCGGCGCCGATCTGATTACGCTGGCAGCCATGCTCCGTATCCCCGTATGCATGCATAACGTGAGCGAAGACAAGGTATTCCGGCCCAACGCCTGGGCGGCTTTCGGCATGGATGCCGAGGGCTCCGATTACCGTGCCTGTCAAACCTTCGGGCCGCTGTACCGCTAAATTGATGCAGGAAAATCTCACACCGATGATGCGCCAGTATCGGGAGGCAAAAAATGCCATCCCTCCCGATGCTGTGCTTTTATTTCGGATGGGAGATTTTTACGAAATCTTTTTTGACGACGCCGACAAAGTCAGCGCGGCGTTGGATTTGGTTTTGACCCGCCGCGCGGGCGTGCCCATGTGTGGGTTTCCGCATCACGCTTTGGATGCCCAGCTTCCCAAGCTGGTGGCCGCCAATTTTAAAGTGGCGATCGCCGAGCAGATGGAGGACCCCGCGTTGGCGCAGGGGCTGGTCAAGCGCGAAGTCACCCGGATTATCACGCCGGGGACAATCATGGACAACGCGCTCCTCAATCCCGCAATCAACAACTTTTTGACCGCTCTCATTGCCGAAAAAGATGAATATGCGCTCGCCTCGCTGGACATCAGCACCGGCGAGTTTAAAGTTACCGTCAGCTCCGACTTTGACAAAATCATCTCCGAGCTCAGCCGCTCATGCGCGCGCGAATGCCTGATCCCGCAAAAACTCTTTGACGATTATCAAAATTCGCAATTTCCCGAAACCCGGCAAAAAATTCTCTATACGCCATTGGAAAACTGGGTGTTTGAGCTCTCCTTTACTTTGGAGTTGCTGCAAAAACACTTTGAGGTAAGCACGTTGGACGGCTTTGGCTGCAAAGATCAGCCGTTGGCCGTCCGCGCCGCCGGAGCGGTCCTTGACTACGCCTCGCGCAACTTGCGGCAGGACGCCGGGCATATTACCAAGCTGGAAACTTATTCTCTTGGCGATGCGCTCGAATTGGACACGATTTCGCTCCGCAATCTCGAAATCGTCGAACCGATGTTTGCCGGTCAAAAAGGCAATACCTTGCTGTCCATCTTGGATTACACGGCCACCCCGATGGGCGGGCGCAAATTGCGCAACTATCTCATGCGCCCGTTGTGCGACCACCAAAAAATCATTGAGCGTCTCGATGCGGTCGGCCAGTTTAAGGACGACCCGATGACCGCTGCCGAAATGCGCGAGCTGTTGGGCGCGGTGCGCGACTTGGAGCGCATCACCGGCCGCATCAACATCGGCTCGGCCAACCCCAAAGATATGATTGCTTTGGCCAACTCCCTCTCCATGCTCCCCGGGATCAAAACCATCCTCGGCTATTATCCGGTACCGTTGCTGGAAACATTGCAAACCCAAATCGGCACCTTTCCCGAATTGTGCGACAAAATCATCGCCTCGATTGAGGAAAATCCGCCGACCGCGGTCAACGAGGGGGGGATATTCCGCCCCGGCTGCTCGGAGCTTTTGGACGAATTGCGGAGCGCCGCCACCGAGGGCAAAAAGTGGCTGTCGCAAATCCAGCAGCGCGAACAGGAGCGCACCAACATCAAAAGCCTCAAAGTCAAGTTTAATCAGGTCTTCGGCTTTTACATTGAGATCAGCAAATCCAACCTCGATTTGGTCCCCGACGATTATATCCGCAAGCAGACATTGGTCAACGCCGAGCGCTTCATCACCCCCGAGCTCAAAGAGCTGGAGAGCAAAATTCTGGGAGCCGAGGAGAAATCCAAAGCGCTTGAGCTGCAGATGTTTCAAGAGCTGCGGAGCTTTGCCCAGCAATACACGCGCGATATCCAGATAACCGCCGACGCCGTCGCCAATGTCGATGTCATGCTATCGCTGGCCGAGTGCGCCCGGCGCAACCGCTATCATCGCCCGACCATCTGCGACGATGACCGCTTGATTATCAAAGGCGGGCGGCACCCCGTTTTGGACGCCAGGATGACCGCGGAGAAATTTGTCCCCAATGATTGTTTGCTTGACGGCGACTTAAACCGGATGATGATCATCACCGGACCCAACATGGCCGGGAAATCCACCTATATCCGCCAGACCGCACTTTTAATCATCATGGCCCAAATGGGCTCGTACATCCCCGTCGATTCGGCCGAAATCGGCTTGGTGGACCGGATTTTTACCCGCATCGGCGCCGCCGACGATCTCTCGCGCGGCCAAAGCACGTTTATGGTCGAGATGATCGAGACCGCCAACATTTTACACCATGCCACCCCAAAAAGTCTAGTCATTTTGGACGAAATCGGCCGCGGCACGAGCACTTTTGACGGGCTCTCGATTGCCTGGGCGGTGGCGGAATTTCTCCACGACGACCCCGGCTGCCGCTGCCGCACCCAGTTTGCGACACATTACCATGAGCTCACCGAGCTTGCCCGGACCCGGCGCGGGATCAACAATTACAATGTTGCGGTGCGCGAGTACGGCGATAAAATTATTTTTTTGCGCCAAATCGTTCCCGGGAGCGCTGACCGCAGCTACGGGATCCATGTGGCCAAGCTGGCCGGGCTGCCGGCCGGAGTGATTGCGCGCGCCAATGTGATATTGGAGCTTTTGGAGGAAGCGGAGGACGGCCCGCGCGAAGCGGTGGGGCGCATTCCGCGCGAGGCGGTTAAAACCAAGCGGCGCAAAGATGACAAAGCCGATGACATGATACAACTTAAATTATTATAGGAGCGACCACAAATGACTTCCAAAACACTCAAAATCGCGGTGATCGTCGCCCTCGCGGTGACCGTTTTACCGATGCCCAAAGCACAGGCGTTTGACCCGGTTACCATGGCGATCCTGATGCCGATGGCCATGCGGGTAGCCTCGGCGGCACAGCCGCAAATCATCCGCGGATTGACCGGCGGCGGCAAATGTCTGATGAAAATGGGCAAAGATGTTTATCAAATCGGTTATTTACCCTACGGAATGGGAAAAATGATCTTTTGGGGCCCCTTCGGCGGTTTTCGGTCGGGCGCGGTGTATACGATGAAAGGTGTGATCGCCCCCGGCAAACTCGTAGTGCATACCTTGCTCTTTCCCTACATGCTCTTTGGCGGCAGCCTCAACATCTAGCCATGATGGACTACGACGCGGTCAAACGTAAAAAAATACGCGATCAGCGGTACCGGTTGCTCAAAAACTGGTATGGCGAGGAGCGGGCGCAAATCGAAATCGCCGCCCATACCCGGCAGCCGGTCAGCGCCGCCGGTATCATTGCGGAGCTGGCGAGACAATTTCAAAACGAAGACTCCGCCAATTTTTCGTCATTGGAAGGACACTGGGCCCAGATCGCCGGCGAACAATTCGCTGCCTATGCCAAACCACAAAAACTGGAAAAAGGCGTCCTCTATCTCAAGGTCCGCCACAGCGCACTCATCCGCGAACTGACACCGTCGCTGGATCTGGTGCTGGGCAATCTCAATCGATTTTTCGGGAAACAAGTCTGCAACGACATCAAATTAGGTTAAACCATGCAAAAATTAACACGTCTTGTGATCAGCTGCGGCGGTACCGGCGGCCATTTTTACCCGGGGTTGAGCATTGCGCGCACCTTTGAGACCAAAGGCGGCAAAGTCATGCTGCTTCTCTCCGGCGTCAATGCCGTCAATCAGCAGAAAATTGCCCAAAGTTACGGGATTGAAGCAGTGGCGCTGCCGGACATGCCCAGCCCGCGCTCATTTTCGACCGCAATGCGCTTTGTCAAAGGCTTGTTTGCCGGGTACCGGCAGACCCGTCAGGCACTCAAGGCCTTTGCCCCCGAGGCGGCGCTCGGCATGGGATCATTTGCCTCGCTGCCGGTGATCGGCGCGGCGTTTTTCGGCAAAGTACCTTATTTTTTGCATGACGGCAACGCCCGGATCGGCAAGGCCAACCGCTTTTTGAGCCGGTGGGCGCGCTTTATGGGCACCGCCTTTCCACCCGTCAATACCAAGGCGTGCCACTGCCAGATCAAGTGCACGGGAATGCCGCTCCGGCCGGAGATTTTAAGCGCACAAACGATGACCAAAGAGCAGGCCACCGCCGCCCTCAATCAAAAATTTGAGCTCCATCTCGAACCCGATTTGCCGACCATATTGATTTTTGGCGGCAGTCAAGGGGCAAGCATTTTTAACCAAACGGTGCCGCAGGCGCTCAAGCGTCTCGCCAAAAACGATTTTCAGGTACTGCATTTATCCGGGCCAAAAAAATTTGACGAGGTCAAGGAAAACTACCGCAACGCCCTCTTTCGCCATTTTATCTTGCCGGGCACGGAGGAGATGCATCTCTTTTATCAGGCGTGCGATCTCGTGTTTTCGCGCTCCGGCGGGAGCACAGTGGCCGAAATCGCCTACTTCAGCAAAGCCTCGGTACTCGTCCCCTACCCCTACGCTGCCGAAAACCATCAGTATGATAACGCCATGTATCTTGTCAACCACAAAGCGGCGGTGTTGCTCGACAACCTCCAGTGCTCGGAGGAAAACGTATTTGACGTATTGTGCAACTTTTTGGAGTGTCCGGATGACTGGCAAACTCTCGCCGACCAAAGCGGCAAGCTCGCCTATCCCGAGGCCTCCGATACCATGCTCAAAAAAATCGAACAGCATCTGTAAAAGCATTCTGTTTTTGTTTTTTTCGCAAGTCCGATACAATAAACTTGGCCGTGCCGCGTCTTAATGTTTGGAAAGAGTTGAATGATGGATCAAAAAGACAGCAAATTAATCAGCGACTATTTGGACGGCGACGAGAGCGCATTGGAAGTCTTGTACCAAAAATACCGCAATGTCTTTTACTCCTACTTCAACCGAATGATGTCCAACAACTTCAGTGATGCGGACGACCTTTTTCAGGAGCTATGGATCAAAATTGCCACCTCGCTCCATCAATGTAAAGATCGCGACAACTTTGTCTATTGGGCGTTTCGGATTGCCAAAAATCTCGGAATCGACCACTTCCGCAAACAGAAGTTGAAATTTGTGACCGGCAATGACTATTTGGAGCAAATCGTCCTCGACGAGTCAGGCCCGGTCTGGGAGAACATCGACGATGCCGTGTTGCAGCGACAGTTGGATGAATTTTTGGCAGCGGCCAACCCGGAGCTGCGGGAAGTATTTGAAATGAGACGCGCCGGTCTCTCCTTTAAGGAGATCGCCGAGCTGCAAAATTGTCCGATAAATACGGCGCTCAGCCGTATGCGTTATATCGTCAACGCTCTTAAAAAGAGCCTGGAGGCATATCATGAGTGATTTTGAAATTTTGGAAAAACGGTTGCTCAAGCTTCCGCCGCAGAACTTGCGGTCGCCGGACTTTGCGCAAATCAGCTTTAAAATACAAGTTGCCAAGCTGCAGCAAAAATCCCGCCGTCAGACACTGGCGCTGGCCGCGGCCTTTGTCCTCAGCACGCTGGCCATTTTGGTCAGCATCCAACTTGCCCTTAAAACTGCGCCGGCGGCGGTGATGACCAGTCCCAAGCCCGTCACGGTTGCGACCTTCACTGCCGCGCCGGTCGTCAATCCTCAGGCAAAATCCGGAGAAAATCTCGAGAGCTCCGATTTTGAAATATCGTGGGGCAAAAGCGATGAAGTCAAAAATCTCGCCCAAGCCGTTAACAATGCCCAATGGCAAATCGCCACCTTTAACCCGATCACGGTACAGGAGTAAACAAATGATGAAAAAAACCTTGATAATGCTCTCTATGGCCGCATCGCTTGCGATGTTCGCCGACGAGCCCAAGCAACCGGCCAAACCGGCCGTACCCCAGTGTGACCAGCAGGATCAGCCCGGCAACCCGGACCAGAAACAAATGAAAGAGCAGCAGCGCCGCCGCTATGAAATCATGGTGCTGCTGCAGGCCTACCGGATCACTCCGGAGGATCAAAGCGCCTTGCGCGATCAACTCAAGACCGCCATCGTCGGCCGTCTCAAAGCCGACTTTGAGTCCAACAAAGAGCAGCGCAAGGCCCAGATTCAACAAATTGAGAAACGGCTCAACGAGCTCAAAGCGTTGGACGGTCAATCCGCCGACGAGCAAATCAACAAAGAATTTGACCGCCTGATCAACGCTCCCATCAACGGCATCGGCCCCCGCGGCTGGATCGGCGGCGACAAACAAGGCAAAGGCGGCCCCGACGGCGATGACTGCGATCAGGGCGGCAGAGACAAACAGGGGAATTTTGGCGGCGGCCGCTTCGGCGGTCAGCAGCCCGGCCAGCAACGGGGGAATCACCCGCTGTTAAATCGCTTCCTCAATCAGCCGCCGCAAGGCGAACAACCGCCGCCGCCCCCCATCCAATAACTATATTGTAATCCAATTCTTGTACAGTTTTTATTTAAAAAGACGTGATTTTTCGCGTCTTTTTTATTTTCTTACTTGTTTTTACTATTTTTATTGAGTATACTATAAACAAAGACAAGATGAGGAAATACTAAAAATATGTCTTTTAACAATTTTTTAACAAAAAAAACAAACTTGACGAAAAAGGTACAATAATTTTTTTCTGTTTCCGTTTAATATAGTAAGCAGTTGCCAAAGTCCGTTGGCGTAAGTTTAAAAAGACGGACTGTACCGGAAAATTTGGCAAGTACGGTTCAAGGTTGCAATTGTCAAAAAATAAGCAGTGCCCTATCGACAGCACAGGGGCATACCGCTTGCGAATCAACCCGCAAGGATGCCCAAAGGAGGTAATTATGTTGGCATACATCGACGCCGGCACCGGCAGCATGGTACTTCAAGCCGTGATCGCCGGAATTTTTTCGGTAGCTATTTTTTCAAAAACAGTCTTTAACTGGTGTAAAAAGAGCTTGCTTCATCGGAAATCTTCCTCTGACCGAGACAATGATCAACAGTAAGCTTGACATGTTTTCCTCTTTTCGGGACCCGGCCAGCCGGGTGCTGAAAAGCGGAAATACTTTTTTTCGCCGAATCAACACCGCCGGCATGGCCGATTTCCGGCAGCTGACCGGCTCAGGCTTGGCTAAAATGCTGACTGAGCGCGGAATGCTGACACCGTTTCAGGTGGCGGAGGATCACGGCGACACCACGCTTTTAGAGTTGCAAACCATCGAGTTTGTCAACTATCCTTACGAGTGGTGCTTTGGCCAACTCCAGGCGGCGGCAGTGCTGACCCTCGAAATCACCATTTTAGCGCTGCAGCATGATATGATCCTCAAAGACGCCAGCAATTTCAACGTCATGTTTGAGAAATCGCACCCGGTGTTTATTGACCACGGCTCATTTACCGTTTACCGGCCGGACGCTCCGTGGCAGGCCTACCGGCAGTTTGTGATGCACTTTTTATCTCCTTTGTTGCTGATGAAGCATTGCGACATCCAATATAATATCGAGCTCAAAAACCATTTGGACGGCTTTCCGCTAAAGTACACCGCCAAATTGCTGCCTTACACCACGTATCTGGAGCTTTGCCCGCTGCTGCATATCCACCTCCACTCCCGCTTTGAGGAAAAATATTCAGACAGCCGCACCGCCGGACGGCAAGTCAAAGTGGCTAAAACCAAGCTCCTTGATTTATTGCTTTATTTAAAAGATTATCTCAAAGCGATGCATCTGCCGCCCGCCAAAACCGAGTGGGGCGATTATTATCATGATCACAACTATACCCCCGGGGCATTTAACGACAAAAGACGGATTGTCCGCGACTTCGTCAACCTGATCAAACCAACGCGCACCATTGATTTCGGTGCCAACAACGGGGAATTCTCCCAAATCGCCGCCTCGGTATCCCGGTTGGTGATTGCCGCCGACATGGACCCGGCGGCGGTGGAGCAACTGTACCGGCAAAAACACGAGCGGATTTTGCCGCTGTTGATGGATCTCAACAACCCCTCACCCGCGTTGGGTGTGATGAATCAGGAGCGCATCAGCTTTTTGGAGCGGGCACAGGCGGATCTGGCGATGGGCTTGGCCTTGATTCACCATTTGCGCATCTCCGGCAACTGGCCGTTGGACTACATCGCTTGTTTTTTTGCCCGCTGCGCCCCAGCGGCATTGGTGGAGTTCATCCCCCGCGAGGACTCGCAAATCCAGCGGCTATTGCGCTCGCGCCCGGATATTTATCAGGATTGGACGCTCGATCAAATGGTCGCAGCATTTCAAAAATATTATCAAAAGTGTGAAATTGTACCGATCCGTGACTCCGGCCGGTCGCTCTTGTTGCTCTCGCAAAGGAATTCATGAAAACAACCCGGCAAATCCGACAAATCCGGCAAAGCACGACGATCATCGTCATCTCGCTTCTGGCGCCCGCACTGAGCTTATATTTGGAAAACAACACCCAGTTTACCTTTGATTTGAGCCAAGTCCTTATTGTCATCGGCTGCACCGGCATTATCGCCTATGCAATCTTGTTTATGCTTCAGTTTCTCCTGCGCAATGTTAAGTACTTCCCCATGTTTAATGTCATTATGGTGGCGCTGGGGCTGACGATTTGGTTTCAGTGTACATTTTTATACAACTTTTTCCCGGATCTGGCGGACCCGTCACCGGAGGAAGTCAACCGCTGGATGTGGCTTATTGTGGCAATTGACGCCACCTTGGTGGCAATCCCGCTCATTACCGCGGTGATTTTTCACCGATGGATCTACGAAAATACCCAAAAACTGATGATTGTCGCCCTTGGCGCCCAGTGCATCCCGCTTGCGCTGCAGCTCAGTAATTATCATCCATCCTATTATGACTTTCACCAATACTCGATCCGCGAAACCAGCAAATTCACCTTTGGCAAAAGCGAAAATATCATCTTTGTCGTCGTCGATGCGATGGGCGAGCGCATATTCAAGGACATGATCCGCCAATATCCGGAAGTCAAGGATACATTTCGTGATTTTATCTGCTTTGACCGCATTTACAGCCCGATCCCAATCACCGATTATGCCGTCCCCTCGATGTTGACCGGAGTGCAATATACCGACGTGCCGCACGGGGAAAACAGCGAGGACCATGCGTTGTACCTCAACCGGGCCTGTCGCTCGCGCAACTCTTTGTTTGTTAATCTCAAGCAAAGCGGCTACCGTTGCGAGGGCTATCCTTTTATCCTCCAAACCATCAGTTTCAGCCCGGATTTGTTGGACAACTCCACCGAGCGCATCGACCACAGCCAATCAATGAATATTTTGGTGGACAACTATATTGCCAAAATCATCCCGTTTTTTGCCAAATACCAGTTTCATGACTTTTATCTCTCGATGACCAACAAATTCATCATTCCGCGCGACGAAAATCTTGACCGTAGCGATGAAGCGCACGACATCACTTTTTTTCGCCGGCTCAATCAGGAAGCCAAAATAGGCGAATTTGCCAAAGGATTCAAATATTATCATTTGCAGGGCTCTCATACCCCGGTAATTACCAATGAAAAACTGGAGCAAACATTCAATACCGACGTGTTGCATCAGTTGCGCGGCTCCATGCGCTGCATCGATCTTTTGATCGCCAAACTCAAGGTGCTTGGCCTCTACGACAATGCCCTCATCGTCGTCACCGGCGATCATACCGAGAAATACGGCAAAGAAACCATCAGCTTTGTCAAACGCCCGCACTCCACCCAGGAGCACATGATCTACAACTCAATGCCCTACCCGGTCAAAGCGCTCGCGCTCACCGTTTTGGCCGAAAAAAATCTGCGCGACCCCTCACGCTCCATGTTGGCCAAGAGCATTGCCAGCGACGGCAGCAGCATCCGCGACACCAGTCAAGCCAAGGTTTTTCAATTCAAAACCGTCCGTGCGGTCAAGGATTTTGAGCCAATCACTCCGTCCTTTCACAACAACACCTTTGAGCTCGACCAAAATATCCTAAAAATTTCGCGGACCAACAATCCCGGCAGTCAAAACCGTATTCTCCTCCGATTCCGCGATCTGGATGGAAAATTTGCGTATGAAACCGAAAACGCCATCATCGACGACGGGGGTTACGACCAATTTCTGTGTCCGCTCGCAACGATTGCACCTGGCCGTTACGTCGTCGAAATCATTGAGAAACGCAATCCGCCCGAAGAAGGAACCACCGGGGAGCTCATCGATTATACCGCGGTGCTCCCGATGTTTCTCATTGTCGCCCCGGACGGGGACCGTTTGGTCAAAGATTATCCCGACATCCAGATGCGGCCGCTGGCAGTGGGCGAAGAAATCACCTTTGCGCCGATGAACCCATATTACTCGCTCACCTTTACCAATGATTGCACCGTCGATATCGGACGTTTGGAGCTCAGCGAAAAATCGACCGTTTCCATTATGGTCCCCGAGCAAAAGAATGACTTGACGCTGCAACTTGAAATCCGTTCCTTCTCCACCGGACCGATGGCGATGAAAGTTTACAACGACAATACCGAAATTTTAAAAACCAATTACACGCGGGACAATAATTACCTGATCAATATCCCGTTAAAAGACATCCGCAGCAATGTCCTTAATTTGAGTTTCAAGCTCGATCTCAAGTATAAAAACCTGAGCATTACCAACCGCAACATGCAATTAGTCATGATAAAGCTAACCGGGAAGTAGTTATGGAAGAAAGAAACTTAAGCGAAGAAGAAATGGAACGCATTGAGAAGCGCTGTTTGAATCTCACCGCGTTCCGCAACCCCGATTACAGCGCCTTTGCCAAACGGCGCAGCCTTTATGTTTTGCTGGGGTTGTTTGCAGGAGTGTTCGGGCTGCACAACTTTTATGCCGGAAAATGGTTTCGGGGATTGGTTGAGCTCGTCATCACCGGATTGTATCTCTCGAGCTACGTCAATTTCAAATATGCCCTCGACTGGCGCTACGGCCTTGGCTGCAGCGTCTGGGTTTTTCTGGAAGTCCTCTTTGTCCGCAAGGACGGAGACGGCGTCCGCTTTAACTAAAGGGCGCCGTCCGCGATTATCTGGCAGGCAGCTCCGGAAATACGCATAACGGGTTGGGCAGCGCAAACTCCTGTTTGGTTTTGCTCAGTTGGCCGCTGGCCGGGTCATAGGCAAAAATCACCAGATTGTTGGTGGTCTCATTGGCGACCGCCAAGAGTTTGCCGCCCGGCAAAAAGTTGAAGTCACGAGGCGATTTGCCGCCCGCATCAACGCTGTAACAATAAGCGAGTTTGCCGTCGGCCCCGATGCGGTACACCGCAATCGTCTCCTCGCCGCGGTTGGACACCAGCAAAAAGCGCTTGTCAGGCGACAGCCGGATCGCCGAAGCCTTGCTGTATTCGGAAAAACCATCGCGAAGCGTATTCAAGCTTTGGCGAAAGGTTAAGACGCCCTCCGCATAGTCAAAAACCATCACCGTGTTGCCAAGCTCGTTCAATAAATAACATTGATTGTTGAGAAACAACAAATGGCGCGGCCCGGATCCGGCGGGCTCGATTTTGCTCAGCTTGACTTTGGCAGGGTCAATTTTGCCGTCGATGAGCGGGTAAAAATACACCGCATCCACCCCGAGATCAACCACACAGACATATTTTTGATCGGGAGTGACAGCGACAAAGTGGGGGTGCGGTTTCTCCTGCCGCTTGGGGTTGACGCCCTTGCCCTCATGCGCAATCAGTTTCACCGTCTCCGTCAACTCGTTGTCCGATAAGTCAATCTCCAAAAAATTGGCGCTTGAGTAATTGGCGCAATAGAGCTTTTGGCCGTCGGGCGACAACGTGACATGGCAGGCGGCGGCAATCCCGGCGGGAGCGATCATGAGCTCAAGAGTGAGCTTGCCGTCATGGTCGCGCCGGAAGGAGCCGACTTTTTTGTCGCAGCTGGCGTACAGCATTTTGCCGTCACGCGAAAGAGTAATATAATTGACATCAGGGACATGTGTGTAATCCAGTTGTACCACCGAGTCGTCCGGCTCGACTTTAAAGCGGTAAACCCCGCTCTTGTCCGTTTTGGAAGCGCAAACCAAAAACTCCATATTACTCATCCTTTCGTTTAAGTCTTGAAATGTCAGGGGGGAAAAGGTTTGCCGGATCGCCTCGCGTTTGGCAGGATCGACCGACAGATATTTCCAGCGCGAAAAAGCGAAATCATGCGGCAGATAATTCTCCAGCCACGGTTGGTTGAGCTGATACGCAATCGGGAACCCCTCAAATACCCATGGTGAACGCTGCGCGAGATAATTTACCATCGCCTGATATTTTTGAGTACGCTCCGGAGTGTCCGGCATCGGCAAAATTTCCTCAAACATCCGGTCAAACTCGGGGTCGGCAAACCCCGTCCGGTTGCACGATCCGATATTTTTGCTGTAAAAAAGCTGGAGGAAATTCTCCGCATCCGGGTAATCGCCGATCCAGGAAAGGCGAAAAAGCTGCAATTTACCCTGCCTCAATTTTTCATAAAAACGGGCGTTGTTATTCAATACCGGTGTCACTTTAATGCCGATTTTGGCCAGATCGGCGACGGTAAGCTCGCCCATTTGCCGGTACGCCGAGGTGTTGCCGGTCTGGTCAAAAGTCAAGGTCAAGGCTTCGCCGGTCGCCGGATCAATCCCGCCCTGGTATCCGGCCTCGGCCAGCAGTTTTTTAGCCAACTCCAAATTTTTGACCGCATAGGGATTGCGGAAATTTGCATCATACCCGGCCACTCCGGGCGGGATCGGCCCCTGCGCCGGGATCAACTGATAGTTGGAGTGCTCCACCCGGCGGTTGACATCGTAGGCCAAACTGATTGCCTGCCGTAATTTAAGATTGTCTTTAAACTTGGGATCGGCAAAATTAAAGCCGACATAGCGGATCTCAAACTCCGGCACCCGCAAGAGTTTGATTCCGCGCTTTTTCAAGACCGGGTTAAGTTCCGATCCGCCGCCGGCGATCAAGTCAAGATTGTCTTTGTCCAACGCATTGAGGTCAAGTTTGCCCTGCAAAAACATGAGCCAGCTCGACATCGGCTGCTTGATCAAATAAAAGGTGATGCGATCGGCCAAAGGCAGCTTGCGCTCGCGGTCGGCCGGGTTTTCGGCATCGTTAAAGTATTCGGTCCGGTAATCAGGATTGCGCACGAGCTCAAGCTTGTAATCATTGATCCACTCCTTGAGCACAAAGGGCCCCGAGCCCACCGGCTTGCGGGCGGCATTGTCGCCGTAAAATAAAAAGGCCTGTTTTGACACCACCGCACTGTTGGGCAAGGCCAAGATGTACAAAAAACGGGGATCGGGCTTCACAAGCTCAATCGCAAAACGGTATTCGTCGATTTTTTGGAAGCCCGCAATCGGGGCGTTAAAATCGTTGGCGGCGGTGAATTCGTCGAGCCCCTTGATCTTACTCCGGTACATCCACAATACCGGGCTGTGATTGGGCGCATAGGCGATGCGTTTGATGCTGTACAACACGTCATCGGCGGTAATTTTGCGCCCGGCGGCATTTTTGAAACACGGGTCATCGGCAAACACCAAGTCCTGCCGCAAGGTAAAAACATAGCGGTCAAACGCCGCATTGGCCTCGGGCATCGCCGCCAGCATCGAGGGGCGCAACTGATAGGGCCGCGCCAGATAATCGTACTCGAGGAGGGTGTCAAAAATGCACCCGGTCATGTTGCGGCTGGCAAAATCATCCGCCTGCGCCGGGTCAAGGGTTTTCACCCGACTGCCGCCGGCGCTGTACAAACTGCGCTCAGACGCCGCCGTCTCCATCGCCATTAAGGCCGCGAGCGGCAACGCCAAAACAAGTAGTGTTAAAAAGAAACGCCGCATGTGAGTTGATCAAAGCGGTCTTTGATTTTGCTGTACTTTTGATACATTGCCGCGTTGGGCCGGTAGCTCTTGACTTCAAACGAATTTTTGACAATCTTGCGTCCTTCGGCCAACGATTGAATGGCGCCCACGGCAATCCCCTGCTCGAGCAAGTTGCCGATGCTGGTCGCCTCGACGGGACCGGCTTTGACCTCGATATTCAAGGCATCGCTGGTGAGCTGCATCAACAAGCCGTCCTTGGTGCCGCCGCCGACGATGTTGAGAAACTGGTACTTGACCTTGAGGATGGTTTCCAAATCGTGAAGTTTGCTGCAAAAATACAAGGCCAGCGAGTCATAAATCGCGCGAACGATTTCGCCCTTGGTCTTGATCTCGCCCTGGCCGGTGCGCTTGCAAAAATCGATGATGTTTTGCGGCATGTTGCCGGGAGTGAAAAACACCGGATCGTTGGGGTTGACCAAAAATTTGCACGGTTCGGCGGCCAAGGCCCACTGCTCCATCTCCATAAAGGAGGTCTTTTCGCCCGCTTCGTTCCACACGCGGCGCGTTTCCTGAAAAAGCCAGCTGCCCATAATGTTGGTCAAGTAGCGGATGGTATCATTGACGCCGCCCTCGTTGGTAAAAATCTCGTTGGCAAACACCGGCGTTTTGATCTCGGCGCCCAAGAGGGCCCAAGTCCCGGCGCTGATGTAGGCCCAATCGCCCTCGCCCACGGCGGGAACGGCGGCGACGGCGCTGGCAGTGTCATGAGAGCCAACCTTGATGATCGGAATTGCGCCACACTTGAGCTCGGCTTGCAATTCTTTGCTCAATACGCCGCCCAGAGTCGCCGGTTTGACGATGGTGGTAAATACTTCTTTGGGGAGACCTAAAGTCTTAATCAACTCCCAGTCCCACTGGCACGTGGACGGATTCAATAAATTGGTGGTCGAGCACTCGGTGTATTCGCACGTCGGATCACCGCCAAGATAAAACGCCAGAGCGTCGGGCATGGTCAGCAGAAAACTGTTTTTAAAATCCTCGGGGTGCCGCTCAAAATGGGCGACCAGCTGATAAATCGTGTTAAGCTCCATAAACTGGATGCCGGTCTTTTGATAGAGCTCGCTTTTGCTGATTTTGGGAAACACCGCTTTGGCGGGAAGCCCGGCGGTGCGCACGTCGCGGTAATGGTACGGCCAGCGCTTGGGCTTTAATGTATTTTTGTCAAAAAAGACATAATCGACGCCCCAAGTGTCAATGGCGATGCCGTCCAAACTTTTCTCGACGGCCAACGCTTTTTGGAGACCCGTTTTGAGCTCGTTGCACAAGGCGGGGTAATCCCAAAAAATGGCTTCCCCTTTGGCGGTCGGCCCGTTGGCAAAACGGTGAACTTCGGTTAACTCAAATTTGCCGTCGGCCAATTTGCCGATGATCGCGCGTCCACTCGACGCCCCCAAGTCAAACGCCAAAAAAGTCTTTCCCATAATCGTCTCCTCAAATCTTATAAGAAATTGTAAGCATAGCGAATCAATTCAGCCGTTTCATCCCAGCCGATGCAGCCGTCGGTGATCGATACCCCCGGCGCGGGAGTCTTGCCGGGGACCACTTTTTGGCTCCCGGGCTCCAGATTGCTCTCCAGCATCACGCCGGAAATCGCGTCTTCGCCGTTTTTGATCTGCTGCAAAATATCGCGGAACGCATATTGCTGATGCTGATAAATTTTGCCGGAGTTGGCATGGCTGCAGTCGACGATGATGTTGGATCTCAAATTGGCCTTGCGCATCAACACTTTGAGCCCGGCGATGTACTCCTCGCCATAGTTGCTGAAGTTGTTGCCGCCGCGCAGAACGATGTGGCCGTACTGGTTGCCGCGGGTGCGGAAAACGCCGACATGGCCGTCCTCCAAAACGCCGATGAAACTGTGTTCGCGCCGCGCCGTCGAAATCGCGTCCAAGGCGGTCTGAAAGGTGCCGTCGGTGGCATTTTTAAAACCGACCGGCATCGAGAGCCCGCTGCCGAGCTGGCGGTGGGTCTGCGCCTCGGTCGTCCGGGCGCCGATGGCCGCCCAACTGACAGCGTCAGCGATGTACTGGGCCAAAATCGGGTCGAGCATCTCGGTCCCGATGGGGAGACCCACATCAATAATTTTAAGCATCAGTTTGCGGGCGAGAAAAATACCCTTTTCAATGTTATAAGAGTCATTGAGATCGGGGTCATAAATCAACCCTTTCCACCCCACGGTGGTACGCGGCTTCTCAAAATAAACACGCATCACCAGCATGATTTTGTCCTTGACCTCCTCGCTCAACTCTTTGAGGCGCTTGGCATACTCCAAAGCGCTGTCAAAGTTGTGAATTGAGCACGGCCCGACGATAATCAGTAAACGGTCCGACTTTTTGTCGAAAATGTCGCAGATTTGTTTGCGCGACTCCACTACTTTCATCACCGCGTCGAGTGAAAGCGGCAGCTCCGAGCGGATGGCGCCGGGGCTGGGCAGGACACTGCGGCTGGCAATATTGACGTTGTTGCTGCTGATCATAATATTAGTATCTGTACGTATCGGGTTTGTACGGGCCGTCGGCGTCAACGCCGATGTAGGCGGCCTGTTCTTTGGTTAAACGGGTCAACTTGGCGCCCAGTTTGTCCAAGTGGAGCCGGGCGACTTCCTCGTCAAGCTTCTTATCGAGCAAATAAACCCCAATCTTGCGGTCCGGATTTTTGGCGATATCAATCTGGGCCAAGGTTTGGTTGGTAAAGCTGTTGGACATCACAAACGACGGGTGACCGGTGGCGCACCCCAAGTTGACCAAACGCCCCTCGGCCAACAGGTAAATACTGTGGCCGTCGGCAAATTCATAACGGTGAACCGGGCACTCGCAGCCTTTGATCTCAACTTTTTTGACGCCGGGCCATTTTTCGAGCTTGGCGACCTGAATTTCGTTATCAAAGTGGCCGATGTTGCACACGACCGCCTGATCTTTCATGTTGGAGATGTGTTCGGCAGTAATGATATCGCAGTTGCCGGTAGTGGTGACGTAAATATCGGCCTCGGCCAACGCATCCTCGACCGTGCAAACCTTATAACCGGCCATACAGGCCTGCAAGGCGCAAATCGGGTCGACTTCGCTCACCAAGACGCGGGCGCGCTCATTGCGCATCGCCTCGGCACAGCCCTTGCCAACGTCGCCGTAACCGCAAATCATCACGGTTTTGCCGGAGATCATCACATCCAAAGCGCGCTTGATGCCGTCGGTCAAACTGTGGCGGCATCCGTAAATATTGTCAAATTTGCTCTTGGTGACCGAGTCATTGACATTGATCGCCTGAAACAACAATTCGCCGTTTTGCTGCATCTGGAGCAAGCGGTGGACTCCGGTGGTGGTTTCTTCGGAAACACCGCGCACCCTGGCGGCGACTTTGTGCCAGTGTTGACCGTCTTGCTTCAAGACTTTTTTAAGCAAATCATTGATGATGGCCAATTCGGCATTGTCGGTGGGCTCATCCAAAATGGCCGCATTGATCTCGGCCTGACGCCCGCGGTGAATCAACAACGTAGCGTCGCCACCGTCATCAACGATCTGATCCGGGCCGGAGCCGTCCGGCCAGGTGAGAGCGCGCAAGGTGCAATCCCAGTAATCGGCCAAACTCTCGCCTTTCCACGCAAAGACCGGAATCCCGGCGGCGGCAATCGCCGCGGCGGCGTGATCCTGAGTGGAGAAAATATTGCAGGAGCACCAGCGGACATCGGCGCCCAGGGCTTTCAAGGTCTCGATCAAGACCGCCGTCTGGATGGTCATGTGCAAACTGCCCATGATCTTAAGATTTTTCAACGGCTGCTCCTTGCCATACTTGGCGCGGGTTGCCATCAAGCCGGGCATTTCGGCTTCGGCAATTTCAATTTCTTTGCGCCCAAAGTCGGCGAGCTTGATATCTTTAATTTTATAATCCATGACGGTTCCTTATTATTTTAATTGCGTTTTAACATATTGCCAACGGTCCTCGGCCAGCTTGGGACCGATCACTTTGACCGCTTCGGCGCCGGTCACCGAGCCGTAATAAGCGGCCTCGGCCAAGGGTCGCCCCTGGATCAACCCGTACAAAAAGCCGCAGGCCCACAAATCGCCGGCGCCGGTGGTATCCACCGCTTCAACGGTGATGGCCGGGACTTTGGCGACCTCATTGGCACGGGCCACTATGGAGCCTTTGCTCCCCAATTTCACCACTGCGATTTCGCAGAGATTTTTTAATTTGTCCAGCTGTGCCTCGGGAGTAAGACCGGGAAACAGCGCCTCGGCTTCTACCTCATTGGCAACCACATAGTCGACGTATTCTTTTAAAATATTGTCCAACGACTGGCGAAAAATCCGGACGACTTCAAAACTCGCCAAATCGAGCCCCACTTTGCAGCCGGCCGCCTTGGCCCGCTGCAAAATCAACGGCATCACCGGCGAAAAAAACATGTAGCCCTCAATGTACACAAGATCATACTTGCCGAAATTGACTTTGAGGATATCCTCCTCATTGAGCTTGACCGATGCGCCCAGATTGGTGCGCATCGTACGCTCGGCGTCGGGCGTAATCATGGAGAGACAAACGCCGGTCGGCTCAACAGGGTCAACGATGAATTCACCAAGCTCCCCGCCGACGGACGCAAACTGCTGCTGATAAATTTGAGCATACTCGTCGCGCCCAAGTTTCCCCAGCATGGCAACCTCGATCCCCAATTTACCCAAGCCGAAAACGGTATTGCCGGCCGACCCGCCCGCCACCATTAAGGGCGGCGCGGCAAGCTTGCCGATAATGCCTTGCTGGGTAGCGGCATCGACCATCTCCATCCCGCCTTTTTCGCCCGGCACATATTGGCGGAGGAACTCATCCTCCACCCGCACCAAGGCATCCAACAGCGGCGAACCGACTCCGAGAACTTTCATTATTTCATGTATTCCGCGGCGGCCGCTTTGAGTTCGGCGGTCTTGTCGGTCTTTTCCCACGGGAACTGGCTGCGGCCGAAGTGACCGTAGGCGGCGGTGTCCTGATAGCACCAGCCCTTGCCCGGGTACTTTAGCTGCAAGGTTTCGACAATGTCGGCGGGCTTCATGCTGAATACTTTGCGCACGACCTTTTCGAGGTACATGTCATCGGTCAGCTTGCCGGTGCCGTAGGTATCGACGTTGATCGACAAGGGCTCGGCCACGCCGATCGCGTAGGCGACCTGAATTTCGCATTTGTCGGCCAAACCGGCGGCGACGATGTTTTTGGCCACATAACGAGCCATGTAAGCGGCCGAACGGTCGACCTTGGAGGGGTCTTTGCCGGAGAAAGCGCCGCCGCCATGGCTGCCAACGCCGCCGTAAGTATCGACAATGATCTTGCGACCGGTTAAACCGGTGTCGCCATGCGGCCCACCGATTTCAAA
Source organism: uncultured Victivallaceae bacterium (assembly GCA_964609825.1). GTDB lineage: Bacteria > Verrucomicrobiota > Lentisphaeria > Victivallales > Victivallaceae > CAZSSH01. Next base: position 339,161 of record CAZSSH010000004.1, on the reverse strand, counting down.
ACGGCCGGTCGGATTGACGTAATATTTGATGTCGCCGTGCAACAGCTCGGCGGGGATCACGGTTTTAACGACTTCGCGGGTCAAAGCCTCCAGCCACTCGGTGGGCATGTCGGGAGTGTGCTGATGCGACAAAACAATGGTCTCGACACAAACGGGCTTGCCCTTTTTGTAGCGGACGGAGACCTGGCTCTTAGCGTCGGGGCGCAAATAACGGTATTTCACCGGGTCGCTCTTGCGCAAACGGGCAAATTCCTGTACCATTTTATGAGCATAAAGAATGGTCGCGGGCATCAACTCGGCGGTTTCATTGCTGGCAAAGCCGAACATCATACCTTGGTCGCCGGCACCCTGCTCGTGAAATTTTCCCTCATTGACGTTGACGCCTTGGGCGATGTCGGAAGACTGTTTGTGGACGCACACCATCACTTTGGCCTCGTCGGCACAAAAGCCGACGTTGGGGTCGTTGTATCCGATTTTGCGGACGACATCCAATGCGACTTCCTGCCAGTTGATCTTGGATTTGGTGGTAATTTCGCCGGAAATAACGACCAGATTGGTGGTCGCCAGCGTTTCACAGGCGACGCGGCTGGCCGGATCGTTGATCAGACAGGCGTCGAGAACGGCATCGGAAATCTGGTCGCAAACTTTATCGGGATGCCCCTCGGAAACGGACTCCGAAGTGAATACGTGCTCGGTATGGATCTTGCTCATTTTTACTCCTTAGTTTTAAGCAAAATTGCTCAACCGCGAGATGATCAGGCGATTGAGCAATTGAATTATCTACTGATATTACAGCATCTTAGGGCATAAGCATCGGCTCGGGCACACCGCGACGATTCTGGCTCCAGACGCTTTCTCCGCTGCCTTCGACCGCCGGACGCTCTTTGCCGTAGCTGATCGTCTTCATGCGGCTGTCGGACAAGCCTTTTTCCTGCAGATAAGCACGGACGGCATTGGCACGGCGTTCACCCAAGGCGCGGTTGTACTCATCGGTACCGCGCTGGTCGCAGTGACCCTCAATCAACAAGGCCAACTTTTCTTTGCCGCCCATGTAAGCATAAATGGCGTCAAGCTTGGCTTTTTCGGACGGAACGAGCATATCGGAATCATAAGCAAAGTAGATGATCGGCATGCCGAGGCGGTTGCCGCTCGGGTCGGCCTTGACCCAACCGTCTTTGTCGGCGCCTGAGAGTGCATCAGCACTGCCCCAATCGTTGCCGCTGCCGCCTTTACCGTCAAAACCGCTGCCGGGGCCACCGTTGAGACCCTTGCCCATGCCGTTGGGATCGTCAATCGCGCCGGGTACCGGCAAAGTGTCCTCCGCGGGAACTGAGCTATCAAACATACTGCAGCCTGCGCCCAACCAGATCACCAAACCGGCGATCACGACATAAAGGAAACCACGTTTAAACATTGTATTTCTCTCCTTGAACTTTAAGAGTGATGGAAATTACTGTTATATAACATAACTGAAAAATATAAAATTTCCAATATTTTTTCAATTATTTTCAACAATTTTACTATTTTTTTAAAATTCCTTTGATTTCGTGTAAAAATCGGGTTATATTATAAGATAAAGTACCGTATTTTACTATTATACGCGCGCAAATTTAAGGTAAGGTTGAGTTAAAATGCAAATTAATTGGGACAAACTGGGGTTCGAGTACATGCCGACCAAGGCGAACATCCGGTTCCACTTTGCCGACGGCAAGTGGGATGACGGAAAACTTTACGAGAGCTATGATATCACGCTCTCGGTAGCCGCCAACTGTCTGCATTACGGTCAGGCGCTGTTTGAAGGTCTCAAGGCATTTCGCTGCAAAGACGGCAAAGTGCGCATTTTTCGCCCCGACGAAAACGGCATGCGGCTCAACGCCTCGGCGCGCCGCTTATTGATGCCCGAGTTTCCGGTCGACCGTTTTGTCGAAGCGGTCAAGACTGTGGTCAAGGCCAACCTTGATTATATTCCTCCCTACGGCACCGGCGGCTCTTTGTACATCCGCCCGGTGATGATCGGCACTTCGCCCCAGATCGGCGTCGGCGCGAGTCAGGAATATGACTTGATTATCCTCGTCACCCCCGTGGGCGCTTATTACAAAGGCGGCATCAAGCCGGTGGACGCGATGATTTCGCGCGACTATGACCGCGCGGCCCCGCACGGCATGGGTCACGTCAAGGCGGCGGGCAACTATGCGGCGAGCTTGCTTCCGAGCAAAATCGCCAAAGAGGCGCACTGCCCGGTGGCCTTGTTTCTTGACCCGGCCACCCACCAGTGGATTGATGAATTCGGCACCAGCAACTTTTTGGCAATCACCAAAGAGGGGACGTATGTGACGAGCGAGTCCTCGTCGATCCTCCCCAGCATCACCAACAAGTCGTTGATGGAAATCGCCGCCAAAATGGGGATCAAAACCGAACGCCGCCCGGTCCACGTGACCGAGCTCGCCCAATTTGCCGAAGTCGCCGCCTGCGGCACGGCGGTGGTGATTACACCGGTCGGCCGGATTTTTGACGGCGACCAAGTATATACCTACTCTCAGACAATCGGTCCCATGCTCAAAAAGCTGTATGACGAAGTCACCGGCATCCAGTTCGGCGAACGGCCCGACGTCCTCAATTATATGGTGGAGCTGTAAATGAAAATTTTCCGCACCCCCGGCGAGCTGCAGGCGTGGTGCCTCGCCTTAAAGCGTCAGGGCAAAACCGTCGGGCTCGTCCCCACGATGGGTTATTTGCACGAGGGGCATTTGTCGCTCATCGACTTGGCGCGGGCCAATGCCGACACGGTCGTGGTGTCGATTTTTGTCAACCCGATCCAGTTTGCGCCCAACGAGGACTTGGCACAGTACCCGCGCGACTTTGAGCGCGACTGCCAACTTTGCGAAGGACGCAAAGTTGACGCCGTCTTTGCTCCGGCCGACGGCGCCATGTACGCTTCCGATGCAAGTACCTTTGTCGAGGAGACAGAGTTGTCGCAAAATTTATGCGCCAAGCGCCGCCCCACCCATTTCCGGGGGGTGACGACGGTAGTCGCCAAATTGTTTAACCTGACGCTCCCCGATGTCGCCGTATTCGGCAAAAAGGATGCGCAGCAGCTGCGGGTCATCAAACGCATGACACGCGACCTCAATTTCCCGGTCGAAATCATCGAAGGGGAGCTCATACGCGACCATGACGGTCTGGCATTAAGTTCGCGCAACCGGTACTTGTCGGCAAGCGAGCGGGAGCAAGCATTGGTGATTAGCCGCTGTCTGCGCCCGGCCCGATTTGCTATCGAGCGTGCCGGGTACACGGCAGCCAACGATGTGGCCGCCACCGTCAAACGCACCATTGAGGAGCATGGCGGAGTTGTCGATTACGTCGAGGCGCTCGACTCCGACACCTTGGCCGCGCCGACCGCCGACACGCGCAAAATTCTCCTGGCCGTGGCCGCCTTTTTCGGCAAAACCCGGCTCCTTGACAATGTGGAGATTGATTTACCATGAAAAAAATAAGTTATAAAAAAGCTGATTTTGAAGCCGCGCTCAAGGGACTTTACAACCGCCCGTCGTACCCGCCCGAAATTGAGCTGCAAGTACAGAATATCCTTGCCGAAGTCAAGGCCAACGGCGACGCGGCGCTGATGAAATTTGCCGAAAAATTTGACAAAGTAAAAATCACTCCGGCCAATTTCAAAGTCACCGCGCGCGAAATCGACGATGCCAAAAAACTGGTCGGCAAAGAGGAAAAGCGGGCGGTCAAACTCGCATTGGCCAACGTGCGCGACTTTGCCAAACGCGGCATCCCGCGCAACTGGACGTATTCGCCGCGCCCCGGGGTCACATTGGGGGAAAAGTTTAACCCAATGCAGCGCGTCGGCGTTTATATCCCCGGCGGCACCGCGCCGTTGGTCTCCACGGTGATCCACACCGCCGGGATCGCTGCGGCGGTCGGTGTCAAAGAAATCGTCGCCGTGACCCCCGCCAGCAGCGAGGGCAAAGTCCATCCGGCGGTGCTTTACGCAATGAGTCAAGCCGGGGTCACCGAGATTTACCGGCTGGGCGGTGTCTACGGTATTGCCGCCCTAGCCTTGGGCACTCCCACGGTCGCCAAGGTCGAAAAAATCGTCGGTCCCGGCAATGCCTATGTGACCGCCGCCAAAAAATTGCTCTACGGTCAGGTTGCCATCGACATGGTCGCCGGGCCCTCCGAAATTTTGGTGATTGCCGACGGCGACGCCAACGCCGAGTTCATCGCCGCCGACTTGTTGTCCCAGGCCGAGCACGGCAGCGGCCTCGAGCAGGCCGTACTGCTCACCGACTGCGCCGACCTGTTGGAACGCGTCGCCGAGGCGGTGCAAGTCCAAAAATTGAGTCTGAGCCGCTCCGCCGCGGTCGAAAAGGTGCTCAACAACGGCGTCTATCTGATCCAGACGCGCGATTTGGCGCAGGCATGTGAAATTGCAAGCAAATACGCTCCCGAGCACTTGGAGATTCAGACCGCAAACCCGGAAAAACTGGCCAAACGCATCACCGCTGCCGGAGCGTTGTTTCTCGGGGCCTACACTCCCGAGCCGGTCGGCGATTTTTGCGCCGGGCCGTCGCACGTGCTGCCGACAGCGTCGAGCGCGCGGTATTTTAACGGGCTCTCCAGCGAGAGCTTCATCCGCCGCAGCAGTGTGTTGAAATATAGCAAAAACGCCCTCAAAAAAGAGGTGTTCGCGATTGCCAAATTTGCCAAAATGGAGGGACTGGACGCGCACGGGCGCTCCGGCACCATCCGCTTTGAGGGAGAAAAATGAAAAGTTACTTTAGAGCCAATATTGACGCCATGCACGGCTACACCCCCGGAGAGCAGCCCAAATTGGCCAATCTGGTGAAACTCAATACCAATGAGAACCCGTTTCCGCCCTCCCCCAAGGTGGCGGAGGCGCTGAAAAATGTCGATTACCAACGGTTGCGGCTCTACTCCGACCCGCTGGCCGAGGATTTGCGCGACACCATTGCCCAAATCAACGGCGTCACGCGCGACATGGTGATCGCGGGCAACGGCTCGGATGATATTTTAACCATGGTTTTCCGCGCCTTTACCGACGAAATGCATCCGGTGGCAGTGCTGGAGCCGACTTACTCGCTGTACCCGGTGCTGGCCCAGATGCAAAATACCCCGGCGGTGATCAAAATCGAGTTGGAGCTCCCCGGCTTTACCCTCCCCGCCGATCTTTTGACGCAGGCCAAAGGAGCCAATCTTTTGGTCATCACCCGCCCCAATGCGCCGACCGGCAACTCGTTTCCATTGGCCAAAATGGAAGAAATCTGCCAAAAGTTTGACGGCATCGTCTTTTTTGACGAAGCCTACGCCGACTTTGCCGACGACAACTGCCTCGAGCTGGCCAAAAAGTATGACCATGTCATCGTCTCACGGACCTCGTCCAAGAGCTACTCCCTGGCCGGGCTGCGGCTCGGGTACGCCATCGGCCACCCGGCGTTGATCGACGGATTGTTTAAACTCAAGGACTCCTACAATTTGGATATGCTTACGCAAGCTCTTGGCAAGGCGGCCTTTGCCGACCGGGAGTATTTGCGCTCCACGGTTAAAACCATCCGCCAATTTCGCGGCGAGCTGGCGGCTGAATTTGGCAAGCTCGGCTTTAATGTGATCCCGTCGCAGGCCAACTTTTTGTTTGTCTCGCCTCCCGACGGCGACGGACAGCGCTATTTTAAATTGTTGCGTGAGGAAGCCGTGATCGTCCGCTATTTTGCGGGTCCGGTAACCGGCAAATTTGTCCGCATCACCATCGGCAACCCGGAGCAAAATGCACGCTTAATGCAAGTAACCCGAAAGATTTTTGCGTAATGTTTCGACTCCTTTTGTTGATTTTTATAAGCTTGCTGCTGCCGTTGTTGCCAGCGGAGACGATCAAAATCGCCGATGCCATCCCCGGCGGCGAGATGGCCTTTAAACACTTGGCACTCACCATGGTGCACCCCGAGAGCGAGCTCGGATTTGAAATCAACAAAGTCCCGGCCGATCAGGCGCTGCAACGGCTGGCGGACAAAAGTGCCGATGTGATTTTGCTTCCCAAGGAGAATCTGCCGCCAGAAGTCAATGCCATGCCCTACGCCATTTTGGCGGTGACCGCGTATGTCCATACCGGCAATATTTTGGACAATATTTCGGGCAAAGACATCCTCAAAATCTATACATCCTTAAAGCCGAGCTGGTTTGACTGGAGCGGCAACGAAGCGGACATCCACCGTTATGTCATTCAGGACAAAAACGTCCGAACGCTGTTGGGCGGAAACGAGGTCAACTTTGCCAAGGACATCGCGCAATTCGGCAAAACTTCCGAAATGATCTTGATGGTCGCCGTCAATCAAAACGCCATCGGCCTCGGCCGGTATCACGAGTCCGTCCCGCTGACCGTCAAACAATTGGCAGTCGACGGCGTTGTGCCCGGCAAAGACAATATCCTTTCGGGCAAATACCCGTTGCAGAGCGTCCGTGTCGCCGTAGCGGTCACCCCGGCCGGAGAGAAACTTTTGCAACAACTTAAAACCAACCAATTTCAGGAGATCCTCTTGGACCTGGACCTCCTGCCGGTGCAAACATTATGAGTAAACCAATCAACGTTGCCATCATCGGACTCGGATTGTTGGGCTCCTCGCTGGGCTTGGCGCTGACGGGCAAACCCTATCGCCGTCTTGGCTGGGCGAGACGCCCGGAAACACGTGAGCTTGCGCTCAAAAACAAGATCGTCGACCAAACCTTTGACGATGTCCGCGACGCGATCGCCGCCGCCGACTTGACCGTATTGGCGCTGCCGATCCCGCAAATCATCGTTTTTTTGGACCGTTATCAGGGCAACTGGCAGCCGGGCAGCGTGGTGACTGACATCGGCAGCACCAAAACGGCAATTATGGAACAAGGGCGGGCATTGACCAAACGCGGCGTCCACTTTGTCGGCAGCCACCCGATGGCCGGAACCGAAAAGAGCGGACTCGAAAACGCCGTCTTTGCATTGTACGACAACGCCGACGTGTTTGTGGTACCCTATGCCGACTCGCCGGAATTCGCGGTTGCCCGCGTGGCGGATTTGTGGAAACACTTGCAAACCAAGGTGCACCTCATCAACCCCGAGGCACACGACAATCTGGTGGCCCACACGAGTCACGTGCTGCATGTCATCGCCTCGGCGCTCACATTGTCGATTTTGGATGACGCCGATCCCAAATCCCGGCAGATGCGTATGACCGGTTGCGCGACCGGGTTTCGCGACACTTCGCGCATTGCGTCAAGTTCGCCTTTGATGTGGCGAGAGATCATCGAGAGCAACCGCCCGGCGGTCATCCGTGCAATGCAGGACTTCGAAAACGAGTACTTTCAATACAAAAAACTCATCGTCAACGGCGATTTTGACACCTTTGAGTCACTGTTTGCCCGCGGCAAAGAGCTGCGCGATGACTGGTTAAAATACAAGAGCAAAAAATGAATGACAATGATTTGGCGGTAAACATCAACAACGCCTCCGTTTATCTGGGCGGACGCGAAATTCTCCACGATTTAAACTGGTCGGTCAAAAACGGCGAACGCTGTTTTATTTTGGGCGCCAACGGGGCCGGTAAAACCACCCTCGTCAAAATGCTTATGGGCTATGCCTGGCCAATTTACGGCGCCGAGGTGGATATCCTCGGCCACCGCTTCGGCCAGACCAATCTCGTTGAGTTGCGCAAACGCATCGCCTGGGTGAGCCCCTTTATGCAGCAGTGGACCGGCACCGAGTGGACCGGCCTCGAAATGGTGCTCTCGGGGATTGACGGGACGCTTGGCCTTTTCCGCAAATGCACGGAGGAGGAGATCACCCGCGCCAAGGCCGTGATGAAGCGCCTCCGCTGCGATCACTTGGTCGAGCAGCAAATATTTACGATGTCGAGCGGCGAACAAGTCAAAATTTTAATCGCCCGCGCTCTTCTTACCGAGCCCGAGCTGGTGATTTTGGACGAGCCCAATGTCTATTTGGACCTTACCGGCCGCGAGTTTCTGCTGGAGGAGATCAATCACATTGCTGAAACGCATCCGCATGTGACGATTATTTTTATCACTCAGCGCATCGAGGATATTTTGCCGGTGTTTGACCGCGGGATGATCCTCGCCAAAGGGCGCATCGTCCACAACGGCAAACGCGAAGACGTCCTCACCGGCGAAAACTTAAGCAACATTTTTGAGCTCCCCATTGAGCTTGTGCGCAATCAATCCGGCCGTCTTTGGGCCATGATTAAATAAAATCAACCTTTATCCTTGCTCTCGCTGCGCTGACGGGCGAGTTCAATCGCCGCCAATCGACGTGTTTCCTGCATATCGACCGATGGGGCGGGCAGCTGGATGTTCATCGAGCGCAACGTCTCCAGCAAAATCTGTGATACCGCGAGATTGCGGAACCATTTGCAGTTGGACGGGATGACAAACCACGGGGCGTGCTCGGTGGAACATTTGCCGATGGCAACCTCAAATGATTTCAAGTACTCATCCCAAAACTGCCGCTCGTGGTAGTCGGTGCTCGAAATTTTCCAGTGTTTCTCCGGCAAATCGAGGCGCTTCACGAAGCGCTTGAGCTGCTCCTCTTTGCTGATATTTAAAAAGAATTTGACAATCCGCGTCCGGCTGCTCCGGAGCAAAGACTCAAAGTGGTTGATGTGCTCATAGCGCTGGAGCATCTCCTCGCCGGTCGCAAACTTGTGGACGCGCTCGACCAGCACCGCCTCATAATAAGAGCGGTTAAAGATCACCACCTCGCCCTGATGCGGCACCTTGGCGTGGGCGCGCCACAAAAAGTCGTGCGACGCCTCAAGCTTGGTCGGCGCCTTAAACGACTGGACGCGGCACCCCTGCGGATTCATCGAGTAAAAGACGTTGTTAATCGTGCCGTCCTTGCCGCCGGCGTCCATCGCCTGCAAAATGATCAGCAGCGACTGCTTGTTTTCCGCATAGAGGTCGCTCTGAAGGCGGGCGATTTCGTGATTGTTTTGGCTCAACGTCTTAAGGCAGGCCGCTTTGTCGGTAAAGTCGAGCGTGTTGTCGGGCGAGTGTTTGGACAAATCGAGTTTTTGTCCGGGCAAAACGATGAATTCTTTATAAAAACGATTCATAATTTAAAGGTAATTTCGGGGTTGATCCATTAATGTTATTTTTGCATAAAATAATCTGACAAAGCACGGATTGCAACCCGATTTGATCACACTCTTTCACTTTTTTGCAAAAATTGCGTCAAGAATTAAGGCTCGGACTCCTGATTGTGCCGGAAATTGCCGGGGCTGATGCGGTGGTGATTGCGGAAAACTTTGCAAAAATAACTGACATCGTCAAAGCCGCAGCTGTTGGCGATCTCTTTGATGGATTTGTCGGTGGTTTGCAGCAGACGCACCGCCAGCCGCATTTTAAGATCAAGCATAAACTTATGGGGCGGCATTCCCTCCAGTTTTTGAAAAATCCGTGAAAAATGCCAGCGACTGAACCCGGCAAAATCCGCCATATCATCGACCGTGATATTTTTGCTGATATTTTGGACGCAGTACTGGTGGATTTTGCTGATGACGCGGTAGCTCTCGTCCTGCTCCTGCCCGGCGGGCTCGGCCATCAGCGCCATACCGAAAGAGTAGGCCAACGATGAGGCGATGTAACGGTCGGTGATCTGCTGATTGTGGGCGACGGCGAGCAAATCCTCGGCGTTGGCCAATACCGGCGAGTCCTCGGTGTAACTCTTGATAATCCCATGCCGCCGCCGAAAATCGCGGGCCAGGCGGATCAGCTCCGAGCCGTACACCGTGACATACATAAAGGTCCACGAATCCGACTCGCGCGGCAGGTAATAACAGTGATCCTCCGGCACAATCAGCAAAAAGGCTTGCCCCGGATAAATAAAGTGGGTCTCCCCCTTGAAATCCAATGCGCCCATCCCGGCAATGGTGTACTGCCAGATCACAAACTCGCGGTTGCCACGCTTGAGCCCGTGCCAGATATAATCATGGCTCGATGTGTCTTGCCGACCGCAATTGATCAACATCGAGTGGAGTTTCTCCGTCCGCTCGCTGTAAAAAAAGTCAAATTTAATCATAGGATCGCAGCTCCCAGTGTTTAACCGCCGCCCTTGCCTTAAAATATCCTTTCCCGCGCACATTTTCAAGCGCAAAAATCGCTTTATCCTTGATTTTTAGCATAAAAAAAACATCAAAAAAGCACAAAATTACCATTAAAAGCATAACTTTCCTATTTACATTTGCACGATATATGGTATATTAAGCAACATAGTTTTCATCGTTAATCATAGAATCATAAGGAAAATCCATCATGCCGAAAATTACTTTTATGGGTGCCGGCAGCACAGTTTTCGCCAAAAACGTTTTGGGCGACTGTATGTGCCGCGAATCGTTGAGCGACTCACATTTTGCGCTGTATGACATTGACGCGGACCGTCTCAAAGAGTCCGAAATGATGCTCAACACGCTCAACAAAAACATCAATCAAGGCCGCGCCACTATCACCGCCCACTTGGGTGTCCGCTCCCGCAAAGCCGCTTTGCGCGGCGCCGACTTTATCGTCAACGCGATTCAAGTGGGCGGCTACGAGCCCTCCACCGTGATCGACTTTGAAATTCCGAAAAAATTCGGTCTGCGCCAAACCATCGCCGACACTCTCGGCATCGGCGGGATTTTCCGCGCATTGCGCACCATTCCCGTGATGCTCGACTTTGCCGACGACATTGAGGAAGTCGCCCCCAACGCGTGGTTTCTCAACTACACCAACCCGATGTCGATGCTCACCGGCGCCATGCTTCAGGCGACCAACGTCAAAACCGTCGGCTTGTGCCACTCGGTCCAGGTCGGCCCCAAGTCGTTGCTCGAAACTCTCGGCTTTGACGTCAGCGACGACCGGATGAAAAATGTCCGCTCGCACATCGCCGGGATCAACCACATGGCGTGGCTCCTCAGCTTGACCGAAAACGGCAAAGACCTTTACCCCGAAATCAAAAAAGAAGCCGACAAAAAACTCAAGCTTTGGCGCAAAGCCGCCGACCTTAAGGACAAGTCCGGCAATATGATCCGTTTGGAAATCATGCGCAAATTCGGTTTCTACGTCACCGAGTCGAGCGAACACAACGCCGAATACATGCCCTACTGGATCAAATCGCGCTACCCCGAGCTCATCAACGAGTACAACATTCCGTTGGACGAGTATCCGCGCAGATGTATCAACCAGATCGCCGAGTGGAAGAAACGCTACAAGGAAGTCTGCGACAACCCCAATTTGACCCACACCCGCTCGCATGAGTACGGCTCCGGGATCATGGAGGCCATTTACACCAACACCCCGTATCAAATCGGCGGCAACGTGATGAATGACGGTCTCATTACCAACCTCCCGACCAACGCGGTCGTGGAAGTGCCCTGCCTCGTGGACGGCAACGGTGTCCAGGGTTGCTTTGTCGGCGAATTGCCGCCCCAGTGCGCCGCCCTTAATATGACCAACGTCAACGTGCACTTGCTCACCATCGAAGCCGCGCTGACGCTCAAAAAAGAGCACATCTATCACGCCGCTTTGCTCGACCCGCACACCAGTGCCGAGCTTTCGGTGGACGACACCATCAAGATGTGCGACGAGCTCATCAAGGCGCATGGCAACATGCTCCCCAAATACATCTAAGCGTTAACGCTTTTATCGTAAATCAAACGTGCTTCCCCGCAGGGATGCACGTTTTTTTATGCAAAAAAAAGCGCCTCCCGCAATCACGGGAGACGCCTGACAATCAAATAACGGGTCAGTCGACGATGACGGCGACTTTGATCCCTTTCATCTGGACGTTGGTTTCCAGCGCCTCGGTAATTTGCGAGAGCGGAAATTTGTGGGTCACCAGCTCCTCAACCGGGAGACCGATGCCTTTGGCGCGCTTGAGAAAATCAAAGGTGATCGGGTAATCCTGCGGGGTGTAAACCCAGGAACCAACCAACGTGATCTCTTTGTTGCAAAGGTCAAAGTGATGATTGATGCGCCCCTCGCCGCCATCCATAAAGAAGCCGACTTCGCACATGCCGCCGCCGCGGCGGATAAATTTCCAGACATTGCCGCCCGCCGCCGCCGAGCCGGTGCACTGAAACACAAACTCCGCGCCAAGACCGTCGGAAACTTTTTTGACCTCCGCCAACATCGCGTCAAACGACTCATATTTGGTAAAATTAAAGGTTTGGGTAGCGCCCATTTTTTTGGCCCACTCGAGGCGGCCGTCATTGCCGTCCACCGCGATGATGTTTTCGATCCCGAGGGTACGCAGCACCGCCATCACCATCAAGCCGATGGGGCCACAACCCTGCACCAAAACTTTGGTGTTGAACCGCAACAGCCCGGTCAATTTGGCGCGCTCGACCGCATGCACCGCAACCGCAGCGGGCTCAATGAGCATGCGCTGGTCAAGCGTCATTCCGGTGACATTGTAAAACGTTGAACCGGGGCGGATAATCAGATATTCGCCGAAATAACCGTTAAAGTGATATTTGTCATCCGGAAACAAGCCGTAAACACCGCATTTTTCGCACAAATTGGTGCGCGCCGGGGTATTGAGACAAGCATCGCATTTGCCGCAGGGGATGATGCACGTGACGATCTTGTCGCCCACCTTGACCGCTTTGCCGGCGGTGTCTTTGCTGACATTTTTGCCAAGTTTGACGATTGCGCCGGAGCCCTCATGCCCGAGCACCACCGGACAAAGACCGAAGGGGTCACGCTTGTACTCGTGCCCGTCGGTGCCGCAAACGCCGCAGCCCTCGACCTTGATTAACATCTCATCATCGCCGAGCTCCGGCACATCGAATTCCTGAATTTCGAATTTGCCCGGAGCGACCAACATCGCAACTTTGCCCTTGAGCGCCATTTTTTAAACCTCTGAAACCGTATTTAACCCTTTGACGGGTCATTGTTAAGCGATGGACCGCCGCCGGAGGCATTCCGCCGGGACATCGCATCGTAATATATCACAATTGTTGCATTTATGCAAACCGCGCTTGTAAAAAAAAGGCAATATGGCTATATTATGATAATTGATTCACCCATTTTTGAGATTGATATAATGAAAATAGTGGTTGCTTTTGACTCCTTTAAAGATTGTATGCGCGCCTCGGAGATCGCCGATCTTGCGTTGAGCGCCCTTCGCGAAATTGATTTTAACGGCGAAATCGTTACCCTGCCCCTCGCCGACGGCGGCGAAGGAACAGTGGACGCATTGGCCCGAAGCATGGACGGCGAAATCGTCACACTCTCAGTCAGCGACCCTTTGGGTCGCCCGGTCAAGGCACCTTGCGCGGTCAATCGCACCAAGCGTTCGGCGATTTTGGAAATGGCGGCCGCCTCCGGCTTGGAGCTCCTCAAAAATTATGAGCGCAACCCCTTGCTGGCCTCGACTTACGGCACCGGTGAAATGATCCGGTTGTTGGTCAATCAGGATATCCGCCATTTTACCGTCGGCATCGGCGGCAGCGCCACAGTGGACGGCGGCCTCGGCATGCTGCAGGCGCTGGGCTGGCGCTTTGCCAATGACCGGGGTGCGGAAATCCCCGCCAAATCGGGAGCAAAAGTCATCCGGTCAATTGCCAGTGTTGATGAGAGTGCGGTCGATCCGCTGCTTGCGGAATGTACCTTTCAGATTGCCTGTGATGTTGACAATGTTTTGACCGGGCCCGCCGGAGCGGCAATGATGTTCGGCGCGCAAAAGGGTGCGGACAAAGCCATGCAGCACGACTTGGAGAATCAGTTGATCCACTGGGCAAAATTATGGAAAGACGACGGCAAGACAGCGGGTGACGGCGCCGCGGGCGGACTTGGCTTCGCCTTTCGCCGCATCCTCAAAGGGGTTATCCGGCCGGGCGCTGAAACAGTTTTGGATGCCATCGGTTTTGATCAAAAAATTGCGGGGGCCGACTTGATCGTGACCGGCGAAGGGTGCTCGGACGAGCAAACGTTACACGGCAAACTTTGTCAGGCGGTCAATCAACGCGGCAAGCGTCATCAAATCCCGGTGGTGCTGCTCTCGGGGAGCTTGCGCGGCGATGTCACGCCGCTGCAAAAGGAATTTTTCGCCGTCATGAGTCTCGCCGCCGGCCCCGGCACGCTCGAAAAAGCGATTGCCGACACCCCGCAAAATCTGCGGCGGATGCTGCAAAACATCGCAAAACTCTATTTTAACGGATCACGGTAATATTTTTGATCCCCCAGTCAAGCACCGCGGGCGAAAACAAATGCCCAACGGTCGGGTAGAGCTCAAGACGCAAAACCGCACTTTTGCCGCCGAATTTGCCGTGGAGCAAATACGGTTTTGAGAGCAGCCAATGCTCGTCCTTGCCATTAATCACCACCTTTAAAGTGGTATTGTCATAGAGGTCAAACCGGATCGCCGAGAAGTTTTCGGCCGCTTCGATCCCAAGCTCAATCACAATTTTGTGAAAACTCCGGCCAAAACCGAGTTCGCGCAAATTGACCGGCAAACGGCACTCCAGAGTATCACCGACCGGTTTGGCCGCCGCGGCATCCCCGGCGAGTTTGCCGTAAAGACACAAATCCAGTGAGGGCATCGGCGGTTTCTCAAAAAATCCGTCATTTTTCATCGAGCTCTCAAACGGCGGCATTTTCATCGTCCCCGAGAGCTCATGCCGCCCCGCCGTCAAGGCGCCCAAAGCGATCCTTTGGCAGCTGCCATCCCAAAGCGGAAAGGCCTTGGCATCATCAAGCTTAAGGGCGCAGCCGTCGAGACTGAGGGCGGAGATGTAGTCCTTTTCGAACACTGCCGACAGCCCGGCGGTCTCGGCGGCAACGTTAAAGGATCCTTTAAACCCGGCATGGCCGGTGCCGAAAAATGACTCCGGCAGTCCGTGTCCCGGCATCGCGGTATGCTTGACTTCACCGGGCAGACTGCGCGAGGACTGATCATGCATATACATCACGTTTTGCAAAGGAATCGTGTTGTCGGGCGTCCGAAGCTGCATGGAGAGCGAGGCCGACAACTTTTTACAGCCGAAATAAGATCCGGCGGCCAACAGCTGATGGCTGAAAAATAAAAATGCCACCCCTTCGCCACCCAAGCTCAACTCGCCCTCAAACGCGTAGAGTTTGCCGTCCGAAATATTGTACAGCGACGCATGGTAGCCGCGCTGCGGCCGGATCAATACCGAGGCGTCCTTTTGGCGTGGATTAAAGACCGCGGCCATTACCCCGTCGGCCAACGGATAAAGATAATAGCGAAAATCCGCGATGTTTTCGGAGACGAAATATTTACACAGCCCGGGCGGCGTCTTTTGCATCAGCTCCTTGAGTTCTTCGCAGTTGATAAAGCTGCAATTTTCATAATTGTCAATTTTGGTCAGGGTATCGGTATAGTAGTCAAGCTCGTCCAGCACAAAAATTTGCTCATAGCGCGACATCGTCGCTTTGCTGATGGTTTCCTTAAAAATGAAGTCGCAGTTTTCGCCGGCGGAGCGGATGATTTTAAGCGCCTTGTTGAGCACCGTATTGACCGGCTCATCTTGTCGGATGGGCGAATAATCAAGAACAGGCAGCTGCTCCAGATGGTCCTGCGGGTATAAAATCGCGTAGCGGGTTTCGCGCTTGACAAGACTCGTCAGCGCCAAGCCCCGGCCGACCGCCTTGCCAAGCTCGGCCAATGCTTCAAAATATGGAGAATCATCAAAAAACGCTGGCCAGTAAAGGTGCTTGCGCAACCCCTTGGAGGATTGCCTTGCCCCCATAAAATAAATCATATTAATACCATGGAGGCCAAAAAAGACCGATTTTCGCAAGATTTTTTCGGGAGTCAAGTTTTGCGGCGACACGCCAAAGGCTTCGCAGAAACAATATTTGCGCTTGGTCGCCGCCGCCACCGAGGAGACCATCGACATTTGCATCACCAGCTGCTCCACGCTTTGGTCATTGCCCAGGTAATCCCAGCCGGGGATGTGCATTTGCGACAAGGCCAAAAACGGGTTGCCGGAAAAACGCACCTGCTGCGCCGGGAAATCATCGCCCAAATGGCCGGTAAATTTGACCTGATGCCGGTCGCACCAGTCGGCAATGGCGCGGTAAAATGCGTTGACATGGAGCTCCTGTGCGAGCTGCCAATAGTCACGGCGTTGCCGCTGTGACTGCACCGGGTCGGCCAATACAGCATAATTTTCGGCAATATCGTAACCGTATTTGGCCTTAAAAAGAGCCGGAAACTCGGGCGTCCAAGGCAGACACTCGGCCGTCCAGACGCCGTTTTTACCGGTGCTCTCAAGCATACAGGCAACCTCATCGGTAAAGAACCCCTCAACGGTCTTGGCAAACAATGCATTGCCGATGTATTCATAAAGCCGCTGGTGCGTGAGCTCGATGAATTTGGCCACCGCCTCCTCGGACAACGTGTCAAGATACCCCGACTCATTGCGGCACCACGGCGCGCCGGTGACGCAATCGAGCACCCGTTCGGTCAGCCGGGGTTCGGCAATGACTTCGCCTTTGACATCGCGCCCAAACCACAAATGCCACGCGCGATATTCGGGATGGGTGCGCAGCAACAACCCGCCCGCGTTGCCGCTGGGCCAGCCGAACTCGTCATAGAGCCAAATTTTGATCCCGTACTTGAGACAGCATTCCAACGCTGCCTTGACCCGCAGACAGTACTCGTCGGACAAGTATTCAAGCGTCATGCCGTGATTTGGGTGGATCACAATCCGGGTAAAACCGGAGCGGGCAAACTCACCAATCTTGCGGTGCAGCTCATCGACATTCAACTCATCGTTCCAAAACCAAAACATTCCGGGCCGGAACGCAGCGGACTTGATTTCCAAATCTTTCAACAGCTCGTCAATTTTCATAAAATATTGTTTATGTCCCTTGCTTAATGCCGGCAAACTAGCAAAAACGGCGATTTTGTGCTCATGATTTTTAATTATAGCACAGCAATGCAAATTTTCAACCTTGAAATATTATGTTTTCCTAATTAAGTAAAAAAAATCACAAACAAATTTGAAAACCCGGTCGATTCAGGCTATATTACTTCAATTGTTACAATTTATCCGACAACCCCGGACAAACATTATGATTTGGGATATCAAGCAACTTTTTGACACACCGTCATACCGCTACACCGATGAGCGCCGGCACGGCGCCACCCGCGCCTTGTTTTATGAGAGCGTACTGTATCAGGGCAAAAAAACCAAAGTCTTTGCCTGGATTGGAATCCCGCCCCACGCGTCTAAAAAAAATAAAGTTCCGGCCATGGTATTGGTCCACGGCGGGCTGGGCACCGCATTTCCCTCCTGGGTCGATTTTTGGGTCGGTCAGGGCTATGCCGCGATTGCCATGGATACTTGCGGCGGCATTGCCCCGCAGGCGGAAACCAACGTCCGCGGCAAATCCCTGTGGGAGCGCCACGCCAACTCCGGCCCGGCCGGCTGGGGCAACTTTGAGGAGAGCGACTACCCCATCCATGAGCAGTGGATGTATCACGCCGTCGCCGCGGTGATTGCCGGACACAGTCTCTTGCGCAGCTTTGAGGCGGTTGATCCGGCCCGTGTCGGCATTACCGGCATTTCATGGGGCGGCGTCCTCACCAGTGTGGCGGCCGGTGTCGATACGCGCTTTGCCGCCGCCGCGCCGGTCTACGGTTGCGGTTTTTTGGACACGCCGACCGCACTCTACGAGAAACGCAAGCTGGATCATAAAAAGTTAAAAAAATGGTTTCAGCTTTGGGACCCCAAGCACTTTTTACCCGGACATGACATTCCCTTTTTGTGGCTCACCGGGACCAATGATTTCGCGTTTCCCTTAAGCGCGTTGATGCGCTCGGTGAAGTGCCGCAAGGGCCCAAATTTTTTAAGCATCAAAGTCAGGATGGAGCACGCCCACTCCCCGGTCGCCGAGGAAGCGCCCGAGCTGGTCAATTTCTTTGACCATGTCTTCAAAAAACAGCAAAGTTTACCGGTATTGTCCAAGGTCCGCCGCCGCGGCGACAAAGTGACGAGCCTGATCATAAACACCCCGGCCGACATCAGGCTTGCCGCCGCGGAGCTGGTCTATACCCGCGCAACCGGGCTTGAGGCCGACCGCACGTGGAATACGCAGAGCGTCGAAATTTCCGGAGACGGCAAAGTCACCGCCACCCTCCCGGAGTACACGACAGCGGCCTATTTTAATGTTACCGATCAAAATCAACGAATATACAGCACCAATATTTTACAACTGGAGGGTAATTTATGAGCAAAGCGTTTGAGTTGGCCAAAGAGATGTACGCCGCCAAGGGCGTCGATGTCGAGCAGGCGCTCGCCAAGCTCGATCAGGTGGTGATCTCTTTGCACGCATGGCAGGGCGATGACGTCGTCGGATTCGAAAATGTCCAGCATGCCCACACCGGCGGCTGTCAGGTCACCGGCAACTACCCCGGACGCGCCCGCACCGCCGAAGAGCTCCGCAGCGATCTCGATTTGGTATTAAAGCTCCTCCCCGGTACCCAAAAAGTCAATTTGCAGGCCCATCAGGTTGACCGCGTGCTCCCCGGTCAGGATCGCGACAGCTACAATCTGGAGAACTACTCCGACTGGCTCAGCTGGGCCCAAAGCAAAAAAATCGGTTTGGACATTGCGCCGGCTTTTTACTCGCACCCCAAGCTTGACCACGGCTTCTCGCTCTCCCACCCGGACAAAAAGATCCGCAAATTTTGGATCAACCACGGGATCGCGGTGCGCAAAGTCGCCGCCGAGCTCGGCAAAAAGCTCAAGACCCCGTCCATCGTCAACTTTTGGATGCCCGACGGCAGCAAAGACTTGGTGGTTGACCGCTACAGCCCGCGCGTCCGGATGCGCGACAGCCTCGACGAGTGCTTCGCCCCCCAACTTCCGGCCAAATACACCCGCGACGCCGTCGAATCCAAACTTTTCGGCATCGGGACTGAGAGCTACACCGTAACCTCCAACGAGTTCTGCCTCGCCTACGCAATGCGGAGCAACAAGATGGTGTGCTTTGACATGGGCCACTTTCATCCCACCGAGAGCGTCGGCGACAAGCTGTCGGCGATTTTTTGCGAGATGAAAGAAGTGATGCTCCATGTAAGCCGCGGCGTCCGCTGGGACAGCGACCATGTGTTGGTCGTCAACGATGATTTGCTCAATGTCGCCCGCGAAGCGGCGGCCTATGATTATCTCAACAAAATCCACTTTGCGCTCGACTACTTTGACGCTTCCATCAACCGCATCGCGGCGATGGTCATCGGCAGCCGCGCGTTTCAAAAGTCGCTGTTGATCGCCCTCTTGGAGCCCTACAAGAAACTGGAAGGATTTGAGAAATCATTTGATTACACCAGCAGATTGGCCGAAATCGACAATTGCAAGAATCTACCCTGGGGCATCGTTTGGGATCACTATTGTTTGACCCACAACGTCCCCGTCGGGACCGAGTACATGAGCGAAATCAAAGCGTATGAAAAAAAGGTTTTGCTTGCTCGCGGCTAACTTTTTTTGACAAAAAAAGGGAGAGGTTTTTCGGCCTCTCCCTTTTTTATTTTATATTAACCCTTGCAGAAACGCACCCGCGCTTTGAGCTTCCACAACGTGGTTTTGACATCGTGCACCGCCTCGAGGCGCAACTGACGCGTCCGGTAGGGAGAAAACGCGTTGACCGCCCCCGGCATATTGACCGTGTCGGGAAGTTCGCGCGATACCAAGGCATAGGCAAAATTGACGTCCAATTGGTCGATCACCGTCACCGTGCCGCCGATTTGCCAGCTGACGGCGCAAAGGTTGCCGCCTTGATACTGATCCGCCGAAACAAAAGTTTGACCGTCGGCGGAAACCTTGAGCTCCCGGTCGGGGATCGGGAGAACAAAGGAAACTTTGTCAAAGTAATGCCCCGCCTTGCCGCGGACGCCGAAGACAAGCTCCATCTCCTCCTGCCGATAGATATTGTGGACAAAAAATTTGAACTCGTAATCGGACTCGTCGCGCTGATAATCAAGTTCCAAATATTCGCCGGGGCCGATCCAGAGATTGCACGGCGACTCGTACTCGACAAAATCAGTGTCAGTGAGAATGCCGCCTTTGCTGTGACGCACCGCCATCTGGTAACGGTCGCGCGGCGAAGTCGAGCAGCTGCGGAAGCGGCGGCCGTTGTGATCCTCAACCTCAATGTGCCACAAGCTCTCAGCGGGGAAACTTGCCGCGTACACAAGATCGGTTGTGCTCTGCAAAGTCGCCAGCGGCGAACCGCCGATCAGCGTCCCCAGATTGGGGTCGCCGTAGCACGGCACCACCGGGATGTTGCGCAAGCAGCTGTAGGCGGCAAACGAGGTTTCGTACATTGGCGTTGAGACCCGCAGCCATTGGGCAAACCATGAGTAAGTCCCGTACATCGGCGGCTCGACGGCCTTGATCGCATCCACATGGC
Source organism: uncultured Victivallaceae bacterium (assembly GCA_964609825.1). Lineage (GTDB taxonomy): Bacteria > Verrucomicrobiota > Lentisphaeria > Victivallales > Victivallaceae > CAZSSH01. The sequence goes on along the minus strand of CAZSSH010000004.1, from coordinate 318,731 downwards.
CGAACTCGGCCAACGCGCGGGCGATGGAGCCGTAAAAGCGAATGCTTGCCAATTGTGAAAACTGCGCCTCAATGTTGATTTTATGCCCGTAGGGTTGCGCCGGGGGCAACCCGCTCGCGGCAAAGGTGTCGCAGCGCATGACAAAGTCGAGATAGCGGTCGATGTAGTAGCGCATATAAGAGGCCAGCTCTTTGTCCCCCAATACCTCGGCCAAAGCGGCGCACTCGAGGGGAATGCCCTCACAAAGCACCGGCCCGTACCAGGCGCGGTGGATGCCGTAGCCGTCCAAGTCGCTGGCCAGGTGTCCGGCGCGCGACATATTTTTGAGCATCCCGGCAATGTATTTGCGGCAAAATTCATCAAAGTCGGCGCGCCGGGCAAAAGTCTGATTTTGGATCGCATGCAAATAGACAAACATGAAACCATTGGGCTCGGTCGCGTAATACGCGGGCGTATGGGTATTGGTCGAGTGCTCTTTAATCAACCCCCCGGTGCTGATATAGTTCCACGTCCAGTCGGGATTGAGGCTGGGTTGGACAATCGGGCCGTCGATGGCAGCCTGATGGGTGTAACGGTATAAGCCATTATTGAGCGCCGTCGTAAAGCGCTCCTGCCACACGGCTTCTTTAGTCAAAAGCATCATCCAATAGTACATCCTGAGCTCAAAGCGCAGCTGCTGGGTGATCCCCTGCGCCCCCTCGGGAAAACGGATGCGGTGATGATTGTCAATCATCCGCTTGACGGCGGCGACCACCTGATCGCGGTCACTGCCCGTGAGACCGATGATGTCCCCGTAATAAGCCGCCGTCGCCAGCGCATCGCCCAGCGTGGAGGCGTGCGCCGGGTGATCGGTGAAGCCCTGCTGGGTCAAACAATAACCGTCATCGCGCACTTGTTTGGCGAGCCACAAAGCAAGCTTGGCCGCCCGGCCCGGCTTGGCATTGACGAGCTTAAGCTTCTCAATATAAACCAAAAAGAACAAGGCGTGCGGGTTGGTCCCGCCGGTATCATAGGCGTTGTTACCCTCGCGAACCGGGAAATTCAAATAATACTCGCCATTCCAGCAACTCTCCAAAAAAGAGTTGACCGGACTTTGGACCAAAAAATCGACAAGGCTACGGTGCTGAAACATGATTATTTTCCAATCGGGTCGGCGCTGAATTTGACTTGCGAGCAGTAAACGGTTGTCATGTCAGCTTTGATATCATAACGGTAATCGCGGCTCGTTTTGTTAACGGCCCACATCGTTCCTTCCCAGTCGGCGGCATGGCGAAAGGCATTGTTTTCGGCCGTTTTACCGTTGACCGTGACATCGTAGGTTTTGGTGTCAAAATTCATCTTGACATCAATGGTAATCCATTTGCCAAGTTCAACGTCGGCGACATTGCGCCAACTGACTTTACCCTTACCGTCGCCGTTGGAGGCACTGACCGCCAGCTTGCCCTCTTTATTGGCAATGAGGCCGATAAAAGCCGCCGTGCGGTTGTTTTTTTGTTGCAAACTGATGATCCCGGCGACCGCGCCCGGCGGAACCTCTTTGACCAAAACTTGAAACTGGGCATAAACGACGCTTTGCTGGGCATCGACGCTGTCCATGCTCCACTCGTTGGTATTAACCTGGATGCCCTTGGCGATCTCAATGGCTTTTACCCCGTCAAGATCGACCACTTTGGCGCCGACCACGCTGGGGTCGCGCGGCCACATCCCCCAATTTTTGCGGACGATGATTTGCTTGCCGGTCTCATCGGTTTTGACGATTTCACTTCCCGGCGCAGCGGCGGAGAGGTCGAGCGAATATATTTCGGCCGCCGTCACGGAGCTTGCCAAACCCAATAAGGCGAGAGCGAGACCAAGTTGCATTTTCATTATTTGCTTCCTTTCGACATTTAAATTAATCATCGCGGCGACCATAATTTACACCCGGCCGCCGGAGATTGCAAATTTTGTTATTTGTCCTTGATCCGGTTGGCCATCCGCGTATATTGATGCTTGAGCCCGCGGTGGGTCTCGTAGCTGATCTCAACCCGCAGCTCGGCATTGTTTTGCCGCGCCGCCGCCGGATAATCGAGCCGGACCGAGCGGCCGACCTTGAGCTCATCAGTCCACAGGGTACTGATCACATTGTCGGAGGACACGAGCATGATTGACACGTTGCGCAACGGGCAAACATCCTGATTTTCAAACTTGATGGTGTCGTTTTCGGTGGTAAGTTTGTAAGAAGCCATGATCTCCTGCAAAAATTCGCGGCCGCGGATATCGTTCATCTCGCCGTGATAGGCATAGAGATAGCCGCCGATGCAACCGGGGTTATTGCGCATGATGGCAAGTTTTTCGCGCATGTCCTTTTCCCATTGCTCCACAAATTTGCGGCGGTACTCCAAGGCCTTGGGCTCGTTGTCAAAGAACCCCCACTCGGTAAAGACGATCGGCTTCTTTACCTTGGCATACATGGCGGGCATCGAGTACTGAAATTTGTCATTCATCTCATAGCTGTTGTAGCCAAAAACATCCTGTCCGCCCTCAAAGCACCAGTAGGTGCCAAAGGTATTAAGGTTGGCAAAGGCGACCGGGCGCTTGGCCGGGTCAAACTCTTTGACCACCTGCTGCGCCTTGGCGAGATAATCGTCGATGACCCCTTTATCGTCATAGCCGCCGGTGTGATGGATTTCGTTGCCGGTATTCCAAATTAAGATATTAGGATACTGATTGAGCATGATCGCCATTTCCCGGTGGGCGTCAACGTTGAACTCATGCTCGGGCTTGACGAGATTGCCCACCGCCACCTCGGAGGTGTTGCAGGAGCCCGCCGCATAGACCGGCATTACCATAATGCCATATTGGAGAGCATCCTCCAGCTGCTTGGGCTGGACGCCCTCAATGCGCAGCGAGTTAAAGCCCAAATTTTTGTAAAGCGTCAGCATCTTGAGCCACTGGCGGCGGCTCTGGGTACGGTCATTGTCCCACTCGATCCCCGGGTCGCAATTGACACCGCGGATCAAAAAACGGTCGCCGTTGACAAACAACTGGTCGTTGCGAAGCTCAATCACCGTACCGTTAAACTCGATGCCGCGCGAGTCAACGATTTTGCCGTCCTTATCAAAAGCATAGAGCTGAAACGAATATTTGTTGAAATCCGCCGGGACAGGGAGTGTGACCGAAAATTTGCCGTCTTTGCCGGGAACAATGCCCGCCGTCATCCGGTCGCCCGCCACCACCACTTTGGCAACGTCGGCCGCAGCGACGCCGCTGAAGACGCGGTCGGCCGCACCAGCCGGATTGACGGAGCCCGCCACCACATCATTGACCTTGGCAAAGGCGGGGTTGGGTTCGACGAGCAAACTCACATCGCCCAAAATCCCGTAGATATTTTTATAGGTGCGGTCCTCGGTATGCTTGTAAATCCAGTACCCTTTGACCGGGTTGCCGTAGAGCCGCAAGGCGATGGTATTGTCGCCTTTTTTGAGCAGGTTGGTAATATCAAAGACATAATCCCACGGATACTCACCGGTGTAGATGGGCAGCATAAATACATCGTCGTCGGTCATTGCCGCCGGATCAAACGGAAATGGGATGCCGCAGCGCTCAAAATGTTGAAACATCGCCACTTGTTTGGCCGGCTTGCCCCAGGTGTTGGCCTGACGAGAACCGTCTTTGAGCACCCACTCATGACGTTTGCGCACGCTCGACTGGGTCCCGGCAAACTGGCCGTTGATGTAGATTTCGGCAGTGTCGGCCAAATCGCCGATCTTAAGATAAACCTTTTCGCGTCCGGCGGGGGTAAACTGGAAGTCTTTTTTATAAAGATAATAACCGCCCGTCTGATCCTCCACCGCTTTTTCGGGTACAGTCACCGTTTTGGCGTTGACTAAAGTTTTGCCGGGAGTGGCGAAACTCTTGTCGGCAAGCTCCAGATATTTCCACGTAATATCGCCAATAAAGGCCTTTTGATAGTCGCCGTTGAGCGAAATTTTGCTCACAAAGGGATTGTTTTCGACTGCGGCGGCGGGGACGATGAGATCGTATTTGCCGAGATAATATTTACCCAGCTCGGGAATATTGCGCCACTCAAACATTTCTTTGTAACAGGCGATTTTTTCGTTGCGCCAATCGGGTACGGTTTTGACAAGCTTGCTCTCGTGAATCGTGAGCTTGGCCGTGCCGCGCGCTTCACCGCCCATATCGTGCAAAAACAAATACAAGTGATCCTTGCCGCCCTTGGCGCGGGCTTCCGGCACCCAGTCGAGATACAGCCGATAGTGTTTGCGCCCCTTGACAATCTTAGCTTCACCGGTAAAAATGATCCGGTCGGGCCAGAAGCGGGTGGGGTCGGTAATCACGCCCGCGACCCGCAAAATCGGGTTGTCAATCTCAAGATCCAAATCAATATAGCCACCCGGCAAATACCCGGACAGATCAATCGGCCCGCAGTCGATGTGGAGATAGTTGTCGGCCTTGTTTTGATCGGTAAAATTGATCACCAGCTCATCGTCTTTTTTGATCTCCTGAATAAAGGCCTTGGTATCGCTTCCGTTGTCCGAGGCTTTAAACGTCATTTGCTCCGGCGGCACAATCTGTCCGGCGACAGCGGAAAATGCCAGCAGCACTCCCAACGACAAAACAACTAATTTCATGATTCGGATTCTTTCTGATGGTTATTTAGACGAACAGCAACAAATTACATCATATCGCGAGCGGTGCCCCAAAATTCCTTGCTGGCCACCGGCGGCCGGGTGCGGCTCATTTTCAACCCGGAGGCATTGCCCCCGACATAAAGCACATTTTTATATTCGCCGCGGTGCGTCGCCTGGTTGACGCGCTGAGCATAGAGAAACGGGCTCGGCTCGTGTGCTTCGATAAACGTCCGGAAACCGACGATTTCGTTAACTCCCGTCGTCCAACCGGTATTGAAATACTCGGAAGTGGAAAAAGTTTTACTCGGGGTTTTAAAAGCGGTGATGCGTTTGTATGCCGGTCCGTCAACCAACGCCAGCTGAGTTGCTCCAAGCACGCCGTCCATCCGACCGTGGACAATAATATTAGGCTGCAAGGTGTGACCGTAAGTCACCCCGTTGATTTTGGGGTCGGGAGACGTCCGCACCACACTGTTGGCGGTCGAAGTACAGCGCGCTATTTTTAAATTGCCCTCGGTCAGGTATTTTTTCTCGTAAAGCAGCCCGACAATCCCGTTTTCCTGTGTACCGACCATATAACGGCAGGAGGGGAAATAATCAGAATTGTCACTGGCATAAGTTTGATAGATCATCCCCAGTTGTTTCATATTGCTGAGGCAGCCGGTTTGCCGGGCCCGATCGCGTGCCTTGTTCAACGCGGGTAGCAACATCGATGCCAAAATCGCGATGATTGCAATCACGACCAAAAGCTCAATCAAGGTAAAACATTTTCTCATTTTTTTTCCTTACTTTAGGGTTGTATCTAAATTGTTGTTATTTTGTATCGGTGTCATAAATTGATGATTTTTGGGGGCCGCAAATCACAGTTAAATATTGACCATGCTGCCCCATAACTCTTTGGTGGCGATACTGGAGCGGTTGGTCGACAATTTGATTTTGCCCGCATTGCCGCCAATATAGAGAATCGTCTTATATATTTTGCTGTGAGTTGCCTGATCGGGAGCATTAACGGATAAAAACGGACTCGGTTCGTGTGCTTCTAAGGCGACTTCCCAGCCAACGACTTCGTTCACCCCCGCCGTCCAGCCGGTATTGAAGTACTCCGTGGTGGAAAAGGTCTTGCTCGGATATTTGAAACGGGTGATCTTTTTATAGTAAGGCGTATCCAAAACTCCGCTGAAACTCGCCATTGCCGCCACATCCTCTTTGGCATGTACAAAAACATTGGGTTGAAGCGTATGACCGTAATTGACCCCGTCGATATTGTGAGTGCCGCGAATGACATTATTGAGCGTAGAAGTGCAACGCACCAATTTGAGATCACCCTTTTTCATATAACCGTTGCGATACATCGCACTGACAATCCCTTCGCCGTTTTTACGAATCGCCGGCGGAAAATAATCTTTTTGATCCTGTGCGTAGTTTTGATAAATGACACCAAGCTGACGCATATTGCTGAGACAGCTGGTTTGCCGCGCCTGATCACGCGCTTTGTTCAACGCCGGCAACAGCATCGACGCTAAAATAGCAATGATTGCGATAACGACCAACAATTCGATCAATGTAAATAATTTATTCATTTTTCAACCTAATTTATTTTAATATTAAATTGCGGACCGAATCACGTAAAATCAATTTTCCCGGAATATTCATCACAGATGCAGTATTCTCTTTATAACTGCCGACATGATCCAGGATATCCATCAAAGTATGCGCCGCAAACTCCGCCGCCTGAGCAAACGGCATCTCCACCGATGACAGCGCCGGCTGTAAAATATCGCAAAGGTTGCCTGAGGTGTCCATCCCGATGATGCTCAAATCTTGCGGAATTTTGATCCCGTACTTTTCGCAGGAGCGCATCAATCCAAAAGCACCCCAGTCATTGGCCACCACCGCCGCGGTCGGAAACGCTTTGAGCTGCTGCATTGCTTCGACTATCGAGTCAAGATTGGGCGGTGTTTTCTCCGGCGTAATCGCCAGATTGCGGTCTTTTCCGGGCAGCTCAAACAAATAGGCGGGGTCAAAAAGGCCATGCTTTTTCATCACCTCCACATAACCGTTGGAGCGGGCGATAAACGGATAATTGCGATTTTCATGATTGACAAAAGCGATCCGGGTGTGTCCGAGCTCCAAAAGTTTCTCAGTGGCGATGACGCCGCCAAAATTGTTGTCGATGACGACTTGAGGGATCGGTGAAGAGATTTTTTCGATCCCGAAGCCGACCACCGGGAGATGGGTCATGATTTCTCTCACGTATTCCGGCACCGGACTTTGCACCTTTAAGAGTACCCCGTCGGCGCGGCCGATAATTTCGCCGGCGACCTCATCCGGATTGCAATCGGCGGTAAAGATGGTCAGGCGGCCGTTGCGCGAACGCATCGCCGACTCGATCCCCGAGAGATAGGCCATCCACAACTGGTTATGCATCCACTCGCGGGTCACCCCGGGAAGCAGCAAAGCAATATTGCGGCGCAAAACTTTATGGTTGGCGGCGACTTTGACGACGCCGGAGCTCTTGGCGGCGCGGCGGCCGCGGGGGGCGGCCTGATAGTTAACCTTGGCGATGATGTCCAAAGTCCGGCTGCGGATATCCTCCGAGACGTTGTCGGCATGATTTAAAATCCTGCTCACCGTCCCCACGGAAACTCCGGCCATTTTGGCGATATCTCTGATGGTGTATTCGGGCATATTGTTCATTAAATTCTATATTGTTCACATGTTCATTTTCATTAATTATAGCAGAAAAACACCAAAAGTCAATAGTAAATTCATATTTTTTTGACTTTTTTGAACAATTTTATAATTGATGAACTTTAATGTTCATCGGAATCGAGGCGGATTTCATATACATCGAAAATCTCGTCGCTCCACACCGCCCGGCGCGGCGCCGAGTAAATCAACCGGCGGCTCCAGTTTCCCGGCGGCGGCGTCTCAAAATCACGTAAAATCAAATAAAACACCTTGCAATCCAGCTGCCGGAAAATATCTTCGGGTACGACCGTTTGCAGCGGCGGACGATTGCCGTAGACAAAGTAGCTGATTTTATTGCCCTCAAAATCATAGATAGCCGCCGCCGGCGCGTAAGCCGACAGCATCCCCGCGTAACTTTTGGGGTTGGCAACAAAACATACTCCGGGCCCGGATGCGGATGCAATGAATTGCGAACATAAACGCAATGGCGAATACAGTCCCCGGACATCGCGCCATGTCACCTGATGAAGAAAATACCAAGGCAAAATCAGCAAAGACAAAAGCAGCCAGCCGCTGAACTTTTGTTTCGGCGACGGCAGCAGACAACCGAGCCACCAGACAAAAACAATCATCAGCCCCGGCAAAAAGGTGCGTTGCAGCGCGATCGGATACAAAAACATGTGAAACAACCATATCCACCCTACCCCGACCGCGGCGATCACCCCCAATCGCCGCGAACGTAAAAAGATGTAAAACAAAACGGCGGCCCAGATTATTTTATAAAAAGAAAGCCAAAAGTGCCGGAAGTGTCCGGACATAACCCGCATCGGAAACATTTGCAGCATATAATCGTTCCAACTGTCCTTGAGAGACAATGTCCGCGGATCACTGACCGCCGCCACCGGCGTACTGCCAAATGCCGGCAATACCTGCAACAGTGCCGCCGCCACTCCCAGTACCGCCAACAGCAAAACCAATGTCCCCGACCATTTTTGACGCCGTGTTTTGCCCCGCCAGTCCGCCAGTACCGCATCATAAAAAAAGAAAACAAATAAAATCCCGGCCAACCCCTCCATGTATGCATGAGTATGCACCAACGCCACAATCAGCAAGGTATAAAACAGCGGGCGACGGCAACGCTCCGGGTAATACACCGCCAACAGCCACAATACCGGCACAATCAGCGCGTAACAACGCGCCACTGCCGAAAAATAATACAATATCGGGTAGGAAAATAAAAAGAAGACCTGAAACCAACGCGGAAACGGCGAACGAAACAGCCACAGCCAGCCAGCACCGATCAGCAGTGCCGCACTCAGCAAATTCATCGAAATGACCGGCAATCCGAGCTTGGCAAACGGCACCAGCAACCAGATCCACCAGACAAAATGCCCCTCATAGCGCATGTGGCGGATGATCCCGGTCAAATCAAGGTCGCGCGCAATCAGCCAAAACTGCAGCTCATCGCGCCAAGGCTCATGCAGCGCCGTCAATACAAGTACCGCCAAAACGTATCCGCCCCAAATGCACCAGGCGGTTTTGCCGGCGGCAAGCGGGGCGGCCAACATGCGCTTAAGAGCGGCAAACTGATTTTTCATGGTACTCCTGCTCCGCATTGACCTGCCAGATATCAGCGGCAGGCGCCTCGCCGGTCACCGCCTTGACCGCCGCGATCGCAGTCAGCATCGAGTGGTCCATATTATTATAACGATGCTGGCCGTTGCGGCCGATGCAATAGAGATTGTCGCAGCTGCTCAAAAATTGGCGAATCTGGCCAAATCCGGCATAACTGCCGAAATATCCGGGATAAGCTTTTTCGACTGCGACCCGCACTCCGTCGAGAACATCATTGCTGTTGATGATCCCCAGTTTGACCAACTCTCCCGCGGCCATGGCAATCAACTCCGACTCTCCCAGCTCCCAAAGCGCGTCGCCGCGGGTGCAAAAATACTCAAGGCCGAGCCATACCGTATCGCTGTCGCGGACAAGAAAAGGCGACCAATTGTTAAAAATCTGAAGCCGCCCGAGTTTCACCTCCTGCGACTGGATGTAGATCCAACAATCGGGAATCAGTCCGCCGTCATGTCCGCTGATTTTAAGTTTTTTCACCAACAATCCAACGGTGATAAAGTCACGGTAGGGTAACCGGCCGGCGATTCCGGCCACGGCGGGCGGCACCGCCGCTCCCATTGCGGCAATCAGCTCGCTGATCGGCATTGACGAAAACACATAATCCGCATCCAAAATCCGCGCCACGCCGTTTTGATCATAACAAACCCGGCGAATCCCGCCGTCGGCAAGGTCCAATCCCGAAACATTGCAATTGAGGCAAATCTCTCCTCCCATCCGGGCAATTTCGTCCGCGATGGCATCCCACATCTGCCCGGGACCGAGCCGGGGATACCAAAAGGAGTCAATGAGTGAAGTTTCTTCGGTTTTGGCGTCGCGCCAAATACATTTTTTAAGCATCTGCCAACCCAGCCTGGAGAGCGACACCCCCTTGACCCGCTGCGCACCCCAATCCGGCGCAATGTCACGCGGATGAATGCCCCAGAGCTTCTCGGTGTAACTCTCAAAAAACATCCGGTAAAGCCGGACGCCGAAGCGGTTGATGTAAAAATCCTCAAGGCTTTTTTCGGGTCTCCGGCACACCCGGCACTTGAGATAATCCCATCCGACCAAGGCTGTATTGCCGAGGCCGAAAGCACCGAACGTCCGAACGCTTAATGTCAGCGGGTAATCAAGCAAGCGGCGGTTGAAAAAGATCCGGGAAACCCGGTTGCGGGTCAGCATTCGTCCTTCGCTGTCGTTCAAATCCGGCGCCGGCGGCACTAACTTGAGCCAGAAATCGACGATTTCACGGTTTTTCGAAAAAAAACGGTGACCGCCCAAATCCATCCGGTTGCCGCGGTAATCCACCGTGCGCGAAATCCCGCCAATGACGCTGAGCTTCTCCAAAACAACCGGTTTGATGCCGGTCTGCTTGAGCAAATAATACGCGGCGGTCAAACCGGCCGGACCGGCGCCGATGATAACCGCTGTTTTTGGGCGATCCATTTTATTCCTTAAAGTTGTACACGTCAAAAAATCCCTCCTGAGACGAAGCAATCAATCCAACTCAGCCGCGGAAGATAAAATAAACCGCCCCGGCAATGCACAAGGAGGCATAGAGGTAGTTTAACGACACCGGTTCTTTCATATAAAAAAGCGAAAACGGCACAAACACCGACAAGGCAATCGCCTCCTGCAAAATTTTAAGTTGGCCGATATTGAGCTCAGTGTGGCCGATGCGGTTGGCAGGGACTTGCAGCAAATACTCAAAGAGAGCGATCCCCCAGCTGGCCAGCGCCGCCACGTACCATGCGCGGTGTGAGAGATTTTTCAAATGGGCGTACCAGGCAAAGGTCATAAAGACATTGGATAGGGTCAACAAAAGCACCGTCTTGACGACGGGCGAAAACAAACTGAAATTTTGCCACATAAATATACTCGAAAAAACCTGTTATCAATCGCGATTTTGATTTATTCGCGCAAAAAGTCCGAAAACGGATTGAAATAATTATTTTTACCTATTATACTATAATATGTGACAAAATTCAAACGATTTTTCAATATTACATGGCAAATATTATCAAACTCAGGATCGCCGGCGAGAGCAACACCGGGCTGATCCGCAAAAATAACGAGGACTGCTTCGGGTTTGTCGAGACAAACAGCGAGCGCGGTTCGCTTGCCGTGGTCGCCGACGGCGTCGGCGGGCACATCGACGGCGACCTGGCCAGCATGATTACCACCCGCGAGCTGGTCCGCAACTTTCTCAACGCCGGGCAAAATCCGCTGCACTCCCTGAATGACGTCACCAACTTTTTAAAAGAGAGCATCACCAAGGTCAACAAGCGCATTTTCCGGCGCAATTTGAGCGAAAACATCAACCGCCCGATGTGCACCACACTGGTGGCCGCCGTCTTTTTTGACGCCTCAATCGTCATTGCCAACATCGGCGACAGCCGGATGTATGAGTTTGACCCCGAAGAAAAAGAGCTCATCCAGCTGACCGTCGACCACTCCGCCATCAAGGAGTACCGCCGCAACTTCGGCAAACCCGTTGAGGACCCGGAGACCTTGCAGCACGCGATCGCCAAAGCGATCGGCACCCGGCTCGATATTGAGCCTGATATCAAGATCGTCAAGTACAAGCCCAACAGCATTTACTTTTTATGCACCGACGGCTGCTACCGCTATCTCAAACCCGAAAAAACCGTCGAGTTTCTGGCGCAGGCGCGGCATCCGCGCGAAGCGCTCAATTACTTTATGCGCGAGTCATTAATCGGCGGCGGCAATGACAACATCACCATCATTATGATTTTCCCGGAGGAAAAATGAGTCTGCTCAAAGTTGAGGACCTTAAAGTATATTATCCCTTGCGCGGTGCGCTGTTTGCTCCCAAAAAATTTGTCAAAGCCCTGGACGGCGTTTCCTTTGAGATCAACGGCGGCGAAATCGTCGGCTTGGTCGGCGAATCCGGCTGCGGCAAAAGCACCCTCGGCCGGGCGCTGGTGCGCCTGGAGTCGCCTCACAGCGGCAAAATTATCCTCAACGACATCGACATTGCCAACGTCAAAGGCAAAGAGTCGCAAAAGCTGCGCAAAGACTTCCAAATGATTTTTCAGGACCCTTACGGCTCCTTAAACCCGCGGTTGACCATCTTTAGCGCCATTGACGAAGTATTGGCGCTGCATACCAAGCTTGACAAAGCCGCCCGGCGGACCAAAGCAGCGCAGCTGTTGGAGGACGTGGGCTTGAGCGGCGACGCGCTGGACCGCTACCCCCACCAGTTCTCGGGCGGACAACGCCAGCGCATCGGCATCGCCCGCGCGTTGGCGGCGGGGCCCAAACTCATCGTCGCCGACGAGCCGGTGTCGGCATTGGATGTCAGCGTACAAGCGTCAATCATCAATCTCTTGCAGGATATCTGTGAAAAAACCGGGACATCGTTTTTATTCATCGCCCACGATTTGGCAGTGGTCGAGCATATTGCCTCTAAAATTATGGTGATGTACCTTGGCCGCATCGTCGAGTCAGGGTTGGCGCGCGATATCACGCAGCACCCCTTGCACCCATATACCAAAGCATTGCTTTCGGCGGTGCCCGATGTCGGCACTCCGGCCGGAAGCCGGATTATTTTAACGGGCGATGTCCCCTCGCCGGTCAACCCGCCCTCCGGCTGCGCCTTTCACCCGCGCTGCCCGCTGGCGGATGAACGCTGCAAAGTTGAGCTTCCCTTGCTTGCGGAAATTGCACCCGGTCACCAGTGCGCCTGTTTTCACGCGGGGGAGTAAAACAAAATTATCCAAGGAGCGTTAGGTATGAAAAAAACGGTATGGCTGTTGTTGGCATTGTCGCTTTCCCCAAATGCTTTGGCTTGCGTTGATCTCCTCCCGATCGGGGTTCGTTTTAAAAGCCCTTATGTACCCTACGTTTGGGCGTATTGGGCAATTTTAGCGGCGATTCCGCCGGTATTTTATCTCTCCGGATTCCGGTTTAAAAAAGTCTCAAACCCGTCAGTCAAAGCTGCCCATGTGTGCACAATTATTTTAATAGTATTGGAGTTTTTATCCCTTCAGTTGGATGATACTTTGGGCGGAATTATCGGCAACTTTCTTTTTGTTATCCCCAATATAATTTTGCTGATATTTTCAGGTATTTCGGAAATTATAGGACTCGTGATCGGCGGGATTATCATTTACATGCTGATCTATCAGATTTGCAAAATGTTGAGCTGTTACCACGTTGTCCGCCGCAGACAAATAAGCGACAAAACCGACGAAGCGTTGCCGGAAGAGTCGTCAAAGGATCAATAACGCCAACTTAAAACAACTCATCCTGCATTGGGGCGGCAACCGCCGCATCAGTGGTTGCGGCGGCGGGAACCAGCTCCATAAATTCGGCGAGACTGATCACTTTAACCCCGGCGGCGGCGGCGGTTTTCAGCTTGCTGCTCATCGACTCCAAATCGGCGGCGACCAGCAAAGAAAGCTTGGCATTGACCGAGTCCACCGGGAGATATCCGGCCGCAAGGGCGCAGCTCTCGTAAAAGCTCCGGGGCTTGGGCATTTTGCCGGTAAAGCAAATCTTGGGCTTCTCCGCCGTCTCCCTGCTCCCGACCACCGTCAGCGCCGCCATGATTTCCAAAATAAAGTCGCGCTGCGCGGCAAACGCCTCCACCAGCGCACGGCCACGCTCGGGGCCGACACCGTCGACGGCGCTCAGTTCGTCGACGGTTTTATCCAACAATTCACCAAGCGAAAAGTGCTTCAAGATATCCTTGGCGACATTGACCCCGACATGCGGGATGTTCAACGCCGCCAAGACCTTGTAATCCTCTAGCTTTTTAGCGCTTTGGATGTGACTCCACAAATTATTGCTCGATTTGTCCTGAAATTTGTCGAGCCTTTTGATATCGTCCACCGTGAGCTTAAAGAGATCGAGCAAGTGTTTCACTCCCAGCTTTTGCATCATCTGCCGGACAGTGGGCTCGCCGAGCTCGTCGATCCCGAGGGTCTTTACCGCCGCACACAAACGCTGCAATGCGGGCTCAAAACAGTCCGCATTGGGGCACAATATTTCCGGCCCCTGCTGTATCAAAGGCGTCCGGCAGCAGGGACAGTCTTTGATCAGGACATTTTGGCGCAGTTCGCCGGGACGCACGGCGGAAATAAACGGGATCACGTCGCCCGCCCGCTCAATGGTCAAAATATCGTTGGCCATGATATTTAGATCAAGCACATTTTGGAGATTGTGCAAACTCGCGCGCTTGATGGTAATCCCGTTTAAGTCCACCGGCTCAAAGTTGGCGACGGGAGTTATGAATGTTTTGCCGAAACTCCAGTCGACAAACACCAGCTTGCTCTCAGCCCGGGCATTGGTAAACTTAAAAGCGATTTCACCCCGGTAGTGGTGGGCGGTGAAGCCGAGCTCGCGGCGGTAGTCTTGGTCGGCAAGCTTGATCACGATCCCGTCCATCGGGTACGGGAGCGCGGCCAGCTGCTGATAAAGTTCGTCCCAGCGGTCGCCCAACTCACCCGCCTTGACCGGGATGGAAACAAGATTGTAGTCAATCAGTGAAATCTTGATCCGGTCTTTTAACAGCTCCAAAAAGTCGGCGTTTTTGCCGCCCAAAATTCCGGCGACGGTATTGCGCGGGTTTTTATAACTTTTGCCGCTTTTGGACACCAGCTGCGAAAAATAAGTTTGGAAATCGTCTTTACGGATCAAAATTTCGCCGCGCGCCGGGCGGTCGAGCCTGCCGGTATAATCGGGAGCCTCGAGCTCAATGACCGGGATCTTGTCGGAGATGTTTTCCCCTTCGCTCCCGTCGGTGCCGCGTGTGGCCAACACACCGTTGTCATAAATGGCCGAGATCCCGTCATATTTGGGCTCGACCAAAAATACCTCATCGGACGTGCGGGCGGTTTTGTCCGCCCACTTGAGCAGCTCTGGCAAGGTATACACCTTGTCCATCGAGAGTAACGGCTCTTTGTGCTTTACCTTGCCCGAGCCGGTGACGGCGGGGGCGTGGACTTCGTGCAAGAGCTCGTGACCGGGGTCAATTTCGGCCAGCTGCCGCAACAAGAGATCGTAATCGGCGTCGGAGATCTCCGGGTCGTTCAAGTCCCAGTAGCGGTGATTGTGGTACTTAATGGCATCAATAATGTGATTTTTTTGCAACATAATGCGATTGAATATAACTCCGCTATTGAAAAATTGCAAGTATTATGCTATATTAATAAAATATTTACAACGAAAGTTTTGCAAGGAAAACAAAAATGTCAAGTGGTTTTAATGTCGCAATCGCCGGTGCCACCGGTGCTGTCGGCGTGGAAATGCTCAATACGCTCGTAAAGCGCAATTTCCCGGTCAAAAATTTGAGACTCTTAGCTTCCGCCCGCTCCGCCGGTAAAACAATGGATTTTAAGGGCACCCAAGTCAAGATCGAAGAGTTGACCGCTGATTCCTTTAAAAACATTGACATCGCCCTTTTCAGCGCCGGCAGCGACATCTCCAAGGAGTTTCGCAGCGCGGTGGTCAAGTCGGGCGCCGTGATGATCGACAACTCGAGTGCTTTCCGCATGGAGGATGATGTGCCCTTGGTCGTTCCCGAGGTCAACCCCGAGGACATCAAAAAGCACAAGGGCGTGATTGCCAACCCCAACTGCTCAACCATCATCATGCTCGTTGCCGTCACCCCGCTGTACCGTCACAACCGCGTCAAGCGTTTGGTCGCCGCGACCTATCAGGCGACCAGCGGAGCCGGTGCCAAAGGGATGGACGAGATGCTGGTGCAGACGCGCCAATTGCTCAACGGCGAAGCGATCGCCCCCAAGGTTTTTGCCCACCGCATCGGTTTCAATTTGATTCCGCACATCGACACGTTTCTCGACAGCGGCTACACCAAAGAAGAGATGAAAATGCAGAACGAGTCGCGCAAAATGCTGCACGACCCCAATTTTAAAGTCTCCTGCACCTGCGTGCGGGTGCCGGTGATGCGCGCCCACAGCGAAGCGTTGAACCTCGAGTTTGAAAACGAAATCACGCCCGCCGAGGCCCGCGCAATTTTGGCGACCGCCCCCGGCGTTACGTTGGTTGACGACCCGGCCAACAAGCGCTACCCGATGCCGATTGACGCGAGCGAGCAGTACAACGTTTTGGTCGGGCGCATCCGTCAGGACAGCTCGCGCGACGACAAGCGCGGCCTCGACATTTTTGTGTCGGGCGACCAAGTGCTTAAGGGTGCGGCGCTTAACGCGGTGCAAATTGCCGAGTTGTTATAATTGAATAAAATAATTTGATTTTTCGTCAAAACGTGTTATATTAATTTTTACCGTTATCAACTAACAGCTAACAATGGAGAGAGAAAATGGCTGCTAAGATTAATAAGGATTCCTGCAGTGGTTGCGAGTGCTGCGTCGGTGCTTGCCCGGTCGGCGCGATCGAGATGGTCGACGGCAAAGCGAGCGTCAAAGAAGCGGATTGCATTGACTGCGGCGCTTGCGTCGGCGAATGCCCCTGCGAAGCGATTTCCCTCTAATCGTTTCCCCCAAACCGGCAAGCATGCTTGCCGGTTTTTTTTGTCTTAAAAGCCCCTCGCCGGATGATACGATGTTGCCACTACAAACGGGAGTTTGGTCACGTTATGATCTCTCAAAAAATTACCGTTTCCGCCATTGTCATTGCATTTATTTATTTTGCCGGTAAATTTCTTTACCGCGATCTCTGGTTTGACGAAGCGGTCACGCTGCTCAACTTTGCGCTGCTCCCCGACGCGGCGGCAATTTACCGCAATTACGCGATCCCCAATAATCACATTCTCTATACCATACTCTTGCATTACTGGCTGATCATCACCCCGGCCGGAGTCGATCCGGTCTTTTGGTTGCGTCTCTTGTCGGTGATTTTGGGCGCGGCGACCTTGCTCAGCATGTATTTTTTGTTTAAAGCCAATCTGGGCGGGCGCAAAATCATCACGCCGGTACTGATTGCCCTCGGCATTTCGCTCCCCTTTTTGGTCTACGCGACCGCGATTCGCGGCTATATGCTGAGCGCTTTTTTGCTCATATGGGTGCTTTTTTTTGCCAAAGAGTACTCACTGGATCAAAACTGGCGCAAGTTTGTCCGCTATTTTATTGCACTCATCTTGCTGGTGGGGACGGTGCCAACCAATTTACTCGGGGCGCTGGCGGTGATTCTCTACGTCTTGCCGCAATGGGGCGCGGATTTTTACAAAAAAACCCGGTTTTACGCTTTGGCGCTGGCGCCGCTGCTCGCGGCATTGCTCTTTTACCTCCCCATCTGGCGGCAGCTGTTGGGGTGTTTCCGCCTCGGCGAGGGGTGGGATGACCCCTTAAAAGTATTGCAGGCGGTGTACGCCGCCCTCCTCTACTCATTTGCGATGCTGATTTTTATGGGCATCGGCGCAATCACAGCGTTGGGGAGAAGCAATTACAATTACTTGCGCACCAGCCGCTTTTTTATCTGGCTGTTGCCGATTCCGGCGGCGCTGCTCTTGAGTACGCCCCCTTTCCCCCGCGTCTTTTTTCAGCTATGGCCGATTTATGCATTGTTGATCACCGCCGGGTTGCGCGACGTCACCGCCGTCTACTGTCATATCAACAAGCGGTGGTGCGAAACCACTTGGCTCGCGGGGATTTTGGCCATCGTCCTGTTGTGGGGTTTTGTGCAAGAGTATATGCCCTTGCAGGCGGCGTTTTCGCGGCGCAACGGCAACCTCAACCGCGACGACTTCTTTTACTGTTATTTTGTTCGCCCGACCCACTGTCCCGACACGACCGCGGCCAAACTCAAACAAGAGTTCCCGGACGGCATCAAAACCTTGTACGCCACCTTTGCCGCCGACCCGTGGCCATTGATGTATTATTGCAATGTCAACGGCGTCAACGTGGGCGATTTTCGCTTTGACGGCCCGGCGGGACCGGTGAAATCACTGGCACCGGGGACTGTTATCATTGACCGCTTTGACCGAAAAATTGCCGACACCGAGCGGCGCTTCAACATCCAAACCAAGCTGTTGTGGAGCACCCCCAACCATCATGTCTATGTCGTCCAATAAAATCGAAATCATGGCGGTAATGGGCCCGACCGCCTCCGGCAAAACCGCTTACGCGATTGACTGCGCCCAAAAGCACAACGGCGAAGTCATCTCGGTGGACTCGATGCAAATCTACCGCGGCCTTGAAATCGGCACCGCGCAGCCGACAATGGCCGAGCGCGCAAACATCCCCCACCACTTGATCGGCATCCGGGATATCAGTGAGCGCATCGATGTTTTCACCTTTCAGGAGCTGGCCGACCAAAAAATCACCGAAATCGCGGCGCGCGGCAAGCTGCCGATCTTGGCCGGCGGAAGCGGCATGTACCTCAAAGCAATCCTTTACGGCCTTGACGACCTCCCGGCCGACCGCGATTTGCGCGACCGGCTGGACCGGCAGTTTGCGGCCGAGGAGCAATTTGCCGACCTTAAGCAATATATGGGGGAGCTTGATCCGTTGGCTCTGGAGCGCTTCGGCCAATGCCAGCGGCGGCTCATCCGCGCACTGGAAGTCAAAGTCTTGACCGGAAAATCCATCGTTGAGCTGCAAAAAAATCAGACGCCAATCCTGCGCTATCAAACGACGGCAGTCAAATTTGACCGCGATCCGGCGGTGATGAAAGAGCGGATTTTGTTACGCACCCGCCAAATGCTGAAAGATGGTTGGATTGAGGAAGCCCGGGCCGCCGTCGCAGACGGCCTCCTCGCCTCTCCCACCGCGTATCAAGCCATCGGCTACGCCTTGATTGACCAATATCTCCGCAATGATTTTGACTTGGAGATACTGACCCAAAAAATTGCGACCCAGACCTGGCAGTACGCGCGGCGGCAGCGCACCTGGTTTCGCCATCAGCACCCCGGGGCTAAAACCATTTGCAGCTGACAAAGGCATAAAAAAACGGGAAGGATTTTTTCCTTCCCGTTTCGTTTTGAATTACCTTAATTGGCCTTGACAGCCTCTTTGGCGTCCTCGGCTTTTTGCCCCTTGTCAGAGACTTTTCCCAGATAGTCAGGCAGGTCCAGCCCGGCCATCCCCGCCACATCATGCAAAGGTGGCAAGCTTTGCAACATCCCGGAGAGAAAATTGGCAGTGGTGGTTTTGCCGTCGGCACTTTTGTTGCCGCCGTCCCAAACGGTGATTTTATCGATCTTGATGTTTTTAATGGCTTCGGTTTGCAAGCTGACGATTTCCTGCAATTTTTCGATCAACAGCATCTTGCTTGCCGCGTTGGCATCGTTTTCGCAAGCCTCAATGATGGTGCGGTAACCCTCACCCTTGGCCTTTAAAATCTCAAAGTTCCCCTTGGCCTCGGCGGCCAGCTTGGCATATATCGCGTCGGCCTGACCTTTGGCCTCGCGGCGGATGCGCTCAGCTTCGGCTTCGGCGGCGATCTCCACCTGACTCTTGTGAATTTCAGCCGGGACAATGACCTCGGCGCGCTGTTTCTCCATTTCCATGCGGGCGCGGGTAATCTGCGCTTCGGCCTCGGCCTCAAACTGTGCTTTCTCAATCTGGGCCTCGGCGACCTTGCGGGCGGCCTGAGCTTTGCGGTAGGCCTCCGCTTCCTGCTCGGCGCGGATAGCGTTGGACTTGGCAATCTCGATCATCGAGAGGTTTTCCCCCTGCGTCGCCAGCGAGTCGGCCTGTTTCACTGCAATGCGCTGCTCGCGCTCGGCATCGGCCACCCCGGCAACGGCCTGGGCATCCGCCTGCTTGACGGCGATGCGCTGCTCGCGCTCGGCGTCGGCTTCGCCCGCGGCGGCTTTGGCGTCGGCCTGTTTCACCGCGATACGGCGGTTGCGGTCGGCTTCCGCCTCCCCTGCGGCGGCCAAAGCTTCGGCCTGTTTCACCGCGATGCGGCGGTCGCGGTCGGCGTTGGCTTCCCCGGCCGAGGCCAGCGCTTCCGCTTCGGCGACGGCGACGCGCTCAAATTTCTTGGCTTCGGCTTCGCCGATGCTCCCTTTTCGGGTTTCTTCGGCGACGTCGATCTTGGCTTTGTTGATCGCCTCGGAGGCGGCGCGTTTGCCGATGGCCTGGATGTAACCGGACTCGTCGGTAATGTCGGTGATATTGACGTTAAGGAGCTCCAAGCCGATCTTTTTGAGCTCCTCGGCCACGTTGGCCTCGACCGAACGCAAAAAAGTTTCGCGGTCGGCGTTGATTTCCTCAATCATCATTGACGCAATCACCAGACGCAGCTGACCAAAAATAATATCCTTAGCCAGCTCGGCGATCGCTTCCGGGGCTTGACCAAACAAACGGTCAGCGGCGTTGCCCATAATTTCCGGGCTGGTGCTTACCCCGACGGTAAATACCGACGGCACATTGATGCGGATGTTTTGCTTGCACAACGCATTGTCCAAATTGACGATGATTTGCAGCGGGCGCAGCGAAATATACCCGTAATCCTGAAAAATCGGCCAGACGAATTTGGCGCCGCCATGGATGCAATTGGAGGCGCGGTTGCCGCCGGTACGCCCGTAAATTACCATAATCCGGTCGGACGGGCACTTGCGGTACCACGTAACAAGCGAGATCAAAATCATCATGAGGACAAATGCGGCCAAGACAGCCATGATCAATACAGGTGACATCTTATATTACTCCTTAACTAAAAAAGTGTGATCGGTTAATTTTTCAACAATCGTGACCGCTTTGCCGGTCGCAATCTCGGCGTCGGCCAAAGCCTCCACCTGCCGGGTGCACCCCGGAAAATCCACCGTGACGATCCCCGCCTTGGCGCGGCCGGCCGCGATGGACAAATATACTTTGCCGGTCTTGCCGACATAATCATCGCTGCCGATATTGCCCGACTGCTGCATTTTGAGCAGCAAGGATATCACCAGCGCGGTTAAAAACATCATTAAAAGCCCGCAAAAAAAGGCAATCGCGAGCCCGCCCCAGCCCAAGTGGCCAAAAAAATAGCCGCCCCAGCCGAAAAACGCGACAAACGACACAATCGCTTTGACGGAAAAAAAATTAAGTCCGCTGATGTCCGCCGCGTCATGAGAATCCACGCTGAAGTCGCCATCGCCGCCGTCTCCGCTGATTCCGGCAATGCTCATCAAAAACTGGATGACAAACACGGCGGTGGCCAGTACGGCGACAAAGAGATAGATACGCTGACTGTTGGCTAAAAATTCTCCTGCGGTTTCGATCATTTGCGTAACCCTTTCCTCCCAATGTTTTTTGACTTGACGACGGACTTGCTTTATCCTTAAACAAATCTGATACGCGCCCTTGGTCTCAGTTAAAAAAATTACCGGATACTTAACTTGGCGACAGAAAAAATCCGCCTGAAATCAACAATGTATCCTTATACGTCTATAGCATATCATAATATTTATACAATGCAAATTGCAAAACAAAAAAATATTAAAATTTTTGCGGCGGCATCTTGACATTTGATCGGCTTTGCGGTATAATTAATAAAAACGATTAAATCGATTTAATCAGAGAGGATAAAAAATGCGCGCCACCTTAAAAGATATTGCCAACGAAGTCGGGGTCTCCACCTCACTCGTCTCGCTTTATCTTAACAAACACCCTCTCTCCGCCAAAATCGCCGACAGGACCAAGCAAAAGATCGACCAAGCGGTCAAAAAGCTCGACTACCGCCCCTCCGCCGCCGCCCGCGCTTTGCGCAAGGGCAAGAGCAAAACCATTGCATTAATCACCGGCGACATTTCGGGCGGCTTCTCCAGCTTCATGGCCCAATCGGTATTAAACGAGGTCGATAAATTTGATTACCAGCTATTGATCTCGGTCACCAACTTCAACCGCGAAAAAGAGCGAAAATGCCTGCAAAACATGCTCGACCGCCAAGCCGACGGGATCATTTATCACCTCAACTATTTCGGCGACCCGGAGATGGACGAGCGTTTGCGCAACTATCCGTTTGTCCAAATGAGTTCACGTTATCCGGCGTTTTGCGACGCCACCGTCGATTACACCGGGGGACTGCGGCAAACCTTTGAGGTGATCATCGAGCTGGGCATCAAAGACGTGGTGTTTGCCTCGCACTTTTTCCGCCATGAATGGAATACGGTAAGTGAGGAGTTGTGCAAAGAGTATCATGTCCCTTATCAGTCCATTGATCCGGAGGAAAACAACGACACGTTCAACGAGCGGCTGGCCCAGCGCAACCCCGAGTTGTTTATCTCCTACTCGTGGATCTTTATCAACGATTATATGCATTATTGCCTTGAGCACAACATTGCTTCGCACACTAAATTCATTTACAGTTATACGCTGCCCTTTAACTACATCGACTCAGCATTGGTTCTCGGCGTCATCCGTTATGATTTCAAGGACTTCATCGAGCGCAACGTCGCCAAAACCATCGACTTGATCGAAAATCCGGGTCAACCGATCACCCAGATCCGCTTTGTCACCGATTTTCTGACGCCGGAACAAATTCGCATTTATCATAAACAACAACTTGACGACCCGTATTACCGCGGTTGTTACAAGCCCTGAGAGGGAGGGAAAAGACCATGAAAAAAAATTTTACACTGATCGAGCTTTTGGTAGTGATTGCCATCATCGCCATTTTGGCCTCAATGTTACTGCCGGCGTTGAATCAGGCGCGTGACCGGGCGATGGAAACCAAGTGCAAGGCCAATTTGAAGCAGCTTGGCACCATGATTGCGATGTACCCCTCAGACTGGAATGATTTTGCCCCCGCCACCACTGTTTATAATACCAACAGCACTGACAATTATTCCCCGATTTACAACAAACTCATGCTGGCCGGTTACACCCCCAAAGAGCAATACTGGACGCGCACCATCAACAAACTCACCTTTTGTCCCTCCACCGGCCGCGAAAAATATCCGACGACGGTTTCCAACAATCTCCCGGCGGGAGATGCTTTTGCCACCAGCGCCGTTCCGATCGGCAGCTACGGCACCGCCGGTTATGTTTTGGGGTTAAACATGACCACCTCATTGACCAGTCCCTCCGGCACCTACAAATACGGCAACCATGCCATGCCCAAGCTGGCGCGCTTTAAGGAACCCAGCAAAAAAGTGGCAATGCTGGACTCGCAAATCCGTACTGACGGCTCCGGTTGCAACGGCTCAATGGGCAACAATTACTTTGCCTACTGGGGCGCCAGCGACTGGCTGACCAACAACGGCGTGCCGCGGATGAGCACCCGCCACGGCAACAAGAGCAATTTACTCCACTTGGATGCGCACGTGAGCGAAATTAATAACTCCGGCATCGATGCAACGAGTATGAATGCGATGTTTCCCAACGCCGTCGCCGGGACCGCCACCAGCGCTTACAAATAGAAGGATTTGCAGTTAAATGACGCTCAAGCATTTTTTATCCGCCGGACTCTTGTCGTTTGCCGCCATGCTCGCCGCCGGCGGGTTTGACGAAAACAAAGACCTGATCTTTTACGCCGACTTTAACCATCAAAATGCAAAGCCCGTCGTCGCCAACGACGGCGCAGCGCTGCAACGGGGCGAAAGCCTCAGCTTCATCCCCGGCAAATTCGGCGAAGCCGTATATTTCAGCATGGACAAAAAGAGCGATTTGGTGTACAAACTGGGCGCGCCATTATCCTCCGACAGCGAGTGGACGATTGCCTTTTACGTCAAGCCGGACCAACCGGGCAATGCGTTTGCCGACGGCAAAGGAAAAGTGCGCCATCTGTTTCGGGCCTATAACTCGGGGGCCTGGGGCGACGGCGACATTTTTATGGACGTCACCACTTGGGCGCAGATAACCGCCGGGCGTTTCGGCGCGGATAAAAAAATGGCATCGGCCATGATTTCGGCGAGCGTGCTTCCGGCCAACGAGTGGACGCATGTGGCCATGGCAAGCAAAGACGGCGCAGTCAAAATCTACCTTAATGGTGTCGAGGCAAAACTGCTGCGCGACACTCCCTTGGAGGGCAAAGGAAGCATCCAAAAGTTTATCCGCCTCGGGTGCTCGTATCCGGGCGGCGACACTTGGCTCACCGGAGCCGTGGACGAGTTTAAAGTATTCAAACGCGCCTTGGACGCCAATGAGGTCAAAATCATCATGGAAACCAAGCCCGACAGCACGGCCGACAGCACCGCCGGTTTGCCGGTACTGCAAATTCCCTTTAACGGCCGGGTCGATGCGGTAAGTACGCAAGGCAATTTAAGCACCAACTCCGAGCGGATGATTTTTAAAAATGCCGTAATCGGCAAAGGGGCCGAGTTCTCCCGGCACGGCTATGATGCACGATCGGTGATGACCCTTGAGCTGGCGGACGGCACGCTTAATCCGCCGGAGCTTACCGGCAGCTTTTTTTTTAAGCTCAAAGCGGAAGCCAAAGACGACAATTTGCGCGGCTTATTGCATTCTGCATGCGGCAACACTTTTTGGAGCTTGACCCGGCAGGGAAAAGTCTTGACCTTTACCGTCGGCAACGGCAAAAATATCGAGACCGTCTCCGCCCCCCTGCCCGCCGACGCCGGTAAAGAGTTTGTCCACCTTGCCTTCGGCTACGGCAACAACAAAATTTTTCTCGTTTTTGACGGCAAAGAAGTTGCCGCCAAACCGCTGACCTTTGCCGTCGCAACCCCGGACGCCCCCGCCAAAATGCGCTTGGGCGACCTTGCCGATGCGGGCACCTATGACACCACGCAGGCCGAGGGGATCATTGACGAGCTGCGCATTTTCAACCGCGCGCTTTCCCCCGCCGAAATCGCCGCCGAAATCGCCCGCAAAGACAACTCCGAGCTCGCCAAGAGCGGCGATTCCGAAATTGTCCCGGTCAACTTTGTCCCCGTCAACGACAAGGAAAAAACGTTGTGGGGCGCGGCGGGCGAATATCGGACCGCCAACACTTGCCGCCAAACCATTTATCTCAACGGTCTCTGGCGCTTTTTGCCGGTCGGCACCGGCGCTGCAAAACTCCCCTGGTATTACCTCAATGTCCCCGGCCGTTACGCGGGACACGAAAACGGGCGCAGCGACGTCGAGTTTCGCATCCGCAAGCCCGATTTGAGCATCGTAAACGATGATATCTTTGACGGCAAACCCACGTGGCAGTACAACCGCGCGTTGTTTGAGCGCACGTTTACCCTTGGCAAAATCCCGGCCGACCGCCGCATTGTCTTAACGTTTGACGAGTTAAGCAGCTCGGGAAGCGGCAAAGTCTGGCTCAACGACCGCTATCTGGGAGCGATCAACTCCTCTGAGAGGACCAACTTTGCCCTCGACCAACAATTTCTCAAATTTGACGGTGACAACCGCCTGTTGCTGCAAGTCGACGACGACGGCCAAAGATGGAACTGGCGTGGAGTCAAGGGCGATGTCTACCTCCAAATTTTGCCGCAACTGGAGTTGAGCAAACCCCAAATCATCACCGGCGTCGGTGACAAAACGCTCAAACTTGCCGTCGACCTTAAGAATTACTCCGGCCAAACCCAAAACGTCCGCGCCCAAGTCGTGATTACCGGGACCAACGCCCCGGCCTTGTTCACCGGCAAACCGCAGACCGTCGGGCCCGGTGCCACCGCCCGCTTTGAGCTCAAACAAACCTGGGAGAATCCCGTGTTGTGGGATTTTGAGAATCCGTATTTGTACCGCGCCAAAATCACTCTGGCGGACAACAGCGGCAAGGTCCTCGACGAGTTGGCGGAAATTCCGTTCGGCTACCGTGAATTCACCATCAACGGCAAAAATTATGAACTCAACGGCAAAGTCGTCCACCTCCGCAATCACGACGAGTGGGCCGACTCGACCTGGGATTACGCCACTTGCGAGGCCGTGGTCAAAAATTTGAAAAATCTCGGCTACAACGCCTTTCGCGGTCCCTTCTCGGACAAGGATTACGATTTGGACAATATGATCAAAGCCTGCGATAAAGGCGGATTGTTGTACTTTTTTGACATCGGCGGCGTCAAACAAAAAGAGTACACCAATTGGAACTCGGATGAGACCAAAAGCGCCATGTACCGCAAATTGGAGGCGCAAGTCGACCGCTACCGCAATCACCCGTCGATTGTTCTTTGGTATCTCTCGGTCAATTTCCTCGGGTATGCGTGGGATTACCACCCGTTAAAAATGGCCGACGGCTATTTGCCGCCCTTTCACGCGGACAAGGCCGCCGCCGCACAGGAAGCCGCCCAATACCTGACGCAGCTTGACCCGACCCGGCCGTGGTTCTTTCAGGCCGGAGGCAATTTCGGGCCCGTCATCACCAGCAACGCCTACTTTTGCTGGCTTCCCGAAGCGGAAAAATTTGCCTGGGCCGAGCCGTGGCGCGAAATCGGCACCAAGCCCTTGCACATCATTGAGACGAGTTTTCCCTATATCAACAGTTTCTACGGAATGGACCTCAACAATCCGGGCGCCAAACCACTGTTTTTGACCGAAAACGCGGCGCGGTTTTTCGGCGACCAGGCGTATCAGCTGACCAGCGCTAAAGAGGTCGAAATGACCAAACTCTATCGCAATCCCAAGACCGACAGCTGGGCCTTTCACGGCGAATACCGCACCTACCCGACTGTCGAAGCGGTGAAAAACCATTTGCTGGGCGAAACCGTCAAATCCTGGCGCGGCTCGGGCATCTCCGGGCTTTGTCCGTTTGCCGAGTTCGGCTACGCTTACGACCGCAAAAGCCCGTCGGCCAACATCCACAACTGGTGGTCAACCCCGGTCACCGGCCAAAATGTGCGCAGTCCCGGCTGGCACCCGGATGTCTGGAAATATGCGGCGCACCTCGATGTCGATTTTGACAAACCCCGGCAACTGGCGACGACGCTCAAGGAGTCATTAAGCCCGGTTTTAATTTACATTGCCGGGGATCAGGATCACTTTGCCTCCAAGGCGGGCAATTACTATCCCGGCCAAACCATCGTGCGTACGGTCGTGGTTATCAATGACACGTTGCAAGCTCAAAAATTCAGCCTCGACTTCACGTTGGACGGCAAAAATATCGGAGATTTCGACCAAACGCTGCAAGTCGGCGAAATCGCCCGCATCCCGGTCAAAATGACGCTTCCCGAGCTGGCGAAATGCGAATTTGCGGTCATAACCCGCTCGCCCGCCAACGTTGCCCGCGTCGCCAAAACCTTTGAGCTGATCGCTCCTGTCTCCGGCAAAGTTGCCGATGCCGCCTTTTACGGCCCGGCGGGCGATTTCGGCCTCATTTTTGCCGATGCCGCCAAACTGGCAACGCTTGACAATGTCAAAGTGTTGATTGTCGGCCGTAAGCAATACGACCAAAAATTCGTTCAATGGGCGCAAAAAATCAAACTCGCCGCGTGGATCGATGCCGGGGGCAAAGTGATTGTGCTTGAGCAGTCCCCCGAGGCATTAACTTCGCTCGGGCTCAAAACTCACAATGTTTATTTGCGTCAGGCGTTTCCGACCGCATTGCTCCCCGGCGTCACCGCCAATCAGCTCGGCTACTGGCACGGTTACGGCAATATGGCCGCTCACCATGCCGCGCCCCCGGCGGGAAGCGAAGAAAAGATACCCGACCAGTTGTGGCACTACACCAATGAGGACATGGTGAGCGCCTACCCGATCCGGCGGCCGTTTGCCGGGGCGGCGCAAGCGTTGGCAGTGGGCGGCAAAGATTTGCTGTACGCCCCCCTCCTCCGTTTCCCCGCAGGCAAAGGCAGTGTGACTTTTTGCCAAATGGAGATATCCAACCGGCCTGAGGAGCCGATGGCGGGGAAAGTGCTGCAAGAGCTCATCACGAGCGCCCGAAATACAGTCAACCCCGCAGCCCGGACGCTTTACATCGTTGGCGACACCGACACTTACGGCTTTGCCGCCAAAACGTTTGCCGCGCCGGTCAAACCCGGGTCAATCATCCTCGGGTCAGGCGGCGGAGAGGAAATTTTGGCCGCCGTCGCCGCCGGGAGCGATTATCTGACCACCGTGCCGACCGCCGAACTCGCAGCCAAACTCAAACTCAAATTGCAGCCGTGCGAATTTGACCGGCTCACCCTCTCCGCGGCGGGCAAAGAACAGCTTCCCGGTCTGGGGGCACGCGATTTGTATTTCCGCCACGGCGCCAAAGGTCTGGCAGTCACCGGCGAAAACGTGACCGCACTTGCAGCCAACCAAACCATTGTCATGGTTTCTTACGGCAAAGGGCGGATCATCTTAAACACGCTTGCGGCCAACGACTCCGGCCAACTCAAGGAAACGCAAAGCAATTTAGGCTCGTCACGCTACTTTGCCGAGGAGATTTACCGGGAGCGGTTCAACCAAATCAATGCCGCCATCCTCGCCAAACTCGGGGCAGTTCCCGCCTTTGACATGGCGCGGCAGCTCGCCGACCCGACGGTCGCACCGGCCGAAATCAATCTTGACGGCGAATGGGCCTTTTGTTTTGACCCCGACCGCAAAATCACCCCCGCAACCATACTCAAGACCGATGGCCGGTGGACTGTGATCAAAGTCCCCGGCTTCTGGGAAAATCAGACCTTTGACGCCAAATATTTGCCCGGCAATCTCAAATCGGCCAAAGATTACAACGGTTTTGCCTGGTATGTGAAAGAGGTCCAAATCCCCGCCGACATGCAGCAACGCAACCTTGTACTGGAGATGAAAACGGTGGACGACCTCGACACCGCTTATGTCAACGGTCAACTGGTCGGCAACACCGGCGAGGACATCCCCGGCTACTGGGAGTATTGCCGCCGTTACAACGTCCCCGCCGCGCTCAATCAAGGCGGCAAAATGATCGTCGCCGTCGAGGTCAACGATCTGCGGGGCAACGGCGGGATCGCGGGTAATGTTCGCTTGGTGGAAAAAGCGGCGGCGGGACACGACACGCAAGCGTCGCCCTACGGGAATTTGCCGGTATCAACTTATAATACCGAAAAAGCGATCCGCTGGTAGCTACTTACGGTAATAGTCGAGAGTGGCGGCGAGTGCGCGGTCGAGGTCGTCGGTGGGAATGCACCCGGCAAGCAAACTTTGCAAACGGGCCAAAAGCTCGGAGACATTGACGCGGTAGGGCGCGGTGAGCGTCACCATGCCGCTTGCGGCCGGATCGTCGGCGATTTGCCGCAGGCGTTTGACCAGCGACCAAACATCAATTAGCTCCAAGGCGCCGTCGGTCTGAATTTTGGGCGTCTCGCCATGACAAAGCTGATAGCAAAAAGTGCTCACCACTGAGTTGTAAAAGGGCCGCCCGCCGGGCCCGAAGGTGTTGGGCGAGCGCACCGAAACCGCGCGCGAGCCATTCATAAAAATATAATCGGCAAACAGCGTTTCGCCGTCGCGTTTGGACTGGTGATACTTGGTCGGCTTGTCATGGGTGGTTGAGACAAAAACAATCGTTATGCCGGTCGGGAGCGTGTCCGCCGCCGCTGCGAGCATCCGGCAAAGCCGCATATTATCGGCATACATCATTTGCGGGTCGTCGCTCCGGCTTACTCCGGCACAGTGAAACACCGCGTCGCAGCCATCGATGGCCCGGGTCAGAGCCGGCACATCGGCAAAACTCGCCCGGTCAAGAGCGACGACGCTGTGTCCGGCCGCGCTCAGCATGGCGGCGAGATTGCGCCCGATCATCCCGGTGGCTCCTGCAACGGCGTAACGCATCGCCTACTCCGCCGACGGATAGCTGCCCAATAATTTAAAATAGGCGCACTCGGCCTTAAGCTCATCAAAGGCCGCCGTGATGTTTTTGTCGCGGATATGCCCCTTGATGTCGACAAAAAAGCAATACTCCCAGTTGCCGGTTTTCAACGGGCGGCTCTCGATTAACGTCATCGAGATATTGTGATTGCGGAACGGACGCAAAGCGTCGTACAAGGCGCCCGGCCGGTCGTGCATCACAAAACAGATCGAGCTCTTGTCGTTGCCGGTCGGGTGGGCCTCCTGTTCGCCCAAAATGATAAAACGCGTGGTGTTGCCGGAGTTGTCCTCGACGTTGGTCGCCAGCGGCTCGATTTCGTATTTTTCGGCCATCAGTTTGCCGGCAATGGCGGCGCTGCCCTCCTCGGCCATGGCGATCTCCATCGCTTTGGCGGTACTCGCCACCTCGATGCGCTCGGCATCCGGGAAATGGTTTTGCAGATAATCGCGGCACTGCCCCAAGACTTGGGTATGACTGTAAATGCGCTTGATTTCGCCAACTTTGCATTTGGCAAAAAGCATGTGATGCACCGGAAGCTTAAACTCGTCGATGATCACCAAACTCGAGTGAAACAAACAATCCAAGGTATGATTGACGACGCCCTCGGTGGAATTCTCCACCGGCGCCATCCCGTAGTCGGCGCGCTTGGCCGCCACCGCTTTAAACACGTCGCCGATGGTCGGGCAAAACTCGGCGGTGACGCCGTGGCCGAACTTGGTGACCAAAGCCTGATGGGAGAATGTCCCCTCGGGGCCCAAAACCGCCACGCGCAACGGCAGCTCAAGACGGATCGAGCCGGAAATAATTTCACGGTAAATGGCGAGCAATGAAGCGTTTTCCAAGGGGCCGTGATTGATTTTTTGCAACCGCCGCAACAATGATTTCTCGCGTTCGGGCACAAAAATCGGCAGATTCTTCTCTTTTTTCCACTCGCCCACCTGCTGCACGATCTCACAGCGCTGATTGAGCAAGTCGACGATTTCCTTGTCGATTTGGTCGATACGATTTCTCAATTCTTCAATATTCATAATAAAAACCTTGCTTTGACAGTTGCATTAATAGACTTTATAATGTACTTTATTTCAATAGCAAAAGTTGGAGAAACGCATGTTTTTTAAAAAAATTTATCTTTTTTGCGCCGTTTTGGCCCTTTTGACCGCCGGATGCCGCACCAAAGATGTGGAGCCTTTTGAGTTGCCGCCCAACGCCTCGCCGGAGACCATCAAAGAGCGCGCCGCCCGGTTTGCCGAGACGCTTGAGCCCGCCAAATCGCGCGGGATTGTGGTGAGGGGCAGTATGGCCGATACCCTGACCGACAAAAAAACGCGGGAAATCCTCGACAACATCACGCGCTGCGGCTTCAACCGCGTCTACATCGAGATCGACAATCAGCGCTTGACGCACAACGACAAGTTTAAAAAATTCATCGCCGCCGCGACCGATGCCAAATTGCAGGTCGAGCTGATGCTTTTTCAGCGCAACTATGTCTACCACCGGGTGGACAGCCCGCTGCGCAACTGGTTTGTCGGCCACGAAGTGCTGGCCGAGGCGGTCAAGGAATTCAGCGATTTTAACCGGTCGCTCCCTGCCGGCAAACGCATCTCCGGGATCACCGTGGCGATGGAGGTGCATACGTTTACCCTGACCAACCCCAACCGGCCCAAGGATTTGCTGTACTCGTGGAGCGAAAAAACCTACGGGATCGATAACGAAAACGATCATGTGATGCGCCTCGCCTTTGCCGAATTGCGCGAGGTCAAAAAGCAGCTGGACAATCTTCCTTTGACCATCGCCATTCCTGACTTTTATCACGAAAAAGCCAAAGAAAAACAGCTCTCCTGCGGTACCGTCAGCGACTTTTTGGAGATCGCCGACAAAGTCATCATCGTCAACTCCGGGAACAAAGCCAAAGAGGCCGTCGAAGTGGTGGACAATGAGCTCAGCGACACCAATCAAGCCAAAAAAGTGCTGGTCGGAGTTAACTTGGCCGAGCATACTTCGGTCGAAAACGGCGCCTTGCGCCGCCGCGACTGGCAGGATTTTTGCAAAATCAGCGCTTACCTCAATCAACAATGGTCCGAGAGCCCCGCGTACGGCGGGATCGTCATCGGACCTTGGATATTAATCGACTCACTGCTCAAGGAGTAATCAATCATGCGTTGTCCCAAATGCGGCTGTATGGATGACAAAGTCATCGACTCGCGGGCGATCAAAGACGGGGTCGGCGTCCGCCGCCGCCGCGAGTGTCTCAAGTGCATGGCGCGTTTCACCACCATCGAGAGCGTCGTCCCTGAAGAGCTCAAAGTGATCAAGCGCAACAACGAGCGCGAGGAGTTCGACCGCGATAAATTGCGGCGCGGGATTGCCAACGCCTGCTACAAGCGCCCGGTAAGCTCGGACGAAATCGAGCGGATGGCCGAGGAAGTCACGATCTCGCTGCAAAAAGATTTTGACAAAGAGGTCGAGAGTCTGGAGATCGGCCGCCGGGTGATGAGCCAGCTGCGTCAGGCCGACCAAGTCGCCTACGTGCGCTTTGCCTCGGTATACCGCAAATTTAAAGACGTCGAGGAATTCATCGAGGAAATCCGGGCGCTGAAGTAAGTTGAGTTTTCAATACCAGTGACACTGACTCGCCCGAACGGGGGAGGAGAAACTTTATCCGGTAGAGCATAACTAACGTTGCTTGGCCCGGAAAACACCTGCGACCTTATGTTTAGGTGGCCGCTGGGACAGATTATGTTTTTCAGCCACGCCGCGCGGTATACTTCCGCCCGTAGCCGGCCGGAGCATGCTGCGCTGCCCCGTCACGCCACCTCAACATGGATGGATATCCGTCGTATCCATTACAGTGGTGGAGCCTTCGCTCGACTACGTTCGGCTGCTTCGTTTCTCTCCTTGTCGCCGTCGCATGCGCTCGGCGATCCTCTCACATTCGTGAGCGGCGCTAACCGCGCTATTAATTCGCTAGAAGACAACGTTACCTGACAAAAAAACCGCGGTCAAGCTCAATTGACCGCGGTTTTGCAATTAACTTACACAATCTCAAAGACTTCACCGATGCTTTTACGGAGCAACGGCGCGGGTTCGCGCGCCGGGTAACCCAAGGGCGAAATCGCCAAAGCGGTCTGCGGACGCTTGAGGCCCAAGGCTTCATTCATATTCTCCACATTGTAAGCGCAAACCCAACAGGTTCCCAATCCTTCGGCTGTCGCCGCCAGGACGGCGTGCTCCATGGCAATCGCCAAATCAATCTCGATGATCGTGTGGTCGTCGCCGACCCGTTGCCAAGCGGTTTGTGTGTCGCCAATGGCGACCAAAATCACCGGCGCCTCCGGCAAAAAACGCTGCGGGCAGACCGCAATGATTTTGGCTTTAACCTCGGGATCTTTGACGGCCAAAATTTTGACCGGCTGACGGTGACAGGCGGACGGAGCCAACGCCACTGCTTCGGCAATGTGCTCCAATGCCTGATCCGGCACTGCGTCCGGCTTGTAGTTGCGAATGCTCCGGCGTTTTTTGACGACTTCATAAAATTCCATGGCACTGTCTCCTTATATTTTTCCCAACATCTCCGGCAAACGGCTGCATTCATGTAGCTCATTCTCAACCGTTTTACCGCATCCGGCCCGGTCCGTTCCCGCAAAAAACACCGGTTCATAATATAAAAATACATTTTTTCTGAAAAAAAGCAAATTTTTAATGGTTTTTTTTTCGATAAAATTCAAAAGTGTGATATATTATAAAAAATATTTTTTATCCGGCGGCCGCCGAAACGGTTTTTTGCTCAGTCAAACAGCAGACGGAGCCGCCGCAACTTGAGGTACTGCAAAGTGTTGGCAAAAAGAATCATCCCCTGTTTGGATGTCAATAACGGCCGGGTGGTCAAAGGGGTCAACTTCGTCGATCTCGTGGACGCGGGCGACCCGGTGGAGAATGCAAAAAAATATGATGCCGCGGGCGCCGACGAGCTGGTCTTTTTGGACATCACGGCGAGCAGCGACAACCGCAACACCATGATCGATGTGGTGCGCCGCACCGCCGAGAGCATTTTTATCCCGCTCACCGTGGGTGGCGGCATCCGCACCGTGGAGGACATGCGCAACATGCTCCTCGCCGGCGCCGACAAAATCGGGGTCAACACCGCCGCGGTGCTGCGCCCCGAGCTCATCCGCGAGGGGGCCGACCGCTTCGGCTCGCAGTGCATCGTTTTAGCGATGGACGTCAAGCGCATCCCCGGCCAAAACAAGTGGGAGGTCTACACCCACGGCGGCCGCAAGCCGACCGGCATCGACGCTGTCGAGTGGGCGGAAAAGTGCGTAAAACTCGGGGCGGGCGAAATTTTGCTCACCAGCATGGACGCTGACGGCACCTGCGCCGGGTTTGACTGCGCGATTACGAGCTTGATTTCAAGCCGCGTCAATGTGCCGGTGATCGCCTCCGGCGGCGCGGGCACCTTGGAGCACATGGCCGAGGTTCTCAAAGCGGGTAAGGCCGACGCCGTGCTCGCCGCCAGCATCTTTCACTTTGGCACGTTTACCATCCCGCAGGTAAAACAATACCTCAGCAAACAAAATATACCGGTCAGAATCAACCAAGGACTTTAACAAAATGAATCAGGACGAACTCAAAAAAGCCGCGCTCGACTACCACCAAAACCCGACTCCGGGCAAAATTTCCGTCATCTCCACCAAAAGCTGCGCCGGGGCCAAGGACCTGTCGCTCGCCTATACTCCCGGCGTCGCCCAACCCTGTCTCGAGATCAAAAACACCCCCGATGACGTCTGGAAATACACCATTAAGAGCAACTTCGTCGCCGTGGTGAGCGACGGCACCGCCGTCCTCGGCTTGGGTAACATCGGCCCCGAGGCCGGAATGCCGGTGATGGAAGGCAAAGCCGTGTTGTTTAAACGCTTTGCCGACATTGACGCGATCCCGTTGTGTCTCAACAAAGTATTTGACGACAAAGGCCGTACCGACGCCGATAAATTGATCAGCGTCGTCGAGTGCCTTGAGCCCACCTTTGGCGGGATCAACTTGGAGGACATCGGCGCCCCGGCGTGTTTCAAAGTCGAGCAGACGCTTAAAAAGCGGATGAATATCCCCGTCTTTCACGACGACCAGCACGGTACCGCGATCATCTCGTTGGCCGCGATTTTGAACGCCCTCAAATTTTTGGGCAAAAAGATTGAAGACTGCCGCTTTGTGGTCAACGGCGCGGGCGCGGCGGGGATCTCGTGCAGCGAATACTATATTTTTGCCGGAGCCAAGCGCGAAAACTTTCTTTTGTGCGACTCCAAAGGTGTCATCCACAGTGAGCGCACCGATCTAAATGCTGAAAAGCAGGCCTTTGCGGTCAAAACCGACAAACGCACGCTCGCCGACGCCATGCAAAATGCCGATATTTTCCTCGGCTTGTCCGCCCCCAACTGCGTGACGCCGGAGATGGTCAAGTCGATGAACCAGGGTGCGGTTATTTTTGCAATGGCCAACCCGACCCCCGAGATTTACCCCGATGTCGCCTTGCAGGCAGGGGCGGCGGTGGTCGGCACCGGCCGCAGCGACTTTGCCAATCAAATTAACAACGTTTTGGGCTTCCCGGGGATTTTCCGGGGTGCTCTGGACGTGAGAGCCAAAGACATCACCCGCGGCATGATGCTCGGTGCCTCCAAGGCGATTGCCGAGCTGGCGAGTGAGGAAATCAGCGCCGAAGTCAAGGCCGAATTGGCAAAAGCGTATCCCGCCGACTTCGCCAAAGGCATGTTTGACGGCAAAAACGGCGAACTCCGCTGCGACTATGTGATCCCCAAACCCTTTGACTCACGTGTTGTCCCCCGCGTTGCCAAGTATGTGGCTCAGGCGGCGATGCAAGAAAATGTCGCTCAAATCAACATCGACAACCTTGACGAGTACGAAAAAAGCGTGGCGCTGCGGGTCAAAAATCAACTCAGGTAATCAATCATGACTACGATCAATGGCAACTGGATCTGGGCGGCCAAGGTTGACGGCCGCCAATACAATCAATGCGTCACCTTCCGCCGCGAAATCAAGCTCGACAATGTAACTTCGGGCCGCATCGCCATTACCGCCGACACTTATTACCGGCTCAAGATCAACGGCCAGTGGCTCAACGACGGGCCCGGCCGCAGCTACCCCGAGCATTATCAGTTTGACGTATTGGACTTGGGCGGAGTTTTGCGCAACGGCAACAATTTATTGGAAGTCACCGTCCGTTATTTTGGCTGCGGCACCTTTCACCAGATCCCGCAGCGCGCCGGCTTTTTGGCCGAGCTCTGCGTCGACAAGGTTGACGGCTCAGCGGAGAGCATCGTCACCGATGACTCCTGGCTTGCCGCTATCGTTCCGCAGTGGGTGGTCAATACGCCCAAGGCGATGATCCAGCAGGCCCCGTTTGAATTTTTTGACGCCTCCAACGAGCAAAAATTGGAATTTTCGCCCGCCGAAATCATCTGCCCGGCCGGCGAAGGCCCGTGGCAAAACCTCAATCCGCGCGACTGCCGGTTGCTGACCCGCCGCGAATTTTTGTGCAAACGCTTTGACTCGGCCAAACGGGTGCGCCCGCAAATGACCGTGTTTTCGATCCCGTTAAAAGAGCTCGCCTACCCGGGCGACACCTCGGCCAACAACGCAAGCAGCATCGGCATCGTAATGGCGCTCAACGTCGAGGCGGCGGGCAGCGTCGAAATCAAGTTGCAGCTCCACAATGCGGTAGTCTCGGTCAACGGCGTTGTTTCCACCGACGGCATCGTCAAATTCAAAAAAGGGGCCAACCTTTTGCTGGCGGGATGCCACTCATTGTACAACCACCAGAGCGATCTGGTGGTCGGGTTCCCGGCCAACTCGGAGCTGCGATTCTCCAATATTTTGGACGGCGGCAGCCGCGTTGCCGTGTATGAGTTTAAAGACTTGTATCAGCTCGCTCCCGATATCCCGTTTTTGTGGGCCAATGACAACTTTCAGCAACGCAACCAGACCTTTGTGATACAGCGCGACGAGATGCTCCAAATCAAAAACATTGAGGAATTCATCCGCCGGCACGGCGATGATTTAACCATGCTCGATCCCGGCAAATTGTCGCAGGACCAGTGCCACTGGAGCTTTTTGTCGCGGCAGGCGATTGACATCAACACAAGCGACATTGAGCACCCCGAGTACATGCTCTACCCGGACAACGAGTTTGTCACCGTTAACCCGGTCAACGGTTACGACGTCGAGCTCTGCTACGATTTGGGCGAGCAAAACATCGGCTTTTGGAATTTTGCCTTGGAGGCCGAAGCCGGGACGATTGTCGACATCGCCGCCGTCGAGTACCTTACCCCCAGCGGCAAAGTCCAGCATACCAACAATTACCGCAATGCGATGCGCTATATTTGCTGCGAGGGTCACAACCGCTACATCAGCATGAAACGCCGCAGCGGCCGGTATATTTTTATCACGTTGCGCAATTACAAGCGCCCGGTCAAATTCCAATTTTTCCGGTTGATCGAGTCCACGTATCCGGTATCCAACGACGGCTCGTTTTTCAGCAGCGACCCCAAGCTCAACAAAATTTACGACATCAGTCTGCGCACCCTCAAACTTTGTATGGAGGACACCTTTACCGACTGCCCCCTTTACGAGCAAACGTTGTGGGTCGGCGACGCGCGCAATGAGAGTTTGTTTGCGATGTCGAGCTTCGGCGCTTATGATTTGGTCAAGCGCTGCATCAAACTCGCCGGGCAGTCGCTCGAGCGCTACCCGATGGTGGCCTGTCAGGTGCCGTCGGGGTGGGACTCGATCATTCCGGTGTGGAGCTTTATGTGGGGCATCTCGATTGAGGACTATTACAACGAGACCGGCGACGCCGATTTCGTCCGCGAAATGTGGCCTTACATCCAAAAGAATCTCGCGGGCGCATTTGAAAAAATCGACCCGGCCACCGGACTCCTGCGCTGCAAGGAGTGGAATTTGTTTGACTGGAGCAAAACCGACGCCAATCATGAAACACTCGTTTACAACTCGATGTTTTTGGCGGGAGCTTTAAATGCGGCCATCAACTTGGCGCCGGTCATCGGCGAAACGTGCGAGGAGCTCGTCTTTTCGCGCGCCGAGCTCGTCAAAGCGATCAACCGCGTCTGGGACAACCGCAAACTGGCGTGGCCCGACCGGATCGACGAAAACGGCAAGGGGTCAAGCGACATTGCAGTCCACACCAGCATGCTGTCGATTTTGTACGATTGCTGCGCCCCCGAGCACTTCGCGATGGCGCGCGCCAACACGATTTCGCCGCGCAACGATTTGATCAAGATTTCATCGCCGTTTGCGTCGTTGTATTTGTACGAAACCTTTGACAAGCTTGAGCTTTACAAAGATATCCTTGAGGCGGTCTACCGCGATTACCTGCCGATGGTGGATTTGGATGCCAGCACCGTATGGGAAACCTATGCGGGCGCATTTGAGGCCAACGGGGCGTTTGACTTCGCCAACGGTTTCCCGACCCGCAGTCATTGTCACGGCTGGTCGGCGGCGCCGGTTTACTTTTTGCCCAAAATTGTACTCGGCATTTCGCCGGTCGGCGCGGGCGGCAAAAAATTCAAAATTTCGCCGTTTTTCGGCAACTTGGAGTTCGCCTCCGGCGTGCGCCCGACCGTCCGCGGACGGATTGAGGTCGCGTGGCGCAAAACCGATGTGCATCATGTGGTGATCAAAGTCAAGGCTCCCGCCGAAATTGAGCTTGAGTACGCCTACAACGGCAGCCACGACAATTTAACTGTAACGATGGAGAGAGTCTAGTATTTATGGAAGATTTGCAGAAAAAATTCGGCAGCGACACCGTCAGCTTTGAGCGCGGCGTCGGCAACTTTATCTATGTCAAGGTCAAAAACGCCAACGCAAGCGCCCTCATTTGCACCTACGGCGCACACGTGATGAGCTACAAACCCGCCGGGGCCTACGATTGCTTGTGGCTCAGCGAGAGCTCGTATTTTGAGGCCGGCAAACCGATCCGCGGCGGCGTCCCCGTGTGCTGGCCGTGGTTTGGCGGCGCGGTGCTCCCGGCGCACGGCTATGCGCGTTTGTCGCAGTGGGCGATCCGCTCGGTCGGCAAAACCGCCGGCGGCGACGACCAGATCGTGCTGGAGCTCAACAATCAATTGCTGGCCCCCGGAATCGAAGTCTTTTCCTTTGAGCTCACTATGACCGTCACCGTCGGCAAAAAACTGACCATGACGCTCACCACTACCAACCGCGACAGCAAAACCGTCGAAATCACTCAGGCCTTGCACAGCTATTTTAACGTCGCCAACGCGATGGAGATCAGCATCAAGGGTTTGGAGGAGCGCGTTTACTTTGACCGCATCAAAAACGCGGACGGCGTCTGCGGCGACGAGCTTAAGATCGACCGCGAAGTTGATCTCTTGTTTCCCGACACCGCCGACACGGTGAAGATTGTCGATCCCGAGCTCAACCGCACCATTGAGGTCGCCAAGCAGGGCAGCCACTCGACCGTGGTTTGGAACCCGTGGGTGGAGAAATCCAAAAAGATGCCGGACTTCGGCGACGAGGAGTATCACACCATGGTCTGCGTCGAGGCAACCAACGCGGGCCCGGATAAGGTTGTCCTTGCCCCCGGCCAAAGCACCAGCTTGACCCAAATCATCGGCATTGCCAAGTAATTTGGAGCAATCCAAAAGAGAGCAACGCGTTTGCTCTCTTTTTTTATGCCTTAAAAGGCAAAGATAAATTCACTTTTGCCCGCCGCAACCGGCAGCTCGACAATGCCCGGCTTGACCGTGATTGCTTTGCCGTTGCAATTAACGCTCACCGGTTTTTGCAGCAATTGGAGCTTGACCACGGTGGCCCCGGCACTGGTGAGGATGAGCTTGACCGTCTTAAAGTTGTCGTCGGTGGAAAAAGTCAAAAGCACGCTTTGACCGTTGTCCCAAAGTCTTACAGGCGACTCAAAACCGGCCAGCAAGGCATAAAACCCGGCGTTTTCCGCCGCCATTCGCGGATCGGGGTTGAGCAAAAAGGCGTTGCCCTTATTGTCTTTTAAATTGGCGGTTTCGCGGTCAATGGACTCTTTGCTCTCACCCAGCAGCAGCCGGAGATACAAATGGGCGGTAAGGTTGGCATCGTGCCAGTTGCGCGAGCCGGGGTGCTGTTTGCGCCAGTTGTCGAGCTTGTTTTCGACATAATCGTACTCAAAATACTGCCAGTACTCCGGCGGATTACCGAAAAGCAACATCGAGTAAAAGGTCGGAAAGTGGCCAATCCACGCCAGGGAGAGCGAAATCTCGCTGTTGATATAATTGGGGTCTTTGCCGCGCGCCGCCATCGCCTCAAAGCCGAATTTGTCATTAAAGCCGATACCGATGGATTTTTGTTCCTTTAAGGGCAAGCCCGGACTGCGCCAATCGGCGGCGTGCCACTTCATCGAGTTGGACACGGCAAGCCGCGAGAGGAGCATCAAGGCGTCGCTCATGTCGTCGGTTTTACCGAGCTCCTTGGCCATGTGATAGTAGCCGCAGAGGCCGTCATAACTGATCACATCCATGTCAATGGCTGAGCTTGCGGTATGCTCGCGGCAGCCGGTCTGCATGGTCGTCCAGTCGTGGGAGAGGTAATAATAGCGGCTGATTTTGCGGATTTTATCCCAGTTGTCGCGGATGGTCTGCCAGTCGCCGGAGCTGGCGGCATAAGCCCAAAAGCCGGAGAGCGCGGTGCCGATCCCAGTGTTGGGATCGCCGAGGACTTGCAGCGATTTATCCATCCAGGCGAAAGACATCGGATACTCTTTGCCGGTAAAGGGTTCGCGCCGCAAATACCAGGTACGGTCGCTCAACGAGTGATCGACCATCCTTTTCCACCCTGACAAAATCTCCTGCTTTTGCGCATTGGTGTAAATCGGCCAAGCAAGCGCCGCCGAGCCGTACATCCACCAGCAAGCCAACGCGTCCGACCGGCGTAATTTTTCAGCGCTGCGGCCGTCATCGAGATGTTTGGCAACATTGGCGGCGACTTTGGCCAAAAGCGGATTTTGCAAATTGGCGGGGTACCAGACGCGATCTTTGGGCGGCACCGGCAGCGAGTAGGTAAAAGGTTTCGTAAAATAAGCATAGGGCCCGTATTTGGTGTCGATGGCCGAGTTGACCGGCGCCGACGCCGGGCCAAACTCGACCGGGTAATGCATCGCTTTGGCAAAGGCGACCAAGGGCGGCACCGGGTAAACAACTTGACCGCTCTCGCGCCACGCGTTTTTCCAATTGACGCGACCAAAGGTTTCGGCAAAGTTGACTTGATCCCCGGCAATTTGGTAACTCATCGCCGCCGTCAACGGGTAAGCGCGCAACACTCCGGCCAAAAACCGCGCCTTGCCGGCCAAGGTTTCGGTAGCCGGGTTGACCTCCCCGACATTGCCCGGCCACGGCCGGATGCCGTTGGGTGTCCCGATGCCGATCATCCCGCGCGCCTGGTCAAATAAAAGGGCAATCTCATCTTTTTCGGCCATGATTGCCTGCGGTTTCTTCTCCAAAGCAAGCATGACGGGGATGCTTGGCGTCTTTTCCCAGACGATCACCAGCCACCCCTCGGCAAGGTCGTCGAGAGCGAGTTTTCCGGTGACTTTTTGAAACTTGAGTTTACCCGTCAATCCGGGATAAAGCACAAACGCCGCCCCTTGAGCGACGTCGGGAGTGAGCGAAAAAATCCGGTCGGCCGAATCGGTCAAAACCCCGGGAGCGAGAATGCTGTAAATCCAGCGCTCGGGCACCTTGGTCTGGTCAAAAACGCCGTAAGCCTTGGAGGAAACCTGACTCTCCTTGGCGTCCAAGTAAGATTTGAGCTGCGTGAGCACCACTGAGCTGGCGGTGACCTCGCGGCGCTGCCACAGTGTCCGCTGTGCCGGGCCGCTCCCTGCGTTGAGCTTAAAAAATGCCGAAGCATCGCGGTCGTAGACCTGAAAAAAGAGGCCGTTGCCCTCCACGTTGCAAGTCAACAAACCGTTGGCCGGCAAATAGCCAAAGCGGCCGAAGCCGTCGGCCGGGATGCCGGGGCGGAAACCGTCGGCATCCGGGCGGTTGTCGGCAAGCCCGACCTTGCCCCACAACGGCGCGGTTTCGCGTCCGGCCAGCGGAGTCACTGTAAACTCAAACGCGCCCGGATTGGGGGCGGCAAGCTCAAACGCGCTCACATTCCACGGCGTCATCGCCAAAGCGGGGTTATCGCGAGAGACAAACATAGAGGGCTCAATCACATACTCGCTCTCACCCGCCTTGATCCCGGCAAGCGGCACCTCCCAAGTGACATCGCTGCGAAACCGGTACGCCGTCGCCCGCAGCACGCAATCGCCCAAATCCGCCCCCGCCTTGACTGCAAGCTTAAGCTTGACGGCTTGGGCAAACGCATTGTCATCGACATATTGGATCTTGGCCGCCTCGCCGGGGACGGCCAGCTTGAAACTCCCGTGCAAATTGCCCTTGGTCGAAACTTTTTTGACCGCAAACTCAAGAGTTTTGACTTTTTCAGCTCCGGTCAAAGATAAAATATCCGCCGGATACGCGGCCTTTTGACTGTTGGGCAAAATAATTTTGCTGTTAAGGGGAAAAATCTGCTCCGGTCCGCCGTTGACCCGGACGCTGACCTCGCCCACCGCCGCCCAGTCCTGCCAGCCGACGCGCAAGACCGCAAGCTTGCTCAAATCCACCGGCGCAGCAAACTCTAATTTTATAGCCGTTTGCGCCAAATCGTTCCACACCGGCGAGGCCTCCAATGAGCCGGCACCCACATTTTGGACATCCTGCTTGGTGACCGCCTTGCCGACGGCAGCCGCCTGAAACGAGGGCAACGGCAAAAGCTGGTAGGCCAAGGCATCGTCGGTGTCGGC
The DNA here is from genome assembly GCA_964609825.1 of uncultured Victivallaceae bacterium. Lineage (GTDB taxonomy): Bacteria > Verrucomicrobiota > Lentisphaeria > Victivallales > Victivallaceae > CAZSSH01. The sequence goes on along the minus strand of CAZSSH010000004.1, from coordinate 276,329 downwards.
CGCCACTTCCGCCGCCGGAACCGGGACCGGAACGGCGACCCCTGCTTTGCCCAGCTGCAAAATCCCGTGTTTGATCGAGTTTTGATCCAGCGTATCCACCGATTTGACGGTAATGACGAGCTTGCTCACCGGCTCCTCGCCCAAGTCGACGACCGCGGCCTCGACGCTTTTATCATTGACATGAGGAGGCACCCGCGGCGAATCCAATGAGAGTGCCAGCTCCGGACGGTTGTCGGCGGCAAAGGTCATCTCTTGCGGCACCGCCCAATCCTTGTAACCGTAGCGGATCACCGCCAATTTGCCCAACACCGCCGGGCGGTCAAAGGATATCTCCACTTGCGCTCCGGCGAGGGTGGCAAAGGTGGTCTTGGCCGCCCCCGCCCCGGAGGTGATGTTTTTTAAATCGCCCTTGGCGGAGCTTTGCTCACTCAATAATGTAATCCGATGGGCGGGCAACGGCGAAACTTCCAGCGCCGCCGCTGTCAAACCCAGCCCCAATGTCAGCAAAAAAATCAGATGTTTCATCATTTATTTCCAAATAAAAGTTTTAGCATTAAAGTAATTCCACGGCTGACCGTCGGCGTTGTAACGGACAAACGTCGCCGCCGGCACCGCCTCCACGTGCCCGTCTAAAAACGTCACATTGGCGCGGTCGGCATGGCTCGGGCGGGCGGCATTTTTGGTGCCGCTGACCCCGTGACCGAATAAAAACTCCAAAGCGTACCAGTCGCCGTTGTTGCTGTCCAATATATGCGGCTTGTTGCCGGGGGATTTGACCTGACTCACTTTATAAAACCGCTCATTGGTTCCGTTGTTGGACTGCATATTAACCGCGTAACTCGTCTTAAGCCGCGAACTTGTGCTGTTGGCCTGAACTTCCGCCGGGTTGCCGGGACAGGCAAAGATGGCCAGTTTAAACCAATCCTCATCGGTCAATGAGCCGCTGCAGCCGACATAATTTTTGATCACATTGGGCCAGAAACGCGCGCTGTCAAGGTAATTCGGACGCGACTGGGAGAGCTCAAGGTAACGCGCCTTGACGCCGTAGTCGCTGTTGTTGGCGATGTATTGCATCGAGGCGTACTCCAGCTGCTTGAGATTGCTTGAGCATTTGGCCGACTGCGCCTTGCTCCGGGCCTGATTCAACGCGGGCAGCAGCATTGACGCCAAAATGGCGATAATGGCAATCACGACCAGTAACTCGATCAAAGTAAACAACCGTTTCATCTTTTTTACTCTCCTCTTGGTGTTAAATATTAAAAAGGAAGGATTCATTTGTCACTACCGTTTCGCAGCATGGTTGATTTGCGGATCACGAGATTGCAGGGCAATACCGTTTCTTTTTTGACATGAACTTTGTTTTGCAGCAAATTGACCAGATTTTGCACCGCCAGCCGTCCCATTTCGCGCGTCGGCTGCTGGATGACCGAGATCCCGGCCTCCGCCAGCTCGTCAGCGTCCTCCACTGAAATGACCGAAATATCCTCCGGCACGCGCATCCCGACCGCCCGCAGCTCATGGACAAGCTGCCGGGCGATGGTGCTGTTGGTGCAAAAAATTGCTTCCGGCGGGTCGGTCATGGTGTTAAGCTCCACCGCCGCGTTGACGGTGGTCGATTGATTCATATGCGGAATGTGCCGCATCCAAAATTGCGTGTCTTTGCCCGCCAGCTGCCGGACCTGATCCATAAAGCCGTTGACCCGGAGCTCCTGACACAAATCGGCCGTCCCGACATAAATGACGCCAAAGCGGCGGTTGCCCATGCTCCACAAATAATTGGCGGCATCGACCCCGGCCTGACGGCTGCGCGAGTGGACGCAGTACCAATCGTCAGAGTCGCGGATGTCGCCGATGCGGACCACCGGCAGCGGGAGCTTGGACAAGGTGGGCACAGTATCATACAATGAGTCCAACTCCTGAATCAGCAAACCTTTGATGTCAAATTGCTCAAACATTTTCTCAAAATCGCCGACAGTGATCCGCCGCGAGTTGACCGGGATGATTTGGGCATAATACCCCTCCGCCGCCAGCGTTTCCAAAATCGAGCTCAGCATGGTGTAACTGTACGGGTGACAGATAAAGTTGGGATAAAGTTGCAGTACCACGCCGATGGACTCAAAGCTCTTGGAGCTGTGATAGTCGCCCGAGAGTTGCTGCAAAGTGTCTTTCACGAGCTTGACCGTTTCGCGCTTATGCGCTCCTTTGCCGTTTAATATCCGGGAAATCGTGGCAATGCTCAAATTGGTTTCCTCGGCGATTTTTTGGATTGTGATATTCATCTTTTTCCACAATTGCGTAACATTGAATTGCTGTCTTTTCCTTAAATTATACCATATTTTACATTTTAACCAAGAGTTTATGCAAGTTTTTTACATTGTTTTTTACATTGCTGGACAAAAAAAACGGGAAGAGCTTTCACTCCTCCCGTGCAAGTTATGACAACTTACTTTTTGTTGGGCTCGCAATTGCAGTTGCAATCGTCGTCGCCGCAACCGCACTCATCGCCGCAGTCGCAGTTTTCGTCATCTTCACAACCGCAGCCGCAGCCTTCCTCATCCTCGTAAATGAAGTGCTCTTTGATGCGGGCCAGCACACCCTCGGGGGTGAAGCCGAATTTCTCGGTCAAGACTTTATAGGGAGCCGAGGCGCCGAAGTGGTCGAGACCGATCGCTAAACCGTCTTTGCCGATGAAGCGGTGCCAGCCGTAGGTGGTCCCGGCCTCGATGGAAACGTTGCAGATGAATTCGGGGGGCAGCACCGACTCCTGGTACTCATAGGACTGCTTGAGGAAGAGCTCCTGCGAAACCATCGATACCACGCGGACGCCGCAGCCGTCGGCGCGCATCAGTTCGGCGGTCTTGAGCGCCAGCTCGACTTCGGAGCCGGTGGCGATCAAAATGATGTCGAATTCGTCATCATCGCTGATCACGTAAGCCCCCTTGCTGACATCGACCTTGGCGGCCATTTCGGCCGAATAGGGAGCCAAATCCTGACGGGTCAACAACAAGGCGACCGGCCCTTTGGCCTCTTGCAACGCATAAGCCCAGGCGCCCGCCACTTCGTGCGCTTCGGCGGGACGCAGCACGGTCATGCCGGGAATGGTGCGGAGCATGGCGATTTGCTCAATGGGCTCATGGGTCGGCCCGTCCTCGCCCACGTAAAACGAGTCGTGGGTAAAGACATAGATTTGATGCAGATTTTGAATCGCCGCCAAACGCATGGCAGGTTTCATATAATCAGAGAACACAAAGAAAGTAGAGGTGTACGGGATCGCGGTCCCGTTGAGCGCCATCCCATTGCCGGCCAAGGCCATCGCGAGCTCGCGGACGCCAAAGTGGAGATTGCGCCCGGCGCGGTTGTCGGCGGTGAAATCGCCGCCGTTTTTGATGTCGGTCTTGGTCGAGGGAGCCAAGTCGGCCGCACCGCCAAACAAAGCGGGAACGAGCTCGGCGGCTTTTTGCAGGACGATGCCGCCGGAAGCACGGCTGGCAATCGGTTTGTCGACCGGAGTCACTTTGAGCAACTCTTCTTTGAGGTTGGCCGGGACGGTCTTATTGACAAAGGACTGGATCATTTTGGCGCGTACCGGGTCGGCGGCGACAAAGGCTTGGAACTTGGCTTCCCACGCAGCGGCAGATTTTTCCAGCTCGGCGACGCGGTTTTGGCAAAACGCGGCAACTTCCGGCGCGACAAAGAATTTTTCGGCGGGCATGTTGAGGTTTTTGCGCAAAGCTTCGACTTCTTCCTCTCCCAAGGGCTCGCCGTGGGCGGAGGCTTTGCCCTGCTTGTTGGGGGCGCCGAAGCCGATTTTGGTTTTGCCGATGATCAGCGTCGGGCGGCCGTCGCTCTCCACGGCCTGAGCGAGAGCGGCGTCGCACTTGGCGATGTCGTTGGCATTCTCAAGCTTGATCACACGCCAGTTGTAAGCGGCGAAACGGGCGGCAACGTCTTCGGAGAAAGCGAGCGAGGTCTGCCCCTCAATGGTGATGCTGTTGTCATCATAAAAGACGACCATTTCGTCCAAGGCAAGGTGACCGGCAAGCGAAGCGGCTTCACTGGTGGCCCCTTCCATCATGCAGCCGTCGCCGGCGATGATGTAAATCTTGTTGGCAAAAAAGTCAGTCTGATCCAAACCGGTCTTGGCGGCAAAGTAACGGTTGGCAATCGCCATCCCGACGGCGGAGGCAAAACCGCTGCCCAAAGGACCGGTGGTGATGTCCACCCCTTTGGTGTGGCCGAACTCGGGGTGGCCGGGGGTGCGGCTGTCCCACTGACGGAAGTTTTTGAGCTCTTCCATCGGCAAGCCATACTCAAACAAATGGAGCAAGCTATACTCCAGCATCGAGCCGTGACCGGCGGACAAAATGAAACGGTCGCGCCCGATCCAAGTCGGATTTTTGGGATTGTGCCGCAAGTACTTGTACCAGAGGGTAAAGGCGTAATCGGCGCAACCCAAAGGCATCCCCGGGTGTCCGGACTTGGCTTTTTGGACGGCTTCGGCGGACAGCATGCGGATGGTGTTTGCCGACTTGGCGGCAAGCGTAAGATCGTACATTTTTTGGAAATCCTTTCGATTTTTGTTGAAAACAACTGGCAATTTATCAAAAACAATGATATTTTTTCTAACGTTATTAAATTTACATCATAAATCGCGAAAAACAAGTTTTTTTTATAAAATAAATCATGACCGAACAATTCATTACATCAACGCTCAACAAAAAGGATCCGGCCAAAGAGAACTCGCTGCGTCCGCCCAGCTTTGCCGACTTCCCGGGGCAGGACAAGATCAAGGATCAGCTGACGCTCTTTGTCGAAGCCGCGCGCAACCGCGACGAAGCCTTGGACCACATTATTTTAAGCGGCCCCCCCGGCCTCGGCAAGACCACCTTGGCCTACATCATCGCCAACGAGCGCAAAAGCAACATCAAGTCCTCCAGCGGCCCGGCGATCGAGAAACCCGGCGACTTGGCAGGGCTCCTCACCTCGCTGGCGCCCGGCGATATTTTATTCATCGACGAAATCCACCGGCTCAACACGGTGGTGGAGGAGTATCTTTACAGTGCGATGGAGGACTTTTTTATCGACATCATGCTTGAGCAGGGCCCCGGCGCGCGCTCGGTGCGGCTCAACGTTCCTCATTTTACCCTCATTGGCGCCACCACGCGCCAAGGGATGATCTCGGCCCCGCTGCGGTCGCGCTTCGGGCTCAACGTCCGGCTGGACTACTACGATGTCCCGCCGTTGACCCAGATTTTGCTGCGCTCGGCCGGGATTCTCAAAGTGGACATCACCCCGGAGGGTGCGGAGGTGATCGCCCGACGCTGCCGCGGCACCCCGCGCATTGCCAACAATCTGTTGCGCCGCGCCCGCGACTACGCCCAGATCCGCGCCGACTCGATCATCACCGAGGAAGTCGCCTGCAAAGCGTTGGAGCTCTTGCAGATCGACGACGACGGTTTGGACGAGATGGACTTGCGTATTTTGGAAGTGATCATCGGCAACTTTAACGGCGGACCGGTGGGGCTCAAAAATATTTCGGTCTCGGTCGGCGAGGAGGAGGACTCCATTGAGGAAGTCTACGAGCCGTTTTTGATCCAGCGCGGTTACCTGGTGCGCACCCCCAAAGGGCGCGTGGCCACTCCCAAGGCGTGGAGCAAGCTCGGCCTCAAACCGATGGTCAAACCCGACGAACTGTTTTAATTACTAAATATGGAGAGATAACTATGCCGGCACCCTGGGTCGAACCGTTGCTTGCCTTGCAGGCAGTTGATATGCGCATCCGTGATTTGAATCAGCGCTTGACGCTGTTGCCCAAAGAGATTGAGAAACTCTCAGCCAAGCAGCAGGAGGCCTTTGCCCGCTTTGAAAACGCGCGCAACACCTTCCAAAAAATGGAGAACACCGTCAAAGCCGCCGAAAAAAAGGTTGCCGAGCTCAATGACGCGATTAAAAAACTTCAGCAGCAGTCGGTCATGGTCAAGAAAAACAATGAGTATCAGGCCATGCTGCAAGAGGTGGCCAGCCATCAGATGAAAATCGGCCAGCTGGAGACCATGGTCATTGACGGACTCGACAAAATCGAGGCCGCCAAGCCCAAAGTCGCCAAAATTAAAAGCGAAGCCGAAGCGGTGGTCAAGTCGGCGCAAAGCGAAATCAAAGAGCTGGAAGAGTTCCGCACCGAGGTCAAAACCGAGATTGCCAACCTCACCGCCGGCCGACCGCCTCTGGTCCGCAAAATTGAGACGGCGGTCCTGCAGCGCTACGAGGTATTACTCCGCGACAAAAATCTCGGCTTGCCGCTCGCCAAAGTCGAGGACGGCATTTGCGAAAACTGCCACATGCGCATCACCAACCAGTTGTTGAGCGATATCGCAAGCGGTGCGGTCACCAGCTGCAACAACTGCATGCACTTGATCTATCTGGCGGAGTGACACGATCATGGCGTCCGGCTCCTCCCAATCGTTTCGCATCGACTTTGATGAAATCATCCGCCGCGCGGTCGAGTCGGATGAGCTTGATTACAAAGCGGCGATGAATTGGCACACCATGAGCCGGGGCGCCAAAGCCAAAATCGTCCGCCACTGTCTCGCGATGGCCAACACCAAAGGGGGATTTTTGGTCATCGGCGTCGGCGAGGACGCCTCCGGGCACCCGTCGGTGTACACCGGACTCACGGCCGAGGAGCTGCACTCATTTGACCCGTCAGCGGTGGGGGCGTTTGTCAACCAGTATGTTGAGCCCGCAATTGATTTCACGTTGGAGCGCCCCGAGGTGGACGGCAAACGCTATGTGGTTTTGGTCATCCGCCCGTTTACCGGTTTGCCGCACGTCTGCGTCAACGCGGTCGAAAACGAACTCCAGACCGGCGTCTTTTATATCCGCACCACCGATGCCTCCAGCCGCCCGGCCCGCCGGGCGATCGAAATGCACTCTTTAATTCAACGCTCCTTGCGCAATCAGCGCGAACTTTTGGGCAAAATGCTGCGCGGTATTTTGTACGAAAACAAGGATTTTTACGAGAGCGCCCTCAACAACTTTGAGGCCGACTTTGAGCACGCGGTCAATTTCTTTAAAAAGCGCAAATACCCGCACAAGCAAAAGCGCCACGTGCTGATTTCCATCCTCGCCGCACCGGGCAAATACCACGAAAAACGCTTTGGCCTGAGCGATATCAAGCACGCGGTCGACGAGGCCTTTGTCTCCTACCCCAAGGCCGAGTTTTTGGACAAAGAGGAGATGGTCAAGGCTTATTTCACCAATTTCTCATTGCGCTACATGGCCGAAAACGGCAGCTGTCTCTGGCAAATCTGCCAATCGGGCGCATTTCATTACGCCGGAGTGCGCGAAATCGAGGAAAACGGGCTTGCCTTTGACCGGCTGGTGAAACTCATCGCCGAGGCGCTCAATTTTGCAATCCGCGTCTATGCCACTTTGGGTATCGTCGACGACCCGCTGCCGGTGGTGATTAAGATTGAGAATGCGGAAAATTGTCTGCTGTACGTCCCCGGCAAGGAAAACCGCAAATTCGTCTGCCGGATCCCGCAAATCAAAATCCGTTTTCAGCGCAACTATGCCGACTGGCAGAGTGCGACGGTGCCCAATATCGCGTTGATCCTTCAAGAGTTGGCCGAGCGATTCAACATGCCCGACGAGCTCTTGAAACCGCTGCCCGAGCTCTTAACGAGTTATTTGGAGAAACGCCGGTTATCATGATTAAACCCATTGACCGCGACGCGGAAAGCGGCGAATTTGCCGGGGAATTGGAGGAGGAGTTTCCCGTCGAAGCCGAAGTCACCCTTGAGGCCGGTCCATTTCCGGCGGCGGCGGAGTTTTGCCGCCGGTGCGAGGAGTTTTTCAGCCCCGGCGGAAGCCTCCACAATGCCGCCAAAGCGGGCAATCTTCCTTACGAGTTTCGCCCCCAGCAAATGCAAATGTCCAAAGCCATCGCCGAAGCCTTGACGCAGGGCGACAACCTCTGTATCGAGGCCCCGACCGGGGTCGGTAAAAGTTTCGCCTACTTGATCCCTTTGATCTTTCGCGCCAAATTGCGCGGCCGCCCGGCGGTGGTGTCCACCGAGACCATCAACTTGCAGGAGCAATTGATGCAAAAGGACATCCCGTTTTTAAACAAAATCTGCAACAGTGAGTTTAAGGCCGCCTTGGCCAAGGGCCGCCACAACTACCTCTGCCGACGCCGCTTCGGCATGGTCACCGGCGAAATCAGGGATATTTTGCTCCCCTCGCCCTCCATGGTGCTCGACCTTGACCGCCTCGAGCGCTGGAGCGAGGCGACCGACACCGGCGACCGCGACAGTCTGGAGTTTAAAATCGAGCCCGGCGTCTGGAGTTTGGTCGGCTGCGAGGCCGGTAACTGCCTCGGGACCAAGTGCGGGCATTTCCGCAACTGTTTTTATTTCCGCGCCCGCCGCGAGTGGGAAACGGCCGACATCATCATCGCCAACCACGCACTGTTTTTTACCGACCTCGGGATGAAAACATCGGCATTAAGCGACGGCGGCGGCTTGCTTCCCAACTACGGCGCGGTGTTGATCGACGAGGCGCACACTTTGGAGGACAACGCGGCCGAACACTTGGGGTTGAGCATCTCCAAGGCGGGCGTACTCGGCTTTTTAAACCGCCTCTTCAACCCCGAAAACGCCAAGGGCATCTTGCTCCGCCGCGGCGAAAAAGCGATCAATTTGCGCGCTTTGGTAACCGAGTGTCAGGGTGAAGTCTACGGCTTTTTTGCCGACTTTGACCAATACCTGGAGGAGCATCAGGAGACGGCCAAGACCATCCGCGACTGCGGGCGCTTTGCCGACAATCTGTCGCCCAAACTCATCAAGCTGGCCAAAGAGTTGGCCGTCTACGCCGAGGACGAGAGCGACGAGTCGTTTCAGACCGAGATCGAGGCCCAGCTGGGGCGCTGCCGCGAGTACATCAACGGAATCGACCAGTTTCTCAAAATGGCGGTGCCGGACGCGGTCTATTTTGCCGAAAAAGACCGCAACAACCTATCGCTCAAGGCCGCCCCCTTAAATGTCGCCGAAATTTTGGGCAATTTGCTGTTTCATCAGGATTTCCCGGTGATGCTCTGCAGCGCCACCTTGACCGTGCGCAACACCTTTGATTACTATTTGGGGCGCACCGGCTTTACCAACGGGAAAACCTTGCAATTGGATTCGCCGTTTCACTACACTCAGGCTGAGGTATTGATTTCGCAAAGCATGCCCGACCCGAGCGACGCCGGGTATCTGGACGCATTGGTGCGCGAGATTCCGCGCTACATCGAGATGACCCGCGGCAAAGCATTTGTCTTGTTTACCAGCTATCAAACCTTGCGTTATTGCGCCGACCGTCTGCGTGATTATTTTGAGGACAACCGCATCCAGCTCTTAATTCAGGGCGAAAAGTATTCCCGGAGTCACTTGTTAAAGGAATTTAAAGAGGACATCAACTCCGTCCTCTTCGGCACCGACAGCTTTTGGACCGGCGTGGACGTCCCCGGCGAGGCGTTGAGCAATGTCATCATTACCAAGCTCCCCTTTGCCGTCCCCAGCCATCCCCTGATCGCCGCCCGCATGGCATGTATTGAGGAGGGCGGCAAGAGCTCCTTTATGGAGTACAGTTTACCCGAGGCGGTCCTCAAATTCCGCCAGGGAGCGGGGCGCTTGATCCGCAGCCGTCATGACCGCGGATTCATCGTTTTACTCGACTGCCGGGTGATCTCCAAGCGCTACGGACGCTTGTTTCTCGACAGCGTCCCCTACTCGCAGCGGGTGGTCAAGTAAGATTTACCGGATGAAGTTGGTTCTTTGAGGCGGCTCGTTGGAGACCGGCAAAGGCAAGCCGGCGATGCTGATGGATTTTAACAGCCACGCCATGTTGCGGCCCAAGGTGCGCATGACTTGCAACCCCTCCAAATCCTGACGGACCTCGTCGGGGGTGTTGCCGTGCACCGAGTTCCAGTACTGCGACGACACCACCGGCATCGAGGAGATGGTGAAATATTTGTTAAGCCGGTCAAAGGTCGCACTCGCGCCCCCCCGGCGGCAGCTCACCACCGCGGCCGCGGGCTTATAAGCATAGAGCCCGTGCTTCAAAAAAAACATCCGGTCCAGAAACGAGCACAACACACCGTTGGGCCCGGCATAATACACCGGCGACCCCACAATGATCCCGTCGGCGTCACGGGCGAGATCGATGCACTCATTGACCCGGTCATCGGTAAAAATGCATTTTTTGGTGTCGACGCACTTGCCGCAGGCAATGCAGCCGTGAATTTCGCGGTTGCCGATGTGAAAAATCTGAGTCTCGATATTTTCGCCCTTTAAGGTGTTCGCCACTTCGCTTAAGGCGGTAAAAGTGCACCCGTTGGGCCGGGCGCTCCCGTTGATCAATAATACTTTCATCATAAAACTCCTTGGCTTGAAAAAGTTAACCCTTGTTTTCAATATAGCGTGTCCGGCGGCAAAATGCAAGATATTTTTGGGGAAATATCCGTCTTGGATTTGCAGAAACCGTCTTATCGGGCTATCTTATATAATACGCGCACGGGCAAACGCAACAACAATCAACGGATTATGGCAGGCAAGTTTAAATTTAAAGGCGAAGATTTTGAGCAATACTTCATCGAGCTGATGGCGGGCAAACGCCGCAGCCGCTTCGACCTTATTTTTCAGGATATTTTGTTTATCGCCTCACGGTTTTACCGGATGGTAATCCAGTTCCGGATCTGGCTTTATGACAAACGGATCATCCGCCATCACGCCTTGGGATGTCTGGTGGTGAGCATCGGCAATTTGAGCTGCGGCGGCACCGGCAAAACCCCGGTGGTGGAGGTCTTTGCCAAAACCTTGAGCGCCAAGGGGCGCAACGTGGCGATTTTAAGCCGCGGCTACCGCAGCAAGCAGCGAAGCTTCTGGCAAAAGCTCGTCCAGCGCTTCCGGGCGCAAAAAATTGAGATCCCGCCCAAAATCGTCTCCGACGGTCACAATCTTTTGCTGGAGTCCGATTATGCCGGGGACGAGCCTTACATGCTGGCGAGCAACCTCAAGCAAGTGGCCGTGCTCGTCGACAAAGACCGCGTCAAGTCGGGGCTGTACGCGGTGGATAAGTTTAACACCGATGTGATCATCCTCGACGACGGCTTTCAGTATTTGATGCTTAAACCGCACATCAACATCGTACTCGTTGACTCGACCGACCCCTTCGGCAACGGGCATGTGCTCCCGCGTGGGATTTTGCGCGAACCCATTAAAAACATCCGGCGCGCCGACTATATCTTTTTGACCAAATCCGACGGCTCGAGCCGCATCCGCCACCTCAAAAACTTTTTGCGCCGCCACACCCGCCGCGCCGAAATCATCGAGTGTTGCCACCGCCCGCAGTATTTGGTGAAACTCTTTGCCGACGGCAAGCATGAATCATTGGACAAGCTCAAGGGGGCCAAAATCGCCGCCATCTCGGCCATCGCCTGCCCCGAGAGCTTTGAGAACTTTTTGTCGCAGCTGGGCGGCGAATTGATTTACAAAGACCACTACGCCGACCATCACCGCTACACCGAGCAGGAGATTTTGGACTTCATCAATCAGGCCAAGGCTGCCGGAGCCGAGTTCATCGTCACCACCGAAAAAGACGCGGTGCGCATCCCCCGTCTTGACCGCATGGATGTGCCGATCTATTATTTGCGCATCGAGATCGACATTTTGAGCGGGCAGGAAAATTTTGACCAGTGTATTTCACGAATTTGTTTCTTATAAAATAAAAATAGGTTTAAGGAGTTTGTCATGAATGATCTGATCCAAAAATTTACCCAATTTTACGGCAAAGCCCCGGTCGCGGTGAGCGCCGCCCCCGGCCGTCTCGAAATCCTCGGCAACCACACCGACTACAATCAGGGCTTTGTCCTGAGTTGCGCGGTGACCCAAAATACCGCCTTTGCCATTGCCCCGGTGAGCGGGACCAAGTGCCGCCTCAAGGACTTCCGCGACGGGAGCGTCAAAGAGTTTGACCTCAACGACATCGCGACCGCCCGCCCCAAAGACTGGAGCAATTATGTCAAAGGCATGATCGTCGAATTGGGCAAGCGCGGCATTAAAGTCGGCGCCTTTGACGCGGCCATTGAGAGCACCGTCCCCTTGTCCGCCGGGATGTCGAGCTCGGCCGCGCTGGAAATCGCCGCCGGGTTCGGCTTCCGCGAAGTTTTTAACATCAAGCTCGACAACGCCGACTGGGCGCGCGTCGGCCAAGGGGTGGAGAACCACTACATGGGTCTCAAATCCGGGCTCTTGGATCAATTCAGCTCGATTTTCGGCAAAAAAGACTCGATGATTTTGTCCGATTTCCGTACCGTCGAGGTGCTGCGCACCGTCCAGATGCCGTCGGGGTACTCGATTGTCGTTATTAACTCGATGGTCAAACACAATCTCGTCGACTCCGAGTACAACGTCCGCCGTCAGGACTGTGAGAGCGCGGCCGCCAAATTGGCCAAGATTTATCCCGGCGCGACCACCTTGCGCGACATCACCCCCGCCCAGCTGGACCAAGCCAAGGATACCTTGACCGCCCGCGAATACGCCCGCGCCGCCCACGTCGTGGGTGAGGGAGACCGCGTGATGCGCGGCGTCGAGTGTCTGCAAAAGGGCGATGTCAAGGGCTTCGGCCGACTCTGGTTTGAGTCGCATGAGTCAAGCCGTGTCAACTTTGAAAACAGCACCGCCGAGCTCGATTATCTGGTTGAGCTCGCGAAATCCATCCCGGGCGGCCTCGGCGCGCGTTTGTCGGGCGGCGGCTTCGGCGGCATTACCATCCACTTGGTGGCGACCGCCGACGCGGAAACCTACGCCAAGCGCGTCCAGGCCGGATTCAAGGCGCGGATCGGAATTGAGCCCGAGGTCATTATTTGCTCGATCGGCGACGGCGCGACCTCGCACAAACTCTAACACCCAAGGGATTCACCATGCGTATTTTAAGCGGCATCCAGCCCTCCGGCGTCCCGCACATCGGCAATTATTTCGGCATGATGCGCCAGGCCTGCGCCTTGCAGTCCAAGGGGGAGTCCTTTTTGTTCATTGCCGACTATCACTCGCTCACCACCAGCCCCGATCCCAAGATGCTGCGAGAAAACACGCTCAACTTGGCCATCGACTTTATGGCGTGCGGCCTTGACATGGATAAAACGGTCTTTTTCCGCCAATCCGACGTGCCGCAGGTGACCGAGCTTATGTGGATATTAAACAATATCGTCGGCGTCGGCTTCCTTGAGCGCGCCCACAGTTACAAGGACAAAATCGCCAAAGGCTTTGCGCCCAACAACGGCTTACTCTCCTACCCCGTCTTGATGGCGGCGGATATTTTGCTTTATCAGAGCAACCTCGTCCCGGTGGGCAAGGACCAAAAGCAGCACTTGGAGATCACGCGCGACATTGCGATCCGCTTTAACACCATTTACGGCGACACCTTTGTCCTTCCCGAGGAGCTGATCCCCGAGGAAGTGGCGATCGTCCCCGGCACCGACGGGCAAAAGATGTCCAAAAGTTATGACAACACCATCCCGATTTTCGGCAAAGAAAAAGCGATCCGCAAAACAGTGATGAATGTGGTCACCGACTGCACCCCACTCGAGGATCCCAAGGACCCCGACAAGTGCAATGTCGTCGCCCTCTATAAACTGGTGGCGACTCCGGCCGAACTCGAGGATATCAAGGCCAAATACCGCGCCGGCAACTACGGCTACGGTCACGCCAAGCAAGCGTTGTTTGAGAAACTCTGGGAGTATTTCCGCCCGATGCGCGAACGCCGCGACCAGTTGGCCGCCAACGTCGATTACGTCTGGCAGTGCCTCGCCGCCAACGCCGAAAAAGCGCAAGTCGAGGCCGAGAAGACAATGACCAAAGTCCGTTACGCGGTGGGGTTGCGCTAAATGACGGAATTTCTCAAAATTACCAGTGCTCAAAATCAAGCCGTGAAACACGTCATCGCGCTGCGCGACCGGCGCGACCGCGAGCGCGAACAACTGACCGTGCTGGAGGGCTACCGCGAGCTCACGAGGGCCCGCGAGTACGGGATGGAAATCGTCGAGTGCTTTTTTGCCCCGGCCCACTTTTTGGGCGAAAACGAGTTCCCGCTCCTCGATACGTTGGCCCAAAGCGGCGTCAAAGTCATGGAGGTCACCGCCCAATTGCTGGAAAAGATGGCCTACCGCGACCGCCCCGAGGGCTTGATCGCGATTGCCAGGATGAAGCGGCACACCCTCGACGAGATGCCGGCCGTTGCCAACGGACTCTATCTGGTGGCCGAAGCCGTGGAGAAACCGGGCAATTTGGGCTCGATTTTGCGCAGCGCCGACGCGGCCGGAGTGGACGGACTCATCATTTGCGACAAATGCACCGATATTTATAACCCCAACGTGATCCGGGCGAGTACCGGCGCTTTGTTCAGCGTCCCGTTGGCCGAAGCGGACAGCGAGTCGACGCTCGCGTGGCTGCGGAAACACAACATCAAAACCTTGGCCGCGACGCCGCACACCGACACCATTTACACCGATGTCGATATGACGCAGAGCGTCGCCATCGTCGTCGGCACCGAGCAGTGCGGGCTTACCGAAATATGGATGCAAAACGCCGATTTGCAAGTCCGCATCCCGATGCTTGGCAAAATCGACTCCTTAAACGTCGCCACCGCCACCACCATTTTGTTGTACGAAGCGGCGCGGCAGCGAAAATGGGCTTGATTTTTTCGAAAAATCGATTATATTAATGTCCAATCGAAAATATGCTTATTGCCGAGCTGCCGTTTTTGGACGGATAGATCGATTTTTTGAGAAAGACCCGGATTTTACACCTCCAGTACTGTGATGTAAAGCACGACTCCGCCCCAAAGAAACTACTTGTCCATCGACGCAGGCTGTCGGTTTGTGTAAGGAAAGAAAAAGGTTATGAAAAGTCTCAAGTTTTTGGTCGTTGCAGTTTTGGCTGCTGGTCTTGGCTTATCTTTGCTTGCCGGCCCTCCCGGCGGTGGCGGCGGCCACGGCGGCGGTGGCCACGGCGGCGGCGGTTATGGCCCCGGCGGTCACGGCGGCGGTTGGGGCCCCGGCCCCCGGCCCGGGCCCGGACCCGGTTGGCGTGGCGGCGGCTGTTACGACGACAATATGAGCGGCTTGGCTTTGGCCGCCGGGATTGTCGGCTTGACCGCCAATACCTTGGCTATTTTTAATCAAGCCTCTCCGGCTGTCGTGACCGGCACCACGGTCATGCCCGCGACCACGGTAGTGGCCGCACCCGCGGTAACTTATGCACCCGTGGTAACGCCGGTGGTGGCCCCCGCTTATGTCGCCCCTGCGTACGTTGCCCCGGTGGCCCCCGTCTACGTCGCGCCGGTCGCTCCCGTGTATGTCGCACCGGTCGCTCCTGTGTACGTGGCGCCCTGCCGCCCCTATTACCGGCCTTATTATCGGTAGAAATATTTTTCTCTCCCGACTCAAGGGTCCGCAAAAGCAATTTTGCGGGCCTTTTTTATCCCCCCGATTAAGACAAAAAAAATGCCCCGCAAATTTCTTTGCAGGGCATCCGAATCGCAACAGTCAACGATTAGTGGTGGCGCATTTTGGCCTCACGACGTTTGACTTCGCTGGGCTTCTCATAGTGACGGCGATTGCGCAATTCCTTGAGGGTGCCTTCTTTGTCAAGCTTCTTCTTCAACCGGCGCAAAGCGCGATCGATGATTTCGCCTTTTTTGACGCGAACTTCAGTATCCATAATGTTTCACCCCCTTTGCTTTGGAATTAATAATGTGTTATGACTCAATCGGCCGCAAAACCGGCCTCATCCACCAGTAAACTCTTTAACTTTGACAGCGCCTGATTCTGAATCTGGCGCACACGCTCGCGGGTGCGCCCGATCTCCTGGCTGACTTCCTCCAAGGTGAGCGGACGGCTGCCGCGCAACCCGAAGCGCATTTCCAAAATCCGGCGCTCGCGCTCTTCCAACTTTTCCAAAAGGTCCATCAAGCGGAAAACTGACTCGACGTCGCCCAAAATCTGATCCGGCGTCATCGCGTGACGGTCGGGGATAATGTCCTGAAATTCGCCTTCCTCGCCCTGCTGGATCGGGTCATGCAAGGAAAAAGTGCGCAGATCGGCCAAACGCAAACCGGCGACGGTGCGCTCGCTGAAGTCAAGGTGCTCGGCGATTTCGGCGTCGCTGGGCTCGCGGCCGAGCTCTTCGGCCAATTTCATGCGCACCGATTTGATTTTATTGATTTTGCCCGCCGACTGCACCGGGATACGGATGGTGCGGCTCTGGTTGGCCAGCGCGCGGCGCATGGATTGCTTGATCCACCACGCGGCATAGCTGCTGAATTTGGCGCCCTTGGCAGGGTCAAATTTTTCGACGGCGCGCATCAGACCGATGTTGCCCTCGGAGATCAGGTCGAGCAACGGGAGCCCCAAGCCCTTGAAATCGTGGGCAATTTTGACCACCAAACGCAAGTTGGCCTTGATCAAAGTGGAACGGGCGTCCTCATGGCTCAGGTCGTCGGCACTGTGAATGCGGTCGGCGAGCTCGGCTTCTTCTTTTTTATTGACCAGAGGAATGCGGGCGATTTCGCCCATATAAACCTTCATCGTATCGTTTTTGGTCCCGGCCAAGACGCGGCTCTCGAGGGCGGTTTTGCGCGCCGAGTCTTTTTCCTGCTTGGTACGGGGTTTGGCGGCGTCGGCCGTCACCACGGCGCGCTCGAGCTTGATCTCGACGTGCTCGGGCTCATCGCTCTCCAAAAAGTGGAGGATATCCGCAGGCAACTCGCGCTTGGGAGGAGCTTTGGGGATGAATTTAACAGGGGCGGCTTCGACTTTTTTAATCACCAGTTTGCGGGCGGGTTTGCTGTCGCTGACCGCGACACCGCCGGATGAATTATCTTCAGCAGAAATATCCGGATGCTTTTCCTCAACCTTAGACTTTTTTACCGCCATTTTATCCGTTAACCCTTATTTTTAACTTGTAAAAACCGTTAAACATGTTATACTATAACAATGCTTTTTGCATAGCCAATGAGGTTAACATTATATATTTTTTTTTGTGAAAATCAAGTCGGATCATGGGAATTTGGCAAAAAAAGTTAAAAAATTATTTGAATATACTCAAATTCGAATCCGAGTCGATCATTATCGAAGACCAATGCGCAGCTCTGCCCATTTTGGCGATGGCCGAGAAATACCCCAAACTCATCGTCCCAGTCTCTGATCTCAATCTCGCCGAAGCGCTCGCCACCGAGATGAATTTACTGTCGGAAGAGCTTGCGCTGGGCAAAAAAATATTGTTCATCCCCGAGTGCGCCCGCGGCAAAATGCTGATGGTTGAGTCGGAGAGCAAGCGGGCGCGTGCCCTCGACTTGGCTTTAAACGGTGAATTTAACATTATTATTGGCAGCGTCCACGCCCTCTGCGCCCCCGCCCCATTGCCGGAAATCACCAAAAATGCCGCCTTTGAGATCAAAGTCGGGATGGAGGTCCCGATCCCGGAGCTCTTAAAGCGCCTCGTCGAGCTCGACTACGATGACGAGTACGAGGTTGTGACCGCCGGAGAATTCGCCCGCCGGGGCGGCATCGTCGATATTTTCAGCCCTGCCCATGATTACCCATGCCGCATCGAGTACTGGGGCGACGAGATCACCAGTTTGCGCCAGTTTTGCCCCGAAACCCAGCGCTCAACAGGCAAAATCGACTCCTATCACATCATCGGCCGCGCCGGAGTGACAGCGGGGGGCGCGGCGGCGGGCGATATTTTTCACTACTTTGACGCCGCCAAAGACAAAATCCTCGCATTGCACCCCGACGCTTTGCGCGACCGCCTCAAACGTTACGGGACTGCGGAAAACATTACCCGCTTTGACGCCGTGTTGCAAAGCTATCAAAAAGAGGGCAATCTCCTCCAATTTGTCGACGCCGGGAGCGAAGAGGAGTTTTTTGACCCCGCCATCCGCAGCATCGAAGTCAAAGTCGATTTGGATATCCAGCTCGACCGCCAGTTTCAGCTCCGGCGGGAGAATCTCTTGCATCAGCTTGATGAATATTTGAGCGACGGCTACGAAATCTCAATCCTCACGCCGCGCGCGGAAAACATTGCCCGGCTCAGGCATTTCTGCAAGGAGCACAATTTTACCTCGCCCCGGATCGGGTTTGAAACCGGATCGTTGCATTTGAGCTTTGCCGCCGGGCAGATCCGCCACGTGATTTTAACCGAAACCGAGCTCGTCGGCATCGGCTTTCATCACAATGACGAGACGGACTTGGAGGAAACCTTTGCCGCCGGGGGCAAAAGCGCCGCCGACAGCGTCCCCGATTTCTCGCTGGCTGAGTTGGACGAGGGGGATTACGCCGTCCACATCGACTACGGCATCGGCATTTATAAAGGCATCAAGACCTTTGAAAACAACAACATCAAACGCGAAATGATCGTCATCGAGTTTCGCGACGGCCAAAATCTCTACGTCCCGATGCTGCAAGCCAACAAGATTTCGCGCTATCTGGGGAGCCCCGGCAAAATCAAACTGCATGCCCTCAACTCGGCCAAGTGGCAACGGGATAAGGAAAATGCGCGCGCGGGAGTGCACGCTTACGCGGCCGACATGCTGCGCTTTCAGGCCATGCGCCAAACGGTGAGCGGGTTGTCCTTTGCGCCGCACCCGAGTCAAGTCCGTGAGTTCGTCAACCGTTTTCAGTTTACCGACACCGCCGACCAGCGGCGCTCGACGGGAGAAGTCTTAAAAGACATGCAATCCGCGCGCCCGATGGACCGCTTGCTCTGCGGCGACGTCGGCTACGGCAAGACCGAGATCGCCATGCGCGCCGCCTTTTTGGCCGTCGCCAACGGTTATCAGGTCGCCGTACTGGCGCCGACGACCGTATTGGCCCAGCAGCATTATTACAATTTTAAAGAGCGCTTTGCCGAGTACCCGTTTACAGTGGATTTACTGAGCCGCTTCCGCAGTGTCAAGGAGCAAAACGCGGTCATCCGCCAGCTGGCCACCGGCGGGGTGGATATCGTGATCGGCACCCACCGCTTGTGCGGCCGCGAGATCCAATTTAAAAACTTGGGCCTTGTCATCATCGACGAGGAGCAGCGCTTCGGCGTCAAGCACAAAGAGCAGTTGCGCCACTTGCGCGCCGAGGTCGATGTATTGACCATGTCGGCGACGCCGATCCCGCGCACATTGTATCTGGCGATGGCCGGTGCGCGCGATTTGAGCACCTTGATGACCGCCCCCAAGTTGCGCTTGCCGGTCAAAACCGTGGTCGCCCCCGAGGAGCAGTCTTTGGTGGTCAACGCCATCAGCGCCGAATTGGCGCGAAGCGGCCAGATTTACTATCTCCACAACCGCGTTAAATCCATTGAGGACAAAAAAAAGGAACTCGAAGCATTGGTACCCGACTGCCGTTTCGCCGTCGCCCACGGACAGATGGACGAGCAAGAGCTGGAGAAAGTGATGACCGAGTTCATCGACAAAAAGATCGATTGCCTGATTTCGAGCACCATTATCGAGTCGGGCCTGGATGTCCCTAACGCCAATACCATCATCATTGAGCGCGCCGACCGCTTCGGCCTGGCCGAATTATATCAATTGCGCGGCCGCGTCGGGCGCTGGAAGCATCAGGCCTACAGCTACATGCTGATCCCCAAGAGCCAGATCATCTCCTCCGACGCGCGCAAACGGCTGGCGGCGATCAAACGCTGCTCCAATTTGGGGGCCGGGTTTCAACTCGCTTTGCGCGACTTGGAGATCCGCGGCTCGGGCAACATTTTGGGCTCCGAGCAGTCGGGCCACCTCAACTTGATCGGCTTTGACCTCTATTGCCTGTTGCTCAAGCAGGAAGTCGAGGCCTTGAAGGGCAACCGCCGAAGCTTCACACCCGACGCCGAGGTCAATCTTGACTTTGTCGCTTATGCCTCCACCGCGCCCGCGGGGATGCTCTGTGCGAGCTTTGCCAAACAGTACATCGGCGGCGAAAGGTTGCGCATCGACACCTACCGCCGGGCGGCCAAACTGGCGGCGTTGAACGAAGTCGACGACTTTGCCGCCGAGCTCAAAGACCGCTTCGGAAAACTCCCGGCGGCGGCCGAAAATCTGCTGGCCATCATTAAAATCAAGATATTGACCTCGCTTCACAACTTTGAGTCACTGAGCGTCGCCGACGGCAAAGTGTATCTCAAATACCGCGACGGCCGTTTTTACAAAGAGCACGGGATGCTCCCCATTGTGAGTTACCGCAATCCCCCCTTGCTGCGGCTCGTCCATTTAACTGAAATCATCAAACGCACTGCTTTATGAGAACCATCGATTTACACATGCACAGCATTTTTTCGGACGGGAGCTTAACCCCCTCCGAGCTGATCCATTTGGCCGCCCAAAAGAATTTGGCCGCCGTCGCCCTCACTGACCACGACACGGTGGCGGGCGTCCCCGAGTTTTTGGCGGCGGCCCAAGCGCACCCCGACTTGGAGGCAATTGCCGGGGTGGAGCTCTCCTGCAGCTTCAGCGCCCGCGAAATCCACATTATCGGGCTTTATGTCGATTGCGGCAACGCGGCCTTGCAAACTTTTTTGGAAAACGCCCGCAAGGAGCGCATTGCGCGCAACGAAACCATCCGCCGCAAACTCATCACCCTCAATTACCCGTTTACCTGGGACGAGCTTGTGCTCAACACCGACGACTGCGCCTCGGTGGGCCGGCCGCACATCGCCCGCATCGTGGCCGCCAAATACCATTTCCCCGACTTGCAGAGCGTGTTTGACAAGCTCCTTAACCGCGGCTGCCCAGCCTATGTCCCGCGGCATTTGCCGCCCCCGAACGCCGCGATTGCGGCGATTAAAAACGCGGGCGGCCTCGCCGTCTGGGCGCACCCGATTTACCGCGAACGCAACGAGCGCGCCTGGGCGCGGCGACTGATGCGCAAACTCGGGCCGGTCGGGCTCGACGCGGTGGAAACATATTACAGTATGTTCGGCGCGGCCGAGACTCAGATGCTCACCGAGTTGGCCGAAGTCTACGGTCTTGACGGCTCCGGCGGCAGTGATTTCCACGGCGACAACTCCCCCGGCATCGAGCTCGGCTCCGGCGCGGGCAAAATGCGCATCCCCGAAAGCATCCTCCAATCGTTGAAAGGGCGGTTATCATGCCAAAAGAAATAGAACGCAAATTTTTACTCAAAAACGACAACTGGCGCCGCGCCGTCGTCTCCAAAACGCGACTGGTCCAAGGGTACTTTATCTCGACGGGGGGGCCGGGCATCCGCGTCCGGATCGCCGGCGACGCAGGCTTTTTGACGATCAAAGGAGAGCTCAAAAACTTCACCCGCAGCGAGTTTGAGTACCGCATCCCGGCCGCCGAGGCCGAGGCGATGCTGCGCGAATTTTGCGGCACCAGACTGGTGGAGAAATACCGCTATCTGGTCCGCGTCGGCAAGCACGTCTGGGAAGTTGACGAGTATCTGGGGCTCAACAGCGGGCTTTACACCGCCGAAATCGAGCTTGCGAGCGAAGAAGAGGAGTTTGAGCGTCCCGACTGGCTGGGCAAAGAAGTGAGTTTGGACCGCCGCTACGGCAACGGCTCGTTGGCCCAAAAACCGTTTACCAAGTGGTGAGCAATGGAGCTCGTCAAAAACCGATGGAGTAATTTCTCCATCCAATTAATGGAGGGTGTCATCTCCAGCAGCGCCATGGTGTTTGTGGCGGGAGAAACGGTGATCCCAATGGTGCTCTCTACGCTCGGGGCCGACCCGTTTTGGATTACCATGTCGCCGATTCTCCCTCTGATCGGGCTCTCGCTGGGAACGCCCTTGACCGCCGGGGCCATCGACCGCTTTGCGGTGCAAAAAAAGGCGGTGTTGATTTGCGGCATCTTTCAGAGAATCCCCTATTTTTTGATGGCGGCATTTTGCTTTTTGATCACCGACGGCAAAGTGGCGGGGATGCTGATCGGGCTGTGCTTGCTCGCTTACGGGATTGCCACCGGGGCGGCGATTGCGCCGTGGTTTCGCTTTCTCCAAAAAACGGTGCCGCATAAATTGGTGGGACGATTGTTTGCCCTGCGCTTCGGCATCAGCTCGGTGATCGGCCTCGGGTGCGGTTTTCTGGTTTCCTTTTTGCTCAATCAGGTACCGGGCAAAAACGGCTTCGGTTTATTGTTTTTATTGAGCTCGTTGTTGTTTATTTCCGCCATGTACTTTCAGTACAAGGTGCGCGAGCCGGCGGCCACAATCCGCACCGGCGCGGGAAGTGCCACCTATGGTGAAATCCTTGGCAAAGAGGAGTTTAAAAAATTGATTTTGGTCCGGATCTTTCAATGCGCCATATTAATCGATTTGGCCTATATCCCCATTCACGCCAAAAGCGCGCTCAATTTGGGCGAATCCAGCGCCGGGCTCTTTACCGCGCTGGTCGTTGTGGGTGCGGTGGCGGGCAACGTCTGCGGCGGATTTTTGATCAACAAAGTCGGCGAGCGCCAAATCATGCAATGGTCGCTTTACTCGTACTTGACGGTACTCGTCCTTTGTTTTTTTATGTTTCATATCGTCTTGGTGCTGGCTCTTTTCTTTTTGCTCGGTTTCTCGCGCGATTTGTGGAATACCGCGCAGTCGACCGTCATGGTCAATTTGTTTGACGCGCGATTGATCGGGCGCGGCACCGCCTTAATGTTTATGCTCCTCCTGCCCTTTTTGCTCCTCGCGGGCTTCATCGGCTCCTCGATTATAAAACACTTTAACTCATTTTATTTGCTGACTGCGGTCTCGATTACGTTATTGCTCCCCGCCTTGTGGGCGGTTCGGGGACTGCCGCAATTTGCCAAAAACAAAGGGAAAAAACATGGATCAACTGCCGCTTAACTGGATCAACTTTTTAACCGGATACACCAACTTTAAACTCTTGGGCGCCACTTTGCGGCAACTCGCCGAGGAGCGGCAAAATCACACCGTGTATCCGCCGGAGGGCCGGGTCTTTCATGCCTTGCGCTCGACGCCGCCCGAAGCGGTCAAAGCGGTCATTATCGGCCAGGACCCGTATCACGGGCCCGGACAAGCCTGCGGGTTATCGTTCAGCGTCCCCGACGGCGTGATGCCGCCCCCCAGCTTAAAAAATATCTTTAAAGAGTATCAGGCCGACCTCGGACTCCCCCTCCCCGTCTCCGGCAACCTCGAGCCGTGGGCGGCGCGCGGCGTCTTGTTGTTAAATGCGATTTTGAGCGTCGAGGCCGAGCACGCGGCGAGCCACCGCCACCTCAACTGGGAAGTTTTTACCGACAGTGTGATCGCTGCCTTGGCCGCCGACGCGCGACCCAAAGTCTTTATTTTGTGGGGCAATTATGCCATCGGCAAGCAAAAATATATCCTCAACCACCCGCAGCATTTGATCCTCAAAAGCGCGCACCCGTCACCCTTGTCGGCGCACAACGGTTTTTTCGGCAGCCGCGTTTTTTCCAAAAGCAGCCGGTTTCTCAATGAGCCCGACTTGTGGCAGCTCCCCTCCGGCCGTTAACTCATTTTACCGGGAAAACCGTATCAACCGATTGATACAGTTGATATCCCAAACGAGTTTTTTTGCATTTTTTTCGCAATGATGCTTGACAAGATGCGTATCAATACACTATGATATAGACAGATACGGAGAATTTGTCTATGTTAATTCACATCAATAAGTCAGAAGTTTTGCATCAGAAACTCTTGGAGGAGCTTAAAACCATCCCCGAGGGGGGGCGTGTAAGCTCGGTACGCGCCATCATGACGCGCCACCGGATCAGCCAGCATGTTGCCTATCAGGCTTTGGAGCGCCTGGAGCGTACCGGCTGGATCATCCGCCGCCCCGGCAAAGGGATTTTTCGCTACGGCTCGTCCAACTCGCAGCAACTCAAAATCGCGTTGATGCTGCCCAATTGGCCGTCGCCGATTTTTTCGGAAATCGAGGAGCAAGTGCTGCAACAAGGGCGTGAGCGCAATTTTGTGGTGCAAAAATTCAGTTTCCCCTGTGACAACGACGGGATTTTTAAGTTTGTCCCGGTGCGCGAATTTGATTTTGTGCTGGTGCTCAATACTCAAAAACTTGCAATGGACGACGTTTACCGCATTTTATCGGCGCCGGTGCCGGTGATTTTTATCGGCCACCCGTTTTACGGGATCGAGTTCAACTTTGTCACTTGCAACTCACTAAAAGGCGGGCTTCTCGCCGCTGATTATCTTTACGGCAAGGGGCACCGCAAACTCGCCCTGATGATCACCGAGCCAAAAAACGGCGTCATCAAGGATCGTGCCGACGGCTTTTTGATGATGGCCAAGGCGCACGGTTGCTCCGTGGAGGTGATTGATGCCAACGTCAACAGCGGCGAAAACTCCACCGTCAAAACTTTTGAGAGGCTCGACTGCTACCTCGCAGCCAAGCACCCCGATTTCACCGCCATGTACGTCTTGAGCGACGGTCCGGCGGGCGCAGTTTTCCGGGCGCTGGCGACCCACAACATCAAGGTCCCCGAGGATGTCAGCGTCATTGGCGCCGACGGGGCGCAACTGGGAAGTTTTTACATCCCCGCCTTGACCACCGTCGGCTGCAGTTACCCGCGTTATGTCAAAAGCATCCTTGACGCCATTGACCAAATCCGCAAAAATCCGTCGGAACTCATCCAAATCGAGCTCGACCCGGTGGTCATTGAGCGCAGCTCGGTTATAGACTGCAATTTTAACGATAAAAACGTCCCGATCAACCATAAAAATTAAGGGGAATTATGATGAAGAAAATTTTTACACTAATCGAGCTTTTAGTGGTTATTGCCATCATCGCCATTTTGGCCAGCATGCTCTTGCCGGCATTAAACAAGGCCCGGGAGACCGCCAAAAAGACTTCCTGTCTGAGCAATCTCAAGCAGCTCGGGTTATTAACAGTGTTGTACACCGACACCTATCAGGGCAGACTGATGGACAGCGATTACTCGATTGCCAACAATTACACGGCATGGCACAAGCAATTGATGGTTTTGAGCACCGGCAAAAATGCCCCGGGACGGATTCTCTGGTGTCCGTCGGACTCCGGCAATCTGGAGCGTGACCCACAGACCGCCTACAATGCCGGCGGTGTCAGCTACGGCTTCAACCGGCGGCATCTGGCCGGTTATCCCATTGCCAAACTCAAAGATCCATCCCGCAAACTGATTTTGGTCGAAAATGCGCAAAATATCAGTACCAAATCGTTTCGCGGCTATTTTCACGTCGAGTCCGGCATCAGCGATGTCAACCCGATGGCTTACCCCAGACACGGAGTTTGCAATGTGCTTCTCGGTGATTCGCATGTAAAAAGCGTGGTCGTGCCCGGCAATATTAAGGAAAATCCGAATGCCTGGCAAAGTTTATATAAACTCGTTTTTGGCCAATCCTGGTACGCCAACGAAACCGGAACCATGTGGAACCGCCTGTAAAGGAGAGCACTGCTATGAAATACGGAGTCATCGTTTGGGCGGTTTTAATGATCTTTGGCGGTCTCGCGCAAGCCGGGGAAAAAACCGAAAAGGAAGTCATCGTCACCTATGTCAGTTGGAAAACACCCTTGGGAGCCTTAAACGGCAACCGGCAGTGGCAGGATTATGCTTATGACCGGGCAAAGAAAAACGGCAATAATTATCCGGTATTTGCAACCCCGACCAGGCTCCCCGAAAAACCGCCGGTCATCGGCAGCCCGGAGTATATGAAACTAACCATGCCGTTTGCATTGGAAACGCTGACCCAAATGAAACAAGCCGGGATTGACGTCATGCTCTACGATTGCATGCCGCTCCCGGGATACGATCCGGCCCAAAGCTGGAGCTATGACAATATCCCCTTGGCCAGCTACGGCATGCTGCCGGTTTGGCTGGAGGCGGCGGCCGAAACCGGCATGAAAATCGGGATCTTTGTCGAGCCAAGTAATTACTCCGGCGACTGTCTCCAAAGATATTCACCCAATCCCGCACAAAACCGGGAGTTGTTGACTGCCATTTTGGCAAATCTTCCGTCCGGCAAAGCGGCAGATGCATTGTGGCGCATCGACGGAGCGCCGGTCATCATCCACTTTGCGACCGACTCCTGCATGGGGCACGCACCCGACAAAAATGCCCCGGCCCCGGACGGCGGCTGGCGCGACATTATCAAAGAACTCAAAAAGAACAACGCCAACTTTTATTTCATCGCCGATATCAGGACTCATACGCCGAACCGGCAAATCTGGAGCGAGTTTGCCGATGCCGTGTACGATTTTTCCCCGGCCGGGCCCGCCAACTATGCGGCCGAAACCGGCGAGGAGATGAAAAAATATTTTGACAAGCTCAATACTCCCTACATTTTTTCCTCCAGCCCGGGATACTATAACCGCAAAGTATACACCGAGCCGGAGTTCAAAAGAATCCATAATCTTTATCAGTCCGCAATCAAAAATCACGCGGACAAAATCCATATCATTACCTGGAACGATACGGTTGAGAGCACCGACATCTGGCCCTCGCATGACAAAGGGCACTGCTTGCTCGATGTCTACTCCTATTACAACCATTGGTTTAAGAGCGGCAAGCAGCCCGCGGCGGAGCCGGAGCATATCATATTGGCCTATCCCAAAGTGATTTCTTCTCAAATCACGTCCCCGCCGCTCAAATGGGGCGGCGGCCGCTGGACCGGGCGGCCCTACAGCCCCAAAGTCTTTTATTGGGCCAATTTGCAAACACCGCGCCGGGTCAAAGCCGGAGCGGCGGGAGAAGTCCTGTTGCCTGCCGGGCTCTCGATGGGGGAATTTCCCGGAGAAATGGCTGTCTGCGACACGTTGGGAGTGGAGCTCGACGGCGCGACCTTGAGTTATCCCGGAGTCGGCACCTCGGACAAAGAAGATCTTAACTTCCGGTACATTGATTTACTGAAAAAGCGATAACGATTATATCATCAAACAAAACACATCACGCCGGCCTCAGTGCCGGCGTATTTTTTTGACCGCGAGATAGAGCGAATAAAGCGCCAGATAAGCCAGCAAAACAAGCATAAACCATTGCCCGTGGCGGACAAAAAAGGTCGGCGCGGGGTTCACCGGCACCTTGACCGTAAGCACCGCGCTGCCGCGGCCGCGGTCGAGCTCCGGGCGCTTGAGGTCGTGACCGGTAATTTTGAGCGTCGAAACGATTTCTCCGTAGGGCGAGAGTACCAGACTACCGCCATTGTTGCCGCAGCGCACCATCGGCAAGCGGGTTTGGATGGTGTTGAATACCGAGTTGGCCAAATGCTGCTCAGGCTCGCTGCTTTTGGGATACCATGCGTCGTTGGACAAAACGATCAATAAGTTGGCCTTGCGCAGTGCAAACTCGCGCGCCAGAAAGGCGAAAATTCCCTCGTAGCAGATTGCCGCCCCCGCACGCACTTCGGGTGCAAGCACAAACGGCGTAAAGTCGCTCCCGGGCGCCAGATCGCGGTTCATATCAATGCAACGGATAAGCACTTCCGGCAGATAGGGCCGAAACGGGATGAATTCGCCATACGGCACCCGCTGGACTTTGTCATACTTTTGCAGCATCGCTCCCGAGCCGTCAAACTGGATCGCGCTGTTGGTCATACGCGGAGTTTTATCAATCCCCGGAGGCACGTACTCAAAGTCAAGCGTCCCCATGAGCATCGGAATTTTTTCGGTACGGATAAAGTTTTGCAGCTTGCGGCGAAACATCGAACCGAGCTCGTGATTGCCCCGGTAGGGAAACGGCACCGCGGTCTCCGGCCACAATATCACCTCCGGCTTGACCTCGCCTTGCAACAATTTCGCACTCTCAGCCAAATAAGCATCAAGCGCCTCCTCGGTTTGGTTGCGGTCGGCGCTGCGCCGCTGCGAAATATCGCCCTGTACGACACCGACGCGAAACTCGGTCGCCTCAACTTGCGGCCGGTAAGTCCTCGCATACTGCCCTGCCCCATAGACTGCCAGCATCAACACCATCACCGCAAACAATATGCGCGTGGACGGTCGCCCGGCCGCCGTTTTGAGCGTATAGGCAATCGCGCCGTTGACCAGCAAAATCAAAAAAGTGATCCCGTACGCCCCTGTAACGGCGGCGATCTGGATCAAGTTGGTATTTTGCCACATGGCGACAAACGTGCTGTTCCACGGGAAAAGGTTGACGCGGGTAAATTCAATGAGGGTAAATAATGACGCCAATGCCGCGAGTGATAAAGCCAGATGCAATGTCCGGTGTCGGTTGGGCGAGAAACGCGAACTCAGCACCCGCCCGTGAGCGAGCAACAGGGGGAGCAAAGCCCCAAAGAGCGCCGTCCAAAGCGAGATCACCGGAGCGAGTAAAAACGGAATCACCCAGTTGATTTCCCGCAAAAAAAAGTACGACGGAAGCGCCCAAAAGACGCCGGTGATAAACCCGTACAAGGCCGATTTCCAGATTTTGCAGCCAAAGGAAAAGTAGATCAAAGGCACCCAGCCGACAAATGCTAAAAAACTCCAGTTGACGGGCGGCAAAGCCATTGCCGAAGCCACCCCGCCCAAGGCGCACGCCAACGGCGCGAGTTGCGGGAAATTGCCGCGCAAAATATTCTGATGGATCCGCATAAAATAACTTCGTAAAATCCTGACTGGTTTCTTGAAAAAAAGGTGTTTCAGGTGTAATTTACTACAAGTTACAAAATAATCAACATAAAATCATGAAAAACAGCGAAACTCTTGAATTTGACCACATTGTCGTCGGCACCGGGCTGGCCGGTCTCTCGTCGGCGCTGCATCTGGCCAAATCGGGTCGCAGCATCGCCGTCCTTACCAAAAAAGACATCTCCGAGTGCAATACCAAGCTCGCCCAGGGCGGCATCGCCTGTGTGATGGATGATTTGGACTCCTTTGACGAGCACGTTGCCGACACCCTCAACGCCGGAGCCGGACTCTGTGACGAAAAAGCGGTGCGGGCGATTGTCGAGGCCGGTCCGGAGGCGATTCAGGAGTTAATTGATCTCGGGGCAAAATTCACCACCCGCGGCGAACTCGGCTTTGACGAGGATAAAAACGATTACGACCTTGGCCGCGAGGGTGGCCACACCAAGCGCCGGATCATCCACGCCGGCGACATTACGGGAGCCGAAATC
This sequence comes from uncultured Victivallaceae bacterium, assembly GCA_964609825.1. Lineage (GTDB taxonomy): Bacteria > Verrucomicrobiota > Lentisphaeria > Victivallales > Victivallaceae > CAZSSH01. The sequence goes on along the minus strand of CAZSSH010000004.1, from coordinate 247,207 downwards.
GAGCGCGTCTTGGTCGAAGCCGTGCGCAAAACGCCCAATATCCAGGTATTTGAGTACCACATCGCCATCGACCTGGTAAGTACCGGCAAGCTCAATTTCAAGGGCGTCAACCGCTGTCTGGGAGTTTATGTCCTCGATGCCAAGCACAATCGCATCCTGACTTTTTTGGCAAACTCCACCACACTGGCCTGCGGCGGGGTCGGTAAAGTTTATCTTTATACCAGCAACCCCGATGTCGCCTGCGGTGCCGGGATTGCCATGGGCTACCGCGCCGGGGCCAAAATTGCCGATATGGAGTTTATCCAGTTTCACCCGACCATTTTGCACCACCCGACGTTGCGGTCGTTTCTGATCAGCGAAGCGGTGCGCGGCGAAGGTGCGGTCCTCAAGTGCCGCAACACCCGCGGCGGCGAGCCCGAGCCCTTTATGCAAAAGTACCACCCGATGAAAAGCCTCGCCCCCCGCGACGTCGTCGCCCGCGCCATCGACAATGAGATGAAGCGCACCGGCGAGGAGTGCGTCTACCTTGACATCCGCCATCACAGCGAGGAGTTTTTGCGCAAGCGTTTCCCCAATATTTTTGAGAAATGCCTTAGCGTCTCCATCAATATGGCCAAAGACCTGATCCCGGTCGTCCCCGCCGCGCACTATGTCTGCGGCGGCATCCAAACCAAAGTCGACGGCAGCACCAGCGTACCTGGCTTGTACGCGGTGGGCGAGTGCGCCTGTACCGGATTGCACGGAGCCAACCGCTTGGCGAGCAACAGCTTGCTGGAAGCCTTGGTGGTCGCCAAGTTTTCCGCCCTCGATATTGAGGTCAAGTACCTTGAGCAGCAAAAGAACCGCCCGGCCAATCCCGAAATTTTGAGCTGGACGAGCGGCAGCGCCACCGACTCCGATGAGCAAATCGTCATCTCGCACAACTGGGACGAGATCCGCCGTTTTATGTGGGACTATGTCGGGATTTACCGCACCAACAAGCGCCTCGAGCGCGCCAAAAACCGGATCAAGCTCATCCGCAAGGAGATTGAGAAATATTACTGGGATTTTTTGGTCACCGCCGATTTGATCGAGCTCCGAAACATCGCCACCGTGGCCGAGCTTATCATCGACTCCTCATTGTCGCGTCATGAGAGCCGGGGGCTCCATTACAATGCCGATTATCCGTTTAAAGACCCCGAGCTCGACTGTGTCGACACGGTTATCCAAAGGAATTTTTGATAGTGAAACACGAACTTGATGTCGAAAATCACGTGACCAGTCTGGTCGGAGAGCTGCAAAACAACGGCTTTGAAACTTACATTGTCGGCGGCGCCATCCGCGACCTTTTGCTCGGACGCAACCCCAAGGATTATGACATCTCCACCTCGGCCACCCCCGAGGAGGTGCGCGCTTGCTTCGGCCGCCGCAACTCACGGATCATCGGCAAACGCTTCCGCCTCGTCCACGTTGAGTACGGCGGCGAACTTTTTGAAGTAAGCACCTTCCGCAAAGCGCCGCAAAATCACGGCAAAGGCAATATGATCACCTCCGACAATGACTTCGGCACCGCCAAAGAGGATGCGACGCGGCGCGATTTCACGGTCAACGCGTTGTTTTACGACCCGGTCAAATCCGAGCTGATTGACTTTACCGGTCAGGGGATTGATGATATCCGCGGCAAAATCGTCCGCGCCATCGGCAAACCCAAGCTGCGTTTTGAGGAGGACCCGGTGCGGATGCTGCGGGCGCTCAAACTGGTCGGCCAGTACGACTTTCACATTGAGAGCGAGACCGAAAACGCGTTGTTTTCGTCCCTCGGCCTGATCCGTCAAGCCTCAACGTCACGTCTGGCACTCGAGCTTGAAAAAGTGTTGGAGTCGGTCTATGGCGACAAGCAATTGCAGGCCTTTCACGATTTTGGACTCTTGCACTACTTTTTACCGTATTTGGACGAGCGCTGGGGCACCCCGGCGATGAATTACGCCTTGGAGCTCTTACTTGAGCGCAATTTACGCGTTTCTGAGAAAGTCTACCGCAACAGCGTCTCCTTAGCCATGGCCGTACTCGCCCTCCCGATGGTCGAAGAGGCAATCCATGCCGAGGCAGCCTCCTTGTGGGAGCCGTCGCCCGCCGTCAATCAGATCATCCGTCAGGTGGTGGAAAACATCTTTAAGCCCCAGTCGATGATCAACCGGATGTTGGAGTCGGCCGAACGCATTTTGATGCTGCAACCTTACTTGCAACACTGCGAGGAGCGCGACAAGGTCATTGCCAGCCGCTCTTATTTGCATGCCTTGGAGCTCTTTAAAATCCGCAGCCAAGTCACCGAGACCGACATCTCCGGCCAGCTCAAATTTTGGCCGCGCCATTCCTCCGAGGGCAAACGGCGCGGCGGTCACCGCGGCGGCAAAAAACATTAATCCACCAATCTTTCAAAGCATAAAAAAAACAGCGGCAAAAATTTGCCGCTGTTTCTATTTATTGAATTCAAACAATCAGTTGCTGCTGCCGTTGACCGCTTTGATCATCTGCTGCAAAGCCAGTTGCTCGCGCTCGAGCTGAATTTGTTTGTCATCCAAAGTGGCGCGCAAATTGCGATACTTAAAGATCGCGTCTTTGGCTTGGTCATCCAACTGCGCCATTTCATGGGCCTGCTGTCCGGCCTCGGTCTGACCGGTCTGATCGCTGCTGGCGGAAAAAGCGCCCCACATCTGCCCCATGCCGGCGGCGGCCGGATGCTCGGCGATGCTGATGCTGCTCTGATGATTATCCTCGGCAAATTTTTCCAATTTGGGCAAATCGGCCTTGATGTTGTCGATCTCCATCTGAAGGCGCTGGATGCGGTATTTTTGCTCCTGGATGCCCTCTTGCTGCTGGAGTTTGTCCACCTGCTGCTGGACAAGCGCATTTTGACGGGCCTGCTCGGCCATCTGCTGTTTGCGCTGGGCATCCAAAGCGGCTACCTGAGCCGCATATTTGGCGGCGGCGGCGGAGTCATAGTTAAATTTCTTTTGCAACTCTGGTGACAAATCCTTAAAACGGACAAAAATGCATCCGGAGTCATGACCGATGGTAATCCCGTCGGGCGAGCGCTCCATGATGTAAGGATGCTGCAATACGCGGCCGTCGGGCAGCGTAAAGGTATCCGCTCCGTCAATCCCGTCGCCGGCATACACGGCGCCCGTCAGACAAAGACCAAAAACCAACAAAATTCCCAAAATTTTCATTGCGGTATTTCCTTATGTTACTTTTTCAAACGGGCAAAGGGTTTAAAAGTGTCGGCGGTGACCAGCTGGGAATCCCAGTCAACACTGTAAAGCGTGTACTTTTTCATCCCCGCGCCGGACTCGATGATGGTGAGCTCGGGCAACTTGATCCCTTCGTAATCCTGATAGTGAAAGAAATCGGCACACCAAGTATCGTCAATTTGCAAACGGCGCAGGAGGTAAGTTGCTTTGTCATAGTATAACGTAACCGTTCCGATTTTGGGCAGATCTTTGATTTGTGCCTTGATCACCCAACAATCGATGCCGTTGACAATCGCGTCGTCGTCGATTTTGGGACAGACCAATGCATCGGCCAGATCGTCAAAGGGCAGCGCCACAATACTCCGGCGCAGATTGAGCACCTGCTCCGGAGTCAGCTCGGCGACCCCGGTTTTGTTGCTGTAGGAGTACGCGGTTTTGCCGTCGTAAATCACGCTATTGGCGGAGGTGTCGCTCAAACTGTCAAAACGGAATTGGTCGGGAGCGGCATAATAGATCACCGTGCGGCTGTTGGCAGTGTCATCATTGAGATACACCAACTTGGCTTTTTTGACGGCGGCAATCCGCTCGTCACTGGCATTGGCCTGATCGACTTTTTTCATCACTTCTTGTGTATCCGGCATCTCTTTAAAGATGGCACACCCCGAAAGCAAAGTAAGCGAAAGCAACGCCCCGGCAAAATACTTCATTTTTTTACCCTTTCCGTTTGTTTGTTGTGGCAGTTGAAAAATAATATAGTACAAAAAATTCAAATTACAAATCAAAAAAACCGTCTTGTTGAGTGGCGGACCACCAATTGATACGGAATCAGCTCGCTCGCGGGCCGGTGATCGTTGGCGATCAGCCTCATCATGAGGGAAACCGCACGGCGGCTCATCGCCGGCAAATCGGTCCGGATCACCGTCGGCTCGGGCAATAAAAAATCGGATATCTCCGGCTCCAGCTGCAAAATAACCGCCACTTCGTCCGGGATTTTCCAATTGATCAACTGCAAGGCGTGATAGGCCGCCATCCCATTGTCGTACCCGGGAACAATCAATCCGTCCGCCCCGCGCGAGCGCAAGAGCGCAAACGCCCGCGGCAACCCGACCGCCCGTGATTGAAACATCTCCGCCGCCGCATAATCAAATTTGCCCGCCGACTCTTTGGCAAACGCCGCCGCGCGCGCCGAGTCCGCCTCCGAGCCGAGCCCCGGGAGAACCAACGCCACCCGGCGGCAGCCAATTTCGTACAAATGGTTGACCGCCAAACGGATACCATCACCAATATCGGCATTGACGGAGTAGATGTTGTTGCTGATGTTTTCACGGATATTAAGCCCCACCAGCGGGCAATTTTTGATTTCGGACCAACGCTCGATCCAACGGCCCTCGCTGCTGATGGCAATGGCGCCGTTGACCGGGATGTTTTGCAAGACATCCAAATTTTGCTCGCAAATAAAAATCGAGTGAAACGAGTTGCGGGATAGCTCATCGCTCAAATACTGGAGCATATGCTGAATATAATAGTCGCTTAACGAGTAACCGCCAATCAGAGCAATGAGCGGCCGCCCGGCCGAATTGACGTGGCCGATCATGCCCAAGGTGGTGGCAGCCTGCAGCACTTTTTCACGCGTCGCCGTTGCCACCGGCCCGCCGCCGTTTAAAACGCGGCTGGCGGTGCTCAACGACACTCCGGCTTTGGCCGCCAATTGCTCCAAGGTTACTTTCATCATATTGTAAAATAGTCCGCGATCTCAAAATTTCAAGAGGGTGCAATCATCGGTTATGAAAAAAACTGAAAAATTTTCATCAATATTTCATTATTATTTCATTATCGAGGTTGTCAATGCCATATTTCTCTGCTATAATATAATTACAGAAAAAATTGATAAAATGCAACAATCGCAGGAGAAACATGATGAACCGCAAAAATTTCACCTTGATCGAGCTCTTGGTTGTCATTGCCATTATCGCCATTTTGGCCGGGATGCTGCTCCCGGCATTGAATAAAGCCAGAGACAAAGCCCGTGCGGTGAGCTGCACCTCCAACTTGAAACAAATCGGCGGCGCCACCTTGCAATACACCGACAGCAACAACGGTTATTTCCCGCCCTGTTATTATGAAGGCGCAGAGTCGGTTGCCAGCAACCGCTGGTACGTCTCAATAGCCTCCTTTGTCGGCTTGGCCAAAGATACACGCGAAAACACCGCAAGTGCGCTGGACAGCAAAACCACCTCTGTGTTTACCTGCCCAGCACACTCGGCCAAATACCCGACCGCCAACCGCCGCACCTATGCCGAAATTGCCGCCACATTGTACCGCGCCAGCGGGACCCGCAACCATTTGCTTTACAAAACCAGTCAGGTGCGCAGCGCCTCCAAGGCCGCCATGCAAATGGACGGGTTGTACAACATCTACAACGGTTTTGAGCGCCATGTCAATTTCCCGGACGGCCAACGCCCCGAGTTTGCCGTGCACTCTGACCGGATCAATGTCAATTTTGTTGACGGCCATGTCGAGTCGCGGTTGCACGATACCGCCACCCGTTCGGAAATCCCGGTCAACGGCGGCGTTGACACCGATATCCCGGCGCGCACCTTTTGGTATGGCCGCTGCCCCGCCAAATAATGATGTTTCCCCGTTAACATAAAACAAAATGAGAAAAGAAAAGGTATCATGAAGCGGTTATTTACTTTAATTGAGCTATTGGTGGTAATTGCCATCATCGCCATCCTTGCCGGCATGCTGCTGCCCGCATTAAACAAAGCCAGAGACGTCGCCCAAACCACCAAATGCGCCGCAAATCTCAAACAATACGGCACCGCGGCCATCATGTATCACGATATGTACGCCCACACCTTTGTCCCGGCGCGCCAGCAATATCCCGGCTGCAACGGCGTCGCCTGGCGGATGAATATCGAGTATTTGAAACTTTTAGGCGCTTCCGACTGTACGCCGATGGCCGACCGGGTGCTCGGCACCGAGAGCGGCTATCTCCCCGCAGGCTTGTTATGCCCCAAAAGTCTTTCCGCCCGCGGCCAGCGAGTGCTTAACAGCTCGATTCAGGACTCCTACGCCATGCAGATCACCGGCTTGGGCGGCAATGTGGTGCAAATGGGGGTCTTTGGCTACAACTCCGCCAGAGTCAAAGGACCGGCCGGCAAATATTTCATCACCGATGCGTTGAATTGGATGAATGACTACGAGGGATCCAACCCCTCCGGGACCAACGGCTATTGGCTTATGGGCGAAAAATACAACACCGGGAACCTCACCACCGCCTACCGCCACGATGTCAATCAATCCGCCAACATGCTCTACCTTGACGGCCACGTCCACAAACAAAGCTGGCGCGAAATGTACGGCAACGACGATCTTAAAAAGAAATTTTTAGCTTACGAGAAATAATTTATGAAGCACGTTTTTTATCTTTTGCTGTTGTCGCTTGCCGTATCCGTGCAAGCCGCCGTCTGGGATTACAACACGAGTGACGCCATGCCGGTTCATTGGAACTCGGTCAAAATCGCCGCCGATCCGGCAACACCGACCCCGGACAAACAAACTTCGCTCAAAGTCAACAGCCGCTACAATATGGAGGACTTGCAGTTTCCTCCATTTATCGTCTACCGCCTCCCCGGCAAAAGCATCAAAGCGGGCGATACCGTCAATTTGAGCTTTTATGCCAAAGCTTCGCGGCCGCAAACCGTCGCCTTGCGCATTACCGAGGATGCACCCGCCTCCAGCCACTACTCGGAAACCAAACAACTCAAGCTCACCGGCGACTGGCAAAAATTTGAATTGACGCTCCTCGTCAACACCGCCGGAGCGCCGCAGATCAACATTCCGCGCATATTATTCACCGAGTACCGCGCCAATGACGATATTTATCTCGGCCCGCTCTGCGCCCAAATTATCCCCGGCAATGCCGAAAGTGCGGCCGCGGCCAAAGCGGCGACCACCGCCGCCGTCAACGTCACCGAGCCGGGCAACTGGAGGATCATCGACAATACCGATTTGGTGATCAAGCCGGGCAGCGCCTTGGATTTTACCAATATCACTACCCGCCGCGAAGCGGGCTCTCTGGGACGGCTCACCGTCAATGACGAGGGCTTGGCGGTATTCGAAAAAGCGCCCGGCAGGGCGGCGCGCTTTATGAGCATCCAGCTGATCCCGCAGGCCCTCCCCGGGATGAGCAAAGAGGATATAGAGAATTATGCAGCCCTGGCCGCCCGGCAGGGATACAACATGGTCCGTTTTCACTTCCTCGATCAGATCTTGCAAAACACCATGCGCTCGCCGGCCTTGAAAAATCCGCAGGGGCGCTACATTTTGCCGGAAACGGCCGAACAAATCGGGTTTGACCCCGTGATTCTCGACAAATTTGATTACCTCGTGTATCAACTCAAGCGCAATGGGATTTATCTAAACATGGATGCCATGACCACTTACATCGGCTATGACAACGGTCAAAACGGCACCCCGTCGAGCAAAGGTAGCTACACTACCAAAGTGCAGATGTTCATCAACCCGATGTTTCGCGACAATTGGCGGGCGGGTGTGACCAAGCTCTTTACCCACGTCAACCCTTATACCAAACAGTCCCTGCTCACCGATCCCGCGCTCGCGATTGTGAGCTATCTTAATGAGCAGGAAATCCTCTCCGAGTACCGCGACTACAGCGTCGAGTTTAAACCCGCCTGGGTCGCGTATTTGAAACAGCGTTTTGACAACGATTACGCCAAACTTTACGCCGCGTGGCAGGGCAAAGCGGGCGATGTCGAGCTCAAAGCCGACGGCAAATTTGAGGATGTCCCCGGGATCACCCACCAAGTGGCGTCGGGTAAATCTCCGGCCGGGCTGATGATGAGTGAATTCATCGGCCAAATGGAATACGAAATGACCGAGTTTTATCTCAAGACCTTGGACGAAATGGGCTACCGCGGACTCTCGACCAACTGGAATATGCGCACCCGCCTCGTCTCCGTCCCGGCCCGCTCGCTGCTGCCGGCCGTCAGCATGAATTGTTACCACGCCCACCCGGAAGGGGGCTACAACCAGCCCGGCACCAAAGTTTCGCAGCAAAACACCCTCACTTCGGGCGGCAACAGTTTTAAAAGTATGGCGGTGGCCCGCTTCCTCGACCGGCCGTTTTTCTGCACCGAGTTCGGCTTGGTGTTTTGGAATCAGTTTCGTCACGAGCAAGGCTTGCTCTTTGGCGCCGGAGCGGCCTTGCAGGGGTGGAATGCGCTCAACTGCCATGCCGGTCAGGTCCAGTTTGCGGGCAGCCGCTTGCAGCCTTTTGACGTCGGCTTTGACCCGGTGATCCGCGCCGCCGAGACGGTGACCGCACTCTGTTACTTGCGCGGCGATGTCGCCGAGGCCAAAAACAGCGTCGAGATCCCGCTCACTTACGACTTTATCTTTGGCGGCCGCGCCCTCTTCGGGTTAAGCGACGAGTTATCCAAGCTGTGGCCGATATGTAAAGTCGGGATTATTTACCAAAAGCCCAAAGCCAACATCAAACCGGTGCTGACCGTCTACCCGGACGGCATCGCCAAATTGGGCGGAAGCGACATGTTTACCAGTGTGGAGAACTCGCTCAGTACCGCCAATTTATCGCAAGTCGTCGCCAAACTCCGTGAACTCAAAGCCCTTGGCGAAACCAACCGCAGCAATCCCGCCAAGGGAATTTTTGAGAGCGACACCGGCGAAATTTACCTCGATACCAACCAAGGATTGCTCGCCGTCAACACGCCGCGCCTCGCCGGGGTGATCGTCAAAAAAGATCAAAGTTATACCGCCGGCGCGCTAACCGTCCAAAGCTGCAACGTCCCGGCCTCGGTTACGGTCGCCTCGCTGGACTCCGATGCCACTCTCAAAACGGGGAAACATCTTTTGCTGGTATTCAGCACCGACGCCCTTAATAACAATATGAAGTTCCGCGACGCCAACCGCGAAGTTTTGGACAATCTGGGCGGCAAGCCCCTGTTGCTGCGCACCGGCAAACTTGAGCTCACACTGGACCGCGCCCAAGTTGCGCAAAAGGCGACGCTTTACAGCCTCAAGCTGAACGGCGAACGCATGGATCAAATCCCGGTCGTTGTTGAAAGCGGCAAACTCAAAATCACTATCGATACCAATGCGCTGCCCGGCGGCCCGACGCCGTTTTTTGAGCTCTTGGTTGAGTAAAATACACTCGTTATTCAGGCCTGCGGTCATCAATACTGCAGGCCTTTTTTATGCATCTCAACCAGACCTGATTACCTCCTGAGGTTGCAGCTTCACCCGGAGAATCGGTTTGACCTCAAACGAGTAAATTTTTCACACTTTTTTGCGATTTCCTCTTGACATAATCAGGCCTTTCTGCTATAATATTAACAACCTGACATAATCAGAGGAAAAAATGAAAGACAAATTCTCGCTGGTTCGAGAGTATATTCTCGACAAGATCGAACAAAAAGTATATCCGGCCAACTCCAAGCTGCCCGCCTCACGGGAGCTCTGCAAGGAGACCGGTGCCTCCTTTGCCATCGTCCAGCATGCCGTTTCTTCGCTCGAGTACGACGGGATCGTCGAGTGCAAGCCGCGGTTGGGTACCTATGTCCGCAACAACTGCTTTGCGCGGATCGTCAAAAACCACATGGTGGTCTTTAACCAAAACCTGCCGTGGCTGGATGGGTTCCGCCCGCTGTTGGAGAAGCGCATTCCGGAAATCAGATTATGTCAAGAGTTCACCGGCGGCATGTTTGAACTACGCACCACCCAATATTTGCAGCAGCACCGCAACGAGTACATGGATCTCTCGGATTTTTGGAAAAATTTCAACGGCGAGCGCGAAGACTTTTTTCAGCGGCCGTTTGTCGGCTTCAGCAACCCGGACGGGACGCTCTTCGGGATTCCTTTCATCTTTTCGCCGCGCGTGATGTTTTACAATAAAACCATGCTCAAAAAAGCCGGCATTACGGAGCCGACCCCTACTTGGACGCTGGATGATTTGTTCAATGATATGAATCAACTCAAAGAGCATGTGTCTCCGCAAGCCATTATCAATTTCTCGGATGATCCGCATTTTTGGCTGAGTTTTATCTTCCGCGCCGGCGGACGCTTTTTTGATGAAAACGGCGAAGTATGCTTTGACAGCGAGCCGGTCATCCGCAGCTTGGAGATTCTCCGCAACATCCGCAAAATGCTGGAGCTCCCCCCGTGCCTCGTCAATCCCCCCAACGCGACGCCGGAAAATTATGTATTTATGGTCGATGCACGCGAAATCGTCTGCCGAATGAAGCACAATCACTTTGACGACTACGGCACCGTCTCGATGCCGCACTTCCCCGACGGCTGCCTCAGCATGGCGCAGGCGACCGATCTAATTTGCATCCGCAAAGAGTGCGCCGACAACAAACTCGCCGCCAAATACATCGAGTTTATGCTCAGCGAAGAGGTTCAGGATTTCATCGGCAGCGAGTGCTACGGGATCCCGATCCGCAAGAGCTCGGCCTTAAAGAGCATCAACAGCGAAGACCCGCGCGACATCATCTTTTTGACCGAGATGAATTACATGTCCACCGCCTTTAATTTCAGCACCGTCGAAATCGGTCAGGCCGCCCAGCTCGGCATCGCCCAGATCATCCGCGGCACCGCGCCGATCGCCAAAAGCGTCAAAGATCTGGCGTTTGCGATCAAAACCATTATGGACATCCAAAAAAACGATATAAAAAAGTAATCGGAAGTGTTTATGAAAAAACAGATTTTTACCCTGATTGAGCTTTTGGTCGTGATTGCCATCATCGCCATTTTGGCCTCCATGCTGTTGCCCGCGTTGAATCAGGCGCGTGAAAAAGCCAAAACCATCAAATGCGCCGCCAACATCAAGCAATGTGCCTTGGCGATGAATATGTACGGCAATGACAACAACGGTTATATGACCGTCGGCCTCGACGGGAGCAACTCGCGCTTTTTATTCGGACCGGCCAGCAAATCCATCGAGAGCAAGACCCTTGTCCAGTATTTGGGCGGCAAGCTCGTGAGCGATCCGTGGAATACCGCCACCACCGATATTTTGCCGATCGGCCTTTGTCCGTCCGGCCGCCGTGACGGCCTCGGGGCTTGGGGAGCTGTTGATACCAATGCGCCCAATAACAGTTATGCATTCAGTACATATTATACCAACGGTCCCGGAACAAGCGGCCACCCGGAGCGCTGGACCAAACCCGGACGTGCCAAAAACGTTTCTTACAAATACTTTATCAGCGATTACTCCAGTCTCAACTATTTGGGAGCCAGTTATTCCTCTGGGATGCGAACCTTTAATTGGAGCAGCGACTACATCGCCCGGCGGCACAACAACGGCGGCAATGTCGGCTTTTTGGATTATCACGTCGAGTATGTCAAACACAGCGAACTTTTGAGTTACAAAGACGGCAGTTATCCGGCGCAAATGGTCAACTTCCGCTGGCACGACGCGCAATGGTAAATCATCGGGGGATAAAGATGAAATATTTCGCATTATTGTGGGCAATCGTTGCATGCGTGACCGTCGGGGCAGAGAACTTGGCGTCCGTCCCCGGCATCACCCTTAAAAACGGGGATTTTGCCGATTTCAAACCGGGGCGCGCCGCTCCCGCCGGTTGGTTTAACAACAGCAAAAATATTGAAATTACGCCCAATGCCGACGGCGGGATTGCGGTTAAAATCATTGCCGGGCACCCCTACTTGGGCTCATTGGAGCAGACGCTTAAAAATATCCCCTCCAATCAAAAATTGCGCGTCTGCGGCTGGCTTGCGGGGAGCAAAAGCAACATCGCATTGATTCAGGTCAAGCTCCTAAAAGACGGCAAAGAAATCAGCCGTACCGACAGCAAACGCAATACCAAAGAGGGATCGGTCGTATGGATCGACCTTGAAACCAAAGATGCCGACAGCATGTCCGTTCACTGCCGTCAGGAACTTGAGGGCAACGTCGGCGAAACCGTGATTTTTAAGGACCTTCAAATCGGCGAAATCCCGCCGCCCCCGCGGGAGGCCGATTTGGTGGTAACTCCCGGTTTTGTCAGTGCCGGGATTTTTGTCAACAACCTGAGTCAAACCGCCGAATTCACCGCAGCAATGCGTTTCCGGGAGCTCCCGGCGGGCGAGTGGCAGCGCGCACTGCCGCCGGTTTACGCGGCCGCCGACCGTCAGGCGCGCGGCGTGGTGGTCAACCTTAAGGAAAACACCGATTACGAGCTCAAGGTTGATTACAATGACGGCGCCGCCAAAAGTGAAACCGTCAAATTCACCACCCGCAATCCCGAGGTAACGGTGGCCCAAACCGTGTATCTTGACGCCGATAATTTTAAAGGCAGCCTAAAAATCACCGAATCGGGCCGCGCCGACGGCTACATCAAATACACCGCCAAGCCGGGCACGGTCTTAACCGCCGACGACAGCAAAAGTTATGCCGTTTCGGTCGATGGCGCAAGTTTCATCATTTTGGAAAATCTGACCGTGCGCGGCGGCAATTATAACGGAATCGAGCTCAATCACGCCAATTTTATCCGGGTCATCAATTGCGACATCGCCGGCTACGGCACGCCGCGACTGCCCTACAATCTGGTGAGCGTCAAAGAAATTTACCGCGACAACGGCAAAAACATCAACAACCAGGCCGGGATTTGCATCCGTGGCGGCAGCAATCTTTTGATCGAGCGCAACTTTATCCACGACCCGCGCAGCAAGGCCAATCCGTGGTTTTACTGCCACCCCTCAGGGCCCAACGCAATTTTTGCGGGCGAAACCGAAAACGCCACCGTCCGCTACAACGACTTTATCGGCTCCGATCAGCACCGGTGGAATGACGCGGTGGAGAGCAGTGACAACGGCTCTTTGCTGGGGAGCTTCTACAAAAATGCCGAAATCTACGGCAATTATTTTGCCGTTGGCAACGACGACGGCATCGAGCTGGACGGCGGACAAATCAATACCCGTTTTTTCGGCAACAAACTCGAGGCAACCTTGTGCGGTATCAGCACCGCGCCGTGCCTGGCCGGACCAAGTTATTACTTTGCCAATTTGATCGTCAATCCCGGAGAAGAATTTCGCTTTACCAACACCGCCGTCAAAAACAACTACGGAGTCTACGGCACCGGCCAAATCAATCTCTACAACAATATGTTTTCGGGCAACTTTGGCGGCGTCTCCGATTTTGGCGGTACCATCGCTCCCGAGGACCTCAAGACTGTCAAACTCATCGGACGCAACAATATTTTTGAAACCAACAGTCTTTATGCAAGCGGCATTTTTAAGGCAAAAGCCGACCTCGACTACGATGTCTTTTGCAACGTCGCAGCCGACTCCAAGCATCTGCAAACACTCGATACCAACGGTCAGGAGAAACACCGGACGCTATCCGGCAAGCTCATCGGCAGCCCACGCTGGCAACTCAATCAAAGTATCCCCGGCGAAATCATTGCCAATTTTAATCCGGACGGCAAGGCGGGAAGCCAACTCCGGCTGCCCGTCCGGCCGGCCAAATTTGAAACATCCGTCGACCAGGTCAATTTGAGCAGCAAACAACTGTCCTTTGCTTTGACCGTCAAGGCCGACACCGATTTCGCAGGCGATTTCACCATTATGCAACCCGCCGCCGCCACTTATTTTAAAGTCATTCCAACGAGCGGCAAATTCAACCCCGGCGGGCAAATTACCTTAACCGTCAGCGCCCAACCCGACCTTGCCCAAGAAGCACGAATCCACAGCGGCGGTTTTATCATCAAGGATCAAAACGGCAACTCAAGGCCGGTCGCCGTGTATTTTGACAACTCCGACGACTTGGCCAAAGTCGCCGCCGCGCGCAAAGACGCCGTTTACGGCCAAGTTGCCGAACAAACCGGCGAAGTTGCCAAACTCGTGTTTGACGTCCCCCACGCGGGCAAATATTATTTGTTTGTCAAAGTCGGGCCATCGCCGTGGTCGGTCAATGTGTCATTGGACGGCAAAGAACTCGAGAGCATGATCTTTTTACGCACCAAAAGTCCCGATCCGTCTGTAAAGTTATGGAGCAACCTCGGAGCCTCCACCTACGGCGGCAAAGCCAATCTCCCCATCGAGCTTGCCGCGGGCAAACATGAGTTTGTTTTGGGCCGCCGCACCGAGATGCCCGAAATCGTCAGTTGTGCGCTGGCCGCCGGACCGGAAGCATTTTTGCTGGCGCCGTTCAGTGATGTTGCCATTCGCAAATGATTATCATAAAAAAACAACCCAACCAGGAGAAGTTGATATGAAACGAAATTTTACTCTCATCGAATTGCTGGTCGTCATCGCCATCATCGCCATTTTGGCATCCATGCTGTTGCCAGCATTGAATCAGGCGCGCGAACGGGCGCGGCAAACTGCGTGTTTCAACAACCTGAAACAATGGTTTATGGCAACACAAAATTATTATTCGGCGTTTAATGATTACACGGTACCATACGACGGTCAACCCCACGCTTCCGGCGGCGCCGGCGGCCCCTATACCTGGAACGATAAAAAAAGCTGGCTCGTGGGCTCGGTCGATATCGGTGCCAAAACCCAAACTGCCGATTGGGTCAACAAATGGGATCAAGGGAAAAACATCAACGGCTGCCCATCGGTCCGCTATGAGGATATGCTGCAAAACCAATGGCTGGGTCAGGAATCGTTGAAGCCGGTCAGTTACACGATCAGCAGCGGTACCTCCTGGTCGCAAAAACCGGCGGACGGTCATATCAGCGCTTCGGGCGCCCCCATACTGGCGCGCGTCCGCAAAGTTTCGATGATCCGCAACCCGAGCCGGGTCATCCAGTTTGCCGACGGGATTGTCGGGTACGGGAGCTTTAACGTGGTTGTCGGCGACAGCGCCATCAATCCGGCCACCTACCCCAAATCGTTTGCCACCAACCCCAAAGTGGCCAACGTTTGCCGCATCGGCTACCGCCACAACGGCAAGGCCAATATCATCATGCTCGGCGGCAACGTTGACGCCACGCCGGAAATCATCGGCATTACCACCTTGCCCAAAGATTACACTTATGCCGACCCCAAAAAACTGGTTACCGAGTATAAATAGGGTGTTATCATGTCACGCCAAAGCACTCTGATTGCCATCGCCGTATTTTGCTCCTTTGCCGCTTGCGCGGCCGGACAAAATGACACTCAAGCCATCACAAGCACCCTCATTGTCAACGGTAATTTTGACGCCGGAAGCGAAAACAAGACCCCCGACAAATGGTCTTTTTGGAAACGCGAAGCCCTTGACGGCACCCAAGCGGTCATCGTCAAGGACGCCACGCGCAGCAATGTCTGCCGGATCACCTCGGCGGGCAAGCTCGACTGGGCGTTTACCGCTCCCGCCGCCAAAGTCGACGGCTTGGATACCTATGAGCTCATGATCGCCGCCAAAAACAATCTCGACACCGCCCCCGACGCGGCAATGCAGATTTCCGCCTACACTGACGGCAAAACCGTCGTTTACGGCACCATACCGCTGCGAGACATCACCAAAGAGTGGAAAACTTTTTCGGGTAAAATTACTTTGCCCAAAGATGCTTCCAATGTCACTTTTCGTTTGGTCGGGCAAAAAGAGTGCGATTTTTGCGTCGATGACTTCAGCGCTCAAAAAGTTCGAAGCAATGATCGCATCGAGTCCGAAACCGCCTTGCAAAATACCGACGCCGTGCAAGTCAACAAGCTCTCCGGCCGCCAGTGGAACCTTTGGAGCAAAGACATTGACGCCGACAAAAAATGGTCCGGCGGCACCGTCATCCAAGGCCCCGCGGTCAGTCAGGATACCGCCCCCGGCCAAAACTCGGAAATCCTCAAATTTGCCGTTGCCGTCCCCGGCCCCGGCTTGTATGATGTCAATGCCCGAATCCTCCGTACCGTCGGCGTCTCCGTTGACGGCGGCAAAACGTGGGTCAAAAATACCAACGGCGGGGTAATCGCCACTTGCGAAGCCAAAGATACAACAATTGAGTTTCAAATCGCCGCTTGCTATGTCAATGAAGCAAGCCCCGGCTCGCCGTACATCGACTTTTTTAACGTGACTCCGGCCAAAGTCAAAGAGAAGCCGGTATTTAAAAAAGTGGAAGGCTTTGCCGCCAGTCCGGTCAAAGAGAAGCTTGACGCCGGATTCACCGCTTTTCAGATCAAAGGTAAATTATACTGCCAGTGGCGGCTTCGCGAAACCGATGCGGTCAATGCCCCTTTTGACCTTTACAGCATTGTCGAAGGCAAGGAAACCAAGCTCAATGCCGCCCCGATCATTCAAAGTACCGATTATCTGGGCGATTTGCCCGCCAATGCCAACACAGTTATTTTAAAGCAGGGCAGCCGGGTGATTGGCAAAAGCAAAATTCTCTCCGGCAACTCCGATCTCGTCCCGTATAAAACTTACCAGTTGAGCGACCCCAAAGCGCGGATCGACAAAGTCGGCATCGCCGACCTGGACGGCGACGGCCAATACGATTATGTGGTGCGTCACGCGACCGGCAACGTCGACCCGTGGTACAAATATTGGTACAAGTCGCCCGACACCTTTCAACTCGAGGCGGTGACCGGCGACGGCAAAGCCCTCTGGGTCAAAGACCTCGGCTGGAGCATCGAGCGCGGCATCTGGTACAGCCCCTATATCGTCTACGATTTCAACGGCGACGGCAAAGCCGAAGTCGCCCTCAAGATGGGCGAAGGCGATCCGCGCGACGTGGACGGCAAAGTCACCGGCGGCAATGAGTATCTGATGATCCTCAACGGTGAAACCGGCGAAGAAATCACCCGCACCCCGTGGCCGTCACGCGCCGGATTTGATGACCCCCAATACGGCTACAACTTTGCCTCGCGCAATCAGATCATGGTCGCTTATCTGGACGGCAAAACCCCGGCGATTATCGCCTTGCGCGGCACCTATACCTTGATGAAAGCCGAAGCGTGGCAACTTAAGGACGGGAAATTGGAGAATTTGTGGAAATACACCAGCGCTCCTTTCGGCCGTACGTTTCACGGTCAAGGCGCCCACACCACGAGAGCAAGTGACATTGACGGCGACGGCCGCGACGAAATAATTTTGGGGAGCGCCGTGCTGGACGACGACGGCAGCCCCTTGTGGTCCACCGGGCTCGGTCACCCCGACTATGTCTATGTCTCGGATCTCAATTATGACAACCCGGGCCTCGAAATCGCCACCATTTTGGAAACCGCCAATCAAAAAGGCGGCCTCACCATGGTCGACGCCAAAACCGGCAAAGTATTGTGGCAACTGAATGAGCCGACCAATCACGTCCACTTCGGCTTTGGTGGCGACATTGAAGCCATGCAGCCTGGCTTTGAGCTCGGCGGCACCGACTCGGCCGACCACAAAGCCGACAACAAAAGCTTTTACTTTAATGCCGGAGGCGAACTTTTGGCCTCAGGCACCAAAACCCCGTTTTACGGCGACTCGCCGCGCTTTGTCTACTGGGATGCCGACCTCCAGCGCGAAATTTTTAAGGGCGGCACCGTCTGCGACTTTAACGGCGGCGAATTGGGCCGGTTTGACGGCAAATTCATTATGAGCGCCGACGTCTTTGGCGACTGGCGCGAAGAAATCATCACTGGCGACAAAGGTAAACTCATCATTTACCAAACCGACATCCCGGCGATGGACCGGCGCACCACGTTGATGCAGGATCACAACTACCGCACCGCAATTGCGGCCGGGTCGATGGGATATTATTACGATGCCCAGACTTACGACTCACCGGCGGCCGTGTCGCCCAACGTGAACATTTTGATCAAAGGCGATGAGGCGACGGTCGCCGTATCCGCCCCCCGGGATTTCGGGATCAACGGCAAACTGCAAGTTCTTTCCCCCGACATGCAGGAGTACAGCGTCGAGCTCAAACCGCTCGAGGTAAAATCTTTTTCCCAAAAAATCGGCAACACCAATCTCGTGGAAGCCAAACTCCTCTTTAACGACGGCAAAAAGTTGGTCAACCGCCAAACGGTCAAGCTCCCGCCACGCAAAAGTGGCATCGTCAAAGCCGAGGGGCTCGTCACCGAAGCCGAGAACTTCGTCTCGGAGAGTGGCGGCAATGCCAAAGTCCGCACCGACAAAGCGGGAGTGAGCGGCAAATCGATCTCCCACTGGGATAACGCCGGTCACGCGATTGACTGGAAAATTACCATCCCCGAGGCCGGCAAGTACGTGATTACCATGCGCTACACCGCCGCCAACGACTCAACGCGCGAATTAAAGGTCAACGGCAAGAGCGCCGGTATCATCAACTTTGAGTCCACCGGCGGCTTGGGAAACAGCCCAACTGACTGGGAAAATGCGACGATCGAAGTTGATCTCCCGGCGGGAGAACAAACCGTTACCTTGGTCAATGACAAAGGGACGATGCTCAATTTGGATTACCTTAAGTTTCAAAAGAAGTAATCATCCAGATCGCGATTCCGGCAACGGGAAAGGATCTTTTTGAATATAAAAGCGGGAGAAACCACCCTTTCTTCCGCTTCCTTTTTTTTATTTCGGCGGCTTGATTTTGGCGACGACGTTGGCCGGCATTCCAGTCATAACTGTTGCCGGAGGCAAGATAATGGCGGTCGTCGGATGGAGATGACCACCAGCAACTCAAGCATAGTAATTTTTTTCATTTCAACGACTCTCCAGATTTTTTCCCGGTTGCCGATGGCCGGGCCCGGCATCCGCCGGTCATCGACCGACAAATCCGAGCCGCCCGCTTCTTTTTACTCTCCGACGGCAAAACGGCAAAATCCGTCAGCTTCTGGCGGGTAATCCGCAAGATAATTTGGGTCAAAAGTTTATACCGCTGGTCATCCGGCATTTGTGACAACGACGGCCAACTGCGCCGGAAATAAAAAATCCTTTCGATCATCAGGCTCTCCGGGGCCAAGGCTTTGCTGAGATTGCGAAAAACCTTTTTCTCTGCCGGCAAGCTGTCATGGCGGTGCAACCATTACCAGCCCCAGATTGTCAATCCCGCGCAATTACCCTGACACCCGCAACCGTTGCAACCGCGATTTCCCGGGCTTTTGACCATGCTGTTTTCGCTTGACCGCCATAACTCAATTTCTCCAATTACATAATCCTATAGATAATCTACCCTTGCTGCTATTATTTAAAACAAAAAAAACAAATTATTTTTACTTTTGCTATTGACTATCCTATAGCTCTGTGCTATAATTTATAGCAAAGGAAATAAATATCATGAATAAGACCGAACAAGTCCGTCAAAAAATACTGCATCAAATCACCAACGGCAATTATCCCCGCGGCAGTATGCTGTTGCCCGAGCGCGAATTGGCCGAAGAGTTTAAAGTCAGCTACATGACTGTACGCAACGCGGTCGGGATGCTGGTTTCAGAGAAATACCTAGAGCGCACCCCCGGCGTTGGCACGTTTGTCAGCAACGATATTTGCGCGAGCAAAGTGCAAAAGGTTTTGGCGGTGCTGGTCCCGGCATGGTCGGCTCCCGAGCACCATGACTTTATCATGCATATCACATTGTGCGCCGAAAAAGAAAATTATCTTTTGAAACTCTTTTTTGCCCGCTCCTGGGAGGATCGCGCTGTCTTGGAGGCGATGCAAAACTCCGATGCCCTGATCATCGTTCCGCCCGAGCCGCTGCCCGAAATGCAGCCCGAACTCAAAGAAAAACTCAAAGCCAATGCCAAGCCGGTTATCATCATCGGTGTCGACGCCTACCGTTTCGGGTTTGACACAGTGATCGGCTCATTGTCAATCACGCTTGCCCTCGACAAACTCATCGAGGCCGGACACCGCAAAATCGCCTTTGTCGGCCAATACATCGACCACGACGGCAAAAAAATGTACGAGGACTTTGAGCATTACGCCTTGTGGCGGCAAAAAATGGCGTCTTTTGCCGGTGAGGAAAACGTCGATGCGCTGGATCTCGCCGTCCCGACGCCGCATTACGAGTTGCCGCACTACGCAATTTACGATAAATTGCGCGCGATCAAAAAGCCGCAGTTTTCGGCCATCATCACCCCTTTATCTAACGTTTGGGCAGTCATCAGCGCCTTATCCGACAATCACATCAAAGTACCGGAGGAAGTGAGCGTCGTTTGTATCGGCGACCGGCAGGAAGCAATCTTTTACCGCCCGGTCCTCTCCTGCGTCCAGGTATCCTTAAAAGAACACGCCCAAAAAGCGATGAAACTTGTGAAACTCCGTGAGCAAAATCCCGATTTGCCGCCGCATTACACCATGATCGAGCCCAGATTCATCGTCGGCGAAACCTTTGCCAAATGCAACAAACAATCAATCTAAAGCATCACCCATCATTTTACACGATAAGGAGAAAAATGAAAGTCATCGCCTACCTTTTTGCAGCAATATTGCTTTGCGGTCAAGCCAATCTGACCGCCGGTCAAAAAGAAGACATTGCCGCCAGAGAGACCGCGATTGTGGTCTTGTCCTTTATGAGCCCGACCGCCCGCGAGCCGGTGCAGTCCTATAACTATACCATGCACAAAAACAGCAAAGAAAAATTAAATTATCCGTTGCCCTTGTGCCGTTTGCCGGAGCAGCCGGTACTCTACGGCAAAGATGAATTCATCCCGCTGGAGGGAAAACTTGCCAATGAGCATGCTAAACTGATCAAAAAAGCCGACTTTGATATTGTCATGTACGATATGTTGCCCGACCCCGGCTACAATCCCGGCGAACCTTTAACCTACACCAATGAGCCGTTTTACTATTTTTCGTTATACAAAGAGTGGATCAAAGCAGCCGAAAAAAACAACCTCAAAATTTGCATCTTTGCCGACATCGCCAATCAATCCGCCCGCTACCCCAAGCGCCGCAGCATCACCGGAGACGAATGGGTCAAAATCCTGACCAACTCCCTCAAGCTTACCCCTGACTCGCCCGCGATTTGGAAAATCGGCGGCAAACCGGTGGTGATCCACTTTGGCACCGACTCTTTTTACGGCAAAACCTCCGCTCCCGATCCCAACGCACCTCTGCCCGACTGCGGCTGGCGGCAAGTGTGGCAGGATATCAAAAAGGACAATGTTTCAATGTTTTTCATCTCCGACATCCGCCCCCACGCCGGAGACGGGGAGTGGAACGACATCGCCGAGGCGGCCTACATGTTTGCCCCCGCCGGACCGGAGAATTTTATGTATGAGTACCAGGCCGATATCTCCAAACGCCTCAACAAGATTCCCTTCTTTTGGACGCAAAGTTCCGGCTATTACCGGCGCGGAACCAGCTATACCCAGCCCGATTTTGCCCGCATTCACAATCTCTACATGGCGGCGATCCAAAACCATGCCAGTAAAGTCATCACCATGACTTACAATGACTTGGGGGAAGACCACGACATCTGGCCGTCCGCCAACAAAGGCAGCGAACTCTTGGACATCATCGGCTTTTACAACCAATGGTTTAAAACCGGAAAAATGCCTGAAATCACCGCTGAAAAAATCGTCGTGGCCTACCCCTTGCGAGCTCCCGAAACTGTGACCACCAAGTCCCCCAATTACGCCGGCGGCAAATGGGTTTCCCCGGGATTCACACCTAAAGTTTTTTACTGGTACATGCTCAAACAACCGCAGACCGTAGCAATTAACGGCCAAAATATCACCCTCCCGGCCGGAGTCGGCATGGGTGAAGCCAAACTTGATCTCGGCGATGATTCGCAGCAAATCGCCGTCAGCGCCGAGATCAACGGTCAAACGGTGCAACTGCCCCCGGTGAAAAAGGTCAAAAACGAAACCGACGACGGCGGCTTGGAGCACCGGTATCTGGATTTACTGGCGACCGCCGGAAATCTGGCCACAGACCCCAAAATCTTTTGGGATGTCGCCAAAGACCCGGCGCTGACCGGCAAAGTCAGTTTTACCGATGGCATCCGCAAGCTTGAGTTTACCCTCAAGCCGGAGATCCACAACTGGGTCTATGCCCGAAACACCATCCCCGGCAACTGGATTGCTCCCGATGCGCGTTTCCTCAAAATAACCTATCGCGGCAATGTCCCTTCGGGCGCAATTTTGAGTGCCGTGCTGCAGCAAACTGACAATGCACGTTATGAGTTCAAAAATCTGCCATTGCCCGATGCGGACAAATGGACCGAGGTCATCGTCCCGTTGGCGCAATTTGAGAAAAAAGTCCCTGCGGAGGCCAATAAAATCAACATATCTCAACCCGATCTTGTCAAATACGGCCACCTGGGAGTCACCGGCAAATGCAACGGCGGCAGCGGTTTTGTGGAAATAAAAAACATGAGTTTCATCCAATAGGAGGTATTATTTATGCGTGACCAAAAATTTTTTACATTGATAGAGCTTTTAGTCGTAATTGCAATTATTGCCATTTTGGCATCCATGCTGTTGCCTGCCTTAAATCGAGCCCGCGACAAGGCAAAAACCGTAAAATGCTCCAGCAATTTAAAGCAAATCATGAATACGGTATTGTTTTACCGCAACGACAATCAGGACTTTTACCCGTTGATCAACGCCGACGGGATGTCCAATGTCAAAGGCTCACGCTGGTGGACCAATCTTTTGGCCAAATACATGCCGCCGCGCGATTGGCGCGAAGAATCAAGCGGCAGCGTCAAATTCAACCCCGGCTGTGTCTGGACTTGCCCCGGTGTCAACGATGAAATGACCTCCGGCACCGCCTGGGGTGCCGGTTACGCACCATATTCGCTGGGACCAATCACCTGGAGCCCGGTCATGGGCTACGGCTGGGGTTATAACAAAGGCAGCAAAGTAACATTGCGCGGCAATACTTACCAGATCAGCAACCGGATTGTCCTAAGCTGCGCCATGACCCGGCTTGCAGGGCTCAATTTGGCAGCCGGAGAAACCCGGCTCAAAACCCATGTTGACTGGGTCACCAACGGTGCCAAGCAACCGGCCGACTGGCACAACGACGGTTGCAATGTCACCTTTATGGACGGCCGGGTGGAGTACCATAAGTGGAATGAATTGTACAACAGCGAGCGCAAATACTTCGCCTGGTGGTAAGAAAAAAAATAATCAGTATAACAAACTTCAACTTAGGATATATCTTATGAAATCAAAGCAAAATCCATTTTTTACTCTGATCGAGCTCTTGGTGGTAATCGCCATCATCGCCATATTGGCCTCAATGTTGCTCCCCGCCCTCAACAAGGCCCGCGAGCGCGCCAAAAAAATCAAATGTACCAACAATATGAAAACACAGGCCACCAGTGTCGGCATGTATTTTATGGACAACAAGGACTTCCTCCCGTACCGTGTCTCGACGCCGTACAGCGCCACCGCCGACACGTATCACAATCAAGGCGGTTTTTTGATGTGGGGCTGGCCGCGGAAATTGCATCCATATATCAACAATCTATTGACCGCCTTTTGCACCAACGACCCCTCTTGGGCTGCCAACTCCAAATATACCAGATACGCGATCGGTCAGGGCGGCGACACGGTTTGGAATCAAACGGTGTCCTACACTTGGCGTTATCCCTTGGCCTACATGTCCGAGTCACCCTCCGGCCCGCAAGTGATGATCAAACTCAATATGCTTAAATTTCCGGGCAAACAAGCAATCATGCACGAAGTCAGGACTTTTCACGCTCCCGCTGTCCAACTGGTCACCTCCGGGTTTGCGCAAACCAAACTCACCCCCAATGTCGTCGTCGGCGCCGTTTATGCCGACGCCTCGGTGCGCGACTGGAAGATCACGACGCGTACCAGCAACGGTTGGGAAACCGCGTTTGTCAAAGGAGATGCCGCCGCCCAATGGTATGACTGCCGCTCACGATATGACGAATAAATTGCAAGGATTTTGACCCGTTATGAAAAATATATTGCCGCTCTGTCTCTTTTTTGCGCTCTTTCCACTCGGAGCCGCCGATTTTTTACGCAACCCAGGCTTTGTCAATCTTGACGAACAACAAGTGCCGCAGGGTTGGACCTTGCGTGACACCAAAGTAAAGACCGACGGGCCCGACCGCGCCGCCAACCACCCGGCAGTCGGCGTCAAAGACAATGTCCTCAAACTCGACACCGACGGCGGCAAATTTGAAGTGATGCTCATTCACTTCAAAACACCGCTCAAAGCGGGCAAAGAGTATAACTTTTCTTACAGCGTCCGCGGCGAAGGCAAAGCTTCTTACCGCGCTGTCAGTCAATGGACGACCAAAATAGACGGCAAAGATA
The DNA here is from genome assembly GCA_964609825.1 of uncultured Victivallaceae bacterium. Taxonomy (GTDB): domain Bacteria; phylum Verrucomicrobiota; class Lentisphaeria; order Victivallales; family Victivallaceae; genus CAZSSH01. The sequence continues at coordinate 222,809 of CAZSSH010000004.1, read as the reverse complement.
CCTGGAAAGGCCTTGGCGGCAACTGGCTCGCTGCCCCAACCGCGTGGGAAAACAAGACCGTCAATGTCAAGCTTCCCGACGATGCCCGCGAAGTTTATTTTTACTTTGCCGCCACCGGTCCCGGCGTTGTCGAAATTAAGGATGTCGGTCTGCGCGAGCCCGGCGTTGACCTCACGTTTGACAATGAACTTAAAATCTATGAGCCCGGTCAAAGCGTCAATATTGAGTTAACTAATCTAAAAAACCCCAATAACACGCTGTCGGTCGAAATCAAGGACTATCTTGCAAAAACCGTTGAAACCAAGGATTTGCGCGGCCCGGGCAAATTTACCTTTACTCCTCCCGGCAACGGTTATTTTGCCGTCACCGTCAAAGAATCGGACGCCGCCGGCAAGGTGGTGGCGACGCAGACCAAGACGCTGGCGGTCATCCCGCCGGTACCCAACCCGGTGCGGCAAAGCGCCGGCAACCAGTTTGGCGCGATGGTCAACCCGCATACCCATTACCCCATCGATCAAAAAACCATGGACGCCAAATTTATGAACCGGATCGGCGTCGCTTATGTGCGCACCCATCGGCTCAACTGGGTCCATGCCCAAAAAGCGCCGGATGCACCGATTGACTGGACGATGCTCGACGAGGAAGTTGCCCTGTATCAAAAATACGGGATCAAAATCGTCGCCACCACCGGCTGGCCGACACCCTTGTGGGCCGCCGATGCCAAAGAGAGTACGATTTCCGGCAAAACCAACACCGTCCCCAAGAGTGAATACATGGAGCAGCACCGCCAATTTTACACCGAGCTGGCCAAGCGTTACCGCGGCAAAATCGCCTATTACGAGATCGGCAACGAGGTCGACGCCTCCAACTATTGGCTGGGCAAATTTGAGCACGCCAAACAGGGCGACGATCAGGGAATTTTGCAGGATTACATCGACTACTACATTGCCACCGCCAAAGCCATCAAAGCGGGAGACCCCAACGCAATCGTCGGCCCCGGCACCACCGGCGCCATGCCCGATGGGCACACTTACAAACCCTGGATGGAGAAGTTTTGGGGTTCGCCCGCCATCAATTACACCGATATTTTTTGCACCCATTACAGCTCGGACTTAAAAAAGGTACATGAATCGATGCGGCAATACGGCAATACCGTGCCGGTGGTGATGACCGAAATCGGCGGGCTGGTGCATACCGAGACGTATGAAACCACCCCCGAAAATTTGCGCAAAGTCGCCAAACTCACTTATGTCCAGTTTGCCGCCCAACTCAACGACGGGGGCCTTGCCTTGTGCAAATTTCTGCTCCGGCGGATTCCCGAGGTCAAAGAGGGCTGGATCTCGGAGATGCTGGATGCCGACTATACCATCCGCCCCGAATATGTCGCTTACGCCACCTTGATCCGGATGACCGGCGACGGCAAGTTTGCCAAAGAGCTCAACATCACCGGCAACGTCGACTCGGGTTGGCTCCAAGGCTATCAAGTCCGCAAACCGGACGGGAAAACCGTCAACATCATCATGCTCAACGACTCCCCGCGCGGCAAAGCCAAACTCAAAACCGATGCAAAAGAGCTGGTTTTAACGGATGAAATGGGCAACTCGCAAACCTTGACGCCGATCAACGGTGCGGTCGAGCTTATGCTCCAGGAGGACCTCCCCATATTCATCACCGGCATCATCACGGAGAATCCGGGCACCGTTAAACATCCCGAGCCGCAATTGGTCAGCACCAAACGTTTGACACTGGTCAACGGCGACTTTGAGGCGGCCAAGTTCAACGGCGTCATCCCCGGTTGGGGCACCGTCACCGATGAAACCAACTCCGCCAACTCCGGCGAAAAAACCTTTACCGTCGAGCTCGACCGTCAGGTCAAAGCGCAGGGTGCGGCCTCCGTCCGCCTCGCGAGCGATCAGCAGACCAAGTGGTACGGCATTTTGTGCCAATTGCCGATGAGCGAAATTCCCAACCCCAAGCCGGGCGAATATGTGATTTTTAAAGTCACTTATCAGCAGAAAGGCGAAAACATCGTCGGCACCGGCGCCGGGCTCACTCTCGGGTTCCGCGCCGATGACATGCGCCGGGTTTCCTTCGGCGGCGGCAACTGGGACAAGGGAACCTTTGACTGGCAGACCAAGACGTTTGTCTCCAAACCCTACACCTCGTTTCACAAAGACTGCAAAAAGATCACGCTGGAGTTTTATCTCGGCGTCGCCACCGGCAAAGTCTGGATTGATGACGTCAAGGTCGAGGTCGAGCTCTGGCGCAAGAGCAACGCCGACGCCAATTATATCAATTGATTTCGGGGCCGATGATGCACATTATTTTTGTATCATCGGCCTTTTTTTGCTTTCCCGCCTCAAACGCAATACTGCAAAGAGTTCTCCGGTGCTCGCATATTTTTCGATAAAACGGCATTTTTGAGCTGAATCATGCATAATTATGCATTTCTTTTCACTTTTTTTCAAAAATCTACTTGCAAAAAAAAAATTGCCACATTATATTATCGACTATGAGTGACCGACAGAGATCCGTACTTGAGCTCAAAAAATGAAGTTCACACCGGAGATGTCGGCACATTACAGCGGGAAAGGGAATAACATGTATCAGTTTGAAAGCATTTATTTGGACACGCCAATTGTGCCGGGGAGGATTATCGATCTCTTTACCCCTGTCCAAACCCAACATGATACGGCGTTATTTTTTATCCACGGCAACTGGCGCAACGGCTCCCGGGCCGATTGTCACAAATTGATGGAGGAGCTCCTCGCCCAAGGCTTCATTTGCAGCAGCTGCGACTACCGGATCAATGTCAATGCGCTGGAGCAATTATCCGATCTCCGGCAGGGTTACCAGCTCTTTTGCGAATATCTGAGACAGAGCGGACGTCCGGCGCAAATCGCCGTCTGCGGCAGCTCCGGCGGCGCCCATCTGGCGGCGCTGCTTGCCTTGGCGGAGCCCGGGGAGTGCGGCGAAAACTTCTCCGGAGACTGGACGCGGCCGATCGGCTTGGTCGTCTCCGCCTTTCCGCCGTATTTTACCCCGTGGAAAAATATTTATCCCCCCATCGCCGAAACCATGCGCGAAATCGCCGGCGGACCTTATGAGGAAAATGCCAATCTTTATCAGCGGCTCTCCCCGATCCACTATGTCAACGAGCGCAGCTGCCCGGTGCTTAATCTCCATGCCGCAAATGAGCACATGTTCCCATTGCGCCACAGCCTTGAGTTTGACGCCAAGATGAAATCTCTCGGCAAATACTGCAAAACCATCGTTTATGAGGATGCCGAGCACGGATTCTTTTACGATGTCGAGCGCGAGTGCCAAAAAGCGGCATTTGCCGACCTGCTGGCTTTTTTGGACAAAGTTGAGGAGTCCGTCGCCGAATAATTTTTGAAATGAAAAAAGCGGCAGTCGCGATTTGCGGCTGCCGCTTTTGTTTATCAAAAATTACTTCAACTGCCCGACGGCAAAATTTGCCCCTTCGGTGTAAGTTTCGGGCGGGGTTTTGTGTCCGTAGGGAATGTCATTATGAATGGTCTTAACCGGTGCCGGGATCTCGTTAAACGCGGCATAAACCGTCACCGGCGGACAAGTGGTGTCAATAAAGCCGGTCGAGAGATAACACTTGGCGTTTTTGATTCGGCGGGCAAAGAAACCGGCGTCATAATATTTGACCGTGTCAGCGATCTTGGGGTTGGCATATTGGCCGTCCTGCATCTTGAGGACATAAGGCCAAGAGCCGTTTCGTTTATTTGATTGACCGAATTGATCGATCATCGCCGGGACCCAGGCGACGCAAACCGTGACATCCGGATCCAGTGCCGCCGCGACCAGCGACTGGGCGCCGCCCTGACTCCCGCCGGCCACAACGATGTTTTTGCCGTCCCACTCGGGCAATGACTTCATATACTCCAAGGAACGCAACACCCGCTGAAACATGCCGCGGAAATAATATTGATCCTTATCCTCCACGCCAAAGGCATTGTACCCTTTGAGCTCACCCTGATGCAATGCCGTATAAAACGCCTCATCCTTGCCGTTGACAATCCCATGGGCATTGATGTCCATCGCGATGAAGCCCTGTTTGGCGCGGCCGTCCATCCGGGAACTCGAGCGTACCCCCGCCCCCTGATAAGAGAGCCAGATCGGATATTTTTTGCTCTTGTCCACCGGGATGGAGAGATAGCCGGATACCGGGCGGCCGCCCGGACACATGAGCTGGACATCATAGGTCTTCACTTCCGGTGAAGCGGAAGGTATTTCGGTCAGCACCGGATTCATAGCAACACTCTTAAGCTCGTCCTTGGCTTTTTGCCAAAAAGCATCAAAATCGGCCGGTTCGCTGCCGGAGAGATGGATGCTGTTGACATCATAACCGGCGCCGCCCAACTGCTCAATGTCTTTGCCGTCAATTTTGGCCTTGACGATACAGCGGACAAACCCGGGGACGGAGGGCTTGACGGTGACGACCATCGGGTGATCCGTACTTACTTGCTTGCCCTTGTCCCATTTGCCGTCGTAGTTGAGAATATACTCATACTCGACGCCCGGCACTGCTTTATCGCCGTCAGCGACTTTAACCGCAAACGAAACCGGCTCTCCGGCTTGGTACAGTGCGGTATCCCGGTCGGCCTTGACCGAAATCACGGTTTCGGCAAACAGCGCCACGGCCGCCAGCACAGCCCCGACGATCAAAGAAAACTTTTTCATGCGCGTAAATACTCCTCTGCTTGTTGGATTAAGTCATCGACTTGTGGCGATGGCGGTAAAAACAAACGAATCTGCTTTAAATACTGTTTCTCGCTGAAAATCTGCCGCGAGGCGGCGAGATTGAGGTCATAAATCCACCCGATCTTGCTGACCACAAAGTCGGCGACGGTATGCATATCAGTGTACTTGGCGCACGTCCGCGCGGCAACGCTTTGCAGCACTGCCTCCGAAATCACCGGCTCATTGCTCATTTTGAGTGTCACCGAGGAGTTGACCGGATTGGCCAAATGCTGCAGTAAAAAGGGGATGATATCAAGCTTGTCGGCATCGCGGACCAGACCGTCGATTTTGGTATATTCGGCAGGCAACACCGCTTTGTTGTGGCGGCGGATCGCCTGCTCGACGATCCGGAATTTCTCCGGCGGCAAAAAATTCAACACCCCGTGCGCTTTAAGCAAATCCGCCGAAAAATCGCCATGGTCAAGGCTGTGCATGTCGGCAAAGGTGCGGTAACGGGTGAATTGCTCAAAGCGACTGTAGTCGTGAAACAAAGCGGCATAAAAGCCGAGCTCGGCTTCCTCCGGGGTAAATTGCTCCACCCTTGCCAGCTCATTGGCTATGTCTTTCACCCGGAGCGAGTGCGCCAATTTGAGCTTTATATTGCAGTCAATCTCCGCGTCCGGGCTGAAAAACCCGGTCGCGTAATCAATGAAATATTGCTCCAAGGGGTGCATTATTTGGTATAATATACGGAGAGCGGCGGGAACCCGTTAAACTCCACCGAGCAATAGCTGGAGGTATAAGCCCCGCAAGTCAGCCAGTAAACCCGGTCCCCGGGCTTGATGTATGCAGGCAGCGGATTTCGGAAGTACTCATACATAATGTCCTGACTGTCGCAAGTCGGACCGGCGATGATGAAGTCCTCCGACGGCTCACCGCGCGCCTCGCAATACAAGGGGTAGCGGATCGCCTCATCCCAGGTCTCAATCAGGCCGTTGAATTTGCCGGTATCCAAATACAGCCATTTGTCAACGCCCATCGAGGACTTTTGGGAGACCAAAATGACTTCGGTCACCAAAATCCCGGACTCGCCGACCAGCGAACGGCCAGGTTCCAGGATGATTTCAGGAAAGTCGTCGCCAAAGTCCTCCTCCAGATAGCGGGTGATTTCCTCGGCATAGACGGTCATCTCATTGGTCTTGGAGATGTAGTTGGCGGGGAAGCCGCCGCCCATATTGATCAACGAAAGCTTAATCCCTTCGTTTTCCAGATAGTCAAAAATATAGCGGACTTTGGCAATCGCCGAGTCCCACGCCCCGATGTCGCGCTGCTGCGAGCCGACATGAAAACTGATGCCGTGCGGGCGTAACCCGAGCTCCTTCGAGAGCATCACCAGGTCAATCGCCATATCGGGGTGGCAGCCGAATTTACGCGAGAGCGGCCAGTCGGCGGTCTCGCTGCCTTCGGTGAGGATGCGGAAGAATACTTTGGCGTCGGGCGCCTCTTTGGCAATGTTGCGCAAATCAAACTCACTGTCAGTGGCAAACAACCGGACACCCTTTTCATAAAAATAGCGGATATCACAGGCTTTTTTAATCGTGTTGCCGTAGCTCAATTTGGCCGGGTCGATGCCCAGCGACAACACGCGGTCAAGCTCGTAACGGGAGGCGATATCAAAGCTGGAGCCGAGATCGCGTAACAGAGTGAGGACTTCCACCGAGGGATTGGCTTTTACCGCGTAATAAATATTGGCAAAGGGAAAGTGTTGCTTGAGTTCGTTATACTTGCGCTTGATGATATTGAGATTGATCACCAAAAAGGGGGTGTTGTGAGCATCGGCGACTTTGCGCATGGCAAGCCAGTCGTCTTTGTCGTAATAATCTAAAACATCAATTTTCATTATGCGTGAAAGTCCTTTTTTTGTGTTCGAAAATTAATACCAAAGCCATATTACAGTCGATGATACAACCTTGCGTCACCGAAACAACATTTACAAAATCATTGCGCCGACCGTCCGGTCGACCCGACCAAACCATTCATACATTTTTTTGGTCAAGCATTAAAAATATACCGATTTGACGAGATTGCAAACAGTTTTACAAAAATAATCGTTAAAAAAATCAATTGCGGATATTACTGTAGGGATTGCTTTCCCACGAGCTCGGACTGTTTTGGGGGATCGCACTGTAACCGCGCCGCTCATACTCCGTACAACCGGAGGCGCTTAACAAAACAAAAACCACCGTAAGTAAGATTACGGTGGCAGTAAAAAGACTGCGTACTTTCATTTGCCGGCAAAAAGCGTGTTAAATAAGTTATAGTCTTTCATCTCCAAAGCCTGAAACGCCACCGCGGCGGCCATGGCAACAAACGTAAGCACGATCATCACGGTGAAAAATTTTGAGCTGAACATTTTAAATAACCCTCCGGTCATTTCTTTTTGGCTTCGGCAAAGAAGGCGATGTCGCCGACTTTGATGGTGGGAGCATCGGCCGGGATTTCGGCAATCGAACAATCGCCGTCAACCTTGGTCAGCTTGACATTGGCGATGAATTCGCAATCATCGCTGTCCAAGGCGCCGCGGGCGATCAGCATATCCATGCCCTCACCGATCTGCGGATTGATCTGGGCCTTTTTATTGCCAATGGGCTGCTCAACCATGGTATCCTTGCCGATATTGATGGCGATAAAACCGTAACGCTTGTTGACCGCCACCACTTTGCCGACCACGGCGGCGCGAGCCTCTTTGGAGCCGGCGAGCCAGGGTGCGGGCAATTCTTCGCTGTCCGACATGCCAAGCGCTTTTTTGAGGCTGTTGAGCTGCTCATCTTTATCGGAAATACGTTTATTCATGACGGCGATTTTGCCGTCAAGGTCACGAACTTTGCCTTCGAGGCCGCGAATCTGCTGTTTAGCCTGGTCCACGGCGCGGGTGGAGTCATCGTAATTTTTCTTGAGATCACGCACCGAGCCAACCGCCTTGCTGAGCGAATCTTTGTAGCTCTCGTCGGAGAAAGAAAGACCGCTGGCGCCGGCATTGCTGCCGATTTCGCGCAAATTGCTCTCAAATGCCATCTGCTGGTTTCGAATGGCGGCAAGTCTGTTATCCAACTCTTTTAAAGCATCAACTTTGCCAGCCTTTAAAGCGTCGGCGTCAAGCTTGACACCGATCCGCTGGGCGGCATCGACCAAAGCTTTGATGATATCGTTGCGCTTTTTGATCGCATCGCCAACGGCGTTGATGACATCGTCTTTGTTGGTCGAGTAGGTGGCCAGATTGCGGAAAGCATCATCGTCACCGATATTTTTCATATCCACCGAAGCGGCAATCCGGCGCAACGCATCGGACAACGCATCGCGCTCGGTCACGAGCTGAGTGGCCTGAGTGCTCAGTTGCGGCAGTTTCTTATCCAGATCGGCGAAATTCTCGTGAGAGAGCGCAGTGCTGCTCAGATCCGAAGCCAACTTGGTGCCGCTGTTTTTATCCATCGCCGACGCGGTTTGCTCGACAGCCTGCGCCATCTTGCTCCAACCGCTGATCAACTGGCCGCGCTTGTCAAACAGCAAGTACGAAAAGGCCGCACTTGCCACTGCCAGTAACAATGTCAAAACACACAACACAATGTTGACAACTTTCATCACGAGTCTCCAAATATTTTCTGTTATTATGTATCAAAAGATTTAAAACAAAATTGCACGCCAACAATATTAGCACTAAAAAAATATATTGTCAAATCGGAAATGCCTCGAAACCGATAAAAAAACCAAAAATTTTGGAGTTTTTCACAAAAAAGCAACTTTTCGGGCGATTTCAAAGCACGTAGCGGACCCCCGCGATCTTGGCCATATCGGCGGCGATTTGGGTCATAATTTCGCGACTTGGCAACAACACTTCGGCAATCAAAATCTGATACTTGCCGCTCGCCGAAACGTTACCGTTGCGGACGGCGGAGTTGACCGCATAGTTGTTGAGCAGCAACATCAAAGAAGCGCGCACTTGCTCGGCCGAAGCGGCATCGGCAAATACGCGATATTCCCATTTGAGCGGAAACAGCAAGACTTGTTTGTCACTCACTCGCTGACCTCGCGCCAGTAAGGAGAAATTTCCCGCAGCCGGGCAATCACCGGCGGCAGCTTGGCAATTACTTCATCAATGTCTGCTTGCGTGTTGTATTTGGACAAGCTGAAGCGGATTGTCCCGTGCGCGGCCGTATACGGCAATTGCATCGCCCGCAGAACATGCGAGGGCTCCAGACTCCCGGTGGTGCACGCGCTGCCGCTCGAAGCGCAAATTCCGAAGCGGTCAAGCAGCATCAAAATCGACTCGCCCTCAATATACTCAAAGCTAATCGATGTCGTGTTGGGCAACCGGTGCTCCAAATCGCCGTTGATCCGGATCATCGGGATGAGTTTGGCAAGCTCCGTCTCCAGCCGGTCGCGCAAGGCGGACAGCGTTGCTTGCTCATATTGAACACCGGCCAGCGCCTGTCGGGCCGCCACGCCGAGACCGATGATCGAAGCTACGTTTTCGGTGCCGCCGCGCCGGCCGCGCTCCTGATGGCCACCGTAAATCAAGGGTTTAAATTTGATCCCGCGCCGGGCAAACAAAACGCCGACACCTTTGGGGGCATGGAGCTTGTGACCGGAAACGGACAAAAAGTCGATCTCCAAAGCATCGACGTCAATCGGCACTTTGCCTGCCGCTTGGACGGCATCGGTATGAAATAAAGCGCCTTTGGCATGCGCCATTTTGACAATTTCGGCAATCGGGAAAATGGTGCCGGTCTCGTTGTTGGCCCACATGACAGACACCACGGCGGTATCCTCGTCAATCTCTTTGAGCAAAAACTCCATATCGAGCCGGCCGCGGCCGTCCACCGGGACGTAAACAACACTGTATCCCTGATGCGCCAACTCTTTGCAATGGGTCAAAACCGCTGGATGCTCGACCACACTGGTAATGATTTTTTTACGCTCGCGCCGAGCATTCAACGCTGCCGCAATGGCGGTATTGTCACTCTCGGTGCCGCAACTGGTAAAGATAATCTCGGTGGCAATGTTGTCCTTATCACGGAATTTGGCGCCGAGGAGCTCGGCAACAGCGCGCCGGGCATCCTCAATTTTGGCCGCGACCGAGCCGCCGAAGGAGTGGATGCTCGACGGGTTGCCGTAAAATTCACAAAAATACGGCTGCATGGCCGCCGCGACCGCCTCGTCCACTTTGGTGGTGGCGTTGTTATCAAGGTAAATTATTTTATTCATGACCGGTTGACTAATGTTTTATTAAGTGTTATATTTCTAATATAAAGTTTGTTTCGGATTTTTCAAGGAAAAAACAAAAAAATGATCTATTTTGACCACGCGGCGGCCCTCCGCACCCCGGATGAGCTGGCTATTTATGAGCTGGAGATGCGCCAATATGCTTTTGCCAATCAGGAGGCGGGGCATTATCTCGGCTATGAAATGCGCAAAAAAATTGCCGACAGCACCGTCGAGCTCGCGCAAAAACTCGGCAACCCTGGGCTCACTCACGCCGTCTTTGCGGACAGCGCGAGCGCCCTCTTTTTTATCGCCTTTTCGGCCCCGTACTGGCAGGGGAAACGCATTTTATCCACCCGCATCGAGCACCCGGCACTGCTGCGCAATCTGGCCAAACAAAATCTTGATGTCACGTTTACCGAGCTCCTGCCCGACGGCCGGATTGACATAGAGCACCTCCCCGACGGCAATTTCGATGTTTTGGCCACCCACTTGGTGCAAAGCGAGATCGGCGTGATTCAACCGTTTGCCGAACTTGTCCGGAAACTAAAAGAGCGCAATAACAAGCTCATCACTTTTTGCGACGCAGTACAGGCGGTCAACAAGGTGCCGTTGGTCCAAACCGACGTGATCGTCTGCTCCGGGCACAAACTCGGGGCGCCCGGCGCGGCGGCAATGTTGACCAATCTTGCCGAACTGGAAAAGCACGCCAACTTTTTACGCAAACACGAGTACGCGGTCGGTCGACCCGACCCGGCGGCGATTATGACGCTGGCCCGCGCCGCCGACTTTGCCAACCGCGCCGACAAAATCAGCGCTATCAACCGTTATTTGCGCGAAACGCTGGCCGGGGCCGTCCCCAAGCTGCGCTTCACCGTCTCTGCCGAGCACAGCTCCCCGTACATTCTCCACTTTGTATTGCCGGGGTATGAGTCAGGGGTGGTCATCCGGATGCTCTCGGAGCGCCGGATTTATGCCGCCAGCTCCAGCGCCTGTTCGTCCGAAAGCAATGCGCCGTCAACGACGTTGACGGCGCTCAAATTCCCAAAAAATGAAGCCTTTGCCGGGATGCGGCTGAGTTTCGGTTACGATACGCTGCAAAATGAGGCGGAGCAGTTTGTCACCGAACTCATTAAGGTATTAAAGGAATATTAATTCACCAAAGTATTCCGGCGTATGAAAGTTGGTGATCGGCAGTTTTTGCCATGACGCCCAGTGCGGGTGACTGGTTTTGTCGGCGCACTTGTAGACATTGGCGCGCCACACCGTCCCTTTGACCGGGACCGGCGCATTGTGAGTTTTAGCAAACAAGGCAAAGGGGATGAAAAAGCCGACCCGGTAGCTCACGGGCTCGGTGATCTCTTCCAAAACCTGCCGCGGCATAGTGTGAAACACCTTTACCCCGGCCGCTTCCTCCTCGGTCAAAAAGCGGAAATCTTTAAACCCGGCCAAGCCCTTTTGCCGCGAGTGATCGCGGACCAGCTGCGCCAACATGGTGCCGCCGCAGTTAAACTCAAAATTAGTGTAGCCAATCCCGACCGACGGCTGGACAAAAAACTCGACGCAGCTGTCGAAACAGACCATGTCCTGAAATTTTTCAGCCACGGCTTTGACATAGCGGTCATCGACTTGATAGAGGCCAAAGAGCCCCTCTTTGGTATATTGAAGTTTAAACTCCACTTCGGGGTGGTGATCGGTGCTGTCCGGCCGGAAATTATCGATTTTCATCACCGGCACGTGCCGCCAGCATTCGCTGTTAAAATCCTGCGACAGATCGGGATTTTTGGCGGCAAACTCAATAAAATAACTCATGATATAACTACTTGTCCTTTGTTAATTCCAACTTTGACATGGTAAATGTCCGGAGCAAATTGCCCTCGGGAATCTCTTTTCCTTTGCCAAGCTTGACCGCGTTGATGTAAATGGTCCGGTCGCAATTGCCTTTGGCGTCAAACGTATAAATCCCGCCGGCGCCGTACCAGTTGTGCACTTTCGCAAAATTGGCGCGGATTTCCTGCAAATTCCCGGCGTTTTCGAGACCGATCAGCATCAAACGGAGGGCGTCATACCCCTGAGCTTCGCAGTCGCCCGGCTCAAAATAAAGGGTTTCGCGAAACGTTTTGGCAAATTCACGATACTCCTCGGTATCCTGCTGACGGCTGTACAGCGAGGTGTAAATGCTGTCGCCGATATCCTTGCCGCAATTTTTGAAAAACACCGGGTCATCCCACGAGTCGGGTCCGAAAATAATCCCGCTGTACCCCATTTCGCGCAAAATCCGAAACATCTCGGCACACTGACGGGCGTCGCCGGTCAGCACAATGCCGGGGGGCAAGCCGGCCATCGCGTCGCGCATAGTCTGGCGCAAATCTCTTCCCTCGCCGTACTTGACCGTCGAAACGATGATGCCGCCAAACTCCTGAAACGATTGCGCCGTATAGCGGGCCACGTCCTGCGAGTAATACGCCCCCGGCGTCTCGTCGGTCACAATCGTAATTTTGGCAAGTTTGCGCCAAAACCATGCATAATAGGCAATTGCGGCTCCCTGCTGCGAATCTTTAAAGCAATTGCGGAAAAAATATGGGCAGCCTTCCCCGATCCGGTCGTTGCTCGCCATCGGCGCCACGGCCGGCAGCTTCCACTCATTGAGCACCGGCGTCACCGGTGCCACCTGACGCGAGTCAAACCCGAGAATCAGCCCTTTGACCCCCTGATCCGCCAAATCGGCGGCCAATTCGGCACTGAGCGCCGGGTCGCTTTTGTTGTCGGCGTAAATGACTTTGACATTACGCTTAAAATGCGTCTTTTGCTGCTGCACGGCAAAACTGATGCCGTCACGCACACGCTCGCCGTTGGCGGCGTCGGGACCGGTCAGCGGCAAAACCGCGCCGATTTTGATCGGCTCTTTGCCGTTCCATACGCCGGCACACCCGCCAGCCAACAAAACAAGCGCGGCCAGTGCGGTCAATAATAGAAATTGTTTCATACCCTTACTCTTCGATGGTTTCAGTTTTGCTGCCCAACGCGATCAAATCCGGGTCACCCGGCATGATGCCGCGCTCGGATTTGCGGATGAAATCGATAAAATGCTCCATCTCCGGTCCCTGAGGTACGGTTTGGATGATTTCATTGATCGCATTGTTGGCATTGAGATTGCGGAAAAAGAAAATTTTAATCGCCTTGCGGATGGCGGTGCGTAAATTGCTGTCAAACCCGGCGCGGCGCAAGCCGACGGTATTGGAGCCGCAGACGCACTCATTTTCGGCAAGCATGCAATATGGGGGGATGTCTTGACGGATGATGGTGCGCGCCCCCAGCATGGCCAAGGCGCCGATGCGGCAAAACTGATGAATTAAGATGTACCCCGAGAGCACCGCCCCGTCCTCAATCACCACATGCCCGGAGATGGCGGTGTGATTGGCGGCGGTGACATGGTTGCCGATCACGGCATCGTGCCCGACATGGACAAAGGCCATCAGCAAAGTATGGCTGCCGATGCTGGTCGTCGCCCCGGCAAACGGTGAACGGTGGATGGTCACATACTCGCGGATCACCGTATCGCTGCCCACATTAGTGTAAGAAACCACCCCCGGCTGAAACCGATGATCCTGCGGCTCCGCTCCGACAAAGGCCCCCAGATAAATCCGGCAGCGGTCGCCGATGGTGGTATATTGCGCGATCTTGACATGCGCGTCAATCATGCAATCATCGCCGATGACACAATCGCTCTCAATCACGGCAAAGGGACCGATCTGGACATTGCGTCCCAAACGGGCGCCGGGGTTTACGATGGCGGTGGGGTGGATGCTCATGTTAACTGACAATGGTCCCGACCGAGGAGTCGCCCTGCAAAATTCGGATCATGCCCTCCGGGTCGGAGAAGTTAAATACGATAATCGGCAAATCATTGTCGCGGCACATGGAGAAGGCGGTCGAGTCCATCACCGCCAGCTGCCGGGACAACGCCTCGTCAAAACTCAAGGTGGCGAACCGCGTCGCCGAGGGGTCCTTAAACGGGTCGGCGGTGTAAATCCCGTCGACTTTGGTCGCTTTTAACACGGCATCGCAATCGGTCTCAAGGGCGCGCAGCACAGCGGTGGTGTCGGTGGTAAAAAACGGGCTACCGGTGCCACCCGCAAAAATGACAATCTTGCCCGCCTCCAAAGCTTCAATGGCCTGCTGGCGGTTGAATCGCGGCGCCAAAGGCTCCATCGGGATCGAGGACTGGACCACCGCGGAAATCCCGGCGGCGTTGAAAAAATCCCGGAGACACAAGGCATTCATCACGGTAGCGAGCATGCCCATATAATCGGCGTTGACCCGGTCCATGTTACCGGCCCGGCCGTTGACGCCGCGCCAGATGTTGCCCGCGCCGACAACCAAAGCGACTTCGACGCCCTGATCGGCCGCGGCCTTGACCCGCTCGACAACTTCACGCACCGCATCGGCATCATAGCCGAACTCGCGTCCGCCCTTGAGAGCTTCGCCGCTGAGTTTGATCAGCACCCGATTAAAACGAAATTCTTTGCTCATTTCTGATGATCTTTCCGGTTTTTCTATTAATCTACAACCATATTCGATTTTTTGCAACTTTTTTTGATTGCAATTTGCTGAAATTATATTATAATATATATGGAACGAAACAACCCCGGAAAGATCAGTTTTATGCTTTGCGATATTTGTAAAAAAAATCAGGCGACGATCCACATCAAGGAGATCCACGGCAGTCAGAGCAAAAACCTCAATCTTTGCTCCGAGTGCGCCGCCCACAAGGATAAAAACGGCGAATTGCCGGGCTTTCCCGGTTTTCCCGGATTCAACATCTCGGAGATGCTCTTCAGCCTCGGCAAGCTCTCCGACTCGCTGGGACAAATTTCCCAGGAGGAGGCGGTCAACAACGAAAATTTGCTCGAGTGCCCCAACTGTCACTGGACGCTTGACAAGCTCAAAAATTCGGGCGGCCGCTTGGGTTGCGCCGAGTGTTACAAAACCTTTGGCTACCTGATTGAGGATGCGCTCAAAAACGTCCACCGCGGCACCGTGCACACCGGAAAAAAGCTCAAGGGCGAAAAAACCGCGCCCGACAAATATTTTTCGGAGCTTGAGGAGTTGCGCCGTCAGCTGGAGTCGGCGGTGGCGGGCGAGGAGTTTGAGCAGGCCGCCTTGCTGCGCGACCGGATCAATCTTTTGAAAAAGACGGCGGAAGACAGCAAATGAAGCGTTGGCTTTTCATTCTTTCGGCTCTCGGGTGTTTGTATCTTGCCGGGGCCGGAGAGTTGACCGTCTTTAACACCACCGACATCCACGGCCGACTGGCGCGCACGGCGCGGCTGGAAAGCTTGTACGCTCAGGCGGCCCCCGACCGCCGGGTGATCATCGACTGCGGCGACGCGATTCAGGGGACCTTGGAGAGCCGACTCAACTACGGCGTCACGATGATTGAGCTCTTTCGTTTTCTCCACTACGACGTCTGGGTGCCGGGCAACCACGATTACGAGTTCGGCCGGCCCGCGCTACTGCGATTGATCCAATGTTTTGACGGGAAAGTATTGGGCAACTTTTCCTACCCCGATTACAAGGCGCCGTTATACGTCATTTTGGAGCGGAGCAAGCTCAAAATCGCTGTCATCGGCCTCACCGAGTCCCGCGCCGCCGAGCGCATGATCGGTGACGACGGAGTCAAAACCGTCGCCTATGAGAGCGCCCTCAAACAGGCCATGAGCGAAATCATCCCGCAAAAGCCGGATTTGATTATTTTGGCAATCCATGCCGGCGAGTACTCCTTTCCGGGCGGCATTGCCGGACTTTTAAAGTTTTTCCCCGAAATTGATCTGGTGCTCAGCGGTCACTCACACGAGGAACTCTACGGCAAAAGCGTCGGCCGCGCTTGGCTGGTGCAAGCGGGCAAACAATTGGACAATGTCGCCAAAATCACGGTAATTTACAATGACCAAAGCAAAAAAATCGAGTCCATCCGCTCAGAGTTGATCGCCGTCGATACGCTGCCGCCGCCGTCGCCGGAGGCCGAGGCGATCATCCGAAAGTTCGCCGGACGCTGCCCCTACCCCGACAAACCGCCGGCCAAACGCCGGAAACTCGGCGAAATCGCCCCTCAAATATTATTGCAAGTTTCCGGCGCCGATGTCGCTTATTTCAGCTGTCCGGCGGATAAATTCAACAGCACCGCCCCCGGCAGCTACACCGATTTTTTTCAGCTCTTGCCGTTTGAAAATTATCTTTGCACCGTCGAACTTACGCCAACCGAATTTGACCGCTTTATCACCGAACAGCGCGCGGGCAACAAAAAGTACAATCTCGCTTGGGCAGTTTACCCCGATCAGCCGATGATCAACCCAAAATTGCTGCTCTCCACCAATAATTATGTCTTGTGCAACAGCCCGGTACTCAAAGAGGTAGTCAAAGGCGCACCCGAAAAACTTCATGTCATCAACAAAGTCGAACGCGACGTTATTTTTGAAGGGATGCCATGATGATGAAAAAAAAGTATTTTATCCTTTTATTGACATTGTGGAGTCTGGCGGCGTCCGCCGCCGATCTCGCGATCATCGACCCTAAACTTTTTCTCACCGCGGTCAATGGCGGCAACACCGGTTTCGTCTTGCGCTTTGTGCTGCAAAATACGTCCAAAGAGGTGCAAAAAGTTGCCACCGTCAATTTTACCGCCCTCAATACCGGCGTCCGCCGCGCCAACGGCCCGGCGGTGATCAGTCTCACGATGGGTGTCGTCAATTATCATGTCAACAACCCCGACGAGCCCAAAAACCGGATCCTTTTGATCCCGAGTTACGACAGTTTTTTGGTGGTCAACCTCAACCCCGGCGAAGGCGCGATGATCATTGTCCCGGTGACCGTCGCCAATGAGGTGATAAGTCAAAGCAACGGCAACTTCGTCGTCGAGTACGCGCCAAACAACCTCAACCGCTTCGACTTCTGGACCGGCTGGATCAACTCGGGCGAAATCGGCGTCAGCAGTCTGCCGGTCCAAACAGCGCCCTGACAACAGTCTTGCCGTCGCGCTCGGCGGCAAATCTGCAAGTCGCGGTTTCGGACATAAAAAAAAACGAGGGAGACATTATTTTGTCTCCCTCGTTTAATTTTGGGCGAATTATTTCCCCTGCATGATCAGCGGCACGTCGGTCGCCGCATCACTCGAGAGTTTGAGGTCAAACGCCGAAATCAGCGTCGCCGCCACATCGGGCGACAAAAACGCCGGGAGCGTGGGCCCGAGTCGGATGCCCTTGACGCCGAGCGCCAGCAAGGCGAGCAATACCGCCACCGCTTTTTGCTCATACCAGGCGATGTCAAAGGAGAGCGGCAGATCGTTGACGCTGGCCAACCCAAAGGCTTCCTTGAGCTTGAGCGCAATCACTGCCAAGGAATACGAGTCGTTGCATTGACCGGCATCCAAAACGCGCGGGATGCCGCCAATGTCTCCCAAATTGAGCTTGTTGTAACGGTATTTTGCGCAACCGGCGGTCAAAATCACCGCGTCCTTGGGCAATTGCTCGGCCACTTGGGTGAAGTATTCGCGCGTCTTGTGACGCCCGTCGCAGCCGGCCATCACCACAAAGCGCTTGATGGCGCCGGATTTCACGGCCGCAATCACCTTGTCGGCCAGCAGCAGCACCTGATTGTGGGCAAAGCCGCCAATAATTTCGCCGTCCTCAATCTGGGTGGGCGGCGGGCAAGTTTTGGCCAAAGCGATGATTTCGCTGAAGTCCTTGGCTTTGCCGTTAACGCGGTCACCGATGTGTTTGACACCCGGGTAGCCGGCCATGCCGGTGGTAAAGATGCGGTTTTTGTAACTATCCTGCACCGGGGTGATGCAGTTGGTGGTCATCAACACAGGACCGTTAAAGGAGGCAAACTCGACATTTTGCTTGTGCCAGGCATTGCCGTAGTTGCCGTACAAGTGGGTGAATTTTTTGAGCTCGGGATAGTAGTGGGCGGGGAGCATTTCACTGTGGGTGTAAATGTCGATCCCGGCGTCCTTGCTCTGCTCCAGCAAATCTTTCATATCCCGTAAATCGTGACCGGAGACCAAGATCCCCGGACGCTTGCCGACGCCGATTTTGACCTTGGTGATCACCGGGTTGCCGTAAGTGGTGGTGTTGGCTTTGTCCAGCAGAGCCATGGTTTTTACCGCCACATTGCCACACTCAAGCGTAAGAGCGATCAACTCGTCAACCGTGAGATTTTTGGTAATCGCCGCCAGCGCTTTCAAAACATAGCGGTAAATCTCCTCATCCTCAAACCCGAGCACCGCTGCGTGGTCGCCGTAAGCGGCGATCCCTTTGACGCCGTAGGTCACCAGCTCGCGCAACGAGCGGACGTTGATATCCTCGGTGGATAGTACGCCGCAGGGGGCGGTTACCGTTTTACCGGCGAGCATCCGGTCGGCTTTGGCGATCTGAGCGGAAATCCGCTCATCGTTAAAATTGGCGTTGGTAATGGTCATAAAGAGTGACTGCAAGGTAAAAAGTCCAAGCTCTTTGATTTTACCGCCGTTTTTCTCAAAATCAAGCGCCAGCATTTTGAGGCGCTGGATCAGCTGGTCCTGCAAATTGGCAGTGTCCGCCTTTTTGCCGCACATGCCGCCGACCATATTGCAGCCGGTGTTTTTAGCGGTTTCCTGACATTGGAAGCAAAACATACTCATGATACCACTCTCCCTTGGTTTGGCCGGAGCCCCGCGCCCCGGCAATTTTTTGTTTTCTTATTTGGGGTTACAATACACTATTCTTATTAAAATTTCAAGTCGCCGTCGATGCCGATGATGACGGTACGGATCTCCATATCCTTGCCGGCCAGCTCAAGCGCCTTTTTTACCACGGCGTAAGTTCCGCCGCAGCAAGGAACTTCCATCCGGGCGACGGTCACCGACTTGATATCATTGACGGCAAACAAATGCGCCAATTTTTCGACATAGACATCGGCCGAGTTGTCCAGCTTGGGGCAAAAGGTGACAACCATTTTGCCGTGCAAGAGCTTGCGGTGAAAGTCGCCGAAGGCAAACGGCACGCAATCGGCGCTGACCAGCAAGTCGGCGTTTTTAAAGTACGGCGCCTCCGGGTTGATCAAATGCAGCTGGATCGGCCACTGGTTGAGCTCGGACGTGACCGGTCCGCCAGCAGCGGCCGGAGCTTGAGCCGGGCGCTCAAGTTTGCGGGCCAAGGTCCCCGGACAACCGCAAGCCAGCGGTTTCACCGGCGGCGCATCTTCGGTTACGGTGATGTTTTTGTCCTTAAGCACCTTGACCGCGGTCGCGTAAAACTCGTTGGCTCCGTGTTCCTTCAAGTGTTTCAAATGCGCCTTGATGGTGTTTTCTCCCTGCGGGATGATGTGCTCCATGACTTTTACTTCATCATAAGGCTCGGCTTCGCGCTCGATTACCTTGATGGCACCCACCGGGCACTCGCCGATACAGGCACCCAAGCCGTCACAAAAGAGGTCGCTCACCAGTCTCGCTTTGCCGTCAATGATCTGCAATGCCCCTTCTTTGCAGTTGGGCACGCAATTGCCGCAGCCGTTGCACACATTTTCGTCAATTTCAATGATGTTCCGTTTCATATCGTCACCTCCGTCAGGTTTGTTATTGTTGTTTGGGGGCCGCCAAGGTCTTTTTGAGGGCGTCCCATAAATCGTTGCCGGTTTGCCGCAAATCAAAGTGATAACCGCTCATTCCCCACTGCTTGATCACCAGCCGCACCGGCCCCATGATCAGGCGAAAGATGATGTCCCCGGCGATGTCCTTGCGCAAATCCCCCTGTGCTTGCGCCGATATCACCATTTGTTGCAGACAATCGCGGTGCGAGTGCATCATTTTTAGCATCCGTCCGGACAACTCGGGGTCATCCATAAAAATTTCCTCGGCAAACATCACCTTGGCCAAGGGCGGATTGTCGAGCACCATTTGTATCCGGCTCTTGACAAAGGCCTCAATCCCGGCCAAACCACTCTCCGGCTCCATCGCGATCCCGTCGAGGACCAGCTGCGACGCGTCCGAAAAACTGTCAATAACCGCCATCAAAATATCCAGCTTGCTCGCAAAGTGCCGGTAAATCGCCGGTTCGCTGACTTTCATCGCATTGGCGATATTTTTTATCGTCAAATTTTTGATCCCGTCGCGGGCGATGATATCCAGAGAAACCGTGATGATCTCCAATTGCCGTTTCGTTAAATTCATCTCGCCACCTCATGTTAGTGAATATTAACTAATATAATGCAAAAAATAAAATTATCAAGTCAAAAAAGCATTTTTTTTGAAAATTTCTTGATTTTTTGGCAAAAAAAAAGGATTTTTCGCGTTTTCAGGCGATACGAAAGGAGAGAAAATTAATCGATCGGGTCGGCCAATTTGCGCTCGACGATCACATAGCATTGGTCGCCGGGGCGGACCTTTTGCGGCGTTTTGACGCCGATTTTGGACCCGGCAGGAGCAAAATCGATGTCGGCGTGATCAAGCTGCATCGTTTCCACGGTAAACTCGCAGACGCCGGTCGCATTGCCGGTAATCAAGACGCGCTCGCCCTTGGCAAGGCTGCGGGCGGAGATCAAAAGCTCGGCGACTTGCAGCTTGGAGAGATAATTCTCCACTTTGCCCAAGAGCACCCGGCGCAACCGGGCTTGGCTTCCGGCCGCTCCCGACCAGATGTCGAGCTGACGCCCGAGGTAATAACCGCCGTCCCAAAAGCCGCGGTGAAAGACATCGGCGAGTTTCTCCTTGTAAGCGCGCGCCCTTTCGGCGCTGAAAATCCCGGCGAAATAGTCGTCCAGCGCCAGATTGTAGGAGCGCACCGTGTTGCGCACATACTCAGGCTGACGCCCGCGCCCCTCGATTTTGAGGATTGATACTCCGGCATCGAGCAACTCGTCCAAAAACTCAATCATGCACAAATCGCGCGGCGACATCACGAACTCGTTTTCGAGCTCCATTTCCTTGCCGGTATTGCGGTCGATGACCCGGTAAGACCGGCGGCAGTTTTGCTGACACTCGCCGCGGTTGGCCGATCGGTTGGTACTGGCCAAACTCATGTGGCACCGCCCGCTCTGGGCAATGCACAAGGCACCGTGGA
Organism: uncultured Victivallaceae bacterium; assembly: GCA_964609825.1. GTDB lineage: Bacteria > Verrucomicrobiota > Lentisphaeria > Victivallales > Victivallaceae > CAZSSH01. The sequence continues at coordinate 201,741 of CAZSSH010000004.1, read as the reverse complement.
CAAAAACCTCAACCTTGATCAATCTTCCGCCGGGCCCGCAAAGATTCTCCTCGCGGATTTGGCGACAAATGGCGGCGATTTCCGCGAGCGGGAGCTCGCGCGCCAAAACCACGGCGTCAACGTAGGCGGCATAAAATTTCACCGCCGTAAAATTGCTCACGTTGCACTGGACGCTCGCGTGGACTTCCAAGCCGATGCTCCGGGCATAGCCAATCACCGCCCAATCGGAGGCGATGACCGCGTCCACCTTGGCGGCCTTGGCGGCGTCGCACAATTCCCGCATTTGGGTCATTTCGCCATCATAGATAACGGTGTTGAGCGTGAGAAACGTCCGGCAGCGGCGGGGACGGCAGTGACGGACGATTTTGGGCAAGTCTTTGAGTGTAAAATTGGCCGTCGCTCCGGCGCGCATATTAAGATTGCCAACACCGAAGTAAACCGCGTCGGCCCCGCTCTTAACGGCGGCGATCAATGAGCTCCAATCGCCCGCCGGGGCCTGCAAAATCACCTCGACGCGGGTCAATTGGCCGCCTCACTCTTGCCCAACACTTTCATCACCAGCTTGAGATCACTCCACGCGTCGCGTTTGGCGACGGGGTTGCGGTTAAGGTAGGAGGGGTGAAAGGTCGGCATCACCGGAATCCCGGCGAAACTCTGCCAGACGCCGCGCAGAGCGGCAAGGTTGTTCTTTTTGCCCAACAGCATTTTTAAAGCGGTCGCCCCCAAAAGCACAATCACCTCGGGGCGAATGAGCTCGATTTCTTTGGTCAAAAAGTCCATACAGAGGCGAATGTTTTGCTCGTTGCCGCTCCCGACCCTGACCGGGCGGCATTTCATAACGTTGGTCACATACACTTCGTCCGGCGCCATCTGCATCGCCTTGATCATTTTGGCCAGCAGCTCGCCGTCGGGCCCCGACAACAATTTACGACTCTGATCGTCCTCGACGCCCGGCCACTCGCCGACAATCATCAATTTGGCGGTCAAACTCCCCTCGCCGGGCAGCGGCGAAGTGCAGCTCTCACTCAAGGCGCAGCGCTGACAATTGAGCACCGCCTCGCCCAAAGCGAGTGCCGGAGATGCGTTTGCCGGGGCACAAGCGCTTGCCGCCGGGAGAGTTGCCGGAGTTGGCGGCGAAACCACCTGAGCCCTGGCCGGAGCCTCTGCCGGGGCGGCGACGGCGGCGGCAGCCATCCAAGTTTGGTAAACTTCGGCCGACAGGACGACCCGCGCGTTTTTGTGACGGCGGTTTTTCAGGCAATTTACCAATGTTTCAAAAAAATCTGCGGGCATATTTGCAATCTAGGCTTGTTAAAAATCAAAATTGAGCTACATTATATAACGTTATTAATATAACGCGGTTTTCGCTTTTTTAAAGAGAGGTTTTTAAAAGATGGGGTTTTTTCATATTTTTTCCAATGCCGAGATCAAATCATTGGATCAAGTGGACAGCATCGGCAACTTTATCGCCTACATTGTCCAAAACACCCGTGAGCTTTGCAATTACTTCATCGATCAGCGTTACGGCCTTTTGATGTTCGCCGTCGGGATGATCGTCACCTTGGCGGTGTTTTTGTTTGCCCGCTATGTCGTCGGCAAAGTCGTGCTCAGCCGCCTAGCCAAGTACACCAAGACTGATCTTGACGACAAAATTATCACCAAAACCTATGCCCCGGCCGGATTGTTCATCTTTATTTTCGGTCTTTGCATGAGCGTCGGGTTTATCGAGCTCCCGCACGCCCTCAAGGCCTTTTTCCCCAAGCTCCTTTACGCGGGGACGATCACCTCGATTTTGTGGGAAATTTTCCGCGTAATTTCGGTGCTCGACGACCATTTCAAAAAAAGCGCGCTCCCCAGCGACATCAAGCTCAATGAGCTCGTCATCGACCTGGTGCGTAAGACGGTCAAGATCGCCATCTGGATCGTGGCGGTGATCTTCATCGCCCAAAATTTGTTTAACCTCAACGTCACGGCGCTGATTACCGGCGCCGGGGTGGCCGGCTTGGCGGTCGCTTTTGCCGCGCAAAACACCATTGCCAACATCTTTGGCGCGATTACCATCATCTCCGACAAAACCTTTAAAATCGGCCAGCAGGTCAAAATCGGCGACGCCGCAGGCGCGGTCGAGTCGGTCGGTTTCCGCAGCACCCGCTTGCGTTCGCCCGACGGGACGGTCTGGCATATCCCCAACCGCTCGGTCGCCGACAGCACGATCGAAAATATCGCCCTGCGGCCCAATGTCAAATACTCGTTTAACCTCGGGCTCGTGTACTCGACTTCGCCCCAAAAGATTCAACGCGCGCTCGATATTTTGCACGAAATTTTGGACAATCACCCGTTGTTTGACATGGCGAAACAACCGCCCAAGGTTTTTTTCACCGATTTCAAGGACAGCTCGCTCAATCTCTCGGTCACGGTCTGGTTTCAGTCCTCCGACTTTTGGGCGATGCAAGAGGCCAAACAGACGTTTAACCTCGCGATTCTGGAGAAGTTCAACGCCGAAAACATCGAGTTTGCCTTCCCGACTCAAACCAATTACCTAATCAATCAGGAGAATGATAAAAAATGAAAGTTGTCGTAGCCTATTCCGGCGGTCTTGACACGTCGGTCATCGTCAAGTGGGTCAAGGAGAAATACAACGCTGAAATCGTCGGTTTTTGCGCCGACGTCGGTCAGGAAGAGGAGCTCAACGGCGTCGAGGCCAAGGCCATCCGCACCGGTGCCAGCAAGTGCTACGTCGAGGATTTGACCGAGGAGTTCGCCCGCGACTTCATTTTTCCGATGATGCAAGCCAACGCCATTTACGAGGGCACCTATTTGTTGGGGACCTCGATCGCCCGCCCGCTCATCGGCAAACGCTTGATCGAGATCGCCCGCGCCGAAAAAGCCGACGCCATCTGTCACGGTGCCACCGGCAAGGGCAACGACCAAGTCCGCTTTGAGCTCACCGCCTATGCGATGGAGCCCAACATCAAAGTCATCGCGCCGTGGCGCGAGTGGGATTTCGCCGGGCGCATGGATTTAATTGAGTACGCCAAAAAGAACGATATTCCCGTCACCTCCACCGCAGCCAAGCCGTACAGCATGGACCGCAATTTATTGCACATCAGCTTTGAAGGCGGGATTCTCGAGGACCCGTGGCAGGGGTTCCCGGATGACATCGCCGTCATGACCAAGCCGTTGAGCGAGGCCGCCAACGAGCCCGAGGACGTCATCATCAGCTTCGAAAAAGGCGTACCCAAAAAAGTCAACGGCGTCGAATTAAGCCCCGCCAATCTGATGCGCAAACTCAACGCCATTGGCAAAAACCACTCCGTCGGCCGCGTCGACATTGTCGAAAACCGCTTTGTGGGGATGAAGTCCCGCGGCGTCTACGAGACCCCCGGCGGCACCATTTTGCACTTGGCCCACCGCGCGTTGGAAAGCATCACCATGGACCGCGAAGTCATGCACTTGCGCGACAGCTTTGTCCCCCGCTATGCGGATATGATTTACAACGGCTTCTGGTACGCCCCCGAGCGCGAAATGCTGCAAGTGGCGATCACCGAGAGCCAACGCTTTGTCACCGGCGAAGTGCGCGTGCGCCTCTTTAAGGGCGCCTGCCACGTCACCGGCCGCCGCTCGGAGTACAGCTTGTACGACGATGCCGTCGCCAGCTTTGAGGACAACAAAGCTTACAACCACAAAGACGCCGAGGGCTTTATCCGCCTCAACGCCCTGCGTCTGCGGGTCTTGGCCAGAAGCAAACAAAAACGTTATTAATTTTTTTCAACAGGAGATAAAAAGCAGATGAAAACGTATAAAATCGCCGTGCTCCCCGGAGACGGCACCGGTCCGGAAGTCGTCGCCGAAGCCGTCAAGGTGTTGGATGCCGCCGCCAAAAAATTCAACTTCCAAGTTGAGAAAAAATATTATGACTGGGGCGGCGAGCGCTACCTCAAAACCGGCAATACGCTGCCCGACGATGCCGTCGAGCAACTCAAGCAGCACGACGCGGTACTCTTGGGCGCCATCGGCCACCCGAAGGTGAAGCCGGGCATCCTCGAAAAGGGAATCTTGCTCAAGCTGCGTTTTGATCTCGATCAATACATCAACTTGCGCCCGGTCAAACTCTATCCCGGCGTCGAGACCCCGCTTGCCAACAAAAAGCCCGAGGACATCGACTATGTGGTCGTCCGCGAAAACACCGGCGACGTCTATTGCGGCATCGGCGGCGTTTCGCAACCCGGCACCAAGCAGGAAGTCGCGATTCAGGAAATGATCTACACCTATGCTCAGGTCGAGCGCTGCATCCGTTTCAGCTTTGAGGAAGCATTGCGCCGCCACAGCAAGGACAATCCGTGGCGCGGGCTCAAGCCCGAGGACCTCGCGGCGGGCAAAATCGCACAAGTCACCTTGTGCGGCAAGACCAACGTTTTGACCTACGTTTTCGGCTTGTGGGAGCGCGTCTTCTACGAAGTGGCCAAGGATTTCCCGAGCGTCAAGACCGACTACTGCCACGTCGACGCCACCTGCATGTGGATGGTTAAAAACCCCGAGTGGTTTGACGTCATCGTCACCGCCAACATGTTTGGCGACATCATCACCGACCTCGCCGCCATGACCCAGGGCGGCATGGGCGTCGCCGCGGGCGGCAACATCAACCCCAACGGGGTCAGCATGTTTGAGCCCATCGGCGGCTCCGCCCCCAAATACACCGGGCTCAATATCATCAACCCGTTGGCCGCCATTGGCGCCGCCGGGATGATGATGGACTTCCTCGGCGAGAAAAAAGCCGGCGCGGCCATCGAAAAATCGATTGCCTTTGTCACCGGCAACAAGCTCAAATCCATGGCTGCCGGCAAAATGGGGTACTCTACCACCGAAGTCGGCCAACTGGTGATTGACAACCTTTAATAAGATGTACGAAGAAGCATTCAATAACAGCAATGCGATTGTTTGCAAATCGAGCCAAAAAATCACCGCGGTAATCGTCGACGATGTGTTTTACAAACTCTACCGTTACCGCGGATTTTTTCACTCGCTCCGTCATATTTTTATCACCCCGCGCACCCGCCGCGTTGAGCACGCGGCGGCAGTGTTGCGCCAAAACGGCATCCTGACGCCCGAGGTGCTGGCGGCAGTGGCAGTCAAAAAATTCGGGTTCTTTCCATTGTACGAAGTTTTGCTCACCCGTGCTTTGCGATCGGAGGAAACCGTATTGACGCGCGAACCCGAGTCATTTTATCATACCGACCGCACCCGAAACATCGCGGCACTCAGCCGTCTTTTGGCGGCAATTCACCGCGCCGGGATTGTCCACGGCGACATGAATATGCGTAACATTTACCGTTCAACCGATGCCGAGGGCAATCCGGCCTTTGGAGTGATTGATTTGGATAACGCCCGGGATTACGGCCAAGTGCCGGCGTCGTCGCGGCGGCGGGAGCTTGCCCGGCTGATTTCCTCCTTTGTCAAGTCCGCCAAGTGCGGCGAAACGCAGGAAATTTCCCGGCAATTTGCCGACGCTTACCAAGCGGAGACCGATCTTGATCTTTATGACCACCGGTTATTGCGCCGGGTCAAATATCTCGCACAGAGGGTACGCAAATGAGAGAACATTTTTTACTGTGGTTTGACACCGTCCACGATCCTTTTTTCAACATGGCGATGGACGAGGTGCTGTTGACCAACATCGGCTCACTGGGCCGCCCGTTGATCCGCATTTACACCTGGGACCGGCCAAGTCTGTCGATCGGAAGCTCGCAGCATTTTCCTGCCGAGTACCAAAACAAGTATACCGTCGTCCGCCGTCCGACCGGCGGCGGCAACGTCTTTCACGACATTGATTTAACCTACACCGCCGTCATCCCCGCCGGTCACGATATCGCCAAACTCGACCGACTGGAGAGCTACAAAGTCTTTCACGAGGCGATGCTCCCGATGCTGGAGGTTTTGGGCGTCAAGGGCATCCTCAAGGCTGATGAGACCCCCGACGTCGACCGGGCCACCATGCAGTGCTTTGTGGCACCGAGCAAATTTGACATTGTTGACGACGCCGGGAGCAAATACGCCGGGGCCGCCCAGCGGCGCACCCGTAACGGGATTTTGCATCAGGGAAGCGTCCTTTTGACCGCCTCCGGCGGCGACCACGGCAAGCTGGCCGACGCCTTGCTGGCCGGGCTGTGCATTCACTTTAAGGTTGATTTCAAGGCTGCCCAAATCCCCAATGAGTGGATCAACGAGGCGCAAATGCTCGCTCAAAACAAATACAGCAAGGATTCGTGGAACCATGAGTCAAGACATTAATCAACTCAAGCGGCTCTTGCATTTGGAGGATGCCGACTCCCCCCGATTATTAGAGGCGATCACCCACCGCTCCTATGCGGTCGAAAACAATCTCAAGTATGACAACCAGCGCCTCGAGTTTCTCGGCGACGCGGTGTTGGAAATTATTTTAACCGAGTATATTTTTAACCTCTACCCCGATGCCCCCGAGGGAGAAATGACCAAAATGCGCTCGGCCATGGTGAGCGAAGAAGCCTTGGCCAAAGTGGCCAAAAGCATTCAGTTGGGAGAATTTCTCCGGATGGGCAAAGGCGAAACCGAGGCCCACGGCAAGGAGCGCAACTCGACGTTGTCGGATATGCTCGAGGCGGTCATCGGCGCCATTTATTTGGAGCGCGGCTTTGAAGCGGTCAAAAAATTTGTCCTCGACCTCATCACTCGCGAGTTTGACGACCCCAAAAAGCTGCTGACTGATCTCAACCCCAAAGGGTTGCTGCAGGAGTACAGCCAAAAACGCTGGGGAATTGCGCCCGAATATGTGATTTTACGCTCCTACGGTCCCGAGCATTTGCCGCTGTACGAAATTGAAGTCTTTCTCAAAAATTTCGTCGCCATCGGCAAAGCCGCTAATCGCAAACAAGCCGAAAGCGCGGCCGCCAAAAATCTTTACAACGCACTGACCAAAATACTTTAAAATTTGCCGGTATAAAGCTCGAGTAAATAACGCGGACGACCTGACGGGAAGCCGGCCGTCGGCACATACTCCGACAGCACCGGCGGAACACCGATTACCACCGGATGAAACTCATGGACAAATTTCAAAGTTTGCTCCAAATAGTCCGGGTACACATCATTTCTCCAGTTGACAAACATCGGATGATGATTGGTCGGTTGCGGGAAAAAAACGCAAAGGATGGCGTCCGGGGTAAAATTGAGGTAAGGCAGTTTTTGATATTCCGCGGGGATCCGGGCAAAAGCGGCTTGCAGCTGCAAATACTCGCGCGCCTCCGGTGGCGGAAGTTTCATCCCCCGCAACCCCGTGATTGCCATCGTCTGATACGGCGCGGCCAGCCGTTTGACGCCGTGATCGATCCGATAACCGATCGCCAGCGCCGGATACAACAAAAATAAACTCAAAATTGCGATGCGCCATGACTTTGGCCACGGTCGTCGCCACAAAAGTTGCAGACCGTACGCAAACACGCCAAACATCGGGATCGCCGCCCAATACATGTGCCGCTCACACGGCACCGGGTAGTATTGATGGTATGAAGCCATCGCCAAGATCACCACAGTCAGCAGCTGCAATGCTTGCAAGCGGTCCGCCGTCTGATGTTTCCAGAGCATTATCAATGCCGCCACCCCCACCGCGGCCACCGCGAGCGGAAATACTACAAATGTCGAGTCATACGGCAAAAAAGTAATTATAATATTTTTGATGTCGCCCGAGCCGCCGCGCTCCCAGCCGAAACGCGAAACAAAGGAAAAAGTTTGGATCCAATAATCCTCCTCCGCCCGGTTGACCCACAAATAGAACAAAAAAGGAGCGATCACCGTCATGATGCCGCCGGCAAAAATTCCCCAGTTGCGCCAAAAAATACGGCCCGGCTGCCGCTCAAAAAACCAAAGAGCGGCAAGCACCATCGGCACACCGATGGCCAACACCCACCCGCAGGGCTGACGGCAGCCAAAGGCAAACGCCGCCGCAATCCCGGCAATGAATAAATCAGTTTTACGGCCATGCTCCTCAAACAGAAGGACAAATTCGGTGGTCAACAACATAAAAAACAAAGCATACACCGACGACCACGGCAACATCAGCAAAAGATAAAACGGAGCTAGGCCGAGAAACAAAAGAAGCATGATGCAACGAAAAAAACGGGACAGAAAACGCGCATAAACGATATCCAACATCACCGCCGACATGGCGTAAAACAGTACAGTCTGATGTTTGATCACCAACAGCTCGCCGCCGAAAAGCTTGACTGCCAAAGCCTGAAAAAAAGTGGTAAAAGCACCGTACTGGTTAAAGGTATCTCTAAAAATAACCTGCCCCGCCGCCACATCCAACGCCGGTTTGAGCATCACGCCGTCATGATGGAGCCCGACCCCCAAGGGGGCAAATGCGCCAAAGAGCACTGTCACCAAGACAAACAAGCCCAAGCGAAAAAACCACTCCCGGCGGCGCATACACACTTATTTTCCCTCGGTGGCGCGCTTGAGCAAATATTGCCCATAATTGGTCTTGCTGAAAAATTTCGCCGCGGCCAACAGCTCCTCGGTGGTGAGCCAGCCGTTTTCCCAGGCGATTTCCTCAAGACAGGCAACTTGCAACCCCTGACGGCGCTCAATCACGCGGATAAAGTCGGCGGCTTCGAGCAAGCTGTCATGGGTGCCGGTATCCAGCCAGGCGAAACCGCGGCCCAATTGCTCGACGTTGAGCTTACCCGCGTTGAGGTACTCCTGATTGACGGTGGTGATTTCCAATTCACCGCGCGCCGATGGCTTGATCGATTTGGCGATGCGCACCACATCGTTGTCATAAAAATAAAGTCCGGTGACCGCATAATTGGAGCGCGGCTTGGCCGGTTTTTCCTCAATATTGACCGCTTTGCCGTTGGCGTCAAACTCCACCACGCCGAAACGCTCGGGGTCACAAACCCAGTAGCCGAAGACAGTCGCACCCTCGGCCTGAGCCGCGGCTTTGCGCAATTTCCCCTGAAATCCGGCGCCGTAAAAAATATTATCGCCCAAGGCCAGCGCCACATTGTCTTTGCCAATGAATTCTTCGCCGATGATAAACGCCTGCGCCAACCCGTCCGGGGACGGTTGCACCGCGTAAGTCAAGGATACGCCGAAACGCTTGCCGTCGCCCAAAAGACGCATAAATGACGGCTGATCCTCCGGCGTGGTGATGATCAAAATATCGCGGATGCCCGAGAGCATCAGTACCGAGATCGGGTAATAGATCATCGGTTTGTCATAAATCGGCATCAGTTGCTTGGAGACACCCATGGTCACCGGATGCAGACGACTGCCGGCGCCGCCAGCCAATACAATACCTTTCATTATTTTCCTCCCAATCCAAGTCGTTCACACTTGTAAGAACCGTCCAAAACCCGCTTGCACCACGTGTCGCGATGACTCAAGTACCACTCGACTGTTTTGCGCAAACCACTGTCAAAGGTTTCGGCGGGCTTCCAACCGAGCTCGCGGCCGATTTTGGAGGCGTCGATCGCATACCGCAAATCATGACCCGGCCGGTCGGCGACAAAGGTGATTTGCTCCTCATATTTTTTGCCGTCAGCGCGCGGACGCAGTTCGTCAAGCAAGGAGCAAATGGTTTTCACCACCTCAATATTTTTCTTCTCATTATGGCCGCCAATGTTGTAAGTTTCACCGACCGCCCCCTCGGTGGCCACCAAATACAAGGCACGGGCGTGATCTTCGACAAACAGCCAGTCGCGGATCTGGCAACCGGTACCGTAGACCGGCAAAGGTTTGCCCGCCAAAGCGTTGAGAATCACGAGCGGGATCAACTTTTCCGGAAAGTGGTAGGGGCCGTAGTTGTTGGAGCAATTGGTGACGACCGTCGGCAGCTTAAAAGTGCGGAGCCAGGCGCGGACCAGGTGGTCGCTGGAAGCCTTGCTGGCCGAGTAAGGAGAGCTGGGCGCATAAGGTGTGGTCTCGGTAAACAAATCCTCCGGGCCCTCCAAATCGCCGTATACTTCATCGGTCGAGATGTGGTGAAAACGGAACGCCTTTTTGGCTTCGTCACCGAGTGTGCTCCAGTATTTGCGCGCGGCCTCGAGCAAAGTATAAGTCCCCACCACATTGGTCTGAATGAACTCCCCGGGTCCGTCAATCGAACGGTCAACGTGCGACTCCGCCGCCAGATGCATCACATATTGCGGCTGAAAATCGGCAAAAATCCGATCCAGCGCCGCTTTATCACAAATGTCCGCTTTTTCAAACCGGAAGCGCGAATCGGAGGAGACTTCGGCCAGCGACTCCAAATTTCCGGCATATGTTAACTTATCCAACACGCAGACTTCATGACTGGTTTTTTGAATCAACAGCCGGACCACCGCCGAGCCGATAAAACCGGCGCCGCCGGTTACAATAAATTTTGCCATATTCTTCTCCTAAAATGTTGCAAAAAAGATACCGACCGCCAAAAATAAAATGGCAAACGCGCAAAACAAAAAACGCGCCAGCGAGTAATAACCGTCGGCCCGCATGCTGTTGGGGGCGGTGTGGTGTCCCGCCAGACGGTTGAAACTCTTGGTATTGGTGTACCCTTTGATGTTGCGTTTGCCGCTTTGCCGCCGCTTGAGGGCGCCGGCCAACTCCATTTGTGTCATAAGTTTAATCCAAACCGGGGATGAATTTTTCGTCGCCTTTCAACGCGCTGATGGTCTCGACCAAAAGTTTGATCGCCCCCTCAATATCGGCCAGATCGCAAATTTCCACCGGCGAGTGCATATAGCGGTTGGGGATGCTCAACAAGGCCGTCGCCACACCGCTGCGGGTCATCTGGATTTGCGAAGTGTCGGTACCGCCGCTGGCACGGTGGGCCGCGGTTTCCTGAAAGGCGATTTTATGCTTTTTTGCCACGCTGCGGACGAGTTTGCCCAACACAATATTATTGTCGGCGCTGCGGCTCAGCTCAACGCCGCCGCCCAGTTTGATATCCCCCAAAAGCTTCTTGGGAATATCCGGCAAATCGGTGGCAAAACCGACGTCAATGGCGAAACCGATCGCCGGATCAATTTTAAAGGAGCTGGTGGTCGCGCCGCGAAGTCCGAGCTCTTCCTGGACGGTGCCGACACCGTACACCGCAACATTAAGCTTGCGTTTGGAGAGCTCGCGCATCACTTCGGCGACGATAAAAGCGCCGACTTTGTCGTCCATCCCTTTGGACATTACGCGCGTTTTATTCAAAATCTTAAAATTGGCCTTAAGCACCACCGGATCGCCGATCTCGACCATCGCCTCGGCCTGTTTGCGGTCGGCGGCGCCGATATCGATCCACATATCGGACAAATCGGGCGGCGTGTCACGCTCGGCGGGTTTCAGCAAATGGATCGGCTTTTTGCCGATCACGCCCGGGATCCGCCCTTTGGCGGTCAAAATTTCGACTTCGGACGAGGGAACATTAAGTTTGTCAATCCCGCCGTTGGGGCGAAAATAGAGCAAACCGTCATCATTGATATAAACGATCTGAAAGCCGATTTCGTCATAGTGCCCGGCGATCATTACCCTGAGCGGGGCTTTTTCGTTAAGAATGCCGATGGTATTGCCCATGACATCGGTCTCAACCCGGTCGCAATACTGGGTAATATAGCTGCGAAATACTCCCGCCGCCTCGATTTCAAAGCCGGACGGGCTCGCGCTGGTCATAAATTTTTCCATGAAACTCAAACTGGATTTGGAAAGCATATAAGCACCTCTTTGGTAAATTGATCTATCCCCTGTATAATAGATACCGTGACCATCATTTTTTCCACATTTTTCTCAAAAAAAAAATCATTTTTTTGCAATTTTCAGCATCCCCACCAACAATGATTGCGACACCTTGCCGGACCGACTCTTAAAATTGCTAAAATATATATTAAAATTGATACTTGCTTATTGACGGCGGGCAAATTTTACAGTATAATATTAACAGAAAAAATATGCGCTGGAGAAAATTATGAAAAAATATTTTACCCTGATCGAGCTCCTGGTCGTCATCGCGATTATTGCCATTTTGGCCTCCATGCTGCTCCCCGCATTAAATCAGGCGCGCGAAAAAGCGCAGGCAATCAAATGCACCGGATTATTTAAACAATACGCCACCGCCTGGCAAATGTACTCCGACAACAACCGGGGGGCTTGTCTGCCCAACTCGCAAAAATGGGGAGCAAGCACCGTTCGCGGCTTAGCCACACTTGAGTTCATCGATTTACTTAACGTCAAGGTCTGGGACCGCGACTGGGGCGTCAACTCCTGGAGCCGCAATATGATCTGTCCCAAGACCGCCTCGGTTGCCAACAGTGACACGACCCCGGCCTCGATGGTCCAAGTGTTTCGGGTCCTGGCCTCAGCTTGGCAGGGCGGAGAATTGATGCCCGGCGAGACCAACGATACCAACGGCAACACCAAGCGCTTTTTCAAATCCAACAAAGTCAAAAAACCGAGCACCAAAATTGCCCTCATCGACCACCGCGGCGACACCTGGCTCTCTGTCTGGAGTGCAAATATCAATACCGCCAACAATTATTATAAAGTCGGCGAACTCACCACCTCTGCCGATGACGGTTACCGCTTGGTTGCCTACCGTCATCACGGTACCGCCGGGACCGCTTTTTTTGACGGCCATGCCGAACAAAAGCGTTTTAACAAGCTCTACGACGGTATCGCCGGAAGCCCCATCTCCGATCAATGGTTTCCCTACGGCAATTACGTCGGTACCATGTGGTGGCCGTAGATCACATAAAAAAGCGGACCGGAGCAATCCGGTCCGTTTTTTTATTGCAGCAAACTGTAGTAGCCGAAGATAAAAATTAAAACAATCAAAAGCGGCAGGCCGTAAAACAGATAACCGCGCATAAATGCCGGAAACTTGAGCCCTTGCCCGGCGTCGGCTTCGGTTAAAAATCCGCACCAGCCCCAGCCGTAACGCCGGGTGCAAAAGATAACGATACAAAGCGCCCCCAAAGGCAGCATGTTGGCACTCAAAATAAAGTCCTCCAAATCAAGCACAGTTGAGCCCTTGCCCATCGGCGCAAAATTGCTCCAGAGATTAAATCCGAGCGCGCAAGGCACCGACAGCAATGACACGGTCAGCGCCGCCGTCACCGTTGCCCGATGGCGCGCCAACTGAAATTGATCCATCAACAGCGCCACCAGATTTTCCAGCACCGCAATCACCGTGGTATAAGCGGCAATCGTCATAAAAACAAAAAACAACGCCCCCAACCACTGGCCGTAGTTAAGTTGCGCAAATACCGCCGGGAGACTGATAAAGATCAAGCCGGGACCGGAGGTGACATCAACCCCATAAGAGAAACACACCGGAAAAATAATCACCCCGGCCAACAGCGCCACCAAGGTATCAAGGACAATGATGTAAATGCTTTCATTGGCCAAAGCGCGGCTGCGGTCGACGTAGCTGCCAAAAATCGCCATTGAGCCGATCCCCAGGCTCAAGGTAAAAAACGCCTGCCCCATCGCTGCCATCACAACTTGCAGCAAGCCGTTTTTATCAATGTTAACCAGCGACGGCTGCAAATAAAAGGTCATGCCCGCCGCCGCCCCGGGCAAAGTAAGCGCATAGCCACCCAATAAGAGCAACATCAAAAAAAGCAAAATCATCATGATTTTAACGCTTTTCTCTACCCCGTTGCGCAAACCGGTAAAACACATGACGGCCGAAAACGCCGCCGTAAAAAGCATCCAGCCGATCATTTGACCGGGGTTGCCGATGAATTCGCCGAATAATTTCGCCGCTGATGCGCTGTCCGCCCCCGCCAGTTGACCGGTCGAAAATTTCCAGACATAGGCGGCCATCCATCCCGATACCACGGAGTAAAACATGAGCAAAACAAGATTGCCGGAGATAAACACCCAGCCGCAATTGCACCAAAATCGGTGATGCGTGGAGGCCAGCGACTCGTAAGCACCCACCAGATTTTTACGCGAAGAGCGACCCATCGCCAACTCCATCGTTAAAATCGGGTAGCCAAAGATGAATAAAAAAAGCAGATAAATCAGGACAAACAAGCCGCCGCCGTAAGCTCCGACAATAAACGGAAAGCGCCAAACATTGCCCAAGCCGATGGCGCAACCGGCGCTTAACAGCAAAAAGCCCAATCGTGATGAAAGTGTTTCCCTTGTCGCCATATTGCCTTTCCGCCGACAAAAAGATATTTGCCGTCAATCAAGTTTATGACACCGAGGCGATGACCTTGCGCAACTCTTCGAGGTGAATCGGAGCAGTGCCGATCTTGCCTACCACCACCCCGGCTGCATAATTGGCAATCATCGCAGCATCTTCGGCCGTGGCGCCGGCGGCCATTGCCAAAGCAAAGGTCGCCGTAACCGTATCGCCCGCCCCGGAAACGTCAAAGACTTCCCGCGCCTGCGTCGGGATCCACTTGACCCCATCGGGGCCAAAGAGCGCCATGCCGTGCGATGCGAGAGAAATCAATAAATTTTCCACCTGCCAGCGCTCGCGCAAGGTCTCGGCGGCAGCCGTCAAGCTCTTATCCTCCGTCGGCGGAACGCTGCCCTCCGACTCGTCGCGGACGCCGCTCATGGCAAAGGCTTCGTTGCGGTTGGGCTTCATTACTGTCAACCCTTGGACGGGAGCGAGACTCCCGGGCTTGGGATCCAAAGCGGTAATGACGCCGTACTTTTTAGCTTCGTCGATGATATCCTTAAGCATCCAGTCGGTCAACACGCCTTTGCCGTAATCTTCAAAAATCACCGCGTCAACCGCCTTGGCGCGAATCAACGCCAGCACTCCGTCCACCATCCGGCGGCGCAAATCATCCGCCAACGGGGTAATATCTTCATAATCCTCGCGCAACAATTGCTGTGTCACCGCCATCACCCGGCGCTTTTCGGTCGTCCGGCGGCGGCGGTCGCGGACAATGTACTCGTGACGAATTCTTAAATGCGCCATCTCATTAAGGACGGTTTCGGACGCTTTATCTTCACCAAGTACGCCGAACGCATAAGCGGAGGCGCCCAAGGTCGAAATATTGCGCATCACATTGGCGGCGCCGCCCAGACAGCAGCTCTCTTTGGTAATGTTGATGACCGGGACCGGTGCTTCCGGCGAAATCCGGCTCACCTTTCCCCACAAATAAACATCCAGCATCAAATCGCCGATGACGGCGATCCGGAGATTGCCGAAGCGATCAATTATCTTTTTGAGCATAAGGATTTTCTTCGGTTATTTTTTGGTAAAATCCGGTAAAGTCAAGCTGCCGGTCCAGCGAGTAATGTTTCCCTTTTTGGATCTCGTGCAATACCGGCAAGAGTCCGGATACGGTCGTATTAATGGAGTCAATGTCCTCGGAGGTGATATTTTTGCTGTAAGCCCGCAGGTAAATGGCAAGCATGTTTAAATTGTGATTGACCAATTTATACTCCAAAAGGCCGACTTCGTCGTTGGTATTGACCTTGCCGGCGACACCCCGCGCCACGTCGAAAGACTCCAGCATCTTGAGCTTGCGCACTTCAAACGCCAACGAGCCCTCACGCTTTAAGTACCACGGAATGCTGACCGCGAGAAAAACTTCGGCAATGACGATGGCGAAAAAAATCACCACCGCCAGATAAGCGACATAATCGCGCTTGAATTTTGCCGAAAAAACGATCTGTCCCATATTACTTCACCCGGGCAAATTTGCAGCTGACTTCCAAAAACTTGGCGGCCAGCTCCGGCCATACTAAAATATCCGGAAAATCCGGTGCGAGACCTACCCCGTGGTGCGCGTGCGGGAACACGTGCAAGGCCGCGGTGTTGCCCAATTTCCACATTGCCTGAGCAAAACGGATCGAGTTCTCGACATTGACCGCCTGATCGTCGGCGCTGCTCCACAAAAATGCGGGCGGCGTCGCCTTGGTGACGCGTTTCTCCAAGTCAAAAAGCCCGGCGAACTTTTTGTCCTCATAACGGTCGCCCAACAAATTTTTGCCGCTGCCGCCGTGACCGAAAGGTTCGGTAATGTTAACCACCGGGTAACAGCCGATCAAAGCGTCCGGGCGCGGACTTGCGGCGTCATATTGGTCGCCCGCGGTCGAGTCGACATCCTCAAACAAAGTACCGGAGGACAAGCACAAATGACCGCCTGCCGAAAAGCCGCTGACGGCGATGTTGTCTTTGACAATGCCCCATTGGTCGGCATTGGCTCTCACGATACGGACGGCGCGCAGCACATCACGCGTTTCATCCGGGAAATGATACGGGGCCACCCGGTAATGCAATACAAAGGCATGATACCCGAGGTCGTTGAATTTTTGCGCAATCGGCGCCGCCTCGTGGGGAGCGCGCACCGCGTAACCGCCGCCCGGGCAGACAATCACCGCACCCAGCGGTTTTTTGGCGCCCTTTAACAAATATGTCTCCAAGTACGGCTGAAAATCGCTGCCGTCATCGGCCCAAAGCTTGATAATTTCCATAAAAAAAAGCATCCTCAGTAAAAAAAACCAATATTCTTATTATAAAAGATACATCTTAAGTTGGAAAATTTCAATATGAGGATTATGTTATATTAAGAAATTTTCGTTTATAAGAGCAATTTTATTTACAATAAACCCCAAACATCCGGGATAAAATCATGGAAGAATCAACAGCAAATCTCGACAATACACCAGCGGACTTCATCCGCGAAATCGTCGCCAACGATGTCAAAAGCGGCAAATATAACGGCCAAGTGGTCACCCGTTTTCCGCCCGAGCCCAACGGTTATTTGCACATTGGCCACGCCAAGGCGATCTGCCTTGACTTCGGCATCGCGCAGGAGTTTGGCGGCCACTGCAACTTGCGGATGGACGACACAAATCCGACCAAAGAAGAAACCGAGTACGTCGAGTCAATCATCCACGATGTCAAGTGGCTCGGCTTTGACTTTGGCGACAATCTTTTTTACGCCTCCGATTACTTTGACAAAATGTACGAGTGCGCGATTGAGCTCATCAAACGCGGCAAGGCCTATGTCTGCGACCTCTCGGCCGACGACTGGGATCTTTACCGCGGCAATCTGACCGCTCCCGGCAAAGAGTCGCCGGGCCGTAAGCGCTCAATCGAGGAAAACCTCGACCTTTTTACCCGGATGAAAAACGGCGAATTCGCTGACGGGGCGATGGTCTTGCGCGCCAAAATCGACATGGCTTCGCCCAACATCCACATGCGCGACCCCGCCATCTACCGCATCCGCCGCGTCGACCATTTCCGTCAGGGGAGCAAATGGTGCATCTACCCGATGTACGACTATGCCCACCCCCTGGAGGACGCGTTCGAAAACGTGACCCACTCGTTGTGCACCTTGGAGTTTGAGATTCACCGCCCACTCTACGACTGGGTGCTGGCCAATCTCGACTTTCCGACGCCGCCCAAACAGTATGAGTTCTCTCGCTTGAGTTTAAACTACACCGTAATGAGCAAGCGCAAACTCCTGCAACTCGTCAAGGAAAAATATGTGAGCAACTGGGATGACCCCCGCATGCCCACCATCTGCGGGATGCGCCGCCGCGGCATTCCGGCCTCGGCAATCCGCAATTTCTGCAAAAAAATCGGCATTACCAAATTTGACGGCATCACCGAGTTTGCGTTGCTGGAGCACTGCGTCCGCGAGGAGCTCAACTCCTCGTCGCCGCGCTATTTGGCCGTACTCGACCCCTTAAAGGTGACCATCACCAACTTCCCCGCCGGTAAAATCGATTACCTCGATGCGGTCAACAACCCCGAGGACCCGGAAGCGGGCAGCCGCAAAATCGCCTTTACCCGCGAGCTTTTCATCGAGAAATCCGACTTTATGCTGGAGCCCCCCAAGGGCTACTACCGGCTCTCGCCGGGCAAAGAAGTCCGGTTGCGCTACGGTTATTTGCTGAAATGCGAAAACGTCATTACCGGATCTGACGGCGAAGTCAAGGAGCTCGAGTGCACCATTGACTTGGAGAGCCGCGGCGGCACCGCTCCCGACGGCCGCAAGGTCAAGGGGACGATCCACTGGGTATCAGCGACGGAACATTGCGCGGGCGAAATCCGGCTGTATGACAAGCTCTTTGCGGTCGAGGATCCGGGCGCCAACGGCAGTGACTTTTTGACCCAGCTCAACCCCGACTCCTTAAAGGTCGTCACCGGTTATCTGGAGAAGGCTTTGGCCGACATCAAGGTCGGGCAAAACGTGCAATTTGAGCGCATCGGCTACTTTACGCCGGACCCGGACGGAAGCAAAGACCGCCCGGTATTCAACCGTACCGTGACACTCAAAGACTCGTTTAAAATCAAGTAAGCGAATATTCGCAGCCGCAGAAGTTTTGCAGATAATAGCCGTGCTCGCGCGCCAAAGCGCGGCCGGTTTGGAAGCCGTCACGCTTTTTGAAGTCATGCGGCTCAAAGTGATTGAAACGCTTGCCGCTCTCCAAAATCGCACTGGAGTTTTTGTGCGGGCTTACGGTCAAGCTGGTGCAAAAAGTGTAATTGAGCTTTTGCGCATAGCGAGCGGTGCGTTCCAGCGAAAAGGCGAAGCAGCTCAGGCATCTGAGCCCCCCCTCGCGTTCGTTTTCCAGCCCCGAGATCGCCTGCTGCCAGGAGAGGTGCAAATATTCGTCAACGTGAAGTTTGAGGCTGTAGCGATCAGCCAGTTTCCGCACCGAATCCAAACGGAGATCAAACTCATCTTTGTTTAAAAGATTGCTGTTGGAGTAAAAAAGCTCGACCATGCGCCCCTCGTTGAGCAGCCGGTCAACGCAGCCGACAGCGCACGGGGCACAGCAAGTATGCAATAAGAGAGACGGTATGCTTTGCGCCATAAATAAAGGAACTCCTCGCACTTTTTGATTTCAAATATAAATCGGCAATCATCAAAATTCAACCCCGTAAAGTTAAAATTTCAGTTAAAAAATCAAACTTTTTGCGTTTATTTTGAGCGATAACTCTTGATATTGATGCAAGGACGGCTATCTTATTATGGATTGATGCGCCAAAACGCGCACCGGGGGGAGAAAAGAAAAAGCCATGTTATGGTTCGTTTGCCGGAGAAGTTTGTACTCGATTTTGATTTTGCTGGGGGTGGTGATATTAACCTTTGTGTTGTTTAATATCGCCGCCGGGGACCCGGCCGGGGCCGTTTTGGGCAAAAACGCGGGCGTGGGCGAAGTCGACGCCCTGCGCCGCGAATTGGGGGCCGATCTGCCGCTCTTTTACGGCAAATATTGTCCCACCAACCGCTACAGCAATTATCAAAAAAACTCCGCCTTGCTCCCCCGTGTCAAGCTTGACGGCGACCAACTTACCTTCTCCGCCAATTATGTCGGCAACGACCCGATTGTCGCAAAAATCAGCCGTGACGACGGCAAAACCGAGATATCGACAGTCCCCGCCGGCGACATCTTTGTCCTCGCCGGCGCCAACTTGATCGACAGCGTTACTTTTTACCGGGTGCAGAATTCGGCATTTAACTCCCAGCTCTTCCGCTCGGTGAGAGAAATCGTCAACATTTCCGGCGAGTACCCCTATGTGACGTTTTTAAATTTCGGCAAGACCTTAACCACCCGCGAGCCGATCATTGAGATTTTGAAGCGCGGCGTCTGGCCGTCGCTGGCGATCATGGTGCCGATCTTTTTAGGGGAAATGATCATCGGCCTCATTTTGGCATTGATCGCTTCAGCGTTTAAAAACACCCTCGTTGACCGGATGCTGGTCATCCTCTCAGTCGCCGGGATGAGCATCAGTTATCTGGTCGTAATTATCTTTGCCCAATGGTTTTTGGGGTACTATTACAATTTGTTTCCGGTGTGGGGATGGGGGTCAATTAACTGTCTCTTTTTGCCGGTCATCGTCGGGATTGTCTCCGGCATCGGCGGCAATGTGCGTTTTTACCGCACAGTGTTTGTCAACGAGCTCCAAAAAGAGTATTTGCGGACCGCCGCTGCCAAAGGCTGCTCACCCATCACGATTTACAGCAAACACCTTTTGCGCAACGCAGCGGTGCAAATCATCACCCGCGCCAGCGCGGCGCTGCCGTTTTTGTTTACCGGGAGCCTGCTCCTCGAGTCCTTTTTCGGCATTCCCGGGCTCGGCTTCGCCGGAATTGACGCCTTGTACAACTCCGATTTGCAATTGTTAAAGGCGCTCGTGATCACCAGCGCGCTCTTATTCGTCGTCATCAATCTGTTGGCGGACCTGGCCTACGCCTGGGCCGACCCGCGCATCCGCCTTGAGTGAGCCACCCGAAAGAGAGGAAACTTAAATGGTAAAATTGCCCGAAAAAATCGTAGTACCCGCAATGTGCTTTTTGCTGGTCATGCTGCCCTACTGGCCGGCGGTCAATTTTAACTTTTTGATGGAGTGGGACGACGGCGGCTTTATCCTCAAAAATCCGTACATTGCATTGACCGGCTCCAATGTTTGGAACAACTTGACGAGCACGTTGCAGCATGTTTATACGCCGGTGATGACCTTGTCGCTAATGGTTGACCACTGGCTTTTCGGCCTCAATCCGGCCGGGTATCATTTGCATAATATTCTGATTTACGGCGCGGCGGGAGTTTTCCTTTACATGATCATGCGCGAACTCAATATCCCGATGACGATGGCGGTCTTTTTTACCGTCATGTGGGCGTGGAACCCGGCCCGGGTCGAGTCCGTCGCCTGGATCGCCGAGCGCAAAGCAGTACTGAGCGGCGCCCTCGCTTTTGCCGCGTTTTGGCTGTTTTTGCGCAGCTACCGTCTGGGAAAGACCTCGATTGCAGCCGGGGTGCTGTTGTTTTTGGCGATGCTCGCCAAACCGTGGGTGCTGCCCGGGCTCGGGGTAATGATCGTCTACGCCTTTTGCAAACGGCCGGAGGCGTGGAAATACAATTGCAAAATTTTGGCCGCGCCGGCGGTCGGCGGCGTTTTGGGGATAACGCTCTCACTTTATATGACCCTCAGTGATCTCACCGGCACCGGGACGCCCAACAGTATCATCATTTGTGGCATCAATTTTTTGCGCTACGTCGGCAACTCGGTGCTGCCGGTGGATCTCAACCCCATCCACCCGACTTTTTATGATGACCATTTATTCGGCCAGGCACTGATCGGGGTCGCCGTGATTTTACTCGCGCTCGTATTGATCAACATCGGCAAAACGCCGTACCGGATCATCATCGGGTTTTCGCTGATTGCGGCCGGGTTGGTGCTGCCGGTGCTTAACAGCGGCGAATTCACCAACTCCGATTACGCCGACCGCTACAGTTTCTTTGTCTCGGCGGCGGTCTGGATTTTTTTGGCGGTGATGATCCGTTACGCGCGCCACCGCATGGAGATTGTGTACAAAGCTTCGTTTGCGGTGATTGCCGTCCTCGGCTGCTATTATTTTTATTTGATCAGCATGTATCTGCCGGTCTTTACCAACAGTGAAACACTCTTTCGTTATGCCTGCGAGACGGAGGTGCCAAACTCCAAAGCCATCGAAGGCTTGGGGCTCACCGGCAAAAATAAACAGAAGCCGGAACTTTTGAAACTCGCCGGCAACTATTTCATCGAGCGCAGCGGCATTATTTCCCCCCGGCGACGCGAAATCAATTTTAACTCGGGGCTGATGTTCATCAATCTCGCGGCCATCTATGAGGGCGACAACGAAAATGCCGACGAGTATTTTAAAACCTTGTGCCACGACGACAAACTGCCGGAGGTTTACTCCAAAGAGCTGTTTATGCCTGAAATCATCCTCTACCGCGCCACCCGGTTGCTGCGACAGGGCGACGTGCCCGGCGCGACCGGCCTTTTGGATACCATGACCCGGCAAAAATACGGCACCGAGTATGATCTCTTGTTTGCCGAGGGGCTTTCGCTTTATCTTAAAAACGATCACCCCGGCGCTTTGAGAAGCTGGAAAAAAGCGCAGGTGCTGCGGCCGGACGACCCCAATCTCGCTTATAACATCCAAAAAATCGAAACCAAAGGGCCGTAATGGATCTTTGTGAGTTTAATACCGAAAGTTACGGTAAACCGCGTCACTTTTGGGAACAGGCCAAAGGTTATGCCGTCACGCGGCTGCTCGGTGACCGTAATTGGCAACGGGCTCTCGAAATCGGCTGCGGCGACTGCGCCATGCTGAGAGAGCTGGCCAACCGGCATCCCGGGTGCCAATTTTACGGAGTGGACACGGCATTCACGCCCGAGCTCATCGCGTTTTTCACCACCCGTCCGGATTTCCCGCGCAACATCACGTTATCCGCGGAAATTCCAGCCGGAATGACCTTTGACGCGTTGTTTTTGTTTGATGTCCTGGAGCACATTGAGGATGAAAAAACCTTTTTAAGGCGAATACTCGATTTGCTCACGGCGGGAGCGACGGTGGCGGTCACCGTCCCGGCGTGGCAAAGCCTGTTTTCGGAGCACGACCGCTTTTTGCACCATTTCCGCCGTTACCGCCGCGGGCAACTGGTCAAAGTGCTCACCGCCACCGGACTTGAGGTCAAGGACAGCGGCCATTTATTTACGTCACTGCTGCCCTTTCGGGTTGCGCAAAAATGGCTCCAAAACAAACCCGAAAGCGACGCGACTCCCAAATTGCAGCAAACCGGACACCTTAATCCGCTTTGGGCCGCCATCCTCAAAACGGATGTTGCCTTGGGACTTATGCTGCATCAACTCAAACTTAACTTGCCGGGGCTCTCATGCTTTGCCATTTGCCGAAAACCGTAATTATCATCCCCTGCTACAACGAAGCAAAACGGCTGCAAATCAGCCGCTTTGCCGACTTTGCCGACCGACACAACGAGGTATCGTTTTTGTTTGTCGATGACGGCAGCAGCGACGGTACACTCGCTCTCTTGCAAAGCGTCAAACATCCGCAAATCAGCGTACTGGAGCTTGCCGTCAACGGCGGCAAAGCCGAAGCAGTCCGCACCGGAATGCTCCAAGCCCTCAAAAGTGACGCCGGGTGGATCGCTTTTTGGGATGCCGATCTGGCGACAAGTTTGGACGAATTGCCCGTCTTTGCCGCAAAAATCCGCACGGAGAGTTTGATGATCACCGGCTGCCGGCTGATGCGGCTGGGGGCCAGTGTCAAGCGCAATTTTGTCCGCCATCTGGTGAGTCGCGTCTTTGCGACCGTCATCAGCTGGCACCTCAAGCTCCCGGTGTACGACTCGCAGTGCGGCGCCAAGCTGATCAAAAAGGAGGCGGTGGCGGTCATCGCGCCGCGGCCTTTTGTCAGCCGCTGGTTTTTTGACGTCGAGATGTTGAAACGCCTGAGCAAACATTACGGTCGCGAGCGCATCTGCCGCGATGTCGAGGAAGTCACCCTCCGGTCGTGGCAAGAGATCGGCGACTCCAAGGTCCGCTACACCCGCTGCATCATCGACTTGATTAAAGTATTGCGCGACAAAAACTAATTGGTCGCGGCCGCATGTTTGCCGTACTTGTCCTTGACGGTAAAAAATGACAGCTTGCAGCGGCGATACTCATCGACCAACCCGGCACAGTTGTAGCCGCGGACTTTTCCCCGGATTTCGCCGACATTAACATAACTTTTGGCGTCGCCGAATTGCCAAATCGCAATCCCCGTAAAGCGCGGATTGGCAAACACCGCGTCCAGCACGGTTTCCAAATAATGACTTTGGAAATCCTCGCTCCATTGGGCCATCCCCGGGTCGCGCAAACCGTACAAGGCGGTGGTGCCGATTTCGGACATGATGAGTGGCTTGTCCTTGAGGTCCTCCCGATCGGCGAAGGCGGCCAGCCGGTCCAACGCGGGCTTGATCGGGGTGAAGCTTGAGTAATCCCATGAGAGATCGCTGAACCACCCCGGATAGAAGTTGAAACTCACCACGTCGGCAAATTGTAAACACAAATCCTTGACGTTTTTATCGCTTGCAAACGACACCAGACGCGTCGGATCATGCTGCCGGACGGTGGCCGCCAGCTGCCGGTAGCAGTCGACACCGCGCTCGTCCTGAGAGCAGCTCTCATTGAGAAACGCCCAGATGATCACGCTCGGGTGATTAAAGTTGTTTTCAACCAATTGTGCCGTGGCATGGGTCAAGAGCTTGACGATTTCCGGATTCTGCAAGTCCTCCGGCGGATTTTGCCAGCCCAAACTCTCCGCCCAAGCCAATAAGCCGACCTCGTCGCACAACTCCAAAATTTCGCCGCTTTGCTCGTAATGAACGAGACGGACAAAGTTGCAATTGAGCGACTTCATCAATTTGACGTCTTCCAGCGCAATATTTAACGGCATCGCCGCCCCATACACCGGGTGCGACTCATGGCGGTTGACCCCATGCAAATAAACCGCTTTATCATTGAGATAAATTTTTCCGTTGGCCGCGCGCACGGTGCGGATGCCGAAGCGATCAACAATGACGTCAAACCCGGCATCAACGGTGATTTCGTGCAAGTCGGGGCTCTCCGGCGACCAAACGCGGTGATGCGGCACCATCAAGGTCAAGCGGGCGTGCCCGGCCTTGACCTCGGCCTCAAACTCCACCCCGTCCGCATGGTCAAAAGCAATCGATATCGGTAGTTTACCGTCGGCAACTCCAACAAATGCGAGATCTAGCTCAATCGCCCCCGTCCGATAATCACGGGTGGTGATTTTCACTTGCTCCAACCGCTTGGCCGGGAGTTTTTGCAAATAAACACTGCGGTAAATCCCGCCATAGCCGTAAAAGTCAAAAAAAGGATAAAACAACGGCGTGCGCTCGCGGCTGAAACGGTTGTCGATCAACACACTTAGCTGATGATGCCCCGCTCCGGCGGCGATGTCAAACGCAAACGGGGTGTAAGGCGTGACGCATTTGCCCAGCAATTGACCGTCCCAATACACCTCGGCGTAAAGACCCGCCCCTTCAAAATGCAAACGGTAATTGCCGTCAGCCGCGACATTGACCGTCTGCCGGTAAACGGCTTCACCGCGCCGGTTATAATTATCGAGATGGCTGTCAAAGCAGCCGGGGACGGCGGCAAGCGTGGTTTTTCCGTCGATTTGCAGCTGCCAGACGCCGTCGAGCATCACTCTCGGGCGCAACGGGCGCACAGGATATTTTTTCATGATAATTTTCCTTGATTTGGCATTGGCGCAATCACTCATTGCGCTTGTCGGGGAATAAGTTAGCACGGCTTGGAAACGATTGCAAATATTTTGCCGATTATTTCTTTTTTTTTCGATTTCGAGCTTGAATTTTCGTTTTTTGGCGCTAGTATATAGGAACGACGGTTTTCGGAATTATGGTTTCAAATAGTGGCTTATGACACCGGTAGCAAATTTATCGTTAAGATAAGTCGGTTGCCGGGGTTATAACATATTAATCATGTGGCTAAATCATTAGGAGTAAGGGACAATGAGTTGTAAATGCCATTCCAAAAGCAGTGATAAAAAATCACAAAAAATGCAGTCGGAGAAGTACGCCGAGCTGGAAGCGTACATCGACAAACTGCAAATCACCAAGGATCCGGGCCGCAAACGCGGATTTCTGATCCAGATCCTCCACCGTGCGCAGCACATTTTCGGCTATCTGCCCGAAGAAGTGCAGCAATTCATCTGCACCAAGTTGGCGATTTCGCGTGCGGAAGTTTACGGGGTGATCAGTTTCTACAGTTATTTCACCGACAAACCCATCGGGCGTTTCAAAATCAACGTCTGCATGGGGACTGCCTGCTTCGTCAAAGGCGCTGGCAAAGTCTTGGATGAATTCAAACGCGTGTTGGATGTCGAGGAAGGCCACACCACCAAGGACGGGAAATATTTTCTCGGCTCGTTGCGTTGTGTCGGCGCCTGCAGTCTTGCCCCGGTCGTCCGGGTCAATGACAAGATCTACGGCAATGTCTCCGCCGATATGGTCAATGACATCATCAAAGACTGCGCTGAGTAATTCAAATCTAAGAATCGGAGTGAAATAATCATGTCTAAAATTAAAGACAGCAAGGATTTGCAGAAATTTATCTCTGCCTTCAAAAGTCAACCCAAACGTCCGCTTAAACTGTTGGTGTCACTCGGCACCTGCGGCATCGCCGCCGGGACCAAGCCCGTATTGGACGCCATTTTTCAGGAAATCAACAGCCGCCAGCTGGAGAACGACATCGAGGTCTCCGAGGTCGGCTGCATGGGCCTTTGTTACGCCGAGCCGGTCATCATGCTCGTTGACCAAGACAGCGAAAAAAGCATCATTTACGGCGATGTCTCGCCGCAGCAAATCCCGGCTATTTTAAGCTCGGGCGTCAAGGTCGCCGCCCCCGGTACCCGTACCATCGAGCGCAACTGGTACTACCCCGAAATCGAAAAAGCCTCCGCCAAGACCCCGCAAGCGCGCATTGTTTTGCGCAATACCGGGCGTATCAACCCCGTTAAAATCGAGGATTACCTCGCCGCCGACGGTTATTTGGCGCTGGATAAAGTGTTGCACCAAATGAAAAGCGATGAAGTCATCGACCTCATCCTCAAGTCCGGCTTGCGCGGCCGCGGCGGCGGCGGGTTCCCGACCGGCAAAAAGTGGCAGATGGCGGCGGCCCAGCCCGCCGGTGAGAAATTCATCATCTGCAATGCCGACGAGGGCGACCCGGGCGCTTTTATGGACCGTGCCGTGTTGGAGGGCGACCCCTACTCGGTACTCGAAGCCATGACCATCGGCGGCTACGCCATCGGCGCCTGCACCGGGATCATTTATGTCCGCGCCGAGTACCCCTTGGCGGTGGAGCGCCTCGAAAATGCCATCGCCCAGGCCCGCGAATGGGGCTTTTTGGGCAAAAACATCCTCGGCAGCAAATTTGACTTTAATATTGAGATCAAGCTCGGCGCCGGAGCCTTTGTCTGCGGCGAAGAAACCGCGCTCATCCACTCCATTGAGGGGATGCGCGGCGAGCCGACCGTCAAGCCCCCCTTCCCGGCCGTGCAAGGCTTGTGGAAGCGCTCGACCGTCGTTAATAACGTCGAAACCTTTGCCTGCATCGCGGCGATTGTCCGCAAGGGCGCCGAGTGGTTCCGCACCATCGGCACCGAGCAGTCGCCCGGCACCAAGGTGTTTGCGCTGGCCGGCAAAATCTCCAAGGTGGGTTTGGCTGAAGTCCCGATGGGGATGAAGCTCGGCGACATCATTTTCGGTATCGGCGACGGCATCAAGGGCGGCCGCAAATTTAAAGCGGTACAGACCGGCGGCCCCTCGGGCGGCTGTATCACCGCCGAGAAACTCGATCTCCCGATTGACTACGACGCCTTGCGCGCCATCGGCTCAATGATGGGCTCGGGGGGGATGATCGTCATGGACGAGGACGACTGCATGGTCGACATCGCCAAATTTTTCCTCCAATTCACCCTCGACGAGTCCTGCGGCAAATGCACCCCGTGCCGGGTGGGCAACCGCCGGTTGTACGAATTATTGGAGGAGATCACCGATGGCAAGGGTACGCTCGACACCATCAAAAAACTCAAGATGCTCGCCGTCGTCATCAAAGACACCGCGCTCTGCGGCCTTGGCCAAACGTCCCCCAACCCGGTACTCTCCACCCTCAACAACTTTGAGAACGAGTACATGGCCCACGTCAATGAGTCGCGCTGCCCGGCCGGAGTCTGCTCCAAGCTGGTGCGCTACGAAATCAACGAAAAATGCGTCGGCTGCGGCCTCTGCCGCAAACGCTGCCCGGTCAATTGCATCAATGGCGAGCAACGCGAAAAGCACTCCATTGACCAAGTCAAGTGCATCAAATGCGGCAGCTGCTATCAGGTCTGTAAATTCCACGCCATTGACAAACGCTAACTCTTGAGGATTTTTGCTATGAGCATTACGTTAAAAATAAATGACTTGCCCGTGACCGTACCGGCCGGCACCACCATTTTGGCTGCCGCCGAAAAACTCGGGATCCGGATTCCCACCTTGTGCCATTTTAAGATGGACTGTTTTCACGTCGAGCACGGCGTCGGCTCCTGCCGGGTCTGCGTGGTCGAGATCAAAAACCGCCCCAATTTGGCGCCTTCGTGCTGCACGCCGGCCACCGAGGGGATGGAGGTCAAGACCAATACGTTGCGCGTGATCAATGCCCGCCGCACCATTTTGGACCTTTTGCTCTCCGACCACCCCAAAGATTGTCTCATTTGCTCCAAAAACCAAAACTGCCAGCTGCAGAGCCTCGCTCAGGAGATGGGACTCCATCAGCTGCTTTACAAGGGCGAACAATCGACTTACAACCGCGACTTATCGAGCTCGGCAATCGCCCGCGACCTTGACAAATGCATCATGTGCCGCCGCTGCGAAACCGCCTGCAACAAAATCCAGACCGTCGGCGTTCTGTCCGCCGTCGGCCGCGGCTTCCGCACCGTCGTCGCTCCGGCCAACTTCAAACCGTTGTCCGAAACCGAGTGCGTCTACTGCGGCCAGTGCGTCCAGGCCTGCCCGGTCGGCGCTTTGACCGAGATCGACCACAAATACTCGGTGTGGCGCGCCCTCAACGACCCCACCAAGACGGTGGTCGTCCAGACCGCTCCGGCCGTCCGCGTCGCCATCGGCGAAATCTTCGGCCTGGCGGCTGGCTCGATCAGTACCGGCAAGATGGTCAGCGCGCTGCGGATGCTCGGCTTCAACAAAGTCTTTGACACCGATTTCTCGGCCGACTTGACCATTTTTGAGGAAACCACCGAACTCATCGAGCGCGTGACCAAAAATGAGAATCTGCCGATTTTGACCAGCTGCTGCCCGGGCTGGGTCAAATTTCTCGAGCACCAGTTCCCCGAGCTCATCTATATGCCCTCGAGCGCCAAGTCGCCGCAGCAGATGATGGGCGCCGTGCTCAAGAGCTATTACGCCAAAAAGATCGGCGTCGAGCCCAAGGATCTCATCGTCGTCTCGGTCATGCCGTGCTTGTCCAAAAAGTATGAAGCCACCCGCGAGGAATTCGCCCCCAACGGCGTGCCGGATGTCGATATTGTGATCTCGACGCGCGAGCTTGGCGACATGATCAAAGAAGCCGGGATTTTGTTTGACACCCTTGAGGAGCAGGAGTACGATTCGCCGATGGGCGAATCCACCGGTGCCGGGGTCATCTTTGGAGCCACCGGCGGCGTGCTGGAAGCGGCCTTACGAACCGCGGCCGACTGGATCTCCGGCAAGGAACTCGAGTCCATCGACTTCAAGGCAGTGCGCGGCTTGGAAGGGCTCAAGGAGGCCGAAGTCGAAGTCGCCGGGCTCAAGATCAAGGTTGCGGTTTGCTCCGGCTTGGGCAACGCCCGCAAACTTTTGGACAAAATCCAAAACGGCGAAGAAAAATACCACGCCATCGAGATCATGGCCTGCCCCGGCGGCTGTATCAACGGCGGCGGTCAACCCTATCACCACTGTGATGAAACCATCCTCACCAAGCGTCTGGATGCGATTTACCGCGACGACCGCAATCACAAGGTGCGCAAATCGCACCTCAACCAATCGGTGCTCAAGCTCTACCAGGAGTTTCTCGGCAAACCCGGGAGCCATCTTGCGCATGAGTTGCTGCACACCTCGTACACCAACCGCAAAGACGATTAATCCAAGGATCGCGGCAAACTTTGGCTTATCCGCCAAAGTTTGCCGCTTTTTTGTGCCATGAAAAATAAATTTGTGATCGCCCTCGGCATTTTGTCAACCGTCATCGTGATGGCGGGCTGCGCCATTTACTCGCTGCATCCCTTTTGCCGCCAATCCTCATTGATCGCCATCCCGGAGCAATTTTTGGGAAGCTGGAAAAGTGAAGACTCCGCACTCTTGATCAACGGCGACGGCACCGGCGAGTACCGCCAGGTCATTGATCAGCGGCAGGTGGTGACCAAATACAAAATCCGCTGTTTCCAGCTGGACCAAAAATTCTATTTTGATGTCACCATGGCCGATCCGGATGAATTCAACAAAGGAATCGGGGCGGCGGCGTTTCAGCTTTTGCCCACCCACAATCTCTACAAATTGGAAGTGTTTGGCGACAAACTCAATTTATACTGGCCCAACCCGGAGAAACTGACCAAGGCGGCCGAAGCCGGCACCCTCACGTTGCCGCATACCATTGTCAAAACCGACAATGATGACAGTGTGGTCGTCTTTACCGCCAAACCGGAGGAGTGGGAAGAGTTTTTGCAAGTGCATGCCGACTGGATTTTTGCCAACAACCCGGGGGCGTTTGAGCGCCAGAAGTAAGCAAACTTAATCGTCGGCGGACTTTTCACGGGCCAGTGCAAGCGCCAACCCGAGCATCACGGCGGAGCTCAACAACGAGCTCCCCCCGTAGCTCACAAAGGGCAAAGTAAGCCCGGTGGTCGGAATAAGACACAAATTGACGCTCGCGTGGATCAAAAATTGGACGGCAAGCAAAATTGCCGCTCCGGTGATATAAAGCTGGCCAAAGTTGAGCGGCCGGTTTTTGACTTGCGCCAACTCGATCAGGGCATAAAGCAGCATGCCGAAAAAGAGGAACAAGGGCAGCACCCCGATCAACCCCAAGGTTTCGGCCATTGACGCATAAGCCGAGTCATTGTACGCCAGCGGCAAATAGGCGTTACTCCAAACCGCATTGCCTAGCTTGGAGCCCCATAGTCCGCCGCGGGCAATCGCCATCTCAAACTGCCGCAAATGCCACGAGGCCCCGTCCGGGTCGTTGTTTTGGCAAAAGAACCCGTACAAGCGGGTGATCGCATAATGATACTTGATCAGCATCGCGGCAAACAACCCGAGCAAACCCGCCACCCCCAGCAACAGATAGCGGATGTTGCCGCCGTTGAGATAATAAACGATCACAAAACCGGCAAAGTACACCAGCGCCGTCCCGAAATCGGGCTGCATCAAAATCGGAATCAACCAAATGAGACACACCGCGAGTCCAGTCAAAAATTGCATCACGGGGCGCTTAAAATGCGTCATCACTCCCACCAGACACAAGAGATAAATCCCTTTGGTCAGCTCGGAGGGTTGGAGTTGGTAGCTGCCGAGAGCGTACCACCCTTTCATCCCGTTGATCCGGACGCCGAATAGCGCCAACGAAACCAAAAACACCAGCGCGAGCACCGCCAGCTGCGGCAAAAAATGATGAATCCAACGATATGGCACTTTGCTTAAGACAAACATCACCGCCAGCGAAAAAAACAAAAACAAGGTTTGGCGCGAGCTGAAAAACAACGGATCGGGCGCGTTGGACTGGCAGCTGGCAATGGTCAGGACTCCCCATAAGCCGAGCAAAAAGACCATCGAAAAAACGATGATTTCAATTTTAAAACGCTGCTGATCTGTCATTTGAGTCATTTGAAATCCGAAATCTTGAGATTGAGCACCACATCCCGGCCGGGCTGCGGCGCAATCAGCTCGACATAAGTGTTGGCGATCCAGTTGCGGTAGCGGTCCAACAATACTTTAAAACGGCCGCTTTGCCCTGCGAGCGCGGCGTCATGCTCCAGCTCCAGGCCGGAGATGCCGTGCGTTTCTCCGTTAACCGTCACCAGTTGTCCGGCCTGCTGCCGGATTTTGGGCGAATCAATCGCAATGCGTTCCACGCGCATCTTGATTTTGAGATGCGAATTGCCCTTCAAGAGCTCCGCCATTTTCTCAATCTCGTCGGGTTTGAGACTGTAAACCAAGGGATTGCGCTTGTTGAGCCGGACAATCATCGACAACGCGGTACAAAGCTCCTCGGGCATATTGGCAGGGTCGTCAAGGTAATAAAGATCAAAATATTTCTCCGACCACACCAAGGGCACCCGGTCGGCGTCGACAATCCGTCCGCGCGGCGCCGGGATCGAGCCATAGTAAGTGGCGATCAATTCGCCCTGTTTGAGATAATGTTCGCTCCGGAGGACCGCCAGATTGAAGTTTTTTAACAACAATACTCCGGCCCACATCGAAAGCAACACAATGAGTAATGTCAAACGTTTATTCATATGTTTCAACTGCGCAGCAAATTGGCCAGCAGCAGATAATTCAACGGCCGCGTCATGCCGTACACCTTGTTGATATGATTGATCTCCACTAATTTGTCGGTACTGATCGCATTGCTGATGATCACAATCGGCAGCGGCGACTCGCTCTTGGCGCGGATGCGGTCAATGGCTTCATTAATATCGCCTTTGAGCAAATGATCGGCGATGATCACCGCCCCCGTTTGATCCGGGATCAAATGACTCAACAACTCGTCAAAGGATTTCACCGGAGTTACGGTAACATTGTCGGCGGCATACAATGTGCTTAAAATCACCGGCAGATCATGGTCGTCATCGCACAAGAGACAGGTGAGCGGCACATGTTTGCCCACCGCCGGGTGCGCCGGGTCAAAGCGGGTAACCGCCGCATTGCTGCCGCCCCACCAGCTCTCGGTCCGCGCCCGGTTGGAAATCAGCGAATTTTCGGCAAATTTGACCTTGATCGAGACATGGCAGTCGCAATCATGCTCGACCACAAACTCGCCATTGATCTTTTCCAACATTTCACGCACAAAAACAAGCCCCAAAACATTGAGACTCACCCGCCCGAGATTGCTGGTCGACTCGGATTTCACCGCCGACTCGTAGCTCGCCACCAGATCCTCACGCATCGACACATGCCGCGAGTCGCGCACTTCAAAAACAATCCGCCCCCGGTCTTTGTAACAAAACACCGAGATGGTCTCGCCCGAGCCGGCCGCCCGAGCCAAACCGCGGATTAAAATATTCATGATTTCTTTGATATAACCGCGGTCAAGACAGATAAAATCCGGCATGTTGGTGCGGAACCCGTTAACCAGCTTAATATTGCGCTCCTGGAGCGCAAAGGAGTTGGCATCCAGCAACTCGCGCATGAACTCCGGCACCGAAAAATCGGTATACTCAATGCTCTCAATGCTGCGCAACCCCAGATTTCCAATGTCAAGCATCCGCTCAATCTGGCGTGAAATGGAGCCCGCCTTCACCCCGACTTCGTCCAAATACTGCAACATTTTGGGTGCATCGCAATCGCCGTTTTTGGCCATCAGCCTGACGACCTGGGCATAGCCTTTGATCGTACTCAGGGGCATCCGCAGCTCGGGAAGGAGACGGATCAATATCTGCTGCTGCAATTTGTTGCAGTTTTGCAGCTCCTTACGCCCGTCAGCCTCCCGGATCAGGCTCTTTTTGAGCTTGTTGCTCAAATTTTGCTGGCGGTCGCGCAGTAGATTGAGGGAGACAAACAGCGAGGCGATTTCATCATTGGTGTTGTCCGAGGGCTCCTTGAGAGCGGGCGGCATGTCGCCATTGGACAAAGACTCGATGAACTCAATCGACAACTGCAGCGGCTTGATGATGTTGCGAAAGATAAAAAGCATCAGCGACAAACTCAAAATCATCGTCAGCATCAAAAACGACACGATGGCAATGAACCCGACCTCCTTAAAGTGAACCACATGATTGCGGAAGTACGGCCACCAAAAGTAACCGGCCACCACCAATGCATTCATGATGCACATGATGACCAGCAGCAAAATTGAGCTTGAGATTTTTTTGGAGAGCTTCATATCAACCACGGCTCCTCAAATTGAAAGCATCAAACCGGCTCATTTGTTGTCTCCGTCAGGGCTTTGCTCCATAATCGACTCTTCCAGCACTGCGATGATCTCCGGATACGAGGGGCGGCTCTCGGGCTCGTAAAGAAGCATTTTGTCCACCAATGCCGATACGGCGGCGGGCACCGCCGGAGCCAGCTCCGCGAGGCGCATGTATTCGCCGCTCTTGCGACGGTCCAGCAGCACCTCGGCTTCGCCGCTGACGCCGAAAGGCACCCGGGAGCTGAAGAGCTCATAAATCGTCACTCCCATACTGAAAATATCGCCGTAGACCCCCTCCGAGCCATACATCAAGCGCTCCGGACTCACGTAGGCCGGGCTCCCCCAGTTGTCCACAATGAGCTTGTAACGGTCGCTGCCGTCGCGGATGTCCGCCAAATCAAAATCACCCAGCTTGGCCTCGTTGTCGGATGTCAACAAGATATTGCCCGGCTTGACGTCATGATGGACAATGTTGTACCTTAACGCCTCATTGAGCCCCTTGGTGATATTTAAAATCCAAGTGAGCCCCTCAACAATTTCGGGCACCTTGCGGTCCTTGACCATCTGCTCCAAGCTCCCGTTCTCCATATAGCGCATCACCAAAAACGGCCGTTTCTCAAACACGCCGCAATTGTAAATCGGAATCACTCCCGGGTGGTTAACCTGAGCCACCAATTTGCTCTCCTCCAAAAAACGCTGACCGAAATCCTGATCGCCGATGAACTCGTCCTTAAGGATCTTGACCGCCACGCGGCGCATCAGTGCCGGCTCAATCGCCCGGTAAACATTGGACATGCCGCCGACGCCGCAAATTTTCTCCAGCAAATAACGGTCAAACCGCTCGGGGATCCGCAGCATTGTGCCGCAGACCGGACACTGGACCATGGAATAGGCCGGCAGCAAACTTACATCCAGCTTTTGATGACAATGGCGGCAAAAAACTTTTAACGGCTCGGCGGCGCTACTCATCCAAGCCTCCGTCGACCAACGATAAGGGGCCCAGCGGGCTGTCCTGCCCGATGATATGAAGTGCCACATCGATCCGATTCATCATCGACAATTTTTGTTCAAACATATTCCTCACCAAGTTGGCGCAATTGCAATCCGAGCTCAGGTGCACCAGCAATAAAATTTTGGTGCGCGGTGTCAGCAAAACATCCAGCGCCGCCAATGCGTCCAAATTATCCAAATGCCCGGAGCGGCCAATGATACGCCGCTTTAAAAACATATCCCGATCCGAATTCATCAGCATTTCGCGATCATAGTTACTCTCCAGCACCAAAACATCACAATCACTCAGCCGCCGCTGGGTCAAGGCATTGACATTGCCCAAGTCGGTGGCGATCCCGATCTTGTAGGGCCCGCGCCGGATGACAAAACCAACCGGGTCTTTGGCGTCATGATCGACCGCAAACGGCGACACCGTAAACCCGGCGATTTCAAAATCGCTGCCGACCTCAAACTCATAAACCTGATCCGGCAATTTATCCTTTTGCCGCAGCACATGCGCCGTGGCGGCGCTGGCGCACAGCGGAATATTGAAACTGTTGCAAAAAAGTTTGCACCCTTTGACATGGTCTTCATGCTCGTGAGTCAACAATGCCGCCTTGAGTCTGGCAGTGTTGAATTTAAGCTTTTCCAACCGCGCCAACGCCTCTTTGCGCGAAAATCCGATATCAATTAACAGCGCCTCGTGACGGTAGGAAACGATGAGGGCATTTCCCCTGCTGCCGCTGCCGAGCGCACACAATTCCATCATAAAAACCCTTGTCAAACTCCATAAATCTAAAATATATCAAAAATAATGATTTTTTGACTGGAAAAATCACTCTTTTAAATTTAAATTGTAAAGAGGAAATATTCAAGGACCAATTTAAAAATATTGCGATTATTTTAGAAAATATATGATATCAAACGGCCAAACGCTATCCACAAAAATGGAGCAGGAGCAGCAGCTCTCTCTCCGCCAAATCGAGTCGCTCAAACTTTTAACCCTGCCCTTGATGGATTTGCAGGAGAAAATCAATCAGGAGCTGGAGAGCAATCCGGTGCTCGAAGCCGACCTGGTGAGCGAAGACATCCTACCCCAGCAGCCCGACCAGAAATTTGTCCAAGAAGACGAGGAAGCCACCTTTGACCGCTCGGACAACGACTTTGAGTCCGACGAGTGGCAGGAGTACCCCGGCGACATCAGTTTTGACAACACGCAAAACGATTTTGTGATGAATTCATTGCACAATGAGGAGACCTTGCAGGACGAGCTCCTGACCGAGCTCTCAATGCAGCAATTGCCGGCCGGGGTCGAAACCCTCGCCAAAGATATTATTGGATCATTGGACGAGGCGGGATACCTCAACTCGCCCTTAGAGGACATCGCAATGGTCAACAATGCCAAACTCGCCGAGGCCGAGGAGGCGCTCAAAATCGTCCAGAGCTTTGATCCCCCGGGCATCGGCGCGCGGAGTTTGGCCGAGTGTCTGATTTTGCAATTGGAGCGCGAGGACAACGACACCGATCTCATGGTCGAGTTGATCCGTTACCATCTCGACGACATCGCCCAAAACCGTGCCCCCATGCTGGCCAAAAAATTCAATCTCCCCTTGGAAACCATCAACCAAAGCATTGATGAAATTAAAATGCTCAACCCCTGCCCCGGGAGCGCCTACTCGGGCAAGAATCCGGAGTACATCATCCCCGAGTGCACGATTGCACTCAACGGCAAAGATGAGTTCATCATTGAGCAGCGTGAAAAGTATCTGCCTAAAATTTACGTTTCGGAGCGCTACACCAAGATGCTCGAGGAGCCGGGAATTTCGCGCGACGATAAAAATTATCTCAAAGACAAGATCAACTCGGCCAATGAGTTATTAAAATCGCTCGCCATGCGCGAAAATACGATTTACCGCCTGACCGAGGTGATTATCAAAACTCAGCCCGAGTTTTTACGCGAAGGGCCGGAGAAGCTTCACCCGCTGACTATGAGACAGGCGGGGGAAATGCTGGAGCTTCACGAGAGCACGGTCAGCAAAGCGGTGTCGGGCAAATATGTCGATACGCCGCAGGGGGTGTTTCCGTACCGCTACTTTTTCTCGGCCGGCTTCGTCTCCCAAACTGGCGAAGCGTTGTCCAACCGCGCGGTGATGGAAAAAATCAAAGAGATGATCGCCAACGAGGACAGCGCCAAGCCGTTGTCCGACGAGGACATCGCGCAGGAGCTCAAAAAAACCGGACTCTCGATCGCCCGGCGGACGGTTGCCAAGTACCGCGAGGGAATGAATATACCCTCCTCCTCACTGCGAAAAAGCCACCGCTGACGGTTGATTACTTTAAGGCGGCCCCGATCATTGCCAGATAGTTGGCCTCGGGGACATAGTCCGGCACACTGTTGCCGGTGCCGAGCGCATAGCCGCCGCGCGTCGCACTGCGCTGGAGCATGGCGAGACTCCGCTCGCGGATTTCCGCGGGGGTGCGGCGGCAGACAAAGTCAAGATCAATTCCGCCCAGGACGGCAATTTTGCCGACCAGCATCTCGTATGCTTCCTCGACCGGTTGGATTTTGTCTTCATAGGAGTGCTTGCCGTCAAATTTGCAAACGTTGATGATATCGTCATACACGTCGTCAAGTTTGCCGCAGGAGTGCAATATGGCCGGTTTGTTGTTGCGATGAATCGCCTCGACCATCCTGACGTGCCACGGGATGATGTATTGACGCATGTCCGACGGGGCGAGCATGGTTTGGGTGTTAAAGCCCCAGTCGTCGTTGACGATGCAACACCCCACCTCCGGCAGCGCGGCGGCGATTTCATAATATCTGACCAGCCGTGAGCCGACCGCCTTGGCCAACTCGGCCACCAGATCGGGATCATCGACGGTCATAAAGCACAAATTGTCATAACCGGTCAACCGGATGATATTTTCCAAAATACCGCAAGGAGCATGGGCGATCAATTTCATTCCCGGCTCCAACAACGGCACGGCATCCTCATAGTAGCCGTAATCAAAGACCTGATCGGCGCTGCGCCACGGATAAGCGGCAAAGCTTGCCCGGTCGGCAATTTCGGTGTTTTCGTTGAGCGAGTAACCGCGCTGGCCCGCCACGCCCACCGGTTTATGCGGAAACAATTCCCCGCCCAGCATCACCGTGGCGTAATCGTAACCGGCCATATAAAATGCCCGGATGCCCAAAAGGCGGTCGGCGAGATCTTTGCGGTCGCTCAGTTTGCGGTCAAGCTCCAAATTGCGGAAAAACTCAAACAAGGTCGGCCGCCGCGGCACTTTTTTATCTAAAACGCGCAATAAGTTGTCAAAATCCGGTTTTCTGTCCATGGCCATTTTCCTTTGTTTTTGATTTGCATTTGTGCTCTTGCATGATATATATTATATCATAAACCAATTTTAATTGCTTTGGCAATGGCGATTATTTTTTAACAAAAAGGATTTTTAATGCCGGATGATTTGATCGCACCAACGGTTTGCAAGTTGCCGGATGAACTGACGGCCAAACGAATGACTAGCTTGCTCCCCTTTGTCCGCCAGTCGGGGGACTCGATCCGCCCCCGCTGGAGCATGGGCGAGCGCAAATTGCTGGATTATCTGTTGGTCGCCGTCCACACCGGGCACGGCGTGTTTACTCTCGAGGATGAAGTATTTGAAGTCAATGCGGGCGATCTCTTTTGGTTTCCGCCCGGCGTCCGCAACTCGATGACCGGCGACAGCGAAACGATGCACTGCATTTACCTTCACTTTGATTTGGTGTATGATCCCAAACGCAGCCACTGGAATATGGTGATCCCCGGCGGCACCTTGGATTTGGCGCCGTACAGGACGCTGCTGCACCCCGCTTGTCCCGACCCGGTTATGGCCGGGTGGCGCGGCTTGCTGCCGACCGGCAGCTGCTACGGGGTCATCGTTGAAATCATGCGGCACATCTGCCGGCTGCATCAAAGATCCAACGGTTACCCGTGGGAAATATCAGGGTTGATGCTGTCCCTTTTGGACGAAATCGCGCAAAGCATCCTCTCTGCCGGCAACCCGTTGCCCGACCGGCGACTGGAGGAGGCAGTCAATTATCTGGAGAAACATTTTACCGACCATGAGCTCGACATCAAAAAGCTGGCGCACAAAGTCCACGTGAGCGCGTCGCATTTGCGCAAACTCTTTCAGGCCCGCCATGCAACCACGCCCGCCGGCTACTTGCGCGAACGGCGCTGCCGCTGGGCCAAGGAGCTCTTGATGTTTACCGAGCTCTCCGTCGGCGAAATTGCCGAGGCGGCGGGGTTCGGCAACATTTACCATTTTTCGCGGACCTTTAAGCACACCGCCGGAATGACGCCGGGCGATTTCCGCCGCCAAAGCCGCTGACCGAAGACAAAAAAAAGAACCGGAAGCAAAACTCCCGGTTCATAAAAGGAAATCGGATTACTTGACCGCCACCGGCTTACCGGTACGCGCCGACTCGTACAAGCTGTCCAAAATTTTCATCACAATGACCCCTTCGTTGGGCGAAACCACGTACGGGATGTCTTTGACGATGGCATCGACAAAGGTGTAATAGGCATCATGACAATCCGGCACCGGCGGATGAAGCTCCATGTCATACTGGCAGCCGTCCAGCTCCTGATAGGCCTCGACCTTAAAGTCATAGCCCTCATTGAGATTGTACTGATAGAGCCCGCCTTTGGTCCCCAAAATCCGGGTGGTCATATGCTCGCGCTCTTTGATGTTGCCCGCCCAGGAGGCATCAAGCTCCAGCGTGGCGCCGTTTTTAAATTTGATGAAACCGCAGGCGAAGTCCTCGACCGTGAATTTCTTTTTCTCTTTTTTGGCCAGCGGCGCGGCAATGTGATCATAGGTGCTCCCCATGATCCACGCGGGCTCGGGGTAGCCCATCAGCCACAACGCCAAATCGAGACGGTGGACTCCAAGGTCAATCAGCGGGCCGCCGCCGGAGAGCTCCTTGTCGCCGAACCAGCCGCCGAAACCGGGCATGCCGCGGCGGCGCATCCAGACGCTGCGGGCGTAATAGATTTCGCCCAAAAAGCCGGAGTCGGCCAGTTTTTTCATGGCAAAGGATTGCGGGCGGAAGCGGAACGAAAAGTTGATCCCGAGCCGTTTGCCGGTTTTGGCGGCGACGTCGGCCATTTTTTGGGCATCGGCGGCATTCATCGCCATCGGTTTTTCGCACAAAACGTGGCAACCGGCCTTAAGAGCGGCGATGGTGAGATCCTTGTGAAATTTATTGGGCGTGACCACGCTCACGATGTCGAGCTTCTCTTGGGCGACCATCTCCAAAGCGTCGGTGTAGACATTGGGGATATTGAGCTCTTTTTTGGCTGCGTCGAGCCGCTCGGGGTTGGCATCAGCCACAGCAACGACATCCGCCGAGGGATGCTGCCGGTAGCCATTAATGTGGGCTTTGCCCATCCCGAGACCGATGACGCCGATGCGCAGTTTTTTCATCTCAGACCTCCTGCTTGATCCCGGCGCTGCCGGTGGCGGGGTTGATGGTGTAAATGGTTTCCAACGGCTCCGACTTGGGGCAAATATGCTTGGCCAGAATCACCGGCTTCGCCCAGCGGACGGCATTGCCGATCACCTTCAAAACATTTTTGTCATAATATGTGGGATAAGTTTCGTGGCCGGGGCGGAAGTAGAAAATTTTGCCGTGGCCGCGTTCATAGGTGAGCCCGGAGCGGAATACTTCACCACCCTCAAACCAGGAGATAAAAATCGTCTTGCCGTCCTGCGGCACGTCAAAGCGCTCGCCGTACATTTCCTCGTGGGGCAATACGAAATAGTCGCCGATGCCCTGAGTGATCGGATGCGAAGGCTCGATATTCCACAAGCGTTCTTTTTCGCCGACTTCGCGCCACAAGAGGGAGCAATTGGTACCGAGCATGCGGCGGAAAATTTTGGAGAAGTGGCCTGAGTGCAAAACGATGAGACCCATCCCCTCAAGAACGCGCTTTTGGACACGATCGACGATTTTATCCTCGACCTCGTGATGCGAGCAATGCCCCCACCAAATCAACACGTCGGTCGAATCCACAACTTCCTGCGTCAAGCCGTGCTCGGGCTCGTCGAGCGATGCGAGGCGGATGTCCAAATCCTCGGCGGCGATGCCGTCTTTGATCGCCTGATGCATCCCAAAGGGGTAGATGGCTTTGACGGCGGCGTTGGTTTTCTCGTGACGGAATTCATTCCAGATGACAACTCGGATTTTTGACATGATTGTTTCCTTAACCGTTTGTGTTTCAAGATGCCTGTAAGATTTAACATAATTCCAAAAATACGATTTTCAACCCTTAATATTTTTCTAAAAATAATATTATTAGGACAAATCTACGATTTCTTTGAAAAAGTCGATTTTGATGCTATATTAATAATGTGAGACCAAACCCGGGGCCCGATCCCTCTTTAAGCCAAAATTTTCACTGCCCGGAACCGGAAGTTGGATATCATGGAAACGGAGAAACCATTATGTACGATCCCAAATCCGCCAAGGCCGAGGAATTCATCAACCGCAATGAAATCCTTGAGTCGATGCAATATGCCAAGGATCATTGCAACAACGCAAGTTTGATCGAGTCACTGATTGAGCGCGCCCGCGACCACAAAGGCTTGAGCCACCGCGAGGCCGCTTTGCTTTTATTGTGCAACGACCCCGTGCTCAACCACAAAATCTTTGATCTCGCCCGCGAAATCAAGCAAAAGTTATATGGCAATCGCATCGTCATGTTTGCCCCGTTGTATTTGTCCAATTACTGCGTCAATGGCTGTGTTTACTGCCCGTATCACCACAA
Organism: uncultured Victivallaceae bacterium; assembly: GCA_964609825.1. Lineage (GTDB taxonomy): Bacteria > Verrucomicrobiota > Lentisphaeria > Victivallales > Victivallaceae > CAZSSH01. The sequence continues at coordinate 160,470 of CAZSSH010000004.1, read as the reverse complement.
CAATCAAACGATCTGCCGCAAAAAACTCACGCAACAGGACATCCAAAATGAGGTCATCGCGTTGCAGGATATGGGACACAAGCGTCTTGCCCTGGAAACCGGCGAAGACCCCGTCAATGCGCCGATTGAGTACGTCCTTGAGAGCATCGACACTATTTACCGGATCAAGCACAAAAACGGTGCCATCCGCCGCGTCAATGTCAACATTGCGGCCACCACGGTGGAAAATTACCGCAAACTTCACGACGCCGGGATCGGCACTTATATTTTGTTTCAGGAAACTTATCACAAAGAGAATTACGAGAAACTCCATCCCACCGGCCCCAAGAGCGACTACGCCTACCACACCGAGGCGATGGACCGGGCGATGGATGGCGGCGTCGATGACGTCGGTTTGGGGGTATTATTCGGCCTTTCGGATTATTTGTACGACTTTATCGGACTTTTGATGCATGCCGAACACCTTGAGGCGGCCAAAGGCGTCGGCCCCCATACCATCAGCGTGCCGCGCATCCGCCCGGCCGACGATGTCGATTTGTCAATTTTTACCGAGAGCATCGACGACCGCACGTTTGAAAAAATCGTCGCCGTCTTGCGCATCGCGGTACCTTATACCGGGATCATCGTCTCCACCCGCGAGTCGCAGCAGGCGCGCCGCCGGGTGCTGGAGCTCGGCGTGTCGCAAATCAGCGGCGGCTCCCGGACCAGTGTGGGCGGCTATGTCAAACAGGAAACACCGGAGGAAAACTCCGCCCAGTTTGAAGTCAACGACAACCGGACGCTGGACGAAATCGTCAACTGGCTCCTGGGCCTCGGCTATATCCCGAGTTTTTGCACCGCGTGCTACCGTGAGGGGCGCACCGGCGACCGCTTTATGCAGCTTGTCAAGGCCGGGCAGATCGCCAATTGCTGTTTGCCCAATGCCTTGATGACGTTGCAGGAGTATCTGGAGGATTACGCCTCCCCTGAAACGCGCGAAAAAGGCAAAATTTTGATCGAGGAAGAGCTCAAAAAGATCACCAACCCCAAAGTTTGCGACATTGCCTGCCGCAACTTAAAGGAGATAAGCAATGGCAAAAGAGATTTCCGGTTTTAAGTTTCCGCTGCTCTTTTCGCTGATTTTGCTTTTTGGTGTCGCCTTGCGGCTGCCGCATCTCAACGGCGCTTTGGAGTATGATGAAATCTGGACGCTTGAAAACTATGCCGGCGCACCGCTGAGTGAAATATTTTCCAATATTTCGCTGCCTAACAACCACCCGTTAAACTCGTTGTGGGTTAAATTCGCATCTGTCGGCCATGTCCCGTTTTTGATACGTCTGGCCTCGTTTCTTTCGGGAATCGGCTCGATTATTTTGGCCGGATTGGCCGCCCGCCAACTGTTTGCCAGCCGTCAGGCAATGTTGCTTGCCATGCTTTTTTGTGCCGTCGCGCCCGGACTTATCGCTTACTCACAATCCGCGCGGGGTTACAGCGGACAAGTTTTCCTGATTTTGGCTTTTGCCAATCTGGTGTTGGCCATCGGCAAATGGCGGGCACAAATAGTAATGCCGCTGCTGCTCGTCACCGGTTTTTTGGCCGTGGTGGCACTGCCGACCTCGGTGCTGTATCTGCTGCCGCTGTCCATTGCCGCACTGTATTTGATCAGCTGTCTCGCGGACAATCGCCAACGCATGATTTATCTCACCGGGATGGCACTCTTTGCCGCCGGGACGGGCGGCTGGTACTTTATCCAAATGGAGAACCTCCGGGCGGCGCAAACCTGGTCGATCGCAATCAATTCCGCCAGCGATTGTTTTGGCTGGCTGTTGGGCACATTAACGGTCACGGGAGGCATTTTACTGCCGGTGGCGCTGCTTTTGACGCCGCATAACCGGATGGTGCGCTGGCTGGCTATTTTTGCAGCGCTGCCCTTGCTGGCCGTGATCTGGACCAATGCCGGGCCGCCCCGTGCTTATTTAATGCTGACAGTCTATGCCGCAGTGGCAGCGGCCGGCGCCGTCGTCGAGTGCCGCAATTGGAAACGCTGGACGTTGCTTGCCTGCGCCGTCATCATCATGATCGGAGGGAACTTGTGCGGCTGGCGCTATGCCGACTGGCACAAAATTTACCGTGAAATCACCAAACTGCCGCCCAACGTCCTGGTCGTTGCCAACGCCAATGACTGTTATCCCCTCAAGTGGAACAACCCGGAGGTTTTAAATAACATCGGCCAACGCATCAAAACCCCGGAAATATTGCTGGTGTTAAACGAGAGTCGGACGATCGAAGGCGTCAACAGATCGGGAGAAACGGTGACATATCCGATTGATTCGGCCTATGAAACTGTCATGGTTCATGACATTGAGTGCTCGGCTTACCTTCTCACTCCGGTCACCAACGGGCAAATTGCCCCGGATAAACTTTGTTTGGTCACCGTCTACGGCGCCCCCGAAAATATCTTTAAAGAGATTGTTGATGCGCTCGGGTCGGACGACAAGTTGATAAAAATCAATCCGTGGCTGGTGTTTCGGTCCAAACAAAACAACATTGTCTTTCGCTATGTGACCGTGCTCATCAAGGCCGAAAGCAAAACCCCGGAGCTTCTCCAAAAAATCACCGGGGGTTGGCCAAGTTATGTGCGGGCTTACCAAATCGGCTTATGACACCGGCGTAACCGCAGCTTCGGCCGCCGGAACCAAATGCACATCCAGCTGGTTAAACGGGATCTCGATCCCGGCCTCGGCAAAGCGCTCGGCCACCCGGCAGCGCACTGCCGAGGAAGTAGTCCCCACCGCGTCGATCGACACCCAAAACCGCATCTTAAAACGAATCGAGCTTGCCTCAAAATTGGAGCACAGCACCACCGGCGCCGGATGCCGCTGAATGCTGTGCATCTCCTCCAAAATTGATTTGAGAATATCCGCCACCAGTTTGAGATCGCTCCCGTACGCAACGTCAATCTCAATGGTGACGACCCGGTACGGGTGATTTTTGGTCCAGTTGTAAAATTCTTTTTCGATAATATTGTTGTTGGGGACAGTGACCACGGCACCGTCGCTGGTCTCGATAATCGAGCTCCGGAGACCGATCTTTTTGACTTTACCGTAAACGTTGCCGAACTCAATCACGTCGCCGCTGCGCACCTGCTGGCCCATCAAAATAGCAATGGAGCTGAAGAAATTCTCCAACACCCCTTTGAGGGCAAAGCCGATCCCCATACTCAGGCCCCCGATCATTACCAATAAGCTGGAGTATTTGACATTGAGGACAACCATGATCGACAACACATAAAGCATCCAGAGCCCGTAAATCGTCAAAGTCATAAACGAGCTCACGAGACCGAATTCGCTGCTCTCATTGTAACGTTTGTTAAACAGCTCCATCCCCATACGGATGACAAACTGCAAAATAAACCCGGCCAAAATCAGCCAAAATATCCGGCTGGGCGTCACCACAAAGAAATCGTTGGGCAAATGGATGTTTTGGACAAACCACTTGTCAAACGGCTCCTGCAAATGATAGGTGCCGATAATCCAGCGGCTGGTCAGCAACAACGTCCAGACCCACATCCCGGGCACGATCAAATGGCGGATGATGACGCCGTGAAACGCGAGATCCTGCTTTTCGCGACTGTAACGGCAGAGCGAAATGGTAAGCACAATCGCCATTTGCACCTGTGAGATAAAAATAAAGTATCCCATGGTAATAGTAAAGGAGATGTACGGAAAATCACATACCGCCAGCGCAGTGGCCGCCACTGCGGCGACGAAACTCAGCATCCCCAAATAAAGATCGATCGGCGGGTATTTGGTCTTGAGCAGCATCACCAAAATCCAAATCGCCATCACCAGATTAAGGGGCACCAGCATCAAACTCAGAACAAGGTTGTCAGCCAGTGAAATATAGAAAAACAACCCGAAAAGATTTTGCGCAATGACCGGCAGATACAAGCGGAAACTCCGTCTGGCATCCTCCACACTGAGGCGAAAGGTCAGAGCCAAAATCAAAAACGCAAACGAGCGCAAGGTTTCGGCAAAGGTGATAAAAGAGCTGTCCTGACTGCCATTGAGCCAAATCACCGAAATATAAAAAATTGCCGCCAACACACCGAAAAATACCCCATAGGTAAAATACCAGCGCTTGGCCGGATCGTTTTCCAAGAGTTGCCAGCGGACAAATTTATTGTACCAGTAATGACGGGCCCATAATGTAATGGGCAACAGCACCAAAAGACACATCCAGCCGAATTTGATCCAAAACGGCTTGTCGCGCGGCAGCTGAAGTTTGGCCCAGTCCACCGCGTTAAGCACCCACAGCTGCAACACATCCTTGACTCGTGCCACCGAAAAATTGAGCATGATTTTGCTCCAGCGCCCGGACTCGGTGTTGTTAAACATGCCGGCCACCACTTTTTCACGCAGGGCCTGGCTCTCCTCATAGAGCTTGTCCACCCGCGCTTTGGTACGGTTGTACTCCACGAGATAATCCTCTATCATGGAGCGCAAACGGCTGCAGGAGAGCAAAAGACTGTTGCCCTCCACGAGTACGTTTTCGCGTGCCGAGTCAAACTTGGCGGGGATATTGCGCTTGTTTTCCTCCAGCTCGGCCAGCAGCGCCGCTACCGAATTGGCGGTTTCGTCAATCCGCTTGAGGGAGTTTTCGATAAGCAGCATATCGGCGTCGTAACTCTCCTTAAAGTCAGTAATCTGGCGGCAGCGCAACAAAGCTTCAAAGCCGCTCTCATTATTGTAAGAACTCAGCAAAATCCGGTATTCGGAGATCTGTTGCTCGCAAATCTTGAGTTTTTCGCGCTGCTGGGCAAGATACGTTTCGACTTTTTCAAACTTGCTGTCCACCATTTCGGAATAACTCGTCACCAGCAAATTAAAGTGGTTGATGATCTCTTCCCAGTCCGGCGGCGCGTCGCTGGTGGCCGCCCGCGCGGACAAAAGCGACAAAACCGCGAACAAAATACAGATCAATTTTTTCATAAATTTCTCCGGCCGGGGCCCGTTGTTTTTTTATTGTTGAGATAATATAGCATTATTTTCTTCAATTTCAAAATCACCGATTTGAAAATAAATCGACGCGGGTGTATATTAGACCGTTATTTGGTGTCTGGTAAACATTTTAAGGAGAAAAACAATGAAATGTGTCGTTTTGGCCTATCACAACATCGGCCGGGTCGGGATCCAATCATTACTCGACAATGGCTTTGAAATAAGCGCGGTATTCACTCATCAGGACAGTCCCAATGAGTGCATTTGGTTTGACTCGGTCGCCGAATTGGCCTGCGAGCACAATATCCCCGTCTTCGCCCCCGAGGACATCAACCACCCGGTCTGGGTCAACCGCATCAAGGCGATGGAAGTTGATTACATTTTCTCCTTTTACTACCGCAATCTGATCAAGGAAGAATTGTTGCAGGCCCCCAAATTGTGGTGCATCAATCTTCACGGCTCCTTACTCCCCAAATACCGCGGCCGCGTGCCGCTTAACTGGGCGATCATCAACGGCGAAAAAGAGACCGGCGTTACCTTGCATTATATGACCGCCAAGGCCGACGCGGGCGACATCATTGATCAGCAAAAATTTGCCATCACCGACAGCGACACCGCCCGCACCGTATTCGACAAAGCGGTCGATGCCGCCAAGACGGTGCTCAGCCGTTCGCTTCCCTTGCTCAAGCAAAACAAAGCCCCGCGCAAACCGCAGGACGAGTCACAGGCCACCACCTATGGCGGCCGCAAGCCGCAGGACGGCGAAATCAACTGGACGCAATCGGCGACTCAAGTCCGCAACCTCATTCGCGCCGTCACCAAGCCATATCCGGGCGCCTTTTCCTACATCGGCGACCGCCAGTGCTTCTTTTGGAGCGCCGAAGTGGTCAAAAACGACAAAAAGGCAGCTCCCGGCACCGTGCTCTCGAGTGAACCATTTGTCATTGCCTGCAAAGAAAACGCTTTGGAAATCAAGACCGCCCAGATGGCCGGTGGCGTATTCTCGACCGGCAGCCAGCTCGCAGCCGACAGCCGAATCGTCCCCAACATGGTCTTCGGCGCCAATCCGGTGCGCCAAAAAGAGGCCAAGCGCCGCAAGAGCGTCCTGATCCTCGGGGTCAACGGCTTCATCGGCAGCCACCTGAGCGAGCGCCTGCTCGCCTCCGGCAACTATGATATTTACGGTTTAGATTTGCGCAGCAACTACATCGACCATTTGCTCGACAAGCCGGGCTTTTATTTCCGCGAAGGCGACATCTCCATTCACCGCGAGTGGATCGAGTACCACATCCGCAAGTGCGACATCATCCTCCCGTTGGTCGCCATCGCCACCCCGATCGAGTACACCCGCAATCCGTTGCGCGTGTTTGAGCTCGACTTTGAGGAAAATCTGCGGATCGTCCGTTATTGCGTCAAGTACCACAAGCGCATCATTTTCCCGTCCACCAGCGAAGTGTACGGGATGTGCGAGGACAGCCATTTTGACGAAGACAAGTCAAAACTCGTCACCGGCCCCATCAGCATGCAGCGCTGGATTTACTCGTCAAGCAAGCAACTGTTGGACCGCGTGATCTGGGCCTACGGTGCCAAAGGCCAGCTGCCCTTTACCCTCTTCCGTCCGTTTAACTGGATCGGACCGCGGCTCGACAGCCTCACCTCCGCCCGTATCGGCTCCTCGCGCGCCATCACCCAGCTGATTCTCAACTTGGTGCAGGGTTCGCCCATCCAGCTCATCGACGGCGGTGAGCAAAAACGCTGCTTTGTCGATATTACTGAGGGCATCGAGGCCTTGTTCCGCATTATCGAAAACAAAAACAATGCCTGCGACGGCAAAATCATCAACATCGGCAACCCGACCAACGAGGCAAGCATCCGCCAAATGGCCGAGACTTTGGTCGAGAAGTTTGAGCAGCATCCGCTGCGCGGCAAATTTCCGCCTTTCGCCGGTTATATGGTCGTCGAGAGCGGCGCGTTTTACGGCAAAGGCTATCAGGATGTCCAGCACCGTGTACCGAGCATCAAAAATGCCAAAAAGTACATCAACTGGGAGCCCGCGATTACGTTGGATAAATCCATCGAGGTCACCCTTGACTTCTTTTTAAAAGAAGCCATCAACTCGGGTGAGTTCAGCCTTGAGTAGATTCGAAAAAATCATTGGTCTCCGGATCGACGTTGACACGTTTCGGGGCACCGCCAAAGGTGTCCCGGCACTTTGCAACCTCCTGCAAAAGCACAACGTCAGGGGCACCTTTTATTTTTCGGTCGGGCCGGACAATATGGGCCGTCACTTGTGGCGGCTCCTCAAACCCAAATTTTTATGGAAAATGCTGCGGACCAACGCGGCCGGACTCTACGGCCCGGAGATCATCCTCATGGGCACCGCCTGGCCTGGGCTTAAAATCGGTAAATATCTCTCCGGCACCATCCGTCAAGCCTTTGACGAGGGGCATGAAATCGGCTTTCACGCCTGGGACCACCACCGGGCGCAGTCCAAGCTTCAGCGCATGACGCCGCGGGAGTTGCATGACGAGCTCTCGCGCGGCATCACACTCTTAACCTCGATCATCGACCAGATGCCGGTAAGCAGCGCCGCCCCCGGCTGGATTGCCAATGACAACCTTTTATTGGCCAAGAGCCAGTATCCTTTTTCGTTTAACAGCGACTGCCGCGGCGAATTTCCGTTTTACCCGATCGTAAGCGGCAAAGTCATCAAGCAATTGCAGATCCCGGTCACCTTGCCGACTTACGATGAAGTGCTCGGGCGCGACGGAATCAACAATGACAACTACAACGACTATCAGCTCAAATTGCTGCGGACGGACAAACTTAACGTGCTGACCGTCCATGCCGAAGCCGAGGGCGGCAAGTGTGCCCCCATGTTCGACGACTACCTCACCCGGGCGTTGGCGGCCGGATACAAAATTGTCCCCTTGGGTGAAATTGCCGCCATGGTCGGCGAAGCAGCGCCCACGGGCAAAATTGAGTTTCAGGAGTTTCCGGGCCGCGAGGGCAAGCTGGCGGTGCAAATTTCAACAGGAGAATAAGGCAGAAAATGGATCCAAAGTACGATTTTCTCAAAAAAATAGATCGCGAGAGCAGCAATCTCATCAAAGGGTTGCAGGCCGTCCAGGCGCTTGAGGGATATGTTTCCGATGAGAGCATTCTGGTGATCGCGGAGTATTTTTCCATCCCGGCGGTCGAGGTCGAGGGCGTGTTGAGTTTCTATGCCCAGTTTAAGCGGATCAAACCCGGCAAATATAAAATCGCGGTCTGCGACGGCACCGCCTGTCATATCAAAGGATCAACCTTGATCGAGGAGTGGATTGGTCAGGAGTTGCATATCAAAGCCGGTCAAACCGACGACAAAGGTCACTTCTCCTTGGAGCGCGTCGCCTGTCTGGGGTGCTGCAGCCTTGCCCCCGTTTTCAGCATCAACGGCCGCGTCTACGGCAAATTGGACCGCAAAAATACCATCAAAATTTTGAAGGAGTATCAGAGCAAATGATCAACTCCAATATTGTAAAAATCCGGGTCGGTACCGCCAGTTGCGGCATCGCCGCCGGAGCGGACGCCGTTCTCGCCGCCTTGCAGCAAAAGGTCAACGGCAGCATCGCCATTGAGGAAACCGGCTGTTTCGGCCACTGTTACGCCGAGCCGATTGTAGAAATGGTGCTTCAGGACAAAACCAGCATTTTTTACGGCGACGCCAAAGCCGACGAGATCTGCATTGACAACATGCTTACGTTGGGCGACCAGTCCCGTTTTGAGATTCCCGCCAAACGTCAGGCCAAAGAGATGATCAAAGTGTTGGCGCTCGCCGGTCACATCGACCCCAAGAGTTTTGACGACTATTGCGCCAACGGCGGTTACGCGGGGCTCAAACGCGCTCTGGCAATGACTTCCGCCGAGGTTTTGAACGAAGTAAAGCTCTCCGGCTTGCGCGGCCGCGGCGGCGGCGGCTTCCCGACCGGGACCAAATGGGGCTTTTTGGCAGCCAAGCAAACGCCTGAAAAAATCATTATTTGCAACGCCGACGAGGGCGACCCCGGCGCGTTTATGGACCGCTCTTTGATGGAGAGTGCGCCGCATCAGGTATTGGAGGGCATGCTCATTGCCGCCTATGCCACCGGCGGCACCAAGCTGGTCATTTATTGCCGCGCCGAGTACCCGATGGCGATCAAGCACTTAAAAATCGCCATCGAGCAAATTTATGAGCAAAAGCTCAATGTGATCAACGGCCGCAATTTGGAAATCATCGTCAAAGAGGGCGCGGGCGCCTTTGTCTGCGGCGAGGAAACCGCCTTGATCGCATCCTTGGAGGGCAAACGCGGCACCCCGCGCTTCCGCCCGCCATTCCCGACCGACAGCGGCTGGAAAGGGTATCCGACGATGATCAACAACGTCGAAACCTTTGGCAACATCCCCTTGATTTTGCGCGACGGCGGTGCCGCCTATGCAAGCGTCGGCTCGGAGAACAGCAAGGGGACCAAGATTTTTGCTTTGGCGGGCGACCTTAAGAATCCCGGCTTGGTAGAGGTCCCGATGGGGATCACTTTGGCCGAAATCGTCTTTGACATCGGCGGGGCCGACCCCAATGAAGTCAAGGCCGTGCAAACCGGCGGCCCGTCCGGCGGCTGCATCCCGGTGGAGCTCTTTAACACTCCGGTGGATTACGACTCTTTGCGCAGTTTGGGCGCCATCATGGGCTCGGGCGGCATGATCGTCATCGGCAAAAACCGCTGCATGGTCGAGACCGCGCGCTACTTTTTGGACTTCACGCGGCGTGAAAGCTGCGGCAAGTGTACTTTTTGCCGCGTCGGCACCACCAGGATGTATGAAACCTTGGAGCGGATCGTCGAGGGCAAAGGGGAGATGAGCGATCTTGACTTTTTGAGCGATCTCGGGCCCAAAGTCCGGGCGGGCTCACTCTGCGGCCTCGGCCAAACCGCGCCCAACCCCGTGCTGGCCACCTTGCGCTACTACAAAAACGAGTACGAGGATCATGTATTGCGCCACCAGTGCGCCGCCTTGGCCTGCAATGCTTTGGTTGATGTCAAGCTCGACAAAAACAAATGCATCAAATGCAAACTCTGCATCAAAACTTGTCCCGTGGGCGCGATTGACAGCGAGTTCAACCTTGACAACAACAAATGCACCCGCTGCAACAGCTGCATCGAGGTCTGCCCCAAAAAGGCCATTGCCAGAGCGAAGAAAGGCGCCAACTAAGATATGAGCAACCCGATTGAATTTATATTGGACGGCAAGACGGTCAGCGCCGCGCCGGGCAAAACCATTTTGGAAGTGGCGGGCGAAAACAACATCGCCATTCCGACCCTGTGCCGCGAAAAACGCATCACCAAATCCACCAGCTGCTTTGTCTGCGTGGTCAAAGACAAAAAAACCGGGCGCTTTTTGCCCTCCTGCGCCGCTTGCCCGTCTCCGGGGCAGGAGGTTGATGCATCGAGCGAGGAAGTCAAAGCCATGCGCCGGACCGCGCTCAATTTGCTGTTGAGCGAGCATGCGGGCGACTGCGAAGCGCCTTGCACCGTCGCCTGCCCCGCCCATGCCAAAGTCGAGGAGTATGTAAGAGAGGGGCGCAAAGGCAACTTTTTGGAGAGTCTAAAAATCATCAAACAGCGCATCCCGCTGCCGATGTCCATCGGCCGCGTCTGCCCGCGCTTCTGCGAAAAGGACTGCCGTAAAAACGTCTTCGGCAAACCGGTCGCCATCAATGACTTCAAGCGCCTCGCCGCTGATATGTTTTATGACCAGTATATGGAAGAATTGCCCGCCGAAACCGGCAAAAAGGTCGCCATCGTCGGCGCCGGCCCGGCCGGTATCGCGGCCGCCTATTATTTGCGCTTGGAGGGTGTCGCCGTCACCGTGTTTGAAGCGATGGACAAGGCGGGCGGGATGATCCGCTATGGTATCCCGGAGTACCGTTTGCCCAAGGCGATCCTTGACAAAGAGCTCGCTCACTTCGGCAAGCTCGGCATCCGCTTTGAGTTCGGCAAAAAATTGGGTCAAAATCTCCAATTATCGGACCTTGAGGCCAAATTTGACGCCGTCGGCATCGCCGTCGGCTGCTGGCAGGCCTCCGGCATGCGCTGCGAGGGCGAAGAATTGGTCACGCAGGGTATCGATTTTTTGCGCACCGTCGCCTTGGCGGGCAACCGGGGCAACAACCCCGGCAAAACCATTGTTGTCGGCGGCGGCAACACTGCGATGGACTGCTTGCGCACCGCGGTGCGTCTGGGAAGCCGTGACGTCAATTGCTTTTACCGCCGCACCGAGGCCGAAATGCCGGCCGAAAAGATTGAAATTCACGAAGCCAAAGAAGAAGGCGTCACGTTTCACTATCTCGTCGCCCCCGTCAGCGTCAAAAAAGGCGGCAACGGCCGCTTGATTTTGACCTGCCGCAAGATGGCGTTGGGCGAACCCGACGCCTCCGGTCGCCGCAAACCCGTCGAAGTTGCCGGGAGCGATTTTGAGGTCGAGGCCGACACGATCATCGGCGCCATCGGTCAGGGGACGATCGTCCCCGCCGGTTTGACCGCCGACCGTTTCCGCAATGTTGCCGTCGAAGCGGACACCGCACATGTCCAAGGCAAAATTTTTGCCGCCGGCGACTGCGTGACCGGCGCGGCCACTGTGGTCGAGGGGGTGGCCGGAGGGCGCAAGATGGCGCTCGAGATGGTCAACATGATCTTGGGCAAAAGTTTGCCGGTCGAACACACGGTCAACGTGTCGCGCGGCAAATGGCAGTCGCTCAAGGCTGAGGATATTGTTTTACTCAAGAGCGATGTCTCCAACGCCGCGCGCGCCGAACTTGACTTCATCAGCCTTGACCGCCGCAAAACCACCTTTGACGAAGTTTGCTCCACCATGAGCAAAGAGCAAGTGATGAGTGAGGGTCAGCGCTGCATCGAGTGCAGCTGTACCACCAAAGAGGATTGCAAGCTCCGGCAGCACTCCGAAACTTACGGCTGCTCGGTCAACGCCATCAAAGGGGCGCGTCAGGAGTTAACGTATGACAACCGCCACCCGGCGATCATTCAGGACAAGGGCAAGTGTATCAAATGCGGCATTTGTGTAAAAATTTGTAAAGAAGTCGTCAACAAAAATTTGCTCAGCGCCAAAAAGCGGGGCTTCCAGACTTGCGTCAGCACCGCGTTTGAGCAGGGCTTCCCCGCGTATTGCACCGAGTGCGGCGAGTGTATCAACGCCTGCCCGGTCGGGGCGCTGGACTGGAAAAACAAAGCGTAATCATGCTCAGCACCGATCTCTTTGATTATCAGCTCCCGGCGGAGTTGATCGCTCAGCATCCGGCCCCCCGGCGGGACGGCTCCCGGATGCTGGTCCTCAACTGCCGCACCGGCGAGTATAAAATCGAGAGTTTCGGAGCGATTGTCAATTATCTGTCAGCCGGCGACCTGTTGGTCTACAACGACACCAAGGTTTTGCGCGGGCGCATGTACGCGCGCAAAAACGGCCTCGCCGAGGGCGCCAAATTTGAGCTTTTGCTGGTCCGTCAAACCGGGCCGGATACTTGGAGTGTATTGCTGAAACCCGGCAAACGGGCGACGGCGGGAACGTGGGCGGTGCTTTTGGATGATCAGGGCAACTTGGGTCCGGACAGCTTCAGCGTCCTCGGCAAAAACGATGATGACACGTATTTGGTCAAGTTCTCCAACCCCGACGCGGAGCATTTGCAAAAAGTTTACGGCCACATTCCGCTGCCGCCCTACATCAACCGGGGGGATGAAAACGCCGATCAGGAGCGCTACCAGACGATTTTTGCGGCGCAGGCGGGCGCGGTAGCGGCGCCGACCGCCGGATTGCACTTTACGCCGGAAATCATCCGGACCTTGAAGCAAAAAGGCGTCAACGAAACCAATGTCACTTTGCATGTCGGCCCCGGCACCTTTAAAACCGTATCGGTGCCGGATGTCAGCAAGCACCAAATGCACCTTGAGGAGTATTTTTTAACCGCCGGGAGTGCGCAAAAGATCAATGCAACCAAAGCGGCCAAGCACAAAGTCATCGCGGTGGGCACCACCACGGTGCGGGTATTGGAGAGCTGCGTCAACCCCGACGGGACGGTCCGCGCCCAAAGTGGCGACACCGGTATTTTTCTCTATCCGCCGCACGAAATCAAGTCGGTGGATATGCTTTTGACCAATTTTCATTTGCCCAAAAGCACATTGCTGATGCTGGTCAGCTGTTTTTGCCCGCGCGAAAAAGTACTGGCGGCTTATCAATATGCGATTGACCAAAAGATGCGTTTTTTCAGTTACGGCGACTGCATGCTTTTAATATAAAGGATCACGATGATGAAACTTCGGGAAATATCCGGTGACGCCATTACCCAGGCCGTGCGCAAACTCTGCGAAACGGCTGCTTTTGAGCTCCCGTCCGATGTCGAAACGTGCTTAAAAGAATGTGCGATGCATGAGCGCAACGAGATTGCCAAAGACTTTTTTGCCCAATATTTGGAAAATGCCGACATCGCCCGCCGCGAACGTTTGCCAATCTGTCAGGACACCGGCTTTGCCGTCTTTTTTGTCGAGCTGGGCAACGAAGTATGCATCACCGGCTCCTTGTTGGATGAGGCAGTCAACCGCGGCGTAGCCCTCGGCTACCCAGAGAATTATTTGAGAAGCTCCATTGTCAACGATCCCTTGTTTGCCCGTAAAAACACCGGCAACAACACTCCCGCCGTCATCCACCTGACCATCGTCAAGGGCGATCACCTCAAAATTATCCTCGCCCCCAAGGGCGGCGGCTCGGAGAATATGAGCGCAATCAAAATGCTGACTCCCTCGGCAGGCCGTCAGGGCATCGTCGACTTTGTGGTGGAGACGCTCCAGAAAGCTGGCGGCAACCCCTGTCCGCCGACCATCGTCGGCGTCGGCATCGGCGGCAATTTTGAAAAAGTCGCCTATCTGGCCAAAAAAGCCTTGCTGCGCCAGGTGGGCTCAATCAACCCCGATCCCGACTACGCGAGACTCGAAGCCGAGCTCCTGACCAAAATCAACGCTTTAAACATCGGCTCGCAGGGACTGGGGGGCGACATTACCAGTTTGGCGGTCCACATTGAGCACCACCCGTGCCACATCGCCAGTTTGCCGGTCGCCGTCAACCTCAACTGCCACGCGGCAAGACATGCCGAGGTGATTTTATGAGCATCAAAATGTTGACCACTCCGCTCACCAAAGACAAGCTTGCCGATCTCAACGCGGGCGACCGAATCTTATTATCAGGCACCATTTACACCGGGCGCGATGCCGCTCACAAGCGGTTAATTGCTCTTTTGGATCAAAAAGAGCCGCTGCCGATTGAGCTAAAAGACAATATCATTTACTTTGTCGGGCCTTGCCCGCCGCCGCCGGGTCGGCCCATCGGCAGTGCCGGACCGACCACCAGCGGCCGCATGGACGCCTATTCGCCGCGACTCATTCTCGAGTGCGGCTTGACCGGCATGATCGGCAAAGGCGAGCGCTCCAAGAGTGTCGTCGATGCCATGAGAGGCAACGCCGTTTATTTTGCCGCCACCGGCGGCGCGGCAGCCCTGATCGCCCGGTGCATCACCGCGGCCAAAGTCGTCGCTTTTGCCGACTTGGGGCCGGAAGCCATTTACGAGTTAACCGTCGAAAAATTCCCGCTGATTGTCGCCATTGACAGTCAGGGGGGCAACCAATACGAAACCATAAAATCATGAAAATACGGCTCATTTTGACCCTCATCGCCCTGTTTTTCCTCCGCCTCAGTGCGGAGGAACCCGCCACTGCAGCCGCGACGCTCCCCGCGGCGCAGCAACCCGCCAAAGAGGAGCCGGTCCCGATGGGACCCTGGACCATCTCCGGGCTGTCAACCAAGCTCACCGGCAACGATCCCATTGAGGGATTCAACCGCTCGATGTTCAGCTGCACCACTTTTACAATGGACTATATCGCCGACCCGCTGGTGCGCGGCTACACCACCGTTTTGCCGCGCCCGGTGATCGAAAAAATTGACAATGCCTGCATCAATCTGGAGTACCCCGGCCGCGTTTTCAGCAGTCTTTTGCGCGCCGACTGGAGCGGAAGCGGCGACGAAACCTCACGCTTTTTCATCAATACCACCTTGGGCGTCGCCGGGATCTTTGACGTCGCTGACAGCTGGTTTGACATTTACTCCAACCAGTCCGACTTTGACCAGACCTTCGCCGCCTGGGGGATTTCGCCCGGGT
The DNA here is from genome assembly GCA_964609825.1 of uncultured Victivallaceae bacterium. Classification (GTDB taxonomy): domain Bacteria; phylum Verrucomicrobiota; class Lentisphaeria; order Victivallales; family Victivallaceae; genus CAZSSH01. The sequence continues at coordinate 145,260 of CAZSSH010000004.1, read as the reverse complement.
GCACGTTTGTACTGCCGTTTTTGACCAGCACCAACGTCCGCGCCACCGTGGCCAAACTCTTTGACATCGCCTTTGACGGCAAAACATACATCCCGTTTGCCGGGACCGCGACCGCGCTCAACCGTCTCACCATCGCCAATGAGAGCATGCGTATGCTCAACGGCACCAATGACCGCTACGAAACCTTTATCTACATGACCGCCGCACAGCGCGAATTGTTGCAGCGCCAGTGGTTTTATCGGATGAAAAACGCCATGCGCGACCACCAAAACTGGCTTTTGGAGCCCGTGAGCGAGCAAGTTTCAGCCAAAATAGAGAAACCCGCCGACCTTGCCGGCAACTGGGTGCCGCTCTCCGGTTATTATCCCGCATCGCCCTTGCAGGATACCATGCGCATCACCGTCTTTGACATCCAAAACAATTACGACGCGTGGTTCTTTCGCCTCTCAGCGTGGAATAACGACTTTGCTAAAAAGAGCAAAGAGCGCACCATCCGCCTGACGGAGCAAAATGAGAAGCTCACTTACAGCTTTTGGCCCGCTCCCAAAGGCACGGCAAAAGAGCAGTTGCTGATTTTGATCCCCGGCATCGGCGGCATCCACACCAGTGAAACCGCCGTCGCGATTGCTGAAATCTTTAGCAGTCAGGGCTACGCGGTACTGACGATCGACAACAATTTTGCCTGGAGCTTTATCAAGGGCAACGATTACCAGTTGCCCGGCAATCTCCCCAAAGACGCGGCAACAACCCGCGAATTTCTTAAAAAAATATTGACAAGCCTCAAGGAGGACCAACTCATCACCAACCCGCGCATCGTTCTAAGCGGCTACTCGATGGGGGCGATGGAGACACTCTACATCGCCGATTTGGAAGCCCAAAAGCCGGAGCTCAATATTACGCGCTATGTCGCAGTGAATCCGCCCGCCGACTTGTTGTACGCAATGAAGTACGCTGACAACATCGGCCAAAATCAGCCGCGCCCGACCATCGACCAACTGGTGGACGGCGCCGGAATCATGTATGTCTACAATCAAAAAATCATGCCGACCTTTGATCCGGTCGCCAACAAACCGGTCAAAGGAAAAGATGACGCCAATCCCAAATTGACCGGCGGCTCGGCCTACCGGCTCAATGTCACAAACGTCCAATCGGAGTTTTTTGCCTCGATTTACTTTAAACTTTGTTTACGCGAATCGCTCTCGGAGGTCCATAAAGTGCGGCCGATCCCGACCGTGACGGTCCCCTATCGTTGGAGCGACCGCACGAGTTTGTATCGCGAGCTCGATAAAATTTCATTTGAGCGCTACGCCAAAGAGATTTTGAGCAACAACAATCAAGCTAAGTTTACCGCCTTGTGTCAGGCGGGCAACCTCCGCAGCATTGAGAGTACGCTAAAGACCAAAGCCGAAATCCGCATCCTCCACAATTACGATGACTTTTTGCTCTCGGCCGACGACAAAAAATTTCTTGACCAAACCTTGGGCCAGCGCATCACCTGGTTTGACCAAGGCGGTCACCTCGGCAACCTTTATTACCAAAACGTGCAAACCGTCATGCTGAAAGCAGCGCAGTAAGATGAATTCATTGGATCGCATTTTGTCGCATCTCTCCGGCGTCTACACGACCGGCGAGTCGGCTGCGCTCAATGAACAACTCAAAAACAACCTGTTAAAGCGTCCCTTGTCCGGCGTCAAAATTTTGGATGCGACGCCGGTCTTTCGCAATACCTTAAACAAATATCTCCCCTTGCTGGCCGCCGGTGCCAAACTCACGGTCGGAGTCAGCAAACAAATCCCGCACGACCCCAAAACCGTCGAGTTCTTAAAAAGCGCCGGGGTCGATACGGTCAACGCCGCCAATGAGTCAAGGATGGATGATTTTGACATCATCCTCGATTGCGCCGGGGGCTTTCACACCTTTCGCGCCCGGCTGGGTTACGCCGAGCTGACGCGCTCGGGGGCAGCTTATTATCAAAACTGTGCCAAACCGGTTTTCCTCGTTGACGACAGCAAAATCAAGGCGATCGAGACTTGTTTCGGCACCGGCGACGGCTTTTTGCGGGCGATGAAACAATCGGGCTACACCGATTTTAACGGCAAAAAGATCGTCCTTTTTGGAGGCGGCAAAGTCGGGCGCGGCATCGCTTTTTACGCCTTGCGCGCCGGAGCGCAAGTCTTTGTGGTCGATCCCGATCCCTCCCGCGTCATTGCCGGGGCCAACTTTATCGCCGCCGATTTGCGGCAGGAAATTTCGCGCGCGGTGAAAGACGCCTGGTGCATCGTCACCGCGACGGGGGTCAAACACGCCTTGGAGCACACCATTGATGCCGCCAAACTCATCAACAGCCCGGCCATTTTGGTCAATATGGGCGTAGAGAATGAGTTCGGGCGCGAAGTCCCTTCCTCCCGCGTGTTAAACCAAAACCGGCCGTTAAACTTCATTTTGGAGGAGCCGACACTCCTTAAGTACATCGACCCGGTGATGGCCTTGGACAACGAGATGGCGCTCTTGCTGGCCCGTGACGCCAACTTTGCCCCCGGTTTGCATAAACCGCCCGCCGAGATCGAGAGCCGGATTTTAAATTTTGTCCGCAACCACGGGCTGATTGCAGCGGAAATTGACTCGTTATGAATCAAATTTTGATCAAAAATGTCCGGCTCGAAGGACGGCGCACCGATGTTTTAATTGAGGGGAAATACTTTAAAGACATCCGCCCCGGTATCGAGGCAACAGACGCCACGGTGATTGACGGTGATCATTTTGCCGTGATTCCCCCGTTTTATAACACGCACACCCATGCGGCAATGACCCTCCTGCGCGGTTATGCCGACGACCTCAAACTCTTTGACTGGCTCAATCTCCACATCTGGCCCGCCGAGGCGAAACTGGCCACTGAGGACATTTATCTCGGCAGCAAGCTCGCCATTTTGGAAATGATTAAGACCGGCACGGTATTCTTCAGCGACATGTATTTTATGCAGCAGGAGACCATCCGCGCCGCCGAGGAAATGGGCGTCCGCGCCGCCGTCGGCCTCATCACCTTGGAGTCGGTCCCTGAGTTGGCCAGGGCTTTGGAGTCGGTCAATGACCTCATCTGGGAGAACCGCGGCTCATTCTCCGACCGCATCAGTTTAACCTTGGCGCCGCATGCAATTTATACGGTATCTACCGCAACCTTGGAGAGGATCGCCGAGCGCTCCCGGAACGAGCATTTGCTGATCCACACCCATTTGGCCGAAACGCAGTATGAAGTTGCCGAGTGCCGCAAAACACACAACTGCTCGCCGGTCGAGTATCTGGCCAAAGTCGGAGTCTTGACCGACCGCGCGGTTTTGGCTCACGCGATTCACCTGAGCGACCGTGACATTGAGCTTGTAGCCCAAGCCGGGGCGAGCGTCAACCACAACCCTTGCTCCAATATGAAACTTGCTTCCGGCATTTTTGCGTTTGAAAAGATACTCAAGGCCAAGATCAACATCACCTTGGGCACCGACGGCTGTGCCTCCAATAACAATCTCTCGATGCTGGAAGAAATGAAGTTTGCCGCCCTGCTCGCCAAATCGGCCGACGCCGACCCGGAGAGCGGTCACATGCATGATGTTTTTGACGCGGCGACGGTCAACGGCGCCCGCGCTTACGGGATTGACGCCGGAGTGATTGAAGTTGGCAAGCTCGCCGACTGCGTATTGGTTGACCTCGACAACTCATTGATGGTCGGCGATTACCACTTGACCTCCAACTTGGTCTATTCGGCCGACTCAAGCTGCATCGACACCGTCATTTGCGACGGCAAAATTTTGATGCGCCACCATCATGTCCCCGGCGAAAACGAGATCATCGCCGCCGCCCGCAAATGCTGCGACAAATTCCGCAAATTATAAATTGCCGGTCTTGGCCCATTTGGGGATGCCGCGGCGGCGCAAACGCGCCACCAAGGCTTGATGCGCGGCAAAAATCGCTTTAGCCGTGGCCTGCCGCGAGCGGTCGCGATAGGGAACCCCGGCGGTGGACTGTAAAATAATCGCCAGCTCTTTGGCGGAAAGTTGTGTTTCTCCGTTCAGCGTCGCCACCGTGCCGCCGCGTTTGCGGCCAAAAGGCGCGGACTCGCAGACTTTCAACCCGGCCTTAAGCAACGCCCCGCGATAGGGGTAGGCGCTGCAAAAACTCACAATCACCCCGTCCGCCGCCAAGCGCTTTTTTTGCTCGCCAATAAAATCGGAAGTCCACAACTCAGGGTTGCAATCGGGCGAAAACCCATCCTGAAACACCGCGTCATAGGGCCCCGGCAACGTCGGAATCACAGTTCTCGCATCACCCAAATGAAGCATAATTTGCGCAAACTCATTGACAAATTTGCCGTCACGGAGCAACGCATCAAGGATTTGATAATTGAGCGAATCCTCAGGGTACAAGTTGATAGAATTAACCAACACATTGCGGTCAAGCTCCAAGGCGTCAATGACGACCCGTCCATGCTTCTCCGCCATCGCACACCCGACCGCCGCCGCCGCATTGACGCCGAGGCCGAACCCGATGTCCAGCACCCGAACATCACCCCAACGTAGACGCGCCGCAAGTTGCGCGGGCTCAACAAACTTTTTGACGGCTTCACTATCCGCCCCGGCGAGCGAGTGAAAATGTTGCTTGTACTGCGGGTGATAAAGCGTTTTGGATCCGTCATTGGTCACCACGCCAGGAAAGGTTTCCTGTTCGCCGCCGCGATTGAAGTAATCAATAAAATACTTCAAAAACTGCCCCTTATTCATCCACCACTTGGGCGCAATCACCGTTGCCGGGTCGGCGTCGGCGACCAACCGCATAATCGACACCGGGTCGGGGAGACGCCGCAAAAATTTGGCGATGTATCTTGCGTAATCATACTCGTTTAAGGTCGGCGCGGGAGTTTTGGCCAACACAGTATTTTTGAGAATCATCAGTTGGTGAAGTTTGACCGCCGCAATCGGCAAGGCGGCAATTTTGTCCGCGCCGCCCACAAAATCCTCCTCGGTTTCGCCGGGAAGCCCGGCGATCATATGGGCGGCAACATGGATTCCCGCGTCGGCCAAACGCCGTACGGCATCCGCCGCACAGGCAAAATCGTGCCCACGGTTGATGTTTTTAAGGACCGCGTCATCGGTGCTCTGGATGCCAAGCTCAACCCAGACCTCATATTGCCTGGCCAATTCGGCCAAAAAAGCGATTTTCTCCGGCTCCAGGCAGTCCGGCCGGGTGCCGATCAAAACGACCTTAAAGTCGGCCGACTGCAACACTTGTTGATACATTTTTTGCAGCGTGTCCACCGGCGCAAAGGTTGAGGTAAATGATTGAAAATAAGCCAAATAAGGCGCCTTCGCCCCATAGCGCTCAGCCGCAAAGTCGATCCCCGCTTGGACTTGTTTGGTCAACTCCAGGTTTCTTGCTAAATGCCGCGCCCGACTCCCGTCCTCGGCACAGAAGGTGCATCCATCGCCGAAACGGTCGGGGCGATTGGGACAACCCAACGCCAAATCCAATGGGATGCGGTAAAGTTTTTTGCCATACTTTGCGGCAATGTCGTCGCTGAAAAAATGTAGTTGCTGCATGATAGCGTATAAAGTACTCGGGAGAAATGCTTTTTTCAAGCGCGGACGGCGCATTTTTCCCTTTTTTTCAGCCCGCGCGAGATTGAAAAAACCGGCTTATCGTGTACTTTATATCAAGGAGGATTGGCTCTATGAAAATTTTGATCATTGGCGGCGGAGTGGCCGCTCTGGAGAGCGCGATTGCGGCGCGCCGGGTACTGCCCGAGACCGCCATCCATATTTACAGCCGTGAAGCGGTTTTGCCGTACCGCCGCCCGGCGTTGACCCGAATGCCCGGCGAAGATTTGCCCGATAATCAGTTTTTAATAAAGCAACGCGACTTTTACGACAGCGCCAAAATTGAAATTTCGCTCAATACTGAAATTGTCGCTGTTGACCGCGCCAAACACACGGTTACCCTCCATGACGGCAGCGTTGACTCGTATGACAAACTTGTCATTGCCACTGGCGCCGACGCCTTTCGCATCCCGATCGCAGGGAGCGATTTGCCGCATGTGGGTGTGCTGCGCGAGGTTGCCGATGTCGAGAAGTTGCGCGGAGCGATTGCCGGCGGTGGCAAACGCGTCGTCATTATCGGTTGCGGCGTTTTGGGTCTTGAGCTGGCCGAGAGTTTGATCAAGGTCGGCTGTCCGGTCACCATGATCGAGAGCTGCCCGTATTTGCTCCCGCGCAACCTTGATATGGCCGGTGCCGAAATCGCCTACGATCAGCTCAAAAGCGTACCCAATCTCAGCATGGCCTTTGGCCGCACGGTAAAAGAAATTACGCCCGGTTCGGTCGTATTGGAGGATGAAACCATCCCGGCCGATCTCGTCGTTTTTTCCGCCGGAAGCCGACCTAATATTACGCTTGCCAAGGCCGCCGGGCTCAATTGCAACCGGGGAATCGTGGTCGATGAGCACCTTGCCACCTCCGACCCGGATATTTACGCTGCCGGAGACTGCATGGAGTTTCACGGAGTTTGTTTCGGACTCTACCCACAGGCCAAAAACGCGGGGGCCGTAGCGGGGGCCAATGCCGCGGGCGAAAACAATACGTACAAAATTGAAACCGCGCCGGTGCGGCTCAACGCCTTTCAGCTCAAAGTATTTTCCAGCGGCGCCATCGACTCCAATGATGTCATGCAGTCGCGCCAAAACAACAATTATGAAAAACTCTTTTACCGCGACAACAAACTCAGCGGCATGATCCTCATCGGCGATTTAAGCAAAGCACTCAAGTTAAAAATAGGAGATAAAAAAGATGCCCAAAACTAAAATCATCAAAGGGATCGCGATTCCTGACATGCCGTGGGAAGCCAAACCGGCCAACTGTGACAGCGTCGTTTGGCGCTACAGCAAAAACCCGATCATCAAGCGCCACCCGGTAAAAGGCATTGACCGCGTTTACAACAGCGCGGTGGTCCCCTATGACGGCGGTTTTGCCGGGGTTTTCCGCTGCGACAGCAACACGATGTGGCTCGAGCTCCACGCCGGTTTCAGCAAAGACGGCATCAACTGGACAATCAACCCCGAAATCATCCCCTTTGACCAGTCGCAACGCGGCCCCGATGCGGGCGAGTGGGTGCTCGGCTATGACCCGCGCGTCGTCTATCTGGAGGACCGCTATTACATAACTTGGTGCAACGCTTATGCCGGGTGCCCGACCATCGGCGTCGGCTGGACCAAAGATTTCAAAACCTTTCACCAAATGGAGAATGCGTTTCTGCCGTTTAACCGCAACGGGGTATTGTTCCCGCGCAAGATCAACGGCAAATATTTCATGCTCTCGCGCCCGAGCGACAACGGGCACACTCCGTTTGGCGATATTTATCTGAGCCAGAGCCCGGATATGGAGCACTGGGGGCATCACCGCTTGGTGATGAAACCCGCCGGGATGTGGGCGAGTACCAAAATCGGCGCGGGCCCCATCCCGATCGAAACCAGCGAAGGCTGGTTGATGATTTATCACGGGGTTGTGCATACTTGCAACGGTTTTGTCTACAGCTTTGGCGCGGCCTTGTTGGACTTGGATCAGCCGTGGAAAGTTTTGAAGCGACCGAGCGAATTTTTGATCACTCCCGAGCGCGATTATGAGTGCGTCGGATTGGTACCCAATGTGGCGTTTCCCTGCGCCTGTTTGCTTGACGCCCCCACCGGGCGGATGGCAATTTATTACGGCGCCGCCGACACCTACACGGCCTTGGCCTTTACCACCATTGATGATGTGATGGATTTCGTCAAAAACTCGAAATAAACTTGCGGTGGACGGCCTTGTCCTGATACTGGTCAAGGCTGTCAGCCAACTCCTCCGGGGAATACCCGGAGGAAATTCTCACCACTGTCGCCCGGTTTTCCGACAAGAAAAATCCGATCCGCCAGGTGCGACAGGCGATTTCATGCTCCCCTCCGGCATCGGTTGCCAATTTGAGGCGCTGCCGTTTGGGATTCAGCGTCCGGGTTACAAGTTGGGTATGCAAAAACTGGCAGAGATCCAGCGCAGCGTGCTCCGCAATAAAGTCAATCCTGGCCTTGGTATCACCGGCAAACTCAAGCGTGATTTCGCATTCCGGCAATTCATCACGCCACCCCGCCCGGACGCCCGAAAAAGCGTCGGCCGCGGGCAAATACGGTTTGATGTCCAAAATCGGCGTTCCATCCAGCAAATCAAAATTGCGGATGTAAATTTTGTTGCCCTCGATTTTATCGAGCACCACGGCGGAAATGCCGACCGGATTGGGCCGGTGCGGCGAACGGGTGGCAAAGACGCCGATTTTTTTACCAGTGGGATTTTCGGGCGGACTGACCTTGCTTTTCCAGTGCAAATTGCGGTCAAAGACGAAAATGAGCCAAATCATCGCAAAGCCGGACAACCCGTCCAAGGCTTCAAGGAGGCCGCGGTGATCGACTAACTCAATATACCCCTGATTGTCCGCCATCGCGGCCTGACGCGGCGCATGGGCGGCATATTTGCCGCCGCCACAGAGATAGCCGATGGGCTGCCAGCCGAACGATTCACAACTCATGCTGCAAGGTCGAAATCACCGACAAAAGTTGCGGCAACAGTTGCTTTTTGCGGCTCAACACGCCGGGGAGTGAGTAAACATCGTCGGCTACCTGCGAATAAGGCAAGTTGGAGATGATGACCGGATTACCCAAAACGAGCAACTCGGAGGTTTCGCGGACGGCATCGGTGACCAAGAGGCCAAAGAAATCGAGTCCTTTTTTCTCCAGCTCCTCATTCATTGCTTGCATGAGCTCGTCTTTGCGCTGATGTAAGAGCTCCAGATTGGTCTCCTCCACCTGCGCCAAGGCGAAATTGACCTTGCCCTCGCTGTAATCCTTGCGGTCGCCGTTGACCACTTCAGAAGCTTTTTTGACAGCCAACGGGGAATCAACTTTGAGTAGCTCCTCCATCAAGGTGCTGCCGCTGACGCCGCTGATTTTCTCCAGCCATTCGCAAATTTTAATATCCAGCGCCGAAGTTGTCGGTGACTTTAAGTTGAGTGTATCCGAGACCACCCCGCCCAATAAAATACCGGCGTATTCGGCATTGAGACTCTCGCCGCAGCTACGGTACATCGAGGCCACCAAGGTGCAGCTGCTGCCGACCACGTCGGCGGTGATTTTGATCGGCTGATTGGTCGGCGCCATGCCGATACGGTGATGATCCACCACCTCAACCACCGGGATCTCCTCGACACCGGCAATGCTCTGCTCCAACTCATTGTGATCGACTAAAATCATCCGGAACGGCGGCGGCATGCTCAACGCCTTTTTAAACAAAACTCCCTGAAAAATTCCATTTTCACAAACCGGAATGCCATCCTCCGGTTGATTGATGATCTTATGGCGAATATCGCGAATCCGCTCATTGGGCGACAGCACCGTCTGATTGACCGCAAACTGCGTCATCTCCACCGGCACGCTGAATTTGAGACGGCGGATCACCGTCGCCGAATCCAAAGGAGTGTATAAAATGGAAACATCGTTCTGCAACGCTTCTTTTAAAATCAAGGGCTCAACCGAGTTGCTCCCCGATATGATCAAGAGCCGGATTTTGCGCTGAAGCGCGCGCAAGTGAATTTCCGGGCGGTCGCCGACAATGATCGCCAATTCGCGGTTATTATCAGGCAAATGCTCCTCAAAATGGTTGCCGCTCATCGCCGCCACGTAAACTTCAAACTTCTGCTGGACATCCGACTCAAACATGCTCAAGTCTTCGGCATCGAGTGCTTTTTTGATCAAGTTTAAACTGGTATAAATCCGCCGTCCGGTCAAACTCGTTCCGGCGTCATTGCCGATATTGAGCAACCTTGACAAGAGCGACATTGCGCTCAGCATCCCCAAAAAACGGTTATCATTGTCCACAATGGCCAGCTGCGAAAGCTTGCTCTCGCCAAGCATCTTAACCGCGTCCAACAGCGTGGTCCCCGAGGGAACCGCCGGGACGGAATCGTCCAAAAGATCGCGGACGCGCAAATAAACGTCGCTCTTTTTCATGGGCGGCGTCACGCCGAAGCGTTGAAAGAGATAGCTCGCGCGGTCGGGCATCAGCCCCGGACACAGCGCCGTTACTTTGCCTTTGGTCTGGCGTTCGCGCAATTTTGCCAATGCGATGGCGGCGGCCAAACTGTCAATATCGGGATTGCGATGGCCGCTTACATAGGTTTCAAGATCTGTCTGCATAAATGTTCCCTGTGCTAAATGTGGGAGATTAGTACGATCGTCTGATCGTCGCTCTGAGTCGACTCAAAGGATTCGACATTGGTGAGAATTTGGTTGGCGATATCTTCCAGGCTCGACTGCTGCGAGCAATATTTGTGAAAAGCCTCCGACAATCGTGTGACGCCGAACTCGTTGCCGGTCGCGTCAACGGCCTCCGTCAATCCGTCCGAAAAGAGCATTAAGGTACTCCCCGGCATAAACGCGAAGTTGATTGTGTCAAATTCAGCAAACTCATCCGGCAAAATCCCCAGCGCCACCCCGTCTGGCGAAATCATCCGGATGTGGCCGTGAACAAAACTGATCAGGTCAGTGTGCCCGGCGCGACCGAACTCCACCAGACTGTTCTTTTTATCCAGCAGACAACAACCCAAAGTAATGAAGCGGTCGGCGGCGGTACCACGGTAAAGTTTGCTGTTGACATCTTTGAGAAATTGAGACAAGGTGCTGAAATTGTCGGACAAACTCCGTGCATAACTGCGGGTCATCGCGGTCAACATGCAGGCAGGAATCCCCTTGCCGCAGGCGTCCCCGATGATGATCAGCAACCGGTCATCGTCAATCTTGACATAGTCGTAATAGTCACCGTTGACCTCTTTGGCCGAACGGCTGAATGCATAAATGCGGAAAGGATCCCAATTGGGAAATGCCTCCGGCAGCAGTGATAACTGAATTTGCCGGGCAAAATGAAGCTCCTGATCGATCCGGTCACGCTTGCTGATTTCACTGTAAACCCGCACCAAATTTTGCACCATCAAAATTTGGCCGGACAAAAAATTCAAACGCTCAAACTGCTGGTGCGAAAAACTTCGCCCGGGATTGCGCCGGTTGGTCACCGCCACCGCCACCCCGACCAAAAGGCCGTCGTGCAACAATGGGATCCCCATTACGCTGCCAAAGCGGTCAACATCGGGGTAAGTCGAAAAACGCTCATCGGCGGCCGCATCGGGTACCAATTCACCTTGATGTGAAACAATAATTTGGCCGAGGAAACCCTCACCGGGAGTGATTTTTTCGCGCCGCAGCGCATCAAACAAGTGATGACGTCGAGTAAAGATCAGCTTGTTGGTCGAGTGGACCAGGGGGAACGTGCCGCATACGCCGGTGACCACCAACTCGTCATTGATGTACTCATAAATCGCCACCGACTCACTGTCAGTCTGCTCAGCTACGTGACGCGCCGCCTCATGCATGGCGCCCTCGACGCCGTATTCCCCTTGAATGCCGCTGGAGAACCGGGCCAAAAAGCTGGTAATTTCGCGTCGTTTCTCCTCCGAGGCGTCATAGCGGCTGCGCAATACCAGACAGCGACGGTAAAAATGCACCGCCATCACCACCGAAGGGGCGATAAGCAACAATAAAAAAACGATAATCGCTGGATACATAATTTTTCCCGATCCGAAATTTCCCGCTTGGCGCGCACGCGATTCAGAAAGTGCATCACCACCAATTGCCGCCATAGACAATGGTCCGATGCTTGCGCGCCGTAATTTTTCGGATAAAAATATTCTTTTCTAAAGTTCACAGTAATATAGCATTTGATCAATACTTTGTCAAGTTGCTGGGTTTGATGAAGCGGCAAAAAAAAATCGTTCAGTTTTGCTCTGAACGATTTTGAGATTTGATTTGCATCAATACAGTCGGCCGAGATCAGCCAGACCCTTGGCGCGAACTTCCGCCGGGAAGAACGGCGTCCCGTCCGGCTTGACCAGCCGGCAGGTGATAAACACGAGCAAGTTGCGCTTGGTTGACTTTGTGTACTTGGATTGAAACAACCGGCCGACCAGCGGCAAATCGCCGAGGACCGGGATCTGGTCATTCAGCACTTCGACCGTGTCCGCGGCAACCCCGCCCAACACAATCGTTTCCCCGTCATACACGGTAATGGTAGTATTGATTTCACGTTTATCAAAGATCGGCATTTTGATATACTCCGAGTCACTGCCGGTACCGGTTGTCGGACCGGTATTGTCGTATACCATCCACCCGGCAAACGCCACCACCGGCAATATCACATTGGCGGTAATGGTCCGGCGCTCTTTGTCCACATCGGGGGTAATGTCAAAAGTAATCCCCAATTTGGTCGGCTCGGACTCAAAGTTCGGGAAGGGGTCGTTGCGGGTGCACTCCCACCAGGCGGAAGAGGAGTTGCCACTGTTGTTGCCGCCGTTGTTTTCCGGGGGATCCACGACTTCCCAGTCTTCCGGGAAGTAGCGCTCGATCACCATCTCGACGTGAGCGGTGTGGCCGGGAAGCGTGGTGACGCGGGGAGACCCCAAAATATCGACCGAGTCGGCCCAGTCCAACGCATACATCGACGCGGCCAAACCGGTGCCTTTGTCATTTTGCCACAAGTAAGAGAACGTACCTTCGTTAAATGGATTGCGGGTGTTGACCGAGTTTTCTTCACGGTAATAACGGGTCAGCTCGTTGGAACTCGCGTCGAACCGGGCCTGTGAACGGCCGCCGCTGTTGTTGTTAAAAGCAGCCAGATCGGAATTGTAGGCGATCTGATAGTTAAACGCCAACTCATCCAAGTCTTCCTGCGAAATTTCGATGTACTTGGCCATCACCTGAACCATCGGCTCCTGTTGATCCAATACCTCGTTGATAATCTGCTCGACCCGGCGCAAATTATCAACCGTATTGGTCACGATCAACCGGCTGATCCGGGTATCATAAACGATTTTGGCATTTTGCGGAAACCGAATCCCGTAGTCCTCAAAAAATTTCTGCAAGCCGCTCTTGTCTTCGCCGCCGCCCGAGATCGCCGACAACGCCGACTGATCCAACGGGTAAATCCGAGTTTCCATCTTTTCGAGCGCGATATCCACCGGCGCCAATACCACGGCATATTTATCGATGCGGTAATTGAGGTTGGCGATCTGGCACAACTGCTCAATGGCCTGCATCAAAGTCACGTTGGAGATAATCAAACTCACGCTGCGTTCGGCGACCCCGGTGTCTTCGCCGGTTGCCGGATCCACGGCAGCTCCGGCGGCGGGAGCGGCGGCAGCATCACCGGTTGCGTTAAACGCAGCCGAGCGATCGACGCGGCGCAAGAAAATATTAACCCCAATTTTGTCTTTGTCTTCGTTTTTGCTCAAATTGCGCAAATTGTCAATCGCGGAGGAAATGGTCACGTTTTCGAAGTCAACCCGCGGGATGCGGATGTTATTGAGTTTGCTTTGCAAAATTGACTCCTCAGCCTCGACCTTGGAAACGTTGGGTGCCTCAATGAGATTGTTGCCGTTGATCCCCTCGCTCGGGGTAATGGCAATCGCCCCTTTCCACTCAACTTCTGCAACCATCTTGCGGTGAGTGGTTTTATAGCGCTCAAGACCGGTATCCTGAATCTGGATATAGCAGGCCTTGACATTTTGCAAGGCGTCCGAATTGTACGGGTCAATCAACAAGATATCTTGAAATTTGCGCAATGCTTTGCCGTATTCTTTTGCGGCCATCAACTCGCGCCCCTGTTGGATCAAGACGTGAATCTGGTAGTCCTGCGAGCGTTTGTCCGGCAGCAATTTGTCCACAGAGGCATCCGTACGCTCAATCGCCGCCTGCTGACGTTTTTCGTAAAGCGCAATTTTGGAATTCAAAAGATCACTGCCTTCGGGGTAATACTTGATCGCCTCGCGGCAAACCTTGATGGCCTCCTCAAAATCTTTGGCCTCCGCCCGTTCTTCGGCATTTTGCATCGCCTCTTCAGCCATGTAGTAATAGCAGCGACCGATTTGACGGCGGCATTGCTCAACTTTGCTTTTAAAAGTATCGGTGGAAAACACCTTCATTACTTCAATCGCCGCGAGGTATTGATCGATCGCCTTGGGATATTTTCCCTCTGCAAAATCTTTATTGGCGGAGCGCACCAAAGCATCAGCTTTGGCCTCAACATCCTGCTGGCCGACATCAAAACGGTTGATCGTGTTGTTCATCTCGCCGGTCACCGCCACATCGGCGGCGGTCAGCAAACCGCCCAGGACTAGTCCTATTACAAAAACCGGTCCGGCAACGAAAATTCGATTTTTTAACATATATTATTTCTCCGGTTTATGATTAACGGTTAAAATCCGGGGCGCCGCGTTGCAGGTTTCTGCGAACCGGAACACCGTCGTTATTGACCAGCCGAGTCGTCACAAACAGCAAAAGATTGCGCCGTTCGGTATTTTCCTGCTGGGTCTGGAAAAGTCTGCCCACAAGCGGCAAATAACCGAGCACCGGCCATTTGTCGGTACGGGACTGCACTACCGAGTCAATCATTCCGCCGATCAAAATCGTCTCGCCGTCATAAACCGTCACATTGACCTTAAGGTTGCGGCGGGAGATGATCGGCATCCACACGTTGTATTCGTTTTTGGTGGGCGTGGTGATTTCCTTGGCACTGATCAAGTTACCCTGTGCATCATAGGTCGGGATAAAAATACCACTGTGCATGATCCCCTCGATGATGATCGGATAATTGTCCGGCCCGAGATAACTGGTCACGGTCGGATTGATATCCATATTGATGGTGTAGTTGTCCGGGTTGACCACCGGTGTCACGTCAAAAATAATACCGACGTCAAACTCGTCCGAAAAAGTCGGAGAGGGAGCGGTAATCGAAGCGGAACCGCTGTTGATTTCAATTTCATAGGTATCCCAGGACTCGGGGAAATAATAGCTCTTGACCATGCGCACCGAGGCAGTGGAACCGCTGGTCGCCATCGCCTTGGGGGCGGACAAGGTTTCCGTCCGCAAATTGCGGCTCAGGGCATCAATGGTCAATGTGAGATTGAAGCCCTGATCAGAGCCGAATACTTTCTGTTCGCCGAAGAGCATCGGAAACACGTTCAAATTTTTGATGATTCCGGCGTCGACGCCCCAGTCATTGCTGCGGGTCACCGGTAAGCTGTCCGGCCCCTGCTCAAACATCCACATGTGCTCATTGCTGGAGGTCGAGGTCAATTCGCCCATCGTCCAGTTGAAACCGAGCTCCTGCATATCAGTCTCGGCAACTTCAATTGCTTTGACTTCCACCATCACCAGCGGAGTCTTGATCGCGTCCAACTGGCGCAACAACTCATCCATCCGGCGCAAATTTTCGGCGGTGTTTTTGACCACCAGCTTGCCGGCGCGTTTGTCATAAGAAATCGAGCTGCCTTCTCCGAAAGTCACACCGCGCTCATCAAAATATTTCATCAAAGCCACCGCCGTCACCGACGGACGTTGAGTCGCGGCGGCAGAGGAGTCCTTGGATGTCAAAAACTCTTTGACATCGGTCCCTTCGCCGGCTTTGCCCAATTTTGAAGCGTCAATCTTGGTATTGGTGTTGCCTGTGGCGCCGCCGGTGGCGGCTCCGGTGCCGTCAGCCCCATCGGTACCGGCAATGCTGGAAATCAAATCGCCGCGCACCTGAAAAAACTGGGTGTCCATTTTTTGGTCAACCCCGGGTCCGATGATAATCGAGTTGGACGTGGAGTCAATCCGGTACGCGAGCCCGGTATCTTCGCAAATAAACTTGATGACTTCCAAAAGTGACATCGGAGCAATCGCAGACACATTGATGCGGCCGATGTGCTGCGCGGTTTCATCATTAAAACCGGAGTTGATACTGACGCCCTGCCCCTCGGGGTCGAAATTTTTGGAGAGACGGTTGAGCAAACGGATTGCCGACAAGATATCCGAATCCTCCAACTTAAAACTCGGGATGACGATCTGCTCCAATTTGGAATACAAATTTTGAGTACCGGCATCTTTGATTTCAGCGGGTTTCACGACGACATTGTCAAGCCCGGACGGGAAAACCGGCTCCTGCCATACCCATTGGCTGGCGGCATAAATACCGTCGATATCGGCATTGGCGCGTTTAGCTCCAGCATCATACATTTTTTGATAGAGCTGGTTGAGCATAAAAGTAGCTTCGGCATTGTAAGGATCAATGATGTAAATCCGCTCCAAGCGGTTGCGCGCCTCTTCATAACGCTTGTTGACAAAAAATGTTTTGGCTTCATTCATCAAAAGCTCGACATTTTTATCGTTTTTGGTCAGATCTTTGTCGGCACTGGCCAGCGAAATATCCTGACGAACTTGCGAGCTGGTCAACTTTTGACGGCAATACTCCACCAACGAACTCACCTTGGAGGCAGAGGCGGGATCCACCACTTGCGCTTCCGAGACGATGTTGATCGCATCCTGATAACGCCCTTCGGCGATTGCCATCTTGCCGCGGGCGATGATGGAGTCGGCCCAATCGCGACGCATGGAAGTAATCTCGCGGGTCAACTCCTCATTGCGGCGAACGGCCAAGGTGCCGGGAATCTTTTTTTGTTCGGCCAAGACCGATTGAAAAATTTTGTCCGCTTCGGCAAATTCCTTTTTACTGACATGCAATCGCGCCAGCTCCAAGCGTTTGTCCAACTCCTCATAAACTTTTTTCGCGCCGGCCTCCTCGGCTTGCGTCAGCTTGGCGGCACTGTCCCCGGCATCATCGGCGACCAAACTGGCGCCGACCCCGGAAAGTACCACGGCCAATCCTATCGCAAACACACTGCGCGAAAGATAATTCCGGTTTGTGATTTCCATGCTTTTTTCCACCCTGTTTTTTATCTATAATTATTTTGTTAACACAAAAACATCAACGATTCTTATTCCCCGGCTGCCCCGGCCGAGTTGTGGCCGGAGGAGTCCGCTGCGGCTGCGGCTTGCGCACCGTCGGCTGACGGGGAGCAACTTCGGGATTGACGTCAAGACCGGGATTGGCACCGACAGTAACGTCTGTACGAACTTTATCCTCTTTGGGAATCATACCATCCTTGGTAATCATCATTTTAGTACCGTTTTTATCCAGTGTCGCGTCTTTGTTTTCATCAAATACGGTCGGATCCGTCAAAAGTACGGTCTGGTTTTCTTCGTCGACACTCTTCACGCGGTATTTTTCAATACCGATCTTGCGATTGCCGATGGAAAACTCTTCCCCGGCGATCACTTCGACGTTCTTATCGGGACTGCCCTCATCTTTCATAACAATCAACGGATATTTGGAGTAGGCATCCTGATTGACCTTCATCTCAATGACTTCCTGACCATCCTCGGACTTGATGTAGGCGATCGATTCATCGCGAATCTTGCCCTTTTCCGCCGCAGAGGGATCCTCCTGCTGATCCAATTTGACACTCTCTAAGGTATAGCGACGACGATTGATGGTCAGACTGTCGCCGATATAAATGTTGTCGGATTTGCCGGTTTTGGCATCAAGTATCTGGAAAGACCATTTGGCCTTGTCATCACTCTTGTAGGTATTGACCGCATTGAGCCGTTTATCCAATTTGTTTTTGCGGATTTCGACCAAACTCAGGCGATACCATAACGGTGGACGGCTACGGGGGTCGAGCAAATTATATTTGTTTTTAAATTTGTAGCGGTTGGAGAAACCGTCGCCGGCCAAATCAATACGGCTGTCGGCGGGATTTTTGGGATCCAGTCCGTATTTCAGCTCCTCGGCATCCGGTACGCCGTCGCCGTCTGCATCTTCGGCAGTAATTTCCAAGGTTTCCACAAATTTTTCGGGCGGAGTGACCAAGCCCTTTTTACAAAGCGGGCACTCGCGGTCGAAAAAGAAATAGCGGGGAATCAATTTTTGACAATGTGGACAACGCGAAATGTCAAACACCGTCACCAGATCGGAGAAATAGTCGGCATGTTCTTTTTTGCGGGCGGTGGCGCTTTTCCAGTTCGGAATGCTGCTGGCCAAAACTTTGTTAACGCTCAGCTTCTCATCCGCAGGATCGATCGAGTTATAATCCGGCGCAAACGTCGCAATCTGTAAACTGTCATCAGTGATAACACGGGTGCTCTTTACAATCCCCAATACATATATCAAAGTAAAAGTAAAAGTCAAAAGCAGCAAAAGCAGTATCAGCTTTTCATAATGTTTCTTCAAAAATTCCAAAATAAACCTCCAGGGATTTTAGTAGGCAATGTTTGCGTCCATCACATATTCGATCACGATACTGGCTTTGCACTCTTTTTTGCCACCGATTAAAATATCGCCGTAACCGTAACGCTCGTTGTACGGTTTTTTGTTTTCTTCGGCCCAATCGATTTTGGGCTTTTTGACAATAGTAGTGTCCGTGGGCTGCGCGCCGGGCATCATGTCGGGATTACCCGGCTGAAGATTGCCGGCATTGCGAGTGTTGCGACGACCGCTGCGGGTATTGGGGTTGACCGCGGGCTCTTGCGGCATCCCGCCCATCTCCGGATTCACTTCAGTCTTTTTATCATCAGCTGCCACCTCGACCGGATGCAAAATAAGTTTGGCATCGTCGCTGATAGCATTCAAAAATACGCTGCGAACAACGTAGATACGGTTATCACTGTAGGCCTTATTAAGCTCGTTGACAAAATTACGGACATCAGGCAAGGTGCCGACAACATCAAAAGTATAGTGGAATACTTTATAGTCACCGGCCGCTTCTCCGTTGATATTGCGTTTGGTGATCGCTTCGACGGATTTGATATTGGAGGCAATGAGGCGCTTAAAAATGTCACCGATGATATCCCATTGGGTAGCAATCACCGGAATTTCCTCAGGAGTATACCCCTGGGAAGCATTCCCCCCACCCGTGCCGGCCGGATTAAATGAAAAATACGACGAGGCCGGATTCAGATAAACCTTATTATTATTTGCCATTTCAACCAATTTGACGCGGTAAGCGGACATAAAGCGGTCAAGGTTGTCAAGCCGGTGATCCATGAAACGCGCAATCCCCATGGTGGCAAGCAACAACTCATCAACACTGCGTTCATTCAAGGGCTCGGTGGTAATGTTTTTGGCGGAGTCGGCAAACGCCTTAAGAGCATCGCCCCAGTTGGGGTAATCACGCTGAAACTTGCGGTAATAAACCCCTTGCTCCGCAACGTTTTTAGCATCTATTTTATCGTACTCGGAGCGGAATTTTTCCGAAAGTTGCTTAAACGTCGTCTTGCTGCCGTCTTCATTTTTGGCATCCAGCTTGGCCATAAAGGCATTGACCGCATCCTGAAATATAAACCCGAAGTGATGACGCAGCTCCTCCGCTTTTTTGGAGTAGATTTTGGAGTCGACCTTGAGACGGTTGATGTTTTCGGCAACCGGCTTGGGTGCTTCTTTGTTGAGCTTGGCGATGTCGTTGCGGACGTTCTCAATTTGTTTATTATAATTAAGCATCTCGATGTGCACCATGACTGCATAGGCCATCAGCCCGAGCGAAATCACCAGCGCCACAGAAATGATAATAATCAGTAATAAGTTATTCTTAATAAATCTTTTCACCTTATCCTCCAATTACTTTTTAATCGGTTCTTTTAACTTGAGTCTGATGGTAAAAGAGGTCAGGTTGTTTGACTCGGTGCCCTGCTCAAATTTTTCCAGGATGAAACCGCCGTCGGCTTCCGGAACAAAGAAATCGGATTCTTTAAATTTATTGCGGAACTCAAGCTCCAGCAAATCGTGTTGCAAAATCAAGGTATAACCGACCAAACGGATTTCTTTAACCTCTTTGAGATCGTTGTCCGCCGGCTTGGCTGTCGCTTCGGGCGAACCGCCGCCCATGCCGCCAAATAAACCCGGATCGCCCATGCCGCCCCCACCGCCCCCGCGGCTGCGGCGTCCGGAGGGTTGCGGCTGATCCGCCACCGGGGCATCGCCAATCCCCTCAAAGGTGATAAACCACATCGTATCGGGCATCTTGGACTGAATTTCATTCATCATCGCAAACCACTTGTTGCGATCCTTTAAAAAATTGGAGGCTTCCTCGAAACGGCCTTTGGCGCTGTTAAGGGTGCCGTTTTCGCGCTGAACATCTTTTAAAATCTTTTGAGTGGAGTCCAACCGCGACTTGACGCGCTCCACCCGCTCTTTGTTGTAGCTCATACTGCTGTTAACCCCAAACGCAAACACGCCGACGCAAATCACCAGCGAAGCCGCCCCGATGTAAAAGAACGGTTTTTTGTGGTTGAGATCTTTTTGCGCTTTGATCGATTTGGGCACCAGTGAAATGTCAACCGGACAATGTGTCACGTTGCGCAAGCTCAAGCCGATCAACTCCTGAAACATCGGGGCCACTTCCTGCAGTGCGGCCTTGTCGACGTTATCATCAAAGGTTATGGCGCCAAAGGAGTTTAAATACTCGATCGGCAGCCGCAATTTTTCGTGAAAAAAGTCGGTAATGTACATCATCACCGAGCCGCCGCCGGAGAGCAGCACCCGGCTCGGCGGATTGCCGCCGTGCTGCGAGCGCCAAACGTTGATGGAGCGGCTGACTTCACCATGCAGACGAGTCATGATATTACGGGCAATCTTGGAAATGGTAGCGGCGACTTCCGACTCAGGCTCCTCATATGCCCCGCCCAGAGCGACAAAGCCGTGACGGTGCTTGAGCTCCTCAGCTTCGGCGTACTCAATGCCGAACTCATTCGCGATTTGCTGGGTAATCGCGTTGCCGCCAATGGGAATGCTGCGGACAAAAACGCGGTTATGGTCGGCGATCATTAGATTGGAGCCGCGGCCGCCGATGTTGAGCAGCATCACGCACTCGTCATCGCGGCAGCTGGTCGCTTTGCCGGCATTAAACAGCGCCACCGGAGCCACTTCGACTGACAAAATCTCTTTACCGGAGTCCTGAATGACATCGGTAAAACGGCAAACGTGGTCATTTTTGACCGCCACGATCAAAGCTTCGTACTCTTCGTGCTCGGTAGAGAGATCGACCACCGTACCGTCGCTCTGCTGCTCGGTGCGCTCCTCAATCCACTCATGCTTGATGAGCTGGGAATCCCACACGACTTCATTCATCGGATACGGAACGACCTGCTTGGCCTCCATGGCAATGATGCGGTCAATGGCACCTTTGTTGCCAATGAGGGGCGGCAATTTACAGAGACGCGAAAACGAAGACTGACCGGAGAGCGAAAGACGCACGGTTTTTGCTGTAAAATTGGCCGAACTTATCATCTCCTGATAGAGCTTGGCGAATTCCACATCGGCACCCTCGGCCTGATCATCGTATTTGCGAAAAGCAAACTTTTTCAAAACTATCGCGCCGCCGGCCGGAAAAACGAATTCAGCCATTTTAAGACTGTCGCCACCAACATCAATCGCTAAAACAGTATTCTCTTTTGCCATTTTATTTGATCATTCCACTAAATAAAAATTAATTAATACTCTTTGATCAGGTCAAAATCATCCGTCCCGCCGTATCCCCACGGTGATTTATTGAGCGGCAGCACAACATTTTCAATCGTCTTGGGATTTTGTCCCGCCAAATCGTCAAAACGCTTCTCCGTGCTGCTGAACCCGCTGCCGATCACTTTATTGGCCCGGTCGGTAAACTCGACTTTGGCCTCAATTCCCGAGCTCGAAACCGTATTCATTGCTGTCGGCAGATAACGGTCAAGAATTTTTCCGGGCACAAACATGACGGCAATATGTTTTTTGCCGTCCAAACGAATGGTCTGAAAATTGGTTTTGCCGGTCAGCAAAATCCCGGAGGTCCCGTTCTCGGACCGGATGGCTACCGTTGTAACCATGATCGGATCATCAATCCAAGCCTCCCTGACGCTGTCCAGCTTGGGATAAAACTCGGCCTGAATCATCGCCCATTTATTATATTGGGTGATGCTCGAAGAGGGCAATCCCGCCGGACGGTTGCTGGGAGCATTAAGGTGGGAAATCGACACTTTGACCTTTTTGAACAAATCATCGTCGGCAGCCTGGACGGAGCACCAAAACACAGCCAACAACACCGTCAAAAGCAATCTTGTCATTTTCCCCGGACCTCCCAATTATTCCGTATTATTTTTTGGCATCCGCGGTATCCGCAGCGGCCGGAGCAGCCGGAGCTGCAGCACGCAACTCGGCGGAAACCGCGTCGGTGCCGTCGTCAAACTTGACACCGCGACCGATCAAAGCGGCCAACACCAGCGTGACCACAAAGAAAATCGTCGTCATAATCACCGTGGCTTTGGTCAGATGACTGCCGGCATGAGCGCCGAAAACAGACTCGCCGACACCGCCAAAGGTGGCCCCCATCCCGCCGCTTTTGGCCGGCTGAATCATAATCACGCCGATCAAGAGCAAAGAGACAATCACCACCAAGACATATAAAAATACTGTCAAAGTCGCCATTTCTTACTTCCTGTCCTTATCGAGTCCGGAGCATCCCGGACTTAATTTGCATAACATTAACGCCGAATATGCAAAAAGTCAAACCGTTTCCGGCAACTTTATGCATATATTATCAATATTTTTTCAAAAACTTACTTTTTCAAAGCATTTTTGATCAGAGCGGCAAAACTGTCCGCTTTGAGGGCCGCGCCGCCGATCAAACCGCCGTCGATATTGGGCTGAGCGACGAGCTCGGCCGCATTGTCGGCCTTCATGCTGCCACCGTATTGGATGCGGACGGTTTCGCCGACGACTTTGCCGAATTTGTCATTCAAAGTGCAGCGGATAAAGTTGTGGGTGAGCTCGGCCATTTCGGGAGTCGCGGTCTTGCCGGTGCCGATCGCCCAGACAGGCTCGTAAGCAATAACCACATTAGCCATGTCTTCGGCGGAAATTCCCTCCAAACCGCCCTCCAGCTGAGTAAAAAGGACGGACTCGGTCTTGCCGCCTTCGCGCTCTTCCAAAAGCTCGCCGACGCAAACGAGAGCGGTCAAACCGGCCTTGAGCGCGGCCTTGAGACGCAAGTTGACGGTCTTGTCGGTTTCGCCGAAATACTGACGGCGCTCGCTATGGCCGATGATGACATACTCGACACCGAGTTCCTTGAGCATGGCTGCGGAAATTTCACCGGTGTAGGCGCCGCTGGCTTCCCAGTGAATGTTTTGCGCACCGACCTTGATATTGGTGCCCTTGGCGGCTTCGACCACGGCGGCGATTGAGGTAAACGGCGGACAAACGACGATTTCAGCCTCGCAGGGGCAGACATCCGCGACCAGATCTTTGAGCTCGGCGACCAGGGTTTTGCCCTCGGCGGCGGTTTTATTCATTTTCCAATTGCCCGCGATAATTACTTTGCGACCCATGATGACTCCTGTCTATTTTATGTTGATTGATAATTTGATATCTCCGAAAAGACCCCGGCATTAAGCCAACCAAGAATGTAGCATTGCAATGCGGTTTTTTCAAATTGTTTTTTGGATTTTATATAAAAAATCAAACTATTTTTTTGTTTTATTTGCAAAAATCGATTTGCCGGATTACATTACATATCGTCACTTTGTTAATTATTGGTATCATCATATATATTACGGAGAAGAAAAATGGCGGAAGAACTGCAAAGCTTGCTCGACAAAATCAACGAAGACGGCATCAAAAAAGCTAATTTGGAGCGTGACCGCATCCTCCAAAATGCCAATGACGAAGCCAAGGCAATCCGCGATCAGGCCAAGGCCGATGCCGACAAGATTTTAGCCGATGCCGCCGCCGGCGCCGAAACACTGCAAAAGCGCGGCGAGAGTGCCCTCAAACAAGCGGCCCGCGACATCGTCCTAGCCCTCAAAGTCGAGCTTGAGAACCGGCTCAAAAAAGCCGTCGGCATAGCTGCCGAGCAAGCCTTGACCCCGCAATTTATGGCCGGATTGATCCAAGAGCTGGCGGTCAAATTCGCTGCCGGAAGCGGCAGCCAAATTACCGTCCTTGCGTCCATCAAGGATGCCGACGCGCTCGCCAAGGCGCTCAACGGTGCATTAGTGAGCTCGCTCCACACCTCCCCCAAAGTTTTCCCCAACGCGGAAATCAAAGGCGGTATGGAAGTCTCCTTTAACGGCGACCAGATTTATTTTGACTTCACCTCTGAGGCAGTCACCCAGCTCGTCTCGGCATACATCGGTCCCAAGCTTGCCAGTCTGATCCAAGAGCAGGAATAAGCCATGTATTATTTTTTGTGTGCATCGCTGCCCCATCCGGTGCTCAATGGCCCGCTGCCGATGACGGTCGCACAATTTGACGACCTCTGCAGCGATCAGGTGTCGCCCGGAGATTTCCGAGAACTCACCTCCTGCGGTCTCGCGGTCGACCGCCGCGCTGCGGCGACCGGCCTTTATGCCGAATACATCCATTTTGAGCAATATCTGCGCTTTAAATTAGCCCAGCGGCGCGCCGCCAACGACTTGGAGAAATTGCCAAAGATGACAGACCCGGAGGTCTACTTTACGACCATCGACGCGGACATCGGCCGCGCGGCCAGCGCGCCCGATATGTTTGAGCGCGAAAAATGCGTTGATATGATTCGCTGGCGCTTTTTGGACGATTTCACGGCGCAGAGCGAGTTCGACTTGCGCTTTTTGGCGGGCTACCGCCTCAAACTTGCCATTCTGCAAAAATATCAACACCGGCTTCATGAGCCCGGCAAAGTCAATTTTGAAGCCGCTGCCGACAAAATATCACAAACGACTCAAGACGAGGAGACGAAATCATAATGTCAGCTTTAACATCAACCGAAAAAGTGGTCGCGGTCAACGGCAATATGATTACCGTTGAGTTCTCCGACCGCGTCATGCAAAACGAAGTGGCGTTTGCCAAGGTCGGCGACGCCCGGCTTAAGTGCGAAGTCATCCGTGTCCGCGGCAACCGCGCCGACTTGCAGGTGTTTGAGAGCACCAACGGGCTCGCCGTCGGCGACGAAGTCGAGTTTACCGGCGAACTTTTGAGCATCGAGCTCGGGCCCGGCCTGCTCTCCAAAGTTTACGACGGATTGCAAAACCCACTCAATTTGCTGGCCGAAAAATCCGGTTTCTTTTTGCAGCGCGGCGTTTATTTGCGCGCCTTGGACCGCAGCGTCATGTGGGATTTTACCCCGAGCGTCAAAGCGGGCGACAAAGTCGTCGCCGGCGACCGCATCGGCTCGGTGCCTGAGGGGATCATCAAGCACTACATCATGATCCCCTTTCGTTTGCGCGGCGAATTTGTGATCAAAGAAATCAAAACGGCCGGCAAATACAACATTGACGAAGTGCTGGCCGTCATCACCGACGATCAGGGCAACCCGACCAACGTCACCATGACCCAGTTTTGGCCGGTCAAGCTCCCGATCAAGGATTATGCCGACAAGCTCCTCCCCCAAAAAACCATGATTACCCAGCAGCGGACGATCGACACCTTTTTCCCGGTCGCCGTCGGCGGGACGTTTTGCACCCCCGGGCCCTTCGGCGCCGGAAAAACCGTATTGCAGCACTCGATCAGCCGCCACGCCGAAGCCGACGTGGTGATCATTGCGGCGTGCGGCGAACGCGCGGGTGAAGTGGTGGAAGTCTTGCGCGAATTCCCCGAACTCGAGGACCCGCGCACCGGTCAACCGTTGATGAATCGCTCGATCATTATTTGTAACACCAGCTCCATGCCCGTCGCCGCCCGCGAAGCGTCAGTTTACACCGCCGTGACGCTGGCCGAGTATTACCGGCAGATGGGGCTCAATACCTTGCTCCTCGCCGACTCAACCTCGCGCTGGGCTCAGGCCTTGCGCGAAATGTCCGGCCGTTTGGAGGAAATCCCCGGCGAAGAAGCGTTCCCGGCCTACTTGGAGTCCTTGATCGCCGCCTTTTACGAGCGCGCCGGTCTCGTCAAGCTGCGCACCGGCGAATTGGGCAGCGTCACCATCGGCGGCGCGGTCTCCCCGGCGGGCGGTAACTTTGAGGAGCCCGTGACCCAGGCCACGCTGAAAGTGGTCGGCGCCTTTTTGGGGCTGTCGCGCGAGCGCTCCGATGCCCGGCGCTACCCGGCGATCCACCCGTTGGAGAGCTGGAGCAAATACCAGAGCGTGGCCCCCCTCGACAAACTTACTTACGCCCGCCGCATCCTCCGCCAGGGTTCGGAAGTCAACCAGATGATGAAAGTCATCGGCGAAGAAGGCACCAGTCTTAACGATTTCGTCGTTTACCTCAAGAGCGAGTTTTTGGACTACGTTTATTTGCAGCAAAACACCTTTGACGAAGTCGACGGCGCGACCGACGACAGCCGCCAGCGGTATATGTTCGACCGCATTTATGAAGTGTTGAGCAGCGAATTTAAGGTCAACAGCAAAGACGACGCCCGCCGCTATTTCCTCGACTTGCGCCAGATGTTCATCGACCTCAATTATCTGGCGATGGACAGCGACGCGTTTAAGACCCAGGAAAAAGCCATTGTCAACAAAATTGCCGAACGGAGAGTCATTCATGCGTAAAGTATATCATAAAATCATCCATATCGCCGGCAACGTGATCACCGTCGAGGCCGACAATGTGACCTACAACGAGCTCGCCGAGGTCACCAGCGGCCGCGGCGTCTCCCTCGCTCAGGTCATCCGCCTTGACGGCAGTAAAGTGTCGTTGCAGGTCTTTGCCGGGAGCCGCGGGATCAGCACCGGCGACCAGGTCCGCTTTTTGGGCAAACCCATGCAGGTATCGAGCTCCGAAAACTTGCTCGGGCGCGTTTTTAACGGCCGCGGCGAACCCCGTGACAACCGTCCTCCCGTCGACTCCGATTTGGTCGAAATCGGCGGACCCTCGGTCAACCCGGCCAAGCGCATCATCCCGCGCAACATGATCCGGACCAACATCCCGATGATCGATGTGTTTAACACCTTGGTCGAATCGCAAAAGCTGCCGATCTTCTCCGTGGCGGGCGAGCCCTACAACGAGCTTTTGGCGCGCATTGCGCTGCAGGCCGAAGTCGATATCATTATTTTGGGCGGGATGGGCATCAAGTACGACGACTATCTGATTTTGAAAAACACCCTTGACGAACACGGCGCTTTGTCGCGCACAGTGATGTTTGTGCACACCGCCGCCGACCCGGTGGTGGAATGCCTGATGGTGCCGGACATGTCGCTGGCCGTAGCCGAAAGCTACGCCATGAGCGGCAAACGCGTACTGGTATTGCTCACCGACATGACCAACTTTGCCGACTCCTTAAAGGAAATCGCGATCACCATGGAGCAGATCCCGGCGACCCGCGGTTATCCCGGCGACTTGTACAGCCAATTGGCCTCGCGCTACGAAAAAGCAGTCGACTTTGACGGCGCCGGCTCAATCACCATTTTGGCCGTCACCACCATGCCGGGCGATGACGTCACCCACCCGGTGCCCGACAACACGGGGTACATTACCGAGGGCCAGTTTTACCTGCGCAACGGCCGTATCGAGCCTTTCGGCTCGCTGAGCCGCCTCAAGCAACAGGTCAACGGCAAAACCCGCGCCGACCACCGCGCAATCATGGACTCGATGATCCGGCTCTACGCCGATTACAAGAGCACGCTCGAGAAGCAATCGATGGGTTTCCAGATGAGCCCGTGGGACACCAAGCTTCTCAAATATGGCAAACGTTTTGAGGCGGAGATGATGGACCTCAGCGTCAATATTTCGCTGGAGGACACGCTCGACTTGGGTTGGGCGATTCTCGCCGAGTGCTTTGAGCGCAACGAGGTGGGGATCAAGACCGATTTGACCGATCAATTCTGGCCCAAAAAGGCATAAAAAAATGGGCAAAGTCAAGTTTACCAAAACTGAACTCAAAAAGCAGCAGGATTCGCTCAAACAATTCAAGCGTTTCCTGCCCACTTTGCAGCTCAAAAAGCAGCAGTTGCAAGCCGAAGTCAGGTTGAGCACCGAGGCGCTCAACCGCAACTTGGCCGAGCAGCAGCAACTGATTGAGCGGCTCAAAAACGCTTTGGAAATCTTTGGCGACCGCGTTGACATGGACTACATCGAGAGTCTGGTCAAAGTCGGCAAAGTCCATTGCGGCACTGCCAACATCGCCGGGATTACCGTACCCACCTTTGACAAAGTCGAGTTTGCGCCGTTGGCATGGGATCTTTATGACACCGACTGGTTTGTCGACGATGCCGTCCAAGCGCTCAAGGATGCGGTGTCGCTGCGCGAAGCTTATAAAATTTTGGCCGAGCAGCACCGTTTGCTCCAAAATGAGCTGCGGACGACCTCCCAACGGGTCAATTTGTTTGAAAAAGTCAAGATCCCCGAGTGCAGAGAAAACATCCGCAAAATCCGGATCATGCTCGGCGATCTCGACACCAGCGCGGTGGCCCGCTCCAAGATCGCCAAAAAGAAAACGGCGTTGGCGAGCTGAGATTGGCATCATTGTTTTTGGAAAGAGGTGGATCCGGGTCGGGTTGCCTCTTTTTGTGTTTTTTCATGTTACGATTGAGAGTTTTATTGTGTCCACTATTGCCAATGACATTTTGCTGGTGATCGTCGCCGGGCTGGCGGGCGGGATTGCCGCCAATTTTTTCCGCCAGCCGCTGATGGTCGGGTATTTGCTTGCCGGGATGGTGATCAATTCGCCGTGGTGCCCGTTTCGCGTCTCCAGCAGTCAAAATATCCAGATGCTCGCCGACATCGGGGTCGCGTTGATGCTGTTTGCGCTCGGGCTGGAGTTCCCGCTCAAGACCCTCAAAACGATCAAAAACATCGCCTTGTGGGGTACCTTAATCCAAGTCGCGCTGACCTTTGTCCTTTGCGGGCTGGTCGGATACTATTTTACCGGCAAAATGACGCCCGCCTTGTGGATCGCCGCCGCTCTCATCTCCTCCAGTACCGCCGTTATTTTAAAGATTTTGGAGAACCGCCATTTGGAGAAAACGCTCTCCGGCCGGGTCATGCTCGGGATGTCGATCGTACAGGACTTGACCGTGATCCCGGTGATGATCATCCTCGTCAACTGGCGCGGCACCAGCAGTTTTCTGGAGATTTCCCGCCCGGTGCTGCTGGCGGCGGTATTTGTCGGCGTGATGTGGTTTATCGGCTCCAAATTATGCGCTTGGCTGATGTCCGGCATCGCCCGCTACGAGTCGCGCGAGCTTTTTTTGATGCTTACTTTGACGCTCGGCCTCGGTATCGGCTACCTGACCCAGTTTGCCGGGCTCTCCTACGCGTTCGGCGCCTTTGTGGCGGGAATGGTGATCAGCGAATCGGACTTCAGCCAGCGGGCAATCAGCGAACTCATCCCCTTGCGGGACATCTTCGGCCTCTTATTCTTTGTCTCGGTGGGGATGCTGCTTGACCTCGGATTTTTGGCGCATAATTACCATTTTGTGATTATGGCGACCTTGCTCTTTACCCTCATTCGCGGGGTGATCCTTATGGGAATCGGCTATGCCTTCGGCTACCGGCGAATTATCCCGCTGGCATTGCTGCTGGGAATGATCCCGATTTCGGAAATCGCGTTTGTATTGATCCAAAGCGGCAAATCGGCCGGCATCTTGCATGAATACATGTACTATTTTATTTTATCGATGACCATTTTTTCGATGCTGATCGGACCGTTTTTCGCCGGGATGACCTCGTGGATCTACCGGATTTACAATCGCAACCGCCACAAACAATGCGAAGTCGAAGTTGCCAACCTCGGGCATGCTCCGGCGCAGGCCGCCACCGACAATCCGCCGGTCATCATCACCGGGGAAAGCTTTATCGAAACCTTGATCCAAGTCTTGTATGACAACAAACTTAATTATGTCATCATCACCTCGGTATACCGCGACTTCAGCCGCTTTAAAAAGGCGCATCTGCCGGTCATCTACGGCTCCCCCACCCAAAGCAATGTCCTTGCGTCGGCCAATATTGCCGAGGCCAAACTGATGATCATTGCGAGCAGCCACTTTGACGAAACCTTGCGCATCGCCGCCGTTGCCCGCAAGCTCAACCAAAACTTGCGGTTCATCGCTCAGGCGGACAGTCAGCAGAGCGCCGCCCTGCTGCGGCAGGCCAAGATTGATCAGGTGGTATTGCCGCAGCAGGAAGCGGAGTTGGAGATGCTCCACCAGGCCTTGCACCAGATCTCCGAGGATCACGAGTACGTCGAGTCGATTTTAAGCGAATTGCGGGCAAGCTACACGCATTAGAGGAGGAACTATATCATGGAAAAACTGATCATCAACAACCAATCCTACAACGGCTGGCGCGTGGCGCTGCCACACTCGACCTTGATCTTTATCGCCGGACAAAAAGGGGTGCTGGGCTGCGGCTTCTTTAACGTCGAGACCGCCAACAAAATCAATGAGCCGCTGGCGGTGGTTACCGGCGTCAAAACTTTTGACGACATGCTCAAAAAAGAAGTCATCGCCGTCAGTGACGCAGCGATGACTTTGGGAATTAAGGTTGGCATGACCGGCAAGGAAGCGCTGGAAAAGTTGTAAGTTTCAGGCACTCTCCCCGGCCGGACACACCGCAAAAATAATGTCGATTACTCGACCACTTCCGCCTTGACGTCACGGAAGTAAATTTTGCCGCCCGAGTCCTGAAGACCGAGCGTCAACACCAGGCTTTTGGCATCGGCGGGAATCTGCTTTTTAAATTTGACCGTTTCCCAGTCAAACGAACCCTTTTTAACCCCGGCGGCGGGCCAATCGCTTTTGTCGGGAGTGGTAATGGCGAGCATGAATTTGCCGCCGTTCCATGCATCTTTGGGCTCAAGGATATTTTCGCCCTTGACCGAGGCCGAAAACTCAACCGTTTTGCCGGCAAATTTGCTCACATCCAAACGCACGCCCGCGGCTACCGTCGAAACACTGCGCTCGGGGACATTGATGCACAACGCGTTTTTGCCGTCGACATCGGCGACGACTTTAATATCCGCCGCGCCGTTATAATATTTGCCCGCAGCCTCCGGCTGATCAAATTTTTCTTCAAACAAAATTTCACCGGCGGTTACGCCGAAACTCAGAGCCATCGCGGCCAACATCATCATTGATTTCATTTTGGTCTCCTTTCGCTGGGGTTTCCGGGAGCTATTATACACCTGATTTTAACGGATTGCAAGTCTATTCTCTTGATCAATATCGATCTTTTTTGTAAAATTTTGTTTTTTCGGGTTTGAAATTTAAAATTTTTGGAATATATTGAATAAAGTGCCAACGATGGCACAAATTAATTAACAGGATAGTTTGATGCCCGTAACTCTCAAAGATATTGCGGAAAAAGCGCAAGTTTCGATCCGCACCGCCAGCCGCGCGCTCAACGCCTCCGGCCCCGTCAAGGCCGAGATCGCCGAGCGGGTGCTGTCCATCGCCCGCGAGTGCAACTATACCCCCAACATGGCGGCACGCAACCTCCGCAAGCAGTCGACCAACATCATCGGACTTGTGTACAGCGGCAGTTTGAGCGAAGCCGGGCAACGGCTCCAGATGCTCATCGAGGAGGAGCTCAGCACCAAAAAATACAATATTTTGCTGGCGAGTTTGCCGTCGGAGCAAGCGGATTTGGAGAAATTGCTCTCCAACTGGCGCGGCATCGCCGAAGCGGTGATCTTTACTGCGTGGAATACCACCTTTGCGGTCAATGAGCTCAAAAAATTTAACATGAAAACCGTTTTCATCGACTGCGATGTCCGGGCTCATGGCTTTCATCAGGTGCGCATCGACCGCGCAAGCGGGGTCAGAGACGCGGTATTGGCGATGATTCGTGCGGGCTGCCGCCGAATCGCCCATGTGAGCGACCTCTTCAGCGAGGGCCGCGGCGAAGGCTTCCGCCAAGCCATTGAGAGCGCGGGCAATCCCGTGGATTACATCACCATCCAAAGCCCCAACCTCACGATGGACTCCGGCTATCACGCGGGTCAACAAGTACTGGCAAGCGGGGCCGACGCGGTGTTTTTTGACACCGACCGGATGGCACTCGGGTTTTACCGCTTTTGTTACGAAAGACAGATAAAAATCCCGACCAAGATCGCAGTGGCGGGCTTTGACAACGACAGTGCCGGAGCCTATGCCAACCCGAGCTTGTCGAGCGTCGGGCACCCTTACAAGACGATGGTCAAAAAAGCCATTGAGCTCTTAAACGAAAATACCGCCGGAGTATTTGTTTACCCGACGGAGTTTATCAAGCGAGAAAGCATTACCCAAAAATAAAACAGGAGAACAAGCCAAAATGAGTAAAAAACGTTATTGTGTGGTCGGTACCGGGAGTCGCTCCTCCATGTACATCAACGCCATCCTCGACAAGTACAAAGACATTGCCGAGCTGGTCGCTTTTTGCGACAGCAACCCCGGCCGCATGCAGTATTACAAGGATCTCAACAAACTCACGATCCCCTGTTACAAACCCACCGAGTTTGACAAAATGGTCGCCGAAAACAAACCGGATACCGTCATCGTCACCAGCATGGACCGCACCCACCATTTGTACATCATCCGCGCTATGGAGCTCGGCTGCGATGTCATCTCCGAGAAACCGATGACCGTCGACACCGACAAGTGCCAGGCGATTGTCGATTGCATCAAAGCCACCGGCAAAAAACTGGTCGTCACCTTTAACTACCGCTACTCCCCGCGCAACAGCAAGATCAAGGAAATCATCCAGTCGGGCGCATTGGGCGAAGTCACCAGCGTCCATTTTGAGTGGCTCCTTGACACCAGCCACGGCGCCGACTACTTCCGCCGCTGGCACCGCAACAAGATCAACGGCGGCGGTCTGATGGTCCACAAAGCCACCCACCACTTTGACTTGGTCAACTGGTGGATCAACTCCCGTCCGAGCACCGTCTTTGCGATGGGCGACCTCAAATTTTACGGCAAGGCCAATGCCGAGAAACGCGGAGTCACCGAGTTTTACACCCGCTCGAGCGGCAGCGAAGTCGCCGCCAAAGACCCGTTTGCGCTCAAGATCAACCCCGATGACAAAGCGATGATGGGCCTCTATTTTGATGCCGAGAAATACGACTCGTATTACCGCGACCAAAGCGTTTTCGGCGACGGCATCGACATTGAGGACAACATGGGCGTAATGGTCCGCTACCAAAACAACACCGTCATGACCTACAGCCTCAACGCCCACTGCCCGTGGGAAGGCTATCGCGTCTGCTTCAACGGCACCAAAGGCCGTTTGGAATTCAACGTGGTTGAGCGCGCCTACGTCGATGCCGAGGGAGTTGAGGACTTTGCCAACCCGGGGATGCGCGAAATGGGCCAGGACCGCTCCAAGATGGTCCCGGAAATCATCTTCCAGCCCCACTTCGGCAAACCCCAAGTGATTGAGTACGCCTGTGACAGTCTGGGCGGCCACGGCGGCGGCGACGCCCGCTTGCTCGACCATTTGTTTATCGGAGTCAAGGACGATCCGTTGGGCCTTGCCGCCGGTTACAAAGACGGCGCCCAGTCGATTTTGACCGGGATCGGTGCCAACATGTCAATGCGCACCGGTTTGCCGGTCAAAGTGCAGGAGTTGATCAAGTGGTAAAATAATACCGCTTTATCGTCTGAGCGGAGAAACGCCGTGCCCTACTCGCGGCGGCTTCTCCGCTTTTTTTGTGCTAAAATATCAGCGAAAAATCCGTCAAAGTCCAGTAAACAGACAATTAAAAAAAACGTACAATTTTTGACGAAATCGACGAAACAATTCAGTCGTCATCTTTGGGCTTAACCGACTCCCGCCATTGCTCAATGGCCTTGTCGATCAGCATGATGGCAAAAACGATAACGATGCATGCCACCACCCGCCAAAAAGTCGAGTGCGGATACGGCAGGATAAAAAACAACCCCACCCCGACGATATTCCAAAGCCACGGCGGGCGCTGCACGGAAGTTGCCGCAGCGGAAACAACTACAACGATAACCGCAGCCGCAAAAAATGTAATATATAAATATGAACCATCCATAGTAACAAAATCCCATAATCTTTTCTGAGATCATCCGCGGCCAAGTATCCGGCCAATGCTTATTTTTTTGCCGTAAAAAATATAATCCCTCTATACTATCGCGCCGCAAATAAATATTTGCAAATCGATTTGTAAAAAATATTCCCAAAGTCAGGGCGGCGGCAAAATCAAGATTTATTTGATTTTTTTATTTGCGGCAAAAGGCAAGACGCGTTATATTATGCGTTATGAATCAAAAAATTTCAATCGCATTGGCCGCCTGCAAGGGGGAAAAGTGGATCGGCGAGCAGCTGGAGAGTTTGCTCGCCCAGACGCTCGCACCCGATGAGATCGTCATTACCGACGACTCCAAGACCGCCGACACCTTTTTGGCGATTGAGCCATATATGAAACAATACCCCGGCGTCATCCGCTATGAGCGCAACGCGATCCCCCTCGGGGTCAGCAAAAATTTCGAGCGCGCCATCGGGTTGACCACCGGCGACATTATTTTCCTCTGCGATCAGGACGACATCTGGCTGCCGGAAAAGGTCGAAAAACTGGCCGCGAGGATCGACGACAGCCATCTGGGCGCTTTTTGCAACAGTCAAGTAGTGGACGCCGAGGGAAGGCAGCTTCCCCTCACCCACTGGGACATCCGCGACTTTACTCCCGAGGAAATCCGGCTGATCGTCGAGGGCAGCCGCGCCGACCGCATCCGTTTGTTTTTGAAGCGCATCCTCCCCGCCGGGCACAATATGGCGTTTTCGGCCAAGCTCAAAAATGAATTGCTGCCGTTTCCCAACATCCCCGAGTGCCACGACAGCTGGATCGGCTATGTGGTCTTGCTCAACTCCGACTGGGCGGCGGTCAACGAAAAATTGACCTTGTACCGCCAGCACGGCAACAATGTGTCGCAATTCGGCCGCGAGGGGCAATTCAAGCGCGCCATCCGCTCTATTCGCAACAACAGCTTCAGCTGGACGGAAGCCTTGTTCGGCGAATTGGAGACCCAGTTTCAAAACCGTCTGGAGCCCGAGTTGTTTGCCCTCTTGCACGAGCGGCGGCTCCATGCCAAGGCGCGGAAGGCAATGAATTACGCCAACTTTTGGGAGCGTCTGCCGCTCGTTTACGGCGAGTGGTCCACCGGACGCTACCAACGCTACGGGCGCGGCAACAAAAATGTGTTTCAGGACTTGTTTTTACGGTTTTTTATATGAACGTCATCCCGATCATCGTCACGTACCACTTTGACGCCGGATTCGCCGGGCGGGTGCGCCAGCTGGCCGCCGAACTCCCGGAGATCATCATCGTTGACAACGCCTCCAACGCCGAGTGCCAAAATGTGCTCAATGTCTTGGAGAGCAAGATGATCCATGTGATCCGCAATGCGGAGAATCTCGGCATCGCCGCCGCCCTCAATCAGGGGGTATTGCTCGCCTTGGCCCTCAACTGCGAGTGGGTACTCACTTTGGATCAGGACAGCACGGTAACAACGGGGATGGTGCAAACCATGCTGCGCGCCCATGCCGAGCTCCCCAAGGCGGAGCGGGCGCAGTGCCTCTCACTTTTCCCCGTCTATCAGGACCGCAATTTGGGCGACAATTGCCCGATCGTCGCCTCCATGCCGGGCGACTTGAGCGGTGAATACATCGACACCGAGATCACTTCCGGCAATCTGGTGCACCGTGACGCCTTTGACCGCATCGGGTATTATACGGAGAAGCTTTTCATCGACTTTGTCGACCATGATTTTTGCTTCCGCTTGCGGCAGCAGGGAATTCTTTTGCGCCGCGTCCACGGAGCCAAAATGCTGCATGAGCTCGGGCACTTTACGGTGCATCACTTTTGGGGCCGGCGGTTTTACTCGAGCAACCATGCGCCGATCCGCTGCTACTACATAACACGCAACCGTTTTTATGTGTATCGGCGTTACGGGAAGGATTTCCCGGAGTTTGTGCGGCACGACCGCAAAGTCTTTTGGATCAACTGCGTCAAAATCTTATTGGGCGAGAGCAACGCATTCAAAAAACTGTATTATACTTGGCTCGGCTACCGCGACTTCCGGCGTCAGGTTTTTGGCCCCTTTGAGCAGCGCAACGAGATGGCACGCTGATATTTACAAAACAAAGCAAGCAAAAAATATCCCCAGCATTTGACCATGTTTTGACCGCGCAAGGCGCCGAAAACCATATCCTTGATTTTGCCGTTGTTGCCTTGCTTGTAAGCCTTGCCGGTTTTGCCGATGTAGCTCGATTGGTGCATCCGCCAAAAGCTCAGCACCTCATTGATAAAATAAAAATCATGCCGATAAAGGATTTGCAAATACCAGTAGCGGTCGAGCCACGGCGGATACACGCCGTCGATATGCGCTTGCAGCAAAAGGTCGCGGCGAATGGCGACGCAAGAAAACGTCGGGATGAAATTTTCCTTTAACAACAGCTTAAAAATGTTGCACGGGAACTCCAATTTGGCAAATTCCCGTCGCTGCCACGCAAAATAGCGGTCGTACTCGGCCATGCGTTTGGCGTCGCCAAAGAGCTCGACCTGATTGCTCACCACCCCGACGCCGGGGTATCGGTCAAACACCGCGAGTTTGCGGGCCAAATTGTCGGGGGCAAACTTGTCGTCGGACTCCAAAAAGGCGACGATCTCCCCCCGGCACTCGGCCAAAGCGCCGGTCACGGTGGCGATCAATCCCAAATTTACGTTGCCGGGGTGGGTGTAAAGCTTTACCCGGCTATCCCGCTCGATATAGCTTTGGATCACGGCCAGCGAGTTATCGCTTGAGCCGTCGTCCCAGACAATAAGCTCCCAGTCGGGGCACGTCTGGGCGATGACCGACGCAATCGCTTCGCCGATGAAAGCCTCATAATTGAAGCTTGCCATGATGACCGAAAATTTGGGCATGTTACGCCTTGTTTAACGCCTGATCAAAGTCGGCGATGATGTCATCCACATTCTCAATCCCGACCGAGAGGCGGATGAGCTCGGGGAGCACCCCGGCGGCCAACTGCTCGGCTTCACTCAACTGCCGGTGGGTCATGCTCGCCGGATGCAACACACAAGTGCGCAAATCGGCGACATGGACGACGATGGCGGCCAATTTCAACGAATTCATCACCTTTTCGCCCGCGGCTTTGCCGCCCTTGACGCCAAAGCACAACACGCCGCTCGCCCCCTTGGGGAGATATTTTTGCGCGAGCTGATACCCGGCGTTGCCCGGCAAGCCGGGGTAATTGACCCAGGCGACCTTGGGATGCTTGGCCAAAAATTGGGCGACCTTGAGGGCATTGCTCGAGTGGCGCTCCATGCGCAAGTGCAAGGTCTCCAAGCCGATGTTGGACAAAAAGGAGTTAAAGGGCGCCAACGGCGTCCCCAAATCGCGGATGAATTGGACGCGCAACTTGACCGAGTACGGCATCGCCGCAAACGTATCGGTGTAAATCAAACCGTGGTAAGCGGGGTCGGGCTCGGTGAATTCGGGGAATTTGCCGTTTTTCCAGTCAAAGCCGCCTTTTTCGACAATGATCCCGCCGACGCTCAACGCATGGCCGTCAATGTACTTGGAGGCAGAGTGGACGACAATGTCCGCACCGTAATCAAACGGACGGCAGAGAAACGGGGTCGGGAAAGTATTATCGACAATCAGCGGCAAGCCGTGTTTGTGGGCAATTTTGGCAAATTTCTCGACATCAAGGACGATCAAAGCGGGGTTGGCCAGCATTTCGGCAAAGACGGCTCTGGTCTCGGGGCGGATCGCGCGCTCGATTTCCTCAACCTGGGCCTCGGGTGACACAAAGGTGACCTCAATCCCGAATTTCTTAAAGGTATTACCGAACAAAGCGACGGTGCCGCCGTACAAGCTCGAGGCGGCGACGATGTGCTCCCCGGCCTTGGCGATATTCATAATCGAGAGCGCGGTCGCGGTCTGGCCGGAGCTGGTCGCCACGGCGGCTACCCCGCCCTCCAGCAATGCCATTTTTTGCTCAAAAGCGTCCACCGTCGGGTTGGCCAGACGGGTGTAAAAGAAGCCGTTGCTTTTGAGGTCAAACAAATCGGCGACGCTCTGCGCGTCGTCATACTTAAAAGTGGTGCTCTGCACCAGGGGCATCACCCGCGGTTCGCCGTTTTTGGGCTCATAGGCGCCCTGAACCGCCAAGGTCTCAATGTTGTACGTTTTTTTCATCTTGCTCCAATTCCTTCACTAATTGACTTTTCTGATTTTTCATCTGCCAGTAAAAATCCGGACGCTCGGTCGGAGTTTTGAGCTCTTTTTGCGCCAATTTGAGCGCTTCCACACTTGCCGACTCCCACGAGTAAATCATCGGCGAGAGCAAAAATCCGAGATTTTTATACGACACCAGTTTATCTTTGCGATAAATCACATCATCGTTGGTGGAAACCACGTCCAAAGCGTATGCCCGGTAATAATCGTCCTTGATATCAGGCATTTTTTGGATCGACTCGGCCAAAGATTGACGATCGGCCGGAGTCAGCATTTCTTCCTCCAGCATTTCACCAATCAGTAAATATTTGCGCCACTCGATCGCCATTCCCCAAAAAACGCACTGAAAAATTTTGCCGCCGTAGGCCAAATCGCGCAACTTGTCGAGCTTGGGCAGCACCGCCATGACAGCATTTTTATCCTTGGCGGCAATCGCATTTTTGCCCTCGACGTAATAAAAATTGGCCGCCGCCGCCAAAACCTCGTTGGACGGGATCACCAGCGGAAA
Source organism: uncultured Victivallaceae bacterium (assembly GCA_964609825.1). Classification (GTDB taxonomy): domain Bacteria; phylum Verrucomicrobiota; class Lentisphaeria; order Victivallales; family Victivallaceae; genus CAZSSH01. Next base: position 106,649 of record CAZSSH010000004.1, on the reverse strand, counting down.
TTGGTTGAATTTGGCCTCGAGCTTGAAATCACTGCGACCGAGCAATCCCTCGTAGAGCGGCTTTTTGGCCAAATTGTCCTGATAAAAGGCGGTAAATTGCGCCGGTTCGCCAAGCTTGAGGAGTTCTCCGTTGAGGCGGTAAGACTCGACATCAACTCCGGCCTCGGGCTTGCTGTCACCAAAGTAAATGCTTCGCAAAGGCGAGGTGAGCTTAAGCTCGCGCGACAACTCGTCCTTTTTGCCGGAAGCGATCTGAACGAGCAGCATGCCCCCCATCAGCACCGCCAAAAAAATGAGCCAGGTGACTTTGCCGTAGAGAAATACCGTTTTTACTTCGCGCTCATTGACCTTGGCCACGAGTTTGACAAAGAGATAATAAACCACCAACCCCAAAATAAGGTAAACGGCGACCACATCCAGCGACAAGTTGAGCCCGGCGCGGACGAGGAACCACACCCCGGCAGTAAGCAATACGAGCAACGCAATCGGCGGCAAAAACCAGCCCCAACAGCGTTTGAGCTTGACCACGTCAAAAATCAGCTCGGCCAAGAGAGCATTGGGCAAAAAGAGCACCAGCGCCAACCCGAGCGCCAAGTCCCCTACCGGGATGATCAAATACGGCACCAAAAACAAAATAAGCATGATCGCCGCCTTGGCGACATATTCGCGAAATTTGTTTTGAAACAAACGGAAAATCAGCGCCGCCGCGTAAAAATTGCCGAAAATCACGAACACAATCAACGCCGCTAAAATCTTGGGAGACAGATTTTGATATGATATAAAACCGACGGCGGCAAACACCAGATAAAACAGCACCGGCACAATGGTGAGGCCGAATACCGCACCCGCGGGCCGGTCAAAATCAAAAAACAACCACGGTAACACTTTTTTCATTGATACAATACTCCGACGATTTTGTTGAGCGGGTATTCGCCCGCTTTGGCTTTTATTTCGATATAATTGTCGCTCCAGCCCTTGATTTGGCCGTCCGCGGTTTCTTCCTCAAAAATAACCGGCAGCACGCAATTATGGTTACGCGCCAGAAACGCGGCCGCCGAGGCCTCGGCGACTTGCTTCAAACGGCCGTAACGCTCCTTGACGACGGCGGACGGCAACTGATTTTTGAGCTTGGCCGCCGGGGTGCCGGGGCGCGGGGAGAAGCTGAAAATATGCAAATTGGCAAACTCCATTTGCTTGACAAACTCCAGCGAGCGGTCAAACGCCTCGCCGGTCTCCCCCGGGTAGCCGACAATAAGGTCGCTCCCGATGTGGATGCCGGGGATCCGCCGCCGGGCCTCGGCGACAAACTGCGCATAGTCGCGCGTCGTATATTTGCGGTTCATCGCCGTTAATATTTGATCGTCGCCGTGCTGCAAAGAGAGGTGCAAAAAGCGGCAGACTCTGTCATTGCCCGCCATCACATCCAATAGATTCATATTATTCAAATGGGGCTCGGTGGAGCTCAGGCGGATGCGGAAATCGCCGTCGATTTGACAAATTTCCCGCACCAGGGCCGCCAAATCGCGTTCCTGATCAAGGTAAGCGCAGGTATTGACCCCGGTGAGCACAATTTCGGCAAAGCCGTCGGCCACCGCTTTGCGGCAGTCACTCAGACACTCGTCAAAACTGCGCGAGCGTTCGCGCCCACGGACATAAGGAACGATGCAATACGAACAAAAATTGTTGCATCCCTCCTGAATTTTTAAAAAGGCGCGGCTGCGAAACGGAAAAATGCTGCCGATTTTTTCGGAAAACACCAAATTGTGCTCATCCATACTCAGTGCCGCGCCGCCCAAATCGCGGCGACCGGCCAGATATTCGCCGACCAGCTCGGCCAAGGAGCGCTTCTCGGGGTTGGTCAACACAACATCGGCGGCGCCGTCCTCCAAATAATGGCTGCGCTCCAACTCGGCGCTGCAACCGGTGACCACGATCAAGGATTGCGGGTATTGCTGACGAAATTTGCGCACCGCCTGACGGCTCTTGCGCCCGGCTTCGGCGGTCACCGTGCAACTGTTGACGACAATCAGCTCAATCTGCGGCGCGGTGTCATTGACGAGCAAATACCCCGCCGCCTCCAGCCGCGCGGACAAAAGAGCGCTATCGGCGGTATTGAGCCGGCAGCCCAAAGTATGAATCAAAGCATGGCGTTTCAACTGATGTACTCCAAAAAATAAAAAACCCGGCACCGGGGCCCGGGGCGCGTAAGACACTCTTATAAAGTAAAGCAAAAAACGTTTTTTTCAAGTTGCAAATAATTTTTTGTCGTATATATTATAAGAGCGTCGCGCCTTTTTTGGGCGAAGCGGCGCTTGTGGCCAATCATGAATAAGGAGTTTTCATCATGGCGCGAAAAGATTACATCAGTGACAATTTGATCAATATGCAGTCCAAGCTCAAAGAGGTCTATGCGACCAAGTCGCCGGGCGCTCCCGCCATCCTCGCCGCAACTGCCGCGACCAATGCTCCCGCCGCCCCGGCCAAAGCCGTCACCCCCGCTCAGCTCAAGCACGACCTCGCCGCCCGCCTCGAGCGCGAATTATCCGCCGTCGCCGCCGATTTTACCCGGCAAAAGACCAAACTTGAGGAGCTTGACAGCTATAAAGCATTTTTGGAGGAAACCATCTCCGGCATCGACCAGCTGGATGAGGAGAGCAGCGAGTTTCGCCGCAACCTTGACAATATGCGTATGGAGTTCTTTCGTCAATCGGGCCGCCTCAACGCGACCGGTGCCGAAGCCGAGCCCCAAGGCATTGCCGCCGCATTGCTGAGTGACAAACACTGCCACATCCTTGCGGGCGCGATTGTCAGCGGTGCGGTCATCGTCGCCGTTACTTTAATCGCTCTCTTTGCATAAATGCCAAAACGCGTTTCATCGGCCGTTGTCATCGTAATCGCCTTGGCTTTGTTGTCGGCAGTTTATCAAATCGACCCGTTGGATTTCAAGGTCGAGGCCGGCGACTGGTTTATTTTGCCCGCCCATACCTTAAGCATCCTCACCTTGATCAGCATCACCGGACTGGCGGTTTATTGGGGCGACTGGCGGCCCAAAATTTCGGTAAAATGGGGTTGGGGACTTTTGGGAGCGTTGCTGGTCTTTTGCGTCATCAACAGCTTCCGACTGCAAATCGTCGCCTTGGACAAACTCGAATTGTTTTTCCTTGACTGGGGTATTTATCTTGACGTCGGGCGCAATACTTTGCTCGGCAAATACTTTGTCACCAATGAGACCGGCGGCAACTTCATGGGGTCGCACTTTGAGCCCCTGACGATATTGCTGGTGGTGATTTTTAACGCTTTCTCCTCGCCGTATCCGTTTTTCCTCTTTACCTCACTCTTGCTGTATGCCAATGTCCCCATGATTTATTATCTGGCGCGCGTGAAACAAGTGGACAAAGGTCCCGCGCTGGCGCTTGCCGCCCTGACCGCGCTCTCGGTGTCGCTGGGGTGGCTCGGCTTTGCCCGCGGCTACGGCTTTCACGACATTTATCTCTTTATGCCATTGTTGATCGCATATTTTATTTTGCTGGAAACCAAACACTTCCGCTGGGCTTGGATGGCTGTGATCGCCGCTTTTTTGCTCAAAGAAACGACGCCGGTCATCTTTGCCGGGCTGGGGATTGTTTTTGTGATTACCGGACAAAGGCGGCGCGGGGTCGCACTGTTTCTCCTCAGCACCGTCTACTGGCTGACTGTGGTAAAACTGGTGATGCCGCAGTTTGCCGCTCAAAAAAGCTACTCAATGCTCGACAACTTCAGCCACTTAGGCGGCTCGGTATTTGAAGTCATGCTCTCGCCCCTCACCCGTCCCGGAGCCTTTTGGGGCTCACTCCTCAAAGGTGATATCATCGCCTTTGTATGGATGCTCATTTTGCCGACCGTTTTACTCTGGTACCGGCGACCGTGGCTGGTTTTGGCGGGGGCGATTTCGCTCGGGTTTGTCTGCGTCCAAAAGGGCGACTGGTTGAAATCACTGGGCATGCAGCACCATGCGGACGCTTTGATGCTCTTTTACATTGCCGCCGTCTACGGCTACAGCGTGTATCAAAACAAACGCGCACTCACCGTGTCAATGGCGATGGCGGCGCTCTGCTTTTATTGCTTTATGCCGCTGAAAATGGGACCGAGTCACAAAACCTGGGAGGAGCTCCATGCCGCTCCCGGCTGGACCGGTGCAATGGGCGAGTTAAAAAACATCATCCCGCCCAAGGCCGACATTACCACCTCGATCCGGCCCGGCGCACATTTTATGCCGCGTAACTTTGTCTACTGCAACTTGACCGACATCCGCCTCTCGGACTACTTTATTTTGGATCTCAACTCCAAGTATGAGGACATTGGCCGTTTTGACAAACTGCGCGGCTATCTGGTGCAAAACGGTTATCAGGTGATTTTTGCCCGTCATCAGCAAAACCGGACGGTGATCGCACTGGCCAAGGCCGGATTGGCGCCCGATGTCACGCCGTCGGCCTTTGCCGATAAAGCGCTCAAAACGGAGGACGGCGTCTTTGACAATCCTTATTGCCTCGCGGTATTTGAAGCGCCCAATTTGTATTTACAGCTGAAACAACCGGTGAAAAGCGATCTCGCGGTCAAAATCAACGGCGAGGAGCGCATCTTTGCCGACGGCAAAATCCCGGCTTATTTATGCAATCCGGATCAGGTCATTCAAATGCCGGTCGGCGATCATTTGACCGTTTTGGAAATCTCGCCGCGCCCGATTTCGGAGAGTTTGCCGTTGCAGCCGACGAAATAACGGTCGAGCTTGGGCAATTTGAGGCGGGTGACCAGCAAGGGGACTTCCGCTGTTGCGGCGCGAATCGCGATCGGACTTTGGGCCGCGAGCGCCGCGACTTTTTCCTCATCCAATTCGCACCACGCCTCGGCAAAGTTGCAGCCGTGCCGCTGCAAAAACTTGGCGGCAAAACTGTTGCAAACCGGCAACGGATACCTGGCAAGCAGCGTCAAATCCCGATATTTTTGCAGCAAAGGCAGTTGATAAAGCGAGGTCAAAGCAAAATTTCGCACTCCTTTTTGATACGCCGTTTGGATTTTTTGAGCCACAGCGTCCAACTCAAGCTCGGGGCAAAAACCGGGAAGCTCAAACACTTCCGCCGGAAATTGAGCTGCCGCCGGAGCTTGCGGCTTTTGACTGTCCTGATAAAATTGGTACAATACTTTACTGCGGTCGGGAAGTTGGAGAGAGGGTGCGATAAACTCGTAATACTCCTTTTTGAGCGCCTTCAGCACACTTGCCGGGACAAAAAACTGCCCGTCCATCGCAATTTCGATATCTCCGGGCTCCCACTCTCCGAGCGGGCAGCTCATAAACTCCTCCCTTACTGTTTCGGCGGCCAAGGGACGCTTGTCGGCGGCGGCAAAGTCAACCGTCCGCCGCCAGACGCAATCATTGTTGGAGTTGGCAATCACCCACTCTTTGGCGCTGACGTCAAGCTTCAAATCAAAGTGGTGGCGAAACGGCGGCAACGCTTGCGATTGCCGGGCGAAATCAAAGCCGTTTTCCCCGATTTTGTAGAGAATAAAGCCAACTTTCACGGCAAAATTGCAGGCGACGGCAATCGTCTGACCGGCGCGGGCTTTGACCACGGGCTTGCCGTTGTATGACATGTTATCAAGCGTAAAGGATTTCCCCTCGCCGCCCTCGGGCGGAGCGAGCCGCATCCGGTCGCCCAAATGCATCCGGTCAAGCGCCGCAATCGTAACCGTATTTGCCGTCGCTCCCGTCACCCGACCGACCGTCTGGCCAAATACCCCCGCGACATCGGGCCGGATCAGTTGCTGCTGCGCCATGGCGGTATAAAACCCGACCGAGGAGGAGCGGCTCACCGTGGAGGCCAAGAGCTGCTGCGCCTCGGGGGCATTTTTCGGGTCGTCAGTGAGCAACCGGTAGGCGCGCGCGGTTTTCCAAATATAATCGCTGCTCCGCAAACGGCCCTCGATTTTTAAGGAAGCAATTTTGAGGCGGCGAAACTCCTCCATCAAACTCGACGCATCCAAGTCGCCGGGAGAAAGATAAAAGCCCGGTTTGCCGTCGCTCGTCAAGCGCTTGCGGCACGGCTGCTTGCAGCGTCCGCGGTTGCCGCTCTCCTCCGAGTACAAACTTGCCGACAACAAACAACGCCCGGACAAACTTACACACAGTGAGCCGTGGACAAAGACTTCCAGCTCCAGCGGTGCCTCCCTGGCCATGTGCCGCAGCTCATCCAAGGTTACTTGCCGCTCCAAAATCACCCGTTTGATCCGGTTTTGCGCCGCAATCTGCAAGCCGGCGCGATTGTGGATGCCCATCTGGGTGGAGGCATGAAGCCGCAAATTGGGAAAATAGGTATTGCAAAGCTCCCAGACCCCCAAGTCCTGAATAATCAAGGCGTCCGGCCGCAATTTGTCAAGCTCGGCCAAATACTCCATCGCGGCGGCAAGCTCATTTTGATACAGCAAGGTATTAAAGGCGACATAGACCTTGCGGTCGAGTTTGTGCGCATAACGGAGCAAACGCCCCAACTCGTCAAACGAGAAATTGGTCGCCCGCGCCCGGGCGCTGAATTGATCGAGGCCAAGGTAAACCGCGTCCGCGCCGCCGTCAAAAGCCGCCAAAGCAAGCTCCAGACTGCCGGCCGGACTCAGAATTTCCGGTTTAAACATTTGGCAAAATCGCCCCTTGCTGTTGGAGGACGGTGAGCACGTCGGCGAGCGGCAACTTGCGCGGCTCGACGCCCGTTTGGGCGGACAATGCGGCCATCACCCCGGCCGCGTGGCCGATGGCCATGCAGCTCGCCTGGACCCGCAGCGCCGAGTTGGCCATGCGGTCACTTGAGATAATGCGCCCGGCTGCCAACAGATTGTGGCTCCCTTTGGGGATCAACGCCCCGGCGGGGATCTGGGGCAAGACATCCTGTGGCAGAGTTTTGTAGATCAAGCCCTTTTTGTCATCATGCAAATCAATCGGGTAAAAGGAGTTACAGACGGCATTCGGATATTTTTTACCATTGTAATAATCGCTCTCGGTAATCGTCTCGTCGCCGACGATGGTGCGCGTTTCGCGGACGCCGCACTCGGCGGCGCTGAATTTGACCTCCAGCTTCTCGAGCCCCTTTTGCTGTTTCAAAAAGCGGTAAACCCGCATCACCGACTGACGCCCCGCAATCTCCAGCGCGGTGCGACCGGCGCTGTCGGCGGCATTGATTTGACAAATATGATTGCAGTTGTTGCCGTGACTCAAGAGCAAATGAGGATTGAAATTGGGATTCCAGCCGGTGTCGTTGTAGGTTACTTCGCCCCGTTTGACCGCTTCGTCAAAATTGGCGGCGATGGCCGGGATGTCCAAGGTGTCATAATCGTAGCCGTCCAGATAAAACGAAAGCGTACCGGGCTGGCATTCCTCCGGGACAACGACCGCAAACCCGGCCATCTTGGTCGCATTGGCGTCGCCGGTGGCGTCGATAATGATCTTGGCATCAATGTCATACAAGCCGTCCTTGTCGCACAGGGTAACTTTGTGGCCGTCGACGGCACCCAGCATGGTATGATATTTGATGGAAACACTGGCGTCGAGCAAAAGCTCGTCACAGACGGTCGCATAAAGAAACGGGCTCACGTGAAACTGGTGCATCCAGTGCTTGGCCATGTCGCGGTTTTCCAGCGACGGGACCGGATTGCCCGAGAGCTCGATGCTTTTGCGGACGATTTCCCAGCCGATGCCGTCAATGACTTGCTTGCCCCAGGCGTCAAAAATCCCCGGGAAATTGACCCAGGCGGCGGTGCATTGGCCGCCGCAGCAGCCGTTTTTCTCCACAAGCACGGTTTTGGCTCCGGCGCGACCGGCGGCGATAGCGGCAGTGACCCCGGCGGAACCCCCGCCAATGACGGCGACATCAAATTTCTCAGCTTTCATCATGACTCCCGATATGTACTGATTGGTAGGTTTGACACAACAATAAGATACCACTTGCCGGACAAATTTTCAAGACAAAGACCGCTAAAAATCCCGGTTATTGCGCCGGAAACGACCCCTCGGGGTAATATAGCATCGGCAGCTGAATGCGGGCGGGAAGCGATTTCCCGGCCAATGCCCGGTCCAGCAGCTCCAAACAGCTGTCGGCCATTTCCTTGCGCGAAAAGTCAAAGACGTCGATCGGATACATGTTTTCGCGCCCGCCGCGGCGGATAAAGGTCAAAACTGCCAACTCCTCGGGGATCTTGAGCCCCAGCGAAATGGCAAATCCGGTGATTTCAAGCGCCATCGCCCGGTTGCCGATCACCAGCAAAAAGGGGGAAAACGGGCGCGGCGTTTTGGTGATTTCGAGCAACAGATTCATCACCGGCTTGGTGTGGGTCAAAATCGACCACGAGAGCTCGGGCGCCAAGGTCACGCCGAATTTTTTGCAACCGTCGTAAAAGCCGCTGCGCCGCTCGTTAAAATGAAGGACGTTGCCGGGCGAAACCGGGTCCTCAAAGGTGGACACAAAATGGACGGCTGCAAATTTCCGCTGCCGCAGCAATCGCGCGGCGTCAAACCCGGCCATGTAGTTATCCGGCGTGACGCAGCAGGGCGACCCCGGAAACGGGCTCATCCCGTAAGTAATCACCGGCACCGGCAACGCGGGTAAATCCGGCACATTGGCCAAAATCACTCCGACCGCGTCCGGGTCGTCGGCCACCGCCCGAAAGGATTCGCCGTCCAGCAATTTGATCAAAAGTTTCCAGCGCCGCAATTCGGCGGCCTGCTGGATCAGACACAAAATTTCGGCATGATACGAGTCGACGCCGTCCTCTGAGCCGTGCGCAAAAAAGAAATACAAATGCCGGTGGCCGTTTTCCTCGTATCTGACCGCCCGGTCGGCGTATTTGGCAAAATCGAAATTGGCCGAAACAAAGGTACCGCTCCCCACTTGCGAGTCCAAGACCCCCTCGGCCACCAATTCGCCGATGGCCTTGGCGACTGAAACATGCGAAATCTCCAGACGTTTCACCAGTTCGCGCACCGGAGCAATCTTGGCACCCGGGGCATAAAACCCCGAGACAATGAGCTCAAGGATATGCCGTTTGACTTTTTCAGTCACGTTGTGTTTTTTCTTTTCCGCCATATTCATCCCGAATCAAATTTACCTGCACCGGTCACAATATAGCGGGTAAATTGTTATAATTCAAACCCGGAACCGTCAGAAAACCGTGAATTTTCTCAATTTAACCATAACACTTTGTTATAGTTTAAACGATAGTGTTATATTTTTTTAACAATTTCTCAATACACCGGTATTGACTTTGCAACTTTTTGTGGTATAATTAATGAAACGAGCGGATTTGCCGCCATATTATAACACATTGTTATTGGCAAAGGAAAGTCATGGATACCGGGTACTGCATCGACATCGACGATACATTGATCGCGTTTGACCCTGATTATCAGGGGAAGCACTCCACCTCCAGCTTGCTGGATATTTTAAAACTCGCCGCCACCCGGCTTGCCGGGCTCTCCGCCGCCGAGGCCGCCCGCATCACCGGGCAAGTCCAACTTGAGGTCAACTGGTGGAGCTGGAGCGACTTTCTCGCTCCGTTGTCACTTGAGCCAGGCCGCTTTTGGGACTTCGCCTACGAGACGGAGAAAACGTATCTCAAGCCCGCCGAGCCGGGGCTCGCCGACCATATCCTCCGCCTCAAAGCAAGCGGGATGCGCCTCTATATTACCAGCAACAACCCGCAGGACGGAATCCGTCACAAACTGCGGCTGGCCGGAGTACCGGCGGACTTGTTTGACGACATTTACGGCGCCACCAAGCTGCGCGCGATGAAATGGGAAACGCAATTTTGGCAACAGGTAGTCGAGCGCTCCGGCATTTCACCGCAGCGGCTGATTACCGTCGGCGACGATTTTCGCGACGACTGGCAGATCCCGGCGCAAATCGGCCTCGGCAAATGTTTCCTCGTCAACCGCGACGGCCGCAACAACGGCAAAGGAGACGACGGCGTCCAATTGATCAAAACCTTTGAGGAGATTGCATAAATGAATGAAAAAGCCCATGCCGATATTTTTACGACGGCGTTTCGCGCTTTGCCGCTGAAATACCGCCGTCAGCTCAAGGTGCCCGCCAAACTGTTGTACGATGCGGGCAATTACCCGGATTATTTTGACGACCCCACCCGGCCCGAGGCCAACAAACTGGCCATTGACCCGGAGTGGCGCAAATACTGCCGTCTGGACGATGCTTTCGGCATCGACGGCCAGCATTTTTGGAAAACACCGGTCACCGAGCCATTGCTCAAAATCGAGTTGATCGAGTATTATATGAAGCAAATGCTCGCTTGTTTGCAGCAAAATGACGCGCCGGGCTTTGTCAAATTTGCCGGATGCCTCTCCCACTTTTTGGGCGACATCACCCAGCCCGCCCATTTGAGCATGGATCCCAATAATGCGATGACCGCCCAATTTCTGCCGGTGCCGCCGCGAAAACACTTAAAAAACTTTCACTACCATACCACGGTGGAGGCGGTATATTGCCTCTGCGGCAAAGTCGGCCGTCTGGAGATGCTGGGCGCCGACCCCCGTGAGGCCGCTTGGATGCTGGCTGAGCAATGCATGCTGGCGGTGAGCCATTGCCGCCGCTATCTGATCCCAATGATCCTCGCTATTTTTGACAACAATATCGACAAAGCCGAATCGCTGGTGAAAGAGCCGATGACCATCGCCGCCAGACTCACCGCCCAAAGCATGTATACCGTTCTCAAAATACACGATCAAAGTGCAACCGGCCAAACCGAAGCCGCCATTGATTTGCGGCTGCTCCCATGTTTTGCCGAGGAGCACGATCTCGTCTACGGCGGCAAAATTTTGGACGGCAACAAAGACATCCCGCCTAATAACGCGCCGGTGACGCCGGGGACATTGCTGATTGACGGTCAGCCGCAGGCATTGAAGGGATTCGGCATGTTGCCGGCGAGCGGCATGCGCGGCGACCGGGTTGCCTGGAGCAGCTGGCTGTTGCCCGCGGGAGTCTTTGCCGCATTCACCTGCCGTTGCGGCGTCAACCATGCGATTGCCGGTGACGGCGCAGTCGAGTTCGTCGTCGAGCTCGACCATGTCCAAGTCGCCTCCTCCGGGCGCTTAACCCGCCTTGACGAGTCGGTCGCGCTCAATATCCCTTTGGGCAACGCCAAACTCCTCACCTTAAAAGTAAAAGACGCCAGCAACGGCGCCACATTTTGGAAAAATCACGGATATTGGGCCAATGCATTATTAAACAGGAGCCAAACAACATGAAACGAACTTTTACCCTGATAGAGTTGCTGGTGGTCATTGCGATCATCGCCATCCTCGCCTCAATGCTGCTGCCGGCCTTAAATCAGGCCCGGGAGCGCGGCAAAACCATCCGGTGCGCCTCCAATCAAAAATCCATCGGGCTCTTTTTTGCCCAGTACAATGCCTCGGCCAGCGACTACTGGCCGGGCACCGCCTACTCAACGAGCTCGTCAAGCGTGTCCCAGTCGTGGATGCAAATGATGGTCAATCAAGGGACCGTCCAAGGTTATGAGCAACTCGGACAGCGGATGATTTGGAACGGGTCAAGCTACGTTGACTCGACCAAACCCAACCTCTGCTGCCCCAATACCTTTGGTCCCACCTGGTACCGCAGCTACGCCATGCCGCGCACCGGCGGCACTGCGCCGGGGGTCGGCGGCAACAGCATGGCCGCACCGGTCTTTCAGATTAAAAGCGTCCAGATCAAAAAACCGTCGGCGACGGTCGCCATGGTCGAAAACGCGGGCGGCAACAATGGCCAGTTTATGTTTCAATCGGATCAAAAAGCGGCCAATTTCAACTTTCAAAACCACATGAATGCCGCCAACTTTTTGTTTGCCGACGGTCACGTCGCCAACAAAAAAGACGGTTACATGGGCTACTACGCCGAAATCGGCACCTGGAAATACTTTCAAGCCCGGACCTCGATCAAACTGGCGCAATATTTGTAACTTTATTTGAGAGAATAAGATGAAAAAATGTTTTTGGATTTTGTCGTTCGGATGCCTGCTATCCTTTGGCCTCGCCGCCGAAACCGCGCTCTTTTCACCGGAAAACTCCTTCGGTTATTACGGGAGCAAAAAAGAATTGCGCCGGGATGACCGGATGCTCCCCGCCGACCTTGGAGGCAATTATGTTTCATTGTTAAACTTCAATCTTGACGCGTTGCAACAAACGGGCAAGATCAATATTACCAAAATAGAGCTTCAGCTCTGCGTCCAGTATTGCGCGGTGACCCAAAACGGCGAAAACATCTCCAAACTCGAGGTGTTTCCGGCCAAAGTCAAAGCCAGCGATTACCGCGAAGCTGCAACCGCCATGGATCATTTCAGAGAGCTGCTTGCCCCCGAGGCGGTACCGCTGAGTGGCGTCGAACTCACGCGGTCATTGCAAAAAACCGACAAATTGGTCATCCCCTTTGATCTGTCCAAGGGCAGCGATCAAATTCTCCAGGCGCTGCAAAACGGCATCATCCTCAAAGTTAGCGGCAAAGGCAACGTGCAAGTCGTGCAAGTCAACCTCTACGGAGGCAAAGTCGCACCCGAAATCGGCGACCGGGCGCTCCTGCTCTCCATCGACTATGAGAGCATGCTCCCCAAACTTGCCCTCACCCCCGCCGTCAAACCGCAGCCGGGCAAATATGTGAAACGCGAGGGCGACCACTTTGTTTACGACGGCAACCCCCTACGCCTGAGCGGCGTCAATCTGGGGGATGAGTCCCTAAGTTACAGCGACATCGACCGCTGTGTCCGACGCCTGTGCAATATGAATATCAACGCCGTCCGGCTGTGGGCGGTGGGCTACCCTTTTTACACCCCCGAGTCGGCCAAAAACAAAATGATGGCGACCGCGCATAAGGGGGATAACTCCAAGCTCGACCGCTACGATTATCTGGTCGCTCAATTGCAGCAGCAGGGGTTGTTTATCCACAATACCTCCTTGGGGAGCCACACGCCGCCGTTGGATTACTGGCCCGATCTTCCCTTAAAAATCACCAAGACCGACAATGTTAACTTTGACCACAATTTTTACACCCTCGCGCCGATTTTACCCTACATTGACCCCGATTATCAGGCGATGCGGATCAAACACATCCAAATGTATCTTGACCGGGTCAATCCTTACACTAAAGAACGCTACGCCGAAATGCCGGTCTTTGCCTCCTGGGAGCTTACCAACGAAAATCACACCGTGCCGATTTTGCTCGACGGCCGTTTCCGCAAATGGCCCGAGGCTGCGCAAAAAATGGTCATGGCCCGCTTTAACGAATACCTCAAAAACAAATACCAAACAAATGACAATTTGCTCAAAGCCTGGGGCAAACTCGACGAGGGCGAGAGTCTTGATTTGATGAATATCAAGCCCGCTCCCGTTTACACCGAGGCCCCAAATTACCCGGCGGCGCGCGGCATGGATTACGTCGGCTGCGTCGAGCAATTGTTTATCAAAGGCAATCAGGCATTTGAAGCCGCTGCCCGGCAAATGGCCCCCAAGGGGGTCGGCATCAACATTGCGCCCGTTGTCTACAATACCCACGCCGATCTAAATTTTCACGGGCAATACGCCTCAAGCATGGGCGACACCGCCTCCTGCGGAGTTTACGTGACGCCGTTTACCAATGACCAAAATAAGCTATTTTACCCGTGGAAGCCCTATTTCTCCGAGCGCCCCTACTTTTACAACCTCAATTTTCAAACCCCTCCGGACAAACCGTTTATCGTTTACGAGCACTCTTTTTTCCGACCCTACCCGTACCGGGCGGAGTGGCTCCCGGCGATAACACTGTTGGGAGCCGGGCTCGGCTGGGATGCTTTGTACCTTTACGGCTTCGGCCAAAAAGCGATGATCACCGACAGTAATTACACAGACAACGGCTTTTTAAACAACAAACTGCCGATCCCCAGCGCCAGCACCCATGTCGGCTACACGACCGGCTTTCACTCCGGCGGCGACGAGGTTTTGATGGCGACTTTGGCGGTGGTTTCGCAAGCCTTTATCAACGGCATCGCACCCAACCGCGAACGCACTCAAATCACCTTTGGGCACGATGCGATTTTGTCTCCAGTTTTTGAGCGCTACTCGATCGGCCTTCCGGCCGCGCAAGCCCCGGCCGGAGCAACAATGGCGGGCGGCGAAAAAGAGTGGTACACCATGCCCGACATTTATCAAACCATGATGCAAAACTCGGTGCGGCGTCAGCTCTCGGTCGGCTTTGACCTGACGCAAACCGCCCCGATTGCAATCAAGGGTGAGTTTGAGAAATACCCGGAGGACAACGGCGATTTGCATCCCTCCCCCGACATCGCTTGGAAAAAGAGCGCCAACCAAATTATTTTGGACAACGCCACCGCCAAAATCGCGGTCGGCATTCTCAAAAACGGCGTCAGTTTCACCGACGGCATCACCCTGAGTCCGATTAATTGCGATTTCGCCTTTTTCGGAATTGCCGGCCGCGACGGTAAAAAAATTGCGCAATCCGATGACCTGATCCTTGCCCTGACCTCGACCTCGCAAAATACCAATTACCAATTTGACCCCGCTTTGATTAAAACCGGCGCTTTGGGCCACATTAATGGCGTGGTCAACCCGGGTGGCAAACCGGTCGTCGTCAAACGCGTGGCAGCCAAGGTCACGCTCCCTGCCGAGCTCAACGGCAAAGTGCTCTACTGTTACAACTTTGGCGGCAATTGCTACCGCCGAGAAACCGTCGCCGACGGTAAAATCGTCTTTACCGACGACGAGCCCTTGTTTCTCGCCCTGATCCGTGACCGGTAACTAACGCCAGCGTGCGACTTGGCGGAGGACGGCTTCGCCGGTCGCACGGTCACGGACGCCGTTGACCACCAACTGGACGCCGCGCGGCGACAAATGCTCCATCATCAACGCTATCTCGTCAGGGTTGACGACCAACTGTATCCCTTTACCTGCCTGCTGAATTTTTTGAAACACCTCCAGCCAATCGCTCGCACGTCCTTTCCCTGCCCCCCACATACCCGTACCCCACACCCACTGGACAGCGTGGATTTCCGGCAAGGAAAGCAGCGCATCCAAGTGCCGCAGACACCCAACCCCGTCCAAGTGGTGGATCACGTAAGTAAAGTTGCGGCACTCCTCCTGTAACGGCCCGAGAAAAAACTCGTTGAACTCCTCCGGGCCGATCATATAAGAGAAGTCATTGCTCGAGATGTGCCACTTTTGATTGGATAAAATCCCCATCCAGCTGCCGACCGGGTCGCGGTTGGCCTGGATTTTTTGATAAAAGTAGTCGTATACTTTGGGAAACTCGCGATTGACCAAAGCCAGCGCTTTTTTAACCTCGGCGGGATGATCAAACAAATCCATGCACAATGTCTGCGGCGAGCGCCAGCCGGCCAAACAATCACCGCCGGGGTGAAAATCAGGGTAGCCGACATAAAATTTACCCCGTCCGCCCGCCGACAAGACGTCAAACAAATTGTCCATGGCCGAAAAATACTTGCCTTGATAATCGACATGCATGGTGTCCAAGCAATCATAATCGGCCATAAAGTGACGGATGTAGCTGGTGCTGTCCTCAAAGTCGAGTTCGCCCCCAAACAGTACCGGTAAAAAATCCGGCCCGATGTTGGGCATAATCATCGGAAGGTCGTCGCCCATGTACTCCGTATTATCAACCGTTTTAAGGTAATGCTCAAGCACCATCTCAGGCCGATTCCAACTCTCCTTAAGCGACAGCCGCCCCAACGGCCGTTTGGCAAAAGCAATTTTGACATAAGGGCGGTCCAGCACCTCATTATGACAAAAAGCATCCGCCCGCGCCAAGCGTTGCTCACAGTCGTCAAATCGGTCCAACATCGTCAAATCGCTCATGATCGTCACCCCTTTTTACGGTTTTGGTTTGCATTATTAAAATAAGGGTGTAAGTTAAAAAAACAAAGGGTATATTTGTCGTATCAGGGGGAATAAATGTTGCACATTAGCGAGAGAGAAAGTTACACCAACACCATCGTGAGCCCGGATGGCAACGGCGGCGGCGAGCTCCAATTGGTCAACCTCGGGAAATTTGAGAGCAAGGGAAATTTCAACTTTTCGCAGATTGCCGGACACGTTTCAATCCATATCATCAGTCAAGGACACGGCAAATTTGTCACCGGCTTTGGCGAGTTTGACGGCGGTCCCGGCGATGTTTTTGTCTTTTTTGCCGGGCAATCGTACCACTACTTTGACGATCCCGGCAACCCTTGGCGTTATGTCTGGATCGGCTTGGCGGGAAGCAGGGTTGACGACCTCTTGGCCCGGCTCAATTTCAGTGTCTCCGCCCCGCACCGGCATGGCGACAATCAATTGATTTTGGCGGCGTTTGAGCGGCATTTTCACCATTTTACACACGTGGAGAATCCCTTTGCCGCCACCGCGGCAGCGTGGGAGCTCCTCGGATTATTGGCCCCGCAAGCGGCAGCCCCGGAGACGGTGATGGCAGATAAAATCAAACAATTCATCGACCAAAGCGTCTACAGCTACCCGCGTTTGAGCGACTTGGCGCAGGCGCTTCACCTGAGCCGCTCGCAGATTTACCGGATTTTCCGCCAAAAATATCAGATGTCGGTCGAGGAGTACATTTTAACGAGCAAATTGGAGCGCGGCCGCAAAATGCTTGCAAACACCGACTGGCCGTTGGAAAAAATTGCACTCACGTTGGATTTTTGCGACCGGCGGCATTTCAACAAGATTTTTCGCCAAAAATACGCAGTATCCCCGGCTGTTTACCGGCAAATGCACGCTCAGACGTAACTCGGTTTGACCGTGATTTCCACCGCGACTTCAGGGTTGAAGTAACGAAGCTTGTGATGAATTTTTTGGGTCAACACCGTTTCCGAAAATTGAAAATCGCGCGGAGTGAGCAAGTGAAACACCAGTTTGGGGTGTCCGGCATCGTCTTTGTCCAGCTTGAAGTCGTGCACTTTTAAGCGCGAATCAAAGGCGCTTGCGATATCCTCCAAACGGCTCCGCCAAATTTTTGCCTCGGGTGTGTTTTGGTCAAAGGGGTCAAAATGCAAAATGAGTTTTACCGGCAGCTTTTTGCCGACTTCGACCTCCAGCGCCTCCAGTAAATCATGGAGATAGGTCGCCTCCAAGTTATTATCCACCTCGACGTGTGCGGTGGCAAAATAGCGGTTCGGGCCGTAATCGTGCAAAATTATTTCATGGATGCCGTGAATTTCCGGATGGGTCAACAGCTGTGCGCGCATTTTGTCAATCAACTCCGAGTTGGGGCGGCTCCCCAGCAGAGGGTCCACACTCTCGCGAATGAGACTGATCCCGCCCCAGATGATGAATACTGAAACCAATGCCCCGGCAACGCCATCCAACGGAACATTCAAAAACGTGGACAAAATCAAGGCCGCTGTCACTGTCAGCGTACCTGCCACATCGCTCACACTGTCAAACGCAGCCGCGCGCAAGGTCACCGAGTCAATGGTTTTGGCCACGCGGCGGTAAAAAAAATACATGCCGATCTTGATCAAGCAGCTGCCCAGCAAAACCGCATAAGTGAATCCGCTCAAGGTGACAAACTCGGGGTGAATCATCCGTTCCACCGAGCTTTTAAGGAAATTGAGCCCGAGGGCGACAATCACAATCGAAAGCGACAATCCTGCCACATACTCCATGCGCCCGTGGCCGAAAGGGTGCTCCTCGTCGGCCGGAGTATCGGAGATTTTGAACCCGGCGGCGGTGATGATCGAGCTCGCGGCATCGGATAAGTTGTTGATTGCGTCGACCACGATCGAGATACTACCCGACACCACCCCGGCAAATATTTTGGCACTGAAAAGCAAAAGATTGCAAAAAATACCCAAAATACCGGTAACCATCCCGATGCGCAAGCGCAGTTTGGGATCGTCATTCAAGTACCCGCCGGGGAGCAAAATGCGGAAAAACCACATATCATTTCACCATCAGTTTAAGAATCCGCAGTCCGACCGCCGCAAACGTCGGGTAACGGGCCGGAAAATCCAGCCACGCCAGCTGTTTCATCACCGGTTTGTAGTGAGTAAAGGCATCAAAGGAGTATTTGCCGTGATAGTTGCCCATGCCGCTCGGGCCCACGCCGCCAAAGGGCATGGTCTCATTGACAAAATGCGTCACCACGTCGTTGACCGTAAAAGCACCGCTGGAGGTGGTACGGCTAAGCAGCTGCTCGCGGACGGAGCTTTTCCCAAAATAATACAGTGCCAACGGTTTCGGCAACTCGCGCACCTTTTGCGCGGCTTCCTCAAAGTTGACGAATTCAAACACCGGCAGCAAGGGACCGAAAATTTCGTGCGCCATCAAGGGATCGCTCCATTCAATGTTGTCTATCACCGTGGGGGCAATCGCGCAGCGCTCGGGATTCTTTTCGCCCCCCGCAACCAAACGGCCGCCGGTCATCAGGGCGCTCAAACGCTCATAATGGTGATCGTTGACAATCCGCGGATAATCCGGGTGATCCACCGGGTTGGGGCCGTAAAAATCGGCAATCACTGTACGGATGTACTGCAAAAGTTTCTCCTTGACACTTGTTTCCACCAACAAAAAGTCGGGGGCGAGACAAGTCTGCCCGGCATTGGTGAATTTGCCCCAGACGATCCGCTTGGCGGCAATCTTGAGGTCGGCCGAAGCATCGACGATACAGGGATTTTTGCCGCCCAGCTCCAAGACGGTCGGTGTCAAATGTTCGACCGCCATTTTGGCGACCTTTTTGCCGGTCGCCAAGCCGCCGGTAAAGAAAATCAGGTCAAATTGCCAGCTTAAAACTTCGTCCAACGGATACTCGTCATCAATCACAATCAATTGATCGGGGGTAAAACACTCGGCCAACGCCGTTTTGACCCACCGGGAGGTATGTTTGGCCAAAGGCGAGAGCTTGAGCACCACCTTGTTGCCGGCGGCAATCGCGCCCACCACCGGCTCTATGGCAAGCAACAAGGGGTAATTCCAAGTAGCCACAATAAGTACTTGCCCGTAGGGCTCCGGCACCAAGTGGCCGGACGCGGGAAAATTGAGCATCGACACCCCGCAATTGCGCGCGGCGGCAAACTGCCGGAGGTGACGGATCATGTATTTGAGCGCCGAAACCAACGGCACAAATTCGGTCGCCATCGCCTCAAACTCGGACTTGTGTAAATCGCTGTGCAAGGCGGTCATCGCCGTTTGCCGGTGCTCCAACACATAGGTCAGCAATTTTTGCAGCATGGCGCGGCGGGTTTTGACCAAATAGCGTTCGCCGTTGCGGTAACTTTGCCGGTTGAGTAAATATTGCGCTTTTTTATCCATAATTTCAGCCATGGATGCACACCCTTGCCACCCGGGGCCCGATGGAGCACAAAATATCATAGGCATGCGTCCCTTTGAGCTGCGCCCACTGGTCGACGCTGATGAATTGATCGGCCTGACCGCCAAAGCAGACGACCTCGTCGCCGGGGGCGGCATCGGGCGCATTGTCCAAAGAAACGGTGGTGTAGTCCATCGAAATACGGCCCAACACCGGACACAACTGCCCGTCAATCAAGACAAAGCCGCGGTTGGACAACGCCAGCGGCAGCCCGTCGGCGTAACCGGCGGCAATCGTGCCGACGCGCGTTTCCTTAAGGAGCTTGTAAGTCCGCCCGTAGCCGATGTGGCTCCCGGCGGGCAAGGTACGGACGGCGGCAAGCTTGGTTTTGAGCTCGACCACCGGGTTGAGGCGCATCGACTGATGCACTTCGTTGTCATAAAAGCCGTAAAGATTGATGCCGCTGCGGGCCAGGTTAAAGGGCGGCTGGGTGGTCTGCGGCAGATTGTTCAAGGCGTCGCTCGCCGCCATGTGGATGTCCTCAAACACGATGTCGTGTTTGGCCAGCTCCATCAGCAAAAGTTTAAAGGCCGACAGTTGCTTGAGATTGTACTCGTCGTGGCGCATAAACGCGCAGGAGAAATGCGAGTAAATCCCCTTGACTGCCAAATTGGGCAAGGAGACAATCCGCAAAATCTCCGCCAAGGCGGTGTCGGATACCATCCCCAAGCGCCCCATCCCGGTATCAATGGTGAGGCTGCAGCGGGCGGTTTTCTTTTGCCTTATCGCCTCATCGCTGATTTTTTTGGCGGTATGGTAATCGTTGAGCGGGATCAAAATCCCGTGCTCAACCGCCGGCGCGATTTCGTCCGGCAGCAAATTCCCCAAAATCTGGATGGGTTTCCCAAAGGGCAACAACTCCAGCGCCTCGTTGATTTCGGCGACGCCGAAATAATCGACGCCGCAATTTGTCATCGTTTGCGCCACGGGAGTGACCCCGAGTCCGTAAGCGTTGGCTTTTAACACCGCCATAAAGCGGCAGGGGGTGACACGGCGCTTTAACTCGCGAACGTTGTTGGCAAGTTTGCCCAAGTCAATTTCCAGACGGACCCGGCTTAAGGTACTCATTTTGCGTATTCCACCGAACGGGTTTCACGGATGATGGTCACTTTGATCTGACCGGGGTACGTCATCTCGTTTTCGATCCGGGTGCAAATGTCCTTGGCCAAAACTTGCGCTTCGCCCTCGGTAATCTTTTCGGGCACCACGACAACGCGGATTTCGCGGCCGGCCTGCAAGGCAAAGCAGCTCTCGACGCCGGAGAATTCATGGGCAATCGTCTCCAATTGCTCCAGACGCTTCAAGTACAACTCGGTGGTTTCGCTGCGGGCGCCGGGACGCGACGCACTCAAAGTATCGCAGGCGGCGATCAAAATATCATACAAGCTCTCGGGCTCGACTTCACCGTGGTGAGCGGCCACGGCGTGGACGACTTCGCGGTTTTCGTTATGCTTGCGCAAAATGTCGGCGCCGATCTGGGCATGCGGTCCTTCGATCTCGTGATCCATCGCTTTGCCCAAGTCGTGAAACAAGCCGATGCGCTTGGCCTTTTGCTCATCCAAGCCGAGCTCGGCAGCAATCATGCCCATGAAGTAAGCGGTCTCCAAAGAGTGCTTCAAAACATTTTGCGAGAAACTGTAGCGGTATTTGAGGCGGCCGAGCAATTTGACGATCGCCGGCGGGACGCCGGGGAGACCGACTTCCAATACGGCGGCTTCGCCGACCTGATAAAGTTCTTCTTCGAGCTCTTTGCTGATCTTTTTGGCGATTTCCTCGATGCGGGTCGGGTGGATGCGGCCGTCGCCGATGAGACGCTCCATCAACTGGCGCGCGACCTCTTTGCGGATCGGATCAAAACAGGAGATCACCACCGCTTCCGGGGTATCGTCGATCAAAATGCTGACACCGGTGGCGGCTTCGATGGCGCGGATGTTGCGGCCTTCACGGCCGATGATGCGGCCTTTCATCTCATCGGTCGGCAGTGGGATGGTGGCGGTGGTGCGCTCATAGGTGCAATCGGAGGCATAGCGCTGAATCGCATAAGTAAGGATGCGGCGGGCTTCGCGCTCGCTCTTTTCTTTGGCTTCCTCGAGCAAATTGCGGATCATCAAGCCGGACTCGTTTTTGACTTCGTTCTTAAGTTTGTCAAGCAGCATCTCTTTGGCATTTTCGCGATCAAGCTGGGCAATGCGCTCCAATTCATCGATCTGGCGGGAAATACTCTTGGAGAGCTCCTGCTCACGACCGGACAACCGTTCGCGCAAAAGCTCGATGTCTTTTTCCTGTTTCTCGATGTTTTTCATCTTGACATCCATCGAGTCGGCACGCTTGTCGAGCAGCTCCTCGCGCTGGGCCAAACGCTTCTCGTTGGAGCCCTGCTCGCGGCGGCGCTCTTTGAGCTCCTGCTCGCACTCTTCGAGCATTTTAAGCGTCTCGGCCTTGGCGGATACCCGGGCGTCGCGCAAAATGTGCTCACTCTCTTTGATGGCGTCTTGTCTGACTTTTTCGGCATTTTTGATGGCAGAGTCTTTTTGCAGCCGCTGAAACCAGCTGATCAAAGTAATGCCTATCGCAATGCCGATGGTCATAAAAATGCTGCCAACGACAATCAGTTGTGTGTCCATTAATCGATTCTCCTCTTTATGATTTCTTTTTCCGTCACCACCATGTCCACCGTGATATCGTGATCCAGGGCCGGCAACTTATACTTAACTAACTGACAATCAAAAATCACCGCAATTTTGGGCTGCCGGTTGCCCGCGAGCAGCCGGTCATAAAAACCGCCGCCCCGGCCAAGCCGGTTGCCCCAAAGGTCGCACCCCACCGCGGGAATGAGAAACAACAGCTCCTCATCCGTCCAATCGGGATCGGCCGCCGCCAGTGCCGGCTTGGGCTCGGGCAAATTGTATTTCCCCGGCACCAACTCAGATGACGCATTGACATGCACCATTCGGTAACACTTTTGCGCCGCCTCATACCGCGGAAAATAAAACATTTTTCCGGGGTCCAGATGCAGCAGCAAGAGCAAATCAACCTCCGTGGCATCGGCGGCATACATGCCGATATGCCGCGCATTTTGATAGCACTCCAAACTGCGAATGTTTTGTAAAATTTTCGGACAGGCGGCTTCCCGTTCCGCCTGCGTCAACCTTGATCTTTGCGCGATCAACTGACGGCGGATTTCAGTTTTTGGCATATTTCCTGACCGCCTCCAGATATTCGAGACGCTCTTTGATTTTGCTTTCGTATCCGCTGTCTTTGGGAATGTAATACTTTTTGGGCACCGTCAGGTACTCCTGGACGGCAAAACCGCCCACCGCGTGCGGGTAAACATACCCCTCGCCGTGACCATTTTGCTTGCCGCCGGCGGAGTTGGGATCGCGCAAGTGCGCCGGAATCGGCTGCACCCGGTCTTTGGCCACGTCCTCCATCGCCTGATCAATCGCCGCATATGCGGCGTTGCTCTTGGGCGCGGTCGCACAGTACGTGACGGCCTGCGACAAAATAATCCTTGCCTCCGGCATCCCGACCGCATCGACCGTCTGCATGACGGCGGCGGCCACTTGGATCGCGCGGGGGTCGGCGTTGCCAATGTCCTCGGCGGCAAAAATCGCGATCCGCCGGGCGATGAAACGGATGTCCTCGCCGGCATGGAGCATTTTGGCCAGATAATAAACCGCGGCATCGGGATCGCTCCCGCGCATGCTCTTAATAAAGGCGCTGGCGGTGTCATAATGCCCGTCATCGCCGTAAGCAATCATTTTTTTCTGGATCGACGACTCGGCGACGGCCAAATCGATGACGACCTTATTGTCGACAACTTCGGAGGTCGCCACCGCGATCTCCAGAGCGTTGAGCGCCCGGCGGGCATCCCCCTCCGAGCTCTTGGCCCAAAAATCCAAGGCACCGGGAGAAATCTCCACCGTCAGCTTGCCGAACGCACGCTCATCGGCGACCGCACGGGTAAGCAAAAGCTTGATATCCTCCTCGTCCAACGCCTGCAACACAAACAACAAGGAGCGGGAGAGCAAGGCCCCCACTACATAAAACTGCGGATTGTGGGTGGTGGCGCCGATCAAACGGATGTTGCCGTTTTCCACATCAGGAAGCAGCGAGTCCTGCTGGGCTTTGTTGAAGCGGTGAATTTCGTCAATAAATAAAACCGTGCGGCGGCCATTCAAACTCCGGCGCTGGACGGCATAGGAAATCTCTTTGCGGATGTCAGCGACCGTGGAAGTCACGCCCGAGAGGCGAACAAAGGCGCAGTTGGTCAAACCGGCAATGAGCTCGGCGAGACTGGTCTTGCCGACACCGGGGGGACCGGATAAAATAATAGAGCTGAAGCGATCGGCATTGATGGCGCGACGCAAAAGTTTGCCCTCGCCGAGCAAATGGCGTTGGCCGACATATTCGTCGAGATTGCGGGGGCGCAACCGCGCCGCCAGCGGGACAGCCGAGAGTGATTGATCAACATCGGCTTCTTCGGGTTCGGCATCAAATAAGTTGTCCATAATACTCCCGGGCCGATGACTGGTCAGGCGGAGTACCAAGGCGGCGGGGGATCACATTTCCTCCGCGCAACTTATATGAAGATAAAAACTTTATCATAATCCACCTGATATTTTATATATTAAAAAGTCCGTCAATCAATACGGACAATGCTATAGTATAGCACACAAATTTTCAATTTAAACTGTTTTTTTTTAAAAATTCAAAAAAAAATTACAAAAAGCTGTTGGCATTGCACTCTTTTCGGATTATATTACACTGTTTTTCGTGCCCGGCCCCAAGATGATCGACTAGAAAAATACACCCCAAGCAACGGAGTTTTTTTAACATGTTAAGCAATGACGAAGTAAAAGTTCTGGAAAAAGAAATCGACCAACCGTCCGCCGCCGCGCGCAAAAGCGCGTTACAGGAGCTTTTTGAGCTGATGCACGCCAAAAAAGTAAAAATCGAGCCCGAGTCCTTAATCAATAATCTGCATTGTCACACCTTTTACTCGTACAACGGCTACGGCTTCTCGCCGTCCAAAATCGCCTGGTTGGCCAAAAGCTCGGGCTGGTACGCGGCCGGGACCATCGACTTTGACGTCCTGGATGCCGTGGATGAGTTTTTCGCCGCCGCCGAGTTGCTTGATGTCCGCCACGCGGCCGGAATGGAGAGCCGCGTCTGCGTCAAAGAGCTGGCCGACGCCGAAATCAACTCTCCCGGTGAGCCCGGGATCGCCTATCACCTCGGCCTCGGCTTCCCGTCGGGCACCGTCCCGTCCGCGCGTCAGGCCTTTGCCGATTTGCTGCGCCGCAAGGCCAACGAGCGCACCCGTGTTTTGGTCGACAAGGTCAACACTTTTTTGACCGAAATCGCGCTTGATTTTGAGCGCGACGCCGTCAAGCTCACGCCCAAAGGCAACGTCACCGAGCGCCATGTCTGTCAGGCCTACCGCGAAAAAGCCGAAAGCACCTTTGCCGACCCGGCGAAACGTGCCCAATTTTGGAGCGACAAACTCAAGGTCGATTTGGACGTTGCCGGCAAACTCTTGGCCGACCCGGTCAAACTCGAGGGCGAAATCCGCTCCAAAACGATGAAAGCGGGCGGCGTCGGCTATGTCAAACCCTCCTTGGACAGCTTCCCCGCGCTGGAAGAATTCAACGATTTCATCAAAGGTTGCGGCGCGATTCCCTGCGTCGCGTGGCTCAACGGCCTCTCCAAGGGCGAGAGCGACCCCGAGCAACTGCTCAAGCTCCACCTTGCCAAAGGAGCCGAGATGCTCAACATTGTTCCCGACCGCAATTGGAACGTAAGCGACCCCGCCAAACAGCAAAAACTCGTCGCCGAGATGAATAAAATCATTGACTGCTGCAAAAAACACCATATCCCCGTGGTCGTCGGCACCGAGATGAATGCGCCGGGACTCAAGCTGGTCGACGACTTCGGCTCCTTTGCGCTCGCACCGCATACCGCGTTTTTTGCCGCCGGAGCGGCGATTTTGTCGGCCCACACCTTATTGAGCAAAATCGGCCGCGGCCTCAACAGCGACTGGGCCCAAGCGGCGTTTACCGACAAGGCCGCCCGCAATGAATTTTATCGGCTCTTCGGCGAAAAAATGACACCGGCCAAATTTAAACTGGTATTGTTCTGGCCCGAAAAACCGAGTGAAATGTTGCTGCTGTAAAAGATTCGCCCGCTGCCGCAATCGTGCGCGGCTAACGGCATAAATTAAGGAGCTCGATCATGCTGAAAAGAGTTTTTATCGCTGTTTTATTGTGTCTGTTTGCCGCCGTAAGCTATGCCGAGCCCTCGACCGTACTGGGAAAAGTGCTCCAGCGCGGGCGCACCATGGAGGAGAGCAACAATTTGGGACAGATCGGGATATCATTAATGAGCTATGCCGAGGATCACGACGGTTTTCCGGAGCAACCCGGCGCCGCCGGTCTCGACCAGCTTAATTTGCCCAAAAAGATTTTCGTCGCCACCGCCGACCCCAACGCCACCCAGGCCAACGGCGCATTGACTGAGAAAAACACGAGCTACTTTTATTTGGGCAACATCATCGGTTCGCCGCGCGCCAGCCGCAACTTAGCGGCGCTTCCTTTGGTCATTGAGAAGCCCAACGTCCGCGACAACAAGAATTATCTGGTGCTATATGCCGACGGTCACATCGGCACGGTCAAATCCAACGCCGCCAACGCGGTCGGCATCCTGACCGCTCTCAAAGAAGGCGCGGGCGATGCCCAGAGCGACCCCCTATGGCCAAAATTAACCGAAGCCGCGCGCAATTTTGACAAGACGGGACGCTGATTTGACTATTTTTGACTAATTCGATAAAAAAATATTGAATTTGCACAATTCCGGATGTATATTAATATTGCGGGGCAAAAACGGCCCCGGCGGTAACCCATAAGAAAATCCGGTGCAATAATTTGCTCCGGGTTTTTGTCACCAAGCAGGTATTAATATGTATTACAACCAATACACCCATCCGCGCAACATTTTGGTTGCGACCCTCACGCGTCTCTACAACTACGGGATGACCACCACCAGCGGCGGCAATCTCTCGATTAAGGACGACGACGGCAACATTTGGATCACCCCCGGCGGCATCGACAAAGGCACCTTGCGCCCCGAGGACATCGTCATGGTCAAGCCCAACGGCGACATTGTCGGCCGTCACCGCCCGAGTTGCGAGCTGCCGTTTCACCGCTCGGTGTACTCTTTGCGCAAAGACGTCAAGGCGGTATTGCACGCGCACTCCCCCGCGCTGGTTGCGTTCAGCCTGACCGGCCGGGTGCCCAACACCAAGCTCCTTCCGACCATCGCCGAAGCCTGCGGCAAAGTCGACTTCGCCCCCTATGAGATCCCCGGCTCCGAGAAACTCGGCAACATCATCGCCGCCAAATTTGCCGAAGGCGCCGACTCGGTCATTATGGAAAATCACGGTGCGGTGATGGCGGGCGAAAACATTTTGCAGGCCTTTGCCCGGTTTGAAGCGTTGGACTACGTCGCCCGGATTGAAATCAACGCCGCCACCTTGAGCGACCACACCAATGACTTCATCTCCAAAATCGAGTACGCCGACTGGCCGTTTTTCAAACCCAGAAGCGTCTCCCCGCGCGAGTGCGAGCTCCGCGACGACATGGCCAATTTCAGCAGCCGCGCGTATCGTCAACGCTTGCTGTTTTCAGGCAGCGCCTTTTTAAGTACGCGCATCAAGGGCGACGATTTTTTGATCACCCCGGCCAACTTTGAAATCATGAATCTCGCCGGGGCCGATGTCGTCCGCATGAAGGGCGGCGCCGCCGAGGCGGGCAAAACCCCGTCGGCCGCTACCGCCTTTTGCCGCAAACTCTATCAAAAGCAGGACTGGATCAACTCGATCATTATGACCCGCCCGCCCAATGCGATGTCGTTTGCGGTCACCGGCACTTATATGGACAGCCGGACGATCCCCGAGAGCTACATCATGCTCCGCGACCTTGTCATGGTCAAGAGTGAAGAGTATTTGTGCGACCCCGAGTCGGTGATCGCCCAGATTTCCCCGGCCAACCCGGTGGTAATCATCGAAAACTGCGGGGTCCTGACCTGCGGCAAAAGCATTTTGGAAGCCTTTGACCGCCTTGAAGTGGCCGAATTCACAGCCAAATGTATTTTGCTCGCCAGCCGGATCGGCAAACTCAACCCGATCTCGCAGCAGCAAGTCGATGACATCATCACCGACTTCAAACTGCCGGTCAAGGAGTAAGCCCGACAACGCAAAAGCGCTTCCCCCCAAGGGGAGGCGCTTTTTTTATGCCCGAAACAAAAAAACCGCCTTGCCGCAACTGCGGCAAAGCGGTTTCGAAGCAATCAGTGCTTACTTGGCTTGGGAAATCGCCACGGCAACGGCCACGGAGGCGCCGACCATGGGGTTGTTTCCCATACCGATCAAGCCCATCATCTCGACGTGCGCCGGGACGCTGGAGGAGCCGGCAAACTGGGCATCGCCGTGCATGCGGCCCATGGTGTCGGTCATCCCGTAGGACGCCGGACCGGCGCCCATGTTGTCGGGGTGCAACGTACGGCCGGTGCCGCCGCCGGAGGCGACGGAGAAGTACTTGCGGCCGTTTTCGATCGCCCACTTTTTGTAAGTGCCGGCGACAGGATGCTGGAAGCGGGTCGGGTTGGTCGAGTTGCCGGTGATGGAAACATCGACGCCTTCGCGGATCATGATGGCGACGCCCTCGGAGACATCATCGGCGCCATAGCACTTGACCGCGGCTTTGGGGCCGGTGGAGAAGGCTTTTTCGCTGACGATCTTGAGTTCGCCGGTGTAGTAATTGTACTCGGTTTCGACCGCGGTAAAGCCGTTGATGCGGCTGATGATGTAAGCGGCATCTTTGCCTAGACCGTTGAGGATCACGCGCAAGGGCTCTTTGCGAACTTTGTTGGCGGTTTTGGCGATCCCGATCGCGCCTTCGGCGGCGGCAAAAGACTCATGACCGGCCAAAAAGCAGAAACACTTGGTTTCTTCACGCAACAGCATCGCGGCCAAGTTGCCGTGGCCGATGCCCACATCGCGCTGGTCGGCGACGGAGCCGGGGATGCAAAACGCCTGCAAGCCGACACCGATCAACTCGGCGGCTTCGGCGGCGTCTTTGGCACCTTTTTTGATCGCGATGGCAGCGCCGAGGGTGTAAGCCCAGACGGCATTGTCAAAGGCGATGGGCTGGATGCCGCGGACGATGGTATCAACGTCAACGCCCTTGTCAAGGCAGACCTTTTTGGCGTCTTCCAAGCTCGCGATGCCGTATTCTTTCAACGCCTTTTCGATCTTGGCGATTCTTCTGTCGTATCCTTCAAATGTAACGCTCATTTTATATTACTCCTTGCGCGGGTCGATCTTTTTAACAGCTTCGTCATAGCGGCCGTAGCTGCTGACGTTTTTCTTGAAAGCCTCTTCGGCGCTGACGCCCTTGCGGATAGCATCCATCATTTTGCCGAGGTGGACAAACTTGTAACCGATGATTTCATCATTGGCATCAAGACCGAGCTCAAGGATGTAGCCTTCGGCCATTTCGAGGTAGCGGGGACCTTTTTCCAAAGTGGAGAAAAGGGTGCCGACCTGGGAGCGCAAGCCTTTGCCGAGGTCTTCGAGACCGGCGCCGATGGGAAGCCCGCCTTCGGAGAAAGCGGTCTGGGTGCGGCCATAGGCAATCTGCTTAAAGAGTTCGCGCATCGCCACGTTGATGGCGTCGCAGACGAGGTCGGTGTTAAGTACTTCGAGGATGGTTTTGCCGGGAAGAACTTCGGCGGCCATCGCGGCGGAGTGGGTCATGCCGGAGCAACCGAGGGTCTCGACCAATGCTTCCTGGATGATGCCGGCCTTGACGTTGAGCGTCAGCTTGCAAGCGCCTTGCTGCGGGGCACACCAGCCGACCCCGTGGGTCAAACCGGAAATGTCGGTAATTTGCTTGGCCTTGACCCATTTTCCTTCTTCCGGAATCGGGGCGGGGCCGTGATTGCAGCCTTGGGCTACATGGCACATCTGCTCGACTTCATGTGAGCATTGATAGGGACAACTCATCGTTGGATCTCCTTATATTTTTGGGGGTTGGTTCGGATTGTTGCTTTATAATATACACCATTTTTCAAAAATTTCACGTAAAAAAATAATTTTTTTAAGCAAAATAGCGCTTTTATTTGAAAAAAGTCCTTGATAAACAGATTTTGTTTGTTATATTATATCCAGTCATTTGTTTCAAAAACCTAACTTAACTGGGGAAAATAAAAATGCGTAATGTTAAAGGTCTTATTATTTTGGCAGTCATGATGGCGGCTTTTTGTGCTTCGGCGGCACCGTGGGCCGCGACCGGTCCCAAGCGTCAGGTAGTGACGCTGGTCGTCACCGGCAACTACAAAAGCCCCCGGTTGATGGCCGAGCTCATTCAGAACGAAAGCCGTCAGCCCTACTTGCTGCTCCCGGCCGCCGAGAGCGACGATACCCGGATTTACTACTGCCCGCCCAAAGGCAACTCGGTGGAAATCCGCGAAGACAAGCTCAACGACTTCATCCGTTACATCAATCCCCGCCGGATTGTGGTGCTCGGCGACTCGAGCTATGTGCAGACCAAGTACCTCGATCAGTTTGACCGCACCATTCCCCTGGTTCAGGTCTACTCGGTCGACTGGAACCGCACCGCCGAAGAAGTCTCCGACATGCTCGCTTTGACCAACCTCGCCACCGATTACAAACGCTTGCGCGAAAACTTGCTCAACAAGGGCAGCATCTACCGTCCGATCAGCGCTCCCGTGATGGATACTCCGGCCGCCGAGCCGACCGCTGCCGCGGATGACAAAGCCACTGTCACCGAAACCAAAGAAGAAGTTATCGTCGACGTCAAAAAGTAATCACAAGAGTACGAGGGATCAGCCAAGTGTTCAGCTTTTTCAAAATCACCGACAATACATTTAAAGAATCCGTGCGCGAGCCGGTTTACTTTTTGATGTTGCTGGCGGCTTTGCTGTTGATCGCTCACTATCCCTCGATGGCTCTGTTTGTCTTCTCCGAGCAACTGAAGCTGGTAGTCGACAGCGCAATGGCGACCGGATTGATTTTTGGCTTGATCGTGGCGGTGCTTTGCGCCAGCCATACCGTTTCGCGTGAAATGCGCAACGGCACCGTGCTCTTGCTCTTATCCAAGCCGGTCATGCGCTGGACGTTTGTTTTGGGCAAAATCGCCGGGATTTCGCTTGCGGTAACACTGTTTGCCTTGCTGTGCAATCTTGCCAGCGTGATTTCAGTGTACATTGCAACCGACCAATTCCGCATGGATATGGGGATTTACTTCGTCTTTTTAGTGGTAATCGTCGCCGGTTGCGCCATTGGGATGGTTGCCAATTTTTGGAAAGGAAGCTCCTTCCCGGAAGTTGCCACCTATGCTATGATGTTTTTGGTTCCATTGTGCGTGTTGTGGTGCTACTTTTTTAAAGAGCACCCGACGCTGTCGCTTAAGAGCTTGGCCTGCGCATTGGTTTTGATCAACTTTGCTGTGCTTGCCATGTCGACGATCGCGGTGGTGTTTGCCACCCGGCTGGATGTGGTCGCCAACTTGTGCGTCTGCAGCGTAATTTTCTTCCTCGGGCTGGTGTCGAGCTATTTGTTTCAGCGCAATACCGACTCGGCCGTCATCAACGCCATTTTCGGCATCTTTTATGCGGTATTGCCCAACTGGCAGTATTTCTGGTTGGCCGACGCGATTGCCGTCAACCGTCCGATCCCCTACTCTTATGTGGTATTTAGCGCCTTTTATGTCATGTTGTACATCTCGATTTGCGCGATGTGGGCCGTCGCGATTTTCCAAAACAAAGAGGTTGCCGGCGACGGCAGAATGTAATCACCCTGATCTCCCATGACTGTTATTGAATTCGAAACGCTCGATTCGACCAACCAGTACGCCAGAGACAACTTCAAAGACCTGGCTGATGCCACCATGATTTGCGCCCGGACGCAAACTGCCGGACGCGGCCGTCTGGGACGGGTGTGGCAGTCGCCGCGGGATGTCAATATCTATGCCAGTATGGTGATGAAAGATTTGGAGTCCGGCTTTCACGCCGGGTGCATCGCCGGTCTGGCCGGAATCGCCGCGCTCCGCGAATTTTCCCCTCAAATCAACTTCTTCCTCAAATGGCCCAACGATATTTATGTCCGTGACCGCAAAATTGCCGGGATTTTGTGCGAAAGCGCTGGATTCACCAACGGCAAAATCGACGGGGTGGTGGCCGGAATCGGACTCAATATCAACTTTGCGCCCAATGATTTACGATTGCTTGACAACCCCGCCACTTCGCTCTACGAGCTGACCGGC
The DNA here is from genome assembly GCA_964609825.1 of uncultured Victivallaceae bacterium. Classification (GTDB taxonomy): domain Bacteria; phylum Verrucomicrobiota; class Lentisphaeria; order Victivallales; family Victivallaceae; genus CAZSSH01. The sequence goes on along the minus strand of CAZSSH010000004.1, from coordinate 74,920 downwards.
GAAAAATTTAATTTAAAAAAAGTCATAAACCGACTGGCATTTTGGTTTCAGGAGTATTATATTGCCTGTACCAAGGACAGCGGTTCTATTTTTGAACTCTGGAAACAGGACAATCGTTTGTTGGGGCAAAAACTCACGGTGATCACTCCCAAAGGAGAGGTGATCACGGGAATTTTTGGCAATATTTCCGACGACGGAGCCATGCTTCTGGAGGTCAACAATGCAACTATAGCCTTTCATTGCGGCGATGTCAAAATCGACCGCGAGTTGATTGATTGGGATAACATTCATTTATAAAACCAACCAAAACAGAAAGGAGTCAACATGGATCCAGAAAGCTTATCGCTGTTATTTAGCGGTATCCGCCTGATGGTCCTGGGGATGGGGATGGTATTCTTTTTCCTCGCCCTCATGATCATCGCCATGAACATTATGGAAAAGGCGCTCCGGCCCTTTGCCCACATGTTCCAAGTTCCGGTAAAACCGGCGCCCCGCGCCCCGGTCAAGTCATCGGAAGAGGATACCACTCTTGCCGCCGTCGCAGCCACCGCTGTCGAACTGGCCCGCATCCCTAAATAATCAAACGTTTGGAGAAAACTGCATATGTTGAAAAAAATCAAGTTCATGGATTGTTCTTTCCGTGACGGCTTTCAATCCTGTCTCGGCGCCCGCGTCAAGACGGACGATTTTTTACCCGCGCTTGTGGAAGCGGTCAAAGCCGGGATCACTTATATTGAAATCGGCGGCGGCGCCCGGTTTCAGAGCTTGTACTTTTATTGTCAGGAAGACGCGTTTGAGATGATGGACCGCTGTCGCGAAGCGGTCGGCCCCGAGGTCAACTTTCAGACCCTTTCGCGCGGAGCCAACGTGGTCGGACTGATTTCACAATCAACCGACATTATTAATTTACATGCCAAACTTTTCCAAAAACACGGTATTACCACCATTCGCAATTTTGACGCCTTAAACGATGTCCGCAATCTGGCGGTATCCGGCCGGGCGATTCACAATGCCGGGCTCAAGCATCAGGTGACCATTACGTTAATGGGATTGCCGCCGGGGTTGCACGAGTCGTATGCGCACACTCCCAAATTTTACATTGACAGTCTCAGGGCGATCCTCGACGATGGCGTGCCGTTTGACAGCTTGGCCTTTAAAGATGCTTCGGGCACCTCGACGCCGCAAACGGTTTATGAGACCGTCAAGCAAGCGCGCGCGCTCCTCGGCAACGATATTTCAATCACCTTTCACACCCACGATACCGCCGGGATGGCCGTTTCCTGCAATTATGCGGCGATTGAGGCCGGAGCGGACGTGATCGACTTGGCGATGGCCCCCTTGTCGGGCGGCACCTGTCAGGCGGATATCCTCGTTATGTGGCAGCGCTTACGCAACACGGATTACACGCTTGACATCGATCCCGAAAAAATCATGAAAGTGGAAAATTGCCTCGAAGACTGTCTCAGCAAATATTTCATGCCCCCCGAGGCGATGCAAGTGTCGCCCAAAATCATTTTTTCACCGATGCCCGGCGGCGCTTTGACGGCCAACACCCAGATGATGCGCGACAATAACTGCCTCGACAAATATGACGCTTGTATTGCCGAAATGCGCGAAGTGGTCGCCAAGGGCGGCTTCGGAACCTCGGTGACGCCAGTGTCGCAATTTTATTTTCAGCAAGCCTTTGCCAATGTGATGCAAGGGAAATGGAAAAAAATTTCCGACGGCTACGGCAAAATGGTCCTCGGTTATTTTGGCAAAACCCCCGCCGCGCCGGACCCGGAAATCGTCAAACTCGCCTCGGAGCAGCTCAAACTGGAGCCGACAACCGAGGATGTTCATGTCATCAATGACAAAAATCCCAAGCTCGGTGTCAAAGCGATGACCGCCAAACTCGAAGCGGCCGGTCTCCCGGTGACCGACGAAAACATTTTTATCGTCGCCACCTGTGAGGACAAAGGAATCGAGTTCTTGAAGGGCGTCAAGCCTGACGGAGTGCGCTACAAGGACGAGCCCAAACCCGCGGCCAAAGCTCCCGCCGCGGCCAAAGGCGGCGCTTACACGGCGACCGTCGACGGCAAGGCGGTGATCGTCGAGCTCAATGCCGCCGGTGACACCTACACGGCAACCGTGCAAGGCAAAAAATTCACCGTCAAAGTCGCTGAAGGCGTCGCGCAAGCCGCTCCGGTTGCTCCGTCAAATGCGGCCCAAGCGGTGGCTTCGCCGCTCCCGGGGACAGTGGTGCGCATCTTGGCGCATCCGGGCAGTGAATTGGCTGCCGGCGACCCGATCCTCGTCTTGGAAGCGATGAAAATGGAAACCGAGATCAAGGCCGAAAAAGCCTGCATCATCACCCAAATCTGCGTGGAAACCAAGCAAGTGATTGCCGCCGGCGACCCGCTTTGCATGATTGAGGAGAAATAAGCCATGACGCAAATAAAATATTTTTTATTGGCGTTGCTGGCATTGGCTGCAGTCCATCTGACGGCGACCGAAGCCGAAATCAGCACCGCCGCCGACAACCAACTCAAGCTCCCCGACTCGGCATTGCTGCAGCCGGAGGCCAGTGACGAGGTATTTGCCTGGTACAAGGGCGCCGACGGCGTATTGTATCTGCAATACGTTTGGGACAAACCGGCAATCGTCTACTCGCTCTCGATGTCCAAGGGGCAAAAACTGCTCCCCGGCCGCGAAGTTCTGGTCGTCAACCCCGACGGGCGCAGCAAAGGCAAGGCTAAAATCGGCACCACGCTGCAAGTCGGCACACTCAACCCGGCCTTGCAATCGGCGGCGACGCTGACCAAAGGCTTTGTCATCGGCTCCTTTTTGCCGATGGATCTGATGCATGACTCGCTGGACAACGCCGCGGCCAAAGGTTCGCACATGCCCGGCTGGGGCGAGAGCTTCATCAATTTGTGGAAAAGCACCGGGATTTATGACATCTACCGCCAAACCTTTGATACCGACAGCATCGGCAGCACCTGGATTCTCGGGTTGGGCCGGGTACTGATGATCTTGGTGGCGCTGCTGCTGATTTATCTCGCGATTGTCAAAGAGTTTGAGCCGTTGCTCTTGCTCCCCATCGGCTTCGGCGCATTTTTGGCCAACATCCCGGTGGCGGCAATCTCCGGCCCGGACGGGTTGCAGGGGATGATCTACAATGTCGGCATTGAGTCGGGCGTGTTTCCTTTGCTCATTTTTATGGGCGTAGGGGCGATGACCGACTTTGGCCCTTTAATCGCCAACCCCAAGACCGCATTGTTGGGCGGGGCTGCCCAATTCGGCATTTTCAGCGCACTTTTGGGAGCACTGCTGCTTACCATGTTTATCCCGGCGATTGATTTCGGGCTCAAAGAAGCGGCCAGCATCGGGATCATCGGCGGTGCCGACGGCCCGACGTCAATCTACCTTACCACCAAGCTCTCGCCCAAACTCTTGGGCGCAGTGGCGGTGGCGGCGTACAGCTACATGGCTTTGGTGCCTATCATCCAGCCGCCGATCATGAAACTTTTGACCACCGATGCCGACCGCAAAGTGCGGATGCGGCAATTGCGCGCGGTCTCCAAAGTGGAAAAAATCTGCTTCCCCATATTGATCACCATTTTGTGCGCTTTATTGCTCCCGGATGCGGCCCCCCTGATCGGGATGCTGATGTTCGGCAATTTGATGCGCGAGTGCGGTGTAGTGGAACGCTTGAGCGACACCGCCCAAAATGCGCTCATCAACATCGTCACCATTTTTCTCGGTCTGGCCGTCGGCTCCAAACTCTCTGCCGATCAATTTTTGTCAGTGCAGACCTTGGGGATTTTGGTGCTGGGCGCGGTTGCCTTTGGGATCGGGACCGGAGCGGGGGTGATTTTCGGCAAAATCATGAATTACTTCAGCAAAGACCCGATCAACCCCCTGATCGGCGCCGCCGGGGTGTCCGCCGTCCCCATGTCGGCACGGGTGGTCAACCGTCTCGGATTGGAGTATGATCCGCAAAATTTCCTCTTGATGCACGCCATGGGGCCCAACGTCTCGGGGGTGATCGGCTCGGCCGTCGCCGCCGGGGTGCTGCTCAATCAACTGGGCAACCTTTGATCTGTTGAAGGAGTCACTGCAAAAAAAAGCGCTTCCCGTTAAAGGAAGCGCTTTTTTTGTCAAGTACTTATGCCAGCTCAACGTCAAACTCGCCGGCATGCTCGTCCGGGTCGTTGTACATTTTGGGGAATTTGCCTTCGGCGATGCCACCGGTGGCATCTTCACAAGGCGGAGTCAACTTCCACTGCGGGCGCTCAAAGACTTTGGTCTTAAAGCCGCACTGGTCGATGTTTTTGGTGCGCTCCTGGACATCCATGCAGGCCCGGACGCAGCCTTTGGCGCCGCAGACGGCAAAGTAGCCGACGTGCTCCATAATCTGCTTGTAAAAGGGCATAATGGCGCCAAAGGGGATTTCCTCGCTCGCGGGCCAGCCGCCCTGAGCCAAGGTATAGGTCATGCGGTAGGCGACCTCCTCGGAGACAGTCGAGGTGCGGACATTCATATCCACCCCCGGCAGCGAGCGCTTCATAAACGGCGAAATCTCGTAGTTGAGCCCGTGGTGGGTCAAGGTGCAACGGCCCATGTGGACATCGCCCCACTCGTACTCAATATCGTCGATTTTAATTTTGATGCTCGGCCGGTCGCCCGGTTTGGGAATTGCATTGCCGGGGCACTCGCGGACACATTTCATGCAGCGGTTGCACAAGGTGCCGGGCTTGATTAAAGGATCGGGCTCAATGACCGCGTCAGTAAGGATCGTTCCGATGCGGACACGCGGACCCCACTTGGGGGAAATAAAGACTTTGGACCAGCCGATTTCCCCCATGCCGCAAGCGACGGCCTGAATGCGGACGTTGATATTGACGTCCGGCACCGGGCGGCCGGGGGAGATGGGAGTCTTATAACTCCCGCTGCGCTCCGGAACCCCCGGAAAAACCGGCACGGCTTCAAAGTGATTGTCCTCAATCAATGCCGCGGCTTCCATGGTTATCAACGGGCGAAACAAGGTATTAAGCCGATTGTACGAGTAATAAGTGTAGTTGCTCCAGTGCGTTCCCTCGGTAATCCCGCGGTAGGTGCCGCGCGGAAACGGGGCGATGATGGAGATGACGGTTTTGCACTCGGGAAACACATTTTTGGGGTGCATCTGGCGGGGCGCGCCCGCAAAGCGCTCAATGTTGGCAAAGCCGACTTCGCCGCCCATTTCGCGCACCAACTGTTGAATTTGTTGCTTGAGATCGCTCATTTCATCCCCCTTACTTGACCAGCTTGCCGACCGAGTCCAGCGCCCAGGCTTGACGCTTGCGGAATTGGTTGGCAAATTGATTGCTGAGCTTGCCGCGGGTTTCCAGCGACACGAGGCAGCTGCGGGCGCAAATCGCGGCAAAACGGTCCACCGCGCCACCCATGCCGCCGGGATTCTCCGCGCCGTTTTTGCACTGCTTGCAGACACCGCGATTGATGTTGCCGACCGCGTCAAACGCACCCAGCGGACAAGCCTTGATGCACTCGCTGCAATTGTCGCAAAAGTCAAGCTTTTTGACTTCGTCGGCAGTAAATTCGTGATCGACCAAAATCAATGCAAAGCGTTGACGCGGGCCGAATTCGGGGGTCAAAAAGAAGCCGCCTTTGCCGATGATGCCAAGTCCGGCCGCCTGCGCCGCAAAGTCATGATCGACAATCACGTTGGGAGCCGGTTTGCCGGGAGCGACCGGGACGCCGAAACTCATCTGGGCATCCGGGCCGTAACCAAACAAGGGCACGGCCTCAATATTGTTATCCTCAAGCTCGCAAACGACATCATACGTCGCCTTGGCCAAGGTGTTGTTGAGCAAAAAGTCGCGGCCGAAAGCGCCGTAAGTGCTCCAAAAATTGGTCCCCTCCTCCACCCCGCGCAGCGCCCCGCGCAAAATCCGGCGGCCGACCACGATCACCGTCTTGCACTCCGGAAAAATCGACATCGGGTTGCGCTCCGGCGGCAAATCTTTAAACCGGCTGATCGGGGCAAACCCGAGCAAATCCACGCGAAATTTCTGTTTGGCGACTTCTCTCAACTGCGACGCATTCATGTTACTCTCCCTGGGTTGACAATAAATTGGTGATATGTTTCAGTTGTTGTATGATCAAAGCTTTAAGCTTGTCATCCGGGAAGGATGCGGCCACGCCGACGGCGGCCAAAAGATTGCCGTCTTTGTCGAGCACCGGACAGGCGACGGCATAAGTACCGATGTCAATCTCATCATCGCAAACCGCCACATTGTCGCGGCGGACTTTGGCCAGATGCTCTTTAAAAAGCCGGGAATCGTGGATCGAATTGGGCGTCACCCGCAATGGATTGGCGGCTAAAAAATAATCGATTTTGGCAGGCTCCACGTAGGCGGCGCAAATTTTACCGCAAGCCGAGGTATTGACGCTGTTGGCCGCACCGAGGGTGATGCCGCCGTCAAAGATCCCCCCTTTGTACGTCACATCGGCAATGATCGCCCGACCGTTGTACGGGATCGCCAAATAGGCATCGCATTGCAGCTTGGCGGTCAGCTCAACCAAGGCGGGGTGACACTTGCGGCGGATCGCCATGCGCTCCAATTTGGAGTGGCTCAGCGTAAGAATCTTGGCGCTCACCACATAGCGGCGGTTGCCAGTTTGTTCCACATAGCCGGTCTCGGTCAATGTTTTCAATAACCGGCAGATATGCGAATTGGGCAAGCCGAAGACTTCGGCCAAATCTTTGACCGAGTGCGGTTCGGCGGCTTGCGCCAAATATTCCAACAGTTTGAAACCGTTGCTTAAGGTGTTATTCATGTCTTAAATTCCATATTTTAGAATTTGATTAATATTATACTATATATAATAGAATCTTGCAAGTGATAATTCTCCTTTTTTTGATTTTTTTACAATTTTTATTCCACAATATGGAATCAAACTTAAAATTGACCATTTTTACCATAAAAAAAGCCCGCTTGCGATAAGCGGGCTTGGATTTACCGACCAAACTAAACAATTGCCCCGTCCTGCAACCGGACGGAAAAATCGGCCAGACGGGAGATTTCCTCATTGTGGGTAATCATGATGATACTGACATCCGGTGTCTGTACTCGGAGGTCCTGAAAGAGCTGCAAAATCCCCTCACCAGTCTTGGAGTCAAGGTTACCGGTGGGCTCATCAGCCAAGAGCAACCGCGGCCGGTTGATCAGGGAGCGGGCAATCGCCACGCGCTGGGCTTCGCCGCCGGAGAGCTCGTTGGCGAGGTGCTTCAAGCGGTCTTTGAGTCCGACCGTCTCCAAGAGCTCCAAGGCCCGGCTGCGCAATGACAGCAACGGCACCCCGGCCAGAGAGCCCGGAAGCATCACATTTTCCAGCACTGAGAGCTCCGGGAGCAAATGATAGGACTGAAAGACAAACCCGATGTTGTTGCGGCGAAAGCGCGCCGCTGCCGAGCGCGAAAGCTTGGAGATGTCATAACCGTTGATCTTAATTGACCCGACCGAGGGCCGCTCCAGAGCACCGATGAGATTTAGGAGCGTCGTTTTGCCGCTCCCCGAGGCACCCAGCATACAAACCCATTGACCGGCCTCCAGCTGCCAAGTAATATTGCGGATCACCTCCAAGGGATTGTGTCCGACCATATAATGGTGTGAGAGATTTTCGATTTTAACAATCGGTGTTGCCATAGTATCAATAGCTCATTTTTTTAACAATAAAAAAGCGGCGCCGGAAATTTTCCCGTACACGCCGCCAATCCGAGGGACGCCGCAACTCAATTACTTTTTGAGAAACGGCAACGAAATATGTTGACCCTGACACAAATTAAGGTACTCGACCACCGTCAGTGTCGCCGTGCCGATCACGCAGAGCAGTGTCAGCGCCGCCACCACAAGATAGAAGGCAGAAGGACGCGCCGCCGGAACAACGGTGCTGTCAATCGGAGTAAACGGCACCGTACCAGTGATCCCGGCGGCGGGTTTGACCTCATGACTGTCAACTTTTTTCATCTCAAAGAGACCGTCTTCGTCGGTCTTGACTTCTTCATCCGAAGCGGCGGGAGCGGATGTCACCGGAGGCTTGACGAGCGCCGGGATATCATCCTCATCCGCTTTGGGAGCGGCAACGGCCGGAGCGACCGGAGCCGCAGCAACAGCAGCATCGACAACCGGAGCCGGAGCAACAGGAGCCGGCGGCGGCGTAACGGTACCGGTGGCGCGAGGCGCGGGACCGGCGGACAACGGCGGCGGCACCATACCGGTGTTGCGGGGACCGGGGCCGGCAGACAACGACGGCGCGCCGGCGGACTTAAGCTTGGGCGGCTCCAACTTGACGGTCTTCATCTCGGCGGTATTGGTATCCTCAACCTTGGGATCTTCACTGATTACCACCGTCTTTTTGCCGGGCGGGATCAAACTCGAAGTCGCGGGCGGAGTCTGCCCCGGCGGAATCAACGGAGCCCGGACCGGGCGCTGAATTTTAACCGTATCATCAACCTCATTAGCAGAGAGCTTAACGTCAGTGGGAGCAGCTACAGTGGAGCTCTTGAGAACCACCGTCTTGCGGGTTTGGGTATTGTCGCCGTCGGCCACTTTGACATCGGCAGGAGTGGCGACGCTGGCGGTTTTCAACACCACGGTTTTGCGGGTCTGGGTGTTGGCGCCGTCGGCCACTTTGACATCGGAGGGAGCAGCCACCGTGGAGCTCTTGAGTACCACCGTCTTGCGGGTCTGAGTGTTTTCGCCCGAGACGGAACCGGACTGAATTTTGATCGGCTCATTGTTAACAGGAGGCGGAGCAATCGGTTTCAGTTTCACCGTGCGGCGGGTCTGGGTATCGGCCATAATCTCCAGATTGCCGGTGTCGGTGTCGCGACCGGTCAGGGGATCGGAAATTTTGGTCACCACGGTCTTGACCGAATCGGTCGCGGTTGCCGGAGTAACCACCGGCGGCACGACAATGCTCGGCTTCAAGATCACGGTTTTGCGGGTCTTGGTATCGTCAATATTGTCTGCCGGCGCAGGCGTTTTTTCCATATCGTCCATATCTTGTTCCTTTCAAAATATATATCATGTATATATTTTAACTCCTCAAGTAAAATAAGTCAATAGTGAAATTGTTTTTTTTCCTTATTTTTTCACTTTTTTGCGGCGTAATATTGCTCGATGCGCGAAGCGACATCCTTGAAATCGGCCTGACTCTGATAAATTTCCTTATACGCCTCGACCGCCTTTTCCATATTGCCGGCCTCCTCATACATGTTGCCAAGGAAATACAAGGTGTCCATCTTTTGGTCGTCCATGCGCACCATCTCTTTGAGCGCAGTTGCAAACTGCTCGGCGGCAATATCATACTGCTTACGCGCCGCAAAACAGCGTCCCAGATAAATCAAAGCGGCAGTACGGATTTTGGGGCTCTTGACCGCCTGCTGAAACTCCGGCAGCGCCGCCGGGATATCACCACGCTCAAAATACAATATTGCCAAGTCATAATGCAGCAATGAGTCGTTGGGATAGGCGTTGACACGGGCCTCGGCGCGCTCAAGCATATACTTGTCACGATCGGCGATCAAGTTTTGTTTTTGCACTTCGGGTTGATCGTAAGCGGACGGATTTTTGGTCAGCTCATCAATGCCTTGATTGATTTCGGCCACGTAAGCTTTTTCGATTGCTTTGTCGATGGTAGGGTCCATCGCGCCAATGAGCTCGGCGACCCGCTTGTAATTTTTGCGGGCAGTCGCAAATTCACCCGCCACCATATAAGCTTCAGCCAGCCGTTTACGAACGTCGGCGGAGTCTTTGACCTGAAGATCGGCCTCAAATTTCTCAATGAGCATCCGCGCCTGTTTTTCGTCATGAATAGTGCCCTCGAGCAACAACTGGGCGGCGGCTTCCTTGGACTCGGCGATGTTTTCCTGGACCACGTCCTCGCTGTCCCACTTGCCTTTTTCCAAACTGGCGAGAGCGGCGGCGGCACGCAGCTCGGTTTGCACCCGGATATTGCCGGGATGACGGGCGGCGATGTCCTGAAACACGCGATACCCCTCGCGCGCCTGCCCGTTTTTTTGCAAAGCCAGGGAAAGTTTGCGCAGCACCGCTTCGCTGGCCGGATTGTATTCGCGGGCGATCAGCATGGCGTCCACCGCGACAAATGCCGCATCCGCCTCAATCGCCGCATCCGCCAACGCCATCAGCGCCATCGGGTTGTTGAGGCATTTAGCCAACACATCTTCGCAAGCAGCCATTGCCGCGACCGGATCTTTGCCGATCTTGCCGCGGGCGCTTAATATCGAAAAAAACGAGGAAACTTTGGCCATGGTAATTTCAAAACTACTCATCACCATAGTCTTGCGTTTCTCCAGCTCGCGCAAACGTTCTCGGGCAGGGGTCAATTCGGGGTTGGCCTTGACAAAATCGCGCATCAAGGCAATCGCAGTGCCGATTTCGGCCCGGCTGGTGGTTTTGGCCACTTTGTTAAACGCTTCCCGGACTTGAATCGGGATCTGCTGTAAATTTTTGGGTTGCATTTGATTAACAATCCTATCGTTAAAAATATATTTTACGCCGAATTTGCAAACTGTGATTGCCGCGCAACTGTCTTAAAGTTACGTACTTCACACTTTTGCGGGAGTGATTTTACACCGTCAAATGGTAAGATAGCACACTTTTAACGGAAAAGCAAATTTTTTATGGTATTTGCGTCAAAAAAACGGTGTGCCGTCCAACCGTGCGCCGTTGCTCCGGCGATCAATTCAGCCCGGTCGTCAAAATAAAAATCCGGCGTACCGTGTTTTTCTTCAAAAGCGGCAAACATCGGGGCTTCCGGTTTTTTGGCTCCAACCTCAAAGCTGTAGATGCCGTCCGGAATCAACCGGGAGGCGGCAAATTTTAGCCGCACTTCATCCAAATGGATGCTGGAGGTATCCGAAAAAAACACGATTTTATAACCTGCCGCCACGAGCTCGGTCACCACAGCATCCATCTCCGAAATTGTTTCGCCGATGACACTGCGAAACGCCGCCTCCAGTGCCTCATCGCTGACGTTAAGGCGCATTTGCACTCGAAATTGCTCCGCCAAAGCCGGAAATGACATTTTACCGCGCTCGACCGACTGCAACATGGCATACTGCAAACCTTGCGGAATCTCGTCAAAGCTCGCCAAGCCGAGCCGCTGCAAAAAATGCTGCGGCTCGATTTTGAGACAGACACCGCCGATGTCGAGCGCGATGGTTTTCATTATTTGCCCCGCATTTCTTCCATAAACTCATAGAGACGCGTAGCCAGCGAATTTAAGTGAATGCGAATAACCCCCATTTCACGCTTGACGCTCTCAGGAGAATCCGACGCATGCGCGGTATTGACCATGACATTGCTGCCGAAGTCGCGGCGGACAGTGCCGCCCGGCGCTTTGGAGGGATCGGTCGGCCCGAGCACCGAGCGGATTTTGCTGATCGCGTCTTTGCCCTCATAAATCAAAACGAGGCATTTGGCATTGTTGTTGGGCAGCTTGCGCTCCTCAGCCGTGCAATCCTCGGGACGGCGCCCCGACATAAACTCGACCAGCCGCGAAAATTGATCATCGGCAAACGGAAAACCGACGGTCTCGGTCAAATGCGACAATGCATCACCGGGAAGTGCAACTTTAAACTCTTCCTCAAGCATCAACTTGGCTTTTTCACCGATCTGCGGCGCCAATTTGCTGCGCAGCGCTTCACGCACCGAGCCGTAAAACTCCAAAGCGTCATCGACGCTCATCCGGTGCAATTTGCAGCCGACAATCCTTAGTCCGGTGCGGCTCAGCATATCAATAATGTTGCCGGGGCGGCTCGACGGATGACGCCAGTTATCGGGCTTGATAATAACGAGTGTACGTTCATCTTCGGGGGTGGAGCCCACCGAATTCTCGACGATGTTGCTGCTCGCCGCGGCAAAGTCGGCGAATACTTTAAAGTTGATCATTGCAATTTCGATATTGGGCGGAGTCAATACCGCCGGCTCAAAATAGCGGACGATTTCGGGATTTTCCTTATCATACACCACATCGGCATAAGTGTCGCGGATGGTTTCGCCGGCGCCGGGATTGCGCGGCGTGTGCGGCGACAAGCGGCCGGTGACCTCGGTCAGCTTACGGCAGGCATCCTCACCGCGAAACAACAGCAAAAGACAGCGCTCCTTGCGGCCGTCATCCCGCGGCGGAAAGTTATCCTTGACATACTTGCTCAACAACCGGGCGGTCGGCATCGCCTCCGGCGGAATCCCCAACAAAAGATGCTCGCCGTAGCGCTCAGCCATCTCTTTGGTAAATGCCAGCATTTGCGCCCCGACGAACTCCAGATCCGTCCGCGACATCAGACGGGCCATGATCCCGCCGGTACGCGATTTTAAAAGGCTGTAAGGGGTGATGATAATGTACGATAACTCGACTGCCATAACTTTCTCCTATGTCTCCTCTAAAACTCAAATGCCGAATCAGCAATTTGTTGCTGATCCGGCATTGTAAAAAAATAATTGATTTATCGGTTTTTTGCTTCGGAACGGTCGACGACGGCTTGCAGCCACTCGACATTGCCGAAGAAATCACGGTAAAACGAACGAATCATCCGCTGCAGACCGGGGCTCCCGTAAGTCCAGGCGACCGCCTGCGGGCCCAAGGCGTTAATCACGTTGGTCTGGTCAAAAATAATGTCGGACGAAAAATAGGGATACAAGTCGCCGACAAAGCGCTCCATCAGTTTTTCGTCCATGTTTTCCGGAGTTTCGCCGCCGTCGACCGCCAACCCCTCAAGATTGAGGACATCGCTGATCGCATCGTCAATCTCCAAGGTAGTCATCGGGCTGTTGCCGGTGACGTGATAAGCTTTGTTGCATACCGGCTTTTGAAACAAGGCGGTAATGGTACGCTGGACGTAATCAATCGGCACAAAGTACACGTGCTCGGAGGGAATGGTCTTAAAGTGGAGCTGCATGTCCACCTTGGTTTCGGGAGAAATCTTGAGCTTGGAGCAGCGGTGGCTCTTCATCTTGGCCAAAAACTCCAACAAACGGTAAAACGCCAACGGCTTGCGGATACGGCCGTCGGACAAGCGGCCGTTGATGATCGAGGGGCGGTAGATGCTGAAAGGGATCCCGCTCGCGCGGACCAGCATTTCGGCTTTGTATTTGCTCTCCTCATAGGGATTGTTGAAACCACTGTCGATCGGGTTGTCCTCCATCGCCCGCCCGCGCAATTTTCCGGCGACATAAGCGGTGCCGACGTAGTGGATTTCGCGAACGTTCAGCCGCTTGGCCAAGTTGAGCACATTGACGGTGCCGTCGTAATTGATGCGGAAAACTTTGCCGGTGGGATCTTTGCCCAGATTAACGTCAGCGGCGCAGTGAAACATGATGTTGACGTTGGCCAGCTTGGGATTTTTAATGATTTCGTCGACATTAAGATCAACGACATCGCCCTCGACGACAGAGATTTTGGATAAAACTTTTTCGGCGATTTCGGGACAGCCGTCAAACGCGCATTGCTCGCGGATGATCTCATCCACCCGGGCCTCGGCACTCTTTACCGCGGTTTTACGAACCAAACAGACGAATTCGTAATCATCGCGCTCTTTGACCAACGCGGTCACAAAGGCACTGCCGACCAATCCGGTAATCCCGGTCAAAAAAATTTTATTCATTAATCACCTGATTTCAATTAACGTTACACACACAAGTTATTAAATTACACCCATTTTCGCTTTTTTCAAGCCTGATCTTTTAAATTTTCGCTTTTTCGCGCCGGCTTGGCCCGCAAAAAGTAAATCAAAAGACCGATCCCGGCAGGCACAATCAAAAGACCGACCAACTGGGCGGGAGTAAACGCGTCAAAATATTTGGGATTGTCGCCGCGCACCAATTCATTTAAAAAGCGCAAAATCCCGTAAATGATTAAATAACAGGACATCGCCACGCCGCGCGGCGCCCGGCGCACAAGATAAAAGTAGACAAAAACAAGGATGGTTTGTTCCAACGTTTCGTAGAGCTGCACCGGATGCACCGCTTCGCCGTGAAAGTTCCGGTCGGCCTCGCTCCCGGCCGGATAATGCACCGCCCACGGGAGTTCCGATACCGAGCCGAAGCAACAGCCGTTAAGAAAACAGCCGACCCGGCCCAGCGCGTGCGCCGCCGCCAGTGCGGGAGTGGCGATATCCAGCACCCGCACCCAGTCAATCTTATGAAGCTTGCAATAGACAATCAAAGCAAAAAAGGCAAGGATAAAGCCGCCGTAAAAGACCAGCCCGCCCTGATCGATGCGGATGATTTTGCTCCAGTCGCCGCGGTAATAATCCCAATACTGGACGACATAAAAAATACGCGCCCCCGCGAGCCCGGCCACCATCGCCACCATCGCCAGCGTCGATGTCTGGTCGGCGGAGAGTTTGGCATAATTGCGATTGAGATACAACAAATAACACGCCAGCAAAAACCCGCAGGCGACCATCACCCCGTAGCTGCGGATGGTCACGCTCCCCCACTCGACAATAATCGGATGCATCTTAACCGCTTTCCCGCCGTACCGGCGGATTTTTATGATAATTTATCAGTATTTTAAACGAGATTGACCATAAAATATAACACCGCATTGCGAAAAAATACAGTATTTTTATAAAAATTTTGTGGATTTTTTGAAAAGTTGAGCTATATTTAGGATATGACAACCCCGTGGTGTAATGGCAGCACAAGTGGTTTTGGTCCATTTAGTCTTGGTTCGACTCCAGGCGGGGTTGCCATCTCTCAGGATCGGCAAAAAAATTATGATCATCGATTTCCATACTCACTATTATCCCGATAAAATCGTCGAGCGCGCCCTTTCGTTCAGCAGCGCCATTTTGCAGCCGTACACCAAAGGCACCCGCGCGGCATTGCTGGAGTCGATGGCGGCGGCCGGGATCGATTATGCGCTCTCGCTCCCTTTGGTCAACACCCCGTCCAACAGCCGAGGCGTCAACGCCTGGGCGATCAAGGAAAATCACGGCAGTGTTTTACAACTGGGCTCCGTCCACCCCGAGGAGGAAGACCCGCTGGGCACCTTGGAGATGATCGCCGAAGCCGGACTTCCCGGCATTAAAGTACACCCGGAGTATCAAAAATTTTGTTTCTCCGACCCCAAATATTTCCCGATCTGGCAACGCTGCTCCGATTTGGGGCTTTTTGTCCTCACTCACGCGGGGGCGGATTTGATGTACCATCCCCCGTTTCACAGCGACCCGGCGGAAATTTCGCAACTCATCGCGCGCTTTCCGAAACTCACGGTCGTCGCCGCACACTTGGGGGGGATGAGCATGTGGGACGAGGTGGAGCAACATTTAACGGGCAAAGAAGTGTATCTCGACATCGCCTTTCTCTCGGCCAAGGAAATCAAAGCCGACCAGCTTTGCCGGATTATTGCGAAACACGGCGCCGAACGCATCCTTTACGGCTCCGATTCGCCGTGGGCCGGACAAGCCGAGTCGCTCGCTTTTTTCCGCTCACTGGGCTTAAACCAAGCGCAAAACGAGTTGATTTTATGCGAAAACGCCCGTCGGCTTTTGGGCAAAAGCTTCGCCGACCGCGTCAAATAGCGGCAATATCGGGCAAATTGCGGTAGAGCTCGTTGGCATCCATCCCGTAGCCGACCAAGTAATCGTTGCCGGCATGAAACAAACACCAGTCAGCCTGCTGCAAACCGCACTCGCGCGCAATGTCTTTTTGGACGGCCACGCAATGCTTGACGCTCAAGGCGCCGCGCGCCTCAAAGTATTTTTGAAGCTCCCACAAGGTCAACCCCGAGTCCAAAACATCGTCCACCAGTAAAATGTGGCGCCCCTTGATTTCAAGCTTGGGCTTGGTGGTGATCACCAGCTCACCGGTGCTCCGGCAGTCAAGATAGCTCTGCACCGCAATCGAGTCCAAATAAAACTCAAATTCCATCGCGCGCGCCAGATCGGCGGCAAAAAACACCGCCCCATTCATAATCGCCACCAACGTGACATCTTTGCCCTTGTAATACGTTGAGAGCTCTTTGCCGACCCGGGCGATTTGCTGCGCGATTTGCGTGCGGTCAAATAACACTTTCATGATCAATTACCGTAAACTTTGCGCCGCTTTGAGGCGGTTGCGCCGGTTGTAATACGTAACAAGATAGATATCCGTCGCCACCATCAAGGTATTGACGATGTACAGCCACAGCACCCAGTCCATGCTATTGATGATCTTATTGATGCACCCGGCGATGTAACCGATCTCCACCAGATACAAAAAGATCAGACTTTTGCCGGCCGGATTTTTGGTCTTGAGTGTCTTATAAATCGCCATCGGCCAGCTGGCCCCGAAACAAATCAGCATTACTGCTTCAAAAAAATACATGGTTGCAACTTCCTCTTAATGTTCCAATTTCCACAAGGTAAACCCCGGCTTGGCGGTAAAGCCAAGAGCGCGGTAAAAACTCTCGGTCCCCGGCTCGCCCACCAAGGCGATCCAGTCAATTTTTTGGGCCTCCAGAGCGGCGACGATCCGGCGGACGATTTCGCCGCCTATTCCCTGATGCCGGTAGGCTTTTAACACGGCGATGTCCTGAATATACGCATCCGACACGCCGTCGGAGATCGCCCGGCCCATGCCGATGATGCGCTCACGGTCATACACCGCAATAAACACGGTCGAGCCGGCGGTCACGCGGCGGATGAACTGACTGTCTTCCTCCGGCGCGACCCAGCCCGCCTCACGGTAAAGCTCAGCCAAGGCGGTAAACTCAGCCTCGGTGACTGTTTTTAACTCGCGAAAAAGATAACTCATATCAACCAGTACCTGACCAAAATATAAACACTTGCCATCAGCAAGCTGCCCAGCGTCACCGGCAAACCGTAACGCACAAAATCCCAAAAGGTAATTTTAATGTTGCTCTTTTCGGCAATGCCGACGGTCACCAGATTGGCGGCGGCTCCGACCAGCGACGCATTGCCGCCCAGACAAACCGCCAGCGCAATCGCCCACCATAATAAATTACGCAGCTCCAAATTTTGGGCAAACTGCGGCGTCTGATCCATAAACGCCAGCGCAATCGACACCATGGCAGCGGTAAACGACACATTGTTCATCACCGCCGCCGCCGCCGCGCTCGCCCACATGATCGATAAAATCGTCAGCCAAACCGGCCAAGTCGCCGTCCACGACAGCATCACGCCGATCTCGGACATGAGCCCGCACTCCTCGGCGCCGCAAACCAAAACAAATAAGGCCATAAAGAAAAACAGCGTACCCCACTCAATTTTTTCGAGCGCATGATCGACGTTGACCTTGCAAATCGCCAGTGCCAGCGCCGCGCCGCTCATCGCCACCACGCACGGCTGAATGCCCAGCATACCGTGGACCAAAAAACCGATGATCGTCAGCAGCATTACCGCGCCGCCGCGCACAAGATTGTGGCGATCCGAAATTGCCGCCCACTCATTGAGCTCCATAATTGCCGCGCGTTTCTCCACCGTAACCCGCATGCGTTTGGAGTAATAAAGCCAAAGACACAGCACATACAACAGCAAAATCAGCAATACGATCGGCGTCAGATTGCGCAAAAACGCCATAAAATCCAAATTGGCAATCGAGCCGATGATCAAGTTGGGAGGATCCCCGATCAATGTGGCCGTGCCGCCGATGTTGGACGCCATTGTGAGCGCCATCAAAAACGGCACCGCCGCGACTCCCAGCTGCGTGGTAACGAGCAGTGTGACCGGTGCCACCAGCAAAATGGTGGTCACGTTGTCCAAAAAGGCTGACAGCACCGCCGTGGCCAAGACCATTAAAATCATCGTCCTTACCGGCGAACCGCGGGCCAGTTTGGCGCATTTTACCGCGACAAACTGAAACAACCCGGTGCCGCTCAGTAAATTGACCAAAAGCATCATCCCGGCCAGCGTAAAAATAACGTCAAAATTGGCGTACTTGGAGTAAGTGTCCAACTTGTCGTACTTGTCGCTTTTGACCATGAAATTTGCATTCATTGCCGAGTCGAGCGATTGCTCGATAACCGTCGAGGCATGCGCCCCGGGTCCGGTCCCGCCATGGCCGGGCCCCGGCAACACCAAGATGAGCATGATCGACGAACCGAGCAAGGCGGCCACGGTTTTATGAACCTTTTCGGAAGCGATTAACAAATAAGTGCCGAAAAAAGTGACTGTCCCAATCCAAAAAATCAGCATTTACCCTCGCAATACCTTTTTGACAATGTGCTTGACCATGATTTCCCCGACAAATTTGCCGTGGCCGTCAACCACAAAGCAGGTGCGGATGTTATTTTTGGCCATTTTAACGGTGAACTGAATGAGCGGAGTTTCGGTACTGACCACCAGCTCCGGGGTGCGCATATAGTTTTGCACCAAATGCTGATTTTCTTCGCGAAAAATCCGGTTAAACGGCTCAAAGCTGGTCAAAAACTCGAGATTGTCCATCATAAAGATGTACTCGGGTATAAAGTGCTTCAAGATATCGATCGCCGCCAATTCACCGACCAGTTTACCGTTGGCATCCACCACCGGCAGCACCGGATGATCCTCGCTGCTGAAAAGGTCGATTGCATCCGCCAGAGTGTTGTCCGCGCGCAAAGTTTTTACTTTGCGGTTGACCACATCGTCGGCCACCAGATGGTTGCGGACGGCCAGCTCGGCATTGTCCAAAATATTGAGCACCGCAGCCGGGCTCGCCGCCTGCGCGAGTTTCTGACGGTTGGCCGCCGTCGCGAAAAAGCGCAGCAGACACGAAATCGTTTTCAAATAAAGATCCGAGGTATCCGGCGAAATCAGCGACATTACCACGATTTCGCAGGGCACCGGGTCGCAGCTCTGAAGCTTGACCGGCTTGGCCAAAATGCCGATGATGATGTACAAGTCGTCAAACGACTCCTGACGCAAGTGCGGCAAAGCCACCGCCGTGTCATAAGGAATGCACAGCGTTTCCTCACGCTCCATCATGCCGTCAACCACCTCGGCAATGTTAAGCTTGTGCTCCATCGCCTCCTGCGCTTGCTTCAAGATTTCGGTATAGATATCCTTGCGGCTGTTTCCGGAAACGCGAGTAAAGACCAACTCTTCGTTCAAAATCGAGACCAGTTTCATATCATCCTCCCGTCGTTGGGTTTTTGTATTATTACATCCGCTCGACCGCGGCCTTGGCAAACGCCGAGCAGCCAACCTCAGTTGCGCCGTCCATCAAACGTGCAAAGTCATAAGTGACCACCCGGTCGCTGATCGCGCGCTCGATGCCCTTGATCACCAGATCGGCCGCCTCATCCCACCCGAGGTAGCGGAGCAGCATTTCACCCGACAAGGCGAGTGAACACGGGTTGACTTTGTCGAGATTGGCATACTTGGGCGCGGTGCCGTGGGTCGCCTCAAATAAGGCGTGGCCGGTCAAATAATTGATGTTGGCGCCGGGGGCGATGCCGATCCCGCCCACACAGGCAGCCAGGGCGTCGGAGACGTAGTCCCCGTTGAGGTTCATGGTGGCAATGACATCGTAATCGTCGGGCCGGGTCAAAATCTGCTGCAAAAAGGCGTCGCAGATGCAATCTTTGACCAAAATCTTGCCCGCCGGAGCCTTGTAGTCACAATCGGCGGCGACGACGGCGACATTGGCATACTCGCGGCGCACCAAGTCGTAGCCCCAGTTTTTGAAACCACCCTCGGTGAATTTCATAATGTTGCCCTTGTGGACCAAGGTCACGCTCTTGCGGTTGTTTTTGACCGCAAAATCAATGGCGGCGCGGATCAGCCGCTCGCTGCCCTCGACCGAAATCGGCTTGATGCCGATGCTGGAGGTTTCGGGGAAGCGGATCTTTTTGACTCCCATTTCTTTTTGCAAAAAGGAAATCACCTTTTGGACCTCGGGCGTCCCGGCATTCCACTCGATCCCGGCATAAATATCCTCGGTGTTTTCGCGAAAAACAACCATGTCGGTCTTTTCCGGTTCTTTGACGGGCGAAGGTACGCCGTTAAAATAACGCACCGGGCGCAAACAAACGTAGAGATCGAGCTCCTGACGCAACGCCACATTGAGGGAACGGATGCCGCCCCCCACCGGAGTCGTCAGCGGGCCCTTGATTGCGACCAGATATTCGCGGATGGCATCTACGGTTTCCCCCGGAAGCCAAATCGGCTGCTGATACAACTCATTGGCTTTTTCGCCCGCATAGAGCTCCATCCAGGCGATTTCGCGCTTGCTGCCGTAAGCTTTTTTGACCGCGCTTTGCCAGATGTGCATGGAGGCCTTGGTAATGTCCGCGCCAATGCCGTCGCCCTCGATGAAGCCGATCACCGGGCGGTTTGGTACTTGCAATTTGCCGGATTTGTCCACAAAAACTTTGTCCCCGGCGGGAACTTTAATCTTATCATAAGCCATATTGATGATTTCCTTTTATTGTTTGACTTTCATTTTATCTTTGACGCCCAAACGCGTCGGCGCCGTAGCCTCCGTCGAGTTCTTGCGCGGCGCATTGCGGAAATCCAGCATCTCCGGCTGGATCTCCTCAATCTTTAACACCCAAACGGCCTTGGGGGAGAAAAATTCTCCCTCAATGACCAGCTCGTAAATGTTTTTATCGGTTTTCCATTTGGCGTGGTAAATCCCCCGCTTGTCACCGTTGTAATCAATCATCACCTCCGGATCCTGCTTGGACAAAAGCTCACGCTCGGAGTCCGGGATGGTCCGGTCGGCAGTCTGCAAGGCGTGTTTGGCAATCGCCTTCATCTCATCCATTTCTTTGTCGCTGAGCGCCTGATACATCTGGCCGTCCACCACCGCCACGGGACCGCAGCCGGTCAACCAAAACATCGCCGTCACCGCCAACAAGATAAGCGTCAGCAAACGCATAAACCACCTCATTTTCATTAATAAACCAACGCGTCGGGGATCCACTGCATATCTTTGGCGTCGCCGACCCCGATCGTCCAAGTGATCAACCGCTCATCGGCAAACGGTGCCACCCCGACCAAAAACTCGTGCTCCCCGGCCTTGAGGTCAAGGTCGGCAAACTGATTGATCGGGCAGTGGTGAAACGAGGGCTGGCACCAGCCGCCGTCGCGGCCAAAAGCAAACGCGCCGTCGATCCACACGCGCGACAACGACGGTGTGCAAAACATCACGCGCACCTTGCGGTCCGTTTTGAGCTGAAATTTAAATTTCATCATGTACAACGAGTTGATCGGCACTTCGTTGGCCTCGATAAAACCGTTGGAGCCGGCAAAGGTCCGCATGACGGTCTTGCCAACCGGAAATTTAGCGACCGTCTTGCGGTCGTCGAGCCGGTACCAGCCTTTGAAAAGGCCGCACTCGGCGGTGAGGGCATATTTGCCCCAATCGACCTTTTCATCCGCGCGCGCCGGGCGCAAGGAGACTTTATCTTTGAGATCAAGCAGCTGGTCGACAAAATCGTCAAGCGTGGCCGGCGGGTTGATGCCGACGATCGGAGGGCTCAAAACGAGCTTGCGGCCGATGGGTTTGAGCCAGCGCTCGGGAATCCCCTCGGGATCGATCATGCCGATGATTGAGCCCACGGTGGCCCCGGTGCAGTCGGCGTCTTTGCCACAGTTGACAGCAAGGCAAATCGTATCCTCAAAGTTCCCCTTGCCCAAAATCAATGCCATCACCGAGAAGCAGAAATTCATCACGCAGTTGGTGAAGTCCTCATGGCCGTAATGCTTCATGATTAAAGTAAATACTTCGGTAAACGTCCGGCCCTGATCACACCAGACGCGGGTATCGTGCACGGCCTGATACAACTTGGAGTCGGCCGGAATCTCGGCCATCGCGGCATCAAGCAGTTTATTGATGTCGCTCTCGACAAAGGCCATGCTCTCCAATACGGCCAAAAACACAGCCGCATGGAGCCCGTTGTCTTTATGGTCAAGCATCGCATCTTCACGCATGTACGCGGCCGCCAACTTGGGGTCGCCGGGGGCGAGACACGCCCAAATTTCGCTGCGGATCGCCGCGCCGAGGCCGTCGACAAACCAGTTGTCATAGCTGCCCGCGTGCGTGGCCGGGATGCCCATGCGCAAATTGCGGATGCAAATGCCGTATTCACTCCACGGAAATTGCACGTGATCCAGCCAGGCCTGGCCGAAGAGATCGCGGTCAACCACCGGTTTGGCCTGCTTGGCCAGCTTGTCCGCCCACAACACCTGCAAATCGAGGTCGTCGTTGGGGATCATATCGGTCGGTACCGGATCATAATAGGTCAAAGCAAGCGGCCCTTCGCACCCTTCATACGGAGCACCCAAAGTTCCCCCCACGGATTTGCCTAAAAAACAGCCCAACATTTTTTTGCGCAACATTTCTCGATTCATACCTTGTTCCTTTTATGGTTAACCTTTTTTCAAGTGATTGACTTAATTATTTTTACCGGCGGCTTGCAATAACGCCTTGCCCGCCATCACCTTTTGCAACCGTTCAACCCCCTGTTTGGCAAATTCGCGGTCGCCGGATATTTTTAACGACTGCTGATAGCACAGCAAAGCATACGAATACTCGCCAATAGCCTCGCAGGCAAAGCCTTGATTTTCGTAATCGGCAGCACTTCTGCTGCGGATGGCATCCGACTGCTGCGCGGCCTCGGCATAGGCATGAGCATTGATGAGTTTGGCAATCCCGGAGTCGCCACCGCCCGGATAGGCGACGGAAGTAATTTCGCGGTGCGGCGAAACGTCGGCCACCAGCTGCTCGACTGCCGGGGTTACCATCGCAAGCACCATCTCCGACACCGGCGGCAAGGCGCCGTGCTTGTCGGCGGAAATTTGCTGCAAATAACTCAACGGGAAGCTCTTTTCGTAAACTTTTTGCCCGTTTTTGTCAATCAGCACGGCTTTGAGTGTGCCTGAGCCGACCGCTTTAAAGACATCGGACTGCAAATTGACGCTGTTGGTCACCATCCGCGCATAATCGGGCGCGGTGCCGATGAATTTTTTGTCCTGATAAATATCGCGGTAGGGCAGATCTTTGATCACAAAATTGCGGGTCTCCTTATAGCTTGAGGTCTCCAATTTGAGGTCGCACTCGATCTGCAAGGTGGCAAAGCGCACGTTTTCGGTGCTCAGCCGGACATAGCCGTGACGCGGATTTTTGTCGGCATAATTGCGTTTAAGCTGCTCCACTCCGGCCGGACTCCCCCAGATGATGTCGCCCGTGCGGTAAAACCCCTCGTCATAAAAGCGCGACGACACCAGTTGCCACAAGGGGCCGTTGATCCACATCAACTGATTGTCGGCAAAGGCGTTGCCGCTGCCTTTGCTGTTGACCGAGATGGCCAAAGCGTCCACCGACTTGATGTCTTTGACCTCGCGCGCCGGATAGACATAAGCGATATCGTGATATGTTTGACACCCCGCCGCCAACAGCAGTAAACCGAAAAGCATGATAAGCCGGAGGTGTTTCATAATTTCCCTCCGATATAAAGTTTGCCCTCCAGCCGCCCCAGCGCATTGGCCGAGGCCGTCGCCAGGGCATCGCTCGAGCAAAGCTGCAAAATCTGCTGCTGCTGCAAATAAAGCTGCCGCCACTCGGCCGGATCGGCGGTTTGCGCCTCCTCGGCAACCAGCAGCAAATAATAGTTGCCGAGGGTGGTTTCCATATTTTCGGGCTTGATTTTGCCGCTTTGAGCGGCACTTGCAAAGGCATCAAAGCGCTGGGGCAAAATCGCTTTGCCGCGCGCCAGCGCGAGATCGGGACGGTTGTTTTTGAGATTGTTTTTGAGCTCATTGTCGGCGTCGGCCACGATCGCTGTGTCGCTCTTTTGCATGGTGGTCAAAAACAAGGCGTCCAAGCGCCCGGCCAGCTCGCCGGCAGCACGGTCAAGGTAAGCATTTTGGTCACGGGCCGCCGCCGGGCCGAAATCGGAGTCAATATAGGCAAAGTCGAGACAATACACCAGCTCAAGGTTGCATACCGAGTACACCGTCACGTTTAAACAGCCGCCGTAAGCGCTCGACCAATTTTGAGTTGTGGTCAAAACATCAACTCCGGCCGCCCCGGCATTGTTGCTCACCTTGGCAATCTTTTGATTGTAAACCAAGGCCGCCTGATCGTCGGTGCGGAAATTGCCGGAGTAACCGATCCACACCCAGTAATCCGCATTGTCCAGGGTCACCGTCACGCGGTTGCTCTTTTGGAGATCGGCGGCCAAAGTCTCCGTCACTTTTTGCAATACCGGGTCATTGGCGGTGCGCAACAGCTTAATGCGCGGCGACGCCCCCAGGTCGACCCCGTTTTGGCGGTAGGCCACCGGGGCATAGCTCACTGAGGCGCAACCGCCGGCCAACAGAGATATTACGCTAAAGACTAAAAACCAAACTCGCATCATCAACCTTTCACCCCGCCGAGCATAATGCCCTTGACGAGCTGCTTTTGCATGATTACAAAAATTAAAATCATCGGAATCACGCTCATTGCAACCGCGGCCATCAACAAATTGGTCTGCTGCCCCTGCGACGAGTCAAAAGCCAGCATCCCGATGGGCAAGGTGTACTTGTCCGGCGTCTTCATCAAAACCAACGGCCAAAAGAGGTTGTTGTAACTCCCGATAAACGTGAAAATCGTCAATGTCACCAAGGCCGGGCGGGAGAGCGGCAACACCACGTCCCAGTAGAGCTGCCACTTGCTCGCACCGTCGATTTCGGCGGCCTCATCCAGCGACTTCGGAATATTCATCATAAACTGGCGCATCAAAAAGGTGCCGAAGGCGCTGAAGGCCGCCGGCAAAATCAGCCCGGTGTAACTGTCGATCAAGTGGAGGCGGATCATATTTTGATAGTTGGGGATCATCATCACCAACCCCGGAAGCATCATCGTGGCGAGGTATAAAAAGAACACCTGATCGCGCCCCTTCCATTTGAGCCGGGAGAAACTGAAAGCCGCCATGCTGCTCGTCAAGACCTGCAAAAAAGTGATCCAGCAGGAGACAAACACCGTATTCCAGTACCAGCGGCCAAACATGATGCCGCGGACATTAAACACATCGGCATAGTTGCGCCACTGACAGACTTGCGGCAGCCAGCTGTCGAGGCCCACCTCTTCCAGCAGTTTCAAGCTCGCCAAAATCATCCAGGTAAACGGCAGCACCAGCAAGAGAGCCATCCCGGTCAAAGCAAGGTTAAGAGTCAGGAGCTTGACGGCGCGGCTGACAAATACGGCTTTATCTTTCATCAAAAATTTCCTCACTCGTTGGTATAGCGGTTGCCAAATTTCCAATTAAAGATCGTCACGGTAAACACCAGCAAAAACAACAGCCACGACACCGCCGAAGCGTAGCCGAGCCGCCCGGTGGCAAACCCCTGCGTGTAAATATAGTAGGCGAGCGTCGTCGTCGATCCGGCCGGCCCCCCCTGCGTCATCGTCCGCGCCATCTCAAAGCCACCCTGCAAGCCGCCGATGACCGCCATCACCATAATAAAAAAGGTGACGTTGGCCAGCTGCGGCCAGGTGATGTGCCAAAAGCGCTGCCATGAGCTTGCGCCGTCAATGTCGGCGGCTTCATAAAGCTCCTGCGGCACCCCAGAGAGTCCGGCAAGGTACAAAAGCATGTTATTGGAGCCGATGGCACCCCAAAAGCCCATGATCATAATCGACGGCTTGGCCCAGTAATAATCGGAGAGCCACAACGGCGGCTCCAAGACATTGCCCTCGCCGAGATAAGCGGGCAAATCCCAAAAAACGTTGCAAAGCCCGATCAAAATCAAAGCGACAATCATCAACGCCCCGTCAATGATCGCTGAGTCGCCGATCCCCTTGTCGGTCACACAGCGGTATTTGCGTTTGACCGTAAAAAAGCGGTATAAAATCCAACCCCAGCCGACCGCCAGCAACATCGCGGCGAGCACGTTGCCCCAAGCGGGCGCGATCCACAAAAACGACAGCAGCAAGGGCAGCGACGTAAAAACCATGCCCAAAAATAAACTCGCATTGCCAGCCTCACCATCGCGCCAAAGTATGTATTTACGCCGCAGCATCACGACAAAAATTGCCCCCGCCCCCGCCAGCAGCAGCCAGCCGATCAGCGGGCATACCGGCTGCACCAGCACCGCCACCGGCGTCAACGCGTCCAAAATCGGACGCAAAAAGTTGTTAATTGGCCCGGTGAGAGGGTTATAAAGTTTTTTCCACAAAATAAAAGTCGCGACCCCGGCGGTGAAGTAGGGAAAATAAAAGAGCGTCCGGTATACTCCCTGCCCGCCCAGCGAGCCAAAGACGAAAATCGCCCCGGCGAGTGAAACCAACAAAATAACCATCGCACTTTGCGCCATCCCGCAGAGTACCAACAATGCCGAGCTGACGGTCAACACCGCGGTTAAAAAAACGGTAATCCAGACACGGTTGCCACGCCCGCCTTTGAAATCTTTGTTAAGGAGCAGCGCCGCCGCCAGACTCCCGCCGACGCCGAACGGGATGCCCATCATCAAAAAGAAGGTGTTGCCCAGATACTGCATGAAATCCGGCTCGCGAAAGAGTTTGACAAAGTTGTCAAAGCCGACAAAAGAGATCTTTTCAAACCGGAAAAAGTTGTGCATCTCCAAATTCCAGTCGGTAAAGGCCATGTAGATGCTCATCAAAAGAGGGATCACCGTAAACGACAAAAAGCCGATGATATTGGGAAGCAAAAACCCCACCCCGACCGCGATTTCCTTGATTTCCTTGCGATTCATGGCTAATTAACCTCCGCTATTGACGACTCGAGCCGACCGGTGTCACGGTAATATTTTTGATAAAACGGATTTTTAATCCATGCCGCCGGAAGCTTGCGCCCCTGCTGTTTATATTCATCGATCTTTTTTTGCAGCTCGACGGCGGCGTTGAATTGCGCCGCCAGCGCCGGGTTGGCCGCCACGGTTTCGGCGATGGCACGGTTATAGCGCATTTGGATGTCCGCCGACGCTTCTTCGGCGCCGACGCGGTTGTTGAAATATTTGTTGATGTAATATTGCAGCCAATCGGTGTCACCGGACTTGACAAACTTGGTCCACGGCGCCGGAATCGCGATCGACTCGGCCCACGCGTATTCACGCTCATGGGTAACGCCCTCGTTGGGCCGCGCAGCCTTGATCGCGGCGATTTTGTCGCGAACGATGGCGGGATTGGGGGCCAAACCATCAGAGTACTCGACGATGTACTCGTTGTACTCGCGCCCGGCTAAAAACTGCAAAAAGGTCTTGACCGCCTCCGGGTGACGGCTGCCGCGAAAAAGCATGGCGGAGCGGCTGGTCAAAATCGCGTTCTTGTAATCGTACATCGGAAACATGGCTATCCCGAGATTGAGCTTTTGTTTGAATTCACGCATCCGGATCAAGCCGTAGCGCCCGGTGCACACCATCGCATATTTGCCGGTCAAAAAATTGGAGAGATCGGCACCGCCGTATCCGGCATCGGTATTCATCGAGCTCTTTTCGGCGGCGGTCGGAAAAAAATGCTCCTCATACGTCCACTTTTTGAGCAACTTTAACGACTCGGCCAGCACCGGCGTGTCGGCGATGCAAGCGGTCAACGTTTCGTTATAGAGATCGATCCCCTTGCTGCGCATCAAAATTTCCAGCCACAGCACTCCCGCATAGCCGTCCATCGAGCTGGAGACGTAATACTCTTGACTGTCGCAATTTTTATTGGCTCTCACAATGTACTCGCGGGCAAATTTTTCAAACTCGGCCACCGACCAATCCTCGGCGGGGGCCTTGATCCCGAATTGCTTCAAAATATTGAGATTGATCCACCACGAGACCAAACCGCCGTTGCACGGGTAGGCGTACTGGCGACCGTCCAGAGTAATCAGACCGGCCATCGCGGGATAGGTGTTTTTGACCCCGTAGCCTCCCTGATTGGCATCGTCGGTGATGTCGATCCCGACCCCCATCAGCTGATAGCCGGGGACATCATAGACGTCAATCACGTCGCCCGCAGTGCCGGACACGGCCTGAATGAGCGTGCTTTGATTGTCGGCGTTATCAAGATTGAGCCGGATGGCAGGCTCCTTGTCGCGGGTCACCATGCCGTGATCCTTGAGGTAGCGGTGAAACAAAACAATTTGGTCGTAACGCTGGGGGTTGGCATCGCTGCGCCACGAAATCGTCACGCCGCCGTCCCCGCTCCGGGAGGACGTCAGCGTCGTGTAAACCGTCGCCGCAATTAAGATTGCCGAAATGCCGATAAATATTTTTTTCATCCAAAACTCCAACGCCAAGATTCCGGTAATGAAGATACACCCGAAACACCGATTTTTCAATGAAAGGGGCCTACTTTATTGCGTTTTTTTATAATAAAGCGCGCGTGCGTGCAACCCATGCTGCCGGAAGACAAAAGGTTCAGCGGTTGCTGCGGTAACTTAAAGCGTAAACTTTGGCGATCAAACGGGCAAGCCGGGACGGCCACAGCCGCTCAAACATCCGCAGATCCTCACGGGGCCGCCGCCGGTCCGCGATGGCATTGGCAGTCTCCATCACACCGTCGATCCGGTGCAGCAGCAATCGTTGGCGGATGTAGACAAAAGCGCCCGGCCGGGCGGCAAGCTTGAGCCACATATCCCAGTCGAGATTAACGGTATAACCGGGGTCAAACCGGAGGCCGCCCAAATTTTTGAGGTGATAAGTCACCGCCGGGCAGCAAATCGGCGAGCCCAAGCGCAAAATTCCGCGTTTCACCACCTGGTTGCGCCACCGCGGCCAAAGATAAAACGGCCACAAAAGCACGCGTTTGACCCACAAATAAAACCGGTGGGGCGCCGCTTTGCCGGCGATTTCATCGGCGTAGTCGCAAAAGGAGATCAAAGTATCCGGCGCACTGTCAAGCGCCCGAACCGCCGCCGCGGCAAATCCGGAAAGATAACAGTCATCCTGATGGGCAATGGTGCAATAATCGCCGCCGCAAGCGTCCAAGGCGAAATTCCAGTCGACGGCGATGCCGCCGCCTTTTTGGGGGTTGACTTGATAGTCAAGTTCAAACTCCCGCGCCAGCGCCTCCAAATACGGTGACGGCGTCGAGGTTACAAGGATGATCTTACTTGGCAAACTTTGCGCTGCCAGCGACTTGAGGCAATCCGGCAAATGCGGGTGATCGCCGTAGGCGCACACCGCAAAGACGTGCTTGGTCATGGTTTCGCCCGCCACTCGTTGTAATATACCTCGGCCAAACCCGGCTCATTTTTGCGCACCAGCGTCCGCAGCAAAAAAAGTTCTCCGGGGACCGAGCGTTTGCCGTGATCGCTCATTTGATTTAAGTAATCATGCGCCTTGACAAAACGGTCATTATCGACCATAATCCGAACGACGGCTTCACACTCGTTTTGAGTCCGCAACTGCCACGGATTTTGCTGCAAAAAGCAAATCACTGCCAGCGCCGCCAGCATTCCGGCAACAAGCTTGACAAATTTGCGGCGACGGTAAAGTTGCCACAAAGTTAAGAGGCCCAACGCCGCATTGGTCGCCAACAATCCGACGATCGGCAACCGGTAACGGTAAAGGACAAAGAAAAAGATCAAACTGAACAAGTACCCAGCAATCCCGATGCTGAAAAGGAGCACCATCGGCTTATGCCAGTGAAACAGCAGCGCCACCACCGCAAATGCAATCAGCCAATGAAAGTTGATGACCAAAATTTTCATGTAATCAATGAGATCGCGGTGCGCATATACCGAGAGACTGTTGGGAATTTCATAGGAGGCAAAGGCCGAATAAAGCTTGGGGCCAAAGTGATCGCCAAAGCCCTCCGCAGCCATGACCCCGATGGATCCGGCAAAACCGCCGCGCTCGGCGGTGACAAGTTTGCGGTCGGCGAGCAATATGCCGTTTTGGGCATAATTGACGGCAAAAAAGAGCCCCAGCACCGCCACACAGCCCAACGCCCCCCAGCGCCAGCGCCGCCAGTCCCAAATCAGCGTCCGGTATTTGGGAAACACCACGACCGCCAGCGGCATCAAGAGCAACGGGAGCATATTTTCACGCCCCAAAAAGGTCAACGCCGCAAGCATCCCGGCAATCCCGTACCACTTGCCGGAGCGCTTCTGATATGCCCTCACCAAGGCGTAAAGATAATAAGTAAAGACAATCAGAAGCGGCACTTCGCGCAAAAAATCGAGCGAGATCAACAGCGCCGGAGCATAAAAGCACAACAGCACTCCGGCCAACATCGCCACACTGCGTCCAAGTCGCAACCGCCGCGCCAACTGGTACACCGCCACCGGCGCCAGCGCGCAGACCGCCGCTTGCAAGATCCGCATTACGAGCACATCACCGTTGGCCAGCAAACCGAGCCCCGCCAGCAATACCGTGTAACTCAGCGAGTAACCGTAATGCACCCCGGGCCACACACCGTCGCTCAGGGCCAACGCACCCTCCAGCGTCGTCAGCTGATCCGTCCCGGCACCGGGCAGCGGAAAAAGGCCGTAGGCCCGCCCATTGTACAAAATCAACAGCTCGCTTGCAAAATACAGCAAATAGAGCACCCAGCCAAAATGACGGGTGATGATTTTGACGGCCGCTTCGCGCTGCGACGATGTTTTTAAAGAGTTACCGGTCATGTTTGCTTCTCACTTCTTCCTCCAGCAGCGCCAGTTTTTGGCTCAAGGCGCGAATATCCTCATTTTGTTTGGAAATCACCATCGAATACTGCAATACGATCAAAAACAACAGCATGATCGCAAACAAAAAAATAGTCGCCGGCGGATAATAAATACCGACGAGATTGGAGATCAAAAACAACAGCTGCGGGAACGCAGCCAACACCACAATCCCGACCCCGGTTAACAGCCACAGCAAAGCATACGCCTCTTTGAGCCGACGCCGGTAAATCTGCGTCAGCAAAAAAATCAGAAACAACAAACTCAGGGCAAGCGAAATCAGTTGAATTCTCATACCTTTGGCCTCACTGCTGCAATGATGATGGAAAAACTCACTTTAATCATGTAATAAACCGAGTGGTGCAAATTGATCGACGACACCCCGCCCTGCCGCTCGCGCATCGGCGTCGGGATTTCACAAATTTTGAAATGATTTTTCCACATCAAAATCACCTCCTCCGGCTCCGGGTAATCAAACGACGGATAATGCGCCGCCAAAAACTCCAGCGCGCGCCGGTTGTACGCGCGAAAACCCGAGGTGTTGTCGGTAATCCGGCAACGGGTTATGAGCGAATTTAATATCGCAAAAAAACCGATGCCGAACCGCCGGCAGAAAGTCGACTTGGACCCCTCCGCAGTCAAAAAACGGCTGCCGATCACCATATCAGCCTCCCCGGAATCAAGCACAACCAGCAAATTTTTGATTTTATCCGCCGGATGCTGGCCGTCTCCGTCGCACTTGACCGCATAGTCAAAACCGTGCCGCGCCGCATACATGAGCCCGGTTTGCACCGTTGCCCCGATCCCCGAATTAATCGGCATATTGAGCAGCACCGCGCGGCCGTCGGCGGCGACCTTGGCGGCGCTGTCGTCCGTTGAGCAATCATTGACCACGATCACGGTCGCGCCGGGGCAACACTCGGTCAAATGACCGATCACGCCGATGATCGACGCCGACTCGTTGTAACAAGGAACAATGATTGCGGCAGTCATCTTAACGCAACTTCAAACTGGAGAGCGCGATCAAGGCAAACACGCCCGACAATATCCAAAACCGCACCACGATCTGCGTCTCCGTCCACCCTTTGCGCTCAAAATGGTGATGGATCGGCGAACACAAAAAGATCCGTTTGCCGGTGGTTTTAAACGAAATCACCTGCAGGATCACCGAAAGAGCCTCCATCACAAAGACGCCGCCGACCAAAATTAGCAAAATTTCCTGACGCACCAATACCGCCAAAAGACCGATGGCGCCGCCCAGCGCCAAGCTCCCGGTATCCCCCATAAACATCGAGGCCGGGTGGCAGTTGTGCCACAAAAAGCCGATGCACGCCCCCGCGATCGCGGCGGCAAAGACCATCGCCTCGCCGGCGCCGGAGATGTAAGGAATATTGAGGTAGCCGGCAAACACCTTGTGGCCCATCAGGTAGGCGAATACGGCGTAAGTAAGCGTACAAAAAATCGTGCAGCCGGAGGCAAGCCCGTCTTTGCCGTCGGTCAGATTGACGGCATTGGAGGCGCCGACGATGACCAGCACCGACAAGGGGTATGCCCACCAGCCGTGATAGACCGGAGTTTTGTTAAACGGGATCATCAGTTGCTGCATATATTCGCGCATTTCAGGGAGATAGCTCAAATACCAGACCGCCCCCGCCGCCACCGCAAATTGCAACACCAATTTTAATTTGCCGGGAATCCCGTCTCGGCATTTTTTAAACACTTTTTGATAATCGTCGTAAAACCCGATCAGCGAAAAACACAATGTGCTCAAAATCAGCGTAAACGAAATCGGGTTGGTAATCATGTTGAACAACAAGGAAGACAAGAGCACCGCGCCGATGATCAATACCCCGCCCATGCAGGGAGTGCGGTTCTTCTCTTTGTTGATGAACTCCTCGTCCATCAGCCCGGTGTAGCGATCAGCCGCCTGCATGTTGAGTGACTTGAGCTTGGCGGCAAAAGGCCCCCCAAAAATAACCACCAGCAAAAAGGAAAACAGCGCCGCGCCGCCGGTTCGGAACGTCACGTACTCAAACAAACGCAAAGGTCCGAAAAAATCACTCCACTGCGACAAAAAATACAACATAAAAAAACATTTCTCCCATCTCTGACAATTTTTTTGCTATTTTACATAAAATATTCCTGTTTTACCGCTTTTGCAAATCAATTTCCGGGATTTTAAGCGAGATATAAGATGATACAAAAGAAAAAACCGCATCGCCCGAAAAAAGGCGGTGCGGTCAAAAAAATCAGCAATGAAAAAGCTCAACAGAGGACCTCGGAAGCGCGGACAATGCTGTACAAGTCAGTGGAGGGCGACTCGGACGAAAACTGACCAAGCAAAATCACCAGATCATCGTGAGCGATGATTTTTTCGTCAATCAGCTTGCGCAAAGACTGTTTCAACAAATCGTGCGGATTGTCGACAAACTTCATCACTCCCGGAGTAACGCCGTAAGTGAGCGAAAGCTGTCGGGCGATTTCCGGGCGGTAGGTCAAACCGATGACCGGTACCTGCGGGCGGTAAGCCGAGCACAGATTGGCCGAGTTGCCGTTGCGGGTATTACAAATGATCGCCTTGACCGGGAGCATGCGCGAAGTTTCCACCGCCGAGCGGACGATACAACTGCGAATGGCGCTCCCTTCGTCGATAATTTTGTCGAGGCGGATAAAAAGCTTGTCGTTGGTGCTCTCGGTCTGGCGGATAATCCGGCTCATCATATCAACCGACTCCACCGGATACTTGCCCTGCGCGGTTTCACCGCTCAGCATCACGGCATCGGTGCCGTCCAACACGGCGTTGGCAATGTCGCTTACTTCGGCGCGGGTCGGGCGCGGCGAGTCGATCATGCTTTGCAGCATCTGAGTGGCGGTAATGACTTGCTTATGGCGGCGCATGCACTCATAAATGATGTGTTTTTGGATCAGCGGCACTTCTTCCAACGGAATTTCGATCC
Organism: uncultured Victivallaceae bacterium; assembly: GCA_964609825.1. Classification (GTDB taxonomy): domain Bacteria; phylum Verrucomicrobiota; class Lentisphaeria; order Victivallales; family Victivallaceae; genus CAZSSH01. The sequence goes on along the minus strand of CAZSSH010000004.1, from coordinate 41,369 downwards.
CCAAATCGCCGCGGGCGACCATGACGGCGTCCACCACGTCCAAAATCGAATTGAGGTTTTTGACCCCCTGGCGGTTCTCAATCTTGGCAATGATGCGGATCGAGCTGTCGTGAGTGTCTAAAATACTCTGGAGCGCCATCACGTCGTCGCGGTCGCGGACAAACGAATGGGCAATAAAATCAATGTCGTTGTCGATTGCGAACTCGACAAATTCGCGGTCACGCTTGGTCAAAGCAGGGGTCCGCAGCTCGGCATCGGGGACGTTGACCGACTTTTTGTCCTTGATGACGCCCGCCTGAGTGACGCGGCAAAGCACCTTTTCGTTGGTCCGCCCGACGATCTCCATCGCCACCACGCCGTCATCGACAACGATGTTGTGGCCGATCTTAACCTCTTCGCAAAAGCGCGGATAATTGACCTGAAACCCGACTTCGCCCTCGGCCAGCGGGTTGCTGCTCACCATGATGAGCTGGGCCAGCTGCACTTCCAGCGGCGCGGCCACGTTGCAGGTGCGGACATTGGGGCCCTTGGTGTCAACCATGATCCCGATGTGCTCGGAAACTTGGCGGATATTTTTGACCACCAGCGCGGCATCGGCAATATCCATGTGAGCGGTATTGAGTCTGGCGACATCCATCCCCGCCTGATACAATTGGCGCAACAACTCCACATCGCAGTTAAGCGATGAGATGGTGGCGACTATTTTAGTTCTTTTATTTTTCATCATCCCATTCATCCTTGATTCCATAATGTTTGATCTGTCATAATATACCACCATAAGTTGACATTAGCAAATTTTTGTACATAAAGACCGGCCAATCATCATTCGAATTTAACAATTTATTTGCAAAAATTGCCGTTGCCGGGTATATTATGTTTGCGAACCAATGATAAGGATATTTTTCATGCAATCTATTTTCAATGCCGCCGGACAATTCTTAAGCTCCCGTGCAACCAAAATCAACACGTTGCCATTGCTCAAACTGTTATCATATCTCACCATCGTTTTTATCCTGTGGCGCTTTATTACGCTTGATTTTGTGGAAACTTCAGGCGACGCGGTGTGGAAATGGGCATTTTTGCGCCATTACTGCGAGAGCGGCGTCTGGTTTCCGGCTACGCCCGACCACCATCAGGGGCGCTGGATGATCAACATGCCGGTGCTCGGTCTGATGAAACTCTTTGGCCCGCAAAACCTTTATGTTTATTATCTTTACCCGTTGCTCACCGCCTACGGCGCCGCCGTGGCCGCCTTTTTAATCACCCGCGAGCTCGCAAGTCAAGCGGCGGCGACGGCAACCTTTGTCGGCTGTCTGCTGTTTACCCTGATTGTCCGCGAAAGCACTCAATTTTTGCCAATGCTGCCGGCGGCCTGCTACATGGCATGGGCGATCTATTGCCTGAAGGCAAACACCTCGGATGGGTGGCGGCAGCAGCATTTTTGGTATTTCTTTCCTACGGCTGCAAAATTACGTCGCTCTACTGGGCGCCGGCAATTGTGCTCTTTTTGTCCGTTTACCATCCCGACACCAAGAGTTATTTCCGTGTCTGGATTTTTTACCTGACACCATCAATTTTATTGTTTTCGGCCGTCTTGCTCGGCTTGATTGCGGTCGAAACCGTAATTTTAAACGAAATTTTTAATGTCAAAACCGGTCAGATCGGCATCATTATGGGCTCGCACCTCAAGGACCGGGTCAACCCCCAATACATGGGACTCGGAGAATATCTGCTCTCGTTTTTCCGCCCGTTGTATCTGACCGGCAAATATTATGATTTTTTACCGCAGGCGATGATCTTTGTTTCCGGGTTGACAGTGGCGGCATTGTGGCTCCGGGAGCGCAAACCGCTGGCCGCTAAAATGATCGCATTTTGCTTTTTGACAGTTTACTTGGAGCATTGCTATCTGGTCTACAAAGTATTTCCGTTTCTCCACCCCGAGAAACCCCACGGGCGTTATTTTTTGGTAATCTCGCTGTTTGCCATTGTCCTGACGGCGGCGGGGGCAAACGATATTAAAAAGTTTCTCCAAAAATGGACCGGTCCGCGCCCGGCGCTGCTGTTGATGAGCGCGTTTGTCACGGTATTTTTAGTCGTTTCGCTGATCCGGGCGGTCAACGGCGTGTTAAAAGACAATATCCTCACGCCCATTGAGCTGCAACTGGCGATAAACAACGCCAGGAGCCAAGCGCTGCCGGTACTGGTACAGCTCAAAGACGGGTACGACGGAGAAAATGCCGCCAAGCAAGATATCAAGGTGGCCAACGCCATGCTGGTATTTTACGGCCGGTCGGCGGACATCCCGCTGCGCTTCGGCAATCCGCAAATCATCGGCGGCAACGGCCGGTATTATGCCTTGATCGCAGGGGAATTTCCCATCAACAATACCAATAAAGTACTGATCATAAAAAATTTAAAACCGTCAATCACCGAATTTGGATTGAGTGGCGACTGACGCAAAAAAGCGGCTGTTGTCATCAATGATTTGCCGTGAATGAGCCGCGATGGACGAGCTCAATTCGGCGCGACGGCCCAAAGCATCGCGGATTTTTTGCAGTAAATGCGGCTCCTTGAGCTCATGATAGCCGATGACAAAATCATCCAGCTCAAACGGAGCCAAAACTTCGGCATATTTGTGACTCCAGCCGATTACCACCGCGGGTACTTTCATCGCCATGGCGGAAATAATCGCATGAAAACGCGACGCCACCAGCAAATCGCAACGGCCGATCAACTCGCGCAATTCTCCTGCCTGCATGTCGCCGGAGAGCACGGTCAAGTGCTCCGACTCAGGCAGCATGGAGGTAAAGCGCTTCAAGAGCGGCAGATCGTTGTTGTGCGTCTTATCGGTATCGGGCCGGATCGAGTGGGGAAACACCACGCAATGACAGCCGTCAGCGAGCAACTGCCGGACACACGCTGCCAATACGCCGAGATAATCAATATTTTTAGACTCACAAAGCTTCCACACCACCTGACTCGGAGAAATTCCGATCACCGGCCGGTTGCCGGCCACAAACGCCTGCTCAGCAAAGGCGCGGTCGCGGTCGGTGGTTTTGAGCGAAAAAGCAACATCGGAGTATTCGCTTACATTGGTCAATTGGAGCGTTTGCAAATAATCTGCCGTCACCTTGCCGCGGGCGATGATCCAACTGATCCGGGGTAACACGGCTTTGGCCGTCCAATAATTGAGTTTGTGTTCAAACGGCCCCATCGCCTGCGCTACTTTGATCACCGGGATTTTGAGAGCAAGCGCGGGAAAAATGCTCAACACATTAAAGATCAAAAACTTCTCGCGCCCATCCACAAACGAAATCCCCGACGCATCCAGCCAGCGGTCACATCCGGCAATCGCCGCAAGCGTCCGCGACCAACAACAGTATTTTGCCGGCAAACGCACCAATCGCCCCAAACGGTAAATGATTACCGCAAAAAACAGCAGCACCACATTTTGGGGGCTGCCGTCCAAAATGGCGGCATTGGCGTAAGCAAGCAGCGGCCGGTCGGCCTTGGGATAGTAAGAGAAGATGTAAAAAAAAGCATCCTTATCCGCCTCGCTCAAATTTTGGATCAAAGCCTCGGTCATCCCGGAGGCGCCTTTGTTGCCGGAGAGGGCAACGCCGCTCACGATGTATTTCATTTGCACCTGTTAAAAGTTGGTCAAGCCTTTAAAGCAATATAAATAAATTTTAAGCACGGTTTTGGGCACTTTAAAAAGCACGTGCCCGTGTCTGCCGATTGAGAATTTGTACAACGGGACAATCATCAATGCCGCCAGCAGCTCGTTGAGACGCAACGGCGCCGCGTCGGCGGGCACCTTAACTTTGAGTCCGACCAACCTGCCAGCCAAAGACTTTGCGCGCAACGCCTTGTGAAACACGCAAGCGCGGATGTTGGCGAGGTAAAGCTCTTTTTGGCTGCTTGGCGAGAGCGCCAGCACCTTGGCCGCCCTGGCCGCCACAAGTACAGACTCGGCATAAGGCGTACGCACTGCCAAAATCGAGTGTTTCAACTGACTGGCTTTGTATTTACGCAACCAAATGTCGCCGCATGACACATCGGCGTTTTCCGCATAATGGTCGCCGCATCCCAAGCACGACGGCTTGGATAAAATAAATAAATTTTGGTACAATGTAAAAAATGAAGTCGGCAGCTTGACCTCGCGTCCGTCGCGCGTCACCGCCACGCTCTCGCCGCGCCACTTGCCGCGCCGGAAGCGGAACGACTGCAAATTGTCAACCGGCAAGCCGCGCTTGGCCAGCGCCCGCATAATCAACTCCGGCTGCGAATTGTGCCCGCAAAACAAACCGACGATAAATTTAATTTTGCCGTACACCGCCGGGTCCGCCGTCTGCAACTTGCGTACCAAATTGACCGTGCACGGAAGCGCCACCAAGGCCAGTTTGCCTGGAAACTCACGGATCAGCGTCACCGCCTTAGGCGATAAGGGTGCAAATGAAAAATACAAACTACCCTGTGCCGACAGCAGCATTTGCCGGTCGGTCGCAATCAGCGGGACGGCTGTCAATTTACCGTCAATGACCTCCATGCGGTAACAGAGCACCCCGTCGATTTCGCGCGTTTCAAGCATGTGATTGAGCAAAGCCGTCGTCACTCCGCCGCTGGCCGCATTGCCGGCGATCTCCTGATCGACGGCATGACCGGTAAATACATTGAGGACTTTGCCGGTATAATAATCAAGCCGACCGCTGCCGAAAACGCCGCCGCCAAAGAAAAATTTATACCAATAGTAGCGCATCGCAAAAATCCCGCCGTTACAAATCACAATCAGCGACGCCACCACAGTTTGTTTGCCCCAATACCCGAGGGTCATATGCGCCTCGAGCCGGGCAAGCACAAAGCCGCTCAAAAGCACCACCAACAGATAATCGACGACTTTAAACATCGAGACACTGACAAAGTAACCGCAAAAATGCTTCAAGTGATCGGCCGGCCCTTTGGCCTCAAAACCAAAGGTGACTTTGCCGTGAAAGAAGTAGGAAAAAACCGTGACCAAAATTTGCGCCACCAAATAAGACACCGCCACCGAGCACCCGAGCGCCGCCGTGGCCGCGTTGATGACGATTTTTACCGCCAGACTCAAACTGCAGCCAACGGTGTATTTGATGAGCGTCAGGTATTTTGACAGAAATTCTTTGATCTTCATATTTTGGGCTGACCGTTTTTGCGGGTGAGGTAAAGCACCTCCTCGCTGATCCGGCGCTGAGCACGCAACAGTGAGCCCACGACCGACAGCACATTAAACATCAGCCCGGCCACCGCCAAAATCACCATGACAAGCAGAGATGGTAAATAACTTTTGAGCATCGTAGCATGGCTCACCGACAAATAGAGCGCCCGCAACCCGAGCGCAAATGCCGCCAGCCAAAAGGGCAGACTGCAAAGGGTGAAAAATGCACCCGGGCGATAGAGAATAAACATCGCCAGCATAGTACCGCCGGATTTGCGGATGTACTGAAAAATATTGCGAAAAAGCCGCGACTCGCGGGTCTTGGGGTTGACTCTGATATCGACCGACGCCACCCGGATCCCGCTGTTGCCCGCCTGGATCAAAGTCTCCATGCAGTACGAAAAGCGGCTGTGGATAAAGATCCGCTGACAGCTCTCGCGCGAAAACGCCCGGAAACCGCTGGCGGCATCGCGGACCGCAGTTTTGGAGATGCGCCGCAAGGTCCAGCTGCCCAAAAGTTGCAGCACTTTTTTGAGCGGATTAAACTCTTTATGCTCCAAAATCGGACGGCAACCGACCACCAGATCGGCGCGGTGCTCCAAAATCGGCTGCACCAATTTACCGATGTCGCCGCCAAAGTACTGATTGTCACCGTCGGTGTTGACCACAATATCAGCGCCGTGCGCCAGCGCATACTCGACCCCGATGCGAAATGTCGTCGCCAGCCCCCGGTTGGACCCCAGTGGGACAATGTGCCGGAGCCCCAGATTGCGCGCCACCTCGACGGTCGCGTCGGTGCTCCCGTCATCAATGATCAAAATTTCGATTTCATCAATGCCGTCAATCTGTGTCGGAAGATCCCGAATCACCTCCGGCAATGTTTTTTCCTCATTATAGCACGGGATCTGGATAAATAAACGCATCAATAATTCCTTCATTTTTACCAAAGCGAGAGCAGCAAAACGCCGCCCACCGCCAACGGGATCGAGAAATTGTCATCCAGCCTGATCTGCTTTTCAAACAATTCAGCCAAATCGGCGAGCAGCACCCCGGCGATGGCATAATAATATGCAGCGAGTGGAAAACTGCCCAAAGCAAGAAAAGCAAAACATCCCAAACAACCGAAAGCAAAGAAGCCGACAAACCCCTGCAACGATTTGCCGTTGACAAGTTTGTGTTTTCCCCATTTGCGCCCGATCAACGCCGCCGCGGTGTCGCCGAGAAGCATCACCGCCATGCCGCAAGCGGCAATTCGGGCGGGAAAAAGCAGCAGCGAAAGACACGCCGCGGCAAACACGTACGGCCCGCCGCTGATGACCCATTGCCCCGGCACCGGCTCTTTGCGCAACATATTGCGGAAAAAAATCCGGTAGACTTTGATCACCGTCACATTGCCGCTTGCATAGGCGTGCTCGACGAGCAAACTTGCGATGCTCAATATCCCAAACACTCCCGCCAACAACCACCGGTGCTGCGGCAAAAACACCATCACCAACGGCATCCACAAAGAGCTCAGGTGGACCAATTTGCGCCGCAATTCATCGCGGTAGCTGATCCCGGCGGACATGGGGGTTACTTCCCGAGCTCTTTAAGGTGGTTCATCGCCGCTGCGGCCCCGGCGTAATAGCCGATGTCGCGCTGCAGCTCGCTGCTGACGATTTGACAATGCTCCATCGGCTCTTTCCAGCAAAACTGCGGCAGATATTTTTTGATCGGGTCGGTATAAAGGTCGCCGACCGCCCAAGCCAGGGTGCCGAGCACCAAACGCTCGGGATTAAAGGTATTGATCAAAATCCCGAAGGCCTGAGCATTGCGCAAGCTCATTTCGTCCCACAAGGCCAAGGCGTAGGCATCACCGGCGCGCACAGCTTTTTCCAAAGCGAGCATGTCGATGTTTTCGAGTTTGCCGCCCGCAAATTTGACAATGGCGTGATTGGGCTGATCCTTAAGCTCCTCTTGCATGCGCTGAGCCAAGGCGCGGCCGCCCGAGTAAGCCTCGTAGCAACCCTTAAGCCCGCAGTTGCACTGACGGCCGTTGAGCTCAATCACCGTATGGCCGATTTCACCCGCACTCAACGCCTTGCCGCCGCGGATCAGGTGGTCGGCCGCGATGATCCCGCCGCCGATGCCGGTGCTCATGGTCAAATAGATAAAATCCTTGCAGCCGCGCCCGGCACCGAAAAACCACTCGGCCAAAGCGCCGCAGTTGGCGTCGTTTTCGAAACAGCCGTCAATTTGGAGGTGATCCTTGAGATATTTGAGGATGGGAACGTTGCGCCACAAGGCATTGTTGGGCGGGGCGGTCATGATCCCGTTGACTGCATCGGCCGGAAACGGCGCCGAAATCCCGAAACAGGCGACGTCGGACATTTTAAAATGGCAGTCGGCAACCAGTCTTTGGGCGACTTTAACCATTTGGGGCAAAATGTCTTCGGGGCGAGTGTTGACGTTTTCGATCCGGTCTTTGGCCAGCAATTTTCCGCTCTGCGAAACCAGGCCGATCCCGATTTTGGTACCGCCGACATCAAAGCCCAACACAATTTTCTCATCCGACATAAACTATTCTCCATTTTTTTAAAAAAAATCAGTTGATTTGCACTTGTAGAATATAATCCCGGTATTATATTTTATAAAGTGATAATCCAAAAATTTTCGGAGTTTTTTTGATATGACAGCAAATTTTTTCATGTTAGCCGAGTCGCCCAGCATTTATTACACGTTTGAAAACAGCGACGCGCTGGGGAAAGCCATTGTTATCATCCTGGTTTTAGGTTCAATCATCACCTGGAGCATCATGCTCGACAAGGCCATCTCGGTGCACCGCGCCAATGCCGGGTCGTTGCGCTTTTTTAACCGGTTCCGGGGTTCGCAACGGGTGCTAGGCTCGGCCTCGATGGTCCAGGAGGCCGCCAACGACCCGAGCCCGGCCGCCAAGGTTTGCAGCGAAGGGCTGAAAAAACTGGTCGAGTTTTACGAGCAGGATGCGCCCAAGTCTTACAACGCCGTGGTCGTCGCCCGCCCGACCAAACTCTCCGAGGCACAATACAACGCCATCGAGGCCGTGCTGGAGCGCGAAGTATCCAGCCAAATCATGGAGCTTGAGGAGCGCATTCCGATTTTGGGAACGCTGGTCAGCGTAAGCCCGTTTTTGGGACTCTTCGGTACGGTATGGGGGGTCATGCTCGCCTTTGCCGGGATCGCGATTGCCGGGAAGCCGGACTTTAACGCGATGGCACCCGGGATCGCCGGGGCGCTCTTAACCACTGTGGCCGGGCTGGTCGTCGCCATCCCGTCGATGGTCGGGTACAACCTCTTAAACAACAGCATCCGCGCCACCACGGTTTATATGGATAACTTTACCGAGGAATTCATGGCCAAGCTCAAGCTGGAGCAACTCGGCTTTGAGCGCAGCAACCAGCCGCAACGGCCCGAAAATCAACAGGAGCTGCTGTAAAAATGCGCAGAAACCGCCGCCGTTCGCAAATTGCCCCCATTGATCAAATCAACGTCAATCCACTGTTGGACCTGATGTTTTTGCTGTTGATCGTGTTTATGCTCACCATGCCCCTTATGGAGTACGGGACCGCCATTCAGGCCCCAGAGATGAATTCGTCCAAATTGCCGGAAAAAGACTTTAAAAGCGTCACCTTGACCAAAGACGGCACCATTTTAATTGACAAACGGGCCGTCACCAAAGATGAGCTGACCCGTATTTTGGTCGAAGTCAAAGCCAACAACCCCAAGACCAACGTATTGTTGCGCTCCGACGGCGAACGGCAGTACAATGAAGTCATTGATCTTATGAAATCAATCCGTCAAGCCGGATTTGACGATGTCTCTCTGGTAACCCAAGCCGAGCGTAAATGAAAGAATCTCCGCCCTATCCGTTGTTAAATCAACAAGCGATCAAAAAACGGCGCCAAAAGATAGTCATCTCTGTGAGCGTCGTTCATGCGGTATTGCTTTTGGGGCCGATGCTGCTTTACTTTTTTTTCAGCAATTTGATCCCGGCCGAAGAGGTCGCTTATAAAGTAAGTTTGGAGGGACTGCCCTCCACTGATCGGGAGGCGGGGAAGCCAGAGCGGGCGCCGCCGCCCTCCGCGCCGGCGCAACCGACACCGCCCACACCGACACCGCCTACGCCGGACGTCCCCAAACCGACACCGCCCACACCGGACATCCCCAAACCGTCGCCGCGTCCGTCGCCGGTGGCTGTGCCTACGCCGCCCAAACCAAGTCCGCCCAAGCCGAGTCCGCCAAAACCCGCGCCGGTCAAGCCGTCGGCACCGCCCAAGCCGACCACGGCGGCAAAAACTCAAAATTCCAAAGATCAGGTCTTTAACGACAACTTTAATCCCAATACCATGGTCCCAATCGGCACCAAAAACGTCGGGCAGGCGGTGGGTACCCCCAACCATGCCACCCCGGCCGGCGGCGGCGATGACGGGAGCGGTTATGCCAATAAAATCGGCGACCTTTTGACCAAATATCTGGGCAGCAACCTCGCCAACCTGGAGGCCGGGCAAAAAGATATTCACCTCAAATTGGATGTCACGGCCGACGGTAAAGTATTAAAAGCTGAATTGGTCGGCAGCTCGGGCAGCAAGGCCTTTGACGACCTTTGCCGGGCGAGGCTGGCACAGTTGACCAGTTTGCCCGCACCGGGACGGCCGATGTCGCTGGATATGATTCTCAAGCCGGAAAAGTAAAACTTACGGTTGGAAATTTTGCGCAAACCTCAAGAGTCCGTGCAACGTAAAATCACTCCGAGTCTTTTGGATTTCGGGCAAGTTTTGCCGCAAAAAGTCGATGTCGCCGCCCGCGCCGAGCAAGATAAAACCTTCCCCCATCCGGACTTGGATTTGACTGACCAGCTCACGCACCATCCCGGCAATCCCGCCGTCAATGCCAAAAGCAATCGAGCTCGAGGTATCCACCCCGACCGTCGGCGGCATGGCAGAGAGCGGCACCAGCGGCAAGGCCCCGGTATGGTCGTGCAACGCTTGACGCATTAATTGCCGCCCGGGCAAAATCGCGCCGCCGCGAAATACCCGGTCAATATCGATTACCTCCAGTGTAATCGCCGTCCCGCAGTCAATCACAATGGCCGGCAAGGGGTAATCCAATGCGGCCAGACAATTGGCGATGCGGTCGGCACCCAGCGTAGAGGAGTCTACTTGCGTAAAATCAATCAAGGTGCCCGCATTTCGCGCAGAGAGGTAAGTAATCGGCAGACCCGTAAGCCGGGCCTTGGCGTCAGGAACGACGCAGGCGGCAAAGATATCTTGGCAGCCGGTCAGCATGGCGGGGGCTAATTCGGAGGTGTTGAACACTCTCACGATCTCGATCCGGCTGCCGTCAAAAACAGCCAGACGCGTCCGGGTATTGCCGATATCAAGCAGAGTATACATAGTTTCTCCCGCGGGTATCATCGCTTATTTGTAGGCGTCGGGGATGCTTTGCAGCAACTCTTTGATCTTTTGGTCACTCGCATCACTGCAAACGAGCGTCACGTCGGGGGTGTTGACAATGATCAAATTTTTGACATCCATGGCGGCGACCAGATGATTCTTTTCGGCGCAGACGATCAAATTTTTGGTCCGCAAGCCGCGAAATTCACCCTTGACAATATTGCCGTCGGCATCGGGCGCAAGCTGATTGCGCAAGGCGGACCAGCTGCCCAAATCGTCCCAATCAAAGCGGGCCTCGCCGACAATCACCGCCGGCGCTTTCTCCATCACTGCGTAATCAATCGAAATCTTTTGCTGCTTGGCAAAAAATTCCGGAAAATCATACTCAAAGCGGCCATTTTGAAGCATCGCGACGGTTTGATCGCACAAATTCCTTAAGGCAAGCGGGAAGTTATCGTAAATGGCCTGATATTTCCAAACAAAGATCCCGCTGTTCCACTTATAATTGCCGGCGGCGAGAAACTGCTCGGCTGTCACCAAATCCGGCTTCTCACGGAAACCTTGGGAGTGAAAAAAGCTGCCTTGCGCATCCGCAATTTTTTCGCCGCAGCAAATATAGCCATAGGCCGTCGCCGGGTACGCCGGACGAATGCCGATGGTAAACAACGCGCGGGGAAAGCGCTTCGTTAAATTAACGACTTCGCGCAAGGTTTGCTGAAAATCATTGATCCGGTTGATCACATGGTCGGCCGGGAGGAGCATCATCACCGCATCCACCCCGCCGCGCTCGCGCACCAACGCCGCCGCCAAAGCGACGCAGGGGCCGGTATCGCGACCAACCGGCTCGCCGATGATGTTGACATCGGGAAGATCCACCGAAGCCTTGACCGCGCCCACATAATCTTTGTTGGTGATTACCAAAATATTTTCGGGACTCACCAACCCCTTGAGCCGGTCAACCGTCTGCTGCAACATGCTCGCCTCTGCGAGCAATTTCAACAGCTGCTTGGGACGCGCATTGCGGCTCTGCGGCCAAAAGCGCTCGCCGCGCCCACCCGCCATAATGACAGCGTACAGATTTGACATCAGCTCATCTTTTCGATAATCTTGGTGAGCGGCAAAAAGAGGGCGATAACGATGGTACCGACGATCACGGCCAAGCCGACGATCATCAACGGCTCAATCATGGAGGTCAAGGCGCCCACGGCGTTGTCCACTTCTTCGTCGTAGGTATTGGCGATTTTGTCCAACATTTCGGGCAATTTACCGGTTTCCTCGCCGACTTCCACCATACTGATTACCATCTCGGGGAAAATCTTGGTCGCGCCCAACGGTACCGCGATCCCTTCCCCTTCTTTTACAGCGTCATGCACCTTTTGGATGGCCGATGACACTACTTCGTTGCCGGAAGTTTCGCGCACAATCGACAGCGCGTTCAACACCGGCACCCCGGAGGCCATCAAAGTACCCAGCGTTCGTCCGAAACGGGAAATCGCAGTTTTGGCGATAATCGGGCCAAAGAGCGGCATATTATATTTAACCCAGTCGAGCGCCCACTTGCCGATCGGGATTTTGTTTAACACCTTAAAGAAGACAAAGATGGCAAACACCCCGCCGACATACATATACCATTGCGACAGCAACGTGTTACTGATCCCCATTACAAAGGTGGTAATCCCCGGCAACGGCTCGTTGGGCCCCAGCAATTCTTTAAAAATCTTTTGAAAGTTGGGTACGATGAAAATCATCAAACCGACGATCGCGGCGATGGCTACCGTCAACACTACGGTCGGGTAAATCATCGCCGATTTGACCTTGCCGGAAATGCGCGAGGCCTTTTCCATAAAGCTTGCGAGACGGTCAAGAATGATCTCCATGGCCCCCGACGCCTCCCCGGCACGCACCATGTTGAGATAAAGTTTATCAAACGATTTGGGGTGCTGCGACAAGGCTTCGGCAAAGGTGGCCCCGGTTTCAACGGTGTCGGCGGTTTTGCCGAGCACCTGTTTTACCGCCGGATTTTTGGTCTGCTTTTCCAATGTGCGCAACGAGCGGATCAACGGCAAACCGGCGCCGAGCAAAATGGCCAGCTGCCGGGTGACGACGGTTAAATCCTTGGTTTTGATGGCCGAGGCGCCGAGAGAAATATTAAGATTAAACCCGCCACCTTTTTTATCTTTGGCCTTGACCTTGGGGGTGGGCGGTTTGACACCTTTTTCCATCGACTTGATGGACGTCGGAAACAAACCCTTGTCCTTCAGCATCTTGGTTACGGCGTCTTCGTTTTCGGCATTGATTTTGCCCTTTTGCTCCTTGCCGGAGCCGTCTATGGCTACATAATTGAATTGCGGCATTTGTCAATTCTCCTGTCTTAGGTGTACCGTAATACTTCGTCCACCGAACTTTCCTGATTCATAATGGCCAAAATCCCATCCTCGCGGATCGTACGCATCCCGAGCTCACGCGCTTTTTCGCGGATGTGCGTCATCGGCGCGTTGGCATATATCAACTCACGGATGGGATTGGTCACCACCAACAATTCGCAAAGAGCTTTGCGTCCTTTGTACCCGGTGTTGTTGCACGCCGGACACCCTTTGCCGTATACAAATTTGCGGTTGCCGACCTGGGCGCGGTCAACTTTCATTCGCGCCAGATCCTCATCGGTGGGATCGTACACCACCTTGCAGTTGCGGCACACCCGGCGCACGAGGCGCTGGCTCAATACCCCGGAGAGCGAGGAGCAGATCAAAAACGGCTCCACCCCCATATCCACCAGACGGGTCACCGTACCTGCGGCGTCGTTGGTATGCAAGGTGCTGAATACAAAGTGCCCCGTGAGCGCAGCTTCGATGGCGATCTGGGCAGTTTCAAAGTCGCGGATTTCCCCTACCATGATGCGGTCCGGGTCCTGACGCAAAAACGCACGCAATGCTTTATGGAAGGTCATCCCCACGGCATCGTTAATCGGTACTTGCATGATTCCCTCAAGGTCGTACTCCACCGGGTCCTCGGCGGTCAAAAGTTTATCGGCCGGGTTATTGACTTCTTTGAGCGAAGAATAGAGCGTCGTCGTTTTGCCGGAGCCGGTCGGCCCGGTCACCAGCAAAATGCCGTTGGGCAAGCGGATGATTTCGCGGAGTTTCTCCAAGACATCGCTGCCCATTCCCAAAGCTTCCAGATCGAGGTTGACCACGCTCCGGTCCAAAATACGGAGCACCACCGACTCGCCGTAGCTGGTCGGCAGACACGATACGCGCAAATCAATCGGTCGACCGCTGATTTTAAGCTGGATACGGCCGTCCTGCGGGCGGCGGCGCTCGGAGATGTTAAGCCCCGAGAGAATTTTGACGCGGCTGATGACCGGCATCGCCAGACTCTTGGGCGGCGGCGGCATCTCGTACATCGCACCGTCGACGCGGTAACGGATGCGGAAGTTTTTCTCAAACGGCTCAAAGTGGATGTCCGATGCCTTAAGCTTGATGGCCTGCCCCAAAATGGCATCGACGAAACGCACGATCGGCGCATCGTTGGCCTTGTCCTCATCGCTGCGGGCATCCTCGGCCTCGGCTTCGGCCATGCCGCCCATTTCGGCGACAATATCGGCGACGCTGTCGACTTTCTCCGGATAATATTTCTCCAAAGCGTGGTCAAAAAGGTCGGGATCGACCACCACCGGCAAAATATCATGACCGACAATAAAACGCAACGCCTCCACCGCCTGATAATCCAGCGGATTGCGCATCGCCAAATGCATCATTCCGTCGCGCTCCTCCAACGGGATCACCCCGTAACTGCGGGCAGTCGAAGCCTCCATCTGATCGATTGCCTCTTTGCTCGGATCGGCCTCGACCGGATTCCATACATAGGACCCGAGATTATCCGCCATGGCGGTCAATATTTCCGACTTGGTAAAAAGCCCGTAATTGGTGATAATTTCGATCACCGGCTTACCGGTCCGCTCATGCTCCTCGACGATTTCCTTAAGCTGCTCCGGCAAACCGGGGCGGCTTTGCGAAAACTCGCTCTGCAACAAATCAATCAGTGCTGAACTCTCAATATCAAGCATTTTATATGTTACCCTTGCATTAAAATTAAGACTCGTCCATCAAGGTCACAAAGATGACTTCCTCGAGCGTGGATGTCCCCGCCTCGGCTTTGCGCAGAGCGTCGTCGCGCAGTGATCTCATGCCGTTTTTACGGGCGGCTTCACGGATGACCCCGCTGGGCTCGTTGGTAAAAATGAGTTTGCCGATATCTTCGCTGACCATAAAAATTTCATAAATCCCGATACGACCTTTGTACCCGGTGCGGCCGCAACGGTCACAGCCGGCGCCTTTGTAAAACTGGTGATTGGCCAGATACTCCTGCGAAAAACCGAGCATTTTAATTTCGGATGCGGTCGGAGTATACGGTTTTTTGCAATTGGAGCAGACACGGCGCAAGAGACGCTGGGCCATGACCGCACGCAAGGAAGTTGCCACCAAAAACGGCTTGACCCCCATATCCACCATACGGGTGATGGCGCCGGGGGCGTCGTTGGTGTGCAAGGTGCTGAATACCAAATGCCCGGTAAGCGCCGCGTTGATGGCGATTTCACCGGTTTCAATATCGCGGATTTCCCCTACCATGATGATGTTGGGCGCCTGACGGAGCATGGATCTCAAGGCGTTGGCAAAAGTGAGGTCGACGTGCCGGTCCACCTGCACCTGGTTGATCCCGGACAGCTGATACTCAACCGGGTCCTCCACGGTGATGATCTTGCGCACCGGGGTGTTGATGGTGTTTAAAAAGGCGTACAGCGAAGTCGTTTTGCCCGAACCGGTCGGCCCGGTCACGAGAAACAGCCCGTCGGGTAAACTGATTACCTTGGTCACCAACTCTAAATCGTCGGCATAAAACCCGAGTTTGGGGATGTCCAGCTGGATGCTCGATTTATCCAAGATACGCATGACGATACTCTCGCCGTGCACAGTCGGGATGGAAGATACACGCAAGTCGATGTCTTTTTCGCCGACCGAAATCTGGATACGGCCGTCCTGCGGGATGCGCTTTTCGGAAATATCCAAGCGTGCCATAATTTTCAAACGGCTGGTAAAGTTGGACTGCAAATACTTTGGCGGCGCGTCAAACTCGCGCAAAGCGCCGTCGATGCGGTACCGGACACGGTAACGCTTCTCCATCGGCTCAAGGTGGATGTCGGATGCTTTAAGCTTATACGCTTCGATAATCAGCATTGATACCAAACGGATAATGGGCGCATTTTCATCGCCCGCCTCGGGGCCGCCGATCATGCTGCCGCTGTCGCTGGAGGCCTCAAAAATTTCCAAGTCACCGGAGGAGTCCATATCCTCAAGCATATTTTCGACCGTTTCGCCCTGCGCGCGGTAGACACGGTCAATCACCGCTTTAATTTGATCGGGAGTGGCAACCACGGCATCGACGTTGCAGCCGAGCAAATAACGCAGTGTGTCCAGCGTCTCCATATCGGTGGGATCGCTCATGGCGACGGTGAGGACGTCGTCGTGTTTCATTACCGGGATCACATTGTACTGCAACACCAAATCGGAAGGCAGCGTCTTGACCAGCTCCTCGGGGATCTCGTAGTTGCGGAGATCCATCATCTCCATCCCGTACTGCTGCGCCAACATGGCCAGCAAATCATGCTCATGCACAATATTGTTCTTTTTGAGGACGTCCAAAACGTCCATCATGCCCTCGCTATGTCCGGCCTCCGCCCTCGCTTCGGCAATCTGCTCCGGCGAAACCATGCCGAACTCGGTCAACAACTCCAATATATACTCAATATCCCTCGCCAAGATAATACCTCCAAGTCGATCCTGATCAAACTTTATACCACTTACAAACTTAATCCAATATTCTGAAAAATCAAGTCTCCGCCCCAACAAATTACTGTTTTTTTATCAATATTAATCGGAAACAAAAATAATTTGGACTGTATTGATTTTTTTCGATTTTTGCCGGGGTGATGCAATTTTGTCCAAGACATTTGTTTTTTTTAAGCTATAATATAAACATGACAAAGCTTTGTTTTAGCATGAAAACACGGGAAAAAGACAAAATGAGCTGGAAAAAACTGGATTTGGAGATTTCGCTGAAGCCCTTTTACGATCTGTCGGATGAGGGAATGACCAAAGTCGCCAGAAGAATCTTCTCACAGTGGCGCAATTTGATTGAGCGCGCCGAGAGTGTGTCGATGATGTTTTGGGCCGCCGACGGTTCGGAGATTCTGGAGTATAACGGCAAAATGACCGACACCTTTGAGTGGGCCAAGTGGGTCGGCGTCGCCAACCCGCACGGAGAAGACACCAGCTTGCCGCCGGAGCGCAAGCGAATCCACGAGCTGCCGCGGCTGTATATGCAAAATCCGCCCGACTACACCTACGGCGACTTCAAACGGCTGCTGGGTATTTTAAAAGCGACCTTCCGCGAAATGTTCGGCCGCGAGTTACGGTTGGGAGCGACTTTTGACTCCGGCCCGGAGTTTGCCAAATCGGATTTCAAATACAAACGCCACCCGGAAATCTGCCGCGGTTTTTGCCTGGGCGGCAAAACCTTCGTCTGCTGCTACACAAGACTCCATGCCGACACGCACAGCTATGCGGCCTACCCCAACGGGATCCCCGAGGATACCTCTTTCGGCACTTTTTTAGGGAAACAGGCGCAAATTTTTCTCACCGACATGGGGTTTGACTACATTTGGTTCTCCAACGGCTTCGGCTTCGGCATGGAGACATGGGGCGACTGCGGCGCAATCTTTGACGGCATTGAGTTTACCCCTTCACGCAGCGTCGAAGTCAAAAATGCGATGTTTGACTTTTGGCACGATTTCCGGCGCGAGTGCCCCAAATTTCCAATTGAGACGCGCGGCACCAACCTCTCCACCGGGATGGATTTAACCAGCGACGCGACACCCTTGCGGGAAATTTATCAGACGGTAAACGACATCGAGGTCCCGCCCAACTCGCCGTGGGCCGCCTTAAACGGCAACTTCGGCCTCGAGCTGGCGGGCTGGATGAGCCACATTGCCGAACTCCCGGAAGGGAAAAAATTCCCCTTCCGCTTTTACATCCATGACCCGTGGTTTGTCAACTCGCCGTGGCTCGACCGCTATGGCCGGATGCCGCACGATATTTATCTGCCCTTATCCATCGCCCGGGTCAACAGCGAGGGCAAGCTCGACAAGCCCGAAACCTTGCACATGCTCACCTTGGACGACTCTTACGGCCGGATGCCCGACCAGGTGCCCGAGGAGGTCATCCCCTATTTGCACGACGCCGAGCGGACGATGGCCGACACCTTCGGCCCCTTGCTGTGGCTGTACCCGTTTGACGAATACCATGACAATGTCTATGCCGGCGAGCGCATGGAGGAAATTTTTGCAGGCGACCAGCTGATTTGCAGCGCGTTAAACTCCGGCTTCCCGTTAAACGGCATCATTTCGGGCGGCAATTTCCTCAAAGCAATTGCCAACGGAGCAGATTTCACCGGCCGGGTATTGGTTATCCCGACCATATTTACGGTCAACGCCCAAATCATGCAAACCTTGAAAAAGCTTGACGGCGTCAAAATCATGTTTTACGGCCCCGCCCGCGGCGAGGTGATCGAGCAATGGCTGGAGCTTGAGGATGTGGCCGGATTGTCTGGCGACTTTGTCATGACAGGCGCCGCCGTGGACAAAAGTCCGGTCCGGCAAGTCCGCCACCTCGACACTTACTCCGGCGGCCCACTCGACCGCCAACTCAAGGCTGGGGTCAAGGCCAAAGTTTTGGCCCAATACACCCAAAACGGCAAAACCCGTCCGGCAATGGTGTGTTATCACCCCAATCTCCTTTGGATCCGCGGCACCAACAGTTTTTCGATGGAGAAAAACGGCGGCATCAACCGCTTTGACCGCAGCGAGTATTTTTACTGCGAAAATTTCTTCCGCATCGGTCTCAAAGAGTTCGGCTACGACATTGAGTTTGAGAAATTTAAATACTCGCAGCAGGAGCCGCGACTGACGTTGCGCATGTTTAACAACGCGGTTTACCTGGCCGAGTTTTGCGAAGATATGACCCTGCGTCAACTGATGCGCTTCCCCGACGGCGCTCCTGCCTTTACCGGCTTTGAAATGTATCTCAAAGGCAGCAAAGCCTTGTACAACACTCAAAAGGCGGTCAACGCCGAGTGCCGCGTTTTTGTCTCCGGCGATGACGGCGTCGTCAAAGTCAAAGAGGAAATTTCGCTGATGCCGGGAGTCGCGCGCCGCATCTCGGTACAGGGGTTGACCAACGGCCGCGTAGTATTCCGCCCCGAGCACGGGCGAACGCAAAAAATCACGTTCCGCAAAGGCTCCGGCGACCCGGTCTCGAAGACTTTGCTGGAGGCCAACGAGTTCGAAGTCGAGCAAACCAGCGACGGCTTCGGCGAAAAATATATTGTCAACAATGTCAATGAAACCATGATCATATCCTGGGGGGGAATAAAATGAAACATACGATTTCGCGCCGCCACCCGCTCACCGCTAACATCGGTTTGCTGGGAGTCGGCCTCGACACCTACTGGAAACAGTTTGACGGACTGTTGGACGAATTAATGCAAAAAATGACCGTCCTCAAAACAAAAATCCAAGAGCATCAGGTCAACGTCATTGAGTTCGGCATGATCGACAACGCCGAGCGCGCCTATGCGGCCTTGCCCAAACTCAAGGCGGCCGACCTCGACGTCTTGTTTGTCGACATGCTCACTTACGGCACCAGCGCCACCTTTGGTGCCATCATCCGCGAGATGAATATCCCCGTCGTATTGGTCGCTTTGCAACCCTTGCAGGCGATGCACTACGAAAAAGCGACGACGTATATGCAGCTTTGCAACGACGACTTTTGCTCAGTCCCGGAGTTCACCGGAGTGGCCGTCCGCATGGGCAAAGCCGCGCCGCCGGTGATTTTAGGAACCTTGCACGACGACCCCGTGGCCGATGCCGAGTTAAAGGAATGGTGTCGAATCGCCCACGTGCTGCATGATCTCAAGCGCGCCCGGATCGGCCACCTCGGCCACGTGCTGGAGGCGATGCTTGACATGCATACCGACCCGACTGCGGTCACCGCAAGTTTCGGCTGCCACGTCGTCCAGTGCGAAGCCGGTGAAATGTATGCCATTCTCAAAACCGTCACCTCCGGGAGCAACGAAGTCGCGGCGATGAAGCGACGCATCCTCGACTTTTTCGACACTCCCGATCCGGTCTCCGACCCCTTGACCTACAAGCTCACCGACTCCGACCTCGACATCGCCGCCCGGGTGGCGGTTACGCTCGAAAAATACATCGAAGTCAAGAAACTTACCGGGCTTGCGTATTACTATGAGGGCGAACCCGATTCGCCGATCCGGCAGATGGTGACTAATTTCATTGTCGGCAACTCGCTCTTAAACGGCGCGGGCTTCCCGATGTGCGGCGAATTTGACATCAAGACGTGTCTGGCGATGATGATCATGGACCGCTTGGAGATCGGCGGCTCGTTTGCCGAGTTTCACCCGGTGGATTTCGCCCGCGACACAGTGTTGGTCGGCCACGACGGTCCCCACCATCTTAACATCGCCAACGGCAAACCGGTCATCCGCAGTCTCAAAAAATACCACGGCAAACCCGGTTCCGGCGCGGGCGTCGAGTTTTGCATCCAGCACGGGCCCATTACCATGCTGAGTATCAGCGTCAAAAACGACGGCAAATTTAAATTTGTGATTGCCGAAGGCGAATCGGTCGCCGGGCCCATCCCGCCCACCGGCAACACCAACACCCACGGCAAATTCAAGCCCGACGTGCGGACCTTTCTGAAGCGCTGGGCGGCCGAGGGGCCGACCCACCACTTTGCGCTCGGCGTCGGCCACCATGCCGAAACCATCGTCAAAATCGCCGAAGCGTTAAACATTGAGGCGGTCGTCGTCCGCTGATGCGGCAAAAAAATGAGCGGCTTCCCCACCGGGAGGCCGCTCTTTTTCTTATAACGACGATCAGCTTTGCTTTTGAAAGAGGCCGCTTGTCCACTCGCGCAACGTGTCGCGCTTGAGTTCGGCAAAGCCCTGCGCGGCAAAGGCGTCGCGCACCGAGTCAAACTCGGTCGCCAAAATCCCGGCCAGCACCAGATAGCCGCCGGGACGCACCCAGCTGCCGATATTTTTGCGATACGCCTTGAGCAAATGCCCCAAAATATTGGCGCAGACCAAGTCGTACTCCTGCTTACCGCGGTAATCGGCGACATCGGCCACGGTGGGAGTAATATCAGTGATGTGATTTAACCCAAAATTCTCTTTGGCAATCATCACCGCATCCGGGTCGTAGTCAAAGGCGTCAATCGGGCGATACTTTAAAAGGGAGGCCGCAATCGCCAAAATTCCGGAGCCGCAACCGGCGTCAAGCATGCTTGCGACCTCCGGGTTCCCGGCCAGCTCATCAAGCATTTGGAGGCAAAAAAAGGTCGTGGCATGCTGCCCGGTGCCGAAACTCATCCCCGGATCGATCTCCAGCACAGCCTGCCCCGGCAAAGGGGTATAGTCCAGCCAACTCGGTTTGATCGCCAATTTGGGGGATATCTGAATGATGTCAAAATATTTTTTCCAAACGTTGGCCCAATCCTCTTTTTTGATCTCCAGCTCCTCAAAGTTGCTCAACTCAACGCCGAGATCGCGCCAAAAGGAGAGAGACTCCTCAATGTTGCGGCGGCCCGCCGCCGCAAGTTCGGGGGTCTGGGCATAAACGATGTGGTAAACGCAACGGTTCTCCCGGTCCTCCAAACTGCTGAAGTCGAGCTCGAGGGCGGAAAACATTTCGGCGGCGAGATTGAAATCGCCGGAGTTGTCGGTCATTTTAAGGCAATACAACAAATCGAGATTCATAAAATAAAATTCCTGTTTTTTTATAATATACGGGTGAAATTTCAACTTTCAAGGTGTATATTAAGACAAGGTTGTTGACAAACGAAATTCTTTTGCCTTGCGCTGAGGCATTCCGTTTAAAAACAAATATTTTATTTTTTGAGGAAAAAATCGATATGAGTGAAAGTATCATCGTTTTAGACTTCGGCTCGCAATACAGCCAGCTGATCGCCCGCCGCATCCGTGAATGCTGCGTTTTCAGCAAAATCATGCCGTACTTTACCAGCGCCGAGGCGATCAAAGCCGAGAACCCCAAGGGCATCATCCTCTCGGGCGGCCCCGCCAGCGTCTATGCGGCCCATGCCCCCAAATGCGACCCGGCAATTTTTGAGCTCGGCATTCCCGTCTTGGGCATCTGCTACGGCTTGCAGCTGATGATCCATACCCTGGGCGGCAAAATCACACGCGGCAAGGCCCGCGAGTACGGCAAGGCGATGCTCAATATTACCCAATCGAGTGATATTTTTGCCGGTCTGGTCGGAGAAACCCAGGTTTGGATGTCGCACGGCGACAAAGTGACCGCACTGCCCCCCGATCACAAGTGTGAAATTTTGGGCTCCAGCGGCAACACCGAGTACTGCGCGCTCAAGCTCGGCAGCCACTTTTACGGCATCCAGTTTCACCCCGAGGTCGTCCACACCCCCGAGGGCAAGACGATTATCAGCAACTTTTGCCACTTGGTCTGCAAGTGCGTCGGCGACTGGACGATGGAGTCCTTTATCGAGCAGCAGGTCCGCGAAATCAAAAAAACTGTGGGCAGCGCCAATGTGATCTTGGGGCTCTCCGGCGGGGTTGACTCCTCAGTCGCGGCCGCTTTGATCCACAAAGCCATCGGCAAACAACTCAACTGTATTTTTGTTAACAACGGTCTGCTGCGCAAAAACGAGGCCCAGCGCGTTCAGGACCTCTTTGGCCGCAACTTTGATATGAAATTAATTTACGTCGATGCCGCCGACCGCTTTTTGGACAAATTGGCCGGTGTCGAGGAACCCGAAGCCAAGCGCAAAATCATCGGCCACGAGTTCGTCAAAGTCTTTGACGACGCCTCCTCCCAAATTGCCGACGCCAAATTTCTGGCGCAGGGGACAACCTACCCCGATGTCATTGAGAGCGTGCCGATTGACGGCAACCCGGCGGCGATGATCAAGAGCCACCACAACGTCGGCGGTCTTCCTAAGGATATGAAGTTTAAACTTCTTGAGCCGTTGAGCAAGCTTTTTAAAGACGAAGTCCGCGAAGTCGGCCGCCAACTCGGGTTGCCCGAAGACGTGGTGATGCGCCAGCCCTTCCCCGGCCCCGGCCTCGCCGTCCGACACTTGGGTGCGATCAAGCGTGAAACCTTGGTGATTTTGCAAAACGCCGACGAGATCATCGTTGACGAGATCAAAAATGCCGGGCTGTATTATAAAATCTGGCAAACCTTTGCCGTTTTTTTGCCGGTGCGCAGCGTTGGCGTGATGGGCGACGAGCGCACTTACGACTATGTGATCGCGGTCCGCGCGGTGGAGAGCACCGACGGCATGACCGCCGACTGGGTGCAACTCCCCTATGATTTATTGGGCAAAATTTCGACCCGGATCATCAACGAGGTCGACGGCGTCAACCGCGTGGTTTACGACATTACCAGCAAACCGCCGGGCACCATCGAGTGGGAATAACCTTATAATGCAAATCATCGCCGGAGCCGCCAAAAACATCATCCTTGAGGCGCCTCCCGGGCTGGAAGTGCGTCCGACGCTCGCCCGGGCGCGCAAAGCCTTGTTTGACAGCCTCGGGGCCAAAATCCCCGGGAGCATTGTCCTCGACTTGTTTGCCGGCTCGGGGGCGCTGGGTTTGGAGAGCGCGAGCCGCGGCGCCGATCACGTTTATTTTGTCGAGAGCGAAGGCAAGCACCGGCACTTTATCGAAAAAAACATCGAAAAAGTCCGTAAAACCGGCGTTAAAGCCGAGTTTAAAGTTCTCGGCGGCGATGCCGCCAACTTTGCCCCCATTGCATTGCAGACGGAGCTCCCTGACCTCATTTTTGCCGATCCCCCGTACCCCGAGTCGGCGGCGTATTTTACAAAACTCTTGAGCGACCCGACATTTTTGCGCCAAACAGCCGGAGCCTTGCTCATTTGGGAGCTCCCCGACACCCCCGGTGAAGTCGGAAAATTTCTCAACCACCCCAATCTGAGCGCGGTCAATTTGCGCAAATTTGGCGGCACTGTTTTTTTGACCGCCATCATCAACGGCGGAGCGGCATTATGAATTACCTCCATAACGATTTAAATTTGGATCAATTGTTTGACACCCCCGAGCTGTTGCCTGCCGCTGCCCAAAAGATCAAGCAAAACGAGCGGCGGCAGGTCTATCATCTGGGCAATCTTTACTATAAGTATTTTTTGCTCAAGCCGCGCAATGCGGTACGCGAATACGAATGCAGCCGGCTGCTGATAAAATTTAATCTTCCCGTGGTCGAGTATTTGGCCTGCGGTGTCGGCGAGCGCTGCGGTGTGGTAATCACGCGCGAGTACCCCGGCGGCGTATCGGTGAGGAGTTATTATTACCGCAACTTTGTCAAAATCAACGCCGACCCGGATCAATTTTTGCACGAGTGGAGCATTTTCATCAAAAAAGTGCTGCAAAGCGGAGTCTATCACCCCGATTTTCACAACGGCAATATCCTCTACTCGTCCAAACTCAAAAGTTTTGCTCTGGTGGACATCGACAAGGTGCGCCGCAAAACTTGGGTTGACCGGCTGTTTCGCATGGACGCCATGCGCCGAGTTGCCTTGGAGATGCGCGAAATTTTAGACGACCGTCGGACGATTGAGCTCATTCGCGCCTGCGGGATCGCCGATGCCAAAAACTTTTATCACCGCGCCATGCTCAAGGAGGCAGCCCGGATCGACGCCGAGTGGCCGCGCCGACGGCAGCAAATCTTGCAAGGATACCCCAAATTTACCGTCAGAGAGGGGGAATTGCTGCGCATTGTCGATCCGGCTGGGGATTTGGTCGAACTTACCGGTTGCCGCCGGGTATTTACCAGCACCGAGCGGGCCAAAGAGATTTTGCTCGATTACTTTTACCGGCGGCTCAACTTGCTGCATACCGAGAAACTGGCCGCCGTCAATCTGGTTAACGGCGAAATGTATTTTGCATCATGAATTTAACCCGACTCCAACAAGCTTGCGGCATTGCCGTCACGCCGGAGATGGCGCAAGTCGCCCAAGTATTCCCGGTCAAAGTGAGCGCTCACTATGCATCGCTGATCGACCCGGCCAAGGGAATGTCAGACCCGATTGCCAGACAGTGCCTGCCCGACCCGGCCGAGCTCGCCGATCTGGACTCCTCCTTTGATCCGCTGCATGAGGCCAAACAAATGCCGGTCCCCCGGCTGATCCACCGCTTCCCCGACCGCGCCGTGTTGCTGGCAAGCGGGAAATGTGCGACTTTTTGCCGTTTTTGCTTCCGCAAACGGCTGTGGAGAAAGGGGGAGAGTTTACGTGATTTGACCATTGACGAATTGACGCAAGTTGTCAGCTATTTGCGGCAGCACCCCGAGGTCAAAGAAATATTGATTTCGGGAGGCGACCCCCTGATGCTTAATGACCAGCTGTTTATCCATATTTTAAACACACTTGACGCTTTGCCGTCGCTGGATATTTTACGCATCGCCACCCGGCTCGTAGTCACCGACCCCGATCAAGTCAGCGACACCAAAATCGCCACCATAGCCCAAAGTAAAAAAACGTGGCTCGTCACCCACTTTAACCATCCGGCCGAGTTGCACCCCAAGGCATTGGCGGTCTGCCAAAAATTCAGCAGTCAGGGGGTGCCGGTATTAAATCAAACGGTGCTTCTGAAGGGAGTCAACGACCAACCCGAAATTTTGGAAATATTGCTGCGCAATTTGATCAAACACCGGATCAAGCCCCATTATTTGTTTCACCTTGATCCGGTACAGGGGGTCCGCCATTTTGAGACCGGGATTGAGTCCGGGCTGGCGGCATTGCGGCACTTCAGAACGCATTTAAGCAGTCTTGCCGTGCCGCAGTTTGCGATTGATTTACCCGAAGGCGGCGGCAAAGTCAATCTGCAAAACGACTATGCCGACAACTTGGGCCGCTACCCGGATATTTGGGAAAAAAAATGGATCAAGTACGCGTTGCGCGATGATAAAAAAACCCGCTGACGCTTACTCGTCGATGGCGAATTTAAGCATAAATTTGCCATCGACACAGTCAAGATAAAGTTTGACCGGCATCCCCTCGCTTTGCTTCAAATAAGGCTGAAACAAAGCATACAATACCTCGGGCTCGATTTTGCGGGCAAATTCGGGTTTGACTAAAACCTGCAATTGCAGTTTCACCGGATGCGGCACTTGCGACAACCCTTTGAGAACGGGGCGGTAAACCGCATACGAGACCCCGTACTCCTCATAATCGCCGCCTTGACTGCTGACAAAATGAAGACAAGTGTAAACCAGCAACAAATGCACCACAGCCAAGAGCAGCAAAGCGTATTTGCCGCTTACATTGCTGCGGCTCCCATACACCAGCAGCACCCCGACCGGGATAATAACGATCAAAAGATAATAAAAATAACATTGAATCAGCAACAAACATCCGAGCGTACTTACAGTCAACACGAGTGAAATTTTTACCAAAGCGGGAACTTCACGTTTCAGCTTGCGCGCAATCGACATCCGCCGGAGCGCCAACGCCGCCAGCCACAAAGGAATCATCGCCGCTACCAAGAGCAGCAAAAATCCGATCGGCAAACTGAAGTAATCCGCCAAAATATCGGGATAACGATCCGGGAACAACCAAAACCCGACCCCTCCGGCCAACCCCTGCACCAGCGCATGAACCTTGCCGATCCAGTCAAACCGGAAGGACGAAGACCTGAGACCGCACTCCATCCCGCTCAGCAATGAAAAAAGATAGTAGCCGTAAATGATCAAAAATCCCAGAGCGGAGGCCAGCCAATGCCGCCAATCAAAATTACGGCGGCGGAGCCACCCCAAATAAAGCATGCCGGGTAAAATCAACCCGCCTGCCATGTGGACCGACCCGGCAAACATTGTCACAACCAGCGCCGCGACAAAATACCGACCTTTGCCACTTTGCCAAAAGTCAGCGAGCAACCGCAGGATAATGATCGAAAACAACGGCAAAAGACACTGCGCCCAAATGTTGCCGGAGAGATAAATCAGCACCGGAGCGGTCGCCGCCCATAAATATAACAGCGAAAAAAACGGATACGGCCAGTGCTTGCGCAAGAGTCCGACCGCCATAACGGTCACAATCGACCAAGAGACATACACCCAGTGAAAATACTCCACCGA
Source organism: uncultured Victivallaceae bacterium (assembly GCA_964609825.1). Taxonomy (GTDB): domain Bacteria; phylum Verrucomicrobiota; class Lentisphaeria; order Victivallales; family Victivallaceae; genus CAZSSH01. The sequence goes on along the minus strand of CAZSSH010000004.1, from coordinate 14,506 downwards.
GTGACCAAACCACCCCAATATGCTTTGCAGCTGAAAGAATCCCGGAAAATTATTGAGCCCCACAGAGGACGGCATCCCATGAGCAATTGTCAAGGGATTCGAGAGAGCTTGCGCCGCAGCCACCGCCCATAATTGATCTAATTTGAACTCAAAGTCACCGGCGAAATAAAATCGCATAAAAATCCCGACCGCAATCAGCAATACACAGCCGAGAGTGACCCCGAAATCCGGACGAAGCGAGAGCTCGAGCGACTTGCGCCCCCAACGAAACAACCAGTCTACAAATCTTTGCATTACTTTGTGCTCCCGCGCGTTTTTAGGATTTCAAAAAAACAACTCTCCCTGTACCATTTCAATCTCCGGGGACCCAACCGCCGCCGGTTTTACCGGTTTCGCCGCCGGGGTCAACCCGGCAAATAAATCATCCTCACCAGTAACCGTTGCCGGAGCCGCAGCGGTCTGATAGCCGGGCAGACTTTTGGCAATCGTCTTAAGGTCATTGTCCAAACACAGGCGCTGAATCTCCGCCCAATCGGGGGTGCGCCGGTGCAAGGTTTTTTCGCAGTCAAGGTATTGCGGCGGCAACTCGGTCTTGAGCCGAATGAGCTCGCGGTTGCGCTGCAATATTTTGATATTGGCCTTGAGTTTTTCGTAAAAACGGGTATCCTGCAGTTTGGACAAGTCGTGCATCCAGTTTTCCGCCGGGCCGTAGGTATTCAAAAGCTCGGACGCCCCCTTGGGTCCGATGCCGTTGACCCCCTGAATGTTGTCGGAGGCATCGCCCAAGAGGGCGAGATAATCGACCATCAGCTCCGGTTTGACGGCGAATTTCTCCAGTACCTCATCAACGCCGCGCTGTAAAAACGATCCGGCCTTGTCGGGGATGATCATGGTTACGCGCTCATCAATCAGCTGAGACAAGTCCTTGTCGGCACTTAAAATCAATACCGGCGAATCCACCGCGCGGGCAAAGCCGCCAATGAGATCATCCGCTTCATAATCCGGGCACTCGACAATGTTCCACCCAAAAGCGGCGGCCATTTGCCGGATCAAGGGAATCTGCCGCCGCAAATTGTCCGGCATCGGCGGCCGGTTGGCCTTGTACTCGGGGTTAAGCTTGATCCGAAAACCGACATCGCCGCAATCAAAGCACATGGCACCGTATTGCGACGGATAAAGCTCCTCGATTTTGTGGAGTAATTTAGTAAAAACATACAACGCGTTGGTCGGCTCGCCGCGCGAATTGGTGAGGTGCTGCACGGCAAAAAAGGCGCGAAAAATCTGCGAATACGCGTCGATTAAAATCACCCGGTCCATGCTTCGCCATCCCCCTTCCGCTTTGTTATTTATATAAAATAAACGCGCGAAATCGGAAATACAAACCCCGGACAGTTAAAAACAGATAAAAAATTAGGGGCCGGTGCTGACGCTTCAGCCCCGACCCCTGCAAATTTTAAACCTTATTTCTTAAAATACGCAATCGTCGCCGCCAAAGCCTCGTCAAAAGTGTGTGAGGCTTGAAACCCGGCCGCCGCCAGACGGTCGACCGCGGCCCGCGAGTGCTTGACATCGCCGGGGCGCTCGTCCAAGCGACGGATCTCCGACTTGGAGTTGGTCAAACGGATGATTTTTTGTGCGAGATCATTGATGGTGATTTTGCCGCCATAGGCAACGTTAAAAACGCCGGTAAGCTCCGGGTGCGTCGCCAGAAACACGTTGGCCGCCACAATGTCCTTGACATAGATGAAATCGCGCGTCTGTTCGCCGTCGCCGAAAATCGTCAGGGGTTCGCCGGCCAGCGCTTTGGCGATAAAAATCGGCACCGCCGCCGCATAGGCGCTCGCCGGGTCCTGCCGCGGCCCGAAAACGTTAAAGTACCGCAGACAGGCGGTTTGCAAGCGCCCGGTTTGAGTAAACATGTTGCAGTAATATTCGCCGTCCAATTTGGTAATCGCATACGGGCTCTTGGGCTCCGGGATCATACTTTCGCGCTTGGGCACCTCCGGATTGTCGCCGTAGACGGCGGCGCTGGTGCTGAAGCAAAGTTTCTTTACCCCCGCTCTGGCCGCCTCCTCCAACACAATCGCCATCCCGGTATTGTTGATGTTGATGCACTCGACGATTTTACTCATCGACTCCGGAACACTCACCATCGCCGCCAGATGAAACACATAGTCCACGTTTTCCATCGCCGCCGCCACGGTCAGCCGGTCGCGGATATCGCCCTCAATGAGCTCCACGTTGAGTCCGTCCAAATTTTTGCGGTGACCGCTCCGGAAATTGTCCAATATCCGTACCTCGGACTTGTCCTGCCAATACTCGGCCAGATGGCTCCCGATAAATCCGGCGCCGCCGGTAATCAATACTCTCATGTTATTTTTTCACCTGTTGAGCTCTCGCAAAATCAAAATTCTCCAAATGCTCCGGCAGGAGTGTAACCGCCTGCACCATGCCGCCACAGCGGATCGAGTCGGTGCCGCCGCAACCGGCCGCCACACTGTAGCGCGCCGCCTGCGGAGTGGACCAGACATCGTAAATGCCGCGCACGGCATCGACGAAACTTTTGACGATCAAAGGATCGGCGCCGCCGTGATTGCCGTCATCGGCCGAAACGCGGAACGTGGCGTCGCCCTCGAGGCGAAACTTGTCCTTGCGCTGCGTCCAAACTTGGATTTGGCTGTCGGGCGAGTAGTCGCCGTAGTTCTCAATCCTGCCGCGCGTCCCGATGACGGTGTAATTGCGCACTGAGTCGGGGGTATAGTGGCACTGCTGATAGCTCGCCATAACGCCGTTATCCAACTGCATGGTAATCATGCTCAAATCCTCGACGTCGACCACCGGGTAAAGGTCTTTGGCGTTTTCGGGCGGCCAATGCTGATTGGTCCACACCGAGGAAATCCCTTGCTTAATCCGCTCCTCACCGGCCTCGCGGCGCGGCAACTTGTCGTACACCGACAAATTGCCCATCCCGCAAACCTGCCGGGTGTAACCGCCGGCAAGCCAATGGATGATGTCAATATCATGCGCCCCTTTTTGCAGCAAAAGCCCGTTGCTCAAACGGCGGTCGGCATGCCAGTCGCGGTAATACGCGTCACCGCCGTAGCTGACAAAGTGGCGGCACCATACGGCTTTAACTTGGCCGATCATACCCGCGTCGATGATTTCTTTCATCTTGCGGGTAAAGGCCATGTAGCGCATGTTGTGCCCGACCACCAATTTGGTGCGGTTTTGATACGCTGTCTCCAAAATCCGATCGCAGCCCGCCACCGAAATTGCCAGCGGTTTCTCCAAATAGACCGGGACTTTATGAGCGAGACAAAAGCAGGCTTGCTCTTCGTGTAAAAAGTCGGGAGAGGTGATAAATACCCCGTCCAAACCTTCTTTGAGAATCATTTCTCGGTAATCCGTATAAAAATTGACCTCGGCGTTTTTTTGACGGTAACGCGCCAAAAACATTTCACGCTGCTCGGGGTAAATGTCCGCCCCGGCGACGATCGCCGCGCCGCTTGCCGGATCATGGGCGTGGTCGGCCAAAGTGCCGCGGCCGCAGCAGCCGATGATGCCGAAACGAAGAAGTTTCATAACCTTGTTTCCTTGATTTGGGATAGTTGTTATCAACGCCATTAATATACCCCGTTTCGGGCGGCTTACCAATGCATGTTTCAGTAATTCACATGGATTTTTTAACATTTACCTTTTTCGGCATTGTAAAAACGGCAAAATCATGCTATTTTTTAGGCATATTGATCGCATAAGTGTATACAACTCAGGAGAAAATCAATGAGCCAAATTGTGTTAAACGGCAAAACGCTGCTGCATGACTTGCAGTGTCTGGTGGAGATTAACGGCAAATGTTACGACAAAGGCTGTGACAAAATCCAATTTGAGCACAAAATCGAAAACCGCGGCAATTATGTCTGGCTCAAGGCCAAGGCGACCAACGTATCAAAAGAGACGTTTCAGCTGGGCGGCTTTCATTTTAAGCAAACCGGCATCCATGAGGACGCTCTCGCCATCGACGGCAAAAACCTCCGGCTCTACAAAGAGGGTTGGACCATGGCCAGTCCGGCGGCCAGCATCCGCTACAACGAGTGCGACTTTGACTGCAACCCGGAGTATGTCCGCTTTGCCCACTCCAACGCCGCCGAGCACGAGGAAGCCAAGCCCAACAAAATCTGCGCCGAACACACCGTCGTCATCAACGACGCCCAAAGCGGGCGCTCGGTATTGGCCGGTTTCATCAGCAGTGCCGACCAGCTGGGCCAATTCATCGTCGAGCTTTCGGCACAAGGGGTTTCCCGCTTTGAGGCCGTTGCCAACTGCGACAACATCGACTTTGCCCCCGGCGACACCGTGGAGTCGGAGGAGCTGGTGATTTTATCGGGCGGCGACGCGTATACCCTATTGGAGGAGTTTGCGACCTTGTGGGGCGAGCGCATGCATGCCTTGAGTTGGGATCACACCCCGACAGGGTGGTGCAGCTGGTACTATTATTTTGATAAAATCACCGAAAAAGACATGCTCGAAAACATCGAGTTTTTGCGCAACCACAAAGATCAGTTCCCCGTCGAGTACATCCAGCTCGATGACGGCTATCAGCATGCCTTGGGCGACTGGCTGCGCTGCAACGAAAAATTTCCGCACGGCTTGCAGTTTCTCGCCGCCGAAGTCAAAAAAAGCGGCTTTACGCCCGGACTCTGGGTCGCTCCTTTTATGGTCGAGGAGCGCTCGGATCTTTATCAAAAGCACCCCGACTGGATGGTCAAAAATGCCAAAGGCGAAACCGTCTGGGCCTTGCAGTGGCGCGACAACAGCCGCACCGCCGTGCTGGACGGCACCCACCCCGGGGCACAGAAATTTTTGACTGAGTTATTCACCACCATTGCCTCCTACGGTTTTGAGTACGTCAAGCTCGACTTTATGGTCCAGGCATGTACTTTGGACGACGGTCGCTACTTTGACCGCAAAGCCACCCGGGCGCAGGCATTGCGCCGCGGCTTGGCCGCCATCCGCAAGGGGATGCAGGACCGTTTTATTTTGGGCTGCACCGTTCCGTTGGGGCCGGTGGTCGGGCTCGTTAACGGCGAACGCATCGGGACCGACATCACCCCCTACTGGCAGGGGGACGGGAGACAATTCCGCGAGTCGCCGACCGTACCCAACGTCTGCCGCAATATTGTCAACCGCTGCTACATGCATAAAAAGCTGTGGATATCCGACCCCGACACCCACATTGCCCGGATCGACAACAACAAACTCACCGCCAACGAGGTCGAGCTTTGGACGTATGCGATTTATCTGACCGGCGGGATGATGCTCTTGTCCGACCGCTTTGCCTCGCTCACCCCCGAGCGCGCCAAGTATTCGCAATTGCTGCTCCAAAAAACCGATGTCTTTAAGACCCGGCCGCTGGACTTTATGGAGCACGAGTATCCCGCAGTCTGGTACGCGGTCAAGCGCGAAACCGGCGACAAGGTGGTCGGCGTCTTTAACTTTGACGAAAAATCGCGCAAAATCGAAGTCGATCTCAATAAAATCGGCAGTCAGGCCTTTGCGGTCAAAAATTTCATCACCGGCGAGGATTACGGCATCAAGCAGGGCAAATTCGCCATTGAGGTGCCTGCCCACAGCTGCAAAGTGATTTCGCTCCGCTAAATTTTGCCGTGCCGGACTGGCTGTTTGACCGTCCGGCACGGCTTTTTGCAAAATAATGCATACAATATAACGGGAAGTCCATACCAATTTCTCCCCGGTTGATTTATGTTATAAAAGGGCCGATAAAACTGCGCGACCGGTTGACGGCAAAAGTCCAATAACAATTTCACCTTTTTCCGGAGACAACCATGAATTTGCATTTGATTGATTGGCTGATGGTAGCAATCGTCCTCTCCGCCTTGATCGCCATCACTCTTTTCGCCAAAAGATACAACAAAAGCGTCGCGGACTTTTTGGCAGCCAACCGTCTGGCCGGGCGCTATCTGCTGACCGTGTCGAGCGGTTTTGGCGGCGCAATCACGCTGGTGGCGATCTGGGAGATGACTTACATCAACGGGCTGCCGGCGCAGTGGTGGACGATGATGAGCATGCCCTTGGGATTGTTTCTGGCACTGACCGGGTTTGTGGTTTACCGCTACCGCGAAACCAAGGCCTTGACGCTCGCCCAATTTTTTGAAATGCGTTACAGCCGCAAATTCCGCTTTTTTGCCGGCTCATTATGCTGGATATCGGGGATACTCAACTACGGGATTTTCCCGGCGATCACCGCCAAATTCATCATCTACTTTTTCGGCTTGCCGCAGCAATTTTTGTTGGGTGATCTCACGCTCCAAACCTATCCGTTGGTCATGCTTTTTTACCTCAGCATCGCCGTTTTTATCGCCTGCAGCGGCGGGCAAATCAGTATTATGCTCACCGACTTTTTTCAGGGAATTTTGCTGATGACCATCTTTTTGGCGGTGATGTTTTTCATCCTCTGGCAGTTTCAATGGAGCGACCTCATTGCCGGGATCAAAATCGCGCCGGTCAACCAATCGATGATCAACCCGTTTGAGACCTCGCAGGCGGAAAATTTCAATATCTGGTACTTTTTGATCGGTCTTTTGGGCGGGATTTACGGCGTCCGCGCCTGGCAGGGAAACTCTGGGTACAACGCCGCCGCCCGCACTCCGCACGAAGCGGTGATGGCCGGGATTATCGGCACTTGGCGGACCTTTGCGTCAAGTATGTGCATGATCATGATCCCGCTCGCAGCTTATGCGGTGCTGCATCTGGCAAGTTTCTCCGAAGCCGCCGCGCCGATTCAGGCGAAACTTTCCGAAATCAGCGACCCGGCGCTGCGCACCCAAATGACGGTGCCCTTGTTTCTCACCCAGATTTTGCCGCCCGGAGTCTTGGGGTTGTTCGCCGTGATCGTGCTTGCTTGCGCCATCAGCTGCGACGACACTTATGTCCATGCCTGGGGAACCATTTTTATTCAGGACGTGGTGATGCCGCTCCGCAAAAAGCCCTTTGAGCCCAAACAGCACATGCTGATCTTGCGCTGCGCGATCATCGGGGTAGCGCTCTTCGGCTTTTTCTTCAGCTTGTTTTTTCAGCTCAAAGAGCAAATCTACATGTATTTTGCGCTCACCGGGGCGATTTATTTGGGGGGCGCCGGATCGGTGATCATCGGCGGGCTGTACTGGAAGCGCGGCACCACTTACGGCGCCTGGACGGCGATGATCGTCGGGACCACCATCGGCGTCGGCGGGATTGTGCTGCAGCAGACTTGGAGCAGCTGTTGCATCCCCGCGCTGCTCCAACTTTTTCCGGATTCGCAGTGGCTCGCAGACAACAGCAAAACGTTTCCGGTCAACGGTCAATACATCTACTTTATCACCATGGTCTGCTCGGCGTCGAGTTACATTTTGGTCTCGCTTTTGGGCCCGCGCAAAATTCATGATATGGACAAACTACTCAACCGCCAAAAACGTGACGAAACGGCTGCCCCCAAAGAAAAATTCACCTTTGCCAAACTGATCGGCATCAATCCGGAATTCACCAAATTTGACCGTTTCATCGCCTATGCCACGGCGACTTGGTCGCTCGGCTGGTGGGCCGTCTTTTTGATTTTGACCGCCATCGGGGTGTTTACGAGTTATCTTACCACCGATTTTTGGGCGGAGTTCTGGTGGTGGAAACTGATTGTAGTATCGATTTTGCTCGGCACGGTCTGCACCTTGTGGATCGGCATCGGCGGCATCCGCGATGCCATCCAGCTGATCCGCGATCTCACCAAAGAGCGGGTCAATCAAAGCGACGACGGTTTTGTCAAGGAGGATAAAAAATGAGATTTGGTTATCTTGCATTGACCGCCTTGGCCGGACTGGCCGCGGGCTGCGCCCAAATCCCGGCGGAGAAACCGGATAATCTCGAAGTTGTCGCCTTGTACACTCCGGCGCCGGTGGTCATCGACGGCAAGCTTGACGACGCAGTGTGGCAACAGGCCCCGCGCTACCCGACCAACAGCTACAACCAAACGCCCCAAGAGGCGGGCACGGTGCAATTTGCCTGGGACAATCAATATTTTTATATTGCCGCCGTCCTCTCCGACAGTGAAATCGTCCAGTACGGCCAACAGCCGCAAAGTTTGCTCTTTACCACCGGCGACACGTTTGAAGTATTTTTGCGCCCGGCCGTTGACACCTATTACTGGGAATTTTACACCACCCCGACCAACTTGATGAGTTCTTTCTTTTTCAGCGGACCGGGAGCGACGATCTGCCGCGTGGAGCCAACAGAGCTGCTGCAAGGGTTGCAAAGCGCCTCAACGGCGGAGGGAACCGTCAATGTCTGGCAGGACCGCGACCAAAGGTGGCAGTTGGAGATGGCAATCCCCGTTGCCGAGCTGACGCGCTACGGCGCCGATTTCGGGCCCGGCCAAAACTGGCGGATCCTGGTCGGACGCTACAATTACAGCCGCTATCTCGACAAAAGTGAGCTCTCCGGCATCACTGAGTTTAAGGACGGCAACAAGTCATTTCACCATTTGCCGTCCTACGGGCACTTAAGGCTGATCCGCTAATGACAGACGATTTCCGGCTTGATGACCTCGATGCCGGAAAAATTGAGTACCTTAACCAGATCCTTAAACATCTTCTCATTTTGATAGGTGCCGATAATGGCGCCGCCGGAGCCGGTAAATTTGGCCGAGGCCCCGACCGAACGGGCGAGCTCGACCATCTGCAAATTTTTGGAGCTGATCGACGAGGCGCAAACCTCGCAGCGCAAATCAAAATTGCGGTTGAGCAAGGCGGGAATCCGGTCAAGCTCCATGCGATCGATTGATTTTTTGACCTCGACGGTCAGCGCAGCCCACTCTTTCATCGCCGCCACCACTTCGGGTTTACCGGACTCAAAATCTTCACGCAAACGGCTGTGCAGCACCTCCGAGCCCTCCGCCAGATCGGTGCGGTAAGCGACATAGAGCTTGAGCTCCGGCGGCAACTGGATCGGCTGGTAGCGCCCGAAGCCGTGCTCGGCCATAAAGGCGCGGTCAAAATCCATAAATACCGGGGTATTAAAGGCCTGAGCCACCCGGTCCTGCAACCCGGCGGGGATGTTTAACTCGTCACGCTCAGTAGACAAGACCATGTTGGCCAAAATCGCCGGCGGGACATCGATCTGGTAAAATTCGCACATGGAGCGCATGGCGGCGGTGATGATCGCTGACGACCCGGCCAAACCGAGACGGTTGGGAATGGTGCTTGAGTAGCGGATAGTGAAATTTTTTTGTTCCAACTCAATTTTGTTGCATTTGCAAAAATCATTGAATTTTTTGACCGCCGCTTTTAATAAACGGATGCCGCCGTAATATCCGTAAAGTTCGACATCGCTCGAAAGCTCGTCAATCGACGAAAAAATGTTGCCGTCGCGCTTGGTGGGCTGCAACTCCAGCTCGGGTGACTCATAAAGTTGCACCTCGGCGCAGAAATTTTTAAAAACAAACGCAATGGTTTTGCCGAAATACCCGTCCGAGGGGTTGCCGATCAAAGCGGCGCGCGGGTACGCAATGGTTTTGACAATCATAATTTATCCTTAAATTGTAATCAAATCTCTGGGTAAATTTATCATGACAGCGGCAAAATTACAATCACGCTTTGATTTTTTTCGTAATTTTTTTTATAAAAAAGTTGCAATCGCGCTTTGACCGGTCTAATTTATAGCAGGCACGGTTTGATCACGCAAATCGCCGATGCATAACCGCCCGAAACCGCCGGTCACTTTCCGACCCGACAGCAACACAATTTGGAGAAAAATTCAATGAAAAAAATATGGTTGTCCGCGATTGCCGCCACGTTTGCCCTTTCAGTCATGGCCGAAGAAGGAGAGGTTTCCGCCGCCACGCTCAATTTGCGGCTCAAGCCGGATGTCAAAACCGAAGTCGTCGGCAAAGCCAAAAAGGGCGACAAACTGGAAATCATCAAGCAGGAAGGCGAGTTTTACGCCGTCAAAGCGCCCGCGAGCGTCAATGTGTATGTGTCGGGGGTCTATCTCAAGGATGGCAAAACCACCGCCGAAGTCACCATGCGCACCGCCGACACCGACAAGTCCGGCGAATTGGGCAAGCTCCCGGCCAATACCCCCGTCAAAGTCATCAAGCTTGACAACTCCGGCTGGGTCAAAATCGCGCCGCCCGAGAGTGTAGTCGTTTATGCCGCGAGCCAGTTTGTGAGCAAAGGGGGCGAAGTCAAAACCGAGGCCAAATCGGACGAAGTCAAGCCGGCGGAGACCAAACCGGCCGAAAAAACCGCCGAAGCGAAAAAAGATGACGCCAAAGCCAAAAAGACTGCCGTTTCAGCCAAAACCCAAAAAGAATTGGAAGCCATTGGCGTCGATGTCAATACCGGGAAAGACTTCACCGCCGAGGGAATCATCGTGACGCTTAAAAAGGACAGTGCGACCAAAGTTTTGACCCATGCTTTGCTCAAAGAAGTCAAGACCGCCAAAGGGAGCGATTATCAAACATTGTACTTTATCGCCTCCGACAAAACGGCTGAGCTGAGCAAATATGACAGCAAGCAGGTCAAAGTCTCCGGCAAAGTCTTTACCGTCACCGGGTGGAAAGAAAAGGTCGCCTTTGTGACCAACATCGAGTAAACAGACACAAAAAAGCGCCTTGCGGCAAAGCAAGGCGCTTTTTTTATCCTCACATCTCTTTGAGGATCGCCATTTTGTAGCGAGCGGGAGCAATTTTGAGGAAGCCGGAGTCGTCCGTGACCACGGTTTGACTGCCGAATAACTCCCGGTATTGTTTGCCTGGCGCAATTTTGAGCACCGCTTGCGTATCATCCGCCGGGAAAAAGAGGTAGATCAGCTGTTTGCCGCCGGAAAACCCGCTTTTGACGTACACAAACTCGTCGCGTGTCGGCGCGGGCGACACCACCTCGATCGGGATGGCCACTCCGGCCGTCACAGCGGCTCCTTTCACCATTTGCTCAAAAGCCGGGTTGCGCGTCTCCAAATAGGGGTTGCCGAAGTAGCTCCCCAAATAAATGACTTTGCCTTTGCCGACCTTGAATTGAGCGGCCAACGGCAAATTTTCCAACCGGCAGAAAACTTTTTCGGGGGGATTGTCCGATGCTTCCAAGGGGGTCAGCCACTGCTCGGCGTCCAGTAAAAACTTTCCGTCCCAGTCAAAGGCGAGTTGTGACGCCTCAAGGTTGCGCCGACCGGCCTCGACAATGCCCAACTCCGCCAAAAACCGCTCCTCGGGGTAACGGTAAAAGCCCTCGCGGCTGAAGGCGCCGCACTCGGACTCAACGAGCAATGTCCCCCCGTCTTTCACAAATTTGGTCAAAGCGGCGGTCTGCGGCTCATCCAGTACGATCGACCGCGGCAAAATGATCAATTTGAGGCCGGAGAGGTCCGTCAAATTGTCCTCTTCCAAAAACCGGTACGGGATCGACTGGCGCACCAGCGACCGGGCATAACCATTAATCGCATTGCCCATCCGGTGGGTGCTGCCGTCCTGGGCCCAGGAGAGATAATAACTTTGGGGCGTAAACAATATCCCGATTTCGGCGCATTGCGGGCGGTAGTTGTCAAATAACGCCGCATGCTCGCGCAGCAAATCAGTGCTCACGCGCATCGCCGCCAGCCGCTCCGGCGCCAGGCCGTCGCGCCCGGAGAGGCCGAATCCGGCGGACTCGCGGCCAAAAACTTCATCGCGCCAGCACCAAAACAAAAAGGTGTCGGCCCCGCACGCCAAGCCGTTCCAAATCCAACGCTGCTGCGGCGCGGCATGGACTTTGCCGTAAATGTTAAAACCGACGGCGGCGCGCCCGCCCTGCACTTCGCTCAACCAGACGCGTTTCTCTTTGGCGGCTGACTTGACCATCTCAATGCGGCTGCCGAACTCGGCATCGTCGATCCCGCCCCATTGCGGGAAACTCGAGCAGCCGATCCCGTCCAAGGTCTTGGCGAGCTGCCAGTCGTTGCCGCGGTCGATCGGGTACTCCAACGCATTGCCGCGGTAATCGGCGCTCGGACACGCCCCGTGGGCGGTGACCGGGTGGATGGTATCGATTGCCTTCATCACTTGATAACGTTTGGCCGCATGGGCATTGGCGCGGTCGGTAATAAAGTGCTGCCACGCCATCATCTCCGTATACGGGCGGTCGGGCAATTTGCCGGGGGCGACGTCCTCCCAGCAAATATAGCGGCGCTTCCACGCTTCGTTGAGACCGGCCAGAGAGCCGTAGCGCCGCTCAAGCCACTGGTGAAAGGCGGCAATGGTGTGCGGACAAAAGCAGACGAGATTGTCGGCTTGGACATTCCATCTTAATTCATTCCAAATATCCCAGCCGTGGAGATGATCCAATTTGGCATAGCGCTGCCCGGTTTGGCGGATGAATTCACTCATATGCGCCCAAACCCCGGGGTGATCAGTGCAACCGCCGGGGGTCAGGCCAAAGTTGCACTCACAGCGCAAACTCGAAATCACCATGTGCCCCAAATGGTCGATCATCTCACTCTCCGGCACCACGCGGTGAATCCAGTGCGGCTGAATTTCGGCAATGCTGGAGAGGACGACCTTTAATTTGTATTTGGCGGCCAGCTCGATCAAGCGGTCATAATCATCGTAGCAAAACACGCCGGGCGTTGCCTCGACCCACGACCACAACACCCACAATTGGACGCAGTCAAGGCCGCAGTCTTTGATCGATTGAAAATCTTTTTCCCAATGTTTGGACTCCGGAAACGGGGCACGGTAATACTGGACGCCGACATTCATAATCATCTCCCTCGCAGCAGCACGTTACGGTTAATGTGATATTGTAATATATCCCGTCCACCGATAAAAAAAAGCCCGAAAATGACAAAAAATTCCGTTATGGCGATGTTTACAGGAGAGATAACGTGAAAGGCAACTGTGTTTGGCTAGGGCAAAAAATGGCTCGCAAAACTGTCGAAAAACGCAAAATAAAAAAAAGTCGGCCTAAGACCGACTTTTAAAGATTATAATGAAAACAAAACAAGCTATATTTCTACAACTTTAAATACTATTTGCTGTTTTTTTCTTGATAATTTTTCCACATTTCAATAGCATTAATCGGAGGAATAAGTAAGGTTGGAAGTTGTGTCCTCATCGTGATATTTGCTACAAACTCTCGAAGATAAGTAATTGAGTGAGCAAGAACAATGTGTTCCTTTAAAATCTTTTTACCTTCCTCATCGTATTTGTATTCCAACTTGAACGAGCACTTTAATGCCATACTAGGCTTTTCAACTTCCCCCATTAGATCAAAAGAAATTAATGCAGTGTATTTTTGCTTTGTTTCCTTTTGCGTATATGAAACCAAAACAGGATTATACGTATTGCGCTTACTATTGTTCTGAATTGAAAAACTACAATCAACTAAATTGACAGCCGTCATTGATAACATAATTTTACTCCCCAAAAATTAAGCAGCAGCAGCATAATCATTTTCTTCGTCTTCTCCTAATACATGCAAATGAATGCCTTTCGTTTTAAGGCTCCATGTATTATCAACAATACTACAATATACCCCTTCATCTATTGCCGCAAACTTAGGGTAATATTTTAGAGTCTGGCTTTTGGTATATAGCATAGGAATACAATATGTTCCATATTTTTCCCTGTTATTTAAGGAAAATTTAGAAATTTTTGCTGAAATCTCGTCAAAATCACTCAATTCGACATTAAATATTTTTACAAAAAATAAGTCTTCATGGACATCATAATAACTCTCAACGAGATGATTAATCTTATTGTATAACTCGTTATTTATTTCGTCGCAAAATTTCACAAAATCCACCATATTCAAACCTCAATAGCGTCAAAAATAATTATTTCAAATCATTAAATACATGTTCTAAATTAAAGAAAAGAGTATGCCCCTTAGCTTTATATCTCTCATAACACCCTTCGTCTATAATTATATTATCATAGTCAGCATTGACCCTTAATCCTATAAGTTCACTAAAAACGCCATAATTATCAGGGTTGTTTTTTCCTAAATAGTCCAATGCTTGTTTGTGTATCTTCATTGACTCTAACGCAGGAATATCTCTTATCATCTTCTGATAAACTATTTGAAATGAAGCATAATACAACCTACTAGCAGCAGCATTAAAATGCTTTCCCTTTGCTAATAAATCAGCAGCCTCAAAATTTTCTTTTGCCTTTTTAATAAGATGCCTTGCATGTTCTTTTGTTTCTTCATCAGCCATTATCAACAATCCGAAATTAAAACTATTTATGCAAACAAAAAAAGGACTACAACTAATCTAAAAATGTCACAATATGTTACATATTATAAAATATAATGTAATAATAAAAAAAAACAAGTAATTCCGCAGTTTTTTTAAGTTTTTCTAAGTTTTTCTAAGTTTTTCTAAGTTTTTCTAAGTTTTTCTAAGTTTTTCTAAGTTTTTCTAAGTTTTTCTAAGTTTTTCTAAGTTTTTCTAAGTTTTTCTAAGTTTTTCTAAGTTTTTCTAAGTT
>CAZSSH010000003.1:0-128009 GCA_964609825.1 uncultured Victivallaceae bacterium | reverse complement strand
CCGGTAAGGCGTCTCAAACTCGTTGGTGGGGTGGGTAAAGCCGGAGATCATCACCACCGGCACTTTGCACCCCCACGCCACCCAGCTGAGGCCGCTGGAGAGCCCGATAAAAAAGTCGGCGTCCTTGATGAGATCGACCCTCTGCTGCAACGGAATATCGCCGGTGAAGTCCTCGGCGCCGTAAGGGATCAAATTGTGATGAATGCCGACGCCGTTGACGCGGTCTTTGTCAATGCAGAGCACCCGGTAGCCGTTTTGCTTTAAAAAATCGACCACGGTCATCCAGCCGAAGGGATTGTTCCAATATTTGGCTTGACTGCTTGACTGAGCGGCTATACAGACATATTTTCCCTTGATTTGGCGGGGGGCAGAGAGGTCAAAGCGCGGCGGCTCATCCTTCGGATCGACACCGAGGATGTATCCGGCGGTCCGATGTAAACCAATGTACCTGAAATCGATCGGTTGCTTATCCACATCGCCCTTAAAAAAGAGCCCCATATAGTAACAGGCATACGGCCGATATTTTTCGGTGTCCGCTGCCGCGATAAAGGTGATGTCCGGGTACTGTTTGCGCACCAGATCGGCGATCCACGGGGTCATCACGCAAATGAGCTTGCACTGGTGTTTCTTTTGGAAACGCTCAATGTAGGAAAACCAGCCGATGCTGTCGCCGATGGTCCCCCCGGGGAGCTGGATCATCACCGTTTTGTCCTTGCAATCATAGTCATGGGTGAAAATCGGCTCTTTGCCGTCTTGGGCAAAAATTTGCAACCGGAACTTGATGAAAAACTTTTTAACGCTGGTGATGTATGCCCCCGGCATGGTGTCGGCGGCGTAGAGGATCACCCCGGTGTCGATGTCGCTGAACACACAGCGGTAAGTCTTGCCGTTGTGCGGGAAAAGGATGCGGATTCCCTCGTTAAAATCAAATCGGATCCCCTCGACCGCGTCCAATAACGGCACATCGGAAATTTTGCCGTAGATGGATTGTTGGGGTTGCTCCGGTTGCTGCGGAGCGGCCGGCGCTTTTGACGCTGCGGGCGTCGCGTTGATGCTGACACTGCCGGTGTAATTTTCCGGTTTGATCGAAAAAGTGGTTACCGGCATTTTTAAATATTCCTGAAAATTGCCAAGCGCTTTTTTATTAGTTGATTCTTTCCTGAAATACTATAGTCGCGGTTTGGCAAAATACAAATAAAAAATCAATATTTTTGCATAAAAAAACGGCCAAGGGAATTTCCTTGGCCATTTACATGGGCGGATGAATTACCGGCAGTTTGGTTTGTGGGGGTGATAAATGCGTTTGAAGTGCTTTTGGCCCTCATAAAACGCATAGAGATTCATCTTGATTACTTCCGGCTTATCGTCAAAGCAGTCGATGATCGCCTCCTCAATGACCTGATTGAAGTCATATTTGTCGTCGCCCTCCAAATACTGATCTGCCATCAGGACCGACAAGGCGCCCAAAATTACCGCGTTGGCATATTTCATGTTGCCGATGGATTTGGCGATTTCCAGTGCCGGGACCGAGCACACTACGGTGTTGGGCGGCAAATTTGTCGGGTTCATCGTCGAGCTGTCGTAAAACAACACCCCGTTGGGCTTGAGCTCGGGTAAAAATTTGTCCAATGACGGTTGATTCATCGCCACCAACAAGTTGCAGTTGTTGTCGATCATCGGGGAGCCGATCTTGGAGTGGCTCAAAATAATGGAGCAATTGGCCATCCCGCCGCGCTGCTCCGGGCCGTAGCTGGGGAGCCAGGTGACGTGAAAATTGCGCAGTTTGCCCATTGTCGCCAGCATCACGCCCAAACTCAAAATCCCCTGGCCGCCGAAGCCGGCGACCTTGATCCGCCGCTCGGTTTTGAAGATTTTGGACTTGTTGCGGAAGTCGTCGGCGACGCCGATGTTGAGCTTGCGCGGGAAAAGGAGCGAGCGCACCGTCTCCACGTCGTGGATCGGCTGGTTGTAAAACGTGATTTCGTTGCTCTCGCTGCGGTCGCGCAGACAGCCCAGCGGAAAGTCGGCGGCGAGTTTCTCATCGATGAATTTATTCATGTCCCGGGCATTCATCTTGAGGTTGACCGGGCAGCCGGATAAAACCTCTACGAGCGAGAAGCCTTTGTGCTCCTTGAGGTTGTGGATCGCCTTTTGGACGGCTTTGCGCGCTTTTAAAATGTTGCCGGTGGTGGACAAGGAGACGCGCTCAATGTACACGGGGGCGGCCAAGGCGTTAACCAGTTCGCAGATTTTCATCGGGTAGCCGTCGTTTTCGACCGTGCGGCCCTGCGGGGTGGTGGCGGTCTTTTGGCCGATCAGGGTGGTCGGGGCCATTTGTCCCCCCGTCATCCCGTAAGTCGCGTTGTTGACAAAAAATACGGTGATTTTTTCGCCGCGGTTGGCTGCTTGCAAAAATTCATTTAAGCCGATCGCCCCCAGGTCGCCGTCACCCTGATAACTGATGACGTAGCTGTCGGGGTTGGCACGGGCGAGTCCTGTCGCCACCGCCGGAGCGCGGCCGTGCGGGACGGAGATGCCGCCGCAGTTAAAGTAATAGTAGGCAAAGACCGAGCAGCCGACGGGGGCAATGAATACTGCTTTTTGCTGGATGCCCGCTTGCTCAATGGCTTCGGCAATCAATTTGTGCAAAATGCCGTGGCCGCAACCGGGGCAATAGTGCATGGTTTTTTTATTGGCGCCGGGTTTGCGGTGAAACGTATCAAAAAATACTTTTGATTTCCCGAATTTTACAATATTTTCAGTCATTTTTGCCCTCTTTTTTAAGAATTTGCCGGCAGCTGTCGATGATCTGATCGACGGAGGTGATGTTGCCGCCCATGCGGTTGCAGAGATAAACCGGGCGCTTGCACTCAATGGCGAGCTTGACGTCCTCGATCATTTGGCCGGCGTTGAGCTCGACCGACAAAAACGCCTTGGCGTGCTCGGCCGCTTTTTTGAGGGCGTCGGTCGGAAACGGCGAAACCAGCAAGGGGCGCAGCAACCCGACTTTAAAGCCCAGATTGCGCATGATGTTGACCGCCGTAAAGGCGACGCGCGAAGCCACCCCGAAGCTCACCAGCACCAGCTCGGCGTCGGCGGTGTGATACTCTTCGCACCATTGCTCGTTTTGGTGAATGAGCTCATATTTTTTGACCAGCTTTTGGCTGTAAATTTCCATTTCGTCATGCTCGAGGAAAATACTGGTAAAGTAGTTGGCTTCGCCGTTGACGATGTTGTCGATCGCCCACTGCGGTTTTTCGCCCTGCGGGAGGGGCTCGGGAAGGATGATGTTTTCCATCATCTGTCCGATGACGCCGTCCGCCATGATATAAGAGGCGATGCGGTATTTCTCCGAAAGCTCAAAGGCTTTGATCGCCATGTCGCACATTTCCTGGACGCAATTGGGGGTAAAAACGAGATTGCGGTAGTGGCCGTGGCCGCCGCCTTTGACGAGCTGAAAGTAGTCCGATTGCTCGGGCCCGATGTTGCCCAACCCCGGGCCGCTGCGGGTAATGTCGACGATCAAGGCGGGAAGCTCAAACGCGGCCAAAAAGCTCATCGCCTCCTGCTTGAGACTGATTCCGAGGCCGCTGCTCGCGGTCATCACCCGTTTGCCGGTGGCGGCGGCGCCGATGACCATATTGATGGCTCCGATTTCCGACTCGGCCTGCAAAAACGTGCGGTTGAGCCGCGGAAACAGCTCGGCGGCGGAGTGCGCGACTTCGCTTGCCGGAGTGATCGGGTAGCCGAAAAAGCACTCGCAATTGGCCAGCAGTGCCCCGTAAATGACGGCCTCGTTACCTTTCAAAAGAATCTTGTTATTGTACTCCATTGTGGTCTCCGGTTTCGCTGATGGTGATGGCACCGGGCTCGGGGCACTGATAAAAGCAGCTGCCGCAGCCGACGCATTTGTCGTTGATTATCTGAACAAAAGGGTAACCCATCAAATTGAGTTTGTTTCCCAGCTTGAGCACGGCCTTGGGGCAGGCAATCACACAGCGTTCGCAGCCTTTGCATTGCTCGGGATCGACGGTTACTTTGTAGTGTTTGGGCATATTGATTTCCTCCGGGTGTTAGCGGATAAAACACAATATATCATGGCTGTCGTTCTTTTTCAAGTCGGGGTAAGATTTTTCACGGTTTTGTAGCGTTTTGCGGTTGAAAAAAAGCCGAGTGGGTGTATATTAGGTAAATTTGTAATTATCTCGGCTTTGTCTCAAGGAGTTTTGAGCGTTTAAGATATGGACAACGATGGCAAAAAAAAACGGGCTCTGTTATCGCTGCAAATGCTGGCGGCGGTAGTTGTCTGCTCGTTTTGTTACGTCGCTTTTAAAAATGGCGGCGATGCTCCGCTTCACGCTCAACTCGATCCTGCGGCCTTTGCCGGCCAATATCTCTCCGGTTGCTCCGACAGTGTGGACAATTATATTTCGGCGGTCAATCCGGCATCGCGTTTTACCTTTTATCAGACACCGTTTCGCCGGCTTTTTTCGTTGGCGGCGGTACTGGCGCTGGCGGTGATTTTTTGCCGCAAGTGGTTGAATTATAAAGCAATGTCGGTATCGTTGCTGCATAATTTGTTGTTTCTCCGGAAAATATTCAAACGGGCCGGGCCTGATTGGATTTTTTTATAAATGCATGATCCCGGGCTGGATGTTCCGGTTCCGGGGTCGGTTGTAAGTCGGATTCACAGTTTCTAAACCAAATGGACATTCATGTCAGTTGAGCAAACACAAAAATTCACCGGTTTAACCTCGCAGGAGGTGGTAACCAGCAGGGAAAAGAACGGAACCAATCTGATCGACCCGCCGCCGCGCGAATCGCTCTGGGTGCTTTTTCTTGAAAAATTCAAAGACCCGGTCATCGTTGTTTTGATGGTCGCGACGGTCATTTGCCTGTTAACGGGCGGATGGATCGAGAGCGCGGGGATCATCGCAGCGATATTTTTATCCACCGGGATTGCATTTTTTAACGAATACAAGGCCAATTGCGAGTTTGATATTTTAAATCAGGTCGATGACGCGACGCCGGTCAAGGTGATCCGCGACGGCAAGTTTTGCGAAATTCCCAAACAAGAGCTGGTGGTCGGCGACGTCATCTTTGTCGAAACCGGCGAAGAGATTCCCGCCGACGCGGTGGTTTTGTCAGCGGTCAACTTGCATGTCAACGAGTCCAAATTTACCGGCGAAGTCGAGCCGGTCGACAAGACGGATGCAAAAGCAGCCGAAGCCGCGGGCTTGCCCGAGGCTTCCTATCCGCATGATCTGCTTTTGCGCGGCGCCAATGTCATGGAGGGTTACTCCTATGCCAAAGTCGCCGCCGTCGGCAATCAGACCGAAATCGGCAAATTGTCCCGCGAGGCCTCGTCGGTAAGTGATGCTGTCACTCCGCTGCAAACGCAATTGGTGAGATTGGGCAAAGTCATCGCCGCGACCGGCGGCACACTGGCCGCGGTGCTGTTTGTCACCTTGCTCATCAAAGCTGGATTGTCGGGGCAATTGCCGGAGAGCTGGAGTGGTTATGGAGAGGTGGAGACGATCCGCCTCATTCTCAGCTTTTTCATGATTGCCGTGACTTTGATCGTGGTCGCCGTGCCCGAGGGGCTGGCGATGAGTGTGACGCTGAGCCTTGCTTACAGTATGCGCCGGATGGCCAAAAGCCAGTGTCTGGTGCGTAAGTTGCACGCCTGCGAAACCATCGGCGCCGCTACGGTGATTTGCACCGACAAGACCGGCACGCTGACCATGAATCAGATGCGTTTGGAGTCGTTGTCCTTTGAGATGGACGTGGATCGGATTTACGAGGCATTTGCAGTTAATTCTTCTGCAAACTTGAGCACCAAAGAAAACGAAGTCGCTGTTTTGGGCAATCCCACCGAGGGAGCTTTGATCCGTTATCTGTTTGATAAAAATGTGGATTATCAAGCGTTGCGGCACTCCTTTGTGATTGAAAAACAGTGGCCTTTCAACACCGAAAACAAATTCATGGCCACCTTGGGCGTCTCTCCTTTGACTCAAAGAAGAGTGCTCTATCTGAAAGGCGCACCGGAAATCATTCTCAATAAGTGTGATTTTCAGATGGTCGGCGAGCAGCCGGTTGCGCTGGATGAGGCCGCAAAAGCGAAGATTGTCGAGGATTTTAAAGCCAAGCAGGCCAAAGGCTGCCGGACATTGGCATTTGCCTATGCCGAGGTGGGCGATAAGACCGTTGATGATATTGCAGTGCTGCCGGTGAAATTGAATTACATGGGCGTCGTCGGCATTGCCGACCCGGTTCGCCCGGAAGTCCCCCCGGCGGTGGCCGCGTGCCGCGACGCCGGTGTCAAAGTCAAGATCGTTACCGGCGACACTCCCGTGACTGCCACGGAGATCGGCCGCCAGATCGGACTTTGGGAAAAATCGGGAAACATCATCGAGGGGCGCGAGTTTGAAGCCCTGGATGATCAGAACCTCCGCGATCGCGTCAACGATTTGCAGTTGATTGCGCGGGCGAGACCCAACGACAAGCTGAGATTGGTCAAAGCGCTCCAAGGTAACGGCGAAGTGGTCGCGGTTACCGGCGACGGGACCAATGATGCTCCGGCATTGAATTTCTCCAATGTCGGCGTGGCGATGGGGCGGACCGGTACGGCGGTGGCGAAAGAGGCTTCGGACATTATTCTTTTGGATGACTCCTTTGGCAGTATCGTCAAGGCGATACTTTGGGGGAGATCGCTGTATTTGAATATTCAGCGGTTCATCGTTTTTCAGCTCACCATCAACGTGGCCGCGGTCGGCATTGCCGTCTCGGGGCCGTTTTTGGGCATTGAGCTGCCGTTGACCGTGATTCAGATGCTGTGGATCAACCTTATTATGGACACCTTTGCCGCGCTGGCACTGGCGACCGAGCCCCCCACCGGTGAAGTGATGAAGCGCCCGCCGCGCAAAGCGTCGGACTTTATCGTCAGCAAAGCCATGGCAATCAATATTTTTGCCGTCGCCTTGTTTTTCATCGGCTGTTTTTACGCCTTTATGTTGACGCACGACGGTGCGGCGATAGCGGACAAAGAATTAACCGTATTATTCAGCGGCTTTGTAATGTTCCAGTTTTGGAATTTGATGAATGTCAAATGCTTCGGGTCGTGGTCCTCCGTGTTTGCGGAGTTGACGCGCAACCGGATTTTTTGGGTCATCGCGGCCGGCATTTTGATCGGACAAATTATGATTGTCCAATTGGGCGGAAAAGTGTTCCGCACGGTGCCTCTCGGCTTTGCCGAGTGGCTCGGGATTATTTTGGTGACGTCTGCCATCCTCTGGATCGGGGAAGCAGTTAGGTTTTTTATAAGAACAAAAAACAAATAGAAACAAAGAGTTATGAAAAAAGTTGATTTTATGTTGACAGCGTTCCGCGACGGATTCCAATCGGTTTTCGGTGCGCGGGTGTTTTCACGGGACTTCCTGCCGTTGGTCGAAGAAGCGGCCAAAGCCGGCATCCAGCACTTTGAAGCGGGCGGCGGCGCCTTGTTTCAATCGGCTTATTTTTACTCCAACGAAGATGCCTTCACCGTCATGGACAACTTCCGCAAGGCTGCCGGCGCCGGCGCCAATTTGCAGACTTTGGCCCGCGGTATCAACGTGGTTTGCCTCGACTCGCAGCCGCGCGACATCATCAAACTGCACGCGCAACTGATGAAAAAACACGGCATTACCACCATCCGCAACTTTGACGCGCTGAACGATGTCAACAACCTCATCTACAGCGGTAATTGCATTTACGAAGCGGGTCTCAAACACGAAATCACCATCACCATGATGGAGTTGCCCCCCGGCTGCACCGGTCACACCGCCGAATTTTACGAAGGCGTCTTGAAAAACATCCTCGCCTCCGAAATCCCCTATGACTCGCTTTGCTTTAAAGATGCCTCCGGCACCTCCTGTCCGCAAAAAGTTTATGAAACCATCAAGATGGCCCGCCGTTTGGTCGGCGACAAAGTCAAGATCGTTTTCCACTCGCACGAAACCGCCGGCTGCGGCGTGTTGTCCTACAAGGCCGCTATCGACGGCGGCGCGAGTCAGATTGACCTCTCCATCGCTCCGTTGTCCGGCGGCACCTGCCAGCCCGATATTTTGACCATGTGGCACGCCTTGCGCGGCACTGATTACACGCTTGACATTGACTACAAGCGCATCATCAAGCTCGAAGAAGATATGAAAGAAGGCCTCAAGGACTACTTCATGCCGCCGGAAGCGACCAAGGTCGAGCCCTTGATCCCCTTCTCTCCGATGCCGGGCGGCGCGTTGACCGCCAATACGCAGATGTTGCGCGACAACAATTTGATGGACAAATACCCCGAATTCATCGCCGCCATGGGCGAAGTCGTCGTCAAGGGCGGCTACGGCACCTCGGTGACTCCGGTGTCCCAGTTCTACTTCCAGCAGGCCTTTAACAACGTGATGTTCGGCCCCTGGAAAAAGATTGCCGAAGGTTACGGCAAGATGGTCCTCGGCTACTTCGGCAAGACTCCGGGCACTCCGGACGCCGAAGTGATCAAGATCGCCTCCGAGCAGCTCAAGCTCGAAGTCACCACCCGCAACCCGCTGGACATCAATGACGAAAATCATGCCAAGGGCCGCAATGCCATGGTCAAGATGCTCGAAGCCAACCAGCTCCCGATCACCGACGAAAACATCTTTATCGCCGCTTCCTGCCTCGAAAAGGGCATCGCCTTCCTCAAGGGCGAAGCCAAGATCGGCGTCCGCAAGATCGAGCCCAAAAAAGATGAGCCCGCCAAGGCGGCCGCTCCGGCCGCTCCCGTGGATCCCAAAACCACTGTGGTCATCAACGGCAAAGAGTATCATGTCGAAATCAAGGGCGGCAACGCCACGGTCAACGGCAAGTCCGTACCTTTCTCCATCAAAGCCAAGGAGGCCAAAACGGCTGCGGTGACGCCGCAAGTTGCGGCCGCGTCGGAGTCTTCGCTCGACAAATTCCATCAGGTTAACTCCAAGCTGCCGGGCATTGTGATCCGTTTCCTGGTCAAGCCGGGTGACGCGGTCAAAGCCGATACCCCGATTATGGTGTTGGAAGCGATGAAAATGGAAACGCAGATCATGGCCGAGCACGACGGCGTACTGGCGAGCTTTGAAATCAACACCGGCGACAAAGTGCAGACCGGCGGCGCGTTGGCGTTGATCAAATACTAATTGATTGGAATATCAGATCATGAATATCGAATTTAGTAAAATATTTCAAGGCTTTGAGGTCATTGCCTACCAATGGGAAACCGATTGGAAAGTGGTGATTGCCCGGGTCGTTTTGATGCTTTTGGGCATCGTGTTGGTTTATCTCGGGCGCAAAGGTGTGCTCGAGCCCTTGCTGATGATTCCGATGGGTCTCGGCATGAGTACCATCAACGCCGGGATGATGTTTTTTGACCCCATCAACATGGCGGCCAAAACCACGATCGATCCGCACAAAATCGGGACGCTGTTTCTCGACTCGATTGAGTCCAACAACGACCACTTGATGACACTGAGCCAGATTGACTGGCTGCAGCCGGTGTACACCTTTGCTTTCAGCAACGGTTTGATCGCCTGTTTGATCTTTATCGGCATCGGTTCGCTGCTCGACATCGGGTTCATCATGGCGCGTCCTTTCCAAAGTATGTTTATCGCTTTGTTTGCAGAGCTTGGGACTTTTCTCACCCTCCCGATCGCGATGCTCTTCCCCAATATGAAATTGGGCGAGGCTGCGTCCATCGCTCTCGTCGGCGGCGCCGACGGCCCGATGGTGCTCTTTGGCTCACTCAAGATGGCTCCCGATTTGTTTGTGCCGATCACTGTGGTGGCGTATCTCTACTTGGCGCTCGCTTACGGCGGGTTCCCGTATCTGATCCGTTTCCTGGTGCCCAAAAAATTGCGCGGCATCGCCATGCCTCCCGAAAAGAAGACCTTTAAGGCCACTTCCGAAGAGAAACTGGTCTTTGCGGTTATCGCCTGCGTATTGCTGTCTTTCTTATTTCCGGTGGCTTCGCCGCTTTTCTTTGCGTTGTTTTTGGGGATTGCGATCCGCGAATCCGGTCTGGAAAAATTCCAGTACCTCGTGAGCGAAATCGTGCTCTACGGCTCGACCCTCTCGCTCGGCCTCTTGCTCGGTGTCCTCTGTGATGCCAAGACCATCATGAGCCCCGCGGTGCTTCCGTTGCTGATTCTCGGGATGCTCTCCTTGGGGTTGTCGGCGGTCGGCGGTTTGATCGGCGGCTACCTGATGTACTTCTTTACCGGCGGCAAATACAACCCGGTGATCGGGATTGCCGGGGTAAGCTGCGTGCCGAGTACGGCCAAAGTCGCGCAAAAGGAAGCCTCCAAAGAGAATCCGGGCGCGATCATCATGCAGTATGCGTTGGGCGCAAATATTTGCGGGGTGATTACCACCGCGATTATTACCGCGATTTATATTAGTATGGTAATGGCGGCAAAGTGAGGTAAGATTATGTCTACTGCATTGGAAATTATGTTTACGGCCATTATTCTTGGCTCGATCGTCGGCTTTGCCGTGTCCGGTTTGATTTATGTGTTGTGCAAAATCATCAGCCTGACCTCCAAAGATGACAGCGAAGAGTTGGCTCAGGCCGTGGCGATTGCCGTGGCGTTGTCTAAAAAAGGTTGATTTAATCAGCCACAGGAAGGAAAGCGATGAAATTCACCAAATGGGTCAGATATAAGCTGATTGGCTTGTACTCCAAGATCGTCAAAGAAAAGGCGACGCCCGAGTACATTGCCAGAGGTTGGACAATCGGCATGTTTTACGGTTGTCTGATCCCGTTCGGGTTGCAGTTGGCGCTTTCCATCCCGACTGCCTTTATTATGAAAGGCAGTAAAATCGGTGCCGCGTTGGGAACCTTGCTGACCAATCAAATCACGATTTTCTTTATTTACCCCGCGCAATGTTACGTGGGCAATAAGATCATCGGCGGGGATTTGAGTTATCAAGAAGTCAAAGCGGCGCTTAATGATGTGCTTAAAAATCAGGATTTCAGCTCGCTTTGGAATCTCGGCGGCGAGTTGGTGGCGGCGTTTTTTATCGGCGGAGCTTTGCTTACCGCCGTGATGACGCCGATCACCTATGTGTTTGTCAAAAAACTCGTCATCAAGTACCATCAGGAAAAAGCGAAACTGATGCAGAAACGGCAGGCTCAAAAATCCGCCAAGCCGTAACTGATCCCGTTGACCGGCGCTCTCTCCATCACGGAGAGGGTGCTTTTTTTATGGTTGGATTTGGTGTCGCCGCCGGTACTGGAGCGGGGTAAGTTGATTCTTTTTGCGAAACAGCCGCGAGAAATAATTGGCATCGTCAAAACCGCTCGCGGCGGCGACTTCGGCGACATTGAGCCGGTTTTCCTTTAATAACCCGGCCGCGTGAATCAGCCGCCGGTTTTGCAAATATTCACTCGTCGTCTGCGCCAATTCGCGGCGAAACAGTTTCAACAGATGGTTGGGCGTCACCCGCAAGGTGGCGGCAATGTCGTTTATCGTCAGCTTGGGCCGGTGAAAATGGCGGTCGATCAAACCTTTGGCGGCGAAAAAGACGCTCCCCGCTTTGGCCGGCTCCGGTGCGGATTGCATCGTTGCGTCCCCCAATGCCAATGATAAAATACGGAGCAACAGCGAGCGGCGAAACAATACCCCGGCAAAATTATCGACGTGATGCACCCAGTAGTGCCGCAGCAATTCGGCCATCTGCGTCATTTGCGCCGTGGCCAATTGACGGACGAGGGGAAACCGGACTCCTGTCTCGGGCGGCAACTCGGGCGCGGTCAATTGCTCATCATAAGTTTCGTTGTCATCGAGGTAAATATAAGGTTGCCCCAATATTTGCTGGGCGCGGCACTCGCCGTAAAAATCAAAGTGGATGCACCAGCGTTCGGCGACAAAATCGACGATCGTACAGTGCACGAGCCGGGGGGGGATGATGATCAAGGCCCCGGCGCTGCAATGATACGTCGCCGTTTCGGTAATGACGCGGCCACTCCCGCCGCTGAAGTACACCAACTCATAATCATAAAGGAGCCGGTTCCGCTCAATCTGGCCGCCGGGCCAGATGCCGTGCCACCGGAGACGGCTGTCGGGGTGAATGGCGTCAAATTGGTCTAAGTATTGATTTATGCTATTAATGATGGTTTTTTCCTCTATATAATTGCATTTTATCTGCTATAATATAATATGGTATGCTAAAAATGCAAGGAGAAAACATTGTTATGAAAGATTTTTTTGACTGTTACAGCCGGTTGCTCATCGACAACCATATCACCGATTTCAAACCCGAGTATATGAGTAAATTTGATCCGGCCAATTATGTGGCGATGGTCAAATTGGCCAAAATCGAGTCGGCGATGGTTTACTCCTGCGACCACAACGGCAATTGCTACTACCCGACCAAAGTCGGGCACATCCACAACAATTGCCGCGACCGCGATCTTTTCGGCGAAACGGTTCATCTTTTGCGCGCCGCCGACATCGTCCCGGTCGCCTATTATACCACCATCTATCACAACGACTCGGCCAAACGCCACCCGGAGTGGAACATCCGCGATTACAACGGCAAAAATCACCACAACCGTTATTATCACAATTGCCCCAACAATGAGGAGTTTACGCGCTTCACCGAGCAGCAGCTTGCCGAAGTTTTGGCCTACCCGGTGGCAGCCATTTTTATCGACATGACTTTTTGGCCGACGGTGTGCTGCTGCCCGAGCTGCCGGGTCAAGTACGGCAAGGAAATCCCCGCGGTGATGGACTGGAGCAACCCCGAGTGGGTCAAGTTTCAGCGCTGGCGCGAGTCGAGTTTGGCTGAGTTTGCGCAGCGGCTCACCGATTTCGCCAAAAAGGCGCGGCCCGGCGTGGCGGTGACGCACCAGTTTTCGCCGGTGTTGCACGGTTGGAGTTACGGCCAAAGTACTGCTTTGGCGGCAGCCTCCGATTACTCATCGGGCGACTTTTATGGGGGAAGTTTGCAGCAGCGGCTGGGGTGCAAAGTATTTGCCGCCTACAGCAAAAAGCAGCCCTATGAATTCATGACCTCGCGCTGCGTCGATTTAAATGATCACACCTCGACCAAATCCGAGGACGAGCTCTTTTTGCATGCGGCGACGACCTTGGCCAACGGCGGCGCGTACTTTTTTATTGACGCCATCAACCCCGATGGAACTTTGGAGGACAAATTTTATCGGCGCTTGAATGCTCTTGCCGACCGCTTGCGGCCATACCGCGAATTTGCCGAAGTATTTCGCCCCGAGCTCAAGGCCGAAGTCGCCGTCTACTTCTCGATGGCCAGTGCGGTTAACGAAACGCACAATGGCTCGCACTTGGCGGCACCGCCCGAAAATAACGCCAACAATATGGGGGTAAGACATTACCCGATGCTTGATGAAATCATCGGCACGGTGGCGGTCTTGAACAGTTTGCACATCCCGTATACCGTCATCACTGACGCCACCGGTGATTTATCCGGTTACCGCGCAGTTATTATCAACAATGCGATGGCGATGAGCGAAAGCGAAGTAAAGCACATCCGCGAGTTTGTCCATGCGGGCGGCACCTTGCTGGTCACCGGCAAAACTTCGCTCCAGCAGCTTGACGGCAAGTCCAACGGCAATTTCCAATTGGCCGACGTGTTGAATATTAAATACACGGGAGCCGACGGCGGCAAGGTGAGCTACATTTGCTTTGACGACGAACTCATCTCCGCCAAGGGCTGGCCGGTGCCGCTGGTGTCGGCCAACGACCCGGCGGAAATCCGGGCGCGGTTGTCACTCCCCGATTTTCCGGTCAACGACGCCGAACAATATGCCTCGATCCATTCCAACCCGCCGGGACCGCTGACCGACTTTGTCGGGCTCTCCGACCACCGCTTCGGCAAGGGGAGGGCACTCTATCTGGCGACTGGGCTGCTTGCCTTGCAACAATATTCGCAACAAGAGTTCGGTCGCCGGATATTTGCAGAAATTTTGCCCGCCTTGATCGTTGCCGAGCACAATCTCGGGCAGGAGACTGAAGTCACTTTGCTCAAAACCAATCAGCCCAAGGTCTGGGCGTTGGGATTGGTTAACTATCAAAGTTGTTTGCCCAACATCCCTTTGCGCGATGTGCGTTTCACCGTCCGCTTGCCTTTCGGGATCAAGGTTGGTAAAATCACCCGCGTTTCGGACGGTAAAAGTCAAGCGTTTACCGTCGCCAACGACACTGTCACCATTGCCATCGATCAACTCAATGATATTGAACTATTGAAACTGGAGGAGTAAATCATGTCTCAAATTTCGAAAACATTTGCCAAAAACGGCGGGATTTTGCGTCTCGCCCCCGCCTGGGTGCCGCGCTCGTTTTGCATCCCAGGGCGGCGCATCAAGCTGCACCCCGATGATTATTACGCTCTGGGTTCGGCCCGCGGCGGTTTGGATGAGCGCTGGCTCGGGAGCACCACCCCCGCCGACAACGGCCCGTTGACCGGCAAAAACGAGGGGATCAGCCATGTCGTCTGTGAGGACGGCGTGTTGGTTCCCCTGACCGACTTTGTCCAAGAACTCCAAGGCCAATTGGTCGGCGAAAGGTTGTATAAAGAGTACAAAGCCTGGCCGGTGTATTCCAAGTTTTTTGACAATCTGGGCCCCTTGCCGCACCATGTCCACCACCGCAAAGAGCACGCCAAGCTGGTCAACCAAAACGGTAAACCCGAGTGTTATTATTTCCCGCCGCAGCTCAACAATCACGGCGGCCACTTTCCGTACACCTTTTTCGGCTTCGAGCCCGGGACGACCAAAGAGATGGTCAAAGAGTGCCTGAAAAATTTTACCAAGGGCGACAACAAAATCACCAACATCTCCAAAGCCTACCGCCTCGAGCCGGGGACCGGTTGGGATGTGCCGCCGGGGGTGTTGCACGCGCCGGGAAGCTTGTGCACCTACGAGCCGCAGTTTGCGAGCGACGTCTATGCGATGTACCAGTCGCTGGTGGATAATCAGCTGGTGCCGGAGAGCTTGCTGTGGAAAGACTGCCCGCCGGATAAAATCGGCGACTTTGATTACTTGGTCGAGGTGATCGACTGGGAGCTCAACGTCGATCCCGATTTCGCGGCGCACCGCTTTATGCGCCCGGTGGACGCCGAGCCAGAGCACGAGATGCGCGCCAAGGGGTATCTCGACCGCTGGATCTGCTACCGCTCGGACGCGGTTTCGGCCAAGGAGTTGACCGTGCTCCCCGGTAAAAAGGCCGTCATCACCGATCAGGGGGCTTACGGCCTCATTGTGATGCAGGGCCACGGCTCCTTGAACGGTTTGCCGCTGGAGACCCCGGCCTTGATCCGCTACGGCGAACTTACGTTTGACGAGTATTTTGTCGCCGAAGGTGCGGCCCAAAAAGGCGTGGTGATTGAGAACCACTCCTCGGCCGACCCGTTGGTCATGCTCAAGCATTTCGGCCCGGCCAACCCCGACTGGGTCAAAAAATTCGCCTGATTTCCCGGATAAAATTTTCCAGCCTCAATGGGTTGTTGTCATGTTAAAACATTTGTCCGTGACACTGGCACAATCGACGATCAGAGGCTATATTAAATGCATCTCCCGCCATTGGGGCGGGAGCATTTATCAGGAAATGAAGGATGAGAAATAATCAGGTTTGGCTGGATGTGTCCGGCAAGGCGATCAACGCTCACGGCGGCGGAATATTGCATCACAATAATTGTTTTTACTGGTACGGCGAACATAAGACCGAGGGGTGGGAAGGGAGGCTCGCTTTTGACGGCGTTCACTGTTACAGCTCCCCCAACCTCGTCGATTGGACCGATTGCGGGATTGTGCTGGATGTCGTTGACGACCCGGCAAGCCCGATTGTCAAAGGGTGCCGCATCGAGCGGCCCAAAGTGATTTACAATGCCGCCACTCAAAAGTTTGTGATGTATTTTCACTCCTCCGATGTCAATCACACCATTGCCAAGCGCGGCTTGGCCATCAGTGACTCGCCGACCGGCAAATTCACCTTTTTGGGGGCGTCGCGCGCCAATGCCGGATTTGCTGCCGTCAATATGACGGCGACCGAGGCGGCGTTTGATGCGGCCTTGATCCCGGCCGAGCGCTCGCTGCCGACCGGCGACAGCGATGAAGTCCGCAAATACCCGATTTTCCGCCGCGACCAGGTTGCCGGACAGATGGCGCGCGATATGAATTTATTTGTCGACCTTGACGGCAAAGCCTACCATTTGTTTTCGTCCGAGCAAAACAGCACCATGCACTTTGCCGAATTGTCGGCGGATTACCTCAGTTGGACGGGGCGCTACGCGCGGATTTTGCCGTACGGCTGGAATGAAGGGATGGCGCTCTTTCGGCGAAACGGTGTCTATTACCTTTTGATGTCAGGGTGTACCGGCTGGGATCCCAACGAAGCCCGCTCGGCGAGCTCACTCAATATCTTTGGACCGTGGACCATGCACGGCAACCCCTGCCGCGGCCCGGGTGCCGAGCTCACCTTTGGCTGCCAGTCGACGGCGGTTTTTGAGTATGACGGCAAGTACGTCGCCATGTTTGACCACTGGAATCCAAAGAGCTTTGACCGCAGCGGCTACACTTGGCTCCCGGTCAAATTCGGCGACGACAGCACTTATACCATTGACTGGCTGGATGAATTTTTGCCGTAACTTTACTGCGGATTGGTCACGAAGTCGCCGCCGCGGCACTCTTTGAGGTAACGCAGCGCATGGACTTGACCGGTCATCTCCAAGTTGCCGCGGTAAACCGGGTCGTGCCAGCCCTCGATGTCAATCGAGCCCTTGAATTTGGTGCGCCTTAATTCGGAAATAATATCAGTCCAGTTGCTGTCGCCGAAGCCGGGGGTGCGGTGAAACACGGTTTCATATTTGCCGCCGAAGCCGTGTCGGGCGATCAAATCGCGTCTTATCGTCGCATCTTTGCCATGGACGGCAAAAAATTTGTGGCCCCAAACGGCGATTTGCGGCAAGGGGTCGATCAATAAGGTCATCTGGTGGCAGGGCTCCCACTGCAACCCCAAGTGATCGGAGGGGAGGGCGGCAAAGATCAGCTCCCAGGCGTCGGGACAAATGGCGATGTTCCAGTCCCCCGTTGCCCAGTTGCCGCCCATGTTGCAGTTTTCAAAGGCGATGCGGACATTTTTTTTGACGGCGTATTCGACAATCGGCGTCCAAACTTCGACAAAACGCTCCAGATTATCCTCAATCGCTTTGCCGCGCAGCCGTCCGGCAAACCCGGTCACGAGATTGGTTTCATAATCCTCCGCGCAATCGATCGCCTTTAAAAAATTTTGCCGCGTCAGCGCCGCCATTTTGTCATACTCCAAGGCATTGCCGAAAGGGGACAAGGAGCTGATTACGGCGTTGGTATTTTTCAACACTTTTTTGACGCTTTTGGCGCGGTTTTTGAGCGGAGTTTGCCAACTGGTGAGCGAAAACGACTCAAAGTTGTGCGGCAAAATTTGACCGAGGTAATTGGCAATGTTGTCATTGTCGGGGACGAGGGTGCCGATTAAGATATCTTGCATGATCGTTTTTCCTTATAAAGTGATCGTAATTTCGCGTCCGGCGGCGGCGCTTTCGATGGCGGCCTCGACCATGGCGAGCGACTTGATGTTGTCGGTGCAAACGGTTTGCGGTGTCTTGCCGGTTTGGAGGCAACTGATAAATTCAGCGATGCATCCCGCGTGACCGGTGTCCTTGAGCTCCGGTGTTTTCCCGGTAAAGGGTGTCATTTCACTTAAAAAGTTGCCGGTAGCCTTTACGGTTTCGCCCGCAATCTCCGTGCCGCGCCACAGGACGCTCCCGCCGGTGCCGACGGCCCGCCAGTCGCACTCCCACGAGGTGTTGCACCCTTCGGCGCACCAGCTGCCGCGATAGGTAAAAATAACGTTGTCGGTCATGGTAAAAATGGCGATGGCGCTGGCGTCATGCCGGTACCACGAGCCTTTCGGGTTCCACTCTTTGCAAAAGACGCTCACCGGGTCGCAGCCGGAGAGGAAACGCGCCTGATCAAAGGAGTGGATCGCCATGTCGAGCAGCAATACATGCCGCATCCGGTCGCGGAAGCCGCCAAAGTGAGCCCCCAGATAAAAATCGGCGTTGAGCGTCGTCAAGTCGCCGATGTTATGGCGCACGGCGTCGCGGTAGGAAATGATTTCATTAAGGTAACGGCGGTTTTGGATGACGGCGTGAATTTTTTTGGCTTTGAAACTTGCGGCAACGATTTTTTGGGCGTCCGCCACCGTTTCCGCGAGCGGTTTCTCGCTCAACACGTGACAGCCCGCCGCCAGTGCCGCCAGTGCGTTGGCGCAATGGGCGCCGGGGATCGAGCAATCAAAGACGGCGTCGGCATGCTCTTTGGCCAAGGCTTCGGCCAGCGTCGGGTAATACGCGGACTTGAGCTCAAATTCGGCGATGCGCTGCTTGGCGTTGGTCTCGACGGGATCGGCAACGGCGACGATTTCGACATCGTTGCGCGCGGCCAGCGGCTTGAGCCACGCTCCGGCGATCGAGCCCGCTCCGGTTAAGATGGCACGGATGACTTGCGACATAATTTCTCCTCTTGATTTTTTGGCGTTTGGTGTTATTTTATGAAAGAATATAAAACCAAAAATGAAATCATCAACCACAACTACAATAATGTCCGGTAAAGTCCGAAATAATCCGGATTGCTTTTGGGTTTTTCTGAAACCTTTGCAGCAACCTCCCCAACTTTGTCCGCAGCACAGTCATCCCTTGGAGTACGAGTGGTTTTATTGCCGCGAGGGGGGCGGGGTTCAGGTCGTCGGCGACTGGCAGCGGCAAATCACGGTCGGCCAACTGCTGCTGATTCCGCCCGGAGCGCCGCACGTTTTTTGCGCCGATGCCGCGACCGGTTGCCGCTGTGATGTGTTGATGCAGCCGCAGGAGTGGTTTGACGGCGGCGATGAGGCGGCGCGCGAGGGGGCGCAATTGATGAAGTTTCTCCGGCAATTTGTTTCCCGTCACGGGTATTTGCTGGATTTGCCGGCCGAGTCCGCGGCCAGGGCCGGGTTGTGGATGAGCCAAATGCAAGGATGGCTCCAAACGCCGCAATTCGGCAACGCCATGCGCCTCGCCGGGGCCATGCACGGGATTCTCCTGGCGGCGTCGCATGTGCAAGGCGCGGAAAAGTTTTTGACGGTAAAAAATTCGGTCAAAGACGAGGCGATCGGCCGTTTGCTCTACTTTTTGCACAATCACTTGAGTGAGTGCATCACTCTCGATGAGGCGCTGCAAATGACCGAACTAAAAAAGAGCGCCTTTCACCCCCGTTTCCAAAAGGCGACCGGGATGACCTTTTGCCGGTACATCAACCATTTAAGGATAAAAGCCGTGGAGGATATGATTGCCCAGGGCTTGCCGCTCGCTCAGGCGATCAAACAATGCGGCTTCGGCAGCCGCAGCAATTACTTTTTTCAGCGCAAAAATTGCCGCGAGGAGCAACGTTAAGCGCGTTGATAACCGGGCTGGCTTTGCAGAAGCCCAATCATGGTTTGCAAGTTAGCGAGCGGCACATCGCTCTCGACTGCGTGGGCGGGCGAAAAGATCAAGCCGCCGTTTCCTCCCGCTTGGAGCAGGGCATTGCTCGCAGCAGCGACCTCCTGCGTGCTGCCGTAGGGCAGTGTTTGCTGGGTGGATAAGCCGCCGTAAAAACATAATTTGCCGCGGTATTGCTTCATAAGTCCAAAAACATCCATCACCTCGGGCTGAAACGGATTGAAGCAATCGAGGCCGATGGCCGTCAAATCGTCAAACAACTCGTCCACATCGCCGCAGGAGTGGATGCTGACAAATTTGCCCGCTTCCTTGCCGACGGCGTACATGCGCTTGAGCTCGGGGTACAAAAATTCTTTCCACAACGGGTATCCCATGATCAAGCCTTTTTGCTGGCCCCAGTCGTCGCCGAAGTGGATGCAGTCGATATCGTAGGTGACGGCTTTTTTCATCACTTTAATGTTCCAGTCGGCGATTTTGCCGAGGAGCTCACGGACGAAATCGGGGTTGAGGTAAAAATCCATCAAAAGGTCCTCCATCCCGCGCAGCGTCCAAGCGCGCTCAAATAAGGAAAAACCGAGGTTGAAAACGCGGAAACGGTTGCCTTCTTTGCCGATCCGCTCCTCAATGTTGTCAAACAACCGTGGGTCATAGGGGTCGGGGAAATAAAAATTTTCGAGCGTCGGCTCGGTTAAAACTTGCCCCTCGACAATGCCGATGTCTTTGTCCTCCGAGCGGTTCCAGACGACGCCGAAGAGGTCGCGCACGCGTTGATTGCCGATGTCATCAAAAAAGCCGTAGCAGTCACCCAGCATCAAAAAGTGGTTTTCCAACGCATTGTCCACGTCACCGGTGCCGTAATGTTTGGCCAGCAGTGCCTCGGCCTCGGCGGTGAGATTGATTTGCCACGGGATATAAGGAACTTTTTGATGGCGCATTGCCAAGGTGACGACTTCGCGTTTGGTCATGATTTCCCCCTTGTTGATAATGATCAACTTAATGTAGCACGGCCGAGCGTTAAAAGCAAATGAAGATCAAAAGTGAACAAATTTATACAAATAATGATACAAAATGTTTTGTCGGGGTTGAAAATCGATTTTTCGCGGTTATTTTATCAGCCAAATAACCAATTTTATCCGGGGGGATTTTATGAAAAGCAAAGCGATTGTGTTTTCGGGCGTCAACCAGACAGGCCTGATGGAGTTTGAGTTGCCGGAGGTCGGCTTGGATCAGGTATTGATTGAGACCAAGGCGAGCTGTATCTCTCCCGGTACCGAGCTCCGGTGTCTGGCGGGCAAGGAGGAGAATGCGGGCGCATTTCCGTTTATCCCCGGTTATGCCACGGCCGGGGTGGTCATCAAGGCGGGCGCCGATGCCGGAGTGCCGGTAGGGGCGCGCGTCACTTGCAACGGGATTCGCAACGCCATCGGCTTGACTTGCAGCTGGGGCGGCCACACCCAGTACTCGGTGTCGCCGGCGGCGGAAGTCTGCCTGATCCCCGACAATCTTGATTTTGCCACGGCGGCCATGGCGATCGTGATGGCGATCCCGATGCGCGGCGCGGTGGTGTCACGGCCGACGCTGGGCGAAGAAGTCGCCGTGATCGGACTCGGCCTCATCGGCAGCTTCTCTGCCCGTATTTTTCGCGCCTCGGGCGCCAAGACGGTCGCCTTTGACCTCTCCAGGCAGCGGGTCGATATCGCCCGCGCGGCCGGAGTCGATGCTCAGGTGATTACCGGCGACTTGCTTGAATCGGTTAAAAAATATTTGCCCGACGGGGCCGATGTGGTGGTGGACAGTACCGGTGTCGGCGCGCTGACCGCCAAAACCATGCAGATCGCCCGCGACTTGGGTTGGGGATCGGTGTTGGAGAAAGGGCCGCGCTTTGTTTTTCAGGGCAGCGTCGCCGGGGAGGTTAACTTCCCGTACCAGACCGCCTTTTTGCGCGAAATGTCGGTCTATTTCCCGCGCGACCGCCGCAAGGCCGACATCCAAAACGCGATGGCATTGGTCGCCGCCGGTCAGGTCAAGGTAACCGACAAAGACTTTTTACGCGCCAAGTACACCGATCATGCCGCCATTTATGAAACGGTGCGCAGCAATCAGCTCTCGACGCTGACCGCCGTCTTTGAGTGGTAACGTATCGTTGATTTTGAGACCGGCCGCGGGTTTTTGCGGCCGGTTTTTTTTATGCTTCGGGCTGGCGATGACGGTAAAATTTAGGCGAGAGTCCGCATTGGCGCTTAAACCAGGTGGAGAAGTGAAATTCATTTTGAAACCCCAGCAATCCGGCAATCGAGCGCACTGGATAACTTGAGTTGGTCAAATATTGTTTGGCCATGGTAAGTTTGCGCTGCTGTAAGTATAAATTTGGCGTGGTTTGCCAGTCACGCTTAAAAATCCGCAGTGTTTGCACCGGCGATTTGTCGATCACCCGACTCAGCTGTTCCATGGTGATGCTCTCCTGCCAGTGGTTGTCAAGATGCTCTTTGAGCATCATGGCCTCCGGGGAAACCTGTTGTTCATGCTGCTCAAATTTGATTACGGCAATGGTGGCGATGATCCGATGGAGCAAGGCCGCCAGCTCGGTGTAAGCATTGACCGGCGGCTTTTTGCCAAGCTCAAGACCCTGTTTAAAATACTCAAAGGAGCTCTCCGCATTTTTGAGATAAATCGCGCCTGGGAGATTGTAGGCGATCAATAGTTGATCGATCAAACTTCCGCTCACATTAAACCAGATTTTTTCCCAAGGATCGTCACGGTCGGAGTAATACTCGTGGGGCACCTCGGGAGGAAGCATGTAAACATCATTTGCCGCGGGATGGTAGGTGTGGCCGTCAATCAGCAGTGTGCCGTGCCCGGCAATGATGTACTCCAATACATAATAAAAGTCACCGTCCGGGCGCCGGATGTGATAATTGGGGTCGCGCCGGGTGATACCGGTGGTGTCCAAGCGCAACGGTACCGGGTACGCCGGTTGCGGAATTTGCCACAAACTTTCTTCAAACCGGAGAACCGGTTCGCGGTAGCTGCGCGAAAAGAGCTCTTGATTGTCACTGGTGATGATTTTATTTTTTCTCATAATAATATTATACGCGACAATGATTGATTTGTCAATGGATCATGCAATAAAATGCGTTAAAATTTTTATTGATGATAATAATAGAAATGTTTTTGCATTTTTAACAATTGTCGGCGGGTGATTTTTATGGTATAATATAGGAAACTCAACAATGGAGGTCCGGGGTGTTTAAAATTTTTGTGACACTGATGCTTTGGGGAATGCTGACGGCGGATGCAGTTACCGCCGAAACGGTTGCCGGTGACGAAAATGTGCTGCGTTCGCTGGTTGCCGATGCGGTCAGCCGCAAGCTGGATAACGTTCGGATCCCGCCCGGAGTATATCGTCTCGGCAAAGACCCCAAAGACGACAAGGCGCATTTATTGTTGGCCAATATCAAAAATCTCCAAATCGACGGAACCGGAGTCGAGCTCATCTTTACCCGGATTCAGGGGACCAACGGGATTGTGCTGCGCGATTGCGCCAATGTGGTGCTCAAGGGATTTACCATTGACTTGGAGCCGATTTGCTTCACTCAAGGCTTGGTCAATGCGATTGCGCCGGATTGGAGTTATTATGATCTCAAAATCGATATTGGTTATGAGACGGATCCGGCGGCATTTCGCAACCGTTTCCGGATGATGAGCGTTTTTGACCCGGAAACCCGGTTGTGGAAACGCGGGGTTGAGGATATTTTTATTGATGAAATTGAGCTCCCGGAGCCGGGCGTCTGGCGTGTTTGGGTCAAGCCGGACCGGCGGCGCAAGCTCGATGTCGCCGTCAATGATCCGGCGGCGGTGGCCGGCGTGGGCGGCTGCGCCATTACCGCGACCGGTTCCGCCGATTTGGGGTACGATCACATCACCGTTTATCAGGCCGGCGCGATTGCCTTTCACGAGCACGGCGGCGCGGGCAACACTCACATCCGCAATTGCAACGTCACCCGCCGTCCCGGCACCGACCGGCTGTTGAGCAGCAATGCCGACGGTTTTCACTGCAAAAATATGCGCAAGGGTCCGACGGTCGAGGACAGCACTTTTGAGTACATGCAGGACGACGGGATCAATATTCACGGCATGTTCGGCTTTGTCAAAGAGGAGGTCAACGGCAATCAATTGATACTGTTGCCCCGGTTTGAGAGCGGAATTTTGGCCGGGGACACGCTGGAATTTTTTGATCCCGAGACCCATGCGTCCAAGGGTAAATTTAAAGTTGCCAAGGTCGGCAACTTGCCCAATTTGCCCCCTGGCGAAGCCGCTCTTTACGGGCCGTTGTCGGGGATTGTCAAGAGCGTCTCTTTGGAGACTGCGGTACAGCTCGCCGCCCGGGACCGTTACATTAATCTCTCCGCTTCGGGCGCCGGTTTTGTCATCCGCAACAATCAGTTTGGCCCCTTGCGTTACCGCGGGATGCTGATCCGCACCGCCGACGGCATGATCGAAAACAACACGGTTCACGACACCGGCAACGGCGGTATTTATCTGGAGAGCTGCTTTGGCGTCGATAGCGAGGGACCCTATGTGCAAAATGTGATTGTCCGCAACAATACACTTACCAATATCGGTGCGTTTCCCGGCTGGGACAAGGGCTTCGGGATCTGGGTGGTTGACTTTAACTGGCCCAAACCTCAGACCGCCGATTTGGCGCACAACCACAATCAAATCCAAATTACCGGCAACCGCATCGACGGCACCGCCAATACCGGCATTCGGGTGATGAATGCCGATGATGTCACCATTTTCGGCAATGTCCTGCAGCATATCGGCAGCCGCCGCAATTTTGACCAAAAAAACATCGCGCCGATTTCGGTCACCGATTCTGTCAACGTCCGTCAAAATGACAATCAAATTATTGAGGAGCTACCATGAAAAAACAGATTTTTACCCTGATCGAGCTCTTGGTCGTGATTGCGATCATCGCTATTTTGGCCAGTATGCTGTTGCCCGCCTTGAATCAGGCGCGGGAGAAGGCGCGGATGATTGCTTGCGTCTCCAACCTGAAGCAAATGGGCAGCGCCACCTTGCAATATCTTGACCAGTCGGGGAATTATTTCCCGCCGGTGTACTACGAAACCATCACCGATGCCGCGTTGCAAAAGCAGTATTACTGGTTTGTGCTGATTTCCCCCTTTATGGGGATCAGCAATATCACCGACCGCGCGGTTTTACTGCAAAAGATCGAAAATAACAACACTGCTTTTTCCTGTGCCACTCACAGCGGCAAGCATCCGACCGGTCAAAAGCGTACCTACAGCCAAATTGGCTCCACGGTTTACCGCGCCAATATGGCGGGCAACACGCATTTACTGCGCAAACTAAGCCAGGTGCGTAAACCCACAATCGGCGCGTTGCAAATGGACGGCCAGTGGGCAAACGGCTTCAATAATGCGGTCAACTTCAGTACTCCGCCGGAGTACAATGTCCACGGCGATAAAGTCAATGTCAATTTCATCGACGGCCACGCGGAGAGCAAGCTTCATGTTTCCGCAACCCGGACGGAAATCCCGGCCACCGGCGGCAGCGATGCCGACGGTGAAATCCCGCGTACCTTTTGGTATGGCCGCTGGCCGGCCAAATAATATAAGGAGATTTTAATGCAACCAAAATATGATGTGATTGTCGCGGGAGGCGGCAGCGCCGGGAGCGCCGCCGCCATCGCCGCGGCGCGCGGCGGGGCCAAAGTGCTGCTCCTTGAGGAGGCCAATTGCCTCGGGGGGACGGCGACGCATGGTTTGGTCAACGAAATTTTTTCCAATCTCGACGGGGTCGGCGATATTTTGACGGAGGTGTGCTTCATGCTCGGTCAAAATCATCTGCCGCGCCCCGACCGTTTTTTTAACGGGGAAATGCTGAAATTTGTCTGGCAGTATCTGGCGCAACAAGCGGGGGTGGAGATTTTATTTCATGCTTCGGTATTTGCGGCAGAAGTTGTTGAAGGCAGGGTGACAACAGTGAAATTCGCCTGTTGCGGTCAGGCGCTGGAAGCGGCGGCCGACTGGTTTATCGATTGTACGGGCGAGGGGGATCTGGCGGCAATGGCCGGGGCCAAATTCATGAAAGGCGATCCGGAGCACGGCCGCCAGATTGCGATGACTTTGATGTTTCAATTGATTCACTCCAAAGTGCCGGTAACACCGTATCTGCCGCCGGGGATTACTCCGTACGCCTCCGAGTCCGATATCTCCGGGCTC
This sequence comes from uncultured Victivallaceae bacterium, assembly GCA_964609825.1. Lineage (GTDB taxonomy): Bacteria > Verrucomicrobiota > Lentisphaeria > Victivallales > Victivallaceae > CAZSSH01. The sequence continues at coordinate 102,228 of CAZSSH010000003.1, read as the reverse complement.
AATGTCTGCGTCGATTTGGCCGAGGGCCGGATTTACTGCAATATGAGCAAAATCATGGAGCTCGACTCGACCGACCCGGAGGCGCTCACTTGCGCCGAACTCAATGGTCGCGAGGAGATGTTTCAAATCATTCATTATTTGCAGCGCACCAAGTACCCGGACGCGTTGCCGATTGCCAGCGGCGGCACCATCGGCATTCGGGAGGGGCGGCGGATCATCGGCGAAAATATTCTCACTTTTGCGGATTTGCAAGCGGGCAAATCTTTTGCCGACGGCACGGTGGTGGCGACGACTCAGGTTGATTTTCACAGTCTCACCCGCAAAGGCGCGACCGGCTGGCACAAGGTGATCGAGCCGTACGCCATTCCGTTTGGCTGCATGATCGCCAAAGGTTTCTCCAATTTGCTGATGGCGGGCAAATGCATCAGTGTCGATCAAATCGTCCACAGCAGCTGCCGGATGACGCCGAGCTGCTGCGGCATGGGTCAAGTCTGCGGGATTGCGGCGGCGCTGGCGGTCAGGGGTAATTGGCCGGACATCCGCAAGCTCGCAGCAACGGAGCTGCGCCAACATTTGGCACAAAGCGGCTTTGAGCTGGATCCCCAAAAACACCGTAAATTTTATCAGGGCGACCATGAGGGCACGCCCGAGGATGCAACATAGGTAATTATATTATGAAGTATTTTGATGACACCTGGCGTTTCGGCGCCAACTTTATCCCGTCCAACGCGATCAATCAGCTGGAGATGTGGCAGGAGGAAACATTTTCCCCGGCTTTGATCCAAAAAGAGCTCGCGTGGGCGGCAAACATCGGCATGTCGGTGATGCGCGTTTATTTGCATGATTTGGTTTATCAGCAAAATCCGGACGGGTTTCTGCGCCGAGTGGACGAGTATCTCGCCATCGCCGACGGTCTTAAGATTAAGACGGTTTTGGTGATTTTTGACGACTGCTGGAAAAGTGAATTTGCTTTGGGAAAACAGCCCGACCCGGTGCCGATGACGCATAACTCCGGGTGGGTTCAGTCTCCCGGTTTCCGGGTCGCCGACAATAAAAATGAGTGGCCGCGACTTGAGGAATACGTTAAGGCGGTATTGACTCATTTTAAACACGATCCGCGCATTTTATTGTGGGATTTGTACAACGAGCCGGGCAACGGCACCGCGGGCGACCACAGCGGCTCACAGTTGCGCGGCGAGAAAACCTTGCCGTTGTTAAAAGCGGTGTTTGAGTGGGCGCAAGCGGTTTCAACGGATCAGCCGGTAACTTCGGGGTTGTGGCGCTTTACCGATGATTTTGCCAATCTCAATGAGTTTGCCGCCGAGGCGTCGGAGGTGGTGAGTTTTCACAATTACGGGTCGCCGAAGTCGATGCAAGAGTGCATTGAGCACGTGAAAACACTGGCCGCCGGTCGTCCGGTCGTCTGTACCGAGTACATGGCGCGTACGGCCCAAAGCACCTTTGCCGGGAGTCTCCCGTTGTTAAAGCAAAATAACATCACCGCAATTAACTGGGGGCTGGTGGCGGGTAAGAGCAACACAATTTACCCGTGGGGCTGGAGCGCGGCCAAGGGTGAGCCCGCAAAGTGGTTTCACGATGTTTTTTACCCGGACGGGCGCTTGCTCTATCCCGATGAGGATGAGGTTTTTGCTGCGGTGCGTTAACTTGATAACAAAAAAAAGGAAGAAGCCGGATGACTTCTTCCCTTTTGATTTTCTAAAAAATCACTTGATTTTTTTCTTTTTGCGTTCGGCTTTGTCGACGCCTTCGGCAATTTTATCGACCCACTCTTTGAGGCGCTTCTTTTTGACCTCGGTCGGAGTTTTGGGCTTGGCCTTGTCATCTTTGGGCTCTTTGGCCTTTTTGGGCGCTTCGGCAACAAACTCGGGAGCTTGGGCTTTGACTTCAGTTTTGACTTCAGTTTTGACTTCGCTGTAATCTTCGCGTTTTACCTCGGGCTTGTCGGCGCGTTTGTATTCGCGCTTATATTCGCGTTTTTCCTCGCGGGGGAATTCGCGCCGGTCGTCGCGCGGATATTCGCGTTTGTCGTCGCCGGCGCGATCGGGCCGCTCGGTGGCGATTTCCACTGTCGGACCGCCGCGGCGGAAAGCGGCGATGATGCGCTCGGCATCCTCAAAATTGACGTTGATAAACGAGAATTTGTCGAGACAATCGACTTTGCCGATCTGTGACTTGCGGATACCGGTCTTTTGCTCGATGGCGTTGAGCAAACTTACCACCCCGTAGCCGTCGGCCTTGCCGATGCCGACAAAAAGCCGGGTCCGGCCGCGCCCGTCGGGGCTGCTGTCGGGGGAACTGTCGCGGTGTCTGGGGCCTTGGCCGCCAATGTTGTTGTAATTTTTCTCCAACAATTCGCCCTTGAATTTTTGCTGCAAAATCGCGGCCAGCAACTCGGCCGGATCGGTGATTCCGGCCAGCAGCTCCTCGGCAAACGGCACATAGTCGCCGTGTTTGCCGTCCTCGATGATCGACATCAGATGACTGGCAAAATTGAGTTTTTTGGCGGCGACCACGTCTTTGGGTTGCGGAAGCTGCTGCTTTTTGATGTCGGCTTTGGCTTCCTGCTTGATGCGGACCAATTTGCGGTACTCGGCCGGGGTCACAAAAGTAATTGCGGTGCCGTTTTTGCCCGCGCGGCCGGTGCGGCCGATGCGGTGGACATAGTTTTCGGTATCCTGCGGGATCGAGTAGTTGATGACGTGCGTCAGATCGTTGACGTCAATCCCGCGCGCCGCCACGTCGGTGGCGATCAACAGTTTAAATTTTTTAGCCTTAAACTGATTGATGACGCGTGTCCGCTGCGCCTGAGCGATGTCACCGTGCAAGGTTTCGACGAAGTGGCCGCGCGACTGGAGTTTCTCGGCCAGCTCATCCACATCGTTGCGGGTGCGGCAAAAGACGAGGGCGTAAATATCCTCCTCCATGTCGATGATGCGCGACAGAGCTTCCAGCTTGTCCTCGCGGCGGACTTCAAAATAAATCTGCTCCGTCAAATCCGAGTCCAAGCGGCCGCTTACCGTGCGCACCACCTCATACTGGCGCATGAAACGCTCGGCGATTTTTTGGATTTCCGGCGGCATCGTCGCCGAAAACATCAGCATGCGTTTATCGGTGTTGGTAAAGCTCAAGATTTTCTCAATATCCTCGACAAAACCCATGTTGAGCATCTCGTCGGCCTCGTCCAAGACGGCGGTCGAGAGGTGTGACAAGTTAAGCTTGCCGCGCTCGATTAAATCAATGACGCGTCCGGGCGTCCCGATGACGATATCGACGCCGTCACGCAAGCGCTGGAGCTGAATTTCAATGGCCTGGCCGCCGTAAAAGGGGGCGATGCGGAGGCGGCGGGTGCCCTTCATCGAGTTGAGCTCCTCGGCGATCTGGATGCTCAATTCGCGGGTGGGGGCCAAAATCAGGGCCTGCGGGTACGGTGATTTTTCCACCGCGAGCTCAATAATCGGAATCCCGAAAGCAGCGGTTTTGCCGGTCCCGGTCTGGGCTTGGCCGATCACGTCAAACGTGCCGTCCAAGAGTTTGGGGATGGTCGCCGCCTGGATCGGGGACGGCTGCTCGAAGCCTTTGGCCGCCAGCGCTTTGATGGTTTCCTCGGAAACGCCGAGCGCGCGGAAGCTGTCTAAATTACTCATAATACCTTTCATCGTAGTATGGTCCGCCTTTGACGGTCAAACGAAATATTGAATATCCCGGCGGCACTGTTTAAAACCGCCTTTTGCATACGTGAATCGGGTCAAGAGCAATGCAGTTTCTTCATTAACGGCAACTCAAAAAGATTGCCTGTCTATTAATATACATCTTTTTTCGGAAAAATAAAGTTGACTTTGTGAAAAAGACGGATTATATTGCCTCGGTGAGCTTGTTTCAATCAATTTATTCGGAGTTTTAGTATGAAGTGCCTGCTGAAGTCTTTTCCGCTGCTGTTTGCCGGATGTTTCATTGCCGCCGCGGCGCCCGGAATTGACTCGGAAGATCAGCCGCAAAAACCGTCAAAACCGCAGAGCGCCAACAATACCGTCAGTCAGGCGATGGACAGTGTGCTGATCGTCAAGTCTCCTGACGGGAACGGTTCAGCCTTTGTCACCAAATTCGGCAAAGAAAATGTGATTGTGACCAACGCGCACGTGTTTTTAACCATGACTTCGCCTGAAATTTATGACGTCAAAGGACGTAAATACGAGATCACCAAAATGCTTGGCTCCAAGAGCCGGGATCTGGTGTTTTTGTCATATGCGGGGGGAGACGGTAAAGTTTTGACGATTGAGCCGGATATCACCCGGTTGCCGGTCAACACACCGATCATTGCTTACGGCAACAGTCCGGGTGACAATGTCATCACCACCGCCGAGGGGGTGGTCAACGGGATCGGCCCGGAGGCAATCGAGATTGATGCGGCGATCGTCCCCGGCAACAGCGGCGGCCCGGTCCTTGACAAAAAAAGCGGCAATGTCGTCGGAGTTGCGACTTACTTGCGGATTGTCAGTCCGGATGTGTCGATGCAGGGGAGCCGTTACAACGGTTACTTTTTTACTCCAACCGTTCGCCGTTTCGCCGTCCGGATTGACAATATTGAGCCCGATGATTGGCAGCAGATCGATCCGGTGATGCTCAACAGCGACCGTAAAATTTTTTCGGCTTTTATCCAAAAATATAAAATATTGTCGGACAACGCCAAAAAACGCAATTTTGATTATAAACGTTTGATTAAAGATCTCTCGCAATGCTGCAAGGCAATGGGCGACACTGAGGATTATGTATGGCACAGCGAGTATCTCGAGCGGGAATATGAGGAAAAGGCCGATGTGATCCGGCGCCTTCTGGAAATTTTGAATATGACCGACCTACTGAATCTTCACAAAATTCAAAAGATTTGGGACAGTCATTTGAACGAGGTCGAGATCGTCAAGATCAAGCCCTTTGCCGTTGCCTGTTTTTACTGTCTTGGCACCGGCCGCAAATCCAATAAATATGACAACCCCAATTTTTCCCGTCAGAACGGCGGTCAGCAAACCATCATCGAGACCAAAAAGTGCCCGGTGTGCCGCGGCGATAAAAAGAAAATGATCTCCGGGGTGACCGAAATCTACAAAATCTCTCCGGAACTGGAGCAAAAATTATCCAGATATGTGTTGGACGGCAAGCAGGAATTTGCCGATTTTGAGATCGGCGGGCTAAAAGCCAAACAATTGGAGGTCGGCGAAGGCTATTACCTGAACCCCAAAAATCTGGTTTACACTTACAATAATCCCTTTGGTGAAACCATGCTGTTTCGCGGCAACCACAACTCGACGGCGGCGATGTCGACCGAGCTGGTATTTATGTTTGGCCGGCTGGTCAAAGTGGAAATGGTGTTTGGCGGGATATTTTCCGAAACTGACGCCAATGTCATGATCAGCAGATTTTATTCAAAAAACCTCGATTTGCTCAAAAAAGAAAACTACACCGTGGTGTATGAGTTGGCCGAAACCGCCGACAAAATCCCGGTGGATAACCGCGGAGCGCCGCTGATATCGCTGAACAAGGCCCCGCAAAACGGACAGGCGTCGCGCACCGACAGTATGGGGATTTCTGAAATCAAAGGCGTATCGTGGGGCACCGACTCGGACTTTGCGCCGATGCCGAAATATGATTCGATGATCATTACCGTCGAGAGCAGAAGTCTTCAGGCCATCGAAAAGCTGGATAAATAAGCCTCAGCTGTAGAGGATCAGCACCACCCCGAGGATCATTGGGCCGAGGCAGTAAAACAGTACATGGATTGCGGTGCCGGGCGCTTTGCCGTAGAGCGTTTGGAAGCGCTCCAGTTTGGTAAAAAGTTGCGGTTTCACCAAATAAACAATGGCGGCGACGATGCTGTACATGACGCAAAAGACCCCCAATACCATGTTGGCGGATAAATTCATTTATTGACCTTGATGGCTTTGAGTGAAGTTAAGAGTTTTTGATATTTGGCTTCGGAGTTGACAGTGATGCTGAGTTCGCGGGAAAATTTCTGATTGATCGTGGGCGCGCAGAGGATTTGCCCGTCCATGATGATCAATAGCTGGTAACCGATGTGCTCGGCGGTGAAATCCTTGAATTTTTGGCCGTCCTTGGGGTAAAGCTCGACTCCGACCGAGCGCACAATCCGCTGGTCCTTGACCTTTTCGTTGCCGCTTTTGTCGGTGACGACATCGTGCTCGGTGCGCTCGCGGGGGATCACATCCATAATTTTGGCGACGGTGATCTGCCGTTTGCCGACCAATACATATCCTTTGCCGATGCGGATAAACTCGGTTTCCGACGGCGGCGTGTAATCCTGAACCGTCTTTCCCGACTCCAAAAATTTTTGCAGTTTGTCACACTCGAGCTGACTGTTGGGCGCGACAATGCGAAATACCAGCGGCGATCCCGCCTGAAGGGCAAATGCCGTCAGCAGCAACAAGCAGCCGGTGAAAAATTTACGCATTGACAAATCCCGTGCAGTTAAAACATCTTTGCTTTCAATGTAATCTCCCAAACGGCAAAATCAAATGTGATAAAATAAATTATTGAAAAAAGTTGCATTTCGGGGTGTGCAAATGCATCATTGCCCCCAGCCGTTTATTTACAATTTTTTTCGCGGAGACATGATTTTTGGGGCTAGTTAAACGCTTCTTTGCTGATCCAAAAGAGGTAATCGTCGCGGCTGACCAGTTTGGCCGGGACTTGTGACTCGCGCTTGTTGCCGACGTGGCCGTCGACAAAGGTGATGTTGATGCTGTCCTGCGGGTGGATAAACATCGGCCAGTCGGCGGGGATGCTGTTTTTGTCGCAGGCGATGTACTGAAACGAGTTGTAGGCGGCCAATAATCCCCCCTCGGTAAAGAGAAGAGTCCGTGACGGATTGCGGGCCTGATTGATCTTGCGTATTGAGTTGGGGCCGTTTGGCTTGGCGAGATTGCCGAGGTAATTGTTCATCGCATAGGTGCGCATGATGGCGCTGTTGGGATAGGCCTTTTTTTGGCTCTCGCAAGTGAGCACGGTCTTGGCCGCTTTGGCCGCCGCCTCCTGCTCGTAAACCGTGCCGCGTTTGGCGATGTAGGGCATCACAGTGCTGTACCAGCGGTACTCGGCCCCGGTGGTATCGCTGTAGTGCAGCGGGATAAAGTGGTCGCCGTAGTCGGCGGCGTACAACGCCTGTGCCGTCCCCAATTGCTTGAGGTTGCCGGAGCAGCGGACGGCGGTCGCTTTTTCGCGCGCCTGATTCAAGGCGGGCAGCAGCATCGAGGCCAAAATAGCGATGATCGCAATCACCACCAATAGCTCGATCAAGGTAAAATATCGCTTATTTTTCATTATTTTTGCTCCTTGGCAAATTGTTGGATGACAGTATAATATTGGGGGACGACGGCGTCTTCGGCAAAAATCTCGACATAATCCATGCGTCCGGCGCGGCCTTTGTCAAGCGCGGTTTTTAAGAGCTCGGGCGGGTATTTCTTTTGGGCGTAAATCTCCATCAATTGCAGCCCGGCGGGGATTTCACGGTTGCGCTCAAACCAGATGTCATAGGCCTGATTGCCGGGGGCAAACCAGTCTTGATGGGTCAGGTAGCAGGCCAACAGATGCAATCTTGCGCCATATTTGGCAAACGCCCAGTCGCGGATGGTGCGCCCGGGGACGGGGTCACGGCCGTTGATAAAGGCATCATGAATCCCCCACGCGAGATACTGCTTGGGAAACGCCGCCGCCGTCACGTCAAACATGGTCTGCCAGGCTTGGATGTATTTCTTCCGGTCGTATCCGGCCGCAGCGGCGGCTTCGGGGGTGGCGATAAAATTGGCCTCCAAGCCGTTGGCCAGCGAGGGGCCGACAACTTGCACGCTTAGAAGGGCAGGGTGGTCGCCGAATTCTTTGCCCGCCGCCGTCATCAATTCGCTCAACAGCTCAAGCAATTTGGGATCCCACGGCACCGGCGAAACGGTGGCGGTGCGCTGCGGGTCCACGAGCTTGGAGTCGTAAACCCAGTTGAATTTTTGCACGCCCGATTCATAATACCACTCCGGCACCCAGCGGCCGGGGAGGATGCCGAGCGTCACCTTTTTGCCGCTCTTTTGGGCGGCGTCCAAGACTTTTCGGATATCGTCAAACCGGTAGGCGTTGGGGGCCGTGTGGATGCTTTTGACGCCGGTATAGTAGGTGACGCCGTCGGCCTCGGGCATGGCGAGCACTTGATCGAGTTTACTCATCATACTGTTGCGCACTAAAATGTAAACTCCGGCCGGGCGCGGCGGCAGCGGCTCGGCGGCAACGGCGGTGAGGGCAGCCGCCAGTAAAAGCATCGGCAAAAATTTCATCGATCGTTCCTTTATGGTTATGGGGTAATGATTTGGCAATTCAGCTCAATTGTGCCCGCGACGCTCTTTTTATCCAAAAGCTCGAGCAAACGCGTCGCGGCGGCTTTGCCCATGGCGCGGCAGGGCTGGCGGACGATGGCCAGCTGGTCGCTGTAAGCGGATAACTCGCCGTCATCCTCAATCACGCTCATTTTGAGGTACTTGAGCGGCAAGTGGTTGCGCTTTAAAGCGGCAAACATCCGTTCGGCAAGCTTGCTGCAGGTAAAGAACACCGCCTCCGGGTAATTGGCGCGCAAGGTTTCAATAATGTTGTTCCCGGCCGCTTGATCCAATTCGCACTCAAAGGTGTATAAAATCCGGCGTCTTTCAGCCGCAAGCCATGCACGGGCAAAGCCGTCCTGCCGCTGTAACTGGCACTCATCCGGGTGGCGCACGGAGAGGATGGCCGCTTTTTGCAAACCGGGCTCCCGCTCCAGCAAGACTTGCGCGGCCAGCGCTCCGGCATTGAGATTGTCGCAGCAGATCTGATGCTTGACGGCGACTTTGTCAAGGTTGCCGATAAACACCGCCGGGATCGCGAGCTGGTCGATCTCCGCCGACAGCTGTGACATTCCCGCGTATTCAAAAATGACCAATCCGGCCAAGTCGTGCTCCTCCATCATCCGTTTCAGGTATTGCAGCGTCAACCGCGACGGAATCACCGAAATCAGCAGCGAGAGTACGCCGTGCAACGACAGCTCGCGCTGCAATTGCGAAAACACCGCTGCCGAATACCCCGAGTCAAAAAAATAATGCGCGGCATGGTTGATGATCCCGACCGTTTGGGTGCCGGGGCAAAACAAATTGGTCTTCATCCCCAGTTGCCGCATCGTCTCCTCGACCTGACGGACGGTGGCGAAGCGGTGGCCGCCGCGCCCGGATAAAATCCGCGAGACGGTGGCAATGCTGACGTTGGCATGTTTGGCGATGTCGCGCACGGTGACTTTTTTCATTTGGTTGTTTCCTGTCTATTATTATAGCAAAGATTGATATTGGTTACAAGGAAATGTCGAATCATTGCCGTGGTTTTGTTACATTGATTTGTAACAAAAAATAGCTTAAATATCCACAGTTATGTTGTTTGGATAATTCCGGAGAGCTAGATGTATTTAACGCAGACTTCTTTCATATACTTTTTGGTCAGGACCTCGGCGAGGCGCTGAATGATGTTGCGCCGGAGCTCGAGCTCAACCGGGAGGCTGGGGGCCTGATAGGCGTCGTTGATGCGCGTCCCGACCACAAACTCGATGATGTCGTGCTGGCGCAAGAGTGCCATCAGTTTCCCCGCCGGGTCGTATTTGTTGATCGCGCTTTGTTCCAAATAAACCGTGGTGCGGTTGAGCGTCAAAATACCCTCGGTGACCAAAGCGGCCCCCTCCAATTCGGAGGTGGGCGGGAGATCGCTTGCACCGTCCTCATTGTTCTCCAAGGTTAAATTGAGCTCGCGGGCGATGATTTCCGCCGTGGTACCGCCGCAGACGGCCTTTACTCCGTCAAATTTGCGGAAAATTTCGGCGTACTCCTTGTCGCGGTGCTCGTCAAACGGAGGGCCGGTAAAGAGCATCATCCGCTTGGGGGTGCGAAAATAAAGACACCCCACACTGATGTCGTCCAAGGGCTTTAAGTTAACCTCGGCGGCGATTGCCTCGCGGAGGATGCGCCCGGCGAGTTCCTGCGAGTTGATGTCATGATTGCGCTCAATCTGATTTAACGCGTAGTTGGTGTAATTGTTGTACTGCCAGCCGGTGGGATATTTGCTGCTCCCCATCCCCGATTGGGTGACGCCGTCGGAGCAAAAGAGGAGGCGGCTTCCCGGCGTGACGCGAAACTCGTAGCTCGTCATGGTGCGGTCCTGATACTTGGGCGAGGTGAATTCCTTGCCCTCAAGCTTGACGGCGCGACCGTCACGCAAGAGTAAAATGGCCGGGTTGCCCATCTCGACCACATTGACCAGGCCGCCCGGGCGTACATCGATGATGGTAAAGGTGGAGTAGCTGATCCGGCGCTCTTTGCAGACCGGCAAGGCATCCATGATGATCTCGGCCGAGTCGACGATCTCGTGGTCCTGCGCTACAAACCTTAGCGCCATGGTTGCGGTCATCGTCGCCAAAATGTTGGCCTTGACGCCGTGGCCCATGCCGTCGGCCAAGACGGCCAACAAACGGTCCTCGTCGGCGATCTTTTTGATTTTAATCACGTCGCCGCAGATGCGCTCGTCAAAGTGGCTGGTCTGCTGACAGCCGACATCGATGAATAATTTGTCGGGGGCCATGTTTACTCCCCGGAGTTGTTTTTGGCGTAATCGTCGGCGATGGAGCGGAGCAAGAGCTCGGTGTCGGCCATTTGCTCGCCGAGTCGGGCGGCGATTTCCTGGACGGCGGAGAGATTGTTGTCGATCACCTGCCGCGCGCGTCCGGCAATTTGCTCGCGGCGCATTTCGCTTTTGGTGACGTCGATGATTACCGCGCCGACGGTTTCATGGGGCTCAATGGTGAAAACGTTGACATAAAAGAGCCGGTTTTTGTGCTTGAGGGAGTCGCGCCGGACTTCTTTGCCGGTGGCGAGCGCCGACTCAAACAAACTGTAAAAGGGGACAATCCGCCGCAAGTCCGCGCCCGCCATGCCGGGGCAGGCGTCATAGGCCATCAAGGTATCTTCGCCGAAAAGTTCGGCAAAGTTGCGGTTGCTCTCGACGATCTGCAAATTTTTATCGCAAATTACCACCCCGGAGGAGATGCTGCGCAGCAGCGCATTTGCCTTTTTTTGCGCCTGTTTTTTGAGAAACGAAACGCACATCGAGGGTTCGGCGCGGCCGTCCAAAAGGGCGGCGGCAAAGTTGCGGCAGCTGTCATAGCCGCAGCTGGAGCAATTGAGCTCGTCCTCGGCGGTATATTTGCCGATGCTCTGCAGGGCTTGGGTCAGCTCCTCGGCGGTGTGCTCACTTTTTTTGACGTCGTCACGCGGGTAGTCAAGCGCAATCTCGTGGGTTTTTCGATGCTTGGGTGATTTGGGAAAATTGGAGTTTTTGATCACCCGCAGCCACTCCAATATCCCGGGTGAATTGTGCTCGGTACAGGGCCCGTGGACACACCCCCCGGGGCAGGCCAGAGTTTCCAGAAAAACGGTTTCGCCGCCCAAATCCTTGGGCAGATCCTTGATCGCGGTACGGATGTTTTTGATCCCCGACAAGGCCGCGTAGTGCACCTTGGGGTTGGTCTGAAATTTTAAGGTGTCATTCATCCCCCCCTCGATCGGGTAGCGCGCCCCTTCTTCGGCCGCGACGGGGACAAAGACGTCGTTATCGTCGGGGACAAATTCGGCCGGGTTGATATCCGCTTCGCGCCACATTTGCTTGATTTCGGGGTAGGTTAACGCATAATCCAAGAGCTCGGGGTGGCGGTCGGCCTCATTTTTTTTGGCAATGCATGGTCCGATAAACACGACGCCGATGTCTTCCCCAAAGGTATCGCGCAAAAAACGGCAGTGGGCCAACAATGGCGAGGAAACCTGCGTGATGTTTTCGGTGAGCTCGGGGTGATATTTGCGGATAAAATCTACCGTCGCCGGGCAGGCCGAGGAGATGAGTAGTTTGCCCTTGCCGTGATCGCTGTCGAGATCCTTGGCGACGTTTTGCGACACAATCTGGGCGCCGATGGCGGTTTCACTTACTCCGGCAAAACCGAGTGCCTTGAGGGCATGGATCATTTGCGGTTTTGTTAATTGGTTGAATTCGCTGATCCACGAGGGGGCCAATGAGGCGTAGACTTTGACCGGTTTTTTGAGCAGGTTTTTGACTTTGGCGGTGTCGTTGCGAAACTGTTTGGCCTTGGCCGGGCAGACTTCGACGCATTTGCCGCAGGCGATGCAGCGCTCGGAAATCACCTTGGCGTGGCCGCTCTGCACCTGAATCGCCTTGACCGGACAGTTGCGCACGCACTTGTAGCAGTCTTGACACTCGGCGTCAATGGTGTACACGGGATAGGAATAATTCATCGGCTCCTCCGCAAAAAAATAAAAGAGAGGCGCAAGACCTCTCTCTTATTATATCGCAAGCTGTGATTTTTGCAAATCGCTTTTTTATTTTATTTGGATAATTTCGGTGCCGGAAATCAGGGCGAAATCCTCCAGATAATCGGCAGTCAGGGCTTGGGTATACACGGTATGGTGCGCGCCCCCCGCTTTGATCCACTCGGTGACACCGGTACGGAAGTCGGGCTTGGGCACCCAGACTGTGCGCGCGACCGGGAGCTTAGGGAGCGGCGCATCCGGCTTGACGGCCTCGACTTCGTTGACGATCAAGCGAAATGCCGGACCAAGGTCGATCAAGGAAACGTTAAGCGCCGGACCCGCCGGGGAATCAAACACCAAGCGCGCCGGGGCCGCTTTGCCGCCGATACCAAGATGGTGGACTTCGAGCGACGGTTTGCCTGCCGCTATTGACGGGCAGACTTCGAGCATGTGGGAGCCGAGGACGCGCTCGCGGCCCGACTCCAAATGATAGGTGTAATCCTCCATAAACGAGGTGCCGCCGGGTTTCCCCTCGGCCATCACTTTCATGATCCGCAGCATCGCCGCCGTCTTCCAGTCGCCCTCGGCGCCGAAGCCGTAACCCTCGGCCATCAGCCGCTGGCAGGCCAGCCCGGGGAGTTGGCGGAGGCCGTGGAGGTCCTCAAAAGTGGTGGTGAGTGCGCCGAAGTTGCCATTTTTGAGAAAGCGCCGTAGGCCGATCTCCTGCTTGGCCGCTTCGCGGATCGAGGCGATGGCTTCGGGCGAGCGGTCGTTGACGGTATAAAGATCAAAATATTGCTCGACCAAAGCATCAATTTCGGCCTCGGTGACACCGTCGATCCAGCGGACGACATCGCCGACGCCGTAAGTATTGACCGCAAAACCGTACCGGATCTGGGCGGAGACTTTGTTGCCCTCGGTGACGGCTACTTCGCGCATATTGTCACCGATGCGCGCTACCTTTAACGTCTGCGCCTCACGCCAACCGGCGGCGACCCGCGCCCAGACGTCAATCTGGCGCAGTACCTCCGGGTCGTTGCGGTAGCCGGTAACCACCTTGCGCGGCAAGGCCAAACGGGTGCAGATGTAGCCGAACTCGCGGTCGCCGTGGGCGGCTTGATTGAGATTCATGAAATCCATGTCGATCGTGGACCACGGCAGCATCTGGTTAAACTGGGTGGCAAAGTGGAGCAACGGCTTGTTGAGTTTTTTGAGGGCGTTGATCCACATCTTGGCGGGGCTGAAGGTATGCATCCACGTGATCACGCCGAGGCACATGTCGTCGTTTTCGACTTCGCGGACGGCGGTCACGGCCTCCTCCGGGCAGCGGACGGTCGGCTGCAGCACGATCTCATAGGCGATTTTGCCGGAGGCGTTGAGCTCATTGACCAAGGTCTGCGAGTTGGCGGCGACTTGTTTTAAGGTCGCTTCGCCGTAAAGATCCTGACTTCCGGTTAAAAAGTAAATGACCGGGCGGTTATTTTTGTCCATAATAGGCGTCTTTCCCGTGTTTGCGTTGATAATGTTTGTCGATCAGGCTGGTTTTTAAGGAGGCGATGCCGGGGTTGATCAGGCGGGTGAATATCGCCATTTTGCACAATTCCTCCAAAATCCGGGCGTGATACAATGCTTTGGCGGCCGATTCCCCCCAGGTGAAAGGGCCGTGCCCGCCCACCAGCACCATCGGGACATCGTGATAATCGAGCTCTTGCCGTTTAAAGCACTCGATGATCTGCAAGGCGGTCTCGGTCTCGTAATTGTTTTTGATCCGGTCGTCGGCCATCAGCTCGGTGCAGGGGATCGCGTAGGGCAGGTGGTCGGCGTGGGTGGTGCCGTAGACCGGCACCGGGAGCAGACTTTGCGCCCAGCTGGTGGCGTAGCACGAGTGGGTGTGAGTGATGCTCCGCAAGTCGGAAAACGCGCGGTACAGTGCCGCGTGGGTGTCGGTGTCACTCGACGGGCGCAAACGCCCCTCGATGACACGACTGTTAAGGTCGACGACCACCATGTCGGCAGGGGTCAGGCGTTTCATGTCGACGCCGGAGGGCTTGATCGCAAATACTTTTTCCACCGGGTCATAGCAGCTTACGTTGCCAAATGTGTAAATGACCAAGCCGAGCTCGGGAAGTTTGCAATTGGCCTCGTAGCACTCCTCTTTGATATTTTTATACATGCTTCATTGTCTCCTTTTCCACCATGTCGGCGCAGGCAAGATATTTTTGATAAAGTTGATCGTAACGGGCGCTCTTGACCGGGTCGGGGGTGTAGACGGCATCGACGCCGGAGCGCATGTGTTTGACCGCGGTCGCGGTATCCGGGTAAACCTTGGCAGCGGCGGCGGCAAAGATGGCGGCTCCGAGGGCGCACGCCTGCTCGGATTTGGCGACTTGGATCGGCATTTTCATAATATCGGCGCAAAGCTGCATCACAAATTTGGATTTTTTGGCGATGCCGCCGATGGCCAATACACGGTCGATGGTGATGTATTCCTTTTGGAAATGTTCGGCAATGCGCCGTGAGCCGAAGACCGTGCTCTCGGCCAAAGCGCGAAAGACCATCGGGGCGGTGGTGCCCAAATTGAGGTTAAAAATCGCCCCCGCGAGATATTGATTGGCGTCGGGCGTCCGGCGCCCGTTCATCCAGTCCAGCGCCAGCACGTCCGCAATCGGCAGCGCCGCCGCTTCGGCCTCGAGTTTGGCCAGATTGACTTCCCCGGCATAACTCAAAAAGCGCTTAAACCACGCATAAATATCGCCGAAGGCGCTTTGTCCCGCTTCCAACCCGGTATAGCCGGGGAGCACCGAGCCGTCGACTTGCCCGCAAATCCCTTTGACGCAGTGCCCGACTTCAGGCGCGACAATGATGTCGCAAGTCGAGGTGCCGACGACTTTGACCATCTGCCCGGGCTCGATGCCCGCTCCGACTGCGCCCATGTGGCAATCAAAAGCGCCGCCCGAGATCACGACTTTGGTCGAGAGCCCGAGTTTGTCGGCCCATTTTTGACTCAACGTGCCGACGGGGATGTCGGCGGTAAAGGTGTCGGTGTATAATCTTGCGCGCAACCCTTTGAGCAAAGGATCGATACCGGTCAAAAACTCCTCGGGGGGTAGTCCGCCCCAGCTCGGGTGCCACATCGCTTTGTGCCCGGCGGCGCAACGGCTGCGTTTGAGCGTCAGAGGATTGGTATCGCCCGCGAGCTCGGCGGTGACCCAGTCGCAGTGCTCGACCCACGAGAAGGCGGCGGCGCGGACTTGGTCGTTGGTGCGCAAAATGTGCAGCACTTTGGACCAAAACCACTCGCTTGAGTAAACGCCGCCCTCGAAACGGGTATAGTCCAGCTTGGCCTGTTTGGCCGCGCGGGTGATTTCGGCGGCTTCCTTGATGGCAGTGTGATCTTTCCACAAAATGAACATCGCGTCCGGGTCGGCGGCAAAGGCGGGAGTGAGCGCCAATGGCATCCCGGCTTGATCGACCGCGCAGGGGGTCGAGCCGGTGGTATCAACCCCGATCCCGACCACGTCCGCTGCGTTTTGTCCGACCAATATCGCTTTGATGACGGTTTCGATGCCGGTCAGATAATCGGCGGGGTGCTGGCGGAACTGGCTCTTGGCGGGGTCGCTGTAGCGCCCTTCTTTCCATTGCTGGTAAGCATAAACGGCGTTCGCGAGCTCGTTGCCGTTGGCAGTGTCCACCAAAATTCCGCGGACGCTGTCCGAGCCGAAATCCAAACCGATGACCAATTTTGACATAGTAATGCTCTCCAAGTTAGACGCGCTTGTCGGGGTTGTACTCTTTGTGACTGGCTTGCGCTTGTTTTTGCTTTTCTTCTTGCTTGAGTTTTACTATAACATCAGTCGGCCGGATTTCAAGGCGGTTAACGGGATTATTCAATGCCATTGGCGACACAATGCGTTGGGGCGGATTGCGTTTGAGCTCGGCAACGGCACAGGCGTATTGGGGCAGCCACTCGGCTTGGGCAAGGAGCATGTCATCGGCCATCTGCCAGATTTCCTCCGGGTTGCAGACGGCGGCGGTCAACGGGTCGTGGAGCATCGCTTGCTTGAGCAACAAAGTGTCGCCATGCACCGCCGCCTCGACCGCCATTTGCTGGACCCGGACACTGGCCGAGCACGTCGCGGCGCAGGCCAACGGCAAGTCGCCGTAGACGGGGATATTGATCCCGTTGCGGTCAACATAGCCGGGGAGCTCGACCACGCAGCCGTCTGGGAGATTGGTGATGTATTTTTGGTTGACGACATTAAAGTGCCCGCGGTAGACGCGGCCCGTTTCCAGGGACTCAATGATAAACGACCCGTGCTCGTGCGAGCGGTCTTCAAATTTACACGGCGGCTCTTTTAAAAGCTCCGGGAATTCATACTCAAACCAGTTGCGCTCCTCGGTGCAGACGCGCAAATAGCCGCCGGTTTCGCCGTGAATCCAGCTCTCGAAGTCGATCCAGCGCTTGATTTCATCCTGACGCTTGCGGTACCACGGGACATACTCCGACAAGTGGCCGTTGGACTCGGTGGAGTAATAGCCAAAGCGCAGAAACATATCCAAGCGGACTTTTTCGTGCCTGGATATTTCCGGGTGGCGGCGCATGGCCTCGTAAATATCCTGTTGGCTCACCAATTCGCCGTCGCGCCGCACCTCGACGTACCAGGTCTGGTGATTGATCCCGACGCATTTGTAATCGATTCGAGACATGTCAACATTAAGGGCGTCGGCGATCTGCTTGGCGCCGTGCTGGACGCCGTGGCACAGTCCGACGGTGGGGACCTGGCCGTACTGATTGCAGGCCCAGGTATTCATCGCATTGGGGTTGGAGTAATTGAGCAAAAGTGCGCCCGGTTTGGCATATTGTTTGATGTCGCGGCAAAACTCGAGCATGGCGTGAATCGTCCGCTGGCCGTACATGATGCCGCCGGGGGCGAGCGTGTCGCCGACGCACTGATCGATGCCGTAGTTGAGCGGGATCTCGATATCGAGTTGAAACGCCTCCAGTCCGCCGATGCGGACGCAGCAAACCACGTAATCGGCCCCGGTCAGCGCTTCTCGGCGGGAGAGATAACTTTTTACCGTCGAGCCCAAATGATTGGCCGTGATGTCGCGCTCAATGATCTGATGCACCATCGAGAGATTGTGCTCATTGATGTCATGCAAGGCAAAGTCAACGGTGTCGCGAAACTCGGGGACGTACAGCAAGTCTTGCACCAGACGGCGGGTAAAGCCCAAACTGCCGGCGCCGATAAAGGCGATTTTGATTCTTTTTTTCATTTTGTAACCCCTTTTTTATTGAAAAATAATATTGTTGTATTATAATATAAGCAGAAAGTAACATTTGTCAATGATAAAAAAATATCGAAAAATTTTCATTTTATGCTAAAAATACCGGATCAACATTTTGTTCGTCATTATCACTACGGCCATGCCGGGATCCGGCTCAACGCCCGCGTCAGCATGGCCGGGTATGAGCGCGCTTTGCCGGGGCGTTACCTCTGGCACGGGCTCAAACGCGGCAGTCAGGACTTTTTGTTGTGGCAATATACGCTTGCCGGCGCGGGACTCCTGACCGGGCCCGGCGAAACCCATGTCCTCAAGGCAGGGGACGCGATGCTTTTAAAAATCCCCGGCGACCATTGCTATAAGGTGGCCCCGGGCGAAGATGATTGGGAGTTTATATTTATAATTTTTCGCGGATCGGAGTGTTTGCGCATCGGCGAGGAGGTGATCCATGAGTGCGGCATGGCCTCGGAGATTTACCGCGATGAGGAGCTTTTGACCGTTGCCGATGCGATTTTAACGCAAAAAGAGGAACACTTTGCCGCGCTGTCAACTCTGGCTTACTCCTTTGTGATGACGTTGGCGGACAAGGCCCGGCTGGGCGGCGGAGGCGTCCCCGAGCAGCTGCGCAGCGCCCGCAAATACGCGTTGGAGCACTTTGCCGACAATTTGCAGGCGGGGGATCTCGCACAGGCGGCAAATATGAGCTACGGGCACTTTAACCGCGAGTTCACCCGCGCTTTTGCGGTGTCGCCGGGGGTGTATTTGTTGCAGCTGCAACTGGAGAAAGCAGTTAATCTGCTGCAAAACAGCACGTTGAATATGAAAGAAATCGCGCTGGCGTCCGGCTTCTCCAATGCGAGCTACTTTTGCCGCGCGTTTAAAAAGAAATATCTGGTTTCCCCCGGAGATTTCCGCAAAAAACGCTGAATTTGTTTGCATGTAAGGGCAAAGCGTGATACAGTACAAGCAAAGCATTTGGAACAACGTTTATGAAAAAAATACTGTTTGTCATTTTGCTCTTGGCGGGAGTGGCCGCCGGGGGCGGTTATATCTATCAATTTAAGCTCAAAAGCAACCTTGCTTCCAAGCTGATTCTTTACGGCAATATTGAGGACCGGAGCATCAATTTGGCCTTTATCATCTCCGAGCGCATCAAGGATATTTTGGTCGAGGAGGGGGCCGAGGTCAAGACCGGCGAATTGCTGGCCACCTTGGACACGGTGCGCATCCAAAATACCGTTGACAGCGCCAAGGCCGCCTTGGAGGCAAGCAACCAAAATTACCTTAAGGCTAAAAATGGTCCGCGCAAAGAGGAGATCGATGTCGCCAAGGCCGAGTTGACCGCCGCCGAGGCCGCCCTTGAGTACTCCAAAACCGACCACTCGCGCTATCAGGAGCTCATTAAAAATTCGGCCTCTTCGCAGCAATTGGCCGACAGCGCCAAGGCCAAATATCTCTCCGACAAGGCCGCACTGGAGGCATCGCGAAGCCGTCTCAATGAGCTCTTGGCCGGTTCGCGTGACGAGGACATCGCCGCCGCCGCCGCGCAAGTCGAGGAGGCCAAGGTCCAGCTCGCCGTCGCCCAGCAGCAATTGGCCGATACCAAACTCTATGCTCCGCGCGACGGCATTGTCCGCAAACGGTTGCTGGAGGTGGGCGAAATGGCGTTGCCGAGTACGCCCGTGTTTTCCATCGCTTTGGTCAACCCCAAGTGGGTGCGTGCTTATTTGAGTGAGCCGATGCTGGTGCAAGTCAAGGAGGGCGCTCCGGCCAAAGTAACGGTGGACGGCCGGAGTGAACCTTTTGAGGGTTGGGTCGGGTACATCTCCCCCAGCGCTGAATTCACGCCCAAAAACATCGAAACCACCGAGCTCAGGACCTCCCTCATGTATGAAGTGAGAATCATGCTTAAGGATCCGCAAAATCTCTTGAAACTCGGTTCTCCCGCCACCGTGGAGCTGGAGCGCCAATAAGGGGGTGACATGACTGATTGCAGTGTCCTATGCTGTGACGACCTCGGCAAAACCTTTGTCGGCGTCCACGCCCGCACCGAGGCCTTGCACGAGGTGTCGTTCGGCATTGCGCCCGGCAAAATCGTCGGCCTTTTGGGGCCGGACGGCGCGGGCAAGACGACACTTTTGCGGATGCTCTCGGGGCTATTGCACCCGAGCCGCGGCACGGCGCATGTGCTCGGGTATGATGTGGTCAGACAAGCCGACGAGATCCAGAGCCGCATCGGCTACATGCCGCAAAAATTCGCCCTCTACGAGGATTTGACCGTGGCCGAAAACTTGCAGCTTTACGGCAAACTGTACGGTCTTACCCGCGATCAGATCCGCAGCCGGATGGCCTCGCTTTTGCAATTTGCCAAGCTCGACCCCTTTGAGGACCGCATGGCGGGCAAACTCTCCGGCGGGATGAAGCAGAAACTCGCCTTGGTGGCATGCCTTTTGTCGGAGCCAAAATTGCTTTTGCTCGACGAGCCGACGGTTGGCGTGGATGTGATTTCCCGCCGCGAAATCTGGGTGATGCTTAAATCGATGGCGCAGCAAAACGAGATGACCGTTTTGGTCAGCACCGCGTACTTGGAAGATGCCTACCACTGCGACCAGATTTTAATTTTGTTTGAGGGCAAACTCATCGCCGACTCGACGGTGGGGCAAGTTGCCGCTCTGGCGGGGGGCGAAAATCCCAAATTTGAGGACGGTTACAACATTGCCTTGTATCACCGGACCTTGCCGCCTTTGTCACGGACGCCGCCGGAGTGCGACCGCAAAACCATGATCAAAATTGAGCACTTGACCAAACGCTTCGGCAATTTTACCGCCGTTGACGATATCAGTTTTACGGTCAAAAAAGGCGAAATCTTTGGCCTTTTGGGGGCCAACGGGGCGGGCAAAACAACTACGTTTCGGATGATGTGCGGGCTTTTGGCCCCGGACACCGGGGTTTTGGAGGCGGCGGGGTGCGATTTACGCAAATCCCCTGAGCGTGCCCGCGAACGCATCGGCTTTGTGGCGCAAAAGTTTTCACTGTACTCCGACTTGAGCGTCTCCGACAATCTGCGGTTTTTCGGCGGCGCTTACGGGCTCTACGGCAAAAAGCTCAAAAAAAGGATCGACTGGGCGTTGCGCGAATTTTTATTGACCCCCTACGCCGACAGCGTCACCGGCAAATTGCCGCAGGGCTTCAAGCAGCGCTTGAGTATGGCGTGCGCACTCTTGCACGAGCCGGATATCTTGTTTCTCGACGAGGCCACCAGCGGCGCCGACCCCTTGACCCGCCGCGAATTTTGGCAGCGCATCGCCAACTTGGCCGACAAAGGGGTGTCGGTCATCATCACCACCCACTTTTTGGACGAAGCCGAGATGTGCGACCGGATCATCATTATGGTCGACGGCAAAGCCGCTGCCGGCGGTACCCCCGCCGAATTGCGCCAAATCGCCGCCACCCCCGGCCGCCCCGAGCCGACCTTGGAGGACGCCTTTGTCGAAATCGTCAGCAAGATGGGTTAGGGGACTGTTTTAATACCAGTGGCACTGACTCGCCCGGGTGGGGAGTAAGAAACTTTGTCCGGTAGAGCATAACCAATGTTGCTTGGCCGGGAGGGAAAGACCCGGCGAACTCACGTTTAACTGGCCGCTGGTACAGATAATATTTGTCGGCCACGCCCACGTGATTGACTTCTGCCCATAGCCGGCCGGAGCAGGCTTCGCTGCCCCGTCACGCCACCTCAACGCGGACGGCTTCGCGCCCGCTACGGCGGTGGAGCCTTCGCTCGACTACGTTCGACTGCGTCGTTTCTCTCCTTGTCGCCATCGCATTCGCTCGGCGATTCTCTCACATTCGCGAGCGGCGCTGACCGCGCTATTGGTGCGAGGAGATGTTGTTGCGCGAGACGTTTTCCGCGTAGCCATTGTTGCGCGGAGTGCCTCGCGGCGCTGACCGCGCTATTAATTCGTGAGGAAAATTGTTGCGCGGACGGCCTCAATCGCCACCTTACTTCATCAGCTCATCTCTGATCTGCTTGGCCTTGGCGGCCAATTCGGCGCGTTTGGTGCAATATTGCTTGTATTCTTTGCAGACAGAGAAGATATAATCATAATACGGATAGGGCTTGGTGCTCTCGACTTTGGCGTCGATCGCGGCAAAGTCGCGGTCGTCGCCGAAGAGCGTCACCTTGTCCCATGCCATCATTTCTTTGACAAAGGCCTGATTGCGGAGCAAGAGCTCGGCTTGCTGGAGGCGCTTGATTTTTTCCTCCAATGCCGTATCCGCCGCTTTGTCGCCAAAGGGGTTGAGCTCGGTTTTGACGTCGGCCAGGGCTTGCGCTTTGGCAAAGTCGTTGTTGATGCTGAAACTCTTGCCGTAGTCGGCCGCCGGGAGCTGCAACGCTTTTAAGACGATGGCCGCAATCAGATAGTGGCCGAAGTTAAGCGGGTGGACGCGGTCCTCGCTGATGCTCTGATGTTTGACCGTCTGTGTCATGGCGCTGTGCAAATCGATCACAGGGAGCTCAAAGCGCGCGGCGATTTCGCGGATGATTTTGGCGCAGTTGCTCAACCCCTCTTCGTTGCACCCCGGGAGGTTGGGCAGCTTGGAGTCGTTGTACTCGTCAAAGGGGGGCGGGGTGCATAAGACGATCTCGTTGATATCATGGCCCTGCAAATCATAAATGAGGCCGGTGACTTCGTTTTGGTACTCTAAAAGCGCCGCCGCTTTTTTGGCCTCTTTTTCGGGCGTGGGGTTGCCGTCGTAGTGCTCGCGCTCGACGTCATTCATCCCAAAGTTGATCACCACCATATCGGGCTTGAGGTCATACACATCCTCCGCCAGCCGCCATCTGGCAGTTTTGGCGCGGCCGCCCGCCACCCCGGAGTTGATAAAGTTAAACTCGCCGCCGCAGTAAAGGAGGGAGTATTGCTGCAACAAATAAGGGTAGAGGCCGGCGTGGGTGATGCTGTCGCCCAAAAGGATGATATTTTTCATACAAATTCCTGCTTGATTTTTTGGTTCGCGGTGATACTTTATATCAAATTCACGGAATTGCAAATTTTTTAGCGCGAAAGTCAGGTTTTTTTCATGTTTCTCGAGTCTTTGATGATTTATATTGTGCTCAACTCTGCCCAAGTTTTAGATAAGCCGGCGCTTTGGGAGCGCGATTTTGTCAGCGTCAGCACCAACAGTGTTTTTTGCTCGATGGCTTCCGAAAAGGGTGAGTTTAAATTTTTCCCCGACAAAAAGCGCTCTCTCTTTAACAATGTCGCCGTGTATCTGAGCTATCCAGTGGGGGTGTCGGGGGGGGACACTTATCAATTCAGCCGCAGTGATATGAATCATGTCATCCGCCCCCTGTTGACGCAAAAATACAAATTAAGCGGCAAGACCGTGTTGCTCGACCCCGGTCACGGCGGCACCGACAGCGGCGCCAAAGGCGCGTTGTATGTCGAGAAAGACCTCAATCTCGCCATCGCCAAGCTCACCGAGGCCGAGTTGACCGCCCGCGGGTTTACCGTTGTAATGAGCCGCACCGGCGACGTCGATGTCGCCTTAAATTCACGGGGCCCCTTGTCGCAAAAGAACAATGCCGATGTCTTTGTCTCCATCCACTGCAACGCCTCGACCAAACCCGATCCCGTGGGGGTCGAGACCTACGTCCTCACTCCCGCCTGGGCGGAGAGCACCGACAATCATACCTCGACCGTGCTGCCGTACCCGGCCAACCGTCTCAATGCCGAAAACATCGTTTTGGGGTACCGCATCCAGAGCAAAATATTGGAAAAAACCGGGATGTCCGACCGCGGCGTCAAGCATTCGCGCTTTCGGGTGCTGACCACCAACAGCTGCCCGGCGGTATTGGTCGAGGTCGGCTTTTTATCCAATCCGGCAGAGGAAAAGATCATCGGTTCTCCGGAATATCAGCAAAAAGTTGCGCAAGCCATCGCCGAAGCACTGCAATCGCTGCAATAAATCGGTCACGGTTTGCGTTATAGCTGACAAAGAGGGTTATTTATGTTGTTAAAGATCGTCCCAATCAGCATTGTGTGCTGCATCTCCCTTGCGGCCTTTGCAGCCTCCGAGATCGACCGTTTTTTGCCGGTCAAAGAGACTGTGCCCGACGCCGTGTTTATGCGCCGGGCCTATCTTGATTTGGCCGGGCGCATCCCGGAAATCGCCGAGGCAAAATCCTTTCTCAACGACCCGGCCGCCAACAAGCGCGCCAAACTCATCGACGATTTGCTTGAGAGTGACGATTATGCCAAGTACCAGACCATGAAATGGTGCGATTTGCTGCGCGTCAAGTCCGAGTTTCCGATCAATCTCTGGCCCAATGCCGCCCATGCGTACTATAACTTTATCTATCAGGCGGTCAAAAGCAACATGCCGCTCGACCGTTTCGCCAAGACCTTGCTGCTCTCCTCCGGCAGCAATTTTAAAAACCCGGAGGTCAATTTTTACCGGGCGGTCTCCGACAAGACGCCGGACCGGCTGGCCGCGGCGGCATTGCTGACGTTTATGTGCCGCGATTACAGCATGCTGCCATTGGCCGAGCAACAGCGCTACAGCGGTTATTTTAAATGCGTCAAGTACAAAAGCACTGCCGAGTGGAAAGAGGAGATCGTCTACGCCGAGTCGCCGGACACCCGTCAGGCGTTTGTTGATGACATGCTTGGCAAAGACAATTCCTTGGCCAAAGCGATGGTCAACCGCATGTGGTACGGCTTGACCGGCAACGGGTTTGCGAGCAATCCGGACAGTTTTGACGGCAGCAGCATCGACCACCCGCAGCTGCTGCAATATTTGCAGACGCAAATGGTGCGCTATGATTTTGATCAAAAAAAGATGTACCGGATTATGATGAACTCCAAAGCCTATCAGTCATACGAATACTACAAGATTCGGCGGCTTGACGCCGAGGTCATCATGGACGTCATCAATGAAATCGCCGACGCCAAAAACGATTACCAGAGCGTGATTCCCGAGCCCTTTACCTTTTTTCCGTCCGACAAGCGCACCATCGAGCTCTACGACGGCAGCATCAGCAGCACCTTTTTGGAGCGCTTCGGGCGGCCCACCCGCGATACCGGGAAATACACTGAGCGCAAAAACTTCATCACCGCGCCGCAGCGGCAATACCTGATGAATTCGGGTGAATTTTTCCGCCGGATGGCGCAATCCAAAATGTACCGGACTTTGGTCAATGACAAAAAAATGTCGATGGACGAAAAAATCAACACCATTTATTTGTTGATCCTGTCGCGTCCGGCCACCGCCGACGAGACCCAAAAAGTCCGCAAATATGTCGCCAATAACAAATTGGGCGACGGCCGGGCGGTCGCCGATTTGTACTGGGTTTTGTTTAACAGCAAAGAATTTATCTACAGGCACTGAAAATGAAACAACTTTTATGGTTTATCGCATGCTTTGCCGCACTGACTGCTTTGGCCGAGCCGCCGCAGTTTGCCCGCTCGGTGATTGAGGTGTGGGTGTGGGGCGGCCCCTCCCAGTTGGAGACGTTTGACCCCAAGCCGGATGCCGGGCGCGATTTCAACGGCGGCTTCGGCGCCATCCCGACCAATGTCGAGGGGGTATCAGTGAGTGAATTCATGCCCCAAATGGCTAAAATCGCCGACAAATACTCGATCATCCGCAGCATGACCCACGGTATCAACGGCCACGAGACGGCGACGTATCTGATGCAAACCGGACGGCCCCAGGGCGGCGGGGTGGTGTATCCGGCCATCGGCGCGGTGGTGGCGATGTTTAAATCCAAAGATTATCGCGGCAAGTTGCCGCCGTATGTGGTCTTGACCGTCCCTAAAGGTCGTTTTGCCGAGGTCGGTTTTTTGAACGAAAAATACAGCCCATTGGTGACCGGCGGCGACCCCAACGCCAAAAAATTTGCCGTGGACGGGATTGTGCCGCCGGGTGATGTCACGGTGGACGACATCCATAAACGCTTTGCTTTGCTCTCCGAGCTGGACACGCTTGGCAAACAGCAGCCGGGCAATTCGGATTTTAAGGATTTTGACCGTTGCGGCACCGAGGCGCTGGAGATGATGACCGGCGATACTGCCAAGGTGTTTGACCTTGATCAGGAGACGCCGGAGATGCGCGACCGTTACGGGCGCAATTCCTTTGGGCAGGCCTGTCTGGTTGCGCGGCGGCTGGTCGAGGCGGGGGTCCCTTATGTGACCATCAACGCGCAGGGGTGGGACTCGCACAAGCGCCACTTTGAGACGATGAAGCAAAAAACCGCCGAGATGGATCAGGCGATGGCGGCACTGCTGACCGACCTGGATCAAAAGAAACTCCTTGACAGCACCGTCGTCTGGTGGAGCGGCGAATTTGGACGCACTCCCAAGGTTGACTGGAATCAACCGTGGAACGGCGGGCGCAACCACTTTGGGGCGTGTTTTTCCGCCGTCGTGGCGGGCGGCGGTTTTGCCGGGGGCAAAGTCATCGGCAAGTCGAGCGCGACCGGCGAAACGGTCGCCGAGCGCCCGGTGTACCCGCAGGATTTGCTCGGGAGTATCTATGAGCGCTGCGGGATCAACCCCGACGGACCGTTGCCCAATCCGATGAATCAAGTGATCACCGTATTGCCGCCGGCCAAGGGCGGGCGGTTGTATGAGTTATACCAACCGGTGAAGCCATGAAATTTTATTGGGCCTTGTTGTTGTCGGGCTTGGGGCTGCTGCCGTTGGCGGCGGGGCCGTTTATCGGCTACTGCTACCCGGCCGGGGTCCAGCGCGGACAGACGGTGGAAGTGATGCTGGGCGGGCAGCAGCTTAACGGGATGACTTCGGCCATCACCGACAACCCGGCCATTAAAATTGAGAATGTGCGGATTGTTGCAAACATTCCGCGCCCGGGGCAGGAGCAGCGCAAATATTTGATGCGTTGTTTGCGCGCCATTGAGCGCGGTGAAGCTTTACCCGCAAAAGAAACCGACGGCAAAGAGGAGTGGGTCAAACACGATTTTTGGGACCGGATCGATCACTTGAGCGATTTGGAGATGGATATTTTGCGCCGCGACCTTTTGATCCGCCGCAATCCCTTGCAGCTGACCCCGGCAATCAATCAAAACGCACTCTTAAAAGTCACGGTGGCGCCGGATGCCGAGCCGGGGATTTATCATTTCCGTTTGGCCGGCAATAATCGCGTGAGCAACAGTATTGTGTTTATGGTGAGCGACTCCCCGGAGGTCAACGAGCCTGTATTCATCGACAATGACCGGACGGCACCGCCGTTAAAAATCAAGTTGCCGTGCGTGGTCAACGGGCGGGTCATGCCCGGAGAGACCGACAGCTTTGAGCTCCAGCTCAATTACGGGACGACCTATTATTTTAACGTTTATGCGCGCCGACTTATTCCGTTTTTGGGCGACGCGGTGCCGGGGTATTTTAAAGCGGTGCTTTCGATCACCGACCCGGATAACAAAGAGTTGGCCCAAGCCGACTATTTTTATTTTGAGGCCGATCCGTTGTTGGTGTTTAAACCGGCCAAAAATGGGGTTTACCGTCTTAATATCCGCGATGCATTATACCGCGGCCGCTCGGATTTCGTCTACCGGATTTATGCCGACAACAAGTCGCCCAATCGCTTGCGCGCACCCGCCGACGTCACCGGGGTGATCGGTCGCGACGGTGAAGTGGACGAGTACTTTTTTACCGGTAAAAAAGGCGAAAAAAAGGTGATCGAGGTGATTGCCCGGCGACTGGGCTCGCCTTTGGATTCCAAAATCGCTCTTTACGGCCCCGACGGCAAAGTCGTTGCCGACAACGACGACTACAAGCGCCTCAACATCGGCGAAAACGTTCACCATGCCGATTCCTATTTGATGGTTGATTTGCCGGCGGACGGGAAATACCGCGTCACGGTGGCCGATGTCTGCAATAAGGGGGGCAAAGATTATTTTTACCGGTTGCGGCTGGGGGCTCCCGAGCCGGATTTTCAGGTTTATTTGTTGAATTCAAATTTATTTGTGCCGGTACGCCGGACCCAGTTTGTACCGGTCTTGATTGAGCGCAAGGATGGCTTCAACGGCCCGATCAGGATCAAAATCGACAGCGAAGAATTTGCCGTGACCGGCTGCGACACACTGCCCGGCGCCGCCGGTAAAACCGCCTTTACAGTCAAGTCCCTCAAGGGCCCCGCCAAGGAAATTAAACCCCTTGCCGTTACCGCCGAGGCCGAGATCAACGGCGTCAAGGTTGCGCACCCGGTGATTGCCGCCGACGAGTACATGCAGGCCTTTGCCTATACCCATTTGATTGTGAGCGATAATCTTTACGCTCTGGCCGTCTGGTCGGCGGCCGACCGGATTATGGCCACGACCGACTGTGAACGGCTCAAAATCATTCCCGGCGGCGCGGCTGAAATCATTTGCAAGGTTTTGGAGCTTGATCCGGATGACAAAGTCGAGTTTGATCTCAACGATCCGCCGCCGGGGATCTCCATGGAGGTGAAAAAGCTTGATGCGTTGCGCTATTCGTTGACCGTCAAGGCCGGCGACAAAGCGCTCAAGGGCGAATACAATTTGATTGTCAAAGTCCGCGCCGCGCTACCGCCCAATGAAAACCGCAAACGCAAAAATCACCAGGTCGCCGAAATGGGCGCTTTGCCCGCCATCCGGCTGGTTGTCGAGTAGCGGGTCAGCCTTTGGGAAGACACTCGGAGTCAAGTCGGCCGCTTGCGGACGAGTGTGCTTGCCGATCATTTCGGATATGCAATTTTTGTAAATTTTTTATGATTTTAGATTGTATTTGCCATGCTTTGCGGTATATTAAAAAGATGATTGATAAACCCTTTTCGGCCAATGACAACGCCGAAATCTCCGGCACCACCAATTAATTTTAATCGGTCATCCGGTTTTTGCGGGGGTGGTTGATTTCCTTGGTTTTCCGGAGTGATCTTTGAGGAGGCGCAGGTGAAAAAACTGTTTGATAATCTGGCGCGGCGGGGACTGAAAAAGTTTACCGTGATTCGGATTCTCATGTTATGTTTGATTCTTGGCCTCGGTACGTTTTATACTGTCTGGTCGGTCCGGTCGGCCGACTGGTTTATGCGTCAATCATTGTTGGCCCGCACCCGGCTGATGGCCGAGGGGATCAATCCCGAGCGGATCAAGAGTCTGACCGGGACAATTCAGGATTTAAAAAAACCGCAGTATCTTCGGCTCAAGCAGCAACTCTCCATTCTCAAACGGGGCAACCCCGATATTCGTTTCATCTATTTGATGGGCAAAAAACCGGACGGAAAATGTTTCTTTTATGTCGATAATGAGTCTCCCGATTCGCCCGATTATTCGCCGCCGGGCCAGATTTATCTTGACGGCACTCCCGAGTTTTTAAATGCCATGAAAAATTGGGGAACGCTGGTGGAGGGGCCCTTTCGCGACAAGTGGGGGACGTGGGTTTCGGCGACCGTCCCGGTCAAAGATCCGCTGACCGGCTGGGTATCTGCCTCGCTGGGGGTGGACATCAATGCCAGTGATTGGGTATGGGAGCTCGTGTGGGCCGGCTTGCCGGGGCTCGGGCTTACCGTACTGTTGAGCGCGTTGGCGCTGGTTTGGTGCCGCTTGCGCGAACAGCGGGCCGCCGCCGGGCCGGATGCCGCCGGTTGGAGCGAAAACCGTTTGGATATTGGCGCCATCGCGGTTTGCGGGGTGATTCTCACCGTCTTTGCCGCCTGGCGGGTGCATGACCGTGAAATTATTTCTCGCGACCGGATTTTCGGCCAGTTGGCCTCCAGTGAAACCGAATTGGTGAGCAATATTATCAAGGTCATTCGCAACAATGAGCTGGACGCCTTGGCGTCATTTTTTGATCACAACGAAATTGTCACCGAAGAGGAGTTTGCCCGCTATTCGCGCTATTTGGAGGAAAACCCGCTGGTGCGGCTTTGGTTTTGGGCCCCGGCGATCCCGGGCAGCCAGTTGAGCGAGTTTGAGGATCAGATCCGGCATACCATTGATCCGGAGTGGCGGGCCTGGGAGTTTGGCGCCGATGACAAGCCAAAAATGGCGGGGTGGCGCGAATTTTATTACCCCATATTATTTTATACGCCGCAAGTCGGCAACACCGGGGTGGCGGGATTTGATTTCGGGTCCGAGCTTCGGCGCAAAATCGCACTGGATGAGGCGGCCGAGAGCGGGTTGCCGACCGCGACCGAGTCGCTGGGGCTGATCAATGATCCGGCGGGAGAGCGCGGGATTGTGGTCTTTCAACCGGTTTTCTCACATAATAAAGGGAAAACGCTGCGGGGGTTTGTCGGTGCCGGTATCCGGATGTCGCTTTTGCTCCGGCGCAGCAATGTCAATGTCAACATGGTGCGGCTCGATTTGTCGCAGCTGCATCAGGATTTGCCGCCGGAGTTGATCACCTCCTTTGGCCGGCTGGCAAATAACGGGGCCGACTGTGTGGTTTCACGCTATTTATTTGTTTTCGGCAAAGTTTTTGTGTTGACGGCGCGCCCCGGAGTGGAGTTTATCCGGGTCTATCCGTTGTGGAAGAGCAACCTTACGCTGCTCGCCGGTCTGGCTTTGACCGGGGCGGTATGTCTGGTCATCCGGCTGTTGCGCCGCCGCCGCGCCGAGCTGGAGGGGGTTATTGCCGACCGTACAGAGAAACTTGACGAGAGCAAACTCCGTTTTCAGCAGCTGGCCAAAAACAGCCGTACGTTGGTTTGGGATATCGATATCGAGGGCGTATTTACCTACGTTGACGAGGTGTCGATTCCGCTTTTGGGTTACCGCCCCGAGGAGCTGGTGGGCAAAATGCATTTGTATGATCTGCATCCCGAAATCAAACGCGAAGAGTTTAAAAATTATTTTTTTGAAGTTTTGGCGCTCAAAAAACCTTATGTTGGGATCGAGAGTCCTTTATTGACCAAAGACGGCCGTGAAGTCTGGGTTTGCTCCAACGGCGTGCCGCTGTTTCGCAAGGACGGCAGCTGGGCCGGATACCGGGGCGAGTGCATCGACATTTCGGTGCGCAAGGCGGCCGAGACGGAGATGCGGCGGCAGACCGAATTTCAGCAGATGCTGACCGAAACCGCCGCCACTTACATCAATTTACCCTTGGAGCGGTTTGACGCGGCGGTGTATCAGTCGATGGCACGGTTCGGCTTTTTGTTTGACGTGGATCATTTTTATATTTATCGCTATGATCTGGCGGAGGGACGGGCGGTCCGGACCCATTTGTGGAGCGCGGCCGGGAATGACAGCGGTTTGTTTGCCGACGAAACGTTTTTGTCCCAAAAATCGCGTTGGTGGGTGGAGACCCATTGCCGCGGCAACCCGATCAATTTGTTGAATCCGGACGTTTTGCTTGCCGACGATCCGTTGCGTCTCGAACTCGAGGCGGCCAAGGTCAAGAGTTTGTTTTGCGTGCCGTTGATGGATGGCGGCGAGTGTCTCGGCTTTATCGGCTTTGACACGGTGAGCCAGCCGCACCGGTATTTGGCGAGCGAAGTGAGTTTGCTCATGCTCTTTGCGCAAATGCTGGTCAATGTCCGCAATCGTTACCGCAAAGAGGAGGATTTGCGCCAGAGCCGCCGGGATGCGGAGGCGGCAAGCCGCGCTAAAAGTGAATTTTTGACCAATATGAGTCATGAAATCCGCACTCCGATCAATGGCGTCATCGGGATGGCTGATTTGCTGGGGGTGACCCGGCTTGATCTTGAGCAGCGCAATTATGTTGACATTATCCACTCCAGCGGCCGCTTGATGCTGGGGCTCGTGAATGAGCTGTTGGACTTTGCCCGGCTGGAAGCGGGCCGGATTGAGCTTCAGACCACCGATTTCCGAATGAGCGAGCTATTGGACGCGGTGGTCGGCAATCTCGCGTTGCCCGCCCATGCAAAAAAGGTGGAGCTGGTCATTGCGCTGGATCCGGCGGTGCCCGAGTTGTTGCGCGGCGATATGTTTCATCTGCAGCAAGTGATTATGAATCTTGCGGGCAATGCGGTCAAATTTACCGAAAAAGGCGAGGTGGTGGTCGCCATCACCCAAGTTTCCGAGACCAAGGACATGGTCAATTTGTGCGTACAAGTGCGCGATACCGGGATCGGGATTGCCGAGGAGTATTTTTCGCGGCTGTTTGACCCCTTCTTTCAGGGGGACGCCTCGATCAACCGCCGTTACGGCGGCGCCGGGCTGGGGCTGCCGATTGCCAAATATCTGGTGGAGTTGATGGGCGGTGAGTTGACGCTGTCGAGTCAACTGGGGGTAGGTTCCGAGTTTCGCTTTACCATCCCGGTGGGCAAGCTTTCCGAGTCGCTGCTGCCGGGGATTGAGTGGCCGGCGCATTGGCGTCAGATCCGGTCGCTGATTGTCGATGACAATGTTACGGTGCGCCGGCTTTTGACCGACAAACTCGTTTACCGGACCATGCGGCCGGAGGCGGCGCCGGATTATCTTACAGCCCAAAAAATGCTCAAGTTGGCTCATGACGCGGGCGACCCGTACCGGATTGTGCTTTTGGACTGGGATCTGGCCGACCGCCGGGCGGAAACGCTGGCGACGGAGATCCGGGACGGCGCTTACGGCCCGGGGATTTTTGTCATTGCATTGTGTCTCCTGGGGGTTGCGCGTGATGATGCAATGTTGAAAAAATTCGGCGTCGGCGCGGTTCTCAACAAACCCGGGCGCTGGCGCGAAGTCAATCACATTTTGGCTGTGGCGATGGGGTGCGGCGAAGATTTCCCGTTGGACTCGACTGGCGGCAAAGATTTGGCGGAGCGGTCATTTTCCTCCTGGTATCCGGCCGGCGGCGGAGCGGATATTTTGCTTGCCGAGGACAACCCGACCAACCAAAAAGTGGCGATGTTTATCCTCCAAAAAATGGGGTTGCATGTGGATGTTGCCGACAACGGCGTCGAGGCGCTCAAAAAATTGTCGCAAAAAGATTATCGGCTGGTGCTGATGGATGTGCAAATGCCCGAAATGGACGGGCTGGAGGCGACCAAACAAATCCGTTCGCCGGCGAGCACTGTGCGCAACCACCAAATTCCGGTGATCGCAATGACCGCGCATGCGGTTGACGGTTATCATCAAATCTGCGAAGAGGCCGGGATGGACGACTTTGTGACCAAGCCGATTACCCCCGACCAATTAAAAAATGTGCTGCAGCGATATCTCGACTGATTGGTTTTTATTTGGTTGATTGGTCGCCGTCCGGGGCGGACGGAGCATCATCGGGTGTCTTTTTATTGGTTTCGGCAATTGCCTTGACTGCCTGCAAATTGCGGTAAAACCAGCTTGACAAGATCCCCGCGTTGATCGAAAAGAGCCCGTAACCGATGATCACCAGACAGCCGCCGACCACCCGGCCGGGGACGGTGACCGGCTCACAATTGGTGTTGCCGCAGGTGCTTGCAAGGTTGATTGCCCACCAGATGGCATCCCCGGGCGTGTTGATGTTGGCTCCGGGCTCTCCCCGCTCAAAATAGAGCGCCATAATGGCGGCGATGATGATGCTCGAGGCAAACACCAGTGACGTAAAAATCAAGGTGATGGAGAGTTTATTGATAAACAAAAAGTTGAGCACCCGGTCGGCCGACCGGAGGGTGCGGATGACGCTGAATACAAAAAATAATTTTCCGAGCCGGAAAAAGGTAAAATAGGGAATGCTCGCCAGCAAGTCGATCCAGCCGGTGCGCATAAAGCGCCATTTGTTTTTGCTGGACAAGAGCCGCCAGCAAAAATCGATAAAAAACGAAGCACAGATAAAATAGTCAATCGCGTGGATGAGCATCAAAACATCATCAAACTGGCGCGGGATCAAATACTTAAAAACAGTGTTAACCAGCACCAAGAGCGACAGAAAGATGATGTACATCGTCCACTTGAATCCGGGTGGGTTGGCATTATTTAATATATGCTTGATTTTTTGAAATACAATCATTTTTTCACCTTTTTCCCTAATCTACACCCCATAAACAGTAAAATCAAGCAATCAGCAAAAAAATCCTTTGATATCGCGATAGGCCAAAGAATTATGCTCAAATCATTTGAAGCAGTAATTTGTATTTTGGTAACCTCGCGTTATATTGATATTGGAGTGTTATCAAAAAAATAAGTTAAAATAGCATAGGATTCGATTATGTACAATAGAGAGAGATGTTTTATTTGTTTTTCAATAGATGCTAATTGGATAAAAGAATCAACTTATGATGGATTAGAATATTCATGTCCTCGATGTGGTGAATATACTATTTCTAAAGATGCGTATGAGTTTTTTGAAAAGCTAGATAATAATGCAATCAAGAAAGAATTTGACAAAAAAGCACTATCACTTGCTGCGGAAATGAGATCAAAAGGAGAAACTCCATTTGCAATTGAACTATCTCCAGATAAACGTCCTTTTGTAAATGGTCATGATTTTTTAGATACTTATCCAAAAGATTTTGAAGAGAAAGTATATCGTTCTTTACTTAATTTGTATAGAAACTATGAACCTCTTGAATCATTTTATCATAACGATAATAATTATCTGTTTTTTGAACGAGATCCCGACAAAGCAAGACTGGTAATGACAGCATTAGAAGAACTTGACTATATCATTGTTACAGATAGTCGTTCGCTTAAAGAGCCAGATAGTATTAACCTTACAT
Source organism: uncultured Victivallaceae bacterium (assembly GCA_964609825.1). Taxonomy (GTDB): domain Bacteria; phylum Verrucomicrobiota; class Lentisphaeria; order Victivallales; family Victivallaceae; genus CAZSSH01. The sequence continues at coordinate 67,927 of CAZSSH010000003.1, read as the reverse complement.
TTTCAGGTTGGAAAGCAGCTAAAAAATTAGATGAACAAATCACAAACAAAAATACTGCTTTTATTGCAATGTGGTTTGATGATACTATGGATAAGTATGTAGAAGCGACAATTACCGCAATTAAACAAGCCGGTTACATACCCATAGATATTAGAAAAGTTATGCATAATGACTTTATTATGGATAAAATTATAAATTTGATAAATGAATCACGTTTTGTTATTGCTGATTTTTCTTGCGCACCTGAAATAACAGTCCGCAAAAAAGCAAAAAATGGTGTTCGCGGTGGTGTGTATTATGAGGCTGGGTATGCCAAAGGGTTGGGGCTTCAAGTCATTCACACATGCAACAAAACCTCATTTGATCAAAATCGTTTGCATTTTGATGTTCAGCAAAAAAGCACAATTATTTGGCACGATGATAACGGAATAATCAAGACAGGAAATAATGACTACATTGAATACCTAAAAGAGCATATTATTGCTACTGTTGGCAAAGGAAAGAATGAGGTAAAATAACCTTTACTGAATTTAGGTAGTTTTACGGAAAAAACAAGGGAGATTAAAATGAATGACGAATTGATTTTACAAGGTGCATTGGCCAACACCGGAGGAAAAGTTTCAACTGATGAGTTTATGGATTTTTTATCAGAGAATCTGAATGATGTTGATTTGTATCAATTAAAACCAGCTCCAGGAGTGCATATGATGGCCTCTATGGATTGGGCTACGATAATCAGTACTACAGCGTCAGCTCTTTATATTGCAGAAAAAATATGGGCTGCATATGATAAATATATCAAACCTATTCGCGACAAAAATGCGGACTCTGATGCAGGACTTTTCTTGCAAGTGAGAGATAAAAATGGCAAATCCTATCAAATCATGTTAGGGAAAGATTACAAAAACAAAGAAACTTTTATTGTTGAGTTTGAAAAGATTGCTAGGATTTTATTCAAATCATCGAATAATAATGGAAATTCCGAAATGAGAACTCATGAAATCAGTTTCGGTAAACATTGGGTGAAAATTGAGAGAAAGAAAAACAAAAAGTTAAATTAATACAATCAATTATTTATTTATCAAAAAGGTTATTCTCAAGCTTGGCGGGTTGTTGTGCAAATAATGATATAATCGGGGGATTAAGTGTAACATAATATGCCTCGCATCAAAAAAACATGATTGAACCATTGCTCAAAATACACCGGCAAATGTTTTTCGTCAAGTTGGGTTAACGCGGATTTTGACAAAAAAACAATCTGCTAACATATTGATTATGTCCGGTCGGGGAGCAATTGCTCCGGATTTGTCCGGTAGCGCCCCGGCGGGCAGCCGAAAAATTGCTGAAACACCCGGTTGAAGTAACAGCAGTTGGGGTAGCCAACTGCTTCGGCGATGTCGCTCAATTTGCGGTCGGTATTAAGCAAGAGCCGCCGGGCGCGGAGCATGCGCTCTTCTTTTAACAACTCGCCAAAAGACCGCCCGGCCAGCAGCCGGACCAAGTGGCCGGTGCGGGAGCTTGAGATATACATTTCTTCGGCCAGATCGTTGAGGGATATGTTTTCGTGTGCGTGCTCAAAGATAAAACGGCGGATTTGCGCCAGCCGGTCGCCGGTGCCGGGCGGGACGGTGTTGGCTTCCGCGAGCAGCGCGAGTCCCAGCAACCGGAGGATTTCTGCGAGTTGCTGCAACTGTGCCGGGTCGGCTTCGGGCAATGTTTGGTAGAGTATTTGAAACCACTCCGGCATTATTTCGTCGGGCGGTGTGGCGCCGCGAAACACCCCGGCAAACAAAGTCATTTGATGGCTGTCGTTGGCGATGACCGGGATTACCAGCTCGCGCAACCCTTTGTAACAATCCTTGAGATAAGGTTTCAATACTTTTCCCGCATGGCGTTCGGCTATGCCGAAACACTCGCGGCCGCACTTTTGATCCCAGCCGCTCACGGTGTCGCGGCCGCGCCGGCAGCACGGGTGGGCGTGCAGATGCCGCCCCGGCAGCAACGGGTTGTCGTAAATGTCCCCCAGTTTGCCGAAAAGGTCGTGGACGGTGATTGAAACCTTAAACTTTGCTTCGATTTCGCGCAGCGCTGTTTCGTAGCGAAGACCGGTATTTTCTTCAAATTTCAGATCAAAAAATTCCATTTAATCCCCATAATAGCGTTTTTGTATAATAATACAGCTTATTTATGAATTGTCAAATCGAAAAAAGTCAGCTATAATATAAATGTTGACAAAAATTGACATGCATTGCAAAAATACGAAAGACAACTGTAAAATGAGTTTTGTGACAGAGAGTGCGCGGCAGACCCCGGTCGCCGGAGAATATCAAGTAATCGTTGCCGGCGGCGGTCCGGCCGGGGTATGTGCGGCGGTGGCGGCGGCCCGGCGGGGGTCCAAAGTTTTGCTCCTTGAGTCCGCCGGGTGTCTGGGCGGGATCTGGACAAGCGGGATGGTGGCATGGATCATTGACGCCGCGACCAAGCCGGAGCATGCCTTGATTACCGAGATCATCCGCAATTTGCGCGAACAAAAAATGTTGCACGGCAAATATTCTTTTGCCTTTGACGTCGAGGCAATGAAGTATTTTTTGGAGAGCTGGTGTCTGGCCGAGGGCATTGAGCTCAGGTATCACACCACGGTTTGCGCTGTTGTCAAAGACGGCGGCAAAATCACTCACGCAATCACGGAGTCAAAGTCGGGGCGCGAGTCCTGGGCGGCAAGGATTTTTATCGACTGTACCGGCGACGGCGATTTGGGAGCGCTGGCCGGCAATCCGTTTGCCGTCGGCCATCCGGCGAGCGGCAAAGTTCAGCCGATGTCGCTGATAGCGTTGCTGACCGGGATCAAAAAAGAGGAAGTTTTGCCGTATACCAGTGACGGGGGCACTTGGCATGAGGTTGCCGACCGGTTTTCGGCGTTATTAAAAACTTCCGATTATGCGCCCAGTTATCAGGGCGTGGCCTTGTTTCACCTCTCCGGCGACTTGTTTTATCTGATGGCCAACCACCAATACGGGTACTCCGGGATTGACGCCGGTGCGCTGACCGCTGCGACGCTGGCGGGACGCCGCGAAATCAACCGCCAGATCGATATTCTCCGCAGTCATGGCGGCGTGTGGCAACATCTTCAATTGGCGGCGACCGCCAACCGCATCGGAGTGCGCGAGGCGCGGCGTTTGGCCGGAGCCTATGAGGTGACCAGCCGCGACCTTGAGTGCGGGCAGCGGCATAGTGACGGCATTTGCGAAGTCACCGCCTGCGTCGATATTCATGCTTTGGATGACAAGAGTCATTGCAAAATTGAGCACTCGGAGGTCAAGATGGTCAATTACGATATCCCGCTGCGCGCCCTGATGAGTGTCAATATCGATAATTTGCTGATGGCCGGGCGCTGCGTGAGCGGCGACTTTTTTGCCCATGCCAGTTACCGGGTGACCGGCGATGCGGCAATGCTGGGCGAAGCCGCCGGGGTGCTTGCCGCGTTTGCGGTCAAAGAACAATGTCTGCCAAGTCAAGTTGATTATATCAAAGTCACCAGAGAGGTAAAAAAATGAGAATTTTGAAAACACGACAAGCTATTTTTACTTTGATCGAGCTTTTAGTAGTAATTGCGATCATCGCTATTTTGGCCTCGATGCTGCTGCCCGCGTTGAATCAGGCGCGCGAACAGGCGCGTAAAACCGCTTGTCTCAACAATCAAAAGCAGCTCGGGTTGTCGATGGCGCAATATACCTTTGACAATCGCGATTATTATCCCTATTTATGGTACGAGGCCAACAAAGACACCACCTGGGTCAATTTGCTGATGCTCTACGGCGGCATAAAATGGACGGACAAGGGGGTGACGCTTTTTAAATGCCCGTCCGATACCTTGGATCGCGATTACTCGCAGGCGGCCTTTGCCGGACTCAAACCGCGCAGTTATGCGATGAATTCCGGCGCCGACCCGGCCAATACCGACAACAGTCTCTTGCTCGGGATCGGTTACAGCAAACTTGGTAAATGTCTTAAATTGCCGCAAGTACCCAAGCCGAGCGAGCTGATTGCGATCGGGGAGGCCAAGGTGCCGGACAACCGCTGGCTGTTTTGCGGCAACACCCGGATCATCAATTTGTATGCGACAACAGCCTCAACCCCGGTGTATTCGCAGATGCCCGATTACCATGCCAATAAAAATAATTACTTGTTTGCCGACGGCCGCGCCGTCAATTTGGATTACAATCGCACCATCGGGACCGGTTCGGCGACGCTGCCGCGCGGTTTTTGGACCCGCAACCCCAAGGATTAATATGAAAAAGTACATCCTGATAACTTTATTGTTTGCTGTTGCCGTACTCGCGGCAGGCGAAAAGATGACGCTCGCCAACTATATGGGCTGGTATGCGCCGACGGTGACCGGCAAAGGACTGGTGACTCCGTATGATTTCTCCATTTTGCCTTTGACCTGGGATTTTGCCAAGCCGTTTGATGCGGATGAGTTTGCGGTCAGTCTTCACCGCAAGGAGATGATCATTTTGCAGCGGCACGGGTGGAATACCTTTGGCGCCGACGGCTTGTTTTACAATCACGCTTCACTGCAAAAACCGGAAATAGGGCACAACATCAACCGGCAGCTGCAATTGATGAAATATGTCGAAAAAGCCGCGGCGGCGATTCCCGGCAATCAGATGACCATGATTCCGTACTTGGAGTATCTGGCGGCCTACCGCCAGCTCGGGTCGGACAAGGCGGTCGAATTTTTTAACGCCAGCTTGGACTTGATGGTCAAGGAGTGCGGCCAATCGCCGGTCTGGCGCCGACAGGACGGGCGTTTAATTGTGATGTTTTACGTCAACAATTATATCCCGGCGGAGTTTTGGCAAAAAGTCATTGCCGAGAGCAACCGCAAGGGACACAATCTCTTTTGGATTATGGAGCTGGGCGGTTTGCAGCCGGCGTTGACTGGCGATTTTGATTTGGATCAGAATCGCCCGTATCTGGAGCTCTTTGACGGCGTCTATAATTTTGGCAACTCAAGTTTGCTTGAGGGGGCCACCTTTCCCGCAAAATTGCGGCAAAAAGCGACCGGCCTCAAAGCCGCAAAGTATTTGGGCGGTACCTTGTGGCCAGGTTATTTGAGCGACCGGCCGTACAACCGCAACTTTATCAGCCATGACGGGACAAAATTACTGCGTCAGGTTTGGGAAAAAACCGGATCGGCCAATGTTGATTTTTTGCACTGGGTGGCCAATGATTACAAAGAGGCGACGACCTTGCTGCCGTCGTTTTCGACCCTGACCTCGCGTCTGGAAATCGCCGAACGGTTTCTGGCGGATTACAACGGTCATAAAATTTGCGATGTTGAGCCCGGCGTGCCGCAAAGCGTGCTTTCGTACCGCAAGGCGTTGAGCACCGGCGAACCTTTGATGCTTGAGTTTTTACCGCTCCCGGCGGAGAATACCATCAAAAGCGGCAACGTAAAAATCACCTTATTATCCGAGCAGGACAAAGTTTTGGCCGAGCACGCCTCGCCCGAGCTTGATTTTACGATGATGAAGGATTACCGTTGGACGGACGCATATACCGCCGACCGCAAAGCAAGCCGGGTGATTAAAGTCAGAGTGACGCTCACCGCTAGTGACGGCAACGTTTTTACTTATCAAAACTTGCCCGACATCGCCGTGGTGACGCCGCGCAACCGTCTCGACCAGTTGTTTTACTCAATCCCATTGCACCGTTTGGCCGGGCCGGAGCAAGGGGTGGTGCTGCGCATCAACGGCAAAGCGGTCAATGCCTCCTATTATGAGGGCAACCGGCTGCTCAGTTGGTCGCTGGTCAAGCCGCAGGACGGGGCCATGTACAGCATTTGCCGCAGCGGCCACGCCTTGCAGCGGATGAGCTTGCCCGATACCGGCGGCTCGCTGGATGTGACGCCGGGGCAAGCCGGGCGCAACTTTCAGTTATTCAAACAACCGCCGCGCCAGACGCTGCTTGACTCGCAAGTTGCCGACGCGCCCAACGGCGAGGAGTACTATCAGGTATTGACACTGCTTCCCGACGGCAAATACGCGTACTCGCCGACCATTTGGTGCAAGCCGTATTTTGCCGCCGACGAAGTTTGGGCAGAGTGGATTTTTGTCCCCGGCTGGCAGACCAAACCGGTGCGGATTGTTGACCGCTCAGGCGGCGGTTTTGATCTCGATATTCCGGAAAATGTGACGCGTTGGCCTTTTGTCAATCTCAATCAAATCGACGGTCGCGCTTTGGAGTTTCAAGGTGATTTGGTACTAACTCCGTCGATGGAGTCGGTGCCTTACGGCCCCATGAGTATGGAGATCGTGTTTAAAGTCGAGTCCTTGGATAAGGGGGCTCAGTTTCTCACTTACCAGCGCGGCGAGCAAGCAACGCTTTTGATTGATGAAAACGGTTGCCTCACCGCCCGGCGGCTCCCCCAGGATCGGCGGCACCCCAACCCGTGGCGGGACGCGAAAAGTACTGAAAAGCTCACCCCCGGCAAATGGTATCACTCGGTGGTGACTTATGACGCCAAAATGTTGCGTTTGTACGTCAATGGCAAATTGGCCGCCGAAACCCCTTGCAACGGTACACGCTCCAGCGAGGGATTTTTTATCGGCGGCTTGCCCGCCGAGCGAGATGCGGTGACCGATGGCGGCACCGGCAGATTCTTTGGTCAAATGCTGCGTCTCACCATCCTCGGGCGTGAGCTCAATGAAAAAGAAATCGGCGAAATTTATCGCCGCTTTGCCATACTGGGGTTGCGTTGACGGACAACGTTATTGGAGCTCTTTGAGTTTGACATTGCGGATTTTGGCCGCGTTGTCGCGTTTGACGGTGCGGTGATAGCGGACCAACGGAGTACCGAAAAGCACCGGGTAAAAGTATTGCTGGTCGTCAAGTTGGAGCGCTTTTTTTAGCTCCGGCAAAGTTTCGAGTGCAAATTTGAGCATGCCGCACCAGAGGGTGCCGAGTTTGGCGGTGTTGGCCAACAATTCAAAGTAACTGAGGGCGATGTTGACATCCTCCACCGGGCAGGTGGCGGTGGGGCCGGCCGAAACGATCAACGCATGCGGCGCGCCGCGGAAAAAGTCGTCGATGCCGTGTTTGCGGTAATTTTGGAGCCCGGCCGCCAGAAATGAAGCGGGGTCGAGCCGCCCGGCTTTGAGCTCCAACTCCAGCAAATCGGCGACGCGCTCGCGCAATTGGTGCATCACGGCGATTTCGTCAATGACGGTAAATTTGAGCGACTGATCATTGCAGCCGGTGGGGCAATTGGCGACGGTGGCCAGCAAATCGGCGATGACACCTTTATTGACATTGCTTTGGTCAAACTGCCGGACGGTGCGGCGGCCGCGCAACAGCAAACTTTGCTGGGCCAGTGTCGGCAGCAAATCCTTGTCCAAGGCGAGGCACTCCTCCGGCTTGACGCCCAAAATCGACAGTGCTCCCGTCGGGCAGACGGCGAGGCAATGCTGGCAACCGATACAGTTTAAAGAGGACTCGGGAGTGACCGACGGGATTTTCCCTTTGGGGTTTTGGATGACGCCGCAGGGGCAGTCTTTGACGCACTGGTTGCACGAGATACATTTTTCGGGATTTACGGTAAATTGAAGGTCGGCCATGATATAATTTCCTTACAAAACGGAGTTTGAATTTGACTTGACAACGGATAATATATCCGCCATCCGCCAAAAGTCAAAAGCCGTTTCCAAAGAAATTTCAATAATTTAACCGTGAAGCGCCTGCTCCAAATCTGCGAGCAAATCCTCAATGTTTTCGATCCCGACCGAGAGGCGGATCAAATTGTCACGGATGCCGCGCCGCGCCCGCTCTTCGAGCGGCACTGAGGCGTGGGTCATCCGGGCCGGGTAGCACAAGAGCGACTCGACCCCGCCCAAGCTCTCGGCGAGCAAAAACAACTTGGTTTTGACGGCAAAGCGCTCGACGGCTGCCAAGCCCCCTTTGAGCTCCAAGCTGACCATGCCGCCGAAGCCGCTCATTTGGCGCGCCGCCAACGCATGCTGGGGGTGCGACGGCAAGCCGGGATAATAGACTTTTTCGACGGCGACGTGGCTCTCCAAAAAGCGGGCGGTCTCCAGCGCATTGGCGGCGTGGGTCTCCATTCTTACTTTTAAGGTTTTGACACCGCGCAAAAAGAGCCAGCTGTCAAACGGGCCGGGGACGGCGCCCGCCGCGTTTTGATAAAATTTGAGCTTTTGATAAACCTCCTCCACGCTGGTCACCGCCGCGCCGCCCACCGCATCGCTGTGTCCGCCGATGTATTTGGTGGTCGAGTGGATGACGATGTGCGCCCCCAAGTTGAGCGGTTGCTGAAAATAGGGGGTGGCAAAGGTGTTGTCCACTGCGAGCAAAATCTGATTTTTGCGGGCGATTTCGGACAGTGCCGTCAAATCGATCAATTTTAAGAGCGGGTTGGACGGGGTCTCGACCCAGATGAGTTTGGTGCGCGGCGTGATTGCGGCGGCGAATTCGGCCAAATTATCGGCATTGACATAATTGGTGTGGATGCGGTAGGGGCGCAGAATTTTTTCAAAAATGCGGTAGGTCCCGCCGTAGGTGTCGTTGCCGGCAATGATTTCGTCGCCGGGAAGGAGCAAAGGCTGCAATACCCCCAGCGTCGCTGCCGAGCCGGAGGCGTAAGCGAGACCGTAGCGTCCCCCCTCCAGCTTGGCAATCGCGTTTTCCCACGCGGCGCGGGTGGGGTTGCCGGAGCGCGAGTACTCAAAGGCGCGCGGTTGGCCGATCCCGTCCTGATAAAAGGTGGTGCTTTGATAAATCGGCACACTCACGGCACCGGTGCCGGGCTCGGGAAGGTTGCCGTCATGGATGGCGATGGTTTCAAATTTCATGATTGTTTTCTCCTTAAGCGTTGGCAAAATGATGGTCGGCAAGCCACTGATCGTTGTAAATTTTACTCAGATAATTGCGCCCGGTGTCGGGCAAAATCACCACGATTTCCTGCGACTCCTCAATGCTTGCGGCATAACGCAGCGCCGCTGCGAGCGCCGTCCCGGAGGAACCGCCCGCAAAAATTCCCTCCTCACGGGCGAGTTTGCGTGCCGTTTCAAACGATTCGCGGTCGGAGATTCGAAAGAATTGGTCGACGATCGTGCGATCATAGGTATCGGGGAAATAATCCTCGCCAATCCCCTCAACTTTAAACGACCGCGGTTGATCCCCTGAGAGGATCGAGCCCTCCGGGTCGGCGCCGACAATTGTGAGCTTGGGGTTTTTCTCCTTGAGGAAGCGCCCGGCGCCGGAAATCGTGCCGCCGGTGCCGATCCCGCCGACCAAAACATCAATGATGCCGTTGGTATCGCTCCAGATCTCCGGCCCGGTGGAGTGATAGTGGGCGGTCGGGTTGTCGAAATTCTCAAACTGGGCGGCGCGCCAGCTGCCGGGAATTTGAGCGGCGATGGCTTTGGCCTTTTGGATGTAGTTGTCGGGCGAATCCGGGCCGACGGCGGTTGGGGTCATCACCACCTCGGCGCCGAAAGCTTTTAACAAGGCGACTTTTTCGTCGCTCATTTTGTCGGGCAATACGGTGATGAGGCGGTAGCCTTTGACAGCCGCCGCGAGGGCGAGGCCGACGCCGGTGTTGCCCGCGGTGGCCTCAATGATGGTGCCGCCGGGGCGCAACAAGCCGCGTGCCTCGGCTTCCTCAATCATGTGGCGGGCGGCGCGGTCCTTGATCGAGCCGCCGGGATTCATGGCCTCAAATTTGACGTAAATGTTGGAGGCAAAGGGTTTGCCGAGGCGGTTCAACTTAATTAACGGAGTGTGACCGACGGCGTCGAGGACATTGGCAAAGTATGGCATTTTTTTATTTTCCTGTATGGTTTCATGTTTTATGATTGGCGCGACCGGACACAATCCGGTCTTTGAGTGGGGTAAAGCGGTCAAAGGGCAATCAAAAAACATCGGCCGTCGTGGAGGGCGGCAAGGCCAAAAGGATAAATTAAATTGTAAGCGTGGCGGTAAAAGGCGAAAATCATGATCAAACCTCCCGTCCGAGCAACAGCGCGATCACCGTGTTGGCCTGCATGGCGGCGGCGATGCCGACCCGCGGCGAGGCGGGGGCGAGATCGGGTGAAATCCCCGAAACAAGGTCGCCCGTAAGATAAAGTCGCTTGCCGATTTGACGCACTTGGATCAAATTGGAGCGCCCGAAACCGGCGAGACCGCTTGCGGCGACGATCGGTTTGCCGCTCTCACGCAACTCCTCAATCAGCAAAGTTTTGGCGTCGGCGCTGTCAAAAGCCTCGACCACGATATCGCAGTCGGCAAAGATGCGTTGGATGTTGTCAGCGGTAAGACGCACCGGGTGAAGCTCCAGCTCCACGTCGGGATTGATCCTTTGGAGGTTTTCGGCCACAGCCTCGGTTTTGAGTTTGCCGATTTGGTCGGCAAAGAAAAATTGGCGGTTGAGATTGCTGTGACTTACGGTGTCAAAGTCGGCGGCGACAAACTGACTGATGCCGCTCCGGACGAGGTGGGACAAAATATTGGAGCCAAGTCCGCCGATGCCGGCGACGCCGATTTTGGCGCGGCCGAGGATGGCTTTTTCGTCATCTTTGAGATAAAGGTTGACCTCCATATGCTAACCTCCGCCGACCATGGAAAAAAGACTGATGCGGTCGCCGTCGGCCAATGCATACTTTTCCAGCGCGTCGCGGCCCGAGAGGATGGCTGAGTTGTACTCAATTACCAAATGGTTGCGCTTGACCTGCCGCGTCTCCAAAAGGGAAGCGATGGTGCTGTCGGGGGCAACTTCGGTCGAGTTGCCGTTGTAAATGATTTTGGGCATAACTGATCTCCGGATTTTGTTTGCAATATTCAATATATCACAAAAACAATACTTGTCAAGTAGTATTTTCTAGAAAAGCCGAAAAAAGTTTATTTTGAGCATGGATATTATCTTGAAAAAATCCGTTATATTTTGATTTTTGGTATTGAAACTACTAAAACGGTAGTGTATATTGATGAAGTGTAACTCAATGGGGGGGATATTATGGAAAAATCATGGCGCGACACAACTTTGGCAATCCACGCGGGCGAGGCCCCCGACCCGGTAACCGGGGCATCGTCGCCCAATTTGGTCATGTCCACCACTTTTGCGGCGGGGGCGGACATCGCCTTTTCGGCCGAGGCGGCTTCAACAGAGATGCAGTTTGTCTATACAAGGTGGGGTAATCCCACCGTCCGGCAGTTGGAGCAAAAAATTGCCGCCCTGGAGCATGCCCCGGATGCGGTGGCTTTGGCAAGCGGCATGGCCGCCTTTTTTGCCCTCGCCATGCAGCTCATCAAATCCGGTGACCGCGTGGTGTTGAGCGATGTTACTTATGCCGCCGTCTCGGAGACCGCCAATGAGTGGTTTGCCAACTTCGGCTTGGAGGTCGTCCGTGTCGATACCTCGGACTTGGACGCGCTGCGTCAAGCGGTGACCCCCGGGACCAAATGGGTGCACCTTGAGACCCCGTGCAACCCGCTGCTGCGTTTGACTGATATCAAAGAAGCCGCCCAAATCGCCCATCAGAGGGGGGCGGTGCTGTCGGTCGACTCGACCTTTGCCACACCCTTGGCTACCCGTCCCTTGGAGCTCGGGGCCGATTATGTGATCCATTCTTTGACCAAATATATTTGCGGTCACGGCGATGCTTTGGGGGGCGCGATTGCCGGATCGGCTGAGCTCATTGAGCCCATTCGCCGCAAAAGTTTGATCCGCACCGGCGGCGCTTTGAGTCCGTTCAACGCCTGGCTGATTTTGCGCGGTGCGGCGACGCTGCCTTTGCGGATGAAAGAGCACGAGGCCAACGCGCTGCAAATCGCCCGTTATCTTGAGGGCCACCCCAAGATCAAACGGGTGATTTACCCGGGGCTTGCATCCCATCCGCAGCACGAGCTGGCCAGGCGGCAGATGCATAATTTCTCCGGGATGCTGACCTTTCAAATTCACGGCGACGCCGTGGCGCAAGCATACCGTTTTGCCGAAAAGTTGCAGGTCATCCATTATGCGGTGTCGCTGGGGCATCACCGGTCGCTGTTGTTTTATCTTCCCTCGGCGGCTTTGCTTGCGACCACGTTTGATTTGAGTGAAGCGCAGCTCGTCTCTTGGAAACAATTTGCCGGAGACGGGATTTTTCGCTTTTCCGTCGGTTTGGAGGACCCGGCGGACATCATCGCCGATCTGGAGCAAAGTTTCCTTTAAGCTCGTAATGATTAAGGCAATCGCATTTGCGGTTGCCTTTTTTTTGCAAATAAATTGTACTCAGTATTTGTTGCATCTGTGTACAACTGATATTATATTAAGTAGTCATGGAGAGAATGCCGTGAAACTGGATACGCAAATTATTGAATTGTACGCCCGGCTCGACCGGGAGCTTGATCATTACCGGGTCAACGAGCGCTTTTACTCGGCCCGCGAGCTGATGGAGCGTTTCGGCGTCAACAAACGGGTGCTGGACGGCACCTTGCGACGGATGGCCGCCGACGGATTGCTGAGCTGTGTGCCGCGGGTGGGGATTTTCAGCAATGTGAGCCGTCGCGAGGCGGCGGTGCGGATTTTGCTGGCGACGCTGGACTGGCCCGGCAAGGCGCAATTGGAGCGGGTGCGGCTGATTGAGGAAACGGTGCGCCGCCACCCCGAGTTTTCGCTCAAAAAAGTGATGCCGGATTTGTCGAAACCATTGATGCCGCAGCTGGATTTGGATCACGCTGATGTGTTGCTGGCAATGCGCCCGGCAACCGAGATGCCGCCCGAGGATTTAAAGATATTGAGTCAGCGCAAAATCATCAGCGTATTTTTTAACAGTTGCCTCGGGGATACTGAGTTTGGGACGCTCAGCATCAACAATATCCAAGGCGGCATGCTGGCGGCGCGGTATTTGCTCGGCAAGGGGCACCGCAAACTTTTGGCGGTGGTCACCGAGTACCCGGTGGGCGGGATTGTCGAGCGCTTGGAGAGTTTTGTCCAATACGCAAAATTACAGGGGGCAAGCGTGGAAGTGCTCGATTGCGGCACCCACAGCGAGGACTCAAGTTTGGGGCGGGCGTATGATGCAATGATGAAACATTTGGAGCATCGCACGGTGGATTATACGGCCGTGTTTGTGCTCTCGGATTTTGCGGTGCCGGGGGTGGTCAATGCGTTGCGCGAAAACGGAATCGCCGTGCCGCGGCAAATGAGTGTGATCGGATTTGACGGGTCGCCCGAGGGCGCGGACTTTGATCCGCCGTTAACTTCAATCGGTTATGATTTTAAGGAAGAAAACCGGAGACTTTTTGCCGGATTGCAGAAATGCCTCGACAGCAAGCAGCGATTTTTTCATGCTTTGGTGCCGATGTATCTGGTGGAGCGGTCGTCCGTTTCGGATATTTCCCGACCGGGGAAAATCGTAGACATTTAACAGGAGGGTATGGTAGATGAAAAAGAGTTTGTTGATGGCTGCGGCCTGCTTGTCAATGGCGGCCGGGGCGGAAACACTGGATATTGCCGCGGGCGGCGTCCGGCACGCGCCCAAACTGGCGCCGGAAAAACTTGGCGTGGCCGCGCTCCCGGACGGTTCCGGTCAGGGGCTCGCCGTCAAATGGAGCCCGACCGCCTCCGATCATATCGCTTGGACGATGAATCAACCGTTGACCTTTGCCTCGGCCAATCTCAAGATCAAGGCCAAATTTTACGCCGCTCCCGGCTGCCCGCTGACCCGGATGGGAGTGCGCTTGTCGGATGCCGAAAACGAAACCTTTCAATATCTGCAAAATATTGACTTTAAAAAGGGCGGGGTGTTTACCCTTGAGTGGGACCTCTCTCGTCTCGATGCCGCCAGCTGGGGGGAGAAAAACAACAAAGTCATCGATCTGCCGCTTAAATTTTACGGCTTCGGCGTCGATTACGACCGCACCGCCCCCGATTCGGTGATTTATCTGATTTCCTGCGATGTGACGGAAGCCGTCGCCGGGACGCCGCTAGCGATTGATTTGGCCAAGGGCGCCACCAAGATTGTTCCCGGCGGCGACAAATCGCCATTGACCGGCGATGACAAAGGCCTCAAGGTCCAGTTTGACCCCAAGGCGGCGCCTTATGTCGAGCTCGCCTTAAAGGATCAGCCCATCGTACAGCAATTTGCCGCGGCCAAAGCACTGGCCAAGGTCGAGGTCCCGGCTGGTAGTCCCCTTTGGGGCGTCTCGTTTCGCGTGGTTGACGCGGGGGGCGAAGTCTTTCAGTTCGGCACCGCCAGCAAATATGATTTCAAAAAAGGCGGCGAATTTGAGCTCGTTTGGCCGGTAACTCCGACTTCCGCCAACGGTTCGTGGGGCGGGCGCAACGACAAAGTCATGGACTTCCCGATCCGCGTCCAGGCCGTCACCTTTGACTACGACCGCGCCGGCGTTCCGAGCGAAATTGCTATCAAATCGCTCTCCATTACTCCCGCTGACGGCAAGGCCGCTTCCGCTGCCGACAAAGCTCAGTCCGCCGCTCCGGCAGCCGCTCCAGCGGCCAAAGTCAAGGACGGCTTTGACGTCAATGCCGGGATGACCAAATATGTTCCCAACGACAAAAACAACTACAAAATGCAAGTCGCCGACGCTCCCGACAATGCGGGCAAAGCGGTTGAAATCGTTTGGACCCCGGCGGCCTCCAATTATATTGAGCTCGTGCTGGGCAAGATGATCAAGTTGCCGGAATTCACCTCGGCCACCGTTAAGCTCAAATTTTATGTCCCGGCCAATTGCCCGGTGACCGGCATCGGTTTCCGGATGCGCGACGCCGGTGACGAAACGTTCCAATTTCACCAGAAAGTCGATTTCAGCAAGCCGGGCATTGTCGAAGTAACGATCCCGGTAACGCCGACCAATTTTAACGCCAACTGGGGCGGGCGCAATGACAAAGTTTTTGATCAGCCCGCGACCGTCTCCGGGTTCGGCCTCGATTACCGCAAAGTTGACGGCGAGGCCAAACTTTATTTGCTGGATCTCTCGGTCGAAGTTTCCGGCGGCGCGCCGGTCGCCTCGGCCAAACTACTGCATACCTTTGGCGACACGGATTTGTTTCGCACACTCTGGGGCACGGCCACCCTCTCGCAGGGCGGCAACGGCATGGCGGTCAACCGCATCGGCGCGGAGTCGACGTTAACGGAGCGGGGCTACGAACTTTTTTTTTATGATGCCCTCCCGCTTAAAATCGAGCTGGAGGGCGAACTCGCTTCCGGTAACAATGTGCGCGCCGAGTGGTTTTTTCGCGACGCCAAAAATAATGTAATCAAAAGCGGTGAGCAGGTTTTCGCCGCCAATCAGGGCAAACTGGTGTTTTCCCTTGACTCGTTAAAAGACGCCAAACTTCCGTTGCGCATTGAGCGCTTGGTGTTGCGCTCCGACGCCGGTCAAAATGCGGCGGTGATTTTGCGCAAGGCAACCGTGTTTTCGGCCAAGCCGATGCAGGAGTCGGTCGACTTTGACATCCTCACCGACAGCAGGATTCACGTCTTGCGCAAGGGGTTCGAAAAGGCGCTCAAATTCGCCTTTACCAATACGGCCAATGTGGCCGGTGACTACACCTTTGACGTTGAGATGACCAATTTTGACGGCAAAAAAGTGAGTCAAAAATTTATCGGTCATTTGCAGCCCGGTGAAACCAGAGTGTTTGCGCCCGAGTTGCCGCTGGATCAATTCGGGCATTGGAGTGTCAGCGCCGCCGTGCGCGAGGCCTCCAACCCGGACAGTGTTTACCGCGTCAATCGCTCGTTTGTTTACCTTGACCCGGCCGGGCCGACCCCCGGCCGCGCGCCCGGCTTTTTGCTCGGCGTCAATTGTCATATCAGCCGCTGGAGTAAAGCCGACCGCGACCGCGAAGTCGAGGCGGTAGGGATTTGCGGTGCCAAAGTGGTGCGCGACAGCGTCGATTGGAGCTCGATTCAGCCGCAGCGCGGCGTGTGGAATTTTGGCCGCATGGATGACTTGACTGACAGTTTGCTTGCTCAGGGCGTCGAGCTTCAGGCGTTGTTTGCCTTTGGCGCCAAGTGGGCGGCCAAACCGGAGTTTCAGGACTCCAAAAATTGGCTCGACTGGTCGCGCAATCAACCCGAGTTAAATGCGTGGCGCGAGTATTGCCGCGTTATGGCCGAGCGTTATCGCGGCAAAATTCGCTATTGGGAGGTCTGGAACGAGCCGGATTTGTCCGGGTTCAACAAAATGTCGCTCCAAGAGTATGTCGATTTGCAAAAGGCTTCCTATGAGGAAGTCAAAAAAGTCGCTCCCGAGTCCTTGGTGATGACCGGCGGCTTTGCCACCATGTCCGACCACCCGGGGCGCAAGTCGCCGACTTTTCAGCGCGACTATCTTACGTTGGCCAAGGGGTATTTTGACATCCACGCCTATCACGAGCACGGCTCATTTTTAGCCTTTGCCAAGATGGTGGATGGCCGATTTTTGCCGATGCGCAAAGAGACCGACACCACAGTGCCTTGGTACGCCAACGAAACCGCGATCAACTCGATGGGCGGCTCGGAGCGCGCTCAGGCATTGACACTGTTTAAAAAGATGCTCTTCAGTTGGGCGCGCGGCTCGATCGGTTATACCTGGTACGATATGCGCGACGACGGCTTTGATCCCTTGGATGGCGAGCACAGCTACGGGATGATGACCAATGACTTTTTCCCCAAGCCGGTTTATGCCGTGTTTAACATGCTGGCCAAAAATTACACCGACGCCAAGTTTGTCCGGCAGCTCGACATCGGCGACAACCGCTGGCTCTTTGAATTGAGCTCGCCCGCCGGGATTTTGCTGCCCAATTGGGACGAGTCGTCTTTCAGCTCCACGT
Source organism: uncultured Victivallaceae bacterium (assembly GCA_964609825.1). Classification (GTDB taxonomy): domain Bacteria; phylum Verrucomicrobiota; class Lentisphaeria; order Victivallales; family Victivallaceae; genus CAZSSH01. Next base: position 51,093 of record CAZSSH010000003.1, on the reverse strand, counting down.
TGGCGCTCGCGGTCAAGTCGGATGCCTCCTCCTCGGCGGTCATTGATTTGATGGGCAATGCCCGGCCGCAGCCGGTGCTTGACAATGTGGCAATGCTGGAAATCAATCAAATGCCGTCCACGTTGCGTCTCGATAACGCCACTTATGCCAAAATTTTGGGCCCGTTGCTGACGGTGGACTCAAGCGGCGTGGCCGTCACCGGCAAACCGTTTGCGGTTTTGGTCAAAATGCTCAATCCTTTGACGGCGGCGCATGATTACAAGCTAAAAATTAAATCCATGCCCGCCGGGTTCAGCATCGCCGAATCTGAACGGACGGTCTCCGTCAAAGCGGGCGGCGAGGGCGCGGGTGACTTCCGATTCACCGCCGGGCCGGGATTTAAGGTGCCTTACGGGACGACCGCGCAAATGGCGATTGATTACGAGATATCCGGGACTCCGTGGCGCGGTACTTTGACCGTGCCCGTCAACCCGGCAGTGCTGATCCCCCTTGATAAGCCCGGTCGCCCGGCCGATTTTGTGCTCAATGAGCGCACTCAGGTAGTCTCTTTGACTGCCGCCGACCCGGCGATGTCGCACCGGATCTGGACCGGCCCCGGGGACCTCTCGGCCAATATCTATTTGAGCGACACCGGAAGCGCCCTGTGTTTGCGGGCGGACGTCACCGACGACACTCACTCGCAACCCGAGCGCGGGTTCAATGGCTGGAAAGCCGATAACATCCAATTCGCCTTTCAGCTCCCCGGCCAAAAAGGCTACTGGGAGATCGGGCTTGCGCAATCGGATGACGGCCAGCCGGACATCTATGTTTATCAGATGCCCGACGGCTTCTCTCCGGCCATGGTGGCCAAGGGGCTCAAGCTTAAGACCAAGCTGGATGGCAAAGTACTGTACTACGATTTTGAGATGGACTACACCGCCGTCGGGATCACTCCGGCGGTGATGCGGCACGGTTTCCGCTTCAATCTTTTGGTCAACGACAGCGACGGTCAGGGCCGTGACGGCTGGATCCATATCGCTCCGGGGATCGGCGAAAATAAAAATCCCGACCGTTTCCCGTTTGTAATGTTTGAAGGAAAGTAAAGAAAAACCTTATCATGGCTAAATCAAAGATTTATGTGATCGGCAACTCGCACATGGACCCGATCTGGGTCTGGCGGTTGCGCGAGGGACGCGCGGCATGGCTCAACACCTGCCGCTCGGTGGTCAGGATGATGAAAAAGTATCCGTTTCTCAAGTTTTCGCGGTCGTCAAGCGTCTGCTACCGCTGGATTGAGGAGTCGGACCCGGCGCTGTTTCGCGAGATCAAAAAGCTGGTCGAGCTCGACCGCTGGGAGTTGGTCGGCGGCTGGGTGGAGCAATCGGATACCATCATTACCCCCGGGGAATCTTTGATCCGTCAGGCTGAGCACGGCAAACGTTACTTTATGGACAAATTCGGCCGCGATGTCAACATTGCCTACAGCGTGGACAGCTTTGGACAAAATGCCGGGCTCCCCAAGATTCTCAAGGCGACCGGCTTTGATTACTATGCATGGATGCGGCCCCAGGAGCACGAGAAATCGATGCCCGATATTTTCCGCTGGCAGTGTGATGACAAGGCCGGAGATATTGTGAGTTTTCGGATTCTCAACGCTTATTGCACCTTGCCGCGGTGGGACAAAATTGAGGAGTTTGAGGCGTGGTTTGACCAATCCACCGGCTTTCAGAAACAGCCGCATCAGACCTTCTTTTTCGGCATCGGAGACCACGGCGGCGGGATTTACGAGCATCAGTTAAAGTGGCTTCTCCAATTGGGGGAAAAGCACGAGTTGGTGTTTTCCACTCTGGCAGATTACTTTAAGGTGATCGAGAAGCTCAAACTTCCCGTCGTCACCGGCGAGCACACCCACCACGCCCCCGGCTGCTACTCGGCGGTCGGCGACATCAAACAGTGGATGGCCGATTGCGAAAAAAATCTTTACAAGGCCGAAAAAATCGTCCTCCAGACCCGGCCGCGGGATAAAAAAGCCTTGCAAAGCTTGGATGACGCGTGGGAGGAGTTGTTGTTTAACTACTTCCATGATGTTTCCCCGGGGACCTCCACCCGCGCCTCGTATCAAAACGAAGTAAGGGACCTTTGCGGCATGGTCAACAAGACCGCCGTCGATGTCATCGAGACCAACCTTTCGCGTTTGAGTGCCCAAGTTGACACTTCGTTTATGGAGCAGGGCGGGGTATTGTTGTGGAATTCGCAACCGCAAGCCGTCACCGGCATTGCCAAATTTGACACCTTTAACGATCCCAACTGTCTCGGCAAAATTTTTAACTGTCTCCGTACCAAAGCGGGGCGTGAAATTCCGCTGCAGTGGATCCGCGCGGCGACCAGTTACGGGCCCAACAGCGCCTGGGGCCGGGCGGTGGTCGTCGATGAGCTGGCTTCCTCGGGACTCAATGTCTATGCTTACGGCTACACCGATCAAAAGTATCCGATTTTGGGGTTTGCCAAGCAACGCAAATGGCTCAAAAAGTTGGAGCTCTCCGTGCTGAGCGACCCGTTTGACACCTGGGCTCACGGCGCCCGGCGCTTGGGCGAGAACGCCGGCACGGTCAAATTTACTCAGCCGGAAGAACTCGAAAACGGGCCGGTAACCAGTCGCCTGCGGGTCAAAGCCGAGTGGCAAGGAAGCACGATCCAGCTTGATTTGTTTCAATACCGCAACGTTGACGAGGTCGAGGCGGTGTTTTCCGGGATGTGGCTCCAAAAAGATGAGGACTTGAAACTGGTGCTCAAAAGTGCCTGCACGTCGGTCCTCTCCGGCCAGTCGCTTGCGGTGCTGGAGCGGCCGTTGGATGACTGTGAGCAGCCCTTTATCGACTTTGCGGTCGGGGTTAATCATGGCAAAGCGGCCGGATTTTTGAGCCACTCCCTGCACAGTTATGATGTTTTGGACAAAAATTTGCGCTTGACCTTGCTGCGTCCGGTGGTGTATGCCGAGCATGCGCCCAGTCCTCCTCACGACGACGAAGGCTATGCCGATGTTGGCGCCTTTGAAAAGACCGTTTGGCTCTATGATGGTCCGGCGGGGAGCGCTCAAATCGCCGCAGCCGCCCGCGCCCGGCTGTGGACGGCGGAGCACTGGGAGGCCACCGCCGCGGCCGACGGCCGCAAAAACGTCTACGGCGAGTGGTCGGTCGAGCCCGCAAGCTTGTGGGTGAGCGCCCAGCGCGTCAATAAGGACGGCGAGGCCGAATTTCGTGTGTATAACTTGTCCGACAAGGTCGTCACCGCCAAAATCCGCAATAACGGCGAAGTGGTCGGGACAAAACGTTGTCAGGCCTCGGCAATCGCTTTGATTGCCGTCAAACAAAAATAAAGGTTTACTTATGAGTACATGGAGTGAAGCAACGGTGGTGATCCCCGGTCGCCACGTCTTTTTGCCGTATTACACCACCTCACCGTGGAGCCGAAACGGCGACTTTTTCGTCTTTTTTTCGGTATCGCCGGATTTTTCAGACCCGCAGCTATGTGCATATTATTTGGCCGACAAGAGCATCAAATTGTTGTCCAAACTGGAGGGCTGGCACAACCGCGCCGCCAAACTGATGGCGGCGATGGCCAAGAGCGACCAAAAGCTGCCAGACGGCTCGGTGATGCAAGGGGCGCGTTTTGTCGAGGAGGAGCTTCTTACCTCGGTGTTTTTGCCCGGGCAGGGAGTGATGCTGATCCCGCGCGGTCATGAGCTTTTTGCCGTCTCGATTGCCGACGGGAGCGAGTCCAAATTTTACAGTTACTCCGACCCGCGTTACCGCATCGGCGGCCCCGGTCAGCGTGACGACGCGGGCAAACGGGTGGTTTTTGGCGCCTTTTATCCAGTTAACAAGACGCCCGATTCCAGCGTGATGCTGGTCCTTGACGCGGCGAGCGGTAAAGAGCTTTACCGCCATGATTTCGGGACGTTTTTTGCCAATCATTATCAGTTTACCCATCTTGATAATGAGCTTATTTACGCCCATGAGGGGCCCACCGAGGGGATTCCCGACCGGGTCAATTTGATCGACATTGCGACCGGCAAAACCCGCGTCATGCATCACCATATCCGTCAAAACGGGGAATTGGTTGAGTACATCGGCCACGAAAAAGTCGCCGGTCTCGTGGTCGGGGCGGTACGTTACCCGGTCTCCAAAATTCCGGGCGGATTATTGATCATGGATCGCGACGGCCACTGTGAGCTGGCCGATGCCGACGACTACTGGCACTGCGCCGGGACGGCCGACGGCAACGAGTTTTTTATGGACACCATGTGGTGGGGCAACACGAGGCGCAAGACTAAAAACGTGTTTGACATTGTTTACTTTAACGCCAAGACCAAAGAGAAGCAAATTTTGCGCACTTTTGAGGCCGAGCCGGTAAGCCAGTTTCGCCATCCGCACCCGCAGCCGGATGCGACGGGCAAACATGTCTTGTTTGTCCAATGCGGCGAAACACCGGACTTTGCCGGGATCGCGGTTTTGACACGGCAAAACTGAAGCTGAGAAATCCCCGGAAAACCCAAATTTCCGGGGATTTTTTTGTCTAAAACAACTCTTTTTCGCGAACGAGCTCGCGGTATTGGTCAAAGACCGTGGTTTTGTCAACAAAGCCGAGAAAACGGCCGTCCGGCTCGCAGACGGGGAGGTGCTCCTCACTGTATTTTTCAAACCAATGCATCGCTTTGTCAAAATCGTCGTCGGGCGAGAGCACTCCCAAGGGCGGCGTCATCAAATCAAAGGCGAGAAAGACTTGATACATGTCAGGGTTGAGCATGGCCGCCCGGATTTTTTCCAAATAAATGAGCCCTTTGAGTTTGCCGCTCTCATCCAGGACGGGGAAAACTTCGTCGCTGGTGTTTTCCACCAAGGCGATCAATTTGGACATCGGGTCGCGCATGGCAAGTTCGTGATAACTGCGCTTGATCCTCGTCCTGACCAAAATGCGTTTGAGGAGCGACTGGTCGGTGTTGACGTCAAGCTCGGCCGCGGAGTCGAGCTCCTTGCAGTACACCGAGTTGCGCTCAAAGAGCTGACTGACGAAAAATGACACCGAGGAAACGATCATCAAGGGTACCAGCAAAATGTAGCCCCCGGTGACTTCGGCGATCAAAAAGATTCCAGTCAGGGGGGCACGCATGACGGCGGTAAACACGCCGCACATCCCCACCGCCACAAAATTGAATTCCTGCAATTCGACGATGCCGGTTAAATTGACCAATCGCGCAAAGCCGAACCCGGCAAAGGCGCCGATAAACATCGCCGGGGCGAAGATCCCGCCGTCGCCGCCGCAATTTAACGTCAGCACCGAGACCACCACTTTGAGAAAAATCCCGGCCAAAATCAAAATTGCCGCCACTGCCGCCGGGGAGTTGAGCCACTCCAGAAACGGCGCCGAGCCGACAATCGCCTCCATGTCGCCGGAGAAAAGATTGCCGATGTATAAATACCCCTGACCGCGCAGCAATGGAAAGAAAAAGAGCAAAATACATAAAATCCCGCCGCCGAGACCCATTCGCGCCCAAATGTTGGGGATAAGATTGCGGATTTTTTCCGACAAATTGACCGAGACGCGGATCACGTATACCCCGACCGCGGCGCAAAAGAGGCCGCAGAGGAAATAAAACGGGATGGCGTCCAGCTTCCAATTTTGGGTAATCGCAAAAAAATAACGGTGATCCCCGGCGACCATGCGCGAGACCACGGTGGCGACCGCGCTGGAGATCAGCATCGGCACCAGTGCTGAGACGCTGAACTCGGGGAGCAGCACTTCGGCCGCAAACAAGACCCCTCCGATGGGGCTGTTAAACACGGCCGAAATCGCCGCCGCCGCCCCGCAGCCGATGAGGAGCCGCCGCCATTTTTTGCCGGTGCCGAATAAAATCCCGCCATTGGAGCCGATGGCCGCCCCGGTGAGGACACCGGGCGCCTCCAACCCTGCCGAGCCGCCAAAGCCGATCGAGAATGAGCTCGAGAGCAAGTGGGTAAAGGTATCCGTCCACGGCAACGGTTTGGCCTTGCGCCGCAAGGATAAAATCAGAGGGGCGAGACTTTTGTAGTAAAAAGCGCCGCCCAGATATTTTTGGATCAGATAAGACCCAGCCAGACCGATCAAGGGCAGCAGCAAAAAAATCACCATCCATGCCGATGAGTGAATTTTTTGCGGCGTGTGCGTGAGCCAGATGGCAAAGGCTTCGCACTTGATCACCAGCACATGCGCCACCGACGAGGCGAGTGAGACGACGATGCCGACAAGGACGGCAATCGCGACGATTTGACTTTTTTCGCCCCACCGGTGCTGCCACCAGCCGGAGAGACGGCGGATTTGTTTGAGCAATTTTTTCATCATTTGTTTAATATAATGCCCAAACGCGGCCAATGCAAGCTTTTGATCGCGATTTTAAGCCGAAATCATTCCGCAACTTGCTTGTGTGCTGTATTTTGCAGGTAATCAATGATTTGCGCAATCGAGCACATCCGCAATTGGTGGCGATGGCAGAATTTCTCAAGATCATCGAGCCGCGCCATTGTCCCGTCGTCATTCAAAATTTCGCACAAGACGCCGACCGGCGGCAATCCGGCCAAGCGCACCAGCTCCAACGTGCCCTCTGTGTGCCCGGCGCGCTCCAATACTCCGCCCGGCCGCGCCAAAAGGGGGTACACGTGGCCGGGGGTGTAAAAGTCGTTGATTGAGGAGTCGTTGCGCAAAATTTCGGCTACCGTTTGCGCCCGGTCACAGGCGGAGACGCCGGTGCTGGTGTCGGCGACGGCGTCCAAGCTCTGGGTAAAGGCGGTCCCTCTGGGATCGTGTTTGCCCGGTGGGACGGCCAGTGACAGTTGTTGCGCCTTGGCAGCCGACACCGGAGTACACAAGACCCCGCGCCCGTAAGTAACCATAAAGTTGATGTTTTGCGGACTTGCAAAAGCTCCGGCGCAAATGAGATCGCCCTCGTTTTCGCGGTTTTCGTCATCGGTTAAGACGATGATTTGGCCGGAGCGGATGGCGGCCACGGCGGTTTCGACACTGTCAAACATGATTCACCTCTTTTAAAGAGAGGGCGGGAGGCGGGGTAAATACCCCGTAAGCGGCAGGAAATCCCCGGCGCAGCCGCCCCATGCGGTCAGACCGTTGCCGTGTCCTCTTTCATCCGGACTGTAACCGTCGGTCCCGGAGTTTCACCTGGGTCAGTCTTTGCTTGCACAAAGAGTCGCGGACTGTACCGCCGGTGTGGAGTTGCGCCACGCCCTGAAGACTTGAGATAATATACCGTCATCCGGTTGATTTTGCAAATATTATTGTTGAGTTTTTCGCCGTTTGAGGCGAAACTCCTCATAAAGCGAGTACAGCAGCGGCACCGTCAACATAGTGATCGAGGCAAAAAACATCCCGCCAAAGACCGGGATCGCCATCGGGATCATCAGCTCGGCCCCTTTGCCGGTCGCGGTCAATACGGGGAGAAACGCAAACAAGGTCGTCGCCGTCGTCATCAGACAGGCGCGCAAGCGGCGTTTGCCGCCCTCGACGATGTTTTGCCGGATATCGGCAATGGTATCGGGGTGTTTGCGCTCAAAGACGTCGCGGATGTAAGTGCACATGATGACCGCGTCGTCAGTGGCAATGCCGAACAAGGCCAAAAAGCCGACCCACACCGTGACGCTCATGTTGACCGGCGCAATGTTGAATAATTCGCGCATATTGACCCCAAAGAGGGCAAAGTCGAGAAACCAGCTTGTCCCGTAAAGCCACATCATCAAAAAACCGCCCGCCCACGCGACGATGATGCTGGAGAAGATCATCAACGACACCATAATCGAGCGAAATTCGAGATAGATCAATAAAAAAATCACCGCCAGCGCCAGGGGGATGATTACCATCAGCCGCGCCGAGGAGCGCACTTGATTTTCGTAATTTCCCGCAAAACGGTAGGACACCCCGGCCGGGAGCTTGAGTTCGCCCGATTTGATTTTTGCCTGCAAGGTGGCAGCGATCTGGTTGACCGAATCGGTTTCGGCCAATTGCGGCACCCGGTCAAAAAAGACGTAACCCACCCGGAAGCTGTTTTCGCTCTTGATTTCCTGCGGCCCGCGGACGATTGAAACGTCAACCAGTTGCCCCAACGGGATCGGCGTACCGTCGGCGGCGTCTATCAAAATATTTTGCAGTGCCTCCAAGCTATCGCGGTATTCGCGCTGGTAACGGGCCCGGATGGTGTACCGTTCGCGGTTTTCCACGGTGGTGGTAAGCTCGACGCCGCCCACCGCCGCCTCAATGTTTTGCTGAACTTCGGCCAATTTGATGCCGTAACGGGCAATCGCGTTGCGGTCGATGTTGATCTCAAGGTAGGGTTTGCCGACAAAGCGGTCGACAATCACTGCATCGGGAACGACTGCCGGGTGCGCTTTGAGTTCGGTGGCGAGCAAATCGGCGGACTTCTCGATGCTGGCGGTGTCGGGGCCCCGGATGACGATGCCCATGGCGGCGCGCATCCCGGATTGGAGCATCAAAATTCGCGTCTGGATGGGCTGAAGTTTGGGGGCCGAGGTCGAGCCGGGGATTTCCGTCGCGGCAACGATTTCCTGCCAGATGTCGTCCGTGGATTGGATTCCCGCCCAGCTTGCGCGCCCCGGATTGAGCGCCGGATCCAGTGCCGGCCGCCATTGCCGGAAGACATGGCCCGACGGGTCGGCGATCAGGCGGTTTTGCTCATCGCGCAAAAATTTCCCTTTGACAACGTAGGGTTTGCCGTCGGGGGCGTTGACTTCGTTGCCCTGCAGGTCTTTAAAGGTTTCGGTCGCTGCCGGGTCGTAGCGAAAGAGCTCACGCTCGCCGCCGGCGTCCGTGCAATATTGGTTGCGGTAATGGATGATGGTTTCAAGCATATTCATCGGCGCCGGGTCCAGCGGCGTCTCCGCCCGTCCGGCTTTGCCGACCGCCGCCTCGACCTCGGGGATCGCCGAAATCGCCGCCGATTGTTTGGCTAAAATATCGGCGACCTCGCTCACCGCGGCATGGGGCATCACCGTCGGCATAAAAAGGAAGCTTCCTTCGTCCAAGGCGGGGATAAACTCTTGCCCGAGCCCCGGAAAGGTGTGCTCTATTTTGGCCGAAACCTTACTGTTTTGCCATTCGCCGGGCAGATGTTTCATGAATGGCTTGGCGCCAAAGTAGCTCAATAACCCCAAAGCGATCAATATGAGAGGCAAAAAAATCCCGATCGCTTGATGCCGCAGCAGCCAACCCATCACCGGACGGTACACGAGCTCGATCAACCGGAAGCTGCCGAAAAAGAAAATGAGGAGCAGTAATACGAAACTCAAGTTGACCGGCATCCCGGCATCCACTCCGATCGGCATCCAGTGGTCGGTCAACAGCCAGGCGGCGGTCAGTGCGGCGGCGACGTAGCCAAAGTGCAAAATAACTTGATTGACTCTGGCGGGGAGGGCGTCGCTGAGGATCCAATACACCGGAAACGCGGCGAGGAGCCACCCGGAGGTCATGCCGTGGGCGAGGGCGAGATAAATAGAGAGCCCCGCCAGCACCAGATTCACCAGTTGCCGGATGCGCAATTTGAGGCGGGGAGGATCAAAAAACAAATGCAGCAAGGGGGGGATGATGATGATCGCAATCATGATCGATGCCGCCATCGCAAACGTTTTGGTATAAGCCAACGGGCGAAAAAGTTTTCCCTCGGCAAATTGCAGCGAAAAGACGGGGAGGAAGCTCACAATTGTCGTCATTACCGAGGTCAGCACGGCTCCGGCGACCTCGCAGCTGGCAAGATAAATGACCTCGATTTTTTTGGTGCCGGGCGGCGCTTCGGTGAGGCGCTTGACCGCGTTTTCGCTGATGACAATGCCGACATCGACGATTTCGCCGATGGCGATGGCGATCCCCGCCAACGCGACCACGTTGGCATCGACCCCAAACATTTTCATCACCACAAACGTGAGCAGCACCGAGCCCGGGAGCAGCATCGATAAAAGCATCGAGATGCGCAAATTGCCGAGCATCACCACAATGACGATTAACGTAATTAAAATTTCCTCAATCAAGGCCGCGTTTAAGGTCCCCAAGGTTTCGCGGATCAAGCCGGTGCGGTCGTAAAAAGGGACGATTCTGACCTGGCTCACAGTGCCGTCGGCGAGCGTCTTTTGAGGAAGCGAGGGGGCGATGTTTTGGATTTCGCGCTTGACAGCCTCAATGACTCTGAGCGGATTTTCGCCGTAGCGGATGGTGACCACGCCGCCGGCCACCTCGGCGCCCTCTTTGTTGAGGATGCCCCGGCGCGGCGCGGGCCCGGTGGCGACATGGGCGACGTTTTTAACGGTTACGGGGACGCCGTTGACGGTCTTAATCACGCTGTTTTCGAGGTCGCTCAATTTCTCGACATAGCCGGAGCTGCGGATCAGGTACTCGACCTGATTAAGCTCCAGCGTCCGCGCGCCGATCTGTGAGTTGGCGGCCTTGACCGCGTCGGCCAATTCGGCAAAGCTGACATGATACGCGCGCATCGCCGCCGGGTCGGCATCGACCTGATACTCTTTGACAAAGCCGCCCGCCGAGGCGACTTCACTCACGCCGGGGACGGACAACAACGCGTAGCGGACCGTCCAATCCTGCAATGAGCGCAGCTCATCGGCATCCCAGCCGCCGGTCGGATTGCCCTTGGCATCCTGTCCCTCCAGGGTGTACCAAAAGACTTGTCCCAAACCGGTGGCGTCGGGGCCCAAGCCGGGCTTGACGCCGTCGGGCAAAAGATTGGCGGGCAAGCTGTTGAGCTTCTCCAAAATGCGCGTCCGCGACCAGTAAAAATCCACCGAGTCGTCAAAGATGACGTAGATGGAGGAGAAGCCGAACATGGAGGTGGCTCGCACCGTTTTCACTCCCGGCATCCCCATCAAGGAGACGGTCAAAGGGTAGCTGATCTGATTTTCCACATCCTGCGGCGAGCGGCCGGGCCAATCGGTAAAGACGATCTGCTGGTTTTCGCCGATGTCGGGGATGGCATCAACCGCGATCGGTTTGCGCTCAATGCCGCCCAAATTCCACTCAAACGGGGCAAAGTAGACCCCGGCGAGCAAAAAGCCGCCAAAGATCGCAAAGATCATAAATTTATTGTACAGCGCAAAATGGATGAGCCCGGCGATGATGCCGCGCGGCTCTTGCTCCTGGTTGTCCGGTTGAGGCATGATTGCTGGACTCCTTGGCGGTTATTGCTTTTCGCTGCCGCAATGCAGCATGGCGCTGCCGAAATAGGGGTTGGCCAGCGATTCATTGTTTTGCAGCCAGTCGCCGCCCTTGCCGTCAAGCGCCATCGGGCAATGATAAAAGTGGACGTTGATCCCTTGCTTTTTGAGCTCAAAGCGTTTGGCCCAGGTGATCAACACCGGGGAAATCTTGCCCAAAACAACTCGTTGATCGGCAATCTTGGCGGAGGTTTGCTCGGGAAGGAGCGGTAAAAGTTCGGCTTTGAAAGCTTTGCCGTCACCGGCATCGGGGAGCGCGGTTACGCTTTGGCGCAAGGCGGTCAATGCCGCGGCCGCGCCCTTGGCGTCATTGTTGGCAAGGGTTTGCTGAAGCGTAAAATAATTTTGATATAACGTTGTCACATCTGGCGCCGGGACAGCGGCCGGAGCGGCGGAGGGAGCCGGGATCGGGGTAAAGTTTTCGGACGAAGTCATGCTGCGCTGGCCGGAAATTTGCGCGGCGCCGTCAATTTTCATCGCACCCTTGATCACCACCTCGTCGTTTTCGTTTAACCCCGAGGCGACAATATAATAATCGCCTGCGCGCGGACCCAAAACGACCTGACGGCCCTCATAGCGGCCGGGGCCGGTTTTGACATAGACGACGGCGCGTCGGCCGGTGATCAACGGCGCCGTCGCCGGGATTACCAGAGGAGCCTGACCGGTCACCTCCGAAGCATGCAAATTGGAGATATTGAGCGACCCGGCGGGAACCAATGCCATGCCGCAAATGTCGCAGACGCCGGGCGCGTCTTTGACGATTTCGGGGTGCATCGGGCTGATCCACTTGCCGGTGAGGGCGTCATCGACGACCTTGCCGTTTTGATCGAGCAAGGCATAAGCCTCGGCGCGGGCGTACATGCCGGGGCGGAATTCGCCGTTGCGGTTATCGAGATTGATGCGCACGGGCACGGTGCGGGTTTGCTCGTTTAACACCGGGTTGATATAGGCGATTCGGCCGTGAAAGGTCTTCTCCGGCCACGCGTCGAGGCGAAAGGCGACGTCTTGGCCGTAATACAAATACCGCAAGTCTTTTTCGTAAACATCCAATACCAGCCACAGCTTGGAGAGGTCGGCGATCGTGAATAAATTTTGCTCTTTTTCGAAGTACTGACCAGCGACGATGTTTTTATCAATTACCGTGCCGTCAATGGGGGCGAGGATGGTCAAGTCTTCGGAAATTTTATTTTTTTCGCCGATGGCGGCAATTTGGGCGGGGCTGAAACCCCACAAGCGCATCTTGCTTTTGACCGCTTCGAGTGCGTTGACCTGCAATGATTTGATGGATGTTGACTCAAGCGCCGGGATTTTGGGCGCATTAAGCTCCTGCAAATACTCGCGCTGCATGACGATCAAGTCAGGGCTGAAAACTTCGGCGATGTGATCGCCTTTGTGCACCGTGATTCCGGTATAGTTGACATAAAGTTGCTCGACCCGCCCGGCAAAACGCAGGGCCACGCGCGCCTGCGCCCCCTCGTCATAGGTGATGCGCCCGGTGAGCGTGATTTCCTGGGGCACGGTCATTTTTACCGCTCGGGCGGTGGCGACCTCGGCGAGTTTTTCGGCACGTTTGCTTAAGGTGATCACAGGGGTGTCATTGGTTTTGGTTTCCCCGGCATCTTTGGTGTTCGCGGTTTTTAAGGGGATCAAGTCCATTTTGCATATCGGGCACTGACCGGGGCGGTTGGCTCTGATTTGGGGATGCATTGAGCACGTCCAGATTTGCGCCGGGGCGTCGGCGGCGAGTGCGCCGGTGTGATTGTGGGCAGAGTGGTCTTCCGCGGCGGCCAACGTCGCCGTCAACGCAAAGGTCAGCAATAATGCGGAGGAAACGGTTAAAAATTGCGGCATAATAAAAATTCCTTTACAATACAAAAACATTAGTTGCCGGATTATATAGAACTAATATAGTAGATTATTTTTAAAATTCAAGCGCTGTGATGAGGAAATTACGCAAAATATAAAACACTACCAAAATGATATGATAAATTTTTTTATGTCGCCGGTGAGGTAAATTGCGCTCACTCTGTGAATGTTGGCTTTTCTTATTTTTTAACAAAAAAACAGTATTTTGCTTGACTTTTTAATTTTTTTTGCTATAATTATAGATAACACGTTAACTAAACGCGTTACTTTTAAACAATCAAAGGTCGATGATGAAAGAAAAAAGCTGTACCATCCGCGATTTGGCCAATCATTTGGGCTTGAGCACCTGTACCGTCTCCAAGGTGCTTAACAGCAACGGCGAATTGCTGTCGATTTCGCCCGAGACCCAGCGCAAGGTGCGCGAAGCGGCGATTGAGCTTAATTATGTCCCCAATATCCACGCCCAACGCTTTTTCAAAGGCCGCAGCATGGTCATCGGGCTCATGGTGCCGCCGCAGGACGAGATGGGCAACTCGGCCTTTAAGGATACTCATTTTACCGAAATCATCTCCGGCATCGAGCAGGCGTTAACGGGGAGCCATTATAATTTACTGTTGCTCTTTAATCGCCCCGAATACCGTGAAGGCAACCGTTATCAGGCGATGTTTCAGTCGGGTTTGCTCGACGGTTTATTGATTTGGGGCGCACATCGCAGCGATGACAATTGGCGCGAATTGCTGGAGCTTGACGGCCCCCGGATCTTTTTGACCTCCATGCCCGACGCAAACGAGGGCGATGTTCTCAATTATGTCTGCAGTGATTACGATCAGGCCGGGTTCGAAATTGTCAATGCCTTAAAAGCGCGCAAATGCCGCAACTTTGCCTGGCTGGCGGGCAAAGAAAATACCTCGATTGTCCCCCAGCTTGAAATCGGCATCCGCCGGGCCGGGCTCGCCGTCGCGCCCGAAAAAATCCGCTTCAGCGACTACACCGAGACCGACGGCGAGCGTCTGACGCTTGAGCTGTTGCGGCGGTTCCCCGATTTGGACGCGATTTTGACCACCGCTCCCCAGCTGGCGCGCGGAGCGCAGCGGGCTGCCGGCGACCGGGTGCAAATCGGCTGTTTTGACGGCCAGACGAGCACCCGCCAGCCGGGCGACCGGTATTTGGCGGTGGCGACCGACGACTTTGCCATCGGTTATCAGGCAACGCAAAGTTTGATCAAATTGGTCAATGACAACAGTATTATCATTCAACAAAAAATACCGGTTTTAATCAATCAATAGGAGAGTATTATCATGCGACAACGATTTATGAAGAGCGGTCACCTGACCCGTATTTTTACCCTGATTGAGTTATTGGTAGTAATTGCCATCATTGCCATTTTGGCCTCGATGCTGTTGCCCGCCTTGAACAAGGCGCGCGACCGGGCGCAGTCGCTGACTTGCCTCAATCTCGTTAAAACGATGGGAACGGCCAACATTCTTTACTCCAATGATTACGCGGGCTGGTCGGTGCCGGTTTCCTACGGCGCCACGGGGGCGCAGACGGGATATGACCGGATTGCCCCCTTTCGGACATACATCGGCGCCAACCCGGATATCGGCACCACCCGCCGGGTGCCGCGCCGGTTGATCTGCCCCAAGGCCAATTTCTCGATTTTGGAAGGCAGTGTGCCGGGCTCGGCCGGGTTTTTGCTCGACAAAAGTTACGGACTTAATTATACCAATGCGCCGGGTACCTCCAGCTCGCTTTTGTGCCGCGCCTTTAAGGTGGCGGCGGTCAACCGCCCGTCCAAAAAGATTGAGTTTGCCGACGGGCTCGACTTTCAGCTCCACTGGAGTTACCGCGATGCCTATATCGTCAACCTTAACGCCGAAGAGTCGGGTCCGGCAGGGACGGTTTACGGGAGCGGCTACCGGATTGCCTACCGCCATGACTTAAATGCCAACGTCGCTTATTGGGACGGTCATGCCGAGTCCACCGCCTCCGGACCGTTGCGGGCGACCGCCGACGCTTGGGATTTGCCGAAACGCTGAGGATATTTATTATGAATAAATGGATTCAACTGACAATATTACTCTTGGCGGCAAATTTAAATGCGGCCGATTTTTTGCAGACCAAAGCAGCTTTTACCCAAGGAGCGCTGCAAGGTCTGACGCTCAACGGTGAGCAGGTTTTGGAGCTCCCGCTTTCGGTCGGCGTGGGCGAATTTACTTCGCCGGTCCTTGACTTGGGGGCAAGCAACAGCGTGCGTTTTATCGGCTGGGTGACCAATCAGGCGCCGTATACCACAGTCACGCTTGAGTACCGCACCGGCCAGGAGCCGTTTGCCGTCAATGACAGCGCGATTGTGTGGCAAAAAGCGGCCAACGGCGCCGTTATTGCCCCTGACGGCAAGCGGTATTTGCAATACCGTATCATTATGAGCCGGAGCAAGGGCGACAAGATCCCGACGATGCGCGAAGTGTTGTTTTCGACCGAAACATTGATGGACAAATACCGCGCCAATCGGATGACGCGCAAGAATTTCTGGGATTTGACGATGATGATGCTCTACAGTGTCACTCCGGAGAAACTCTATCACGTTTACTCGCAGCTCCCGTATGACGCCTCCGAGCGCGGGTTGTATATTTTGCGCAACGCGCCCGGCCAAATCATCGGCGAAAACTACCGTTATCAGCCAAGCGAAAACGAGATGTATCTCCCGATGCGCTACAACACCATGATTTTGGCGCGGATTCACCCGGTGGCGACGTTCAGCAACTTGTCGCTCAAGCCCAAGGACGTGATTTTGCGCTCCAAAGCCGGTGCGGAAAAAGTCGGCGCGCGCGAGCAGCACCGCGCGGTCAATTTTTTCGACCCCGATTTTATCCGGGAGTATCAGACCGGTTTGCGGGCGGCGGTAAAGTATTACCGGCAAAACAACCCCTATGTCTTTGGTTACACCTTGATGTCTCCAGAGTTTTTTTACGACACCGAGCCTTGGCCGCAGATGACGTATTTGAGCGGCTTCAGCCCCGAGGCGCTGGCAGCTTATCGTCAATACTCCCAAGCGCTCGGACGCAATCAGCAAAGTTGGCCGACGGTATCCGACGGCGATATTTTGCTCGACAAGGATGCTTATTTGTGGGCTTACTGGCGCAGCCGCGCCGGGGCGGATTATATTGCCGGACTCGCGCGGGTGATTCGAGAGGAGGACCCGCAGGCATTGGTGGGCACCATGAGCTACGTGGGGGCGCAAAGTCTGCGCGGTTTGGAGCCCGGCTTTGTGGAGCTCAACAAGGATTTTGATTATTATTACTCGTCCAATATCTATCCGCGCGTCCCCGGCAAGGACGGCCTTGACGGCGGGACGACGATGAGTTACACCATGCTCAATGTCGAGGGTAATTCGCAAAAGCAAAATCTCTTGGAGTACGATTTGTGGTCGCCCTATGTGGATGCCCGACGGGCGCAAACCTATGCGCGGTTTGCCGGGATCGAGAGCGTCTACCCGGCCCCGATCGTCTTGGGCAATTTCCCCGACAACACGCCCTCCAATCACTTGACGCGCTACCACGGGATGAAAGGGAGTGCTGTCACCCCCGATTTGCTGAAAACGCTGGCGTCTTACATGGATGAGGCCAAAAAGCTCCATACATCGCCCAAAGTGAGCCAAGTCGCAGTCATTTTGCCGACCATGTCATTGCACGCTTTGTTGGAGAAAGACCGCTGGCTCCCGCATCGCTTGCAGCAGCAGGATTTGCATTTATTGCAGCCGTTGCTCGAGCTCAATGTCCCGTTTGATCTCGTTACCGAGGGCTATGCGACCAAGGAGCTGCTCGACAAATACAAACTCGTGATCGTCTTTCAGCCCGCGTTATACCCGTGGCTGCGCCGGGCATTGGCCGACACCACTGCCGATTTGCTGGTTTTGGGGTGGGGCGGTACTGTTGCCGTGCCGGGACCGGTGGAGCTTATGTCGCCGATTGATGATAAAAATTTTGATTTCTCGCTCAATCATGCCTGGCCGCGCGGTGAAAACCAAACAACGAGCGTCTTTGCCTCCGGCGGCAAAGTGATTGAGGAAACAACCCAAATCAAGTTTAACGAGATGGATCACCCGTTGCTCCGGGGCCTTTCCGGCAAAGCAATCGTTTATGATGCTCCCGGTCTTGACGGCAAGGCGCTGCCCTACGTGAGCGGTCTCACCGGTGAAACGCTGGCCGCCGCTGCCGACGGCAAAAGTGTTTACGCCATAAAGAATGACGGCAAGCGCAAGATCATCCACTTTGGCGGCAAACTTTGGCAAATCGACATTGCGGGCAAGGAAAAAAGCTTGTTGTCCGCTGCCGATGAGAAGCTGTTTTTTGCCAACGTGATGCAGTATTGCGGCGTCGAGTACACCCCCGATGCCGGTCCTTTGCGCTGGATGCGCAGCCGCGATTTTTTGGTGGTGGAAAACACCGTCGATAAGGCTTACCATGGCCCGCTTCCCGCCGTCGTCAATCCGGCCGCCGCCTTGCCGCAAGTCAAGCTTGAGATCGCTCCGTTGGAGTCGGTGGTGATCCCGTTAAAATAACTTTATACATTTGTTTTCAGCCCTCGTCGAGTTTCAAACAAAGGCTGAAGTACAATGCAAAATCCTGATCATTGGCCCAAGCGTCATTATATTCTCCTCGAATGCGCGGAGAATATTTTCCATCTTCCTCAATCATCCTTACCGAATACGGATAGAGGTAGGCGCAGGAAGCGGTTCCGTCATCGCCAAAAATACAAAGAGTATTTCGCAAACATCGCATTGCTTTGTCAAAATATCGCCTGTTGCCGGAAATCTCATGATATTTCATAAATGCCCGGGCGGACAATACGCTCCAGTAGTGGGGAAACGTATCGCCGTAAAGCTGCGCTTTGCCAAACCAGAAACCGTCCCAATGGCGGATCGGGATTTCATTCAGACGATGGTCAGGCTGGCGCCCGTTAAAACGCTCCAAAATCCGGACGTGTTTCTCCGCTTCCTCCAAAAAACGGGGCTGCGGATCAAGCAGGTAATATGCCGCTGTGATCGCCACTGCCGGAGATACAATGGTCTGCTCAAATTTCACTTCGTGTTTCGGATAATCAGTACTGTTTTTGACAATGTTTTCGGCGTGCTCCCGGCACCGCAAAAGGAGTTCTTCGGCTTTTTTCCCGCGACCGTTTTGACGCAGCAGAGTGATTACTTCGGCAAAAGTAGAGCCGTTGGGATAAAAACGGCTGCCGCCGTTTTGATAATAATATTCCATGGTCCGGCAGATAAAATCAAGATAAATCAGGTCGCCTTTCAGCAGAAACATTTCAAACCAAAAGGTAATCATCCAAGGGGCGTTATATAAGCGCAGATGCTGCGGCTCTTTGCCGACAGTGTTAAACACTTCGCCGGTATTTTCGTCATAAAATTCCCGTCGCACAAAGGCTTCAAACCGCGTCAGCGCGGCGCTGACCTCGGGAGCGTCATGAGTCTGCAAATAACGGGCCATCAGGAGTCCCATGCCGATTCTTTCGCGGCAGGCATTGCGGTCGGCAATGTATTTGTGAAAATAACAACGCTTGTCCTCATTGTCATAAATCAAAAAAGCGCCGTCAAGAGGACTCCCCTGCCTGCAATATTGCTGGTTGCGGACAATAAAATGAATCCGCTCTTTGAGAATTTTTGAGAATTTTCGGACACAGGAACAACGAGCGACCGTTGTAATTTTGTTGACCGTGAAGTAAAATTCGTGCAGCCCGGTTTTTTCCGGTTTCATACCGACAAAAATGCGCCGGCCGTCAATGCGGTGCGGGACTACCGCATCATTGCAGCGTACCTCGACGGTTTCAATGTCCGAGGATACCAGGGCGGTAAGCTCAAACTCCTCTCCCGTAAAAACGGTATCATGTTTGGCTGATATCAAAATTACGCCGGGGAATTGCGTCAAAACGGTCTTTTCGAAGTCATCGCCGGGGTAAGTAAAAATATCCCAAGCGATTGTCATGGATTCTCCCGGCTCCAAAATTACCGGTGACGGATGTAAAATAAAGTCGCCGCGGTCATTGCTGGCCTCTTTGACAATCCGCTCGACGCTGTAGCCGTCCAGAGAGCCATGACGCAGGATCAAGCCGATGTTATGCTCCGACAATCCCATCTTAAGCGCTCTGACATACGACACTTGACCCCCGCACCAAATATGGGCATGGCACCGGTGTTTCATACAGGTCTTTGCGTCTGTATAATTATCATTAAACGTGGCATAAATTCCCAAATTGCCGCGATTGTAAAATAAAACCGTATTGCGCCGGTTGGTTAAGGTATACTCCTCATGAAGCACCTCTTTTGCCATCGTCCGGGTCACGGTCAATGTGGTATCCTCGTCCTGATAAACCGATACGGCTTGATTGCGGTTTATGGTTACTCTTTGAAACGGAATCGGCAAGTAATTGTTATAGCCGGTCAGTGTTTGCATCAATCCCCATGTCATTCTTCCCTCGACCCAATTCATGCGATCCGGATCATTTAACAGAGAGAGCGATTTGAGACCGCCGTCGGTTTCATCAATTACCGCTGAAAATATGGAATTTTGGAGGATATTTTGCAATTTTATTTTTTACCAAGTTTGATGAAATTACGGACGATGTCGGCGACATTGATCCATTGCACCGTCGGGATAGCGGCGATTGCGGCGAGTTTTTCCTCAAATGCGTCCCATTTTGATTGATCGTTTTGCATTTCGCAACTGTGTCCCCAAAAATAGAAAACGCCATTGTCCCGGACGAGCCGCTCAAATTTGTCCATGAAATCGGCATGGCAAAAATGAGCCGATGAACTCAGCATCAAAGGATGGCTGCAATCTGAAACGCAGTTTGTGGTCTCCGTCGTCCTGCCATATAAAAAACCTGCGTCGGCGAGCGCATCCGCCGCTTCTTTGGTGTAACGCCCGCTGCCATAGGCGAATCCCTCAACCTTTTGCTGAAACAAATCTTCCAACGCGGCGCGGTCATCGGTGGCGTCAACAACATATTCCGCAGTCGGTACTTTGGCGCAATCGGCGTGAAAATAACCGTGAGCGGCAATCTCAAATCCTTTGTATATTTCAGGCATTTCTCTCAGCGAGAGTGATTTGTTGACAAAGGACGGATTGTCCGGAAACTGCCAATTGCAGGTTTTTCGGTAATTTTTGTAATGCAACCCGAAATTGATGTTAAAGGTCGCGCGCGCATTGTATTTATGCAGCAACTCGATCAAGCGGATATCGGTTTCAACCCCGTCATCCCAGCAGCAGGCCACGTATGTCATAATGTCTTTTCCTGTTTTTTTTTATTGCGTTCATCAATTTACGTTTATCTTTTTGTCATCCCGGGCGAAGACCCTCAAACATGGCAGGGATGCTCTGGGTAACCAAGTAAAAAATAGCATCAATGATCCCGGAAGTCAACGTATTTTGTTGTAAAATAGGATTTTTTTTATAGAAAAAGTATAAAAAACATAACCATTTTCCCTCTGTTGCATCCCGATGGTTTGGCTGTCTGTATCATTTTTAAAATGATCATGCCGTATTATCTTGAGGTTCCGCGGCTTATTTTGCTTCTTTTTTATTGTTTGGGAGATTGTTTTTTTTGTAAATTTTATCGATTCGGCATTTGCATATTGCGCAAAAAAGATTATATTGTAAATGAAATTGGTATTATGTTATATATCCATTTTAAGGAACATCATGAGTTTAGCGCTGGGAATTGATTTCGGGACGACCAAGACGGCCGTGGCGGTGGTAGACACGCAGACTAAAAAATTGCTGCATGCCGACGGCTGCAACCACGGGGCGGCGATTGCGCCGGGGATACAGGACGGCCAAAAGCATTTGGCAGCGATGCGGCGGCTTTTGGACAACATCCCGGCGGATCTGGGGGCTCAAATCGGCGCAGTCGGGGTCACCGGGCAGATGCACGGCGTCATTTTGTGGAGCAGCACGCAGGCATCAAACTTATACACTTGGCAATATCAAAATCCCAAATTGGCGGAAATTCAAACCATCGCCCCCGATCTTTGTCACGGCTACGGCATGACTACTTTGGCCGAGCTCGCGGCGGCCGAACAGCTTGACGGTTATGAGTTTGCCGGGACGATTCACGATTATGCCGTCTGGCAGCTTTGCGGGCGGCCGGAGCAAGCGGTCATGGACGACACCGACGCCGCAAGCTGGGGGCTCTTTGACCTTAAAAAGCGCGCCTTTGGCCTTGATAAAGTAATAACCCTCGGGATTCCCGTCCGGTTGCTTCCCAAGGTATTGCCCGCCGGGAGTTTGGCCGGATATTTTGATTACCCGTGCGCCTTGACCGGCGGGATTCCCGTTACCGTGGCGGCGGGCGACAATCAATGCAGTGTTTTGGCCACCGCACAAGGAGCGGTCCCCAACGAAATATATTTAACCATTGGTACCGGCGCGCAACTCTCTTTGGTGACGGATGATTTTACAGATCAGGTTTCACTGCGGCCTTATTTCGGCGGCAAGTATCTCGCGGTGGCGGCGCCGTTGTGCGGCGGAGCGGCGTGGGCTTTGTTGCAAAAAAATGTCAAAGAGTTGCTTGCCGCCTGCCGTCTGCCGCTGCCGTCGGATGCGGCATTGTACGATATTTTGGATGATTTGGCGGTAGCGGCGATGGATGACGCCGATTTGCCGCTCGTGAAACCCAATTTTTGCGGCGAACGCAATCAACCTTTTTTGCGCGGCGCGGTCGAAAATCTCACGCTGCAAAATTGTACCCCCGGCAAAATCGCCGCCGCGTGGGCCTTGGGGATTGTCCGCAACCTGCACCAGATGATGCCGCCGGAGTTGTTGGCGGGTCGTAAACACCTGTTGGTCTCAGGCAATGCGGTGCGCAAAACGCGCGCTCTGCAAGCAGCCTGTCAAAAAATATTCGGCGTCGAGCCGGTCATTACCGAAACCAGAGAGGAGGCCGCCTGCGGGGCGGCGATGAGCACATTATGGACAAACTGAAGTATTTGAGCACTATTGAACAGCTGGCCTATGCCCGGAGCTCGGTATTAAATGACGGCGCCGGGCGCGGCGAACGGATCATCGAGGTCAATAACGGCAGCGGCATGCAATTCACCGTCTACCCCGACCGGGCGTTGGACATTGTCGAGTGCACCTTTCGCTCGCTTAATATGGTTTACCGGAGCTGCAACGGGGCGCGTTCGCACTTGGAGTACCAGCCGCAAAATATTGAGTGGCTGCGTACCTGGCAGGGGGGATTGGTCACCAGTTGCGGTCTCCGCAGCGCCGGGGTGCCCAATGAGGAATTCGGCCTCCACGGCCGGCTGAGCGCGTTGCCCGCCGAAGACGTCGGGATTGTCCGCGAGTGGGTGGACGGCAAATACACGATTCAAATCCGGGGCGTCATCCGCGAAACTAAGATGTTCGGCGAAAATCTGCGCCTTGTGCGCACCATTACTTGCCGGATGGGTGAAAATACCATCCAGATCGACGACGCTGTCACCAATTTGTCCTATCAAAAAGATTACATCCAGCTCCTCTACCACTGCAACTTCGGCTACCCGCTCGTTGCGCCGGGGACGACGCTCTTGTCGGAGATTCACCCGGTGACGCCGCGCAACGACATCGCCGCGGCCGGGATTGCCCAATGGAGTGTTTACGAGGAGCCGCAATACGGGGCGGTGGAGCAGTGTTTTTTTCACGATCTCCCCGGCAAAATTGCCGTGATGCGCGTGGCCAACCCGGCGCTCGGGGTCTGGGCGGAGGTTTCGTATGACACCTCGACGTTGCCCCGGATGATCCAGTGGAAACTGGAGGAGGTCAACCGTTATGTGCTGGGCCTTGAGCCGACCAACTGCCGCCTGACCGGGCGTACCGCCGAGATTGCCGACGGCACTGCGCAGGCGATTGCGGGCGGCGAAACATTGCATTATCACGTTAAAATCGCCTTTGGCTCATGAAAATATTTGCCCAGGGCTGGAGCGACCGCCGGGACGGCCCCGGCTACCGCTTGATTTATTACCTCAAGGGATGCAATTTCCGCTGTGTTTACTGCGGCAACCCGGAGGGGATCGCATTTCACGATCAAATTTTGTTTTATCCCAAACGCATTGGCGCGGTGAAGCCGGAGGATTGCTGCGATCACCGGCTCAAATGTGAAACGTGCACCACCTTTGAGTGCGTTAACGTCTGGCATCACCCGGCCTTTGAAATATCGGGTAAAAACATTGCCCCGGCGGAAATTTTGCGGGAGGCTTTGACCGCGCGCCACATGATTGACGGGGTTACTTTGGGCGGCGGCGAACCCTGTTGTCAGATGGATGAATTGCTTGAAACATTGGAGTTGCTGAAACAAAACCACATCCATACCGTGGTCGAGAGCAACGCCGGGAGTGAGCGGTATGGTGAATTATTGGGCAAGGTCGATTTTTTGATCAGCGACCTCAAGGCAGTGACGCCGGAGCGGCATTTGCGCCTCACCGGGGTTGACAATCAAACGGTGCTGGCCAATCTCCGCTTGGCGGCCGGGCGGCAAACGGATTTATTGATCCGCATCCCGCTCATTACCGGATACAATACATCAGAGGATGAGTTAAATGCGATAATCGGGTTTTTGGGCGTGTTAAGGAAATTACGCTCCAGTCTGGCGGTACAGATTTTGCCGCTGCATCACTTGGGGGAGGGAAAATATGCGGCGCTGCTTCAGGCCGAGCCTTTGGCGCAGACGGCAGCCCCCGATCCGGCAACGGCGGCGGGGCTCGCTCAGGCATTGCGTGATTTGAATATTAACATATTGGATATGACCATCGAAAAAGGAGTAAAGTTATGAAAAATATTTACCGGGACGGCGTCGAAATTTTGCGCGCCGGCAAACGCGGGAAAACCGTGTTCAACAGCTGGTTTTTTGTCCAGGAGCACAAGATGCGTCTGATGACGGAAATGCGTCGCGAAAACATCGCCGTCGAAACCCCGGCCGGTCAAGCCGAGCTGTTGTGCCGCCTCGCCCAAGTCATCGATTTGGAGATCCCCGCGGGGAGCGTCTTTGCCGGGACCCAAAATGTGGCGTTTTCGCCGTCGTATGCGTTGATCAACCCCTCTTTTAAGGTGGAAACCTTTGGCGGTTACTGCGACCCGTGTGCGATGTATGGTGATGTCGTCACCGGCGAGGGGCTGACGGCGGAGCGGGTGGAAAAGGTGCGCAAATTTTTTGAAAGCGACGTTTACGCCAAAAATCTTTATGCGCATTATCAAAAATTTGAGAGCGACATCTCCGAAGTTGTCTATTTTATGGAGCCGGTGACCGGCCACACCATTCCCGATCTGCGGCCGTTTTTGGCCGAGGGAGTGGCGGCGATGCAAGCCAAGGCCGGGGGAGAATACGGTTTTGCCATGCGCCGGAGTCTCGACGCCGTGCTGATTTTGGCCGACCGTTACGCCGCGTTGGCCCAAGTACAGGCGGCCAAAGCAACTGACGGGGACGAAAAACAGCGTTTGGCCGAGCTTGCCGCACGGTTGCAGCGCGTCCCGCGCGAGGGGGCGCGCAATTTACCCGAGGCGATTCAGAGCTTTATTTTGTTGTGGCAGACGATGGTTCTCGAGCAGGCGCCCAATCCGTACGCCTTTTCGGCAGGCAACATCGACCGGATTTTCGAGCCTTATGTAAAGGAAGAGGCGTTTGATAACGCGGTCGCATATTTCCGCCATTTGCTCGCCTTTTATCTGGTGGGGAGCCGGGGCTGGGCGATTTCGCAAAACATCATGGTCGGCGGCCGTGACTGTGACGGCAATGATTTAACCAGTGATGCCACCTATGCCGTACTGGCCGCGTTTTTTGAGAGCAACGACCCGCAACCCGCCTTGTCGGCCAAAATCCACCGCGGTACGCCGGACCGCTTTTTTGCCGAAATCGGCCGCTTTTTTGCGACACCGGGGCACTCGACGCCGTCGCTGTTTAACGACGATGCGATGTTTGGCTTGCTGGCCAAGGACGGGATTGCCGCCGAGGACCGTCAAGACTACTCGATTGCCGGCTGTCAGGAGCCGTTGATCATGGGCAAGAGCTCTTACAATACGACCAACACCTGGCTCAACTTGGGCAAAATTTTGGAATTGGCGCTCAATGACGGCTGCTCGACCTTGACCGGCAAAAAGCTCGGGCCCTCGTATCAGGAGCTTGGATTCAGCGGTGAAACCGAAGTATTTCAAAACCCGATGCTGGCGTTTGACCGCATGCTCGGCTACTTTTTGCCCCGGATGGCCGCCGCGGGCAACGGTTGCACCGAAATTTTGGGGCGCTTGCGTCCGGTGCCTTTGTCGAGCGCGTTTCATGACGGCTTTGATTCGTTCCGCGACATGCGCGACCCGGAGAAACCGGGTACGCGTTACCACCACAGCGGCTGCCTGATCCACGGTTTGAGCGTGATTGCCGACTCGTTTACCGCTTTAAAAAGCGCGGTACCGCAATTCGGCGCGGCTGAGCTCCGCAAGGCCTTGGCCGCCGATTTTAAGGGCTATCAAAAAATCCGCCAGTATTTGCTGCAACTCGATAAATACGGCAACAATCTCGCCGCCGCCGATGCGATGGCAGTCGAGGTCGCAAAGAGTGTTTCCTTAAAGGTGTCGCAGCTCCGCAACAATGCAAACAACACTTATCTGGCCGACTGGTCGACCCCAAGCACCCACTTGTTGTACGGCTACTGGGTGGGGGCGACGCCGGACGGCCGTCACAGCCGGACGATGCTCGGCTACGGGATCGACCCCTTGCCGGAGAGCACGCGCGGCGAACTCTCCGACCGCATCCTCTCGATGCGCAAACTCCCGTATCACCTGATGACCGGCGGCTATGCGTCGCACATCGGTATCGCGCAGACCGGCGACAGCATTGACCAAGTCGGCTTTTGGATGCGCGACCGGGTGATCCGCCCGTTGTTCCACGGTCAAAACGAGGAGGAGTCGCCGTTTTACGTCTATTTTAACTTGGATACGACCAAGCATTTGCGAAAAATTCTCGCCGACCCCGGAAAGTATGTCCCAAGCGGCATTTACATTATGCGCATTCACGGCACATTTGTCAACTTCCTCGACTTGTCCCCGGCGATTCAGGAGGACATCATTGAGCGGCTGGAGGCGCATGCGGTATGAGTGTGTCAGCCGATAAAACTTCGGAGTTTCGCAATCTGGTGTTTCGCTCGGTGTTGTGCGGCAATTACAACCCCGGCGACCGGCTGCCGACCGAGCGCGAGATGGCCGGGCAGCATCAGATCAGCCGCATCACCGTCCGGCGCGCCTACGACCAACTTGCCGAGCACGGGATTTTGGACCGCCGTCAGGGGAGCGGCACCTATGTGGGGAGCAGCCGCGGCGCCAATTGCGACGCCGGCAATCTCACCGCCTTGCTGATCAGCGTCAACGACGAGTTTACGCTTGATTTTATCCGCACCGTCGAGCATGAGCTGGCGGCGACCGGGCAACTTTTGGTGCTCAAACTTACCGACGAGTCACCCGACCTCGAAGAAGCCGCCGCCATTGATTTGGTCGGCAACGGGGTCAGAAATTTGATCATCTGGCCGTCGGGCGAGCATTTTCGCCGCCGGACGTTTGCCCGCTTGCGGGTGCTGGGGGTCAATATGGTGTTTTTTGACCGGATGCTGCCGGGGGATTACGCCGACTTTGTCGGCCTTGACAACCTTGATGCCGTCCGCAAACTCTTTGACCGCGCGGGCAAACTCAAGCGTGCGGTGTTCGCCGGGCACGAGGGCGTCCGGCTCGACTCCGATTGTGCGCGCGAGGAAGCGTTTCTCCGCGAGTGCGCCCGGCGCAATGTCGAGGGCTTTGTCCGTTACTTTCCGCGTCTCGGCGAATTGGCGGCGGCCCCCGATTTTACCGGCGTTGACGCCGTATTTGCCGTCAACGACAGCATGGGCGAGAAACTGTTGCCGTTTGCCAAAGAGATTCCCGTTTACGGGATTGACGGCTTGAGCAAAAAAATCGTGAGTTACCGCCAGCCGATGGCCAAATTTGCCGCCGCGGCGGTCAAGCGGCTGCAACTCCAGCGCGATCAGGGCCAATCCTGGCAACCCGAACAAATTTTAATCAAAGGAGCCATCAGTGAGTAAGTCCGGAGAATTGTATTTTTTTAAGCCCAACCGGGTTTGGCGCTGCTATCTGGGCGGGGCTTTGCTCGATCAACTGATGGGCGGTGTCGAGTGCCGCGACGCCTTATTTCCCGAAAACTGGCTCGGCTCGGTAACCCCTGCCAACAACGGCGTCCATCAAACCGGCCCCGACGAGGGGCTGTCGCAGCTGTTGGATGGCCGCAAATTCTGTGATATTTTAAAAGGCGAGTCTCAAACCTTGCTTCACTCCGACTCGCCTGAGCTCGGAATTTTATGTAAATTTCTTGATTCGGCGATCCGACTGCCGCTGCAATGCCACCCTGATCGTGAATTTGCCCAAAAATATTGTCACAGCAATTACGGCAAAACCGAGAGCTGGTTCATTTTGGGAACGCGCGAGATCAACAGCGAGAAGCCGTATATTTTACTCGGCTTCAAGCCCGGCATCG
Organism: uncultured Victivallaceae bacterium; assembly: GCA_964609825.1. Lineage (GTDB taxonomy): Bacteria > Verrucomicrobiota > Lentisphaeria > Victivallales > Victivallaceae > CAZSSH01. The sequence continues at coordinate 23,416 of CAZSSH010000003.1, read as the reverse complement.
ACCGCGCGGCGTTTCGCGCGGCGGTATTAAAGCAGGAGATTGCCAAATTGGTCGCCATGTTTCACAAAATCGAGGTTAAGGAGGGCGACGCCTTTTTTATCCCCGGCCGGTTGCCGCATGCGATCGGCTCCGGGGTCTTGATGCTGGAGGTGCAGGAGCCGACCGACTTGGTCGTCCAGCCCGAGCGGCGCATCGGCGAAATTGAGTTAAGCGACTTTGACATGTGGCAAAATCTCACGGTTGACGAGGGGCTCGACTGCTTTGACTACACAGCGTATACGGAAACACAGCTGCGTCAAAAGTTTCAAATCCGCCCCCGTTCGGACGGCGGCAAGGTGGAGATTTTGGTCGATCAAAGTTTGACCGACTGTTTCGGCGTCGTCCGGCTGCGTCTCGGCGCAAACGAGTCTTATGATTACCTCAAGCACGGCTGCTGGCAGCTCGGAGTCGTGACTGCCGGGCAGGGCTCGGTCAAAACCGCCGGCAAAGATTACCGCGTCCGTGCGGGCGACTCCTTTTTGGCCCCGTACGATGCGGACTTGCTGACCATCACGGCCGGGGTGGACGGCCTGACGCTTTATTTCGCTGCCAAACCGTAATATTTTTCTCTCGATGTGCCCCGTCATCGCGGTGTTTCCCGCGGCGGCGGGGCTTTTTTACGCCTTTGTAAAACCTACCAAAATGTAGGATGCAACCCTCAAATACAGAAATGTAGTATTTTACCAACCGGTGGTTTTTGCCGCCGGTTTTTATTTTTTGAGGGGGAAATCATGCAAAATACTCCTTTTTAAAAAAAGTTGGCACGGGGTTTGCTTAAAAAATGGCAACTCGCTAAAACAGCGATGATGGAAAGACAACCCAATACTTTAAGGAGGTATTCCAATGAGAAAGATTGCTATTTACGGGAAAGGCGGGATCGGGAAATCGACCACGACCCAAAACACGGTTGCCGCGCTGGCGGAAATGGGACGCAACGTCATGGTCGTCGGCTGCGACCCCAAGGCGGACTCCACCCGGCTCTTGCTGAACGGCCTGGCGCAAAAGACGGTCCTCGACACCTTGCGGACCGAGGGCGAAGATCTGGAGCTCGATGACGTGGTGAAACTCGGTTTTAAGGGCACCCGCTGCGTTGAGTCCGGCGGTCCCGAGCCCGGGGTCGGCTGTGCCGGTCGCGGGATCATCACCTCCATCAACTTGCTGGAGCAACTCGGCGCCTTTGACGAGCAATACAAGCTTGACTACACCTTTTACGACGTCCTTGGCGACGTGGTGTGCGGCGGATTCGCAATGCCGATCCGCGACGGCAAAGCCGAAGAAATCTACATCGTTTGCTCCGGCGAAATGATGGCGATGTATGCTGCCAACAACATCTGCAAAGGGATTCGTAAATTTGCCGAAGCCGGTACCGTCCGTCTGGGCGGGTTGATTTGCAACAGCCGCAAGGTTGACCGCGAAGCCGAATTGATCGGCGCTCTGGCGGAGCAACTCGGCACCCAGATGATCCACTTTGTCCCCCGCGACAATATGGTGCAGCGCGCCGAGATCAACAAAAAATCCGTGATTGACTATGATCCCTCCGTCAATCAGGCCGAAGAGTACCGCAAGCTGGCCCGGGCGATTGAGAGCAACACCAAGTTTGTCATCCCCAACCCGCTGGAAATCGCCGAGCTCGAAAAACTGTTGATGGAGTTCGGGATCGCCGACTGATTACCAACAAACAATAATTAAGGAGTTACACCATTATGATTATGATCAGAGCAATCGTCCGTCCCGAAAAAGTGGATAATGTCATGGCTACTTTGATGCGGGAAGGTTTTCCCGCCGTCACCAAAATGAGCGTGGTCGGCCGCGGCAAACAGCGCGGGATCAAGATCGGCGACATCACCTATGACGAGCTACCCAAAGAAATGCTCATCACCGTCGTCAAAAACAAAGACAAAGACTTTGTGATCGAAAAGATTCTCGAGAGCGCCCGGACCGGCAAAGGGTCATTCGGCGACGGCAAGATTTTCGTCAGTCCGGTCGAGGAAGTGTATACCGTGAGTTCCGGAGTCAAAGAAACCGCGGAGGAATAAACCATGAAAGAAGTAATGGCAATTGTCCGAATGGGCAAAATCAACCGGACGCGCGAGGCGTTGACCGCGGCGGGATTTACCTCGCTTAACGTCAAAGACGTGCTCGGCCGGGGCAAAGGTTTTGTGGATATTTTGCGGCTCAACGGAGCCGAAAAGATTTGGGAAGAAAAATTGGATGAGCTCGGCGTCGTCGGCCGTTTGATCCCGAAACGAATGATCTCAATGGTCCTTCCCGACAAGTTGGTGCCCAAGGCGATCGAGACGATCATCTCGGTCAACTCACAGGGCAAGAGCGGCGACGGCAAGATATTTGTGCTGCCGGTGTCGGACTCGATCCGGGTCCGTGACGGCGTCCGGGGCGATGAAACTCTGGATTTCTGAAAAGGGGTGATTAATTATGAACGAAGAATATGAAATGAAAGTGCCGGGCGAAGTCTTTCGCGACAAAGTCCTGGACAAATATCCGCCCAAGTTGTCCAAAAAACGCAAACGGCAGGTTTTGGTCAACAAGGTCGAGGACGGCGAAGTGGTGCCCGAGATTTTGGCCAACACCCGTACCGCCCCGGGGATCATCACGATGCGCGGTTGCGCCTACGCCGGTTGCAAAGGCGTGGTGTTGGGCCCGACCCGCGACATTTTGCAGATTACCCACGGTCCGGTCGGCTGCGGTTTTTACAGCTGGCTCACCCGCCGCAACAAGACGCGGCCGGTATCCGACAACGACACCAACTTTATGAATTACGCGATGAATACCGACTTGCAGGAAGACGAGATCGTCTTCGGCGGAGAAAAGAAGTTGATGGCGGCCATCGATGAGGCGGTGAAACTCTTTCACCCCCGGGCCATCGGGATTTTTGCCACCTGTCCGGTGGGGCTGATCGGGGACGACGTCCATGCGGTCGCCCGTCAGGCGGAGGAGAAGTACCCTGACATCAACGTTTTCGGGTTCTCCTGCGAGGGTTACAAAGGCGTTTCGCAGTCCGCGGGGCACCACGTGGCCAACAACAAGGTATTCACCGATGTCGTGGGTCTTTTGGATAAGCCCAAAGAAGGCAAGTTCCGCGTTAACATCCTCGGCGAATACAACATCGGCGGTGACGCCTTTGAAATCGAGCGCATCGTCGCCGATTGCGGGATTACGCTCCACTCGACTTTTTCCGGCAACTCGACCTATGACGAGTTTTGCTCGGCCCACACGGCCGATCTTAACACCGTGATGTGCCACCGCTCGATCAACTATCTGGCCGAGATGATGGAGCTCAAATACGGGATTCCGTGGTTTAAGATCAACTTTGTCGGCGCCGAAGCGACCGCCAAGACGCTGCGCAAGATCGCCGCCTTCTTTGAAGACGAGGAATTGATCGCCCGCACCGAAAAGGTGATCGAAGAGGAGATGAAGGAAGTCGCCAAGGTCCGTGACGAAGTCAAGGCGCGCTGCAAAGGCAAAACGGCCATGCTGTTTGTCGGCGGCTCCCGCGCCCACCATTATCAGGAAATCCTGAAGGAAATCGGCGTTGACACCATCGCCGCCGGTTATGAGTTTGCCCACCGCGACGACTACGAAGGGCGCAAAGTCATCCCGTCGATCTCCATCGACGCCGACTCGCGCAACATCGAGGAGCTCACGGTGACCGCCGACGCGACCCGCTTCAGCCCGCGCATTTCCGAGGAAGAAAAGGCGAAACGCGAAGCCGCCGGCTTTGAGTTCAACGACTATCACGGGATGATGCCGGAGATGCCCAACAACACTTTGGTGCTCGACGACTGCAACCATTACGAGTTGGAAGAGCTCATTGAGTACTATCACCCGGATCTGATTTGTGCCGGGGTCAAGGAAAAATACGTGGTGCAAAAACGCGGCATTCCGATGAAGCAATTGCACAGTTACGACTATATGGGGCCGTACGCCGGTTTCAAGGGAGCGATCAACTTCTACCGCGAAATCGACCGGCTGCTCAACAGCAATGCCTTTAAGTTCACCAAAGCGCCGTGGGACAAGAGCCCCGAGCTGGTGGCGACTTACGGCTACAACGCATAAGGGGGATCACATCATGCTTTTACGACATACACCAGAAGAAATCACCGAACGCTCGGCTTTGACCATCAACCCGGCCAAAACCTGTCAGCCGGTCGGCGCGATGTATGCGGCGCTCGGGATTCACAACTGTTTGCCGCACAGTCACGGCTCGCAAGGTTGCTGCGCCTATCACCGCAGCGCTCTGACCCGTCACTACAACGACCCGATCATGGGCTCGACCTCCTCCTTTACCGAGGGTGCGTCGGTTTTCGGCGGTCAGGCCAACTTGCTCGACTCGTTTATCAACATCTTTAACTTGTACAACCCGGACATCGTGGCGGTCAACACCACTTGTCTCTCCGAAGTCATCGGCGACGACATCGTCCAGATTGTGGCCAAGGCTTATGACGAGCACAAGATTCCGCCGGGCAAAATCGTGATCCACGCCAGCACGCCGTCCTTTAAGGGCAGCCATGTCACCGGCTATGCCAACATGGCGGCGGCGATGGTCAAACATTTCGCCAAAAAGACCGGCAAGAAAAACGGCCGGATCACCTTGATCCCGTCCTTTATCGAGCCCTCGGACATGAGCGAAATCAAGCATCTCGCCGGCGAGATGGGGGTCAAATTCTTTATGTACCCCGACACCAGCGACGTGGTCAACACGCCGATGGACGGCAAATTTCACATGTATCCCAAAGGCGGCTGCCCCAAAGAGGACATTGAGGCCTCCGGCGACAGCAACGCGGTCATCGCCATCGGCGCCCTGGGCGCCGGCCCGGCGGCCAAATTGCTCGACTCGCAGTGCAAAGTACCCTGTCACATGATGGGGTTGCCGATCGGGATCAGCGCGACCGACGAGTTTGTCGATTTGCTCCGCAAGCTGGCTGGCGTCGCGGTCCCCGAGTCGCTGGTGGCCGAGCGCGGCCGTCTGGTTGACTTGCTGTGTGACAAAAATCAGTACACCTACGGCAAAAAGGTGTCGCTGGTGGGCGACCCGGATGTCCTCTTGGGAATGGTGCGGTTTTGCCGCGACCTCGGGATGGAAGTCTTGCACGTCGTTTCCGGCACTGCTCCGAGCGGCATGAAATTTGAAAAACAAATCAAAGAATTGTGCGGCGAAAACGTGGTCGTCAAGACCGGGCTCAATGCCGATATGTTCCTCTTTCACCAATTGGTCAAGGGCAACAAACCGGATTTGATCATGGGCAACACCTATGCCAAATACATTGCCCGGGACTTGGATGTGCCGCTGTTGCGGATCGGGTTTCCGATCTACGACCGGCCGGGCCACCCGTATTTGCCGGTCACCGGCTATCGCGGCGGTTTGCAGCTGTTGATCAAGGTGCTGGAGATCTTTATGGATCGTCAGGATCTCAAAGCAGCCGAGGAAAACGTCGAATTGGTGATGTAATCATCGGGCGACCGGGCATCCGTCACGGCGGCGGCATCCGCCATCGGATGTACCGGGAGCGTCTCAAACGTATTATTTTATTTCTTAATTCCGGGAGAAAAATATGATTAACATATTGGAAGAAAGAAAACGTCAGGTTTTCGAAAAAGGCAAGGACGGCCATGACATCAGCTGCGGCAAGGCCAGTGCGGCCGGCTCGGTGAGTCAACGCGCCTGTGTCTTTTGCGGTTCGCGGGTGGTGCTTTATCCGATCGCCGATGCGCTGCATATTGTTCACGGCCCGATCGGCTGTGCGGCCTACACCTGGGATATCCGAGGCGCGATGTCCAGCGGCCCGGAGCTGCACCGGTTGAGCTTCTCGACCGACGTCCGCGAAAACGAAGTCATTTACGGCGGCGAGAAAAAACTCTATCAGGCGCTGAAAGAGTTGATCGCCAAATACGAGCCCAAGGCGGCATTTGTTTATTGCACGTGCATCATCGGCCTCATCGGCGATGATGTCGAGGCCGTTTGCAGACGTGTCGCCAAGGAGAGCGGCATCCCCGTCATCGCCGTCCACTCCGAGGGGTTCAAGGGGACCAAAAAGGACGGGTACAAGGCGGCGTGCGATGCGTTGTTTGAACTCATCGGCAAAGACAACGACACTCCGGTGTCGCCGTTAAGCATCAATATTTTAGGCGAATTCAACCTTGCCGGGGAAACCTGGATCATCAAGGATTATTACAAACGCATGGGCATTGAGGTCGTCTCGTGTCTCACCGGCGACGGCCGGGTGGCGGAGATCGGCCGGGCGCACCGCGCCAAACTCAATGTCGTGCAATGCTCGGGCTCGATGACGTACCTGGCGAAAAAGATGAAAGAAGAGTACGGCATCCCGTTTATCCGCGTTTCTTACTTCGGGATTGAGGATATGTCCAAGGCGCTTTATGATGTCGCCGAGTTTTTCAAAGATCCCGCGGTATTAAAAAATACGCAGACGCTGGTGGCGGAGGAAGTTTCCGCATTGCTGCCCGCCCTGCAGGACTACCGCCGCGACCTCGAGGGCCGCAAGGCGGCGATTTATGTGGGCGGCTCCTTCAAGGCCTTTTCGCTCGTCAAGGCGCTGCGCCACCTGGGCATGGAGACCGTGGTCGTCGGCTCGCAAACCGGGGCCGACGAGGATTACAAGTATTTAAAAGAAATCACCAATGACGGCACCGTCATTTTGGACGATACCAACCCGTTGGAGCTCTCTCGCTTTATTTTGGAAAAGGGCGCGGATTTGCTCATCGGCGGCGTCAAGGAGCGGCCGATCGCCTATAAAATGGGCATCGGCTTTTGCGACCACAACCACGAGCGCAAGATTGCGTTGGCCGGATTTGTGGGGATGCTCAATTTTGCCAAAGAGGTGCACTCCTCGGTGATGAGTCCGGTGTGGAAATACTCGCCCGCCCGGATCAAGGCGGCGAAACATCTGGCGAAAGGAGGCGAAGCATGAAAGAACCTTTGGAACACTACGTCTCGACCCGCAACGCCTGCAAGCTTTGTTCGCCTCTGGGCGCCTGTTTTGCGATGCGCGGGATTGAGAACTGCATCCCGTTGATCCACGGTTCGCAAGGGTGCTCGACTTACATTCGGCGCTACGGCATCAGCCACTTTCGTGAGCCCATTGACATTGCGTCGTCCAACTTTGTCGAGGCGACCGCGATTTTCGGCGGCCGCGACAACCTTTATACGGCGTTGGACAACGTGACCAAGCAATACCGCCCGACGGCGATCGGCGTGACTTCGACTTGTCTCTCCGAGACCATCGGTGAGGATGTCCCCATGTATCTTCACGGTTACAAGGGTGACTGCAAAGAGGGCAAAGCGGGCATCCCCGGTGTCGAACCGTATATCTTTTACGCCTCGACCCCGAGCTACCGCGGGACTCACATGGATGGGTTTCACGAAGCCATCGCCTCGGCGGTCAAAGCGATTGCCAATCCCGCGCCGGGAGCAAAGGATGCTCGCGTCAATCTGATCGCCTCGTTTATTTCGGCCGAGGATTTGCGCGAATTGCATACGATTATGAAGCTTTATGATGTCCCTTACACCTTGTTGCCGGATTACTCCGAGACGCTCGACGGCGGCAGCTGGGAAGAGTATCAAAAGTTGCCCCCGGGCGGTACCCCGATTGCCGACATCGCCGCGATGAGTCATGCGGCGGCCACGGTTTATTTGGGGAAAGCGTTGCCGGAGGACAACGCGGCCAATTTTCTGGAGAGCGCTTACGGCGTCCCGGCGTACTTGGTCGATCTCCCGATCGGGATTGAGAAAACCGATGAATTCTTTGCCGTCTTGTCGCAAGTTACCGGCAAAGCGATGCCGGAAGTCTTTGCCAAAGACCGCGGGCGGCTGATTGACGCTTACATTGACGGGCACAAATATTGTTCGGGCAAAAAAGCGATTTTGTACGGCGAAGAGGACTTTGTGGTGGCGATGGCGTCGTTTCTCGACGAAATCGGCGTCACTCCGGTTTTGGTCGCCACCGGCGCCGCCAATGAGAAATTTGCCGCCCGGGTGAGAGCCGTGCTCAAAAATACCCGCGCCGAGGTGGTGGTGCGCGACGACACCGACTTTGCGAGTATCCTTGAGCAGGCGCAAGCGCTCAAGGCCGATTTCATCATCGGCAACAGCAAGGGGCATTATTTGGCGCGCAATCTCAACATCCCGTTGGTGCGCTGTGGTTTTCCGATCCACGACCGGGTCGGCGGCCACCGGATTTTGCACCTGGGGTACCGCGGTGCGATCAATTTGTTTGAGCGCATTTGCAACACTTTGATGGAAACCAGTCAAAACGCCGCCAACAGCGGCTGGACATATATTTAGGGAGGTATACTATGGACTTTGACAAACATCCGTGCTTCAATGCCGAAGCCAGACATAAAACAGGCCGGATTCACTTGCCGGTGGCCGCCAAATGCAACGTGCAATGCAATTTCTGCAACCGCAAATACGACTGCGTCAACGAGAGCCGTCCGGGGGTTTGCAGCACGGTATTAAAGCCCGAGCAAGCCTTGGATTATCTTGATACTGTCCTTGGCCGGATCGACAATCTGGCGGTGGTCGGCATCGCCGGACCCGGCGACCCCTTTGCCAACGCCGAGGAGACGGTTAAGACCATGGAGCTGGTGCATGACAAGCACCCGGATAAAATCCTTTGTCTCGCGACCAACGGGCTCAATTTGGCGCCTTACGTCGACCGGATCGCCAAACTTAATATTTCGCACGTCACCTTGACGGTCAATGCCGTCGAGCCGGCGGTCGGCGCCAAGATTTACTCGTGGGTGCGCTCGGGTCCGCATATCTACCGCGGCGAAGAGGGCGCCAAAGTGTTGATCGCCAAGCAGACCGAAGCGTTGAAAAAACTGCAGGAGCATAACATCACGGTTAAAATCAATACCGTGATCATCCCCGGCGTCAATGATGAGCACGCGGTGGAAGTCGCCAAATATTGCGCACAATTCGGTGTCAAGGTCCAAAACTGCATCCCGATGATGCACGTCGAGGGCACCGTCTTTGAGGGCAAAGAGGTCCCGGACGCGGGGATGATGGGCAAAGTCCGGCTGCAATGCGCCGACTACCTCAAGCAAATGAGCCACTGCGCCCGCTGCCGCGCCGACGCGGTCGGTCTTTTGGGGCAGGACAACGCGGCCATCATCGCCGAACTTTTGGCCGATGCCGCCAAGCCCAAGCTCAACACCGACCGGCCCTATATTGCGGTGGGGTCGATGGAGGGGCTCTTTGTCAACCGCCATCTGGGCGAAGCCCCGGCCTTGTGGGTCTACGGGCTCAAGGACGGCAAAGTCACCTTGATCGAGCAGCGTCCGACTCCCGTCCCGGGATCGGGCGACAACCGCTGGCAGGAGCTGTCCAAGCGCTTCGGCGACTGCGGCATCGTGGTGGTGAGCGGGGTTGGCAACAATCCCAAGATGGTATTGGAGGACTCCGGCTTGCGGGTGATTTCGGCCGAGGGCTTGATCCAGGAGGTATTGCCCTACTTGTTTGCGGGCAAAGAAGTCCCCTCGATTTTGCAGCGCCGCTCGGGGGTCTGCGGCAGCGGCGAAGGATGTACCGGTCGCGGGACCGGATGTGCATAAAATTAAAAAACAGGAGAGAGAAAAATGAAGAAACCGGAACATCATATTTTCGTTTGTTGTTCTTTTCGTATGAATGGCACACCTCAGGGGGTGTGCGCCAAAAGCGGCGCTCCGGCGCTCCTTCAGTATCTGGAGGAAGAGTTGGCCGATCGCGGACTCAACAGTGTTGCTGTGTCCTCGACCGGTTGCCTCAAGGTTTGCGACCGCGGACCCGCTTTGGTGGTCTACCCGGAAAACTGGTGGTTTGGGCACATTGACAGCGAGGAGGCGATCGATGCCGTGATCGACTCCATCGAAAACGGTGCGCCCGCCGCCGAATACCTTTTGGCCGAGTAGGTCATGCCCTGAACGGACCCGCCATTCTCCCCGGGTCCGTTTTTTATTTTACAAAAGCGGTTGACGATCAACTGTTTTTGACCTTGAATTTCACAAAAATGTAATGCGGTTTTGCTTCTTGCCGCATTTTTTCGCCGGAGGTGAGCAGAGCGGCGGACAAGTTCAAAATTGGCACGAAATTTGCTACTATATTATCAATCCGAAACCGGAGCGATCCGGCAACGAAAGGAAACAAGATCATGGCTTTACAAACTGCATTGGATTTCATTGACCGCGTGCGCCGCGACAGCGCCTTTCGCAAGGCGGGGTATGCGGCCAGTCTGGATCATAAATTTACCGCCTGGCTCAAAGAATCCGGTTTCAACTTTAACCAAAGTGAAATTTGGGACGCTTTTCGCTCGATGCTTTTAAAGTGCAAGGACGAGGAGGCCGCCGACGAGGTCAAAGAGCTGCGGGTGTGGTATATGCTGCTGGCCGGCGAGTCCGAGGAGTCGGGTGGCAGCTGCGGCAGCTGCGCCAAAAAAGGAAGCTGCGGCGGCAGCTGCGCATAAACAAAGGAGGCAATCATGTCGATCGAAACGGATTGGAAAATTTTTTATACCGAGGGCAAGGCGTATCATAAAACGGCTTGCGGTGCAATCAGTCGGCCCAAGGTGTTTACCCCTGAGATTATGCTCAACTTAATCGGCATGGCAATTGAGAAGTATTTGATGGCGGTTTTTATTTGCCGCAGCACATTGCCTAACAATCATACGATGGAGGACCTTGCCGCCGCGCTGTTGCCGGGCGAGCTTAACAAAGAAGTCGGTAACGTTTTGTCTGAAATGGACGATATGCAGCAAATTTGCTCTGTAGATCATATTATTACCAAAACACCGAGATCGGAGGATATCGTGCGGTATATGAAAGCTCTGGACAGTATCGCTGTTTTTGCCAAAGGAGAGTTGGAAACATGCGTGACATAATTTTTTTAGACACCACTTTGCGGGACGGCGATCAAGCCGCCGGTTATGCGTTGCCGCTGGCGTCCAAAGTTTATTTGGCGCAAAAATTGGCGGAGTGCAAAATCGATGTGATTGAGGCCGGGTTTCCGATGTCGTCCCATAATGAGTACATTGCCTGCCGCGAGATTGCCGCCGTGTTGGCCGGGACCGGCTCGACGCTCGCATTGATGTGCCGCGGGGTCGAAAAAGAGATCCGCGACACTGCCGAAATCCTGAGCAAAAACAATTCCTTATTACACATCTCGCTGCCGGTCAGCCACGAGCACATCCAAAGCAAATTTCGCATTTCTCCCGCCAAATTCCTTCTCCACGCCGAGAAACTCACCCGTTACGCCGCCAATTACGCTTCGCAAATCGAGTGCGGCGCCGAAGACGCCACCCGCAGCGATTTCAATTTTCTCCGCGATTATTGCGAGACTGTGATTTCGGCCGGGGCGACGGTGGTCAACATCGCCGACACACTGGGAATCTGCGTTCCCGAGCAAATGGCGCTTTTGGTCCAAAAACTCATGCAACAAGTCAAAGGGTTCGCCGACGGCAAGGCCCGGCTCTCCGTCCATTGTCACAACGACAACGGTCTTGCGGTCGCCAACACTTTGACGGCGGTGCGCTGCGGCGCGTCGCAAGTGGAGGTAACTTTGTGCGGCTTCGGCGAGCGCGCGGGCAACGCGGCCGGGGAGGAAGTGCTGGCCAATTTGCTTGCCCACCCGGACATTTACGACGGCAAATGCAATATTCCGATGGAGTCGCTCTTAAAATGCGCCCTGCAGTTTTGCCGGCTCTCGGCCAATCCGCCGTCGCCGGCGCACCCGTTTTTGGGCAACCGGATTCACGCGCACGCCTCGGGAATTCATCAAAACGGGATTATGAAGTCGCCCGACACGTATTATCCGGATTTAAAATTTGGCTCGCTTGTTCCGGAGCGCATCGTGCTTTCGCGCCACTCCGGCAAGGCGGGGATTTTGCTGTTGGCGGAGAAGTGCAATTTCCCAATTAACCTCACCACCGCCGAGCATATTTTGGCGGAGCTCAAGCGTTTGTCGGGTACTTCGCTCGGGTTTACCGAGTTTTTGCTCCTCTACAATAAATACGTCGGCATTTCGACCCATTGTCAGCCGATGGTGGTCAAAAATGTTTTTGTGCAAGGCGAGAATCACCGCTACAGCATTAACATCCAGCGCTCCGACGGTGAATTCTTTTCCGGCAAGGGGGCCGATATGTTTTCGGCGATTTTGGAGGCCGCGCTCAAGATGTCGGGCAAAAATATCGTCTGTCACCGCATCGAGCTCTTTATGACCGATTGCCTTTACCGCTGCTATATGGAGATCATTGTCAACAACGATCCGCCGTTTGCGGTCGAGCGCGACGGCACGGAGCCCGCGTTTCTGATGGTGCAGTGCTTTTTTGACGCGCTTAACTTTCACTTGATCAAGGGGTGCCACAAATGAGTTACTTTATCCGCCAATCGACGGTTGACGATGCGCCAAAAATTTATGAGCTGGTGCTCTCTCTCGCCGACTTTGAGCATCTTCTCCATGAGGTCAAGCTCTCGGAGGAGACGCTTCGCGGCTGGCTGGCGGCGGGCGAAATCGGCTGTCTCTTGGCCTTTGACGGGGAGGTCGCGGTCGGGTTTGCCCTTTATTACTACACCTACTCGACTTTTCGCGGGCAAAAGGGGCTCTTTTTGGAGGATCTTTTTGTCAAGGTCGAATACCGCAAGCAGGGCATCGGGCGCGCTTTTTTTGCCGCGCTCGCCCGGCTGGCGGTGGCGCAAAACTGCTTCCGGATCGACTGGCTGGTATTGTCTTGGAACCGGCAAGGGATCGATTTTTACAACACCCTGGGCGGGCGCGCGGTGGATGACTGGATCCTCTACCGGCTCAATGGCGCGCCGCTCTCGGCTCTAAGCTCATCCTCCCAAACGGAATAAGTCCTACAATAATGTAATATTTTCCTACTTTACGGTAGGGTTTTTTACGTTTTTAGCGAAGCTGCATTTTTTCTTCAATCCGGTAAAATTTAATTTTTGAGCTCAAAAAACAAATTTTATGTTTAAAAAATCAATTCGGTTTGTACTTGGCATTGTCTGTGCTATATTCCAAATCAGACGGCAAACACTCAGTTTTTGTTTGACGGCTGAAAATTGTTTTTTACAGGAAAGTTTGGTTGGCTATGAAGTTTAAAATGTTGGCGGCGGCGGTTGTGTGCTCTCTGGGCATGGCGGGCGCATTCGGCGCGGAGGTGAGCGTGTCGGCGGCGGTGAGTTTAAAAGAGTGTCTCAATGAAATCATCGCCAATTATCAGAGCGCCAATGCCGGGGTAAAAATCATCCCAAATTATGACGCGTCAGGCAAGCTTGAGATGCAAATTGAGAACGGGGCCCCGGTGGATGTCTTTATCTCCGCCAATCAGGATAAAATGGATTTGCTGGAGAATAAAGGCTTGCTGCAAAAAGGCAGCCGCACCAACTTGCTGGAAAACAAAGTCGTCCTGATCGTTCCCGCCTCGGGCGCGTCAACAATTACGAGTTTCAAGGATTTGGCCTCACCGGAGTTGAAAGACAAATCCATTGCCATCGGCGACCCGCAGGTGGTCCCGGCGGGCAAATACGCGTTGGAGATTTTTCAGAATCTCGGCATTGAGGCGGCAGTCAAGCCCAAACTGGTTTATGCCCAAAACGTCCGCGCCGTTTTGACTTATGTGGCTCAAAACGAGGTTGCCGCCGGGGTGATTTATGAGACCGACGGTGTGCTCTTTAAGGACAAGGTAAAAATTGTCGCCTACGCTCCCTCCGGCAGCCATACGCCGGTAGTGTACCCCGCCGCCGTGGTGACCACCGGCCGGGCTGCCAAAGACGGCGGCGCCTTTTTGGCTTACTTGAAAACACCGGCCGCCGCGGGAATTTTCAAAAAATACGGTTTCGGCACGATTTGACAAACATTGGCATTTAGTGAAAAGAGGTTTGTATGGGAGATGCGACACTCTTGGATGAGTTGACCAAAACCGACTGGAGTCCGTTGTGGGTTTCGCTCAAAACGGGAACTTGCGCGACCGCTTTTTCGTTTGTTTTCGGGACCTTGGCGGCGTGGCTGGTATTTCGGTGCAGCTGCCGGTGCCGGGCATGGTGGGATGGGATTTTTACGCTCCCCCTGGTGTTGCCGCCGACGGTGGTCGGGTTTTTGCTGCTGGTCTTTTTTGGGTGGAACGGGCCGGCGGGGAAACTCTTGCGCCATTTTGATCTGCGGGTGATTTTTTCGTGGGAAGCGACTGTGATTGCCGGGACGGTGGTCGCGTTTCCTCTCGTCTACCGGATCATGCGCGCCTCGTTTGAGCAAATCGACCCGGTGATCGTTAATGCCGGGCGGACGCTCGGCTTGACCGAGCTCACCATCTTTTTTAAGATCATGCTGCCGGTCGCCTATCCTGGGTGTCTCGCCGCGATCGTCCTCGGGTTTGCCCGCGCGCTGGGCGAGTTCGGCGCCACGCTGATGATTGCCGGCAACATCCCGGGGGTCACCCAAACCATCCCGATTGCGATTTGGAGCAACGCCGAGGGCGGCAATATGACCGCTGCGACGATCTGGGTGTCGGTGATTATCCTCTTTTCGTTTTTGGTGATTCTGCCGTTGAATCTCTGGGGAGGAGGCAAGACCAATGCTTGAAGTAACCATCCGCAAACAGTTGCCGGGCTTTTTGCTCGACGTGTCGTTTGTCGCCAAGGCGGGGAGCACCGGCCTTTTGGGCGCTTCCGGCTGCGGCAAAAGCATGACCCTAAAGTGCATTGCCGGCATCGAGAAGCCGGACGCGGGGCGCATCGTCCTCAACGGCCGGGTCTTGTTTGACTCCGATCAAAAGATCAATTTGCCACCGCGCGAGCGCAAAGTCGGGTATTTGTTTCAGCAATACGCCTTGTTTCCGACGATGAGCGTGCGCAAAAATATGGAGATCGTATTGGGGCGTTTGCCCAAAGACGAGCGGCGCGCCTTGGTGGAAGAGATGCTGCAGAAAATGCGTCTCACCGCCGAAGCGGACAAGAAACCGTCGCACTTAAGCGGCGGCCAGCAGCAGCGCGCCGCCATCGGCCGGATGTTGTTATCCGCCCCTGAAATCGTGATGCTGGATGAGCCCTTGTCGGCGCTGGACAGCTTTTTGCGCGTCCAGGTCGAGCACGAGCTGATGCTCTCCCTTGCCAACTTTATGGGGCCTATTTTGTTTGTTTCCCATAACCGCGATGAAATCTACCGGATCTGCCGCGACATCATCGTTCTGGAGCAGGGCGCAATTGCGGCGCAAGGAGCGGCGGAGGAACTATTCCGCCACCCCGGCTCACTGGCCGCGGCCAAATTGACCGGGGTCAAAAACCTCGCCCCGGCCGAAAGGATCGACGAATATCACCTCAACGTGCGCACCTGGGGGATCACTCTTTGCTGCGCCGAGCCGGTGCCGGTCAATACCGCGTGGGTGGGAATCCGCGCCCACCATATCCGGCGGCGGCAGCCGGAGGACACGGTCAATTGTTACACCTTTCAGGTTGAGCACAAAGAGAGCCAGCCGTTTGCGATTCTTGAGTATCTGAAATATCAAGACGGGTGCGATGCTCTGTTGCATTTCATCCCCGGGCAAATGGACCCGGTGTTTTTGAGCGGCGAGGAGCGTTTTACCGCCGATTACCATATCCCCCCCGAGCGGGTCATGCCGCTCTCGGAGTAATCAAAAATAAAAGGCCGTCCGCAATGACCGGAGGTTGCGGACGGCCTTTGTTTATTTTTTCGTTACGACTTGGGGTCGATTTTGTACTTGGCGACCCGCAAGCCCATGATGCGCTCGGAGATGCCGAGATTGCGCGCGGCTTTGGACATGTTGCCGCCCGAGCGGTCGAGCTCCTCGACGATCATGTCGCGCTCGATGCTCTCCATAATCTCCGGCAGCGTGCCGGTTTTGCGCAGCACCGCACCCGATTCCTTTAAGATGACATCCGGCAGATGGTAGCTGTGGATCATCCCGTCGGTGGAGAGGATGACGGCGCGCTCAATCGCGTTTTCGAGCTCGCGGATGTTGCCGGGCCAATCATAGTTATTAAGAGCGTTGGCGGCGGACACCGTCAACGCCGGCTTGGGGCGCTCATAGGCGTCGGCAAACTTTTTGGCGAAATGGTTGGCCAGCAGCATAATGTCGCACTTGCGCTCGCGCAAGGACGGGATGCGGATCGGGAAAACATTGAGCCGGTAATAAAGGTCCTGGCGAAATTTTCCCTCGTCCGAGAGCTCCTTGAGGTCGCAATTGGTCGCCGCAATCACCCGGACATCGACAGTCAGCGTCTCGCTGCCCCCCACGCGCTCAAATTCGCGCTCCTGCAATATGCGCAAAAATTTGGTCTGGATGGTGAGCGGCAATTCGCCGATTTCGTCCAAAAAGATGGTGCCGCCGTCGGCTTGCTCAAAGTAGCCGCGGTGCTGACTGGCGGCGCCGGTAAACGAGCCTTTTTCGTGGCCGAAAAGCATGCTCTCGACCAAATTCTCCGGGATGGCGGCGCAGTTGACCTTGATGAAAGCTTTGCCCGCACGCGGCGAACAATAGTGAATATCGTTGGCCATGCGCTCTTTGCCGACGCCGGTTTCGCCCAGCAAGAGGACGGTGGCCTTGGTGCCGGAGACCATGCCGAGCTGCTGATAAATGCGGCGCATATTTTCGCTTTTGCTCATCACCGAGGTCATCTTTTGATAGCGGTCGTTGAGCTCGGCATAGAGGCGGCAATTCTCCATTTTGAGGGCATTGACCTCCTCCCACGAGAGCTGGCAGAGCCGCACATATTGACTGATCGAGGCGGCAATGATGGTTAACAATTGGACGAGATTCTCGAGTTTGCGCTCTTTGCGATAGGGGATATCGATGCTGGCCGTCCCGATGACCTCAATGCCGATTTTGATCGGGACACAGAGAAACGAGGTTTCTCCCGCCTCTTTTTCGCCCCGCGACTTGGTGCGGTTTAAAAAGCGCGGCTCCTTGGAGATGATCGGGATCGCGATCGGGTTGCCGGTCGACACCACTTTACCGGTGATGCCCTCGCCGGGCTGATAGTTGCCAAAGCTCATTTGCTCGAGACTGAGGCCGTAGCCCTCGACAATGTCAATGGCGCCCGTTTGCCGGTTGAGGATGCAAATCATGCCGCGGGTGATGCCGAGACAGGAGGCCATTTTTTCGAGGATCGGCTTCAACACCGAGTTGACGTCGTTTTTTTCGGAGAGAATGAGGCTGATTTCGTAGAGGAGCAGCAATTCTTCGCGCCCCGCCATACAACTTTCTGCACTGTTATGCGGACAATTCATAATGGTAACTCACGGTTGGTTAATTACCGTTTTATTTAGCAAGTTTTATGCCATATTGGAGAAAAAATACAATCTCGCGCCGTTCTCCCTCAATCTTACATTAAGGTAGGATTTTCCCCGGGGCCTTACTCTGCGTTAACCGCCGTCCTCGTCGCTGTTTTCATACAAATATGTAGGCCTTTGTCTTTAGCTTATATCAAAATTGTAAAATATCAAGTCTCCTCAAGCAAATTTTTGCATAAAAAAGCCGCAAGGAAGTGTTTCCCCGCGGCGAAAGAGGTAAACCGGCCTTACTCCGTTTTTTGGAGTAAAATTACCCGGTTCCCATATGGGGTGTCAAAGAGAATTTGATGGTTTGTAATTTTGATCTCCTGATTGTTCAGAAGCTCGCGGCAGCGGTGCCAATCCGGCGGCAAATCGACCGCATTGCAGCCCGGACGCGCAAAGGAAACCATGATCAAGTTGCCGCGGCTGATCACAAAGTCATCCAACCCGGCATAAAGATGCACGCCCGCATTGTCGGCCAGATAACGCAGCAGCTTGGCCGGGACGCTGTAAGTGGTGGCGACTACCGAAGTATAGGCCGGTAGTTTTTTGACACTGAGGCAAGAGCCGGAGCCGGAAATATATTGGGCCAGTGATTGTCCCTCTGGATCGGTGCACCGGATGGCCGGTGCGCACTCGGGGTATGGAAACGGCGGCTCCAAACGCTTTTTTTCCATCCACGACAATGGCCGGTCGCCACCGCCGTAGATATCATTGCAGTTTATTTCAGGACTCAATCGCATAGTGATCTTGCCCCGCAGCGGTTGTTTGGTCAAATCGAGCTCCACGGTTTGATCGGTGAGGGTGGTGACCGAGGATGCCGAGAGACTGTGGTTTTCATCTAAAATTCCGGCGCCGTACAGCCATAAAATGGTAGCCGCATTGGTTTTCAGTCTGGCGATTTCGCGGCAGTTGGCTTGGGAGAGTTGAAACGTGCCTAAAAAAATGTACATTTTATATTTGGCCGGGATTTGGGGCAAGTCGCCAAGGTAATAACAGTCAACCCCGGCTCCGATCCGGTTGATTTCGGTCATTTGAAACAATTGCAAACAACGCAACAGCGGCGAGTTCGCGGTCAAATGATAACATGCCTCCGGGTCGACAATGACGGCGATTTCGGCGTTGGGTTCCGACGGGGTGTCCGACAAACGGTCAAATAATTCTTTGAGCTCTTTGGCTCGGTCAATGAGCGGTTGGTGGACATAGCGCCGGTCGCCGCCGAGATCCAGCCACCACAATCCTTGGCCGCGGACAAAACTGGTGACGGCGTCGCGGGTCATGGCCTCAATGCAACCGTCCCAATCGTCAATGTTTTCCATCAACTGTTGTACTTTGTTTTTATAGGCGGGAGTGATCAAATCTTCTTCGGCCATGCTCCATTTGCCGTGGAGCCGGAGGGAACCTTCGGCATGCGGCGAGGAGGTGATTCCCCCGATGCCCCGGTCGTAAAAGCTGTAGGTTGCGGTAATGAAATCAATGTCTCTATTTTGAAGCAGCCGCAAAAATGCGCCGGGGTGTGCGCTTTGCTGGTAAATTCGGTTGGTGTGGGCCAAATAATACAATCCTGCCGTACCGATCAGTTGATTTTCCGGTATTTTTCGTCGGGCGTCCGCGGCAAGCGCCGCAATGATGTCCTGGTTTTTATCGGCCAGATAGCGGTAAAAATCTACACAGCGAATGCCGTCGGGGCCAACGGTAAACTCTCCTTTGCTTCGGTAGCGCATTGTTTCGGACGGGATTGGTTTTTCACCGTAGCGTTGATTGGTGTATTTCCCAAAATCTGCTTGCGCCGCTTCCGAAAAATCGATGGTACCATTGGTCCATCCTGGCCAAAAACGCTCATAGGATTCGCCGTAAATGAAATAATAACCCAACACCCGTTTGGAGAGGGGGGAGTCAGCCATAAATTTCAACAATGCATCGGTTGTTTTTTGAGCGTAATCAAACCAGATGGGTGAGGCGAGCGAGGGTTGGGTGTCATACCATGCAATCCCGTATTGAGGGAACACGAGTTGACTGCCGTTAGCAAATCGGACGAAATCGCCGGCATGGGTCTGCTGCCACCAGCGCGGTGAGTTGGAGAGGTCCACGCCGAGCAATAAATAGGCATCGGGATTGGCGTGTAAAACGCCGAGTATCTTTTTGGTCACGCTTAAAAATCCGCTGACTTCGCCGGCTTTGGCCGCTTCCGGCGGCAAGTCCGGGTTGTCAAAGTCAAATTGCAAATTGTTTTGGATTTCATTGATGTAACATCCTTTGACAAAATGGGCGCTGCGGATATTGATTTTGACCAGCTCGAAGCCTGCCTGATGATAGGCTTTAATGTAGCTTTGTGCATTGGGTACGAGAGTACTGCCTGGGATGGCGATCAACCAGGGGTATTGTAATTTTCCGTTGATGCATAAATATTTGCCGCCGCCGGAGGAGACCCATTTGATTTGACCGGCCGGCTCTTTTGCAAGCGAATCAAGCATTTGCGGTTGTTTTTGATCGATCAGCAGAGTAAGATCTTTGGCTGTCAATTCGTCGGCAAACGCCGGGAGGGCAGCGTACAAAAAAATAACCAGCAGAATATATTTCATGACGATAAGCTTTATTTCAAGGGTTGATATAATTTAACGGGGTAATCGGGCGCACATATTTGACATGAATGTCGACGAAAAGCATGTTGTCGCCCTCGCTGTGCGGTGCTTTGTAGCTGACTGCGCCAATGTAATTTTGATCGAGATCGCGGATCAGCCAGACTTTGCTTGGGTTTTTGACGGCGGTCAGTTTTTTTGCGGCAAGGTAATCGCTTGGAGTGTCGCCGGTTGCATTATTTCCGGCAGCATTGACTTTGGTGGTGTTATAGGCTATGTTGTACAAATACGAGGAGCTGTTGACAGTGTCAAAAAATGACGGGCACTTAAAAATCGGGGCTTTGGCGCCTTTTTCCGAATTCTCCGGGTAATTCATTGATTTGCGCAAAAACGCGTAAAGGCTTCCAAAGTCATCATTGATGGCATTGAGCGTGACGCGGCCATAGGGTTTGCCGCTGACTCCGTAAGAGGGGAAGCGGTCGCGGTTGTCTTGAAAATAAACTGAAAAAGCGCCGCCGATTTGTTTTAAATTGGAGATGCAATTGGTGGCTTTGGCCTTGTCTCTGGCTTTTCCCAGTGCGGGCAAAAGCATGCCTGCCAAAATGGCAATGATTGCTATTACTACCAATAATTCAATCAATGTAAATTTATTTTCCGGTTTTGGTTTCATTTAGTTGTCTCCTGTTATTAAATTTTCCGGATTGGAATTTCGATTTTCACGGGCTCGGTATATTGATGACCGGCGGTTAATTGCTGTTGCAATTTTTCGATCATTCGTTCGGCATATGCGGCAAAAGGGATATCATAGAGATAACCGGCCGGGAATTCACCGCGGTAAAGGCAAATGCTGTTTTGGATCAGCAGGCAATCTTTGGTCAAGTCAATTTTGAGCTCATTCAGTGCCGTTTTGAGTTCAGGATAGGGTAAATAAGGGTTAAATATGGCATCGACTTTGACTCCCAGCTCAAAAATCCGTTTGACTTCGGCGATCACATGGTCGGAGGGCTGCAGAAACAAGCGTTGGTTGAGCTCCAAACCATGTTCCGCAAATGCCCGTTTGAGCCCCTGAATTGACTGTGAGTGAGGACTTTGGTTGTCCAAAAAGAGAATATTTTTTCGACCGTCTGCCAGTAATTTTTGGCCGCATTGGTATCCGAGACGGTCAAAGTCAAACTGGGCATCGCTGGCGTCAAATCTGCCACCGGTGACAATAACCAAGCCTTGCTGCCGAAGCTCATCGATCATCGGCAAATACTCCGGCGGCGGGTTGTACCAGCAAAGACCGTCAAGCTGTTCGCCTTGGATATTGGTCTTGATGGTGTCAATTTTGCTGCTGGAAAAATTAATCAGATGGACAATGGTAGGTACCCGGACCAGCTGAGCCATCAATTCGCCGACAAATTGGCCAATGAAAAAATCGTAATGGACATTGAGCCCATTGCCGAAAATGATGCCGATCAATGGCAATGGCTGGCTGCCAGTGCGTTTCCATAAAAACTCCGGGTTGGCGAATGTGCCGAGTCCGGGTCTGGCGATCAAAAAACCTTCCTCGATCAGCTCTTTGAGCGCCTTACAGACGGTAGGGCGACTGACTTGAAATTGATTGGACAACTCGTTTAGGGACGGGATCTTGGTCGGTTTGGCTGAATCCCGGTAAAGCAAATTCATCACGTACCGGCGGATTCTCATATATTCGGAGACGGCAGTTTGCTGGTCTTTTTTGGATTTCATGCTGTGTTTTTTGTTTACTATTATTTACTATTTGTTTATCATTATTTATATTATAGCAAATGAAGAGATAAAAGTCAAGAGTGATTGTTCAAATTTTTGCATAAAAAAGCCGCAAGGAAGTGTTTCCCAGCGGCGAAAGGAGAGAGTGCGGTCAGTGATGGCAACCGCTGCCGTGACAGTTGCCGTGACTTTGGCAATTGGTTTTTGGCTGGTGACCGTGACAGTCGCCGTGGTCGTGGTCGTGACCGCAGCAGCTTGCGGCAGAGACGGTGACCAGACTTTGGGCAAAATACATTTTGACCAATTCATCCGGGGCGGCGGGCGCGATGCCGGTCAATGCTTCGACATTGAGCTTGGCAAGCATCTGTTTGGCCTTGTCACCCATTTTGCCGGCGATGACCACGGTGACACCTTGTTCGGCAACCCACTCGGGGATGACGCCGGGGGCGTGCGGCGGCGGGGTGACGGGCGTTATCTTTTGGATTTCACCGCTGTTTGAGTCGGCTTCAATGATGGCAAACAATGCGGCATGGCCGAAGTGGCTGTCGAGCTTGCCGTTTTTAATCGGGATGGCAAATTTAATCATGATATAGTTTCCTTTAAGTTAATCGAGTTTTTGATATTGGTATTGGAGAAAGGCCGCCTGGGCGACGCACTCGTGGCAGGGCGTCCGGTGGATTGATTTAATCTCCTGACACTTGTCCGAGCCCGCAAGCGAGGTGAATTCTTTGACCATTCGGTCATGGTGCTTATGATCGGTCAGTAAAAGCGCCGCGTGCAAGGCGCCGCAGCGCCCCCCGGGAGCCCGGCCGCCGCCGTAGGGGCGGAATGACTCGGCGAGATCCTCGCGCCCGGCCAAAACGGCGACGCTCTGCGCGCAGTTGTTGCGGCCGAATACAGCTTTGGTTTTACCCCGCAATTTTTCGATCAACATGATTTACCTCGTTTGTTCTTTTATTTTGGTCTGTTCGCCGATTTTGTCAACAATCTTGGCAAAGGCATCCGCGGTCTGGCCCTCGGTTTTGTAAAACGCAAAGGGTTTGCCGTCGTCGCCGCTTTGGCAAATAGAGGGATCAATCGGGATGCGCCCCAACAACGGCACTTGGTACTGTTTGGCCAGCCGGACGCCCGCCCCGGCAGAAAAGATTTCGGTCGCCTGGTGACAGTGGGGGCAGACGAAACCGCTCATGTTTTCGACAATGCCCAAGACCGGCAAGCCGATCTGATTGCAAAAGTTGAGCGACTTTGAGACATCGACGGCCGCCACTTGCTGCGGGGTGGTGACGATCACCGCCCCGGTCACATTTTTGAGCTCCTGGCACACACTCAACACCTCGTCGCCGGTGCCGGGCGGGCAGTCGATCACCAAATCGTCCAACTCGCCCCACGCGACTTCGTTGATCAACTGGCGGATCACCCCCGCTTTGGCCGGGCCTCGCCAGATAACCGCGCTGTCCGGGGTCTCCAGCAAAAAGCCGATGGACATGACTTTTAAGTTGCCGATCTGGGCCGGAAGCAGTTTTTCGCCCTCGGTGCAGAGTTTCTCGTTTTGCAAATGGAGCATGTGAGGAACGCTGGGGCCGTGGAGGTCCACATCCAGCAAGCCGACGTTGCGACCCGTCAGTGACAGCGCCAGTCCGAGATTGACGGCGACGGTGCTTTTGCCGACGCCGCCTTTGCCCGACATGACGATGATTTTGCGTTGGATCCGGTCAGCCGGAGTTTGGCCGCAACCGGCGCTTTGACCGCAGCTTTGACAGCTGCCGGA
>CAZSSH010000002.1:0-633329 GCA_964609825.1 uncultured Victivallaceae bacterium | reverse complement strand
CGCCCAGTGGGCCAACCCGGCCGGGTTTGAGAACTTGATCCCGATCAATGTCACCAACGTAATTTACAGTGTCCATCTCTACGCCCCCCATGAGTACACCCATCAGGGAGTCCACAACAATCCGTCCGATCTCCCCTACCCCGGCATGATTGCCGGCAAAATGTGGGACAAGGCCGCGCTGGAAAAGGAATTGGCGCCCGTCATCGCCTTTCAGCAAAAGTACCGGGTGCCGATCTACGTCGGCGAATTCGGCGTCGCCCGCTGGGCGCCGGGGGCGGAGCGGTGGCTTGATGACGTGATCTCGATTTTTGAGGCCAACGGCTGGGACTGGACGTACCACGCTTTCCGCGAATACGACGGTTGGGATGCCGAAATCTCCGGCGACAAGGCCAATCCCCAGCGCGTCAAAGACACCCCCCGCCGCGCCGTACTCCTCAAATATATGAAAAATAACGGCAACAGCGAAGCCTTGAAATCGCAGTTTGACACCACAAGTCTTGGCCCGCAGCCCGGTTTGGGCGACGGGCGACGTTGACCCGATGCAGCTCTTAAACAACGGCTGGCAGAGCTAAGGCGTCACGGCTTGGAGCCGGAGACCGCCGTCACGGACGAGTTTCACCTGACGGACTTTGCCGCCGTTGCGGATGGTAATCACATCATGGTCAAACGTCGCCGAAAAATCGGTGTTTTGGCCCTTGGGTCCGGCGCATAGCACGGTTAAAAACAGTGCTGACGGTGTCGGCACCGGATTGCTCAAGGTGATCACATTGGTCTTACGCGGCGCACTCGCATGGTCGATCAAACGCACCTCTGTGGCCTCAAAGTTGAGCTTGGCATCGGCGGGCAGCAGCAACCGGACCGCCAACTCGCCGCGCTCGCCTGTCAACCGCGCCATACTGCCGTCCGCCTTACCCGGCAACAACGAGTGGTATCTCGCCTCAAACATTGACGGCCGGTCGGCGGCCACATCGTCGAGGATCACAAAACAATCGGGCTTGAGAAACAAAATGTGCCGTTGAAACCGCGTGAGACCGCTCTCCGGCCGGTAGGCTGCCGTCGCGTCGCCGACGACATAGTCAAAGGCGCCGTGCGTCTCGGCGCGCAAAATTGCCGGGGCAAGTTTGTTTTGATAAAATTCGGTGGGGTCGGACCACTGCCGGTCGTCGCCGCGCTGGCCGATGCCGTTGACCGTGACGGTGTTTTCATGCTTGGTGAGCTTATAACTGTAATCGGAGTTAATGAGCATGAGCTCCCCGGCGGCAAAGAGCGAAACGGCGCCGACATCCGGGTGGACGTGGCCGTCGCCCTGCGCGTTATTGAAATTTTTCAAGGCTTCGGTCCCGGAGGGGGTGCCACAGCGAAAAATCATCAAACTTTCATCACCGTCCCACCCCGAGCGCATCAATACTTTGCCGACTTGCGGATAAAAACCGAAGGCGGGCAGCGGTGCGGCCACCGGCTTGACTCCGGATTTTTGCGCCTGATAAAGGTAGAGGAGCGACAAAAACTCGGCGGCATTGCAAAAGTTGTCAACTGCATCAATTTGATCCGCAAAGGCGAGGTATTCGCCGCGCTTGTACTCCGCCGCCAATTTGCGGGCGGGGCCGGTCGGGATAAAGTAATCGCGCTGCCGGGTGTCGCCAAAGGAAAGCAACGCGTTATCGAGCCGCTGCAAATTGCCGGGCAGCTTTTGAGTCACCCATGACCTTTGCGGGATTGAGGATTGGATCCGGAAATCCATGACCTTTTGCAGCCACGGCGTATCGCGGTAACAATCGTCGCCGAACTCCGACCGGGCGAGGTCGGCATAAATCAGCACCGAGCCCAGCGCATACTGGGTGTAGCCGATCCCCTCGTAATCGCCGCCGTCAACGGGCTGATTGGCGAGATAAGTTTTCATCCAGTTTCGCGCGGCGGCGGCCCAGACTCCGGCCTGCGACACCTCGCCGGCAAAGGCGGCGGCGGCGGCCAAAAGACCGGTGCTGACCACGCAGCCGTGATTATTCATGACTTGATTGGCCCAGGTCCATTTGCCACCGGTCATCAGCATGGCAAGGCCACCGGCGCGGAAGCGCACCACCTCGCACATCCGCTCTTTGAGCTCGACCGGCAACGCGTCATACATCCAGTCGTAAGCGAGCGCCAGGCCGAGCAGCAAGTGCCCGGTCACCAAATCGTTGTTGGTCCAATAAAGACGGTCGCCGTCCCAGATCCGGTAATCGATGATCCGGTTGATGTATTGCTGTGCCGTATCGACATAGCGTTGATCCCCGGTCGCCCGGTAGAGTATCGCCAGCATGGCGAGACGGTTGCCGTCAAGGCGCTTGATTTCGCCGACTTGCTCCTCTTTGGGCACGCCTTGGGCGATTTCGCGCTCGTATCTGGTGACATAACGCGCCAAGAGTGCGGCCATCGCCGGGTCGGTCTTGACCATGGCGCGCAATTGATCAAACTCCTCAGCCGTGGCCAGCAGCCGGGGGTGGCCAACCATACCCAACACAACGGGATTGCAGCCCAAAGCTTTGGCATTGTCCGACAAGCTGCGCGGGTTGCGCGCGACCGCCTTTAAGACATCGTTAAAATCAAACCGGACGTCATAAATATTGACATCCAAGACCTCCAGCGGCATTTTGCCGCCGATGCGAATCAATCCTGACGGAGCTTCGAGCTTGGCCGGACACATCCCGATGAATTGACCGTCCAGGTGAAACTGTACCTGGCTTGGCGTGTATCCCACTGAGAGCAGCGTCCAGAGCTTGTCCGGCACTTGCCCCGCCAGCCGGACGTTGGCATCGGCGCCGGGAATATTGACGAGCCGGATTGTCCGCTTGGCGTCGGCGTCCATCGCCAATGTCATTTGCCCAAAGGGGAGCTGGACCAAGGATCCCGCGTAGCCGGTTGCCGGACGCAAACTGACCGCCAGCGTCCCCTCAACCGACAATAATGAGCCGTCCATCACCAGCGTTTCTCCGGCGGCAAGACGCACTACGCCGTCAACTTGCACCGCGGTGACCGGTTTTTTAGCGCCGCCAGCGGTTTCGATCCACAATTTCGGCGAATCGACCGGAGCGGCAAACGCAAATTCGGTCACGGGCGCCAACGGTTTGGAGGCGGCATCACGCACTTCCGGCAACCCGACGGCGGCGGCAAGCGACAACGCCGCCGTCAACAAAGTAATCCATCGTTTCATCCTGTTTGCTCCCTGTCTTCTTAACGGATATCCCAAAAATTTTCCAACACCGAGTTCCACGCGGCAAAGGGGCGGCAGCCCGTGCCGTAGACCGACGCCAGATTGGGCATCGCCACACCGGAGGTCATCGTCATTTGCATGCGTTGTCCGGTCACGTGGCCGTCAACCCACAGGATGTTGGCCGAGCCGCCGTGACGGCTCATCGGCCGCCCGCCCCAGGTCTGCTCCTGATCCTCGACCGTAAAATAACCGCCGCCAAGATCGGTGGCGGTAATCGAGCCACAGTCCACCATATAAATGGTTTTGCTCGACTGCTTGACCTTGCCCGCCTTGGCCGGAGCACCCAGCGAGAGACCGGGAACGGCAACCCCGCCGGTGCGGGCGGAGCTCCCCAGATTGCGGTAATTGTAGCCATAATCGACATAAGCATAGCGGCTGTAGTTGGGGTACGTGATCACCCCGGTCGGGTTGGAGGCCAAGAGCTCCAGCCGCACCGACCGGGTGTCGCCGGCGGTTTCCGGGCACAGTACATTTTTGAGACTGGGCAAATAACGGGCCTGTCCAAAAAAACTGACCCAGCGCCAGTTGGTGCCGTCATACATGTGGGGGACAAAAAAATCTTTGTTGTCGGCATTGTAAAAACCGCCCATCGCACCCAATTGCCGCAAATTGTTGGCACAGCTCGACTGGCGCGCCACCATCCGGGCCTTGTTTAAAGCAGGCAGCAGCATCGACGCCAAAATGGCGATGATGGCAATCACGACCAGCAACTCGATCAAGGTAAAAAATCGAGAAATACTGACAATTTTTGGCCGTCTCATTCTACAACTCATATTGGTGCCTCCCAAGTTGGTTGTCATTATATTGTTGCTTTAAGTATACCGGAAAACAGGTCAAAAAACAATAGTAAAATGCTCATAGTATTGACAATTTTCTCAGATGTGCTATATTGAAACAAACTCAGGAGGTATTTCTCATGACAAATTGTGAATTTACGGTCGAAACGGACGGAGAGAGCTGGTTTCTGGAACTTGAGCCCAACCGGCTGCATCACTCGCGATTCACCCGGGAGCATCATTTCCCGATGCACACGCACCCGTCCTACCACCTGATTTTGATGGACCGGCGCGGCTGTACGCTGCATATCCCCGAGCGGCCGCCGGTGGAGTGCCCGGTGCACTCTCTCTTGCTCATCAACCCCTCGGTGCCCCACCGTTTCACCTTCGGCGCGCGGGATTGCGAGCATAATACATTGATCTGGCGTTTTCGCAACCGCAAAGGGGAGTATTTGTTGAAACCGCTGCAGCTGTTGGACGGCCGCCGCGAGGAGCCGCCGCGCCCTTATCTGTTAAAACTGTTGTCCCCGGTACAGGCGTCGGCCTTTTTGCGAATGCACCGCGAGGCGGAGAGCTATCTCCATGCTCCGAGCAAATTTGTCTCATCGCTGAAACTTTTCCGGCTGTGGACGCTCGGGCTGGAGCTCTTGTCGGAGGATTACTGGATGCGCGAAATGAATACCTCGGAGTCGGGCGACTTCCTGATTGAGCGGGTCTACCGGCTGATCGAGGACAATTTCCGTTATCCTTGGCTGAGCGTTTCTTACCTCGCCGACGAGCTGGGCAAAAACGGCAATTATCTCAATACCGTGTTTTCGGCCCGCGAAGGCGCCGGCATCGGCCAAACCATCCGCAACCGCCGGATTCAGCACGCCAAAGCATTGTTGGAGGGCACCAATTTGCGGATGAAAAATGTCTGTCAGGAGTGCGGATTTG
Organism: uncultured Victivallaceae bacterium; assembly: GCA_964609825.1. Taxonomy (GTDB): domain Bacteria; phylum Verrucomicrobiota; class Lentisphaeria; order Victivallales; family Victivallaceae; genus CAZSSH01. The sequence goes on along the minus strand of CAZSSH010000002.1, from coordinate 628,367 downwards.
CCCGGCAAAATTACTTTACGCAAGTATTTCGCCGCAGCACCGGCCTCACCCCCTTGGAGTACCGCCGCCAAACCGGCGCCCGCCCGGAGGCTTAGCAACCGGCTTGGTGCGACTGCGGCGACTTCATCGCGCCAAATGGTTGACCGCGTTGATCAAAGCGCGGACGGCGGCAAAGTTGATGCTGGGGTCGATCCCCGCACCGTAAGCGGTTTGCCCGTCAACCGTGATGCCGATGTAGGCAATGGCCGACGCTCCGGCCCCTTGGGTCAATGCGTGCTCATGGTAATCCACGACCTCGATTTGCGCCAAGTCATTGAGCTGGCGCAACGCATTGGCGGCCGCCTCGACCGGCCCCGAGCCGCTGCCCGCGACCTGACAAATTTGGCCAGCTTCGACCAAATCCAGCTCGACCCGGGCACCGCGCCCGGTCGCCGGGTCGGGCCGATTCATGCGAAAATCTTTGATTTCAATACGGGGATTGGCGAGGTTGACGATCTCCTCCTCAAAAATGCGCATGACATCGGCGAAACTCACCTCCCGCCCGGTCGCCTCAGCGGTTTTTTGCACCGCGCGCGCCACCATGGGCTGCATCGCCTTGGGTACCTTGACCCCGTAGATGCTCTCCAAAACATAGGCGACGCCGCCCTTGCCCGACTGGCTGTTGATCCGGATGAGCCCCTCATAACTCCGGCCGACGTCAGCGGGGTCGATGTGCAAGTACGGGATTTTCCACCCCTGCCCAAAGGCCTCGCTGATTTCACCGCGCCGCGCCAATGCCTTGCGAATGGCATCCTGATGCGTGCCCGAAAAGGCGGTAAAAACCAACTCTCCGGCATACGGTGCGCGGGGGTTGGTCGCAATCCCCGACTGCTCCTCGATAAACGCGGTGATCTTGGGCAAATCCGAGAAATCGAGATCCATTTTTACGCCGCGCGACTTCAGATTTAAGGCAAAGGCGATCAAATCCATGTTGCCGGTGCGTTCGCCGTGCCCGGCCAACGTTCCCTCGACGCGGACGGCCCCGGCCAGCACCGCCAGCTCGGCGGCGGCGATGCCGCACCCCTGATCGTTGTGGGTGTGGACGCTGATCACGGTGTTGTCCAAATAACGGTAACGGCGGCAAAAATACTCGATCTTGTCAGCATACTCGTTGGGGGCGCGGCGCTCGACCGTCGAGGGCAGATTTAAGATGAAATCGCCCGGACGCTTGGGTTCCCAGGCCTCATACACTCTCTGCGCCAGATCGACGATAAAATCAGTGTCGGCATCGGAGAACTCCTCGGGGGAGAACTCGTATACTATGGCCTCACGCATGCCGCGCTCGGCCGCCGTTTGCGCGATGAGTTTTGTCCCGGCGACGGCGGTCTCGATCAACTCGGCGTGACTTTTGTCAAAGACAAACACCCGGTGGAGCTCGCTCGCGGCGATGTAACAGTGGACAACCGCCTGCTTTACCCCGGCAATCGCATCAAAGGTGCGCGCGATCAAATCGGGGCGGGCGGCGGTAAAAACGCTGATGCGCACATCCTCGGGAATGCGGTTTTCCGCAATCAAGCGCCGGACAAAGTTGAATTCCTCATTGGAGGCGGACGGATAGGCGACCTCGATCTCTTTAAAGCCGATCTTGCACAGCATTTCGAAGTACCGGATCTTTTGCTCCACATTCATCGGGTTGACAAACGCCTGATTGCCGTCGCGCAAATCGACCGGCACCATCTCTGGCGCCTGGACGATCCGCCGGGTCGGCCAGACGCGGTCGGTGATATCTACGGTTTGCGGGGCGACATACTTGGGGTAACTCATTTAAAACTCCTTATGATCTTTGCTCAAAACAAAATGGATTGATTGGATTTTGCACCGGAGCAATTACCAAAGACGACAACAACCGCCCGGCGCAAAAAAACTTGGGAATCATACACCGGCCAAGGGAAGTCGAGTCAAACAGAGAGTCGCAATGCGTCTTTGCTCACGCCCGGCCGGCGCAAGTAAGTCGCAGCATAAGAGAAGAAACAAAAGCGGCAGCTGACGAAACACTGATTGGTCCGTCAAAACAATGGCTGTTTTTTGAGCTTGATTTCACTTTTGCATCCTTGGATTGTTTCTTTCAATATACAACAAAAAATGCAAAAGTCAACTGTTTACGGCAAAAAAACCGCATTTCGGCGCAGTGCCGGGTCGATAATCTTGCCGACGAGGAAGTGTTTGCGGTCGGGGTACCAGAGCACAAATTCGCCGTTTGTCCGGGTGAAACTCGCGTACAACGCCAAATCGGAGCGGTGGTTGAGTTCGACATTATCCGAGTCGATCCAGCCGATCGGAGCCGAGAACTCCACCGGCTGCGTTGAGCCCGCGACGTATTTGCCGAACAAAAGATAAATCGGCCGCCGCGCCTTGGAGTCGTGATCGACCCAAGGGCCGAAATTGCCATTGTGGTTGTGAATAAAAAAGACGTATTCGCCGTTGCCCAAAGAGTAGCTCGGGCACGGGCTCAGCGGGTGCAAAATCTCCGCTGCATTGTCCCGGTAACGCAGCGCGACCGGCTGGCTCCAGTTTTCGCCACGGGTGTCCGACAAGCTGTACACCGGCACCCCGGCCACCGTCCGCATGATCGCCATGATGCGGCCGTCGGGGAGCATATTTAAGGTGGCTTCCTGCACCGAGGAGAGGTGCGGCACCCGCGGATTGGGATACTGCAGCGAAGTGTTGCCGGGAGTCAGGAGCGTGATGACAATGTCCTTGGGCTGGGGGTCGAGATCGATGTTCTCAAACCGGATCATATCCGTAACCGCATGCCAATCGATCCACGACACGGCGTCGAGCTCATAGCGGCTCGGGCTCACCCAACGGGTGATGCCACTGTAAAATTTGTCACCGATGAGGCGCTTGGGCGACTGCCAGATGATTCCCGAGGCGGGCATGGAAAGATCGGTCGAGTCCCAGACGGTGCGCGGCACCGGCACGGCTTGCGGCGCCGACCAGCTTCGGCCGCCGTCGTCGCTGTAAATCCCGGTGAGCTCGCCGGTGGTATGAGTGGCAATATCGTTGCGCCCGGTGTGGCGGCTGTACAATACGTAAATCCGGCCCGACTTGCTCACCATCGGAAACGCCCAGCTGCACATGTTTTCACCGGTCGCTTTGTTGTAATGATGCCCGGCGATGATCACGGGGTCGCTCCAGACTTTGCCCGCGGCGTCCGACTCGGCAAAGACGATATGCTGATTGTATTGCCCCTCAAACCCGGACTGGGTCCACACCGCGGCCAACCGCCCGTCCTTGCGCTCAAACACCAAAAAGTGCTCATTGGCGGCATCGGGGGGATCGGTCAACCCTTTGGGCTCGTAAACAATATAATCGGGCTTGGTCCGCAGTACTTCCGGATTTCTCATGATCAAAGGGTCCTTTTGTTTTTTGCCTGACAATATACCGTCGGCTTTGACCAAAAGCAACCTTGGTGTTGTAAAAAATCACCGCTATTTTTAACACAATCAATCAGTTGTTGCACTTTTATGCCAAAAGCAAATTTGCGACAATGATCGGCGACGGATCATATTACGGCGTGATTTTCAACGTTTTGCCGACGTACGGTGCGGCGGGGAGCTCCACGGTTTTGACTTGCTGACGGTACGTCACGGTCATGCGCTTCAGCAACCCGGTCGGATCGGCGGCGTAAATGGTGCCGTCGGGTGAAATCAGAAAAATACCGGGGGAGTCGGTGCTGAAGCTTTCCAGCGTACCGGGCTCGTAAAATATTGCCGCAATCATACCGTCAGCCATTTTTACCGCCTGAATTTGCGGGGTATTGCTGAGGATTTGACCAAAATTACCCGTGGCGGTCGCCTCCGGGGTCGCTCCGGGCAGGACCAATGCGGCATAACTTTGCTGTTGCGGCCGTATCCCGTGGGTAACCGTAAGCGTAAACATTTCCTGCGTTTCCGGGCTATACTCCTCGCGGCCGCCCTCAATGTAGCGCCAGTCGCCGGTTTTTAAAGCCGCTTCCGCGACCATGCCGGCGCCGCGGTAGCCGATTCCGTCATGCCAGACCCAGCCGTCACCGGTTTTGATTTCACCGTTGCGGCGGCAGGCGTTGATCGTGGTGGCCACGGCGTAAGGAGAATCCGAGGTGATCTCGCTGCCCAGCAGCCAAACGGCATCGCGGTCAAGAAAGTAAGCTTTGCGCGCCTTGACTTGGTCGAGATTCATCACATGGACGGCCGCGCCGCGCTCGCCGTCGCTCACGCCGCCGGTAAAGGTCGACTCGCCCAGCTGGCGAAAGGCCCGGCTCAAGGTCCAGCGCGGATCGCGGCCGCCGACCAAAAGTCCGATTTTACGGCTGTCCTCCGGCAAATAAACGGGAGTGGCGGGAAGTGTGGTTCCGGGCAGGCGTGTCCAATCCCAGCAGCCGGTCAGATATTGGTACTCGTCACCGCTGCGCATGATCAGACAAAGTCCGTCGGAGAAGTAGCGCCCCAGCGCATTGTCCCAATTGGTGTCGTCCTCAATCGGACGCACCCGGGTCGAATTCATGCGGACGGAAACCATAAATTGCGGTCGCCGGTGGACCATATAATCGGAATTCCAAAAATAACGGTTGCCGGTGAACCCGACTTCTCCGGCACGGTTGGCGGCAATGATGGCGGCGTAGTCACTGCGGCGGGCGGGGTCAGCCGCCATCAGATCCGTCAGTGCCGCCAGCGTGGCGACGGTGGTGTCGGCCTGGCAATTTTTCATCATTTGACGGCCGACCGCGGCCAAATCGTAGCGGCCCTTCCACATGACCCAGCGGCTGCCGTCAAAGACCAAAGTGCGCAAAACATCCATTTTTTCGGGTGCAAACTCCCACTTCGTACCCGCCAATAGGGCGGCCCACCCGGACATCGAGCGCAAATACCCCAGTCCGTAATTGCCGAATTGCAGTTGCGGGCCATGCTGCTGAAAGCAGCCGTCGGCGCGCAGTCCGCCGAAATGCCAATCCAACGGCGTATCCTCTGGGACAAAACGCAACTCGGCGGAAATCTCTTTAACGGCCAGCTCCACAGTGGCGGGGTCATTTTGCAACAACGCCAACAGCAAGATGTTGCCGGCCTGATGCACCCGGTTGGTCCCGGTGCGGCCGAATTGGACCTGACGGCACACCGCCAAGGCGGCATCGCGCTCCGGTCCCGGCGGAAACACGGGAGCGGCCAGAAGCAAAATTTTTCCCATCTTATCGGGCACAAACATTTCGTTCCACCACCAGTTGCTGCATTGGGGGCGGCGCGAGCTCCAAAAGTTGACCGCGCGGCGCATGGCGGCGGCCATCTCCGGCTTGCCTGAGAGCGGGTGTTGCGGCGCGGCATAGGCCGAGGCCAGCTCATAAGTGCGGGTCAAATGCCGCGAGGCCTCCCACCAGGAGCGGTTGTCGGTCACGTAATCGATGTCCGGCCAGGAGCCGTCGGGACGCTGCGAGGTCAATGCCGTGCGGCAACGATTCTCCAAAGGGAGTTTGCCGGCGGTTTCCCGGGCGACCAGTCTTTGTGTGACTGTTTCGATATCTCCGGCGCGGATAACCGGGCACGTTGCCAACATGGCCATCATAACGATAATTAATTGATTTTTCATATTGACCTTACTTGATGCTGGAGAGAAATTCCTGATTTTGGGGCCAGATAAAAGGACTGTCCAGCCATGGTTGATTAATGCTGCGGACGCGGTAGACCGACACGTTGCCCGCGCAATGGAGGGTGTTGACGCCGCCATGGTGACGCGCGGCTGGACGGCCGTAGGTCTCATCCCAGGAGCTCGAGCCAAGGTCCTGCGGCTCCCAGCGGTAGCGGCCTTTGGAGAAGTCCAGCGTGATGGCCGACTCTTTGCGGGCGCAGTCGGTGAGCAGAATTTTTTTGGAGGAGTTCTTCATCCGCCCCAGTTTGACCGACGAAGCGGAAAAGGCGCGGGGGGACATTTGTATATTCATTCCGTAATCGGGATAGCTTCGCCACCAGCCGCAGCCGAGCCACTCGTCGGCAGCGTATGCAACCCCGTTCATTTCCTGGCTGCGCGCCACGCTCGGACAACGCAAATTTACGATGCTCACATAGGGCCCGGAGGTTTTGCGCCAAACGTCCGAGTCGGCCTTGCCGGTACCGCCGATCATAGCCTTGGTCCACGGATTGATCATTCCGACATAGTCGTAGGGAGGAAGAAAGTCTTTGCAATCCATCGCATACTGTCCGAAACCAAGCCCAAGCTGTTTAAGGTTATTGATGCAACTCGTTGCCCGGGCTTTTTCCCGCGCCTGATTCAGCGCGGGCAAAAGCATGCTGGCCAAAATGGCAATGATGGCAATAACAACCAACAATTCGATTAAAGTGAACACAAGACGGATTTTCATGGCTAAATTCTCCTATTGCACGAGGTTACTGTCAAGGACAATGTTTATGTTATACAATTGGCGTTGAATCGTGATGTGATCACTCCGGCGGCATCTGGCGGCCAAATAGGTCACCGCGTCCGCCGCCATTTGGCGCAGCGGCATTTGTGCGTACATTACCGGATAAGGGTCACGGCCCGACAAATTGAGATTGTCAAAGCAGAATATGGCCAAATCCCGTCCGACCGTGAGCTGAAGGTTGCGACAGGCAAACAAAGTATAGTCCAACAGATCGCGGGTGGTCAAAAAGAGCGCATCCGGCCGGTTTTCCCGTAAAAACGGATCGATTTGATCCACGCACTCAATGCCGCCATCCACCCAGCATTCGAGCGTGTCGAGTCCGCCGTCGGCGCAACTGCGGCGATATCCGGCGGCACGGGTCTGCGCGGCGTAGGCCGAAAAGTTTTTACCGGCGATCAATCCGATGCGGCGATGGCCGAAACGGCGCAGCAAATCCACGGCCCGCTTGGATTCAAGCTCGTAATCCACCGCAAAGTAAGCAAGATTGGCCAGATCGGAGAAGCGGTTGAGGATCGCCACCGGAGTTCCCGCGCCGGAAATCTGGTTGAGAGCCTCCAACTCGCTCTGTCCTTCATAGCGCGGCAAAAGCAAATAAGCGTCTATTTTGCCGGCGCGCCCGGCAATGATGTCGCCGGTGGCTGCAATGATCGGCCGGGCATTGATTTCGGCGCAGCGTTTGTGGACACTGTCGTAAATTTCGATACCGTACCAGTTACCGGGATCGGTCAGACTGACGGCGATATTTAACCCCGGATCGGCAGAGCCGTGCTGCTCGGCGCGGACAAAGGTGCCGACTCCGGGCTGGCGGAATATCAGCCCCTCGACCTCCAAAAGCTCCAGCGCTTTGCGGACAGAGGGACGGCTGATATTGTATTTGCAGCAAAGCTCATTCTCTGACGGCAACGCTCCGCCCGGCGGCAACTCGCGGGCCATGATTTGCGCTTTGAGCGCGGCGGCGACAACTTTGAAAATCGGCGGCTCTGATTTCATAATATTTTTGACTGTTTACATGTAATGTTTACTTGATTGCATTAATTATACCACAACTCCGATACATTGTCAAGAGAATATGTAAAAAAAACAGGAATTTTCAAAGCCCGGCCGGAAAATTTTTGCAATGTGCATATTTGATTGGTATATTACAGAAAAAACAGGACGCTTTACGATGGGTCAAACGACTTTGCCGAATCCGGAACAATGCCAGACGGACGACCGGACACAATAAATAACGTCCCGGTTGCGTTTTATGGAAAAATACTGGTGGTGTCATGAGAAAAAATTTTGTCTTTTTTTTATTGCTGTTGCCGCTGTGGCTGGCGGCGGGGGTGTCCGAGTACTTTTACACCTGGCACGATGACTGGCGCGACCGCGATGTGCCGGTCAAGATTTATCTTCCCGAGGGCAAAGAGGGTCAAGCCCTTCCGGTCATCCTCTTTTCGCACGGACTCGGGGGCTCGTGCAAAAATTATCAGTATCTGGGCCAAAACTGGGCGCAAAATGATTTGGTGAGCGTCCACGTCGAGCACCCGGGGAGCAACACCGCAAGCTTTCTCAAAAACCCCTCGTTTAAGGCCTTGCAACGGGCCGCCGCCAACCCCGACAACATCCGCAACCGACCGCAGGACATGAGTTTCGCCCTCGACACTTTGACCAAGCTCAATGAGGACAAAGCAAGCCCGTTGTATCACCGTCTCGACCTCAAGCACGTCGGCGCGGCCGGGCACTCCTTTGGCGCTTACACCGCGTTGGCGGCGGCCGGGTTGGCAATGTACGGCCCCATGGGCCAGCATAAAATATCCTATCAGGACCCGCGTTTTGCCGCTGTCATCGCCATGAGCGCCCCCTTCGGCAAAGGCTTGGAGGCTGGCGGCGAAAAAACCTTTGCCGACATCACGATCCCCTGCATGCTGATGACCGGGACGCGCGACGACTCGCCCATCGGCGACACCAAGGCAGCCGACCGCAAAAAGGCGTACGATTTGTGCCACATGGAGAAATACGAGGTGGATTTCCAGGGCGGCGATCACGCGATTTTTTCGGGCCGCAAAGAGCGGGACGCGGACAAAGAAAGTTTGTCCGATGCCGAGTACCAAAAGGCGATTGTCAAACTTACTTTGCTGTTTTGGCGTGCTTATCTCTGTGATGACGCCAAGGCCAAACAAACCTTGCAGTCGCCCCAATTGGTCAAAGAAATGACCAAAATCGCCGCGATAAAATCCGCCCCGGCCCCAACCGGCCAAACCAAATAAGGGAGAAAAATGCCGGATCAAACATACCGTGTCCGCGTCATGGCGGGCGACGAAATCAGCATCGCCCTCGAGCTGGCGCGACTGGAAGGGTGGAACCCGGGGCAATACGACAGTCATGCCTTTTATGAGGCCGACCCCGAGGGCTTTTTGGCGGGCGAACTCAACGGCGAAATCATCAGTACCATTTCGGCGGTGCGCTACGGCAAAAATTTCGGTTTTATCGGCCTCTATATCGTCAAAGCGCCGTACCGCGGCCAAGGTTACGGAATCGCGATCTGGCGCGAGGCGATGCGGCATCTCGCAGGCCGGGTAATCGGCCTTGACGGGGTGGTCGCCCGCCAAAACAATTACCGTCAGTCCGGCTTCATGCTGGCCTACAATCACTTGCGCTTTGCCGGCAAAGGGGCGACGCTCCCGGGCAATGATGCCGCCATCCTTCAAGTAACCGATTTTCCCGCCCTTTGCCGGTACGACCAAAGCATTTTTAATGCCGACCGGAGCCGCTTTTTACAAGCCTTTGCCTTTGCCCCCGGGACCGCCGGGCGGGTGCTCAAAAGCCGCAGCGGCGCAATTGAGGGTTACGCCTTGATCCGCCGCTGCATTGAGGGGCACAAAATCGGGCCGGTATTCGCCCCCGACGTCGCGGCCGCAACCGAGTTGATCGCAAGCTTGCTCCAAACGCTGCCGGTCGGCGAAAATTTTTATCTCGATGTCCCCGAGAGCAACCCGGCCGCGATTGCATTGGCCAAGCGGCGCTTGCGCATGACCAAAGTGTTTGAAACCGCCCGCATGTATGCACACGGTGATTGGCCGATCCCGACCCAATTCATCTGGGGCACCACTACCTTGGAGCTGGGCTGAGATGAGCAAAAAACCGTTGTCCCAAATGACCAACGAGGAGCTCTGGCGCCTCTTTCCGGTGATCCTCAAAGAGTACAATGTTGACTACCCCGCATGGTTTGCCGGAGAAGCCGCCGACTTGGGCAAACTTTTGCCGGTCGCCCCCGGAGAATTGCACCACATCGGCAGCACCGCCGTCCCCGGCTTGGCCGCCAAACCGACGGTGGACCTGCTGCTTGAGGTCCGGCCGGAGACGAATTTGACAGAGCTCGCACAAACGCTGACGGCGGCCGGGTGGATTGCCTGTCCGCGCCCCGATCAGCCGCCTCCCGGCATAATGTTTCTCAAAGGGTACACCCCCGACGGCTTTGCGGAAAAAGTCTTTCACCTCCACTTGCGTTACGGGAGTGATCACGACGAAATATATTTTCGCGATTACCTTTTGGCCCACCCCGAAGTCGCACGGCAATATGCCGAGCTCAAGCGCGAGCTGCAGCAAAAATACGAGTTTGACCGCGACGCCTACACCGCCAATAAAAGCGATTTTGTCCGTCAATACACCCGGCTTGCCCGGGGCCAAAATTAATCGATGTTTTTTTCCCATTAATGGCTTGCAATACTCGATTATTCATTCTATATTAATGACAGGAAAACATACTCATGCTTGATACCCAAAAAAAACTCGAAATCCTCTCCGCCGACTCCCAGTACGACTTGGCGTGCGCCTGCGGCACCATCAGCCAAGAGCGGCGGCGGCGCACGTTGGACGGCCGCTGGCTCTACCCGGTGCCGCTGGCCGCGGGCGGTTACGGGATCATGTTTAAAACCTTGCTCTCCAACGCCTGCAGCAACGATTGCAAATACTGCCCCTTGCGCAGCGAGGGCAACGTCACGAGGTGCACCCTCACCCCCGAGGAAACCGCCAAAGCCTTTTACGAGCACCAAAGGAAACAGTGGCTTCTCGGCCTCTTTTTGAGCTCCGGAGTGATGGGCAGCGCCGACCATACCATGGACCGCTTGCTCGCCACCGCCAGCATTTTGCGCAAAAAATACGCTTACCGGGGCTACATCCACCTCAAGGTCATCCCCGGTGCCTCCGAAGCGGCGATGGCGGAGACGTTGAAATTGGCGAGCGCGGTGTCGCTCAACATCGAGGTCCCCGGCCGCAAACACTTTGAGAAACTCTCGGCGGCCAAAAATTTCGACCGCGATATTGTAACGCCGTTAAAATTCCTCGCCGACCAGACGGCCAAAGGGGGCCCCCACTCGCGCGTCAAGTGCACCACCCAGTTTATCGTCGGCGCCTCCGACGAGACCGACCGCGAAATCGTCACTTACATGGACGGGATCTACAACCGCCTCAACTTTGAGCGCGTTTACTTCTCCGCCTACCAGAGCGGCCTCGGCGACCGGTCGCTCCCCGGCGAAAATTTCACCTTGGACGGGCCCGACCGGCTGCTCCGCGAGCACCGGCTCTATCAGGTCGATTTTTTGCTTCGCAAATACCGCTTTGCGCCCGGCGAAATGGTCTTTGACCCGGTCGGCAATCTCTCCTTGGAGTTTGACCCCAAAGAAATGTGGGCAAGGCATCACCCCGAGTACTTCCCGGTCAAAATCAACAGCGCCGACCGCGAAACCTTGCTGCGGGTCCCCGGCTTGGGCAACATCTGGGTCGAGCGGGTGTTGCAATACCGCCGCCAGCGCCGGATCAGCCGCCTCGGCATGGTCGGACTAAGTGGCAAACTCGCCGCCAAAGCCTGCAACTACCTTGATTTCAGCTGAAAAAACATATTTTTATCGTTTTTCTTAAAAAAATCAAAAAAAAATATTTGTGAAATAGCAAGCAGGCGGTTATATTAGCTTTGATCCTTTAACCGGAAACGATCATGGACTACCGTCAGCAAAGCTTTTATCACAATGAGTTTATTCAGCTCGGGACCGACTACGACTCAGTCACCGAGGTTGCAGTGTATGATAATCGCATGCGCCAATTCCGCGATGTCGAGGAGGAGAACCGCCTGATCGGCGACCTGATCGGCTTGCGGCCGGGGATGTCGATTTTGGAGATCGGCACCGGCACCGGCGCGTTTGCCCGTTATGCGGCGCAGCGCGGAGCGAGTGTCCACGCGATTGATATTTCGCCAACGATGCTTGAGTACTCATTACTCAAGGCTCAAGAGGATCAATTGAGCTCGATCACCTTTGAAAAAGCGGGCTTCCTCTCCTTTGAACTCCGCCCGCGCGTCTATGACGCGGTGGTGACCTCGCTCGCGCTGCATCACTTGTCCGATGTCTGGAAATGCGTCGCCCTGGACCGCATCCATCAAAGTTTGCGTGCCAACGGCGTATTGGTCCTCCTCGACGTCGTTTTTGACTGGAAAAATGAGCAGCCCGAGGCCTATTTTGAGCGCATTATGGAGTTCGCCCCCGGCAGTAAACACAACTTTGCTCGGCACATCGCGGACGAGTTGAGCACCTGTAGTTGGATCATGGAGGGCATACTCCGACGCGCCGGTTTCGCAATCGAGTCCGACCGTGTCGAGCACGATTTTTTGCATGTTTACCAGTGCCGCAAAGTTGACAAACCGTAACTGTGAGGTGTGCCATGAAATTGACACTTTTTGGAGCAATTTTATGGTGTTTTGTGATCCAATTTTACGCGGAGGATAATATGACACCGCCAACACCGAAACCATTGACCGCCGAGGAGCGCTATGTTATCCTCGACAAGGGGACCGAGCAACCGTTTACCGGCAAATTTTATCAGCACAATGCCGCCGGGGTTTACACCTGCCGCCAGTGCGGCGCGGCGCTTTACCGCTCGAAGGATAAGTTTGCCTCCGACTGCGGCTGGCCCGCCTTTGACGACGCGATTGCCGGCGCAGTAAAGCAAATCCCCGACGCCGACGGCCGGCGCACCGAAATTTTGTGCAATCACTGCGGCGGCCACCTGGGGCACGTCTTTACCGGCGAAAAACTGACCGTCAAAAATACCCGCTACTGCGTCAACTCACTCTCGATGGACTTTGTCCCGGCGGCCGACTTTGACCGTTACTTCAAACACGCGATGGTCGCCGGAGGGTGTTTCTGGGGCGTCGAGTACTACTTTGACCAAACGCCGGGGGTGATTTCCGCTGTCAGCGGCTACACCGGCGGGAGCGTGGTCAACCCCTCATACGAGCAAGTCTGCTCCGGCAAGACCGGCCACGTCGAGGCGGTGGATATCCTCTATGATCCGCGCACGACCAACTACGAAAATATCTTAAAGCTCTTTTTTGAAATTCACGACCCCACGCAGGCCAACGGTCAGGGGCCGGATATCGGAGCTCAATATTTGTCCAAAATCTTTTATTACAACGAGGAGGAGCGCCAGACCGCCGAAAAATTGATCGCCCACTTGCGCCAAAAAGGGTTTGCCGTCCAAACCGCGCTCGCTCCCGCCGCAGCGTTTTACCCGGCCGAAGCCTATCACCAAAACTATTATTTACGCCATCAAAAAAAACCTTATTGTCATATCCCGGTCAAACGCTTTGACTGATCAATAAACCCAAGGAGACCAATCATGAAAAAAAACAAACTCAAAAAGATCGACCAGGACGGCAATTACCCGATGCTGCTGCTGCTCATTTACGGCCTGTTATTCGTCTTTTTGGCCGTGGACCCGGTGGACCGGGTGACCTGGTATGCCGAAAACACGGTGGCGGTGATCACTTTGCTGGTCATCGTAATGCTGTACCAGCTTCGCGTCCGTTTCTCCAACACCGCGTACTCGTTTATGGCGCTCTTTTTAATCTTGCAAACCATCGGCGGCCATTATACCTTTGAAAAAGTGCCGTTTGACTTCGTCACCGACACCTTCGGCTTTGAGCGCAACCATTACGACCGAGTCTGCCACTTTTTGGTCGGCTTCTTCGCCTTCCCGGCTTTGGAATTTTTTGAAGGGCACAAACTGATCAAAAATCGCGTGGCGGCCGGATTTCTGATCATTATGAGCATTTTCGGCTTTGCCGCGATTTTTGAAATCATCGAGTATCTCTATGCCCTCTACTCGGCGCCCGAAGCGGGCGAAGCCTTTTTGGGATCGCAGGGCGACATCTGGGATGCCCAGCGCGACATGCTCTGCGACGGTCTCGGCGCCATGGCGGCAACGCTCCTCTATGCGGTGCTGCGCTGGCGCAAGCCCGCCCGTAAAAAATAAATCCGGAAACAATCCGGATTTTCATCATGGCAATATTGATCAAAATATTGCCATTTTCTTTATATTATTGACAACTTTATCACTTTTTTTGATATCAATATTGAACTTTTGCCAAAAATAGTGTATTATATAACAAAATAACAGAGACATCCCCCGGGAAAAATTTATGAGCAATCAACCGTTTGTTTTCGGCATCTCCACCCTGGGCTGCCCCGACCTGACTTTGGCCGAAGCCGCCAAACTTTTAGGGCAATACCGGATTGCCAAACTCTCCTTGCGCACCTTGGAAAAAACTTGCAATATCGCACCCATATTGCAACGCCCGGCCGAGCAACGGATTTTGGCCCAATTGAGCGAAAGAGGGCAGATTTTTTCGCTCGACTCCGGGTTTTACCTCACCTTGGCCAACACCGATTTGGACGGACTTTTGGAACTTTGCACCATTGCCGACACCTGTAATATTCCTTATGTGAGGATCTTTGGCGGCGGCGCGATGACCGACCCGGTCAGCGATGACGCGGTCAACATCGCCCGCGGTCATTTGGCCGCTGTTGACGCCAAAGGTTTCCGCTGCCGGTTGCTTTTGGAGACCCACGACGGTTTTTCCTCGGGCAAACGCTGCGCCGAGTTGTTTGCCAAACTCGGGCGCGAGCTCCCCGTGTTGTGGGACATGGAGCATACAATATTTACCGCCGGTGAAACGTTGGAAGAAACCTATCAATTGATCGGGGGCACTATCGCCGGTTTTCACCTCAAAGATTGCGTGAAACACGATGGCAAACTTTTGGCCCGGCTCCCCGGCGAGGGGGATTTCCCGTATCAAAAGTGGCTCAAATTTATCCGCGACAACCATATCCAAGTCCCGGTCATTTTTGAGTACGAAAAGATGTGGCAGCCGGAAATCCCGCCCCTCGAAGTCGCCTTGCAGGCCATGAAACAAAACTGGGAAACCAAATCATGAGCGGCAAACGCCTCCTTTTTATGCACCATTCGCACGAGCTCACCCAAATGTTTTGGACGCCCGAGTGCGACCGGCTGGCCCGGCAATACGGGTTCACCGTCGATGTCCCGGCGCGGGAAAAGGATGCGACCGTTGACGACTGGGCCAAGCGCGCCAACGGCTGCGACGGCGTCATCACCACGTGGAGTTCCCCGATGTGCAATCAGGCCTTTTTGGAGCAGGCGCCCTCGGTCAAAATCATCGGCCACGCGGCCGGGTCGGCGGCGGCGGTCACCGATATCAGCACTTATCAAACGCCGGTCACCGTCGTCACCGCCAATTTGGTGATGGCGCAAACCGTGGCCGAGTGGTCAATGATGATGACGTTGATCGCCCAGCGGCGGTTGACCGATTACGCCAAGCTGCGGCCGGGCGAAACGTGCCACTGGGATTTGCGCTTCGGCTTTGCCGATATCTCGCAGACCGTCGTCGGCATCTGGGGGATGGGCGACATTACCAAGGCATTTTTAAAACTGCTGCAACCCTTTGGCCCCAAGCAAATTTTGATTTACTCGGAGCATACGCCGGAGAAAGTCATTAATGACATGGGCGCCGCCAAAGCAGCCGGCTTTGAGGAGCTGTTGCAGTACTCGGACATCCTACACTGCCTCGCCGGGATGACGCCCAACAATCTGCGTAAACTGGACGGGGCAAAATTATCGCTGCTCCGGGACGGCAGCACCCTCATCAATGCCGGACGCGCCCGGTTGATCGACAACGAAGCCTTGCAAAAGGAGCTCTCCGCCGGGCGCATCCGGGCGGTTTTGGACGTCTTTGAGTCGGAGCCGTTGCCGGCCGATTCGCCATGGCATCAACTCGACAACCTCATCTTGACGCCGCACGCGGCGGCGGGGAGCGGGCAACAAAAATACGCTCCTTATATCCTCAACCTTTTTGACCGCTTTTTTGCCGGGGACACCGACTTTCCGCAAATCGACGGCAAGCGCTTCGCCACCATGACCAATGAGAAATGCGGCGTCTGATCCCAAACACGGTAACTCTACTAATCAATTTTTTTCTCCGCAATCGTGCGATGAAAACTTCCCGATGATTTTCCCGTGACTAAAAATGATGCTTCATCGTCATATAATAATATGTTCAATGTCCTATTTTCCAAATCAATCAAAGCATTTTTCTTAATAATACCATATTTTTTTAATTTTTTATCAATGCAGTTCTTGACTTTTAAATTTTTTTTGCTATAATTATATTTGTAGTACAAATTAAATAAATAATATCGAAAAAAGACAAAAATGAACAAAACAGATCGAATAATTGAGCTTTTATTGTCATACATAATCACAAATAAACTCAAACCCGGCGATAAATTTCCACCCGAAGAAGAGTTGGCAGAGCGATTTAATGTCAGCCGGGTAAGCATCCGGGAAGGATTGCGGGGTCTCAAATTCCTCGGATTCGCCCGCTCGTATCCCAGACGCGGAACGATTATTCAAGAAATGGATTTTACTTTGCTCGGACGCGCCATCGGGTTTCAGGTTGCCGCCAGCGACTTCACATACCGCCAACTTTTGGAGGCCAGATTGTCGATCGAACTGGGCGCATTGGATGTGATTGCCGGAAAACTTACCTCCAACGATATCGCAGAGCTTAGAAAAATTGCCGATTGCTCACGATACAATGACGATCCGGCAGAAATTGAGTATAATTTATCGCGGGATTGCGATTTTCACCGTCGGTTGCTGGCAATCAGCGGCAACAGTATTTTACTTGCTTTTTCCAATTTACTTCAAACTTTTTTTGCTGCCCGTGTTACTCCACCGGAGTCCAGTCAGCAAGCAACCCGTGACCACATACAGTTAATTGAAGCGCTAGAATATAACAATCTGGAGCTGGCACGCGGCATCATGCGTAAGCATCTTCATAAATATGACAACCTAATTGAAGATTAACCATTGGGTTGAAAACTCCGGGATAAGTCAATGTACAATTCTGGCATACAAGTCAAACTGTAAAAATCAAACACAAACAGTCACCATAGAAACATTGCAATGCAAAACTTTATAAAATTGGAGCATTTTAAACCATTTGATCACAACCAAAAAGGAGAGCATAATGATGCGTAAAAAGACAAGGTTATCGGCATTTACATTGATTGAACTTTTAGTAGTAATTGCAATTATTGCAATTTTAGCCAGTTTACTGCTTCCTGCGCTGAATAAAGCAAGAAGCAGAGCCAGAGTCATCAGTTGCGCCAACAATCTCAAACAATGGGGAGTGACCCTTAACTCCTACTGCGATGAAAATAAATCCTATTACCCGGATAATAGCGCCGAACAGTTTACCGCTGCGGGCAGCAGCGGTTATCAGATACATCCGCCAATTTTAACCAAACGAACCATTAATGAAGTTTCTTTCGCTCAAAAGATGACCAAAAAATTATTTTGGTGTCCTTCCCAAGAAGATTATGGGATGGAAGCGACCCCAGGCTACTACAATTATTCTGCCGGCAGCCTCAGCGGCACACGCACTGTAGGTTATTCGCTGATTGCTGGCGGAAGAACCGACCAAACACTGTTGGCTATCAATGCCAGGACTTGTCGTCACAGTCTCAAACGGCGTCAAGCCAAAGTATTGGGACTCAATACCGAAAGGTGGCCCGTCATGGCAGACACATATCGCACCAGACCGGACGGCTCAAGCCGTTATATGGCCCACGGTCCCAATGGCGGTTCAAATTCACTGTTTCAAGACGGCCACGTCGAGTGGATTGACTACCGCCGCCTTTCCGTCATGAGAACCGACGCCAACGGCGACTACTATTGGTACGATCCGGAAAATAATTGATTTTTTCCGAAATACACCTGAATTTAAGTAATTACAAGCAAAAAATCACCAGAAAAATATCGGAGAAAAATCAGAATGAGCTGTTATTTAGTTAACCGCCAACTCTTATATCTGGCAATATTCACATTTATCGCCACATTATTGGTTACGTCATTGCACGCCGCGGAGAAAAAAAAATATTCACCCGCCACCCGAAGTCAGGAGCTACCGCATTATTTAGCTGATTACCACTACCAGACCGCACCGCTCGTCCCCGTCGATCTTACGGAATATTTTGTCACTCCGGGAGAAATGACAACCATTCGTTTCAAAATGAATGATCTTTATGACTGGACGGAAACAACCAGTCTTGGATACCGGCTGATGGATTACCGCGGGCGTGAAATTTCAACCGGAACAGCTCCCGTATGCAATGGTATTATGCAAATTAACCTGATTTTTCCGCAAGGTTTTTTTGAATTGGAAATCACTGAGCTGGAAGAGCGTTTCGGAGTCTGCGCTTTGCCGGCGTATCAGGGAGAACGGGATCCGTTTTTCGGGATCGGCATATATTTTACATTTTACATGCGCCAACAATACCGAGAGCCGTTGATAAAAAATTTACGGAGGATTGGCATCAGTACAGTCCGGGATATCAGTAAATGGAATGACCTTAATCCGAGCAAAGGTGTTTGGCAACCGGAGGCGAAGATCCCCCCCGGCCGCTTTGCCAAAGTTCATGAGGAGCTGCGACAAACCTTAAAAGAAAACGGGATCGGCATGTTGGAATTTGCTCCCGGATCTCCCGCCTGGCTAAAAAACGCGCCACAATCGGAGTTTCCCGCTAATTTGATTGAAGCAACTGTCGCCTGGCGCGAATGGGCATCGCGCTGGAATGCCTACTGGGATTGCTTTCAGGTCTGGAATGAGCCCAATCACGATGGACACAAGGGCAACGTTGCAGAATTTTCCGCAGTGGTAAAAGCATTTGCCTGGGCTGGACAGCAGGAACGCATCAAAATCACGAATGGCGGCTTTTCATTTCTTGACCGCAATTATATCCGTCAATGCCAACGCAACGGCGTAATGGACAGTGTTTCTTTTGTAAGTTTGCACGTTTATGACAACTCAAACTCTGCACCGGGGATCATCAGCGGATTACGCGAGATTGTACCCAACCGACAAATATGGATTACTGAGTCATCCAGCGGATTTTTCCGTGAAAATATCTATGCAAAACGGCCCAAAGCGGAAAATCCGGCATCAATGGTTTATAACAACTGTTTGGACAATGCAATCCTCGCAGTTGAATGCCGCGCCGACGGCGTAGCTCGTTATTTTCCGTTTTCGATGATTACTTGGCCGACGGACATCATCCAAATGCGCAACCGACGGTTTTACGGCAACGGATGCATTGATTATCATTACACGCCGCTCCACAATATGGCGGTCTACGCGCAAATCATCCGAGCCTTATCCGGCAAAAAATTGATCGGAGAAATCACTTGGGACAACAATGTCAAAGCTAAAATTTTTACCGGAAATGCCAGAGCGGTCATTGTATTAATCGGCAAGCCGGGGCAATCGCTGGCTCCCCAAAACCTTCCCGATGGAGCATATGATGCCGAGGGGATTGACGGAAGAAAGCTTTGCTTTGATCAAAATGGGTATGGATTGGAAGACGGAATCGCCTATTTGGATTTATCTCAAGCCGACATGGAGCGGAAATACGGCAAACAGATTATCCCGGCCCCAAAATTTCCGGCAACCGAAACAATTAATCAATCTTTGTCGTCAATTATTTTACAACCGGTCTTTTCCGCTGCGGAATCTTACTCGGTTAATAAAAGTTATTTGAAACTCAACCAAAATTCAGACCGCAATTACAAACTCAAAGTCAAAATCAATAATTTATCTGACCGCGAAAAAACAGTTAATCTGACTGTCCGGGCAGATCCGGCCCTGTCGGTTCGGCACCATCTGCCGCAAACACTCGCAATTCCGCCGCAAAGTTTCGTTGAAACCGTACTGGATGGAGAGTTAACCGATCAGGTAATCGCAACCGGGGAATACCATGTATCTTTCTCCGGGATTGACTCCGACAAATGCAAAATTCTTCCGGTTGACTTTGCCTTACGCATTGTTTCTGACGATCTGTTATTTTTTAGAAAAAATTCCGCAAATGTCATTGATCTCGCTCCTGCCAATTTGAAGCAATGGAAAACCAACAATATTTTTAAAGGCGGAAAAATGCAATTATCGCTGAATGAGGAAAATCAGGCGGTGATCAATGCCTCATTTCCTGATTTTAAAGGCTATCGGACTTGGGCGACACCGACAATTTCATTTACCGAATTTTCCAAACAATTTACCCCCGAGAGCATTATTGTATTGCGCGGAAAATTGTTGAAACATCATTGTCTGATAAAGTTAACTTTGTGGGAAGCAGACGGAGCGCGCTACGAAACCGCACTTCCGATCAACGATATCGACCGGGAAGGGTGGCAAGTAATGCCTGTTTATGTCAGCGATTTCATCAAGGCCAACGGGGAGTTGGATGAAAATCAAAAACTTGACACCGACAAAATCGTTAAATTCGGTATTATTATCGCCTGTCCCCACCTTCAGGAAATGCCGGACAATCAGTTGACGATTTCGGATATGTTAATCATATCGCCGCAAACGACACCGACAAACAATAGTGACAAACAACAATAATAAGAGACCCCATGTTGACAATTGATTTAAAAAAATTATGGACAAATCGGGATGGAAGCGCAACCAGTTGGTTTCATCCCAGAGCTTGTTTGCTGCCGACCGACTCGTCCTTGCTGATGACCATGCAAAGCATTGGCGGCAGTGACTTTTACGGTCCAGTGGTGTATTGCACCTCAATCGACCGCGGCAAAATTTGGACCGCGCCGGAATTAGTACCCGGCTTGGGACGCATTCCGATTTCCGGAGACATCGAAGAGGGCGTTTGCGACGTTGTCCCCGATTTTCATGATGCATCCGGCAAAGCCGTTGCAATCGGACACAATGTTTATTATCATAACGGACGATTGTTTGACTCGTTATCCGATTTCAGAGTCGAGAGCCCCGGCCCCAAGCTCAATCGCTATCCGGTTTATACCGTATATGACCCGCAGCAAGGATGGTGCCAAAAACGCCGTCGGCTGAATCATGAATTATTCCGCAATTGCAGTATCTATTCATGCGGTTGCTCCCAAAAAATTTTCAACCCGCAAGGAAAAATATTAATTCCCATGACCTTTGGATTGTTTGACCGCAAAGATCGTATGGTAACGACCTGCCAAGCGGAATTTGACGGGGATGAGCTCAAAATTACCGGCATCGGTCAAGTAATCGAGTTGCCCCGCGGCCGGGGATTGCTGGAACCGTCTCTTGTATTTCATGCCGGAATTAATTATATGACCATCCGCGCCGAGGACGATCACGGTTATGTCACCAGCTCCCGAGACGGTCTGCGGTGGGACCCGATACAACCATGGTGCTGGGAAAACGGCACGCCGTTAAAAATGAGCAGCACACAACAACATTGGTTGATATTAGGCGACAAGATTTATTTGATTTACAACCGGGAAAATCAAGAAAATAAAAATATTTTTCGGTGGCGCGCGCCGCTGTTTATCGCCGAGGTGGATGAGTCAACACTGCGCCTGAAATCTCAAACCGAACAAATTATCATTCCCTGTCGCTCCGTTGGCAATGACCCCGCCAATATTCCCGGGATGGGCAACTTTCATGCAACGCAACTGGACGAAAACGAAGCGATTGTCACCACGGGGGAAGAAGCCATGCAAAACAATTATTGGGGCGACACGCTTTTGGCCCGGTTAACCTTTGATACTAAACTATTTTCATCAACGAATCACTGACGATACGAGGAAATATTATGACTTTGAAATTCAATATGCGCCAAAGTAAAGTATTGCGCAAACTTCGCAACGGACAAATTGCTTTTTGCACCAAAATGAATCTCTCGGACTCCAGAGCCTATGAAATCGCCGCCGCCAGCGGATTCGACTGTTTGTGGACCTGCCAAGAGCATACCGGCGGAGATTATCGCGAACTCGAAACACAGATCCTCGCAACTAAAAATACAGACTGCGACCTGTTGTGCCGGGTTCCCAAGGGTTGCTACAGCAATTTGATTCGTCCGTTAGAGATGGATGCAACCGGAATTATGGTCCCGCATGTAATGAGTCTGGAAGAAACCAAAACAATTGTTCGCGACACCCGTTTTTATCCGATTGGCCGCCGTCCGCTTGACGGCGGTAACGCCGACGGCAATTACGGGCGGACGATATTAATAGATTATCTCAAGCAAGCCAACCGCGAACGATTTATCATTCTTCAAATCGAAGATCCCGAACCATTAAAGGAATTGGACGATATTGCCGCGGTTCCGGGATACGATATGCTGTTTTTTGGTCCGGGTGACTTCAGTCACGCCATTGGTCATCCCGGTGATTTCAATCACCCTGAACTGGTTGCCGCAAGACAGCAGGTTGCCGACACCGCCAAACGGCATGGGAAATTCGCCGGGACTGTTGCCGGTTTGGACAATTATATGAGTTTGATTCAAGAAGGATATCAATTTCTCAATATTGGTGCGGATGTGGCTATTCTCGGAGCAAGCTACTCCAATATCATCCATACTATTTACGGATCGCAAAACAGCTCATCAAATTCAAATAATCTTTATCACAAATGAGCAATATGCGAAACAAATCCTGACGGCTATACGCATTTGAAACACTTGACCGTTCCCGGCAAAGTCACCGGCAAAGCACCGTCGGAGTTTCTCAAAGACTAATTGTCGAGGGCCCCGCGCCAGCGCTCAAGTTTGGTTTGGTAAGAGTAGATTGCCGCCGCCGGACTCGTGGAGGGCAAAATCACGGCTTCGACCGCCAACGCGGGGTAAAATTGCTTCAAATATTTGCCCGCCGTCGTCCCGTTGCAGCAAATTTTGCGGATTTTGGGGCAGCGCTGCAACAAAGCGGGAATTTCGTTGGGGACGGCGTCGCGGATCATTGCATCCAGCGAGCCCGTGCGGCGGCAGTCCGACAGCACATCCCACAAGGCAATCTTATGTTGCCCCAAAGCCAGTAACCGCTCCGGGTACGGCAATGCCGGGTCAAAGTGATAAATTTCTCCCATGATCCGCCAAAAAACGTTGTGGCGAAAAGCGTAGTATTGCTGCTGCCGCAGCGATTCATCGCCGGGCATCGAGCCCAAAATTAAAATTTGCGCATCCGGCAGCGCCACCGGGGCAAACGAGGTGCAAGCGTCCATCAAACCCCCTAATGCTACGCCCGGTTGTAAATCACAATCGAGCGGCGAAACTCGGGCAAGTGACACTGGTGATCCGTGACCACCGGCTCGGTAAATCGGTCGATCCACGGTTGATAACAACTTGTCCGGCCGGACCGCTCCAGGGGGACGACCTCATTGGTGACAATGGTGGCCGGGATTTTGTGCTCGAGCTCACTGGACCAGTCGGCGAGCTTGTCGCGGCACCAGATCAAGTTGCCATGCTTGCCCCGGAGACCGTAAACGCGCAGCCGCCGCGTTTCGGTATAATAGGGCTCAAAATTTTCCGCCGCCGGGTCAAGCCCGTGCAGCCCCCGGACAAAGCGGGCAAAGTGATGCCACAAATTGTGCCGGTCGACATAAATATAATCCCAGTGCCACGCTTGACCGCAACCGGCCGCCCCGGCGAAAAACGGGGAAAACAAGACATCGTGCAATATCGTTCCTTCGGTGTCAAACTCATACCAGCGCGAGAAATTGGCGTGATTGGCCTCCACCGCGCCCGACTCGGCGAGCAGCACCGGCAGCATGCCGCGGTGGCCCCGCATGGTTTGCAAGCGCTGGACGGCGTCGGCCGCCAGCACATCCACCGGCCCGCGGCAGACATCCAGCTCGGCGCCGGGGTCGAGATAGCGGTGGACCTGCAAAAAAGAGTTGCCCTTGAGCCGGGCAAAGCGGGTGTACCACTCGTAGGACCGCGCCGAGGAAAAGCTGCCCAGGCTCGTGACGATCAACTGATTGGGAAATATTTTTCCCAGCTCCGGGATCATGTACTCGCACCACGGCACCACGTCGGACATGCTGCCAATGCACTCGATTTCGTTCCACAATTCCCAGACGGCGGCGGCGGGCGAGTCACTCAAACCGGCCGCGGCGAAACGGCGGACGCGCTCCAGATAAATTTGGCGGCACTCGGTCGAGGTAAGATATTGATGCATATCTGACGCAACCGTGTGATACATCTCGCGGTTAAACGCGGCGGCACCGGGAAAACTCTCGGCCTCTTTGCGCGGCATCACCGAGCGAAAGTGCTCAAAGGTGAATTTAACCTTGATTTTGAGTTCCTCGGCCATGGCGACGACGGCCTTGACGTGCGCCATTTGCTTTTCATCATATTCGCCAATGCTTTGGGGCATGATTTCAAAAAACGGCGCCGAGAGCCACAAGCGGATGAAGTTGCCGCCGTTGGCCGCAAAACCGGTCAGCCAGCGCCGGTAAGTAGCCAAAACCTCCGCTTCGTCAGCCCCGGCGCTGTAACGGTGAAAGCAAAGATTGATCCCGACCGGCACAAAGGTTTGGCCGGTTTGATCCATAAAGTAGCGCGGCGACTGGGTGCTGATCTCCAAGCGTTTCATGATCCAAATCCTTATCCTCTAAACTTCGGCCTCGGGCCGGTATTGAAAATCGACGCGGATCCGGTAGCGGAAATCCGCCCGGCCGAGTTTGATCCCCTGTCCGAGATAAACGAGCTCAAGCTCGATCTCGTCCAAGTTGCCCTCCCCTTCGACGGTAAATTTGAGCGCTCCCTGCGGCAGCATCGCGGTCAGCTCAGGGGCGGTGGTACCAAACCCGGTCTTAATCCGCCGCTCCAAATGATGAGCGAAATCAATTTTAAAAACATCGGCCTTGGTAAACAGTTTGACCAGCCCGGCACCGGTATAGGCGATATTGAGCTCGGATAAGACAATATCACACTTGGCGACCACCTCTTTTTGGGGCAACAGTTGCGCCAAAACGGTCAACACCCGGTCACACTCCTTGTCCAAAAATTTGATCAGCTGCGGTTTGATCCAGTCGCCCAGTTTTTTTTGAAATAATTCATTCATGCCAAGCCGCCTTTGTTACCGACGAGCAATCCCGTCCGATCCGACAACAATTGTAATATATGCTGTTTTGCGGCAAATACCACCATATTTCGGATTTTTTTAACACAAAGTAATTATTTTCCGCAAGGTGGAAAACCGGGCAAGACACAAAAGCAAAATTATTTGAGGTGATCAAAATACCACGCGGCGGCGGCTTCCACCCCGGCGCGGATGTCAAATTTTGGCTCATACCCCAAAAGGGTGCGGGCCTTGGCGATGTCGGCCAAGCTGTGGGGGATGTCGCCCGCGCGGGTCGGACCGTATTCGGGCTCAACGGCGGCGGCGGCCGGGTCAAACTTGGCGAGATTTTGGCGCAAGAGAGCAAACAACCCGTTGAGCGTCGTTCGCTCACCGCAAGCAATGTTGTAGACTTGATTGAGCGCCTCCGGCCGGGTGGACAGCATGGCGAGCTCGTTGGCTTGGATCACATTGTCAATGTAGGTAAAGTCGCGCGAGTACTCCCCGTCGCCGTTGATGACCGGCGACTGGTGATTGATGATATCTTTGACAAAACGCGGAATCACCGCCGCATACACCCCCTCGGGATCCTGACGGCGTCCGAAAACGTTAAAGTAGCGCAAGCCGACGGTTTCAATCCCGTAGATTTTGCTGAAATTCTCCGCATAGAGCTCATTGACCAACTTGGTAATCGCATAGGGACTCAGCGGTTTACCGAGGTTGTCCTCCGTCTTGACGGGAGCCTGACTGTCGCCGTAAACCGACGAGCTCGCAGCATAGACAAAACGCTTGACCTTGGCCTCATACGCGGCAAAAAGGACATTGACGAAGCCTGAAATATTGATCTCGGTGCTGGTCACCGGGTCCTTGATCGAGCGCGGCACCGAGCCCAAAGCAGCCTCGTGGAGCACATAATCGGCCCCGGCGACCGCCTGACGGCAAGTCGCCAAATCGCGGATGTCGCCCTCGATCAAACAAAAGTTACCAAACTTGGCAAACGGCGTCAGATTCTCGCGTTTACCGGTCAAAAAATTGTCCAAAACCACCACCTCGTTGTTTTGCGCCAAAAAGCGCTCAACGAGATTGGAGCCGATAAAACCGGCGCCGCCGGTGATCAAAATCCGACAATTTTCGATTTTTTGATTGCTCATCGTTTTACAGAGTTCCGTTGGTCATCAATGCTGTAACTTAACATACACGCTTTTGGCGCAAAATACAAGATGACCAATTGCAAATCCCCAAAAATTACTTGGCGGTGGTAAACGGCGCCACCGGCACTCCGGCGCGGTTGACGAGATTGGGGGCCGCCGTGTTATACCAGCCGAAGCGGACAAACTTGACCTCAGCTAACCCGGGAGCCGAGACCTCTACCTTGTCGCCGACGATTTTGGCCTCGGCGGCGACAAAATTGCCGTCCGCGCCCGCAACTTCAAAAAAGGTCGGGGCCTGACCGTCGGCAGTCTTGAGGCCGTTGGGCCGCTCAAAACTGACCACCGCGACATTATTCTTTAGCTCAACCTTTTGAAAAAGCGGCGAAAAGACGGTATTTTCGCCCTTTTGGTACTCTTTATAAAGGACAAGATTACCGAGGCGGCTGGCCAGCGGAACTTTGTCGGTCGGGTGAATGTCCTCGGCGTTGCCGCAGTCGGTGGTGACGATGAAACCGGCGTTTTTATCCTTTTGGGTAAAGCGCAACTGGGCGGCGGTAAATACCGGCAGCCGGTAGGGATACTTGAGATCGTATTTATAGGGCGGGATGCCGACGACGTAGATCGGCAGATCGGCGTTTTCAAACGCGGTACGCCAGGTGAGGGCCAAGGCCTGGAGCTTTTGCTCATAAATATCACCCTCGTAGTGGTTGTCCTCGCCCTGATAGTAGAGCATGCCGCGCACCGCAAAGGGGGCCAAGGGGTTGATCATCGCATTAAACAATACAGTCGGCAAACGCTGCTTGTCTTTGCGCTCGGGTTCTTTGGCGCGCATTTCCCCGACTTGGCCGTCCACGGTTTTGGCGACTTCCTCCAGCCCGGGAGTTTGATGCAGCGCCGCTTGCGTCGTCCACGCCTCAATCCGGCTGCCACCCCATGAGCCGTTGATCAAACCGATGGGGACACCCAACTCGCGGTTGAGTTTTAAACCGACCAGATAACCGACGGCGGAAAAACCGCTTACCGTCTCCGGCGAGCAAACCTTCCACTCGGTATTCAATTTCTTTTGCGGCTCAGCGCTCCATACCCGCGGCAAGGAGAGCAACCGTACATATTTGCCGTCCTCGGCCGCCGTCGCTTTAAGCTCTTTGCCGCCGATCATCCCGCTGAGGCCGAACTGCATGTTGGATTGGCCGATGCACAGCCACACGTCGCCGATTAAAATATTTTGAAAGCTTTTGGTGTCCTTGCCGTCGCCGACAGTTAAGATTTGGGCCTCTTTGTTGGCCGCTTGCGCCGGAAGCTCAACGCGCCATTGGCCGTCGCCGCCCGCCTTGCCGGTGGTTTTTTTGCCGGCAAAGTCTACCGTAATGTCACTTCCCGCGTCGGCGCTCCCCCACACCCGCACCGGGACATCACGCTGCAACACCATGTTGTCGGAAAACACCGGCGGCATTTCCAATGCCAACACCATGCCGGTCAACGCCGACACCGCCATTACCATCCATTGCTTCATTTGATCCCCTCCAAAATTGAGACACAATGTGATCAATATATCATATTAACGTTATTTTGCAACCGCCACCGGTGTTTTTTAACAAAGAGAGGAAATAAACCCGGTTTTATTTTACAGGAGAAAAAAGCATCGGGTAATTGATTTGCCAATCCAGCTCCCCGGCGTCGCGGAGGTCCAGCAACGCGACGGCGGCCGGACTGACCGCGGGGTCGGCGTTGGTAAAGTGAGTTGTCACCTGATTGAATTTGCTGCCCAAACCGCACTCAATGAGGCCAAACGGATAGTACTCCGGCTCCAGCATGAAACCTTTGACATAAAAGAAACTCGCAATCAAGTTAAGCCGGGTCTGGTCTCCCTCCACTGCGAATTTGGCCTCCCAGCGCGCCGGAGCCAGCTGTGTGGCGACAAAATTAATCTGGCCGCAATAATTTTGAGAGCGAAACATTGGAGTCATCACCGGATTTTTATCCCTGCCCATGCCGGTAACGTCAAGCTTGGGCAACGACAAGGTGACACGTCCCGGCGGCAAGCCGGACGCCCCCTTAAAAAGCAGCGTGTCGGCTTGCGCCTGCTCAATGTAAAAGTCGGTCGCAATCAGCGACTGGTTGTCCTCGACCACCAGACTGTGCATGGAGTTGGTCGCCAGACGCGTCAATATCACAAACGCCACGCCGCGCGATTGCCCTTTGAGCCAGACCGTACCCTAATAGCTGAGCGGCATAAAAACCGTCGCCGCGCCGCTGTCCCAAGCGTGGACATTGCCCTCGCCATTGTTAATTACCACCGTGTCCTTTGCTGTCAAATGGTCAAGCCGGAGCCCGAGGACATAGGAGAGCGGTTGATATTTGCCGGTCGCGTAGACAGTATGATATGTAACTTTGAAGCCGTCCGGTGACGGATACTGGCGAATATCGGCGCCTTTGCCGACAAATTCGGACGGGACATTCATCCCGAGCCGCATCCCGAAACGGTGGACGGACAATGCGTCGAGCGTCAACTCTCCCTGCGGCCGGACCACCACGGCGTCCTCATCCGGATTGCCGTCAAATAATATCCGGCTGCACAACCCCGAGCCGCCGACCTGATAGGAACCGCCCAAAATTTCCAGCGTTTTGGTGATCCGGTAATCGCCGCGCGGCAGATAGGCCATCGCGTTGCCGCCAAAGGCTTTGGCCGCGTCAATCGCTTTTTGACGGCAAAGGAGCATAAGCCCGATAACAAGGGCAACAGCAAAATCCAGTGAAGCACCTTGCACGCACCGGAGTAATTTCAATTCGGCAAACGCGCCGATCCGCAACACCATGAGGAGTAATTGTCTGTTTTTGAGCAAAATTAATCGAAAAAAATCATTTTTTTCATAGTCTTACTATTGACTTTGATAATAAAAGAGAATATAATATATGCAAATTGAAATTAAATGCAAACATAATGCTAAGATTTGACCATGTCATACACCAACTCCGAGTACATGAAGATCCGTCGTTACGTGATCAACCTCGTCAGCAATCAAAAGGACATCGTCCAGCTGCCGACGATTATGGAATTGTCCAAGATGTTCGGCGTCAGCCGCCCCACGGTCAGCAAAGCAATGAAGCGCCTGACCGATGACGGTTTTGTGATCGGCAAGCCCGGTCTCGGCTCTTTTGTCAACCCGGCACGGGTCTCGCCGTTTGAGCTGGAGGGCAAACCGCCGGTGATCGGGCTTTGTTTCGCCGACGGGATGATGGTGCATTTTGAGTATTTTATGGCCAATTGTCTGGCGGAGCTGATGAAAGCGATTACCGCCAACGGCGGGATCATGCACCTGATCGGGATTCAGGAGCACACGCCCGAAAAAATCTTTCAGGAGATCCAGCGCGAGAACCTCGACGGCATCATTTTCTTTCGCCCGACCGAAAAAGTGGAGGCTGCCGCCAAACTTCTGCATGATCATGGTGTACCGGTGGTGATTTCCGAGATGGACCGGCCGGAAATGTGCTCGACGGTGTTTGATTTTCCCAACATGGGCTGCCGAATCGGCAAACAATTGATCGCCGAAGGCAAAACCAATCTCGTCTTTTTTCCGGATGCCGAGCCGTGGCACAGCCACTCCAAAGGGTTGCGCCGCGCTTTTGCCGACAATAAAGTTGCGCTCAACGAAAATTTGTTTTTAAAAGACTACCGCACGGCGGTTGAAGAGCTCAAAAAAGTGATCCGGTACGGCGGCAAAGTCGATGCCGTATACAGCGCCGTTTTCTCGATTCCGCACGTGGCGGCGGCAGTGCGCGAAGCCGACCCAAAGTTGTTAAAGGATTGCATTATCATCGGTTGCGATAATTATCAGGGCAGTGTCGAGTGCCGCACCATTGAGTACCATATCCCGTTTGAAGCTTTGGCACAAAAAACCGTCGCTTGCCTCAATCGGCGGCGGCGGGCCAAACTGCCCCAAACCGGTTGCGAAAAAATCGAAATCACATTTACCGATAAGCCGTAACGAGCAAAAAAAGAAAGGTTTTACAAGATTATGAAACGCTCCTATTTCACATTGATTGAGTTATTGGTGGTAATCGCCATCATCGCCATTTTGGCCTCGATGCTGCTGCCCGCCTTGAATAAGGCGCGCGACAAAGCGCAGCAGATTTCCTGCACCAGCATCTATCGACAATATGTTTCCGCCGGGTTGATTTATGCCAACCAAAATCGCGATTCCTTTGTCCCGTTCCGCTCAAACGCCCCCGACAACACCAGATGGAGTGAAAATCTTGAATTCATTGACCTTTTGGGCGTTAAAGTCTGGGACCGGGGCTGGGGCCGCTCGTTTTGGGATCGAAAAATGCTGTGCCCCAAGACCTCCAATGTCGCTCCCGCCAACGCCAGTTGCTCTGCCAAATACACCAACGTCTGGCGGACCACCGGCACCCTTTATCAGGGCGGCGATGCCCTTCCGGGGACAACGACCGGCAGCTCCGCCAATACCAAACGCTTTTTTAAATTGGCCAAAATAAAAAGCCCGAGTCAAAAAATTGCGCTGATTGAGTACCGCGGCGATGACATGGCATTGTTTTCATATGCTCCATTGACTAGGTATCTACAATACGGCGAAGTGACCACTACCAGCGGCGACACCAATGCCGCCGTGGCCTACCGCCATGCCAACCGTTATGCCACCACCGCGTTTTTTGACGGTCACGCCAAACCGGTCGCACAGGGCGATATTTATAACAGCAACTACACCAAAGAATTCGTCAGCAAATGGTTCCCCTGCGAAAACTGGAACAGCAGCGGTGCCAACAGCAACGGCGAAGGCGTTCAATGGTTGTAAATGATGATGAAACTTTATTTGACCATTTTTGCCGGACTCATTGCCGTGACCGCCGCGGCAACGGAGTGGCGTTTTGACCAAGGCAAACTGCCGGACAGCGGCAAAATGTTCGCCTGGCCCGACAACAGTATGGCGTTTTCGTTTCCCGCCGACCCAAAAACGCCCGACGGCCGAAGCGTATTGGCCATCACTGCCCAAGGCGCCGTCGGGCACCCCCATGCCCGGCAGCTGGTATTGATTTGCCCCAACACCTTTGCACCCAAGGCCAAACTCCGGCTCCAATTTTGGGCCAAAGCCTCAAGCCCGACCAATATTGTAATACAGGCAAATCAGCTTAACGCCCCGTATGAAGGGCTCAGCGACAAACTCGAAGAAACCGTCAAATTAACTCACGATTGGCAAAAATACACCCGCGATCTTGAGCTCAAAAATCACGCTGATGATCCCAAATTTGCGTTGCCGCGCCTCGGCTTGGGGGTCGTCCCCGCCGGTGAAACCGTATATCTGGGCCCGGTCAGCGTCGAGGCGGCTGATGAGGAAACCTTGCTCAACTTGCACGCCGCCGCCAATATGGGTTTTGCCGATGACAAAGCCGGCGACGGCAAGGGCGGCTGGACCGATCAGGGACCGGGGATGGACATGCGCGATTTTGACGTCAAAGCCAAAGAATTTTGCGCCATTCCTTTTGCCGTCATCGACCCGTCAACCAATCAAGGAAAAAGCGTCATCACCTTTGGCGGCACCCAGTTTACCAACGGCGTAAAAACTGCCGTCATCACCACCCCCGGCGATACCAAGGGGAAATATCTTTATTTGCTGCACTCCTCCGCCTGGACGCCCAAGCTCCCGGCGGCGGTCGGGGAAATCACCGTCAATTACTCCGACAAGAGCAGCGACCGTTTTACCGTCCAATCCGGGCGCGAGCTTAACGACTGGTGGAATCCGACGGAGGCTTCCAACGGCTTTGTCGCCTATGCCAACGCCAACAACCTCGGGATTTATTTTTCGCAATTTAACTTGAATCCGGCCAAAACTGTGACCGAAATCCGGTTTGACTCGGCGCAAAACGGCATCTGGGTGGTGGTTGCCGCCAGCATCGGCAACCGATCGCCGCAAAAAATCAAAG
Organism: uncultured Victivallaceae bacterium; assembly: GCA_964609825.1. Taxonomy (GTDB): domain Bacteria; phylum Verrucomicrobiota; class Lentisphaeria; order Victivallales; family Victivallaceae; genus CAZSSH01. The sequence goes on along the minus strand of CAZSSH010000002.1, from coordinate 596,618 downwards.
CCGAGCCGGCCGTCATCACCGCCGGCAAAAACTGGCGGCCGGTGGACACCGGCGACCTCCGGGTCAAGGCCGGTTCGGCGCTGGATTTCTCGCATCTGGTCACCAATCCCCCGGTATCGGAGCTTGGCCGGGTGGTAGTAAACCATCAAAACCGCCTCGCCGTCGCCAGCCGCCCCGACCAGGCCGTGCGGTTCCGATGCGCGGCGGTCGCCCCGGTCACCGTATTTGACAAACTCACCTTGCCGCAACTGAGCGAATTTGCCGAAATGGTTCGCCGTCAGGGCTACAATATGGTGCGTATCGGCGGGGAAGATATATGGCTTGCCGGACAATACAAACAACCCTACAAGGTGGTGGACATCGAGCTTGGCGAAACGCCGGATGCCATCAAATTCGTCCCCGAAAATCTCGACAAGCTCGATTTTTTCATCGCCGAACTTGCCAAGCGCGGGATTTATGTCTATCTTGACGGCATGGGCTCCCCGATCGGCTACGCTCCCAATGCCAACGCGTGGGTCTACCCCGGCTTCGGCTACCAAAACAACGGCATCGGCCAGCTGCTTGACAACCCCAAGTGGCGCAACCACTGGCGAAGCGCCGTCACCAAGTGGCTCTCTCACGTCAACCCTTACACCAAGCTTCCGCTGACGCAAGACCCGGTCGTGATGGCGATCAATTACACCAATGAGCAGGATATTTTGCTCGGCATGATGAAGTGCGTGCCGCAAGTATTGGATCACAAGTGGAAGCAATATTTGACCGACAAATACACCACCTTTGACCGCCTCTATGTGGCTTGGCAGGGGCAATACGGCACGGTAAAACTCGACCGCAACGGCGGCTTTTCCGCTGTCCCCGCGCTCGATGTCAACGTCGCTTACGGCAAAACCCAAGCGGGGATCGACATCACGCTCTTTTTGTCGCAAACCGAGCTCGAAATGACCCGGTTTTACCGTCAGGTCTACCGCGGCATCGGCGGTCAAAGCTTGGACACTATGTGGGATTTCATCCCCCGCTTGCTGGAAGTCCCGGCGAGAAGCAACATGGACATCGTCTCCATGCACAACTATCACGCCCACCCCACCTCCTACCGCAATCAGGGCTCCAAAATTTCGCAGGAGAGCTCTTTAAAATTGGGCGGCAACGGCTTCAAACAGTTTCCGACCAACCGTTTGCTTGAGCGCGCCTTTCTGGTGACCGAGTACGGCAATGTGTATTGGAACCGCTACCGGCACGAGCAAGGGCTGCTCTTTGGCGCCGGGGCGGCGTTTCAGGAGTTTGACGCCATTAACCTCCACTCTGAGCCGGTGATGCTTGCTCCCAATTGCGAAATCCGCCCGTTTACCAACAGCGCGGTGGACCCGATCAACCGCGCCTCCGAAATTGTGACCGCCTTTGCCTACTTGCGCGGCGACGTCGCCCCGGCCAAACACACGGTCGCCTTTGCCTTGGACAACCGGGGGATTTTTGAGGGGCAGGCCATGTTCGCCTTTGGCGACGAGTTGTCACTCCTGTGGCCGGTGTGCAAAATCGGGCTCAACTATCTTGACGGCAAAAACCACCAAATCAAGTCCGACCTCGTGCTTAAAAACGGTGCCTTGTCCAACATCCGCTATCAAGTCGGCGCCGCCGGGACCGAGAGTTCGGGCGGCAAGGCTTCCCTGAAAGAGGCAATCAACGCCCTGCGGCAAAACAAACTCATCAGTGACGCCAACCCAACCAATGCCGACACCGGCATTTTGGCGAGCGACACCGGCGAAATCAAGCTCGATATGACCAACGGCGTACTGCAAGTCGTCACGCCGCGCCTGGAAGGGGTGACGGTCAAGCGCGATCAGGAGTATGCGCTCGGCGCACTCACGATCCGGTCCTGCAGCGTCCCGGCCACGGTGACGCTGGTGTGCCTCGATGACAAACAAACCATCCGCACCGGCGACCGTTTGCTCCTCATTTTTGCGACCGACGCCCTTAACAGCAAGATGGAATTCACCAGTTTTGAGCGCAAAGAATTGGTCAACAACGGCGAACTCCCGGTGCTGGTCGAGACCGGCAAACTTAAGGTCACCGTCACGGCCAAAGCGGGCGAGGTCACCGTCTACCCGTTAAAGCTGACGGGCGAACGGCAAGCGCCGCTGCCCGCATCGCGCACACCGGACGGTAAAATCGCCTTTGCCGTCGACACGGCGACCATGCCCGGCGAACCGGCCTTGTATTACGAAATCGTGATCAAGTAAATATCAGCGTCTTTATGAGCGGACTCTTTTTTGAGTCCGCTTTTTTTGTATTTAAAAACTTGCAGATCACAAATTTGGCGGTACATTAATAAAATCAACATCAACACCGCAACGGACCCAAAGATGATTTATCGACTGTTGTTAACAATCTGTCTTGCCGCGCTGCTTTTGAACGGCTGCGTGCCGACCATAAAAGTATGGAGCGCGCTGCCGCAAAACGCGGCCGGGCAAATCTCCCGCGCGGTGGACTGCCGGGACGACATTTTGCTGATTCCGCTCATCTCCTTTGAGCGCATCATTATCCTCGGCGACCCGCTGACCACCCGCTACCCGTATACGGACTTGCCCGACCGGGTTACCGGTTATGAGTACGACATGGATTTGCCGTCGCGGGGAACCGGCCAAACCGGACACATTGTCGGCTTTTTGCTGCTTGGCGGCGACGGTACGGTGTATGATGTCAACGTCGATGATATGCCGACCGAGCCGGATACCGACATGATTTTTTATCAGGCGCAAATGTCGCCGGACTGGCAGCGGCAGCTGTCGGACAAACTTCTTCAGCCGTCGTGGCCAACAGCCCCCCAATTTCATCCGTTGTGGGCCGCCGCCGACAGCGTCCGCGCGGTGAATCCCGCCCGCTGGCAGTGGCAAAACCCGCAAATTGCAATCCCGGCGGTCAAAGAATTTTTAGCCCGTCACCCGATCAAAGTCAACGCCGCCGCCGGCAAATGGCGCCGGGTCGTGCGGCCGCTGGGTACGCCCAATGTTTTTTGCGACCGCTGCCGCCTTCCCCAATTCACCGCCGATCAGATCCTCCTGATCCGGGAGGAAAAGCGGCCGGGCCCGTATTATAACCAAAGCTATCTTGTGTTAAACAACCGTACCGAGGCCGTTTCGCTGATCGATATCGGAGAAATCGTCACCGCGGCGGTCAACAGCGGCCAATACAAGGTGATTTGCTTTGTCCAGCCGCCGCCGCAATCCCGGATATTGGAAGAGTTTGACCCGGAGCGCGACGGCTATGCGCCGGAGCTGCGCCGACTCGCCCGCGAGCTCAAAATCCCGCTGGTGATTGTTTCCCCGGCGATCCCGGACCCGGACGCCCCCGCCTGCCCGGGGATTTTTGCCGGCCTCCGCCAATACTGGCAGTGCCTGGAGTGCGCCCGGTAAAACGCCGCCGGAGCATTTCCCCCGTGTAAATACCGCGTTTTTTGATAAATAATCAATTTGCATCCCGCCGGATCGGTGATACATTATTTTTAAATCACCATCATGGAGGCAGACATGACTTCCGACAATACATTGCGGCAAAATATCAAAACCGTAGCCTGGATTTTTATCTTCCTGGGGGTTTGCGGTTTCATTGACCCGGCCAGTTTTAGCTGCACCAGTGATTTTTATACCAAACTGGCCGCCGGTTTTACTCTCTCAAATATCCCGCTCAAGTTATTTTGTCTCCTGAATATCATTGCCGGAGCGGGATTGTTGCGCTTATACAATTTCTGGCGGCTGTATGCTATCGTACTCTTGTGGTCATTGGCCATTTTGTCTTTGATCGACGCATTTATGTTTGGGTTCATAATACGCCCGCCCGACGTGTCCGGCCTGATGCTGTTGGCCTGCCTCTCGCTGACGGGAGTGATCGGTTTCGCCATGCTGTGGGTCTTGCATACCCCCCGTGTCAGAGCGATGTTTACCAAAGAAGCCGCCCCATATGCGGCAGCGCCCCCGACCCGACCGTCGCCCCCGACCCGCAATCAAGTTTCTCCTCCCAAGCAGCGATGGACGACGGTATCGGATCAATCATTGCGCCGGTGGGTCAAGATGATCGGATGGATCATGATTGTCGTCTCTATCGGCGCTCTCATCGGCCCGATCAATTTCATCTGGGACGATAATTTTTATACCTCACTGGCTAAAAACTTCAGCAGCTCCGGCTTTCCCCTCAAGTTATTTTATCTCCTGAATATCATTGCCGGGGCGGGATTATTGCATTTTCGCAATTTTTGGCGGCGGTGCGCCATTGTTTTATTGTGGCCCACCGCGGTATTTTTGGGACTCGCGGGCTGCTTTTTCGTATATCTGGCGCCGCCGTTTTTTTGGGTAACCATACCGGCCGCTGTCATATGGCTGAGTCCGTTTGCCATGCTCCGGGTATTGTACCACCCCCGCGTCAAAGCGATGTTTACCAAAGAAGCGGCCGCCGGGGGCCGCCAATGACTCATGCCGCTCCGTCCGGAAAATTGCTGCGCGTAGTGGTAATTTTTTTGGGTGTTGCCGTTATTACTCCAAATACTTCAGGAGCAGAAAAACTTATTATCCGGCGGTTGATCTTGCGGTCATTTTGCAAATGCTGCTCGCCTGCGCCGGGATCACTCACCTCAAAGAGCAGAAGCCAGCCAGCCCCGCGCAATGCGGCTTGGTGTGCCCCTCGCGTATGCTTACTTGTGGGTCTTTTTGGCGCTCAGGTCGCCGAGAACAAAGGGTTTGGCGTCGACAAAGCGGTCGCTGGTCTCGCCCGCGTAGATTTCGCCGCCGGCCAGCGGCAGTTTTTTGACGGATGCACCCGCTTTGAGATCAAGCTTGCTCAAATCCACCCAAAAGACATTGGGGCGGTTGGTTTCCTCAAAATAATATACTTTACCGGTCAAATCTCCCACCGTCCGCCAGTAGGTCGGCGACAGATTGGGCCGCTCGGAGCTGACGTTTAAAAACGGCACCGATGCGTTGCGGATGATTGAGAAAACGGTGGCGACCGCCATTTGCACATCGGCGGTTTTGTACGCATTGTCCAAATAATAGCTTGCGCGGACAAAGCGGTCGGCGGGGTCCTCGGTGCCCGGCAAAAATTTGCCGTCGGTGCGCTTCCAGTACTCGTTGATCGCCAACTGCTGATCAAACGAGGGCTCGTTGGTCATCACGTTATATTGTTTGCCGTGGTGGACGGTAAGCTTGCCGTCAAGATACTCAAAGACGGCATTGTCGCCGGCGGCATCGGTAATGCTGACGTGCAAATGCATTTTTTGGCCGTCGATGTCGGGAACGGCCAGAACGTTGTACTTGCCGCTGCCGAAATCGGCGACGGCTTCCTTGACCGTGGCATAATTGTCGAGCAAAAATTGCGCCCACGAAAACAAGGTGAGACTCTTTTTATTGGGGTCGGGTTGACCGTAATCGCTGCCGGAAAGATACAAGACATTGACCGACAGCCCGGCGGTGTTGATGCCGTCGGCGGTGCCGACGTTAAAGGCGCTGGCGGTGACGCTGCCGTACCTGGAGACCCAGCGCACACTGTTGACATCATCGCCGTTGCCGCTCCGGGCCAAGCCGGCCGGGTACGCCCACAAATCGGTCTCGCCGTCATTGGGCCAATCCCATGACCGGCCGCTCAGCACCCGCTGATCTGGCCCGATGTAAGTGACGCGCGTACATGCCTGAGCAGAGGAGGAAAAAATGACCGCAAGTGCAAAAAGCAATACAATAATAAAGCCGGAAACCGCGGCGCCAAGCGACAAATCCCAAATGCCCGACGCGGAGTTTTTGCTGTCATGACTGTGAGTACTCATCATCTTTATCTCCTCAAATTATCGCCCGGCAACCGGGCGGCACGGCATTGGCCTAATGATCAATATACGGGATTCAGCATTAAATGCAAGCGCCTGACCGATAAAATTCCCATTAATTTTTATCCGTATTGACCGTCAATCGGTTAACGATTTTCATTAAATTGTATAAATTTTTGCAAATTTAATACAATATCTCTTGACATTGCGGGTAAAATGGAGTAAAATATATACAAACCAAAGAAAATTGTTAAAATTATGAATATTACTTATAAAAGCAAAGCCGTCCGTCTGGCCGAAGAAGTCCTCAAAGACATCTGGCAAAAAGTCTATCCCGTCGAGGAGTATTTGCCCTCGGAGGATGAGCTGGCGGACAAATACGGCAGCTCGCGGATGACCATCCGCAAAGTATTGAGCATCCTGGAGCGCGATCAGGTATTGATCAAGATCCCCAATTGCGGCTCGCGGATCAACCCCGCCCTCAAATTGCCCGAGCCGGCGATCGTCCGGCTGCCGGCCGAGCCGATCACCATCGGCGCCGTGATGGCGGCATTTCCCGACGCGATGACCATCGAGGTCAACCGCGGGATTCAAGATTTTGCCCAAAAAAACAATTTGTCATTTTTGCTCCTGCAAAACCCCGAGGGCCCCGAGGCACTGAGCCGCGATTTGGCCCAAATCGACGCCTTGCAGCTTTCGGGATTGATTTTATTGACCGGCCATAACAGTTGCGATAATATCATTCGCGATTTGGTCAACCGCAAATTTCCGATGGTATGCGCAGACGTTTCTTTGCCCAATTTAAATTTGCCATGGGTGGGAGTCGACAATTTCGGCGGCGCATACGCCGCAACGGTTTCGCTGCTCGAGGGTTTTTGCAATGGGGTGCATTATCTCGGGGAAACCCCGAAATGCTCAACGCAAGTGCGGCGGTATGATGGTTTTTGTCAGGCCATGACAGATTATGGTCTGCGAACCAAAATCCCCAATTTTACCAGTTTTTATCAATTGCCGGAATCCATCGGTTGGTTTGACGACAAACATGACAAATTTATCGGCAAAACCACGATGAAAATTTTGACCGGAGCCAATCCCGTCGCCATCTTTGCCGAAAATGATTACATCGCACAAATTGCCATGGATACGGCAAACAATATGAAGCGAACGGTCGGAAAAGATGTATTTATTTGCGGATTTGATGACCTGCCTCTGGCAAAAACACTCAATTTAAGCAGTATTCGTCAGCCCCGGTATGAAATCGGCTACGAGGCGGCAAAGTTGCTCCACTGTCTGATCAACGGAAACCCCGCGATTACGTTAAATAAAACATTGCCCGTGCGGCTGATCCGGCGGCAATCCGGCGATGTCTCGAGTTTGGTCCCGCAAAATGATATCAATGATAAATTGCAATCTATCGGCAGTTAACATTTTTGGCAACAAACAAAACTGAAACATAATACAGGAGGAAAAAATAAAAAATTGAGTGCCGTCACCGTTCCCCCCTTTCTCCAGGATCGAGATCACAGTAATTATATCAAAAAAACCAACGAGGATTGAAATGAAGGAAACAAAAAACGGGAATTCCCAATCTTTTACATTGATTGAACTTTTAGTTGTAATTGCCATCATCGCAATTTTGGCGTCAATGCTGCTGCCGGCGCTGAATCAGGCGCGCGAATCGGCCCGTGCATCATCTTGCCAAAACAATCAAAAAACCATTGGACAATCGATGAATATGTTTAACAATGATCACCGAATGCTGCCCAACAGCAATATCCAAGGCAGACAATGGGATGGCTCCTGGGCACAAAATTTCGGAGCCGGTGCGGATGTCGATGACAATCGCCAGCCTTATTGGTTTGGCAAATTAAGCCGGCAGTACAAAGTGAATATGGCAGTCTTTTTTTGCCCCGCCGACACTTCGCGCAGTCTGGCTCTGGCCAACGCCAATAACATGGCGGCAGAAACATCCTACGGGGCCAACGAAACCGGACCGTGTCCGTCCGGCGGCGACAATTGGGGCGAAAAACCGACGGGAAAACGCCCGCGGGCTTTGGAAGATGTAAAAAAACCATCAATCAAAGTATTGACCAGCGAAGGAGCGGACAAAATTTCGTTCCCCTATGCCGTCACCGGGTTGCCCGGGTGGAATCCAAACGAATACGGCCCGTCTCTCAACCGCCACCGCGACCGGCAAAATGTGCTCTTTTGCGACGGACACGTAACGACGATGAAGGGAAGCGAACTGGTCACCATCGAGGTTCCCCGGTGCAATGACCTGTGGCTGATTCCTTAAAATAAACAATGTTCGATTGACCAACCCGCAGAAGATTTACAGCAATGAAAGATACTTATCCGCCGCCGCCGCGGCACTGGCTGCCGGAGTACCATTTTTATGGACCGGAAGTATGGCATAATCCGTTTGACCCCAATGGGTGTATTTTTTGGCGGGGTAAATATCACGTCTTTTATTTGTTTCAAAACAAAGTGGCGCAGCCGCGCAGTTGCGGTTGGGGCCATGCCTCCAGCGCCAATTTGCTGGAATGGGATTTTCATCCTCCGGTATTGCTCCCGGATGCCGACGGACCGGAGCAGGCCGTCTACAGCGGTTGCGCGCTTTTGGATAAAACCGGGCGGCCGGTCATCGTGTATTGCAGCTTGGGCAACGGCATTGCGTTGGCATATCCCGAAGATGACGAGCTTTTGGTATGGCGCAAATTCTCCGGCAATCCGGTCATCCCCGAGGTCGAAAATTTGCCGGAAAATGATGTCTATCATGTTTTTGACCCGCACGTTTGGCTTGAGGACGGCACTTATTACGCGATTCTCGGGGCGCGGCGGCGACCGTTTATGGAGTACGATTGCGCCTATTTGTTTCAATCGGACGATCTGATTAATTGGCAATATTTGCGGCCGTTTTTTCAATCCAGCCCGAGATTCACCGAAGTCTACGAAGACTTGGCCTGCCCTGATTTTTTTAAATTGGGACCCAAGTGGATTTTATTGGGAATCAGCCATGCCCTTGGCGCCCGTTATTACGTGGGCGATTATCTGCATCACACCTTTATCCCGCGCGAACATTACCGGCTGTGCCGGCCGGGGGGATCGCTGTTTGCCCCGGAAAGCTGTTTGGATGACCGGGGGCGCCGAATTGTCTGGTTTTGGGTTTTGCCGCAATGTACCGGCGATTTTGCCATGGACAAGCGCCCGGAAACTGAATATTTCCGGCAATTGTGGAGTCTGCCGCGACATTTTTATTGGGATGACAAGGACAATCGCGTGCATTTCAAAGTTCCCGGGGAGTTTCAACAACTCCGCAACCACCCGATGACGCTGGCGCCATTTACCATGTCACCCGGCGAACTTCACACGCTGCCGCTGACCGGACAATCGTTGGAGCTGTCGTTAAAAATGCGGCCGGGCCGGGAAATTTTTTCACTGCGGCTGCTGGAGGACCCCCGAAGCGGCGAATATGCCGAGTTGATTTATGACGGTGCCGCCGGTATATTGTCTTTGGATATCGGCCGGTTCGGCACCCCCTCCTCCGGCGGATCCCCTTTGATGCACATCTGGCCGGATGTGCCGCCGGGGCGGAAATATCTGCGTCAGGAATGTTGTATCGCACCGGATCAGGAAGGAAATATCGGATTGCAAATATACATTGATCATTGTATTATTGAAGTATTTATCCAGGACGGCAGCGAGGCATTGAGTCAGATGGTTTATCCCTCCGGCACGGCCAATGCCATGATTCGCATGGAGGCAAAAAACGGACCGGTGGAGATGCTTGAGACGCGCGGCTGGCAAATGGCCGCGATAAAACTGAAATTTTAGCGGCTGCAGACACTGCCGTTGCCGGAATCAAAAGCAAATAACAGTATTATTAAAAATAACCCAAACGATACCGGATGATGAAAAAAATAACTTTATCGAGCGTAATTCTTTTGACACAATTTTTTTATTGGGGAGAAGCTATGGATTTCCAAGCATTGGATTTGCGACCTGAGTGCAATTCAAATTTTTGCGACAGTGTGGCAAATGATCGAACCGGCGGCTGGTTTGACCAGGGTGCAATGGATATGCGCAATTTACCGTCAGGCAATCAAGTTTGGTGCGGCATTCCATTTAAAATAATCGCACCCGAAAAAAATGACGGCAAATCCTGTCTGATTTTTCGCGGCTATGACCGACCCTATTTTCTCTCGGCAGCATCCGTTAAAGTAAATGCCCGCTACGATTTTTTATATTTTTTACAAACCGCAGGTTGGGTCAATGCCGAACACTGGGGCGGCCTTGGCGCAACGTATCAAATTTGTTATGCCGACGGGACATCAGAAACTTTGCAAGTCGTTGACGGCAAAAATACCGGCGACTGGATTTGGGCTCGAGATATTCCCGGCGCCGAATTGGCCTGGATCGGCTTAAGCGGAGTTCAAACCCAAGCCGTGCTCTGGATGATGCCGTGGCAAAATCCGTTCCCCGAAAAAATAATTGACCGGATTGATATTACTTCGGCGCCGGACGGATTGATTACCGCTTTGGTCGCAATCACCGGCGGGCCGGGCCGGGACCGAAAGGACCAAACAGCAGCCGTACTGTCAGCCCGGGGGATAATCACTCCCGACCGGGAAACAACCTTTCGGACGCAGGAAATATCCGGCACGCTGCGCTTGCCGAAGTCGATCGTCAATGAGCACTTATCCTTACAGCTTTGGGCCGGCGAAACACTGCTTGCAGAAACAATTCCCACAACCGTGCAACAAGAGGTCAGTCGCTTTGCCATCGTCAATCAATTTCCCGAAGGACTTTATCAACTGAAATTGTTTGCCGGGAAACAGCTGATCGATCAAATTGAAGTTGTGTCCATGGGGTCTTTGCCGGATCAGGCGCATCGTCATACCGATTTCAGCCGATCTTCGCTGCCGGTCAATGTGATGATTTGTTATTTAAAGGATGAGGCTACCTTGGCGCGGGATTTCGCGGATATGAAAAACAAGGGATTTGACGTCGCCTGTCTGGAATTTTTTTGGGATTGGCTGGAGGCGGCCCCCGGGAAATACACGTTTGCGGAGCTCGACCGGGTGGCGGCTCAAACCGAAGCAGCCGGATTGGACTGGACCTTTTATCTCGGATTCTGGCGCGGAATCCCCAACTGGGTACCGAAAATCAATTCGGGAGAGGAAATGGATTATTTTGATCCGGCCGACCCGCAGGCGGTGGCAATGGCCGCTCAACTTTACGGTCAGGTTGCGGCACGCCTAAAAAACATCGATCATATGACCGGATATGTGGTACGGTTGCATTACTACTACCGCTGGATCGGCAAAACGGCCGCCGGGCGGCGGCAGTGGCAGGCTTTTTTGGCACAACACGGCTATACTGATGATCAATCATTGAAGAGACTGTATGACGCCGGAGAAAACATCCACTTGGCGGACGGCACCATCATACTTCCCTCCGAAGCACGGTACGGCAACCGCAGCGACCAACGCGGGATTGCATTATGGCGCATGGTGCAGCAATTCGGGCAAGAGCGCATGACCGCGGCGATGGAGCAAATCATCAAAGCCATCCGCGATCAGGACCCGGTAAAACCGATCCGGCTGATGTTTGCTCAAAGCTATGAACCCCAGACCAGGGAGACCTCGGGATTTTCTCAAACAGATTTTCATCGGCTGGCGCAGCGTTATAACGGCATGGTGCATGTGGAGTGTTATGAGTGGCCGATCCATCCGGCAAAAGATGCTCCGCTTGCTCAAAATTACAAAGTCATCGCCACCGCCGAGGGCGGCGATGTCCCGTGCCGCAAAACGGTCGCGTTGCGGTTGTTTGCGCACTGCGTCAAGTATAATCCGCCGATGGTGGCATACTGTGAGTACAATCAAACCGCCGGACTGAGCCGCGAGGATATGTTCAGCTGGGTAAAATACAAGCCGTTTTGGCGGTTGCGGCGCAACTATGACTATGTCACCGATAATTTTTACATCACCAGCTTTTGGAAGGATTCATGGGCGGGAGAGGGCAAATTTGATTTGTTTTATCAAAACCATGTCTATTTCAACAATCTGTTGACCTTTGACAAATGGTCTTACAATGTTGTCAATGAGGATTTGCTGCGCTCCGGGATGTTGGCCGAAGACGCCATCGTGCTGGATACCAACAGCGTCTACCTTGGCGACGATGTTGCCAAAAACATCGCGGCATTTGTAAATGGCGGCGGAATTTTTATCGCCAACTATCTTACCGGGTACAATGAATACGAAGGCGGTGATTATTACTCTTTTTTACACCGATATTTTAAGGTGAAATTCACCGATTTCACGTTGCAGCGTCCCGGCATTAATGCAGAATATTTCAAGGCCCGGCAGATACGTCTTCCGATCATTGGCGGGACGGTCAAATTTAATGAGCTCAACCTTACCAACCGATCCGGATACGGGATCGAAACTCTCCCCGGCGACACTGTTTTAGCCCGCTGGCAAAATGGGGATGCCGCCGCCATCATCCGGCCCGCCGGAGCGGGCAAATTGATATTGATCGGATTCTCCGTCGAAAAAAGCGATTTTGCCAATGGCGTACAACGCGAAATCATGCGGCTGGCCGGGATCCGGCGGCGGCTGAATGCCAACTGTGATGAGGCCGGACTGGCATTTCGTCCGGAAACCGGCGGATACTTTATCTCGCTGCTTCATGGCGGCAGTGAAGCCAAAACCGTTGATGTCGAGCTTCACGGTCTTGAGCCCGGACAACGTTATCAGGCAAAAGAGTTGACCCGACATTTGGTGTTTACTCCGGCGGCGGCTCCTGACGGCGTGCTGCGCCTCTCCATACCGATGACGGCGCAAAGTTGCGCCTTTATCGAGATCACCCGAAAAAATGAAAACTGAAATCATATTTTTACAACAACAAAAAACGACGGAAAGATTAAAATGAAAGTTTTTCGATTGGTTGCAATATTTTTACTGTGCTTGTCCGCCCGGCTGTCGGGTGCGGCAGAGCTGCTCACCACCGATACCTTTTGGAGCTATACCGGGGAATCGTTTACCGGCAAAGTCGCCAACGAAGCCTTTACCGGCCAACCGGAGTTGACCTTGGAGTTGAAATACGGAAATAAAGTTTTGCACAAGACAACGCTGACTTCCGCGCAGCCGGATTTCAGCGTGTCAAACGATGCACCGGCCGGAGTTTGCCGACTGGTGCTTCGCAACGGCACCGGCACCGTACTGCAGGAAATGGAAGTTGCCTCGCTCGGCGAGTTGCCGCAGCAGCCGCTGACCGGCGAAACCTTTGGGAAATATGAGATTCCCTGCAACGTAATGATTTGCTATGTCCAGGACGACGTGCGCATGTTGCGTGAATTTAAGGATATGAAAGCCAAAGGTTTTGATACGGTCAGCCCGGAAGTTTACTGGGAATGGTTTCAACAAGCTCCCGACGGGCCATGCAACTTTGAGGCGATCGACCGGATCTCCCGGATTGCCGGGGAGGCCGGGGTAACTTATATGTTTTATCCCGCATTCTGGCGCTACATGCCTCCTTTTGTCCCGCGTTCCGGGGTGCAGGGCGAGTTGGTTTATTTTGACATCGGCGACCCCAAGGCCGTGGCAATGGCCGCAAATTTTTACGGCTCCATGGCCAAACATCTGGCCGGGGATGAGCTCATGGTTGCTTATGTGCTGCGTTTGCATTACTACATTGGCGATGTGGGAAAAACCGAGGCGTCCCGGCGGGGATTTCAAGAGTTTCTGGCAAAAAACGGCTACGGCACCCGCGAATCACTGGTAAAACTTTATGAGCTGCCGGAAGATAAAATATTTCTGCCCGACCAAACAATACTCTTTCCCACCGATCAGCAATTCGGCCGTTCGCTCCGGCCGTCGGCAATCACCTTATGGCGTTTGGCATTGAAATATTGCGAAGCCAAACACTTGGAGGCGATGGAAACAATACTGCAGGCGATCCGCGCCAACGATCCGGTGAAACCGATCCGGCTGATGTATGCCATGAGCTACGAAGTCGAAAACGGAGAAACCTCCGGATTTCAGCAAATCGGCTATTATCAGCTTGCACAAAAATACCGGGCAACCATCCACAATGAAGCTTCCGAGTGGCCGATCCACCTCTCGCTTAACACTCCTTTGACCAAAAATTACGGAGTCCTTTCCTCCGCCGAGGGCGGCGATGTCCCCTGCCGCCGACCGGCCGTTGCCCGGTTGTTTGCCCATTGTATCAAATACGATCCGGCCATGGTCGCTTTTTGCGAATACAATCATGTCGGCCAAATGTCGCGCGACGATCTTTTCGGCTGGGCAAAATACAAACCATACTGGCGGATCCGTAAAAATTACCGGATGCTTTATGACGATTTTGCTTTGACCAGCTTTTGGAAAGATGCATGGGCTTCCGGCAACTGGAAAGATCCGGGCAGCAACGAGCGGGGCGATTTTTTCTCCTATTACCAAAATCACGTGGAGCTGAATCTGGCATTGCTGACTGCCGGCTGGAGTGCCGATCTGGTCAACGAAGATCTCTTGCATCAGGGCAATACCGGGGATAAAAAAATACTTTTTGATACCAACAGCTGGTATCTTGAGGATCAAGTTTGTCGCGACATCGTCAAATTCGTCAATGACGGCGGGATCTTTATAAGCAATGTGCTTACCTCCTACAATGAGCTGGACGGCGGGCGTAAATATGCATTGCAGCGGGACTACTTTGAGTTCACAATCCCCAATATTGATGCCAAAAATGCAAAAGGCAAGTGGAAATTTCCCGTCAATGGCCGCAAAGTGCGTTTCGGCACCGCCATTTTGCCGGGGGACCGCTACGGATTTAAACTCACAAGCCGCGCCAATGATGTGGTATTGGCAACATGGAGTGACGGTGCTCCGGCGATGATCGCCCGTCCGTTGGGCAAAGGCTGGGCTGTGGTCATCGGTTTTCAGGTGTTGAAAGAAGATTTTCAGGCCAATAAAATCTTTGAGCAATTGCTCAGTGCCTACGGCGTAAATCGGCGACTTCTGACCAATGCGGATGAGTCCGGGGTCGCCGGCAATGATCGCGGCGATTTCTTTGTCACTGTGCTAAACGATCAAACATCGCCGCGCCAGATCAAAATTGAGCTCAACCGGCTCAATCCAAACGACCGGTATGAGGTTACGGATCTTTTAAACCAAACACATTCGGAAATCGTGGTCAACGCCAAAGGCACTCTCATTTTTTCGCTGCCGACCGAGGCCAATGCCTGTAATTTCGCCGAGATCATAAAGAAATAATTAATGTGTATGTAAACCAAGCCGGATCGTCCGGTAAAACGGTCCTGGTATTTGTCATCAAGCAATTTCAGAAATTTGCAGGTCATCATGTCAGAGTCAGAAATCAAGTTGTTAAAAACCAGAGTTGAAACATTTATCAATCGCCTCAAAGAGGATATTTACGGCGAGAGCATCCCGCTGGAGGCGGTATTTGCGCCCAGCGCCGAGCCGGTGCCGTATCAAGAGCGGTTGAATCTCGCTTACCGGCCGGTTGCCGAGGGGGATAAGTGGGGCGAAATGTGGTCCAGCGCCTGGTTTCACATCCAAACACCGGTACCGGAAACAATGGCCGGCCGGGAACTTTGCCTGCGAATTTATCTGGGGGGCGAAATTCTGGTGTTTGACGAAACGGGGGCCCCCTGTTACGGTCTCAGCGGAGCGTCGCATTTCGTCGCATCGTTTCGCAAAGAGCGCATGGTATTACCCAAATGCTATCAGGCCGGAGAAATCATTGACGTCTGGCTTGAGGCCGCTGCCAATCATTTGTTCGGCGTTTATCAGGACGAGGACCCGCGAATGGATACGCCGCACCCGCTGGGCCAATTTGAGGGGACCGTCACCCGGCTCCGGCTGGCCGTCTTTCACCGCGAAGTCTGGGATCTCTATACCGATTTTACCGTATTGCAGGGGCAAATGAGCTATTTTGCCGAGCGCGGCGACTATCGTTACCGGCGATTGCTGGCCGTGCTAAATCAGGCGATTGACGTTTACGGCTACCATCCGGCCAACGCCGGACAGGCCCGCGCCGTCACCGCCATAGCGTTGACATTGCCCGCCGCCGCCAGCGCTCTCACCACCACCGCGGTCGGTCATGCGCACATCGATGTGGCATGGCTCTGGCCGATGCGCGAATCCATCCGCAAAGCCGCCCGCACCTTTGCCAGCGCCCTGGCGATCATGGATCAAAACCCGGATTACGTCTTCGGCGCCTCGCAGGCCAAACTTTACGCGATGGTCAAGGAGCACTACCCCGAACTTTTTGAGCGGATCAAGACCCGTGTCCGGGAGGGCCGTTTTGAAATCCAGGGCGGGATGTGGGTGGAGGCCGACTGCAACATGATCTCCGGCGAGTCGATGATTCGCCAGTTTGTCCACGGCAAAAATTTCTTTATGGATGAATTCGGCTTTGACGTCAAAAATCTTTGGCTCCCCGATGTTTTCGGCTACTCCGCCAATCTGCCGCAGATCATCCGCAAATCGGGCTGCGATTACTTTTTGACCCAAAAAATTTCCTGGAGCAAAATCAACGGGTTTCCCCACCAGACTTTTTACTGGACGGGGGTGGACGGCTCCAGCGTGCTCACGCATTTCCCGCCCGAGGACACCTACAACTCGCTGTTGGAGTCCGACCGTTTGCTCCGGGCGCAAGACCGCTTTATCGAGGGCGGCGTGCTGGACGAGTACATCACCTTGTACGGCGTCGGCGACGGCGGCGGCGGTCCCAACGAGGACATCGTCGCGCGCGGCATGCGCCAGCACAACCTTGACGGAGCACCCAAGGTAAACTTCGGCCGGGCCGACCGCTTTTTTGAGCGCCTCCAAAAGCGCGTCAACTCCCTTGAACTTGCCGAGTGGCGCGGTGAATTGTATCTGGAGTGTCACCGCGGCACGTTTACCACGCAGGCGGCGACCAAAAAGGGCAACCGGCGATGCGAGGAAATGCTGCTTGCGGTCGAATTTCTGGCCGCGGTCGGCACGATGGCCGATTACCCGGCAGCCGAGCTCGACCGGCTGTGGAAAACCGTGCTCACCAACCAGTTTCACGATGTTTTACCCGGCTCGTCCATTCATGAGGTTTATCAAACCGCCAGTCGTGAATACGCCGAAGTTCTGGCCGGGTGTCAAACGCTGTTGGAGCAAAGTGCGGCGCGGATTTTTGCAGCCGCCCCCGACCGCTGCGTGGCCGTCAACTCCTTGGGATGCGACTTTTACAACATTTTGCCACTACCCCAGTCATGGGGTGTTTGCGGCGTCGCCGACCGGGACGGCAACCGTTTGCCGTGTGAAGTGACCGACGGCCGGACCTATGCCTTGGTCCGGCTGCCGTCGTCGGGTATCACCACGCTTTGCCGGACGGCTGCTCCCGCCGCCGCGGCGACCGTCAGCGAAACCTTTGACGGCGTACTGCAAAATGAGTTTATCCGTTACGAATTTGCCGCCGACGGACGGTTGCTCAAGCTTTTCGACAAAGTCGCTCAACGTGAGATTGTAAGTTTGCCCGGCAATATATTAACCTTATACAACGATTTTCCGGCCAATTTGGACGCATGGGAGATTGAGTCATATTATACGCGCGAAAAGCACAGCAATCCAACCGGATTATGGCGCGGCCGGCGCGACAACGCTTTGCGGCACACTCTTGTTTTTGAGTACAAAATCGGCCAAAATTCGACGATGGTGCAGGAGATCACCTTGCCCCGGCACTCGCGGCGGCTCGACTTTGTCAATCGCGTCGACTGGCACGAATACCGCAAAATGCTGCGGGTCGCGTTTCCGCTGGCGCTCGACAGCGATTACACCACTTGCGACATCCAGTACGCCGCGCTCCGCCGCCCGACCGTCGACAACACGCCGTGGGACAGCGCCAAATTTGAAATCGCCTGTCTGCGTTACGCTGATCTTTCGGAGCCGGATTACGGCGTGGCGTTGCTCAACGACTGCAAATACGGGTACAAGGTAAAAAATAATACGCTTGATTTGTGTTTGCTGCGCTCGCCCAAATACCCCGATTTTTACGCCGATATGGGAGCGCATGAGTTTACTTACAGTCTGCTGCCGCACCCCGGGACACTCTCGGACTCCAATGTCGCGGCCGAAGCCGCGCAGCTCAACCGCATGCCCTTGGTGGCGGACGGGCGGGATGCCGGCAAGATTCAGGCCGCGGCCAAAATCGAGAGCGGCGCCATCTCGCTTGAAGTTGTGAAAAAGGCGGAAAATAGTCAGGCGCGGACATTGCGCGTGATCGAAACCAAGGGGCGCCACAGCACCGGCACGTTGATCATCCCGGGGGCAAAAAAATTGACCGAGACCAATTTATTGGAGTGGACGCATGAGGCCGATTACCCGATTGCGGACGGCCGGGCCGAGCTAAAACTCAAACCCTTTGAGATCAAGACCTTTTTGCTGGAGTAGACCTTACGCCCCAACTTTGGCAAAGGCGATGGCGTAGAGATTTTCGCCGAGGAGGAAGCGCTGTTTCTCGACAAAGCCGTACTGACGGCAGACGGCGCACGTTTCCTCCTCGCCGAGGCGCTCGGACAACGGCGGGCCGTAGGGCGTCGGCTCTTTTTTAAACTCGACCACCGCCAAGGTGCCGCTGAGCTTCAATATCCGGTTGATTTCGCAAAAAAGCGCCGCTTTTTGGTCGATCTCGTGCAAGACGGTCACCAAAAGCGCCATATTGACCGACGCGGCCGGGATCGGATAGTTGAAATCGCCCGCGCTGATGATCTTGATTTTGGTGAGATTTTGCGCGCGGACCTTGTCGGCCAAGTTTTGGAGCAAGGCGTCGTTGACGTCAATCGCGTAAATGATGTTGACGGTCAGCCGGGCCGCCGCGACGGAAAAAATGCCCGTCCCGGCGCCGATGTCGCACACCACATCATCATCGGCCAGCCCCAGCCGCAGCAAGGTCGCCGCCGGATTGAGTTCGCCCACCCGGACCGGATTCTCCAACTTCTCGACTTGGTGACTCATGATACACCCCCCGTTGTTGCCGCATCCTCTTTATCATCCAATATATCAAAGCAAATCAAAATTGCAAGGCGCCGACGCAAAAAAAGCCCAAAATTACATCCGGCCGGGCTATTAGCAAATTAATTGTTAACAAATCAAACTGTTTATTTGAAAAACTGTTTTAAAGATATATATTGTAAGCAAATGGCAATCACCGATCAACAAGGAGTCCATCATGATTACAGAGACCGAGCTCTCGGCGTTTTTAAACTGGTGCGTGGTATTGGCCCGCATCGATCAAAAAATTCTGCAAACCGTCGAGGAAATCAGCGACACCGCGCTGCATAATTTGAGCGCGCGCCAAAACAAAGCAATGATGCTGGTCAGCCATCAGCAAATCTGCTGCGGACGGAGCATCTCGTTAAATGAATTTGCCGCCATGCTCAACATTCACAAATCCGCCGCCTCGCTGCTGGTTTCCGGGCTCGTCCGCAAAAAGTTGCTCTGCCGCACCGTCGATCCCGACAACCGCCGGTACGTCAAAATCACACTCTCAGCAAAAGGGCAAAAGCTGCTCACCGGCACCATGCCGCATTTATTGCAAAAAGTCGAAGCATTGCTTGCTCCTTTCACCCCGGAGGAGCGCCAGTCCTTTGTCAGTATGGCGGACAAACTTTATCAAACCGTCTTTGTCAACCATCAGGATGAAAATATATTATGAGCAAAAAATGGATCATTGGCGCGGTAATCATCATGGTGCCGCTATTGGCAGTCTGGCTGTATCGCGCCCAAATTACCAAATTTATTTTGCCGCCGCCCCATCCCCTCGTATTACAGGGCAACATTGATGACCGGCGGCTCAATCTGGCTTTTTCGCTCTCCGAGCGCATCGCCGAATTTGTCCCAGAAGAGGGAGCTTTTGTCAAAAAAGGCGATGTCCTGGCCAAGCTCGAAACCGTCCGCATCGAGCACGAAATCACCTCCAGCCGGGCGATGATCGCAGCAGCCCGCGCCGCCGTCTCGGCGGGTTCCGCCGAGCTGGGCAAGCTGCGCAACGGCTCAAGGTTGGAGGACATCGCCATCGCCCGGGGAGGCGTGGCCGCTCTCGGCGCCAAAGCCAAGGCGTTGCAAAACGAGTATCTGCGCCAAAAACATCTCCTCGACACCAAAGCCTCCTCGGTGCAAACCATGGAGCTGGCCGAGGCGGATTATTTGTTTTATCAGGCCGCACTGACGATGGCGCAAAGTTTTTTGCAACGGTTGCAAACCGGCAACCGCGCCGAAGACATCGCCATCGCCGAGGCAAAACTTGAGCAAATGCAAGCCGAGCTTGAGCAGCGCAACGCCCAGTTGGTGATCTGCGAGCAGCGGCTCAAGGACACGGTGCTACGCGCCCCCTGCGACGGGATTGTCCGCAAGCGGCTGCTGGAGCCCGGCGAAATGACCTTTCCCAATACACCGGTGCTGATTTTGGCGGTGACTTCCCCCAAATGGGTAAGGGTGTTTATGCCCGAGTCGCTGCTGCCGCAAGTCCGCTTCGGCGATCCGGCCAAGATACGCGTCGACGGCGCCGACGGCGAATTTGACGGCCGCGTCGGCTATATTGCGCCCAACGCCGAGTTTACCCCAAAAAATGTCGAGACCCCGGAGTTGCGCACATTGCTCAGCTACGAGTACCGCGTTTATCTTGACGATCCGCAAAATGTGCTCAAGTTGGGCGCCCCCGCCACAGTAACTTTTCCGCAAGTCAAGGTCAAGTAATCATGAGTGTCGTCAGCTGCAGTCATCTGTGCAAAACATTTACCGACGCCAATGGCACCACCCGCGCGCTGGACGACATCAGTTTTGAGCTCCCGCATGGCGGAATCACCGGTCTTTTGGGGCCGGACGGCGCGGGCAAAACCACGTTGCTGAGGCTGATTACCTGTTTGCTCAAGCCGACGGCGGGCACGGTGGCAGTCTGGGGCCTGGACACCATTAAACACGCCGCCGAAATCCAAAGCCGCGTCGCTTACATGCCGCAAAAATTCGGTCTGTACGAAAATTTGAGCATCCTCGAAAACCTCTATCTGTACGCCGAGCTCCATGCCGTTGACAAAGCGCTGCAAAGCTCTCGGTTTGACCAATTGCTGCAAATGACCGGGCTGTCCCGCTTCGGCGACCGTTACGCGGGCAAACTCTCAGGCGGGATGAAACAAAAACTCGCGCTTGCCTGCGCACTGGTCGCCGAGCCCGAGCTGATGGTACTCGACGAGCCGACAGTGGGGGTTGACATCCTGAGCCGCCGCGAGCTGTGGGCGATTTTGCGGCAGATCGTCAATACCCGGCAGATGACCGTGCTGGTCAGCACCGCCTATATGGACGAGGCCGACTATTGCGACCGGACGCTGACGCTGTTTGCCGGGCGGCTGCTGGCCGATCTGACCCCTGCCCAGGTGCGGGCCAAGGCGGCCGGATTCAGCCCGGAGCCGACGTTTGAGGAGGGTTTTCAGGTCCTGCTCTCCGGCCGTGTCGCTCCTCCTCTCATACGGCTCCACCCACCCGCCCCGCAAGCGCCGGTGCTGCTCCGGGCCGACAATATCGTCAAAAAATTCGGCGACTTTGTGGCGGTCAACCACATCTCTTTTGCGGTCCGCCGCGGTGAAATCTTTGGCCTCCTGGGAGCCAACGGGGCGGGCAAAACCACCACCTTCCGCATGCTCTGCGGCCTTTCCGAGATCGACGGCGGCGCCGTTGAGGTGGCGGGCTACAACCTCCGCCATGCCGGGGGGGCGGCACGGGCAAAAATCGGCTACATGGCGCAAAAATTTTCGCTCTATTGCGACATCTCGGTGCTCGACAATCTCCGGTTTTTCGGCGGCGCCTACGGTCTTGCGGGCAAACGCCGCCGCGAGCGCATCGAGTGGGCGCTCGACGCCTTTGACCTCCAAAACTACCGCCACAGCAATACCGGCAAACTGCCGCTGGGGTGCAAACAGCGTTTGAGCATGGCCTGCGCATTGCTGCATGAGCCGGAAATCCTCTTTTTGGACGAAGCCACCAGCGGCGCCGACCCGATGACCCGCCGGGAGTTTTGGAAACGGATCACCGAGCTCGCCGACGCCGGAGTGGCGGTAATCATCACCACCCATTTTTTGGACGAGGCCAAATACTGTGACACCATGATCATCATGCAGGACGGCATGTCCGCCGCCGCGGGCACCGCCGACGAAATCCGGCAGATCGGCCACTCCGCAGACATGGAGGAGGCCTTTGTCAACATCATCGCCGAATTTCGCCGGCAGCAGAGCAAGGGAGCCAAAGCATGAATGGCCGCCGCCTCAAAGTTTTGATTCAAAAAGAACGCAAGCAATTGTTTCGCGACCCGATCAACATTGTCATCGGTATTTTGCTCCCGATTATTTTGCTGGTGGTGATCGGCTATGGCATGTCTTTTGACATCAAAAACATCCGACTGGCGGTCGTCGAGCCGGACCGTTCGGATTTTTCCTCCGATTTGCTGGCCCGTTTCGCGGGATCGGAGTATTTTAAAGTCGAGCGCTTTACCGATACCGCCGGGGCGGTGCAAGCCATCCGCGATCACCGTGCGGATGCGGCGCTGATTTTGCCGCAAAACGCCCAGCGCGAGCTCAACGGCGGCACCCTTGAGCTGATGATTGTGGTCAATGCCGACAACCCGTCGCAAGCGATCTTAAAAGAAAATTACCTCAAAAGCATCATCACCGGAGTCATCGGCCAAACCCTGGCGATACACAGCCAAGTGTCGATGATCCCGCGGATGTTTTTTAACGACAACGCCGAAAGTCTGTTTTTTATGATTCCCGGCTTGATTGTGATCATCATCACCATGCTGGGCACCATGCTCACTTGCATGCTTCTTGCACGCGAATACGAGCATGGCAATCTGGAGAGCATGTTTGTGACGCCGATGCAAAGTCTGGAAATTTTGATCGCCAAAGCTCTCAGCAATTTCACCTTGGGTTTAATCGGGATTGCCATCACGCTGTTTTCGGTCAAATATCTGTTTCACATGCCAGTCCGGGGAAGCGTGCTTTTGCTGGCAACCGGGTGTGCGCTTTATCTCTTGCTCGCGCTGGCAATCGGGCTATTGATCTCCAGTTTCACCAAAAGCCAGTTTTTCGCGTGTCAGGTAACGATGGTGGTGACCTTTCTCCCCTCGGTGATGCTCTCCGGGTTCGTCTACGAGATCGCGAACCTGCCGCCGGTGGTCCAGTACATCACCGCCTTGTTTCCGGCGCGGTATCTGATCGACTTTTTGCAAACCGTCTTTTTGATCGGCAATGACTGGCGTCTGGTGCTGTCCGACCTCCTTATTATCGCCGGCTTCACCGTCGTCATCACCTGGCTTGCCGTCCGCAAAGCCCCCAAATCACTGGAGTAACTGAGATGAAAGTTGTGTTGGACCGCATGCTGATCCTGCTGCAAAAAGAGCTGATCCAGCTCCTCAAGGATCCCAAAACCCGGATGATGCTGTTTTTGCCGCCGGTGATCCAGCTGCTGGTCTTCGGCTACGTCGCGACCATGGACTTAAAGGAAGTCCGGTTCGCCGTCCTCGACCACTGCCGCTCGGCCGAATCGCGCGAATTGATCGCCAAATTTAACGACAACGCCATTTTTAAAATCCAGCCGCCGCTGCAAAACGAAACTCAGATTGCCGACCGCCTGGCCTCGCGCGACATCAAGCTAACATTGGTAATCCCGCACAATTTTGCCGCCGACCGGATGACCGGCGGCAACCCGGTCGTCCATGTCAGCGTCGACGGGCGCAACTCGATTTCGGCGGGAACGGCAATCGGCTACGCGCAAAGCATCATCAGCAATTTCAACCGCGACAACGATTTCCGGCAACCGCCGGTAACCATCCAATCGCGCGCGTGGTACAACCCCAATTTTATGGCCCACTATTTTATGGTGCCGTCGCTGCTGGCGATCCTCTCGTCGCTTGACGTGCTGCTGCTGGCGGCGCTGTGCATTGTCAAGGAGCGCGAAGCGGGAACTTTTGACCAGCTGTGCCTGACGCCGTTTTCGTCACTGGAGATATTGACCGGCAAACTTTTTTCGGTAATGGTGGTCGGGATATGCCAGCTGACCAGCGGGCTGGCGGTGATTTTATTTTGGTTCAAAGTGCCGTTTTACAGCTCGTTTTTTTTGCTGTATTTGTTGTTTTTCGCCTTTATCATCTCGGCCACCGGGCTGGGGCTGCTGATCTCGATCCTGTCGCGCTCGCTCCAACAGGCGATGCTGCTCGCCTTTGTCTACGCAATCCCGGCAGCGATGCTCTCGGGGTTGCTGTCACCGGTGGAGAGCATGCCCGAAATTTTCCAAAAAATCACCATCATCAACCCGGTCCGACATGGTGTTTCGGCACTCCAATTGTTGTTTTTGGAGGGGACGACTCTCAAAGTCCTGTCGCCGGTGCTGATCGCACTGTTGACCACCGGCGCGGCATTTTTTGCCCTCAGCTGCCTGATCTTTGACCGCCAGCGTAAAAAATAAGCCCAAGAGCGTCAATGATCCGTGTTTTTCACTTGCAACAAGGGCGAAATTTTAAAAATAACCCAGCAAACCGGCAATGAAAAAAAGGACATCCCGGCCATCAGCAACATGACAAAGGACCACAACCAGCGCCCGGTAAAAGTATCGTCGCGGAAACTTTCATCGCCGTCCCGGTACAAAATTGTGAAAAAAACTTGTTATACCGATGCAAATGGTCTAATTTTCTCGGGCACGCACATATCCTTATTGTATTTAAAAAAGCATCCATTGATTCAATCGATGAAATAAATGATTTTCTTTCCTCTTCCGATTCAAAATTAATTCCATTAATTAACATTTCTTTGACCTCTTGCCAACTCATATTTTTGTCTCTTCTGATTGCGTCATCCGCTCGGGCAACGCTTGAAGGCTTATCACATAAGCAAGCCCCATTCCCATTGTCATTACAGAGGGAAACAAGGCCGAAATCAGATAAAACAGGAGCGACGCATTGACGGCAGACACCGTTGGCTTAAAATCCGTCATGGCCATAACAATGGTTGCATACATCAAAATCGCCATCGCCGCCCCCACGGTCCGGGCCGCCGTATCAATGAGCTTTGCGCTGTTCTTTTTTTCCGAATTCATTACCAAGTCCCCCCCAGAAAAAATGATTTCACTTGCCAATATATCACGGCAACCGGTAAAGTCAATATCCAAGTTTGGGCAATTTTTTTTATATCATTGTTCCGCTTGCATTTCGTTATTTCTCCTTGTATAGTAAAGCCAAAGTACCGTAAGTGCAACGGCTTGATCGGGAGAAAATATGTGTAAACGGATTTTTTCGGCAATCATCATTGGGGGGCTGCTGTCTTGGCTTACGGCGGCGGACGAGACCAAGTTAACTTACCCCGTGGTCGGCACCAATCAGCAAAAGTGCTATGACGCCAAAGGCAAAGTCATTACCCCTGCCGCCAACAGCGATTTTTACGGGCAGGATGCGCAATTTCCCGGTCTCAAGCCAAGTTACACTGACAACGGCGACGGGACGATCACCGACAATCATACCAATTTAATGTGGCAAAAACAGTTTAGAGTCATCGGCTGGCACAACGCCGCCGATGACGCCAGGCGCGACCGCACCGGCGGCTACTCCGACTGGCGGGTGCCGACCGTCAAAGAGCTCTACTCATTGATCGAGTTCTCCGGGCAAACCGGTTCGGCAAAGCCCGACTCAGCCACCGCGCCGCCGGACGCGATCCCGTATCTCGACACTCATTTTTTTGCCTTTGAGTACCCGAAAAATGCGCGGTTCATCGACGCCCAGTATATCAGCAGCACCGTTAATGTGACTCCGGTCATGGGCAATCAAGCCGGATTTTTCGGCGTCAACTTTGCCGACGGCCGGATCAAGTGCTACCCGCAGTCGGGCAACCCCCGCAAACCGACTTTTTACGCCCGCTATGTGAGAGGCAACTCCGGCTACGGCGTCAATCACTTGATCAACAACGGCGACGGTACCGTCAGCGACCGGGCCACCGGATTGATGTGGATGAAAGCGGACAGCGGCGACCCGGCGCTTAAAACTACACTCAAAAATTATGCAAAAAAAGACGGCTCGCTGGACTGGCGCGAAGCCTTGGACTGGAGTAACAAGCTCAACTATGCCAACCACGACGACTGGCGGCTTCCCAATGCCAAAGAGCTGCAAACCATCGTCGATTACACCCGGTCCCCCGACAAGACCCATTCCCCCGCCATCGCCCCCGTGTTTGAATGTACCAAAATTAAAAATGAGGGCGGCATTGACGACTACCCCTGTTATTGGACCGGCACCACCCACCTTGACGGCCGCGAATCCGGGGCCAATGCCGTCTATGTGGCCTTTGGCCGCGCCCTGGGCTATATGACGCCGCGCGACAACCCGCAGGGCGAAAAGCGCTTGCTCGACGTCCACGGCGCGGGCGCCCAACGCAGCGACCCCAAAGTCGGCAACCCGGCCGATTTCCCGCAGGGCGCGGGCCCGCAGGGCGACGTCCGGCGCATCTACAACTTTGTCCGCTGCGTCCGGAGCGAAGCCGTCAAGTGACCGCAAAAGCGCTGTGATTATATCCTCCCCACGGTAATATTGCTGCTCCGGCGGCAAGACAATCCCCAAAATCATTAGATTTTACCGCAACATCACTTGATTTATGCGTCAAATCACGATATTTTTTATAAAATTTGCGCACAACATTTGCGATAGCTGTGCACTTTTGGTACAATATTGGTAATGAGCAAACCAATCGGGGACAAAACAGTGAAACTGGAGCCGCAAGTCAAAGAACTTTGCCGCCAACTGCGGCAGGAGCTGGAGTGCTTTCCGGCGGGCAGCCGCTTTTACTCCGTCCGGGAGTTGACGGATAAATATAAGTGTCACCGCCGGATCTTGGACGCGGCGTTGGAAACCTTGGAGCAGCAAAGTTTGATTTCGCGATTGCCCCGGGTGGGAATTTTCAGCAATATGGATAGCAGACACTGCAAGCGCCGCGTTTTGGTCGTACTGCCGGACTGGCCGGGAGAAGTCATCAAGGAGTGGTGGGACTGCGCACTGGATTTTGCCCGAAATCATCCCAACTGGATTTTGCACAAAACACTGATCCCGGTGGATCAACGGATCGATGTCCTTAATTTGTCCGGCTATGACTGCGCCATCATCCATATCCCGGACGCCCGGATCACCATTGAGGACATGCGCCATATTGCCGGTTGGCAAATCCCGGCCGTGTTTTTTAACGTCGCCGCGGGCAGCATCCAAATCAACAATGTCGGCTCGGACGACTCGGGCGGCTCGATGCAGGCATGCAAATATCTGTTTGACCACGGTCACCGCAAAACCGCCGTCCTGGTCGGTGAACCGCATGCGTTTACCACCATGGACCGGCTGATCTCCTACCGGCATGCCGCCCAGCTGCTCGGGATGAAAACCGTGGTGATCGACTGCGGCACCAAAGCCGGCGAATTTGCTCCGCAGGCCGCCAAAACCGCCGTCCAAAAGTATCTGGCCGATCGCGACGGCAAAATCGATTTTACCGCCGTCTTTGCCGTCACCGGCGAAATCGTGCCGGGCGCCATGCAATCACTGCGCGAGTACGGCTACCGGCTGCCGGAAGATGTCAGCATCATCAGTCTGACTTCCGAAAAAATCGGCGAATTTTATCATCCGGCACTGACCGCGGTCTGCGCCGATCTCAGCGCCGAGATCGCCGCCGCTTTTGAGGGGCTGCAAAAAATACTCGACGGTGAAATCGCCCGCTTCCGCAGCTGCATCCCGATGAAATTACTCGAACGCCAATCGGTTAAAACCATAAACCATACCCAAGGAGCCCTGAAATGATTGCCAAAAAATTGTTCACTTTGATCGAGTTACTGGTCGTAATTGCCATCATCGCCATCCTGGCCTCAATGCTGCTCCCGGCACTCAATCAAGCTCGGGAAACCGCCAAAGGTGCCAAATGCCAGAGCAATCTCAAACAAATCGGCAGCGGCATGATGCAGTACGCCGGCGATTACAGCTGGTTTCCGGCCGCACGCCCGACTTTGGAGGCGGCCAATTGCAACACCCATTTCTGGTATTTCCGGATCGGGCCCTATGTCGGCAGGAGCTCGGTGATGCCCCTCTACAGCTGGAGCGACGCCACCACGTACCGCAACAGCGGCGTCTTTAAGTGCGACAGCGTGGTCCTGACCGGCAACGACGATTACTGCTACTCGATGAACGGCTTCGGCAAAGTCGTCATCAATCAATCATTGCGCCCGGCCAAAAACGCCGAGGTGGCCAATGATTTCTCATCCTGGAGCAAAAGTTATTACATCAAACCGGGTGCCACCACCCGCTCCGGCGACCGTGTGAGTGCCAGCCGCATCGCCATGGTCTCCGAGCTCGGCTACGAAACCGTCTCCAGCAAAGCCCGGGTGCCCGTTTTTGTCGACAGCTGGAACTGGGAAAACGTTTTTTCACCCCCCGGCGGCACCGCCGACGGGATTACCGCCGCGTTTCGCCACAATTTGCGCAAGCCCGTACTTTGGATGGACGGCCACGTCTCCACCGTCGGTCGCGGCCAGATCAGCACCGACGTCACGCTCAAGTAAGACGCGATTGGCGAAATTCTCCGGGAGAAACGGCATAATATCGACGAAAGGCCCGGATGAAATAATTGGCATAATGATAGCCGCAGCGCTCGGAGATTTCGTTAACCGTAATCTCCGGCTGTTTCAAAAGCTCGGCGGCGTACTCCATTCGCAGTTGCGTCCGATAATTGCTTAACCCAAGGCCGGTCATCTTTTTGAGCAGCCGGGCCGCACGCACCGGCTCCAGATGCGCCAACGAGGCCAACTCCTCCATGGAGTGATCAAACATAAAATTGGTCTGCAAAATATCCACCAATTGGCAATACTCCACCTGATCGCGACCCGTCGGCTCAATGTCGGCGGCCAGCACCCCGCACAGCAACAGCAGCAGCGCGTGAAACAAACTCTGCGCCAGCTCGCTCCCGCGGTTTTCTGCCAGCAAAGCCTCCAAAATATACCCGCCGACCGGGGACAGCGGACTTCTGGTATGATAAAAGTAGTCCGGCCCCGCCGGTCGCGGCGCCGCACCGTCGTGACTGATGTAAATCACCCGGGTAAACTCCGGCCAAAAGACCACTGAAATCATCTCGTGCGCGCTGTCCCAGCACTCAATCGTCCAGCCGCCGCGCCGGGTGACGACCATATCGCCGGGGAGCAACCGGCACTCCAAATGTTTTTGGCCGTCGGCATATTTGAGATGCTTGACCCCCGAAAGCACCACAAACAACCTTGGCGGAGGATGGATAAAAATATCCTGCTGCGGCAGCGGCTCGGCTTGGGCAAAACGCACGTTCTCCGGGTTGACGGCCTTGGCCAAGAGCAGTTTGTTGAGCATAAATTTTCGGTCAATGATCATTTTTTCATCCTATTACATTCATAAAATAATCCCTCCGGCAATTTTTTCAAGTGTCAAAAAAGTATCATTCACAACTTTTTTTTATCATTGACAAAACGGCGGTTTTATGGTATAATATACTCATCAATCAAATCTATAACCTGATACGGAACCAACTGATGTTTGTTAAAAAATTTACGGTATCCAATGATCCAACACTCTACGAAGCGTGGCCGGACGTGGCACTGACCCCCGGCGGCAAACTAATCTGCGTTTTTGCCGAATGCACCCACCACGGCAACCGCGACTACACCAGAATCATGCTCGCCGAGTCCTCCGACCGCGGCCGCAGCTGGTCGCCGAAACGTCCGCTCACCGAGGGGGCGCGCGGGTTGTCCTGGTATTACAATTGCCCGCGGATCAGTTGCTTGCGCGACGGCAGACTGGCAGTTGTGGTGGATAAAGTTGCACCTCAAAGCAACGAGCGCGGGGCAGGCAATTTGCTGTATCTCTCGGATGACGAAGGCGCCACGTGGGGGCAAGCCGCGGATTTGCCGATTTTCGGCATCGTCCCCGACAAACTGCTGGAGCTTGCCTCCGGGCGCTGGATTGTCGGAGCGCACCGTTTGCATGAGGGCAAGCTCGCCCAATTTTTAATCTATTCTGATGACCGGGGAGCAAGCTGGAGCAAGGAAATCCGCATGGCCGCCGATCCGCGCTGGAATTTGTGCGAAGTGTCCATCCTTGATTGCGGCAATCACACCTTGGTCGGCTTTATGCGTGAAAACAGCGCTTTGGGCTACGATTGCAAAAAAGTTATTTCGCTGGACGACGGCGAAAGCTGGGGGGAGATCATTGATTTCCCGATCCCCGGCTGTCACCGGCCGGTCGCCGGTTTTTTGCAGGACGGCCGCATTTTGCTCACCTGCCGTTTTATGCAGGGGGGCAAAGGCTGGCTGGGCAGTTGGACGCAAAACTTTTTGGGGGGATTGTTTGACCGCAAGTCGGCGCTGGCCGAAACCCGGAGCGAGAGTGCGGTGCGGATATTTCCAATCGACTACGACCGCTCGCCGCTGGCGGATCTGGGGTACTCCGGTTTTGTCCAATTCTCCGACGGTGAAGTCTATATCGTCAATTATATCGTCGATGACGCCTATGACAAAGCGCAAATCCGCGGTTATTCCCTTAATGTCAATGATTTGTTGATTTCCAAACATAATTGAAAATATCAAACTGAGCAAAACCGGGAGTAAAAAATGTCAAACCAAGTCCATCCAAGTCATAACCGGAGCCGTGTTTATTTTACTTTGATCGAGCTCTTGGTCGTGATCACCATCATCGCCATTTTGGCCGCCATGCTGCTGCCCGCCCTCGGCAAGGCACGCGACCGCGCCAAATCCGGCGGCTGCCTCAACAATCTGCGGCAGATCGGGCTGGCAATGGCGCTTTATTCGGGGGACTATGGCGATTACACGCCGCCGGTCTCAGCTTACGGCGGTACGGGCGGCGGGCTGATCCACTGGTACGCGGCAGAGGCGGATCACCCGACATGGACCTATGTTTATTTATCCAAAATCAGCGGCACCGGTCCCGACGATATCAAACCCAAAGTGCTACTCTGCCCGTCCTCCGGCCCGGTGCGCACCGGCACCGCGCTGCATTACAACCACAACTACTGCTACAGTTTTGAGGCCGGCGGCTCCGACAACGGACTCAATGGCTACACCCGCCGCAAACTTGCCACCATCAAAACTCCGGCCCGGGCCTATGCATTTTTTGACACCGTCATCGAGCCGTTTACCGACGAGCGGCGGTTCGCCACCTCCGAGTACTACGCCCGCGACCTCAGCCGGACCAATCTGTCGTACCGTCATGCCGCCAAGGTCAACTCGCTGCTGCTCGACGGTCACGTCACGGCATTTTTGCCCTCGGAGATGAAATACTCGACCAACAGCACCTTGTGGCGCAACTACTGGCCGCGCCAGTTTTAAATTGACAAAGGAGATATCATGAAACACGTTTCCGGCCTTTTGGCCATACTGCTGCCCGGGTTACTGACGGCCGCATCGATTGAAATAATCAATCAGGAGTTTGCCCCGATGATCCATACTCACTGCTCCGGCAAGGACCGGGTATTGGAGCTCACCGACAGCACCGATTTGATGAAAGCTGCCGCGCCGCGGGCCACCTTTGCCATTTTGGCCACCGACCGCGACGGAGATCGTCAGGTCATCGCCAAACTGACGCTGACCGGCCCCGACGGAAGCAAACAATCCCTCGGACAATTGCCGTTGCTGCAGCTCAAAAAGGATCAAATGCTGATCTGCCGGCTCCGGCTCCGGCTTGATCCGGAGGATTTAAAACAAGCCGATCTTGTCAAGTGGGATATGGCGGTATTTCGGGTCGAAACCGAATTTTTTGACCCGGACGGAGAGCCGCTTGCCGCGGTCAATCCGACTGCCGCCGTCGGCTTTGACCGGGGGAGCCGCTCCGGCTTTCCGGATGCGCAAATCGTGATGCACAACCGTGTCCCGACGCTGTCGGTCAACGGCGAATATTACCCGGGCATCTTTGGGTACGTGGGGTGGAACTGGCTGGCGGCACGGCAAAGCGTCAAAGATTTCGGCAACGCCGGATTTCATCTTTATGAGGTGGTGTTTCAACCATGGTCCATCTGGAAGGACGGCAAACTCAGCGTCGATGATCTTGAGCGCAAACTCACCGGCCAAATCGTCGCCGTCGCCGCGCAGGACCCGGAGGCCCGGTTCTTTTTGCGCTACTGGCTCTACGTGCCGCGCGACTGGGCCAAATTTTATCCCGGCGAGGTGATCCGCTACGACGACAACACCAGTGAAATCCCGCTTTTGGGCGGCCCTTGGGCCCATGCCTCGTATGCGTCCAAAGTCTGGCGCGAGCAATACAAAGCCGCACTGGCCGGAGTGATTGCCAGACTGCAAAAAGGGCCTTACGCCGACCGGATCTTTATGGTACGCGCCGGTTACGGCAACTGCGGCGAATGGAATAACTTCGGCTATCACCAGAGCAAGTTCCCCGACTATTCGCCCATGATGCAAAATGAGTACCGACTTTGGCTCCAAAAACGTTACGGCACTGTAGATAAACTCAATCAGGAGTGGGGCGCAAATTATGCCGACTGGGCCGGCATTAACATCCCCGTCCGGGCGGAGCGTCTGGCCGGCGAAGGACAACTCCTGCGCTCCGGTGAGGGCTCCGGCAACTACCGCGATTACTACCGTTTTTGGAGCGATTATACGGTCGAATTGATCGCCGACTTTGGCAAAACAGTTAAAACCGCCTCCGACGGCAAACTGCTCTACGGCGCTTTTTACGGTTATTTTTTGCATCATCTTGCCGGTGCGCCGTACCACTCGCTCGACTCCGGACATTACGCGCTGAGCAAATTGCTGCAAATCCCCGAGGTAGACACCATTTGCAGCCCCTACAACTACTACCGGCGCGAGCGGGCGATTTCGCTCGGGATGCCGCTGGAGTCGATCAAGGCGCACGGTAAACTCTTTTTGGGAGAAATGGACCTCCCGACCCAACTGGCGGACCCGGCCAAATATCACGGGACCGCCGGCGACAACTTTAACTATGCGAGCGCCGAAGCGCAGACCATCACCCTTTACAGCCGGGACTTCGGCCGTATTCTCACTTGGGGCACCGGCGGCTACTGGTATGACTTTGCGCACAACTGGTACGACTTTGACGCCTTTCGCCGATTTGCCGCCCAATCGGCCAAAATCGGGTACGAGGCCCGCGCCACCAATTTGGAGTCTGTCGCCCAAGTCGCGGTGCTGCTCGACGAAAACAGCGTATTTTCGCTCACGCTCGATACCAAACAATGGGCCGAGGAGTTGCGCGAAACGTTGGGCTATACGTTGGAGAGCGTGGGGGCGCCGGTCGATTTTTGGCTCACCACCGACCTCGATCAAATCATGAAACGCGATTACAAACTTTTGATCTTTGCCAATTATCTGGTACCCGATCCGCAAATCGAGCAGAGGTTGAAAAACTACCCCGGCACCGTATTGTTTCTCGATCCGGTGGCAACGGCAGTGACAACCAGCGGCAACCGCCTCCATCTGCCGGTTAACTTGACTGCCGCCCAGACCCGCGCCGTCATGCGGCAGGCCAAGGTCCATCTCTACAGCCCGGCCGACGACCTGCAAGTCTACGCCAACGCCTCATGGCTCGGCATCTGGCGGCCGGCGGGGAGCAACAATGGCGAACTCATCACGCTGCCGCGCCCGGCCGAACTTTTTGACGCCGAAACCGGGCAAAAAATCGAGCAAACCAATGACAGTTTCCAGCTGCCGCCCGTCAAAGAAGCCGATTTCCGGCTTTACCGGGTCAAACAGCAATAAAAATAACCTACAGGAAGAAAAAATGATGTTTCAAGGATTGATCGCCGCCGCCCACACCCCGTTTACCCCGGCGGGAGAGTTGGATGAAGCCAAAATACCAGCCATGGTCGAATTTCTCGCCGCGAGTCCGCTGGCGGGGTTATTTGTCAACGGCACCACCGGGGAATTTTCCGCCATGACCGACCGTGAGCGCGCCCGCAGTGCCGAAGCCTTTGTCCGCGCCGGCCGCGGCAAGCTGCCGGTCATTGTCCATACCGGCAGTCCGTCGGTCAAAGCATCGGCCGAATTTGCCGCTCACGCGCAAGAAATCGGCGCCGACGCGGTCGCGACCGTGGCGCCGTTTTATTTTAAGCCCGCCGCACCGGACGATCTGGTGAAGGCGCTGGCCGCGATTGCCGCCGCCGCCCACAAATTGCCGTTTTATTATTACCACATCCCAGCGCTGACCGGCGTTAATTTTGCGGTGGCGCCGATGATCGAAAAATTGTTGAAAGCGATTCCCAATTTTGCCGGGGTCAAGTTTACTTACGAAAACTTGATGGATTTTTCGCTCGCCATGCATGCGTGTGGCGACAAGGCGCAAATGCTGTTTGGCCGCGACGAAATTTTGCTTGCCGGGCTGAGTCTGGGAGCGGTTGGCGGCGTCGGTAGCACCTACAATTACGCTCCCAAGCTCTACGCCGAGTTGATCGCGGCGTTCACCCGGGGCGATCTGGTCTGGGCGCGCGAGTTGCAGTTATTGAGCCAGCAAATGATCAAAATCATGTGCTCCTACCCTTCCGGAGCGGGCAAATGCACGTTGAAACTTGCAAACTTTGACCCGGGTCCGGTCCGGCAGCCGCTCAATCAATTGACCGAAACCGAGGAGGCTGCTTATTTCGGACAATTGCGCGACATCGGCTTTACCCGTTATTTATAGTTTACCGTCTTGTGTTGCTTGGCCCGGAAAAATACTCGCGACCTCTCGTTTGGGTGGCCGTTGGTACAAATCGTAGTTTTCGGCCACGCCGCGCGACAGACTTCCGCTGTTAGCCGGACGGAGCATGCTTTGCTGCCCCGTCACGCCACCTCAACATGGATGGCTACGCATCCATTACGGCGGTGGAGCCTTCGCCCGACTCCGTTCGACTGGTCGTTCCTCTCCTTGTCGCCATCGCATTTGCTCGGCGATTCTCTCCATTCACGGGCGGCGCTAACCGCGCTATTGGTGCGAGGAGAAATTGTTATATTGCTTATTCCCTTCCGTCCGTTTACAACGATGTAATTTTGCCGTTACCAATCATTTTATATTCCAAATATCAGATTGTAAAATATTAAATTTACTAATATTTGATACGGCAGTACGAGCTCATCAATCATGTTTCATTCATTCCCGGTTCGATTATCGTGAAAAGATCGCAGCCACTCTTGACAAACCCGGAAACCGATACTATATTAAGCCATAGATTTATGTACCAAAAATGAGATCGGCAACATACGGCTTTGCCCCGTATGTCGGCATCGCCTGTCTGGGTTACGGAGTCATGCATGAATACAATTGAGTGTATCGAAGATATTTCAGCATTCTTCAGGCATATCCCGGAGAAACGCTGGTGTTTGGTGCAAACCAGACCGAGAAACGAAAAATGTGCCAGGCAATATCTTGCCGGAGCCGGAATTGTGGTCTATTTGCCGCTCGTAACCAAAGTGGAGATTCACCATCGGAGCAAACGCAAAACGCTGCTGCCGATGTTTCCGGGGTATTTATTCGCCTGTCCGAGTCTGGGCGAGGAAACGCTGATCCGCCGCAACAAGCTGGTTTGGGGCTTGCGAACACTCTCCGACTTGGAAGAGGAGTCACTCATCCGGGATCTCAAAATCGTCCGGCTGTGCGAGTTGCAGTCGGCTGAGCACAAACTGGTCGTCAACTCCGGGTTGCACGAAGGGGCCTCGGTACGCATCAAATCCGGGATGTTTAAGGGTCAGGACGCAATCGTGATCCGCCGGGTCAATGAGCTGAGTGTTATTATTAACTTATTATTCTTTGACCGCTATATTGACATGTGCTGGGATGCCGGCGATTTGATATATTGATTGATTATTTGAAACAAAAGGTCGCAAAAATTGAAATCAACAAATACCGCACAAAAATTTCACGATTGCCGGTAATGCGTTGAATGTAACATCATAATGGTAGGGGATCGATGAAAAAAGCACTAATTACCGGGATTACCGGACAGGACGGATCCTATCTGGCCGAGCTCTTGTTGTCAAAAGGCTATGAAGTCCACGGGATCATCCGCCGGGCAAGCTCGTTTAACACGCACCGGATTGATCACTTGTATCAGGATCAGCACAATGACAATGTCAAAATGTTTCTCCATTACGGCGATTTGACCGACTCCAGCAACCTCAACCGCTTGATTGAGCGGATCGCCCCCGCCGAGGTGTATAATCTTGGCGCGCAAAGTCATGTCAAAGTGTCGTTTGATGTACCAGAATACACCGCCGACGCCGATGCGCTGGCTGTGCTGCGGCTCCTGGACGCCATCCGCGAGACCGGTATCCCGGCGCGGTTTTATCAGGCGTCCACCTCCGAATTGTACGGCAAAGTCATGGAGGTGCCGCAATCGGAAACCACTCCGTTTTATCCGCGCAGCCCCTATGCCGTGGCCAAGCAATACGGCTTTTGGATCACCAAAAATTACCGTGAGGCTTACAACCTTCATGCCTCCAACGGCATTTTGTTTAACCACGAGTCGCCCCGGCGCGGGGAAACTTTTGTGACCCGCAAAATCACCATGGCGGTGGCCCGCATCCACCGCGGCTTGCAGGATTGCTTTTACATGGGCAACATTGACGCCTTGCGCGACTGGGGCTATGCTCCCGATTACGTCAAAATGATGTGGCTGATGCTCCAGCAGGACACTCCCGACGATTATGTGGTCGCCACCGGCGAAATGCACACGGTGCGTGAATTCATTGAAAAATCCTTTGCCCATGTCGGTCGCCCGATCAAGTGGAGCGGCAAAGGCGTTGACGAAGTCGGGGTGGACACGACCACCGGCAAAACCGTCGTCCGGATCGACCCCAAATATTTCCGCCCGGCCGAAGTCGAACAACTCTTGGGCAACCCCGCCAAGGCCAAGCGCCAGTTGGGCTGGGAGCCCGAGGTCAAGTTTGAGCAATTGGTCAAAATCATGACCGACGGCGATTTGCGGCTCTTGGATAATCCCAGATATGAGGTGGGATTTTGATTGCCAAAGACGCTAAAATCTTTGTCTGCGGCCATCGCGGCATGGTCGGCAGCGCCTGCGTTCGCAAATTTGCGAATGAGGGTTACACCAATGTGATTACCCGGACCCGTCAGGAGCTTGATCTCACCGACAAGCGCGCGGTCAATGTCTTTTTTGAAACCGAGAAGCCCGACTACGTGGTGCTTGCCGCCGCCAAAGTCGGCGGGATCATTGCCAACAAAACCTACATGGCCGAGTTTTTGACCGAAAATCTCGAAATTCAAAACAATGTGATTTGGGCCGCCTATCGCAACAAAGTTAAAAAACTCTGCTTTTTGGGCTCCAGCTGCATCTACCCGGCGCAAGCCCCGCAGCCGATCAAAGAAGAGTATCTTTTGACCGGCCCGCTGGAACCGACCAACGAGGGGTACGCGCTGGCCAAAATCTCCGGCTACAAACTTTGTCTCTACCTCGCCAAGCAGTACGGCTTTGACACCGTGAGTTTGATGCCCTGCAATCTCTACGGCACCAACGACAATTATCACCCTGAGCACAGCCACGTGTTTCCGGCCTTTGTCCGCCGGTTTGTCAATGCGGCACGTGAAAACAAAAGCGAAGAGGTCGTTTGGGGCACCGGAGCACCGCTGCGCGAATTTCTCCATGTCGATGATGTCGCGGCGGCAGTCTACTTTTTTATGCAAAACCACAACGATCCGGAAGTCATCAACATCGGCTACGGGAGCGACATCACCATCAAGGAGTTGGCGCAAAAAATCGCCGCCGCCGCCGACTTTAAGGGCGAAATCAAGTGGGATGCCTCCAAACCCGACGGAATGTACCGCAAGTTGATGGACAGCAGCAAAGCCCATGCCTTGGGCTGGCAGCCGCAAATTACCCTGGAGGAGGGCATCAAACAAACCATTCGGGAGTACCGGGAGCGATGAGTTCTTTTCATTTCTCAAGAGCACTGAAAGGTTTTGTCGCAGTTTTGTCCCCGCTTTGGCTCGCCACCGCCGGAGAGCCGAAATGGATCAGAATTCCCGACCCCGGCAATGCGGCTGAACCACGCTTGCTTGCCGGCAGTGTCGGTTATGAGTTTGAAATTATGGAGACCGAAGTCACCAATGTCATGTACAGTGATTTTTTAAACGCGGTTGCAAAAAAATCCGATCCTTACGGTTTGTATACCTCTTTAATGGCGGAACACTTTTTCGGCGGAATTATTCAGGATGGCCGCGAAGGCGAATATGTCTACCGTGTCAAGCCGGGCTATGAGAATTTGCCTGCGGTTTTCATCTCCTGGTTTGATGCGATCCGGTATGTAAACTGGCTCAATTACGGGATGCCGACGAACGGAGAGTCAGTCCTCGGAACGACCGAAGGCACCGCTAAAACCGGCGCCTATAATACCTCGGAAGCCAATGCTCCGGCAAAACGCAATCCGACGGCGGCATATTGGCTGCCGAACCGCAACGAATGGATCAAGGCTGGATTTTATGACGGGAAAGGCACATACCGCAAATATGCCACCAACAGCGATCAGCCGCCCAGCCAAAATCCACAGGATGCCAACAGCGCAAATTATTATCAGGAGTCGTGGGCATTACCGTTTCCGCATTTGGCCCCGGTGATGCTTTATTTGGAACGCAGTCATTACGGCACACTCGGCCAGGGAGGCAATGCGGCGGAGTGGGTGGAAGATATTTGCAACTCCGACCAATGGAGATATGCTTTGGGAGGATCATTGTTTCGCTATCGCAACTCACTGGAAATCGGATATGTCGAGGGCGATGAGCCTCACAAAAAGCTGTCGACGTTTTCATTTCGTCCGGCCCGGCGGATCGGTGCGGCGGCACCGACGGAGAAGCCCGCCCCCGGCTTTGCAATAACTCCGCCGCCAAGCGTAAAAAACCACGAAACCGAGTATGTCATTATCGACGACGCGGGGAATGCTCCGGATTGTTTTTACGGCAACTATGGTACGGTGGCATATCCATTTATGCTCGCTCGCTGCGAAATATCCAACCGGCAATGGGTAGATTTTTTAAACAGCGTGGCCACTCAGTCCGATCCTTTTGGTCTCTACAACCCGGCCATGACCACCGGCGCATTGGGGGGGATCGACCGGATTGTCGAAGCCGACGGACATTTTGTTTATCGGTGCAAAGCAAATTGGGAAAATCGCCCGGTTAATTACATCGGGTGGTATGATTTGGCCCGTTATGCCAACTGGATGCATTACGATCGGCCTTCCGGCGGTAAATCGGAGTTGGGCAGTACCGAGGGCAATGCCCGGCAGGGAGCATACGATACGACGGATTTTGAAGACATTCGTTCGGGACATAAAAAAGTTTATCATGATTTTGGCAAGCGCAACAGTTTCGCCAAATATTGGATCCCCAACCAAAATGAATGGTACAAGGCCGCGTATTATGACCCAAAAAAATTCGGACCAAGAAAATATTGGAATTTTGCAACCCGCACCGACGACCCTCCGGTTGCGATGAAAAGCTCTTTGTCTGCCGGCGGCTGCAATTATCTGCAGAGTAATCATTTGGCGGAGGGACCTCCCTATTTTTTGGCAGAGGTGGATAGTTATAAAAAAAGTCCGAGTTATTATGGTACCGTGCAGCAGGGCGGCAATGTTTGGGAGTGGCTGGAGGACTGGCAATACGGGGTGCCCGGCATTCACGGGTTGCGCGGCGGGAGCTTTGGCTATACGCAAGTCGGACTGCATGCGGCCAATTGTGACCCGGGCGGAATCAATGAGGAGAGCTATGTCTTTGGCGGACGTCTGGCCAAGCGACTTGACGGCGTAGAGGGATTTCCGGAGCTTGGGTTGTCCCGCCGGATATGGTATTTTTTAACGACCTTGAGCACCGGACAATGGATTAAACTCAGCGGCGGAATCGCTCTTGCGGCGATGTTTGCCGGATTGATTTGCGGATGGGTGTCGGTCAAATTGCGGACAAAGAGAAAACGATGAAATCATTGCAAAAAATACGCAATTGGTGGCATAATTACCAATTGGTGAAACATTTGTCCCATGACTGGAAAACGTTATGCACTGAGACCCAAACCACGATCGGAGACCGCGCCAAGGACGCCCCGCTAAAGATTTTACTGGTTCCCTGTGACCCTTGGAGTGTGTTTGGTTCAAAAGGCGACGAGGCAATGATCGATGCCGTTTTGGCTGGCGCCAAAAAGAAATCCGACCGGATTGAAGTGGCATTTATCACTGCTGACGAGCTGGGCTCGCAGGCAGTGCGCGCGCGCGGCATGACAGCGTTGGAAGCGTGGCGCGGCCGGAATGCGCTTTGCTCTATTGTCAAGGCCGCAATGGATTTCGGGCCGCAATATGTTTTTATTTTGGGTGCGGACGTAATGGACGGGTATTACAGTCCGGCAACATCATTGATGCTGTTGGCAACGGCGGATGTATTACACTTGCGTCAAATCAAGGTAAGTTTGCTCGGGTTCAGTTTCAATCAAAAAGCCGCGCCGGTGATGGGTCGGTATTTCCGGACGGCGGCCAATCACGGGCTGAGATTCAACCTTCGCGATCCATATTCATTCGAACGATTTTGCCGGATTACCGGCTGTCCTGCCCGATTGGTTGCCGATACCGCTTTTATGCTTTCGGCCGATCAAGGCACGGAGCAGTATCAAAATGCGCAGCAGTGGTGCCAAATGCAGCGAAGTATTGGCAATACTGTTTTAGGGATCAATTTGCATCCGATGCTGATTGCGCATGCCTCGGCGGCTGTGATTGCGGGACACGTGCAAGTATTGACACAGGTGCTAGAGCGGTTGATGAGCTCGCGGCGGGTGGCTTGCCTATTGATTGCGCATGACTCGCGCGAAACTGTCGGGGATAACATCAGTTTGCAGCCGCTGTATGACAAACTGAGACAAAACAACCCCCAAAACGTTTATTTCCGACCGGAAGTTTTGACGGCGTCGCAAACCAAAGCAGTTGCGTCACTACTCGACGGGTTGCTGAGCAGTCGAATGCACCTGGCAATTGCCGCACTGTCAAGCGGTGTCCCGATTTGTGTATTCAGCTATCAAGATAAATTTGCCGGCCTGATCAAACATTTTGAGCTGCCGGATAATTTGGTCATGCCGCCGCCGGAACAGTCCGACATAGCGGTTTTGGAACAAAATTTGGCGTGTTTTTTGGATCATTTGCCGCAGTATCGGCAACAAATTCAAAAACATTTACCGGAAGTGATCAAAAAAGCAAGTTACAATTTGGAAATACTTTGAATATTTTACTGATTTCCCCAAGTGACCCGCGGGATATCTCCGCCGGAGGAGCACAACGATCATTTTTTTTAAAAAAATCGCTGGAGCAGCTGGGAACCGTTTATACCACTGTACCCGTTCCGGCACCTTTTTTACATAAGATTGATGCCGAAAACAAAATTGCCCATATTTGCGGCATCAAAAAATTTTCGTTGCCGTGGCTGGCAGACCGATATTTGAGTAAATATTTGCCGATCTGCGCGTTGCCAGTGACTTTGGATGTCTCAGTCTGGCATGCTTGGACCGGCGTAAAAATAGACATTGTCGTCTGTCGCTACACCAAGTGGGCGGCATATTGCCGTGCGTGGAAAATAGCTGATTTGTTTATTGATATTGATGATTTGCCAACAGAAGTACAAAGCAATATCTATTGTCGCAACGGTCATAATTCGCGGATGGGCCGACTGGCAATCCGTTTGGTGGAGACGTGGGCGAATTTTGTTTATCGGCGAGCCGCCGGTGTCTGGATTGCCAATCATAATCAATTGGCTCAGATAAATTTGGAGCGCAAGCAATGGTTAATGAATATTCCCAATGCACCGCAAACCGACACCGCGGTCGACGATGAGCCGCCGCGACCGATGATTTTTTCGGTCGGACTACTGTTGTACGAGGCGAATTATCTGGGAATCGATTATTTTTTGGAGCATGTCTGGACCAGATTGGTGCAGCGGTATCCCACTCTCCGATACTGCATTGTCGGAAAAGGATTGCCCGAGTCATACCAAAAAAAATGGCTGGAGCGGTATCCCAATATTGACCTCTTGGGGTATGTGGAAAGTCTTGAACAAGTCTACCGCAACAGCTTGTTTTCGGTAGCGCCGATTTACTCCGGCAGCGGTACTTGCATCAAGGTTTTAGAATCAATGCGCTTTGGGCGGGTTTGTCTCTGTTCGGCTTTCGCCGCACGGGGACTTGAAAAGTATAAATTTGACGGCAACGGGTTGATGATTTCGCAAACCGCCGACAAGATGTTTGAGCAAGCCTGTCAACTCATGGACAATCCCGGAGTGCGCCGGGAAATGCAGCGCCGAGCGCCGGCTATGGTGTCATCGGTCTTTTGTTTTGATCAATTTGCCGGTCAGGTGCGGCAATTGATCACTCTGCCGAAAGTTGACCGATGACACGCTCGCATGTGATGATTTATAACGTTATAGCCAGTTACGGCCGATTGTTTGTCTGTGCTTTTATGGGCTTGCTGGCCAGCCGCTGGGTGTTGGCGGCGCTGGGAGAAATCGATTTCGGGCTGTTTGGCGTCATCGGCGGGATTATGGCATTTTTAGGATTTATCAATCTCTGCATGGCCGGCAGTGCCCAGCGCCACTTTGCATATTCGATCGGTCAGGGAGATGTGGCGGAGGTCCGGCAATGGTTTAACAGCGCGATGGTTGTGCACGGCATTTTAGCCGCGTTGATTCTGGCCGCGGGGATCCCCGTCGGCTATGTGATGATCCAGTCGGTGCTTAATATCCCGGAAAACCGGACCGCCGCATGCATGGTTGTTTATGCCGGAGTGCTGATTTATACAGCGCTCAGCGTGGCATCGGTGCCGATGATCGGGATGTTTAACGCCAAGCAAAAAATTGCACTGCTGGCGCTGTTTGCCCTGATCGGGTCGATCTTTAATTTGATTTTGGCATATTGGTTGTTGAATTGTCCGGGCGACCGGCTGGTTTTTTACGGACTCGGGGTTTCGGCAATCAACGGCGGGTTACTGCTGGCGCAATGCTGGGTGGCGGTATATTTTTTCCCGGAGTGCAAATTGATACTGCGCGGCGAATTTGACCGTCGACGGATCCGGGAGCTGTTGTCATTTGCCGGTTGGACGCTGTTCGGGGTCCTCGGCAATTTGGGCCGCAGCTCGGGAATCGTGATTTTGGTCAACATATTTTGGGGCCCAAAAATGAATTCCGCACTGGGTGTGGCCAATCAGTTGGCCGGTCAGGCCGAACAAATCTCGGCAGGGTTGTTTACCGCACTTTCGCCGGAAATTACCACGTCATCCGGGCGCAGTGAGCATGACCGGGTGCTGGATTTGTCGTTGCGGGCGAGCCGATTTTCGGTTTTTTTGAGCTGCCTGATCGTAGTCCCGTTATTGAGCGAGCTTGACTTTTTATTGCAATTGTGGCTGAAAAATGTACCGGAGCTGACCGGGGCGTTTTGCTGGATTATTTTGCTGGTTTTTATGGCCGAAAAATTCACTTCAGGTTATATGGTCATGGTAAGCGCCCACGGTAAAATCGCCGGATACCAGGCGTCATTGGGCAGCATCTTGATTTTGACGTTGCCGCTGGCGGCGTTATTGGCCTGGTTGGGCGGTTCGCCAGTCATGGTGGTGGGGTGCTCGGTGCTGACCACTGTTGCCTGCGTCCTGGGACGAATTTTCTGGGTCAAACGGCTGTTTGACGTCCCGCCCCGGGTTTGGGTGCTTAAAGTGCTGCTGCCGGTACTCAAAGTAGTCATCCCCCTGATTCTGGCGGCAGCACTCATCCATGGTCTCATGGCCGATTCATTGTGGCGGCTGATCGTGAGTTTTTTATTATTGCCGCTCGGTGAAGTAATTTTGGTCTGGCTGCTGGGATTTGATGCTTTCGAAAAAGAGTTTGTGATCAAGTTGTTGAATAAAATACTCTTTTTTCGAAGACATTAATTTTTAATATCAAGCTGTTTAATTATTATAGGATAATTGAAATGATGAAAAAGAAAATTATAATTATTTTAGGGACCAGACCCGAAGCAATTAAAATGGCCCCGTTGTATTTAAAATTAAAAAATGATCAAAGTTTTGATTGCAAATTATGCACGACCGGGCAGCATAAAGAAATGCTTTATCAGGTATTGGACACCTTTGGCATCACCCCGGATATGGATATGAGTTTGATGCAAAAAAATCAAACATTAAGCCAGTTGACATCGCGGATTCTGGAAAGCATTGACAGTTACCTGAAAGAAGAACATCCTGACCTCATTTTAATTCAAGGGGATACCACTACAGTTTTAGGTGCGGCATTGGCGGCATTTTATAATAAAATTGCCATTGGTCATGTTGAAGCCGGACTTCGTACGAATAATTTATACTCTCCTTGGCCCGAAGAGGGCAATCGGGTTTTGACATCGCGGCTGGCAAATTATCACTTTTGCCCCACCGGTCAAAACAAATCGGCATTGCTTCGCGAAGGAATTGAAGAAAGCAAAATTTTCATTACCGGAAATACGGTAATTGATGCTTTGCTTTTAGCAAAAGACAAGGTTGTCGCCCAATGTCCGAAAATTTCCGGATTGCCTGGAGACGGATTAGAGTACCTAGGCAATCATGACATGGTACTGATTACGGGACACCGGCGGGAAAATTTTGGCATCGGGTTTGAAAACATATGCAAGGCGATCGGAACTTTAGCCTTACGTTTTCCGGATACTGACTTCATTTATCCCGTCCATCTCAACCCCA
Source organism: uncultured Victivallaceae bacterium (assembly GCA_964609825.1). Classification (GTDB taxonomy): domain Bacteria; phylum Verrucomicrobiota; class Lentisphaeria; order Victivallales; family Victivallaceae; genus CAZSSH01. The sequence goes on along the minus strand of CAZSSH010000002.1, from coordinate 552,029 downwards.
ATGTGAAAGAACCGGTCGAGCGGATTTTAAACCCGGCGTTGTATCAAAATATAAAGTTGATTACACCGCAGCCGTATTTATCATTTTTGGCATTGATGATGCGGGCAAAAATAATTTTGACAGACTCTGGCGGCGTGCAGGAAGAAGCTCCAAGCCTGGGGAAGCCCGTATTGGTAATGCGCGATACCACAGAACGACCCGAAGCCGTCGAAGCAGGAACCGTAAAATTAGTCGGAACCGAGGCCCAAACAATTATCAACGAGGCCGTCAGATTGTTAACCGACTCAGCCTCCTATCGCGAAATGACCGGAGTCCACAACCCTTACGGCGACGGAATGGCTGCTCAACGAATCATTGATATTTTAAAGGATCAATTACTGTGAAAAACAAAATACTGGCGATTCCCGGTACGGATTTTCTCTCGGTTTATTCCGGAACGTTGTATTTACTGAAAGAGTTGAATTGTAATTTTGATCTGTCTGTTATGATTAAAACTGTGCCGCAAAACGCGGATGCATATAGGGAGACCGGATTAAAATGCACCTGCTGGACCTTTTGGTCTCCCCGATGGAATGTTTGGATGCGGTCACTGTCACATATTGCATTTCGGGCTTACATTATTTGCAAAATGATGAGAGCTTCGTGCATTTTAATTACAGAGGCCGGTTATTTGCGAGAAGCAGCCTGGGTAAAAAAAATCAGAATAAAAAAGCCATTGTTGATCCAGTTTTGTCAGGAATTATGTACATTGCATGATTATCCGCAATCCAAATTTGCTGCAATTTATGAAAAATATGCAACAGCCCCTGATTATATTATCGATGTCGAACCATTTCGGGCAGAGGAGAGAATGCGTTATTTTCACCTCTCCGCAAAACCATTTATTTTGATCAATACTGTGCCGGGAAAAAACATCCCATCACCGATGTCTCCCGGAAGCTTGGCGAAACTCGCCGGAGTGGCGTTACCCAAACATCTACCGATCGTTTTATTTATTGGCGGTATCGGCAAAGAAAAACCTTTTGAACGGATCGTTGATTTGGTCGCGGCAACCGGTTCCCCGTGTTTTTTGCTTGCGTTTTGCGCTGCTCCCGAATACTTGGTTGCCAATGCCAAACAATATGCCGCAAAAAAATTGCATGCGAATCATTTTTTTATCGCAAACGCAAAAAAAAGGATTGATTTGTTAGCCTGTATCGGAGAAGCCGACGTTGGAATTGTCGATTACACCTACTCCATCGAACCGACATTAAACCAAAAATACTGTGCACCGACCAAACTATACGAATACATGGCTTGCGGCTTGGCGGTTTTAGGCTCAAACAATGATTCATTACGAGCAATCATTGAGGAAAATAATCTTGGTTATTGCGCCAAAGACGACACCGTTGAAGGGTTAAGCCAGGCATTGTCTCAAATTTTGCGGGATAATGCAGAGATGCAAACAATGAAAAAAAATGCTGCAAAATGTTTTATTGAAAAATTTTCATACGAAAAGAATTGCCTTCCAGAAATTAAAAAAATTGAACATGCTATCGATGCATTTTATAATTCATAACTCTGGCAACTGCGGAAAAACCAATGAAAATACTCCATATTTGTACTGATTTGACGACCGGTGGGATTCCCCGTTTTGTCTTGGATATTTGCCAGGAAATGGGCAAAACGCAGGAAGTCGTTTTGGCAACTCATTATCCGGAGGCAATGGATCAGCTGAGTGTGGATCAGCCCAATTTTCGGCGGGTGGCGTTCCAAAAAAGCAACAACGGCATTTCGCCGCGTTTGTTTTGGCAGATCGCCCGGCTGATCTGGCGCGAAAAACCGGATGTCGTCCACACTCATTTGTTTTCGCTGTTTTATGCTTCGCCGTTGATTTTTTTAAATTTGCCGTCAAAAACGCATTATGTCCATACCATTCACAGCATGGCGGATAAGGAAATGCCCAATATTGATGCAATCCGTAAGCTTTTATACGGTCGCAGTGTCACGGCAGTGACCATTTCGGATCAGGTAAGGCAGTCTGCCATTGACTATTTTAACGGGCTGAGGCTGCCCTTGGTCTACAACGGGACTGCCCTGAAAGAACACTCCGCGGCGGAGCACAAACAAGTCACGGATTTCATCAAGTCGCTACAGCCGACGGCGGCGACCAAATTATTTTTAAATATCGGACACCTCTGCTCCTGTAAAAACCAGCGGATGCTCAATCAGGCGGCAAAGCTACTCAGGGATGACGGGTATGATTTCCGGATTATCATCATCGGCAATCAGGACGATGAGTATGCCAAGGCGTTTGAAGCCGAGCGCATCCCCGAAGTTGTTTATCACGGTCCCTCAACGATGCCCCAGTGTTTTTTACAGCACTGTGATTTTTTTGTGCTGTCAAGCACTTTTGAGGGGATGCCGATCAGTTTATTGGAGGCGATCGGCAACGGCTGTGTACCGGTTTGCGTCCCCGCCGGCGGGATACCGACGGGGATAAATCATCCCGTCAGCGGCTTATTGGCCGATGAAATTTCGGCGGATGCGCTGTACCGGGTAATGAAACAGGCGTTGGAGCTGCCTCCCGAAAAAGTCCGGGAGATGCGGGAGCAATCACAGAAACTTTTTGAGCGTCAATTTACCATCAATGCATGTGCCGCGCAATACCTTGATTTGTACAGAAAACCCAAAAATAGGGAAAAATAATCATTATGCTCTCACCAATGCGATTGCAAATAGTCAGAAGTATTTTCGGCTGCCTGCCGGTGAGTCGCTGTTTCCGGCTCAAATCCCGGTTATTGCGGTGGGCGGGTGCCGAAATCGGCAAAAATCTGCGAATTTACTCGTCGGTAAAAATATTCGGCAACGGAGGACTGGTAATCGGCGACGATGTTTTTATCGGGCATGAAGTCTTTATTTCGAGCTCCCGGCCGGCGACCGTGACCATCGGCAGCCGGGTGGATATCGCGCCGCAAGTTTATCTCGGAACCGGAACTCATCTGCTGGATTCTCCTGATCGGGCCGCCGGAAGCGGCACCAACCGGGATATCTCAATCGGCGACGAAGCCTGGCTTGGGGCCCGGACAATGGTGCTCCCCGGCGCCGTGGTAGGCAAACACGCAATGACCGCCGCCGGAGCAGTAGTTAACGGTACGGTCGGCAATCAGGAAATCCACGGCGGCGTCCCGGCCCAAAAAATAAAGAGCATTGAGCCATGTTGAAATTTTTGTCTGTTTTTACCGGGCTGTTTGTCATCAACAATATTTTGTGGTTGTTTCATAATTTTACAACCGGATATTATATTGTATTGATCACGGTGCTGGTTGCTTGTTTGCTGTGGAGCAGCAAAAAGCATTTTGATCCATTTTTCGGAATATTTTACGTGGCATGTGTATTTAGTATATTGACCAATGACATTCCGTATTTATTTCGCCCTTGGGAGCGTTTTATCTCCTTTTTTCTGATATCATCGTTGGCCTCAGGTTTTATCTGCAATGACTTTTTTGACCGGTTTCGGATTCTGGTCTTTGAGACAATTCAAAGTTTGATGATTGTCATTGTGGTAGTTTCCTTTTGCTTGTTGCCGTTTAAATTTTCAGCCGGGGCGTATTATGAGGGGATCACCAACCACTCCATGTTGCTTGGGCCGTGCGCAGCTTGGGCCATCTTGTTTTCGATGTACCGTTTGCTGAAAGTAAGCGATTATAAGCGTTATTTCTATTTTGCGGTTATTTTTATGGCAGTATTGATTATTTTTGCAGCGGCCTCGCGCACGGCGCTCATCGGCATGATCCTGAGCGTCCTGATTTTTTTGATCGCCTGCCATGGGTTATCCTTTTTAAAGCTGACCTGGATTTCGCTGCTAGTGGGATTGGTTTTATTGTTTACCCACGGCTATTGGGAGAAGTATTTCGACAATGTGATCAATAAAAACGGCGGAAGTGAGTTAAGGCTGGATACCTCCTCGCGGCATGACCACTGGCAGCAGCGCATTCAGGAATTTCAATCCAGTCCGGTTTGCGGAATCGGCTTCGCTTCGGTAGATGTGCTATCCGACTTGGGCTCCACCTTTGCGGAAACCGGCACCATTGAAACCGGCAACAGCTTCCTCAGCATATTGTCGATGACCGGTCTTTTGGGCGGGTTGGCATTTTTAATCATTTTTATCCGGACCTGCGTTGATCTTTGCTCCATCAAAAAATATAATTACAATTTGTTTTGTTTGTTGTTGTCGCTGTTGTCGTTTTTTGTTGTCCACATGCAGGCCGAAGGCTATATTTTTGCCGCCGGCGGTTTTATGTTTTTTAATTTTTGGCTTTGCATCGGCGTGATTACAGCCGTCGCCCGCTTGGAGCAACCCAAGAGAAACCATGACCAATCCACAATCATATCTCAGTAAAGAAGAATCCTCCGCGATCAAAGGTCTGCTGATTATTTTGATCGTGCTCGGACATAACATGGTATTTACCTATGCGGTGGAAAAATATCAGGTTATGGTGTACTTGTATTTGTTTCATATTCAAACCTTTTTTATCATTCCGTTTTTATACGACGAGAACCCGTTGCAATGGCAAAAAGCCAAAGATTTGATTGTCCGTTTTTATGTTCCCTACCTATGGTTTTTTACGATATTTTTTACCGGATATTTTTTAATTTACAAACATGGCGCCAAATTCGACACTGCCGAATTCCTCAATGTGCTGTTTACCGGCAACGGAATGTTGCTGGCAAAGTACGTCGGGTTTCAACTGTTGTGGTTTTTACCGGCAATGCTGATGACGATGCTGGTCAAGGGCTGTTATTACCGGTTGTATCAGCCGTGGCGGGGGATGATGTTGGCAGCCTCGCTCCTGTCGTATTTCTTTTTATATAAATTTGCGGTCAAATTCGATGCCGGACCGTTGAATTTGCTGCCCAATGTAGTAGTCGGATTTTCTTTATTATCTTATGGCGTAATGGTGAGAAAAATGATTCCCTGTTATGTCGAAAAACTTAAAATGATTTGGTTGATGCTTTTTATCATTTTAAGTTGCGTTTATTTTTATAATTATTGCGTAATTCATAATTTTAATCAAAAACATTTATATTCTTGGTCTTATCTTGTTTTGACCGCAATTTTTCCCGGGATATTCATCTTTTTGCTTTATTCGTTTAAAAAGCAGTTGGGACGAAGTACATTATTGCAAAATTTTGGCCGACTATCCATGTACATCTATATGACTCATGCTTTTATCGGATATTTGTTTTTTGAATTACTCAAACGGCTTGATTGGATTTCTGTTTTGTTCGCGGTTATTGTCCAGATTTTAATTTTATTGATCAGTTTCTCGATCGCGTTATGGGTTGAAAAGACATCGAGATTCAGAGATATTGTATTCCCAAATTCATTAACAGAGTTTCAAAACGCCCTCATCGGGAAAAATGATTTTTAGCGATATTATAATTATGAAATTGATACAATTATTGCGTTATTTTGCCATCGTGCTTGCTAAATAGGAGAAAGATGATGTTTGACTATAGTTGGAGTATTCCGAAAAAATTATTTGCATCCAGACGGAAGCTTAAAAACTCTTTTGTCCAAAATTATTATCTTTCATTTTGGGAAGAACATTGCTTGGAGTGTGCGCCTCCGGTTTGCTATACCTCATGCTTGAATTTTAAAGAGCGCTTTGATGGGCGCTGCCGTCGTTTGACTCGTGGATTTCAATCTGGTCCCAATGGCGTCAGATGTCGGTTTGAGCCTTGGGGAAAAATTGAATCTTTTTATTACCCTTGCATGCTATCACCATTTTGGTATGGGATTGCCGAACAACTGACAAGCGTAATTACCTGTCTCAGTTCTGTCTTGTTAGGCAAATCCCGTAAAATCAGCGGAGCTTCTTTAATTAAACGAATATTGCGGCATCTGCCTGCCATCCGGCAACAGCCGGATGCGTTTTTACTTCAATGCCAGTCTCTTGCATCAGAGGAAGTTCGTCTGTTAGCACGTATGAGCAAAGACGGTAAAAATTTTTGGGAACATGCGTTTATTCTAGTTCCCGGAAATAATTTTTTTCAAATTCCGATGACACAAATTTGCTTCCCCTCAAATCATCACGATGTCTTAGTTTCTTTGTTTCCGGAGGGAAATCAATCCGTTGAGTTGGAAATCCAACTGCTTGATTTCATTAAAATTTGCAGTTGTAACGTTGAAAAAGCGCTTCCTCCGGTCAAGTGCATTGCATGGGATTTGGATAATACTCTTTGGGAAGGCGTACTGATTGAGGATGGCTTAAACAAACTTCGCCTGGATCATCGCCTCATTCAAATTATTAAAAATTTGGATGAAAAGGGAGTTTTACATTCTATTATCAGTAAAAATACCGAGGCAGATGCCATTGCAGCGTTAAAACATTTTGAGATAGATGAATATTTCGTCCGTCCAGTCATTAATTGGGGCGCAAAAAGCGAAAATATCAAACAATTAGCAAAAGAACTGAATATTGGCATTGACAGCATTATTTTGGTTGATGATAATATCCGGGAGCGAGAAGAGGTCTCAACCGCATTGCCCGAAGTCCGATGCTATTCTGAAGTCGACGCGCTGCAATTTGAAGCCATGACGTGTTTTCAGCTGCCAATTACTGAAATGAGTAAAAAACGCCGCTTTTCGTATCAGGCAGAGAACAAACGCCGCGAATTTCATGCGAAATTTGCAGACAATTACGATGAATATATAAAATCATTGGAAATGCAAATTAAGATTTTTATGCCAATCTCGGAGCAAGAGCAGTTGCGTTGTTTTGAATTGCTACAACGTTCAAATCAATTAAACTTGTCAACATACCGTTATCAAGCAGATGAATTTAAAGATTTTCTAAATCAAAAAGATTCACTTTCATTTGCATTCTCCTGTCAAGATAAGTTTGGCGATTACGGTCTTGTGGGCTTCATATCACTGGTGCAAGATAATGCGCATGCAATTCGGATCAAAGATTTTGTCGTTTCCTGCCGTATTGCTCAGAAAAAAGTCGAACTGTGTGTCATTGAGACTTTGGCGCAATACTTATATAAACAAGGATATCAGCAAGTACTGGCCACTTTACGAAAAACCAAAAAAAATACCCCGCTGACGCAAGTATTTCTGGAAATGCCATTTCATAAAATATTTGAATCTGAGGAGAAAATTGATTTTGAAATGCCACTGCCTGTCAAAGAAAACAACCTGACATTATGTAAAACGACATTGGTATTTGAGGAGAAAAATGAAAAAGATAGTATTTTTGAGGCGAGAGCTGTTACCGGATAATATTGCTGTTTATCGCGCTTTATTAAAGAGACCGGATATTGAAATCCATGTTTTTTATTGTCAACCCGTTAATCGGTTTTCGTTAATTCTGCCTTCGGAAACGCGATTGGTCGGTCATGCCCGTGAAGATCTTTCCGAAAACAAGTTATGGAAGGAGTTGCAGGCAATAAAACCGGATTTGATTTATTGCAATGCTGGACATGCTGATAAAATATATTTGAAATCTTTGCGTAAATTTCACCGGACATACCCCGATATCCCGGTTGTCACCGGTTGCGATACTCAATGGCGAGGCACATGGCGGCAATGGTTGGGATCGCTGATTGCGCCGTTTTACATTCATAATTGTTTTTCTCATATTTGCATTGCAGGCTGCAGGCAATATGAATACGCCGTCCGGATGGGATATCGTAAAGAAAATATTTTGTTATATGGATTAAGCGGAAATACGGATTTATTTTCATGCTGTGATCTGGCATCCAAAGAGAATTATTATCCTCACCGCTTTCTTTTTGTCGGTCGTTTTGTGGATGTAAAAGGTCTTGATTTTTTATTTAATGCATGGCAACAGATTGATGAAAAAAAAGATTGGAAGTTAGTTTTAGTCGGAGATGGAGATCTGGGGCAGATACCCGATGGTGTCGAAGTTTTTCCAGCGGCTTCTCAGGATCAATTACTTGACTATGCAAAAACGAGTGGTTGTTTCGTTTTGCCGTCGCGATTTGAACAGTGGTCACTGGTAATCCATGAATTTGCGGCAGCCGGATTACCTTTAATTTGTACTCAAGTCTGTGGTGCGAGTTCTCATTTTTTAATAAACGGCTATAATGGGTATTGTGTTCCAGCACAAAATTCCAATGCTTTGGCTGTAGCGATGAAACAAATTATGAATTTACCGGATGATGCATTGTTTGAAATGGGAAAACGAAGCCGAAACTTGGCAATGTCAATCACGCCGGAAATAACCGCAGCCGCAATTTATAGCGTTTTAGATTAATAATTATGAACAGATGTAAATTTTTAGCATTATCGATTTCCGCTCGTTTGTTTTCTTCTACGCAAGGAAAAATCGTTTTTTATCACGACGTGGTTGCCGACCAAAGTTACAGCGATATGGCAACTCCGTTGGCTCTTTTTGCCCGACATTGTCAGGCGGCGCAAGATATGGGTTATTCGATTGTTGAAAACGTGCCGACACATGAATATCAACTTCAAATTTGTTTTGACGACGGCTTCCGCGGTATTTGGGATTGTCGGGATTTTTTTATCAATAATAAAATTTTCCCCACCATTTTTCTGGCTGTCGATTTGATAGGCAGACCAGGATATTTGACTCTGGATGAAATTCTGGAAATGCAACAATGCGGTTTTCATTTTGAGTCGCATGGTTGGAGTCATCGGGACTTGACAACTTTTTCGAGACAAGAACTTACTCATGAGTTGTCGGATTCACGCAAATATTTTTCTGATTTATTTCATCGGGATATCCGACAGCTTTGTTTTCCAATCGGGTATTTCTCCGCGGCAGTATTAGAGGAGGCAGATAACGCCGGTTATGATGTTTTATATAGCAGCATTCCCGGCAATACGCATCAGGGTATTTTCCCAAAAGTAGTTTGTCGCAATTTGGTGCAATCATATTCGGCAAAGGAGTTTGAGCTGGTTCTTCGCGGAGGATTGATTCCATTTTATCAATATTATTTATCCAAGCATTACAAAAAGATATGAAAATACTCCATACCATCGCCGGGATGGACACCCGCTCGGGAGGGCCGTCAACTTGCACTTATGAGCTAGTCAAAGCGTTGAACCGGATCGATTGCCCGACTGATATTTTGACTTTGGCCCCGACAGCCGGAGGTCAAATGATCGGCAGCGACGACTTTGTGCACACCGTGCCCAATGATGCCAAGACCCCTTTTGTTTACTCAAAAAATTTCCGCAACGCGCTGTATCAACATGCGGATTATCAGTTGATTCACACCAACGGGCTGTGGCTCTACCCCAATTATCTCAGCGCCCGGTTTGCCCGGAAAAAGAAGATTCCGTACCTGATTTCACCGCATGGGATGCTGTATCCGCAAAGTTTGGCAGTCAAACCATGGCGCAAAAAAATCATTCGGGCGCTTGGTTTTGACTCTTTGCTGGGACATGCCGACTGCATCCATGCCACCTGCGAGCAGGAGATGGAGCATTATCGCAATTTGGGGTTTCGCAATCCGGTGGCGGTGATTCCCAACTGCATTGCCATTCCCGATTATATTGCCGCCGTCCGGCCGGACCGGTCGCGCCGGCGGATCGGTTTTTTGGGACGGCTCCACCCGATCAAAAACATTGAGCTTATGATTGCCGCTTGGCAAAAGTTGGGAGACACAGTCAAAGATGCCGAGTTTCTGATTATCGGCGACGGCGAGCCGGAATATGTTGCAAATTTGCAGGCGTTGGCGGCAAGTTGCCGCGGCAAAGTCCGCTTTATCCCATTTGTTGCTGACAGGGAAAAATTTGAATTGCTCGCAAGCTTGTCCGCACTGCTCTTGATGAGCAAGACGGAAAACTTCGGGATGACGGTATTGGAGTCATTGATGGTCGGGACGCCGGTGATTGCCGGCAAAAAAAACCCGTGGGCGGCGCTGGCACAGCACCAGTGCGGTTTTTGGATTGACAACGATGTTGATATTTTGGCACAAACAATCCGGCGGTGTTTGGATTTAAATGTGACTCAATTTGACCGAATGAGCCAACTCGGGGTGCATTTGGTCGAGGATAATTACAGTGCATTAAAAATCGCCGGAAATATGAAAAAGGTGTATGACTGGCTGGGAAAAACTGCACTGTTACCGGAAGAGATCGTAACCGTTTAACATCAGCAGGCAATATTGAGGAGATTATGGAAAAAAATAACAATACATTGACTCATCAGAAATTGGAAACCATCCATTTTTACTGGTTGGATTTGATTCGTTTTTTGGCTGCTTTTGCAGTGGTTGTCTGCCACGGCAGAGGATTCTTTTTACCGGAATACTCCTCCTTACCGCCCTCGCAGCAAAATTTGCTGACGTTCGGTTTTTATGCGATTACCCGGCTGGGCAACGAGGCCGTGATTATATTTTTTGTGCTTTCCGGATTGTTGGTGGGCGGGCGCAGCCTCTCCAAAATGCTGGAGCGGCGTTTTTGTCTGTCTGATTACGTGATTGATCGCGTCGCCCGGATTATGCCGCCCTTGTTTGGCGCGATTGTTTTTTATATTATTTGCGCTCACATTTACGGCGCCGAGGTCAATTACTGGCACTGTCTGGGCAATTTGCTCTCGCTGCAAGGCATTTTGGTACCGTCGGTGGTCGAACCGTTTTGGTCATTATCCTATGAGGTTTGGTTTTACATTATCACCGGCGCCGTCGGTTGCTTTGCTCTCAGCCCCAAGCCGTTGTGGCGGTATTTCTCTTTGGCGTTGCTGGCTTGCTGCGGCTATTTTTTCACCAAATTGTCAGCTGTTTACCTTTTTATCTGGCTGGTGGGGGCGGCCGGGTTCTTTATCATTTCGGCCAAAACCGGTTGGCTGAAATTGGTGGTTTTGGCAATTTTAAATATTATGGCGATTGTCCTGTGCCAACTGGCATTTACCTCGAGGGCGTTTACCGGAATTCCGCCGATTTCTTATAACATGGCAATCACTATTTTCGCAGTAACAGGAACAATGGGAATCGCCCAGTTGGTTTCTCTGGTGCCGCAAAAAATGCTTGCCGTGCGGCTTAACCGCGGAGGAACCATGCTGGCAGCATTTTCTTATACCTTGTATTTAACGCACATCCCTGCATTTCGGGTGATCCAGCACTTTGGTGTGGAGCGGAGCTCGATCTTGACATTTGTTTCATTGACGGTTTATATCCTGTGCATGCTGGCGGCCTTGCTGACGGCCTACCTGATATATTGTTGCTTTGAAAAGCACACCAAATGGTACAAGGCCAAAATGAAAACATGGTTTGTCAAAATTTCACAACCAACATTGAGGTAATTTGCTTATGATCCAACCCAATATTCCAAGCGCTCACCCGTTGAGCAATAAAATCAAGCGGGTATTGTGGGGCATTGTCTGGTACACCTTGTTTTGGCCGACCCCCAAAATATGTTTCCGGTGGCGCAACTTTTTATTGCGTTGTTTCGGCGCCAAAATTGGCCGGGGCGTCCATGTTTACCCGCGGGTAAAAATTTGGCTGCCCGAAAATCTAGAACTGGGCAATGACAGCTGTCTGGCCAATGACGTGGATTGTTACAATGTGGACAAAATCACCGTAAAGGCCAATTCGACCGTGACCCAGTACAGTTATTTGTGCACCACCTCGCATGATATTACCAAGCGTGACATGCCGCTCATTACCGCACCAATTGTGATAGAGGATCAGGTTTGGGTGGCGGCGGGTGCTTTTATCGGCATGGGGGTCACCATCGGACAAGGCGCGGTGGTCGGCGCCCGCGCCTGTGTTTTTAAAGATGTCGAGCCGTGGACCGTCGTGGGCGGCAATCCGGCAAAATTCATCAAAAAACGGGAAATCAATCCATGAGTGTTTCCGCAGTGATTCTCACCCTTAACGAAGAAAAAAATATCGTCGATTGTATTGCCGCGCTGCAGGAGTGGTGCGATGATATTGTGGTCTTTGACTCTTTGAGCAAGGATCGTACCCGGGAGCTGGCAAACCAAGCCGGAGCGAGAGTTTTTGAGCGCAAATTTGACAACTATGCGGCACAGCGCAATGCCGCGCTCAATACTGTAAACTATCCCGGCGAGTGGGTGCTGATGGTTGACGCCGATGAGCGCTGGCACGCGGAAATAGGCAAGGTCATTTTATCGGCAATCGCCAACAAACAATATGTCCGTACGGATATTTTTCATTTTCAGCGCAAGGATATTTTTTTAGGGCGCTGGCTCAAACACAATATTGGAAAATCGACTTGGTTCGGACGGCTTTTGCGTCGCGACAACGTGTGGGTTGAGCGGGAAATCAACGAGGAGTACCACTGCCGCGGCGAAAAAACTTATTTACCGGGGCCGCGTTTCATCCATTATCCGTTTAATAACGGCGTGGCGTTTTGGATTGAGCGGCACAACCGCTATTCGGACATGGAGGCGGTACGGCTCTTGGCCGAACGAGCACAGCGTTTGGCGGTGCGGGATATTTGCGCGGCAGATCCGGTATTGCGACGCAAAGCGTTAAAGCAGCTGCTTTACCGGCTGCCGGGGCGGCCATTGGCAATGTTTGGCGCCATCTATTTTTTAAAGGGCGGTTTTTTGGACGGCAAGGCCGGTTTTTACTACTCTGTATTGCGGATGATGTACGAGTATATGATCGACATCAAAATCAATGAAATAGCAGACGGCAAAGAGAATGTCAAATAAAGCATGTTGTCATTGTTGTTAAGCCCCGCTTTAATTTCAATAATTTTATTGCATGAATAAGAACAAAAAACGAGTTTGAATTGATCGAAAGCAGAACGCCTGATTGGTATCTTAAAGTTGACCCGAAAATTTCAGAGGAGTTTCAAGCTGCAATTTAAAGCACTGACCGAATGATATACATTATCATCACCCCGGGGTCAAAAGCCGGCAACCAAAAATTCAAAAACAAAAGTGATTTGGATGCTTATTTGCAAACACGCGCAAATAATAAAAATGTAAGGATATTCAATTTTTGGGATTCATATGCCGATTATGATTTTAAATGTTGGCAAGATACCAATCATTTAAATTATCAGGCAGCTCAAAAATTTACGCAACACGTGATCAATATGATGAAAGAAAATTAACAATGAAACGCATTTTATTGCTCTATCATTTTTTTTACCCGGATACGGTGGTGAGCGCGCGGATTTTTTCGGATCTTGCGGCGGAGTTGTCCCGGCAAGGGTATGATGTCACCGCGTTTTGCTGTAACAAACTCATTCGCGGCGAGGAAACGCTGACGAATTTTGAAGAGTGGCGGCAAGTTAAAATTCACCGGTTTTCGCGCGGCAATTTCAATCAGGGATCCAACTTCGGGCGCTTGTTTAATTCGGGCATTTTGCAACTCAAATGGTTGCGGGCCTTTTGGTCCAGACGCCGCGAATTCGACGCGGTGATCATCGGCACCGATCCGCAGTTTGCCTATATGATGTTTCCTTTGATCCGCCTGATCAATCGCAAAATGATCAATATTCACTGGGCTTTTGACCTTTATCCGGATGTAATTTTAGCCGATTCGCCGCGCTGGATGCGGTTTTTGGCCTCGTTTACCAAACCTCTGGCGTATCTGTCATACCGTTATGTCGATGTAATGGCCGACATCGGCGGCTGCATGCAGCAAAAGCTGGCCAACTACGCTCACCGGGCGACCCGCATTACACTGACACCGTGGGCGTTGGTGGAGCCCCGCCAAATTCCGGCGCCGAACGCGGAGATCCGTAAGCAATTGTTCGGCAACGCCAAGATCGGGATTTTATACTCGGGCACGGTCGGCCACGCGCACGACATCACGCCGTTTATCCGTTTGGCCCGGATTTGCCGGGAGCAAAATCTTGACATCGGCTTTTGTTTCGCCGGTTACGGCAATCAATACCAACAGCAAATCGCGCAACTGACGCCGGAGGACGGCAACATCACATTGGTCGGTTTTGCCTCCGAGGCAGAGCTGGAGTTGCGCCTTGCCGCCGCGGATATTCACCTGATCAGTTTGCGGGACAACTGGGACGGACTGGTGGTGCCATCGAAATTTTTCGGAGCCTTGGCGATCGGCCGCCCGGTGATTTTTTGCGGTTCTGCCCAAAGCTGTATCAAACAATGGATCGACCAATATCAGCTGGGATGGTATTTGCAGCGCGGCAACGAATCCGCCATGGCCCGTCAACTGGCCGAATACGCGGACGATGCCGAGCGGAAAATTGCCATACAACAGCGGGTGTTTGACTGCTATCATCAGCATTTTTCCAAATCCAAAGTGATTTCCGGTTGGAGCAAGGTAATGAATGAAATCTGATTTTTTCAAACGGATCAAATTGATCCGGTGGCAAATCCTCACGGTAATGGGGCTGATCCTGCTGTTTGGCTGGCTGTTACGGTGGGGCTACGGCGAACTGCATCCCGGCTTGGGGCGGGATGAGAGCTATTATATGGAAAACATCAAAAACGTGATTGACGGCGCGCCGATTTCATCATTTACCAACCGCCCGCCGCTTTTGATTTGGCTGGGGGCGACATTTCATCATTTGAGCGATACGCCGGAGCAATCGCTGCGGATCGTGACACGGCTCATCGGTCTTTTGTTTATCGTACCATGGTACTTTATCGGTAAACGATTGTTTGAGGATGTGAACAAAGCATTGCTGCTCATGCTGTTGGCGGCATCGGTCCCGTTTGCGGTGGAAATGTCCAACTCGGTGTTGCGCGAGTCACTGTCGCTGCCGGTTTACGCTTTTATGTTTTGGTTTCTTTTGGAGTACTGGCAAAAACCGCGCTGCCGTTACAGTTGTCTCTGCGCGTTCGCGTGCGGAATCGGATTGTGCGTCCGGTATGAAATCATCGAGTTTGCGGTAATCTTTGCCGCCGTCGGCGTCTTTGCCGCCGTCCGGCGCAAAATTTCCGTACCGGTCATGCTGCGGGATATTTTGATCATGTGGATTGTCACCGCGGCGGTGTTTGCCGGAATTTATTGGCTGTTGGGATACCACGTCGGCGAAATGTTTGAGAGTTATGCCAATTTATTTTGGAGACACCTCAAATGATGTATTATCTGATTGACGCGCTGCAATACATCAATTTTTTGATGCTGATCATTTTGGAGGGCATCGGTTTTGTGTTGTTTTGGCTGTTGCGCGGCCATTTGAAATTGCGGCGGGATTTGTTTTATCTTTTGATCGGGATTTTTTTATTTTGCGTCCTCTGGCGACTCGGGTTCGGAATTCCGGGACGGCGATATTATCTGGCCGTGCTTTTTCCGATGCTGCCGTTTGCCGTGGTACCGTTTGCCGTCCAATGGGACCATGTCCGGTGGCCGGGCCGGATCAAGAGCACCTGCCGGATTGCGCTCTGGATATTTTTGGCGGCGACGGTAGTGATCAGTTGCGGCAAATCATTGCGGCCGGACAAGCGGTTTCCGCTGATTTCGGAGTTTCGCGATGTCATCAAACAACAGTACGCGGCACATCCGCCGACGGGCAAGGTGCTGATGCTCGACAACACCAACCGCAGCGGCCAGATTTTGCTGGAAGCGGGACTGGAGATGAACAAACTGTGGATCCCGGAGTATAAATATGAGCAGCAACTCAAAATCACCGGCGCCAAACACATCACCACTTCGTATATCATGCCGGAGCTGCCAAAATATTCCGATGTTTATATCATTTACCGTGCCGCCGATTTTACCGAGATCGACCGGGTGGTCAATGACACATTGGCCCAAACGGGATGGGAAACGGTATTGCGCTTTCAGTCGCAACGCGAACCGGTTTATCTCCTGTATCACTTGACTCGGCGCGACTAATTTTACTTTTGCCGGGTGGCAAGGTCGGTTTTTACCCAATGAGGTACGAAGGAGCGTACTACAGGTACGTAACTGAGAAATGACGACTGGTAAAACCCGAGATTGACCTCGGATGAAAGCAAAAAAAATGGTCGGGATAGAGAGATTTGAACTCTCGACCTTTTGACCCCCAGTCAAACGCGCTAGACCAGGCTGCGCTATATCCCGACTTGTGTTATATAAAATACATTAACTTGAGCGTTTTTTCAAGCTCAGTTCTTCAAAAAAAGCGATAAAATCGTCAAATTCCACAAAATGTAAGTGTTGTCGCTGCGGCCGGATTGGTGATCGTCCCACAACTCGCGCACCTTGGCGCGTTTGAAATATTCGCCCATTTGCGGGTTGTCAAAAAGCAATTCCTCGACTTGACGCCGCCAGTTTTCGCGCATAAAGCGGCCGATCGGGACGCCGAATCCGCGCTTGCGGCGGTGAAACAACCCCTCCGGCAAATACTCCTCAAACGCCTTTTTAAGGATGTGCTTGCGGCTGCTCCCGTTGAGCTTGTAAGCGAAGGGCAGCGAGGCCGCAAACTCCACCACATCCTTATCCAAAAACGGACTCCTTACCTCAATTGAAGCCGCCATCGAGGCGATGTCCATCTTGACCAAAATATCGTTGGGCAAATAGGTCTGGATATCCAGCTCCGAGCAGCGCTCGGCAACATCCTGCGACGAGAGCTCCCACTCCAAATCCTCAAAAATCCGCTTGGCGTCATGGCTCTGGACGCGCAACTGGTCGGTAAAGAGCGAGTGCTTGAGCTCCTCCGGGCAGCGGTTCAAAATCTTGAAGTACCGCTCGCCGCGGCTCGCCCCCCAAACCAATAAACTCCGGCGCAAACGCCCGGCAAAGGTGCGCTCATTGTCATCCTTGATGAGATTGCCGGTAAATTCAAAGAGCCTGCGGTGCATCCCGGCGGTGAGCATGTCGAGCCGTTGCCCCATGCGAATGGCGAGGTAGCGCTCATAGCCGCCAAAGACCTCGTCGGCGCCGTCGCCGCCCAAGGCCATGGTGATTTTTTCAGCGGCAAACTGACTCAATAAATACGTCGGCAGCATCGAGGCGTCGGCATAGGGTTCGCCGTAGTGTTTGACCAAAGTCTCCACGTTGGCAAAATCGTCTGGCACCACCACTTTTTCGAAATAATCCAGCGTTTTTCCGAATTTTTGATTGATAAAGGCCGCCGTCTGGCGCGCATAGCCGCGCTCGTCATACGCCGGATCGTCAAAGCCGATGGTAAAGGCCATCGTTTTTTCCGGCATCCGGAGCTTGCACATCAGGGCACTGACGATCGCCGAATCCACCCCGCCCGACAAAAAGACGCCGAAAGGCACATCCGACATCAGCCGCTTTTTGACCGCGCGCTCGACCAACATGCGCAATTTTTCGGTGGCTTCATCAAAGTTGAGATCGGTCTTGAGCGAGAAATCGAGCTGCCAATAACGGTGGATCGAAATCAGCGAGTCATCGAGGTGCATCTCCAGCAAATGCCCCGGCGGCAGCTTGTAAACATTGGCGTAAATCGTGTCCGGACCCGGAATGTACTGAAAACTCATGAAATCGCTGACCGCCGACAAATTAAGCTTTTTGGGCATCGACGGGTGAGCCTTCAACGCCTCAAATTCGCTCGCGAACACCAATTCACCATAGTTGACAAAGTAGACGATCGGCTTTTTGCCCATGCGGTCGCGCGCCATGAAAAATTTGCGGTTCACCGTATCATAGAGGGCAAAGGCAAACATCCCGTCGAGTTTTTCGACAAACTCCGAGCCGTACTCTTCATAGGCATGAACGATGACCTCGGTGTCGCTGTTGGTGGCAAAGTGGTGACCGGCATCGGTCAACATTTTGCGCAGCTTGAGATAATTGTAAATCTCGCCATTGAGAATCACCACCACCGTCTTGTCCTCATTGTAAATCGGCTGCCAGCCGCCCGCCAGGTCGATGATTGACAACCGGCGATGGCCGAGACAGACGTTTTGATCGGTATAAAAACCGTCGCCGTCCGGACCGCGGTGGACAATGGCGCCGGTCATGCGGCGGATGATCTCCGCCGAGGCGTCATTGTTACGGTGATTGATGATTCCGGCTACTCCGCACATATTAAATCAGATGCCCCATTTTTTCTTTTTTGGTCCGCAGATAAAAACTGTTTTCCTTGCCCGGCTCAATCACCAGCGGCACGCGCTCGGCAATTTTGATATCAAAGCCGCTCAAGCCGACAATTTTGCGCGGGTTGTTGGTCAATAAAGCAATCGATTTCACACCCAAATCCAGCAAAATCTGGACGCCGATGCCGTATTCGCGCAAATCCGCATCAAAGCCGAGCCGTTCATTGGCCTCAACCGTGTCGCAGCCCTCGTCCTGAAGTTTGTAAGCGCTGATTTTGTTAAAAATGCCGATGCCGCGCCCTTCCTGACGCAAATACACCAAGACGCCCGAGCCGTTGGCGACGATCTGCTGCATGGCGGCATGCAGCTGCTCGCCGCAGTCGCAGCGGCAGGAGCCGAAGACATCGCCGGTGAGGCACTCGCTATGGACGCGGACCAATACGTTTTCCTTGTCCTTAACATCGCCGTAAACCAAAGCCACATGCTCGTGCGAATCGACTTTGGTACGGTAAGGGATAATCGTAAATTCGCCGAAGACCGTCGGCATCCGGGCACTCTCGCCGCGGACAATCAACACCTCGGTCTTGCGCCGGTAGGCAATCAAATCGGCGACGGTACCCCATTTGAGGTTGTGCTTTTTGCGGAATTCATTGAGTTGCGGCAAGCGCGCCATCGTCCCGTCGTCATTCATGATTTCGCAGATCACCCCGGCCGGACTCAGCCCTGCGAGGCGCGCCAGATCGACCGCGGTCTCGGTGTGACCGGCCCGGCGCAAGACGCCGCCGGGGCGCGCGATCAGAGGAAACAAGTGGCCCGGCGATACAAAATCCTGCGGCGAACTCTCGGGGTCAATCAGCTCCTCCACCGTCCGGGCGCGGTCAAAGGCCGAAATCCCGGTGGTGGTCCCCTGCTTGGCGTCGACGCTCTGGGTAAAAGCGGTGCCGAAGGGGTCGCTCAATGACGCCGGGGTGACGAGCCCGAGCTCGCTTGCCCGCTCGGCCGTCAGCGGCACGCAAATCAGGCCGCGCGCATATTTGGCCATAAAATTGATCACTTCGGGCCCGGCGAAACTCGCAGCGACGACGATGTCGCCCTCGTTTTCGCGGTTTTCATCATCGGTAATGATGACCATCTTGCCCTGACGGATATCCTCAATGATCGACTCCGTGGAGTCAAATTGATACTCGCTCATTTTTCAGCTTCTTCCTGTCCGATAACTTCCTCAATAAAGTAACGCGGCCGGGCCCGGACGTCAACGTAAATCCGGCCGATATATTCGCCCAACAGCCCCATCCCCGCCAATTGCGTGCCGGAGAGGATAAACATCACCGCAAACAAGGTAAAAATCCCCTGCGCCATCCACACTTCATCGTTGTCAAAGATGCGCTTGCCCAAAATAAACAACCCGATGCAAAATCCGAGCACCGCCGCCAAAATCCCGATATAGGTCAACATGCGCAAGGGCGCGGTGGTCATGCACGTAAGGAGGTTAAACTGCAAATTGATGAGCTTCCACAACGAGTATTTGGACTCGCCGACCGCGCGCTCATCATGACCGACCTCGATTTCACAGGTGGTCCGGGCAAAGGTGTTGGCCAAAACCGGGATAAAGGTACTGCGCTCATCACACAGAAGCATCGCGTCAACAATGTGACGGCGGTAGGCGCGGAGCATGCACCCGTAATCTTTCATATTGACCCCGGTCGCCTTGCGCGCCATATAGTTGACCGCCTTGGAGGCATAGCGGCGGAAAAAAGTATCTTTGCGGTTTTTGCGGATCGTTCCCACCACATCGTTGCCCTGCTCGGCGGCGGCCACCAGATTGGGAATCTCCTCGGGGGGATTCTGCAAATCGGCATCAATCGTGATAATCAAATCGCCGCGGACGATCGAGAAGCCGGCCATGATCGCCGAGTGCTGGCCGTAATTGCGGTTGAGATAGCAGCCGACCAGTTTGCCGGGATTGGCGGCAACCGCCTCGCGCATGATCTCGGGGGTAGCGTCTCTGCTCCCGTCATCAACCATCACGAGTTCGTATTTATGGGCGGTTTTATCCATGGTTTCGACCACGCGGCGAATCAAATCACGGAGGCAGCCCTCCTCGTTGTACACCGGCACCACGATCGAAACATAATTAACGTTGTAATCTCTCATTGCTCCTTCTCCCCTACTTCAAATTAAAGACCCAGACATAGAGTTTGCGCGCTTTTTTCTTTTCAAACGCCAACGACGGCTCGACAAAGTCGCCGGACTCCGACTTGAGCGGCAAGTTAAGATCCTTGGCCGCTTTTTGGAAAGAGTCGACATGCTTGGTCACCGTATAAACAATCACCCGGCTGCCGGAATTGCCCGAAGCCATGATTTCGCGAAACAATGCGAGCCGCTCGTTGTAATCAGCCACATTGACCTCTTTGACCGGCGTTTTGAGGTCCCAGTAAAAGCCGAGCTCGTTGGAGGAGTCAGCGCCCCAGACGACGATCATATCGGCCGGAGTCACCTCCAAATTTTGCTTGAGTTCAAGCAAAAATTTACGGCTTGTGCGAAGCTCATCCAACGCCGGCATCAGCGAGCTGAAGACCGCAATCGAGAGCACCGTCCCGGCCAATGTCACCGCGGCAATTCGCGGCGGCAAGCCGGAAAAAGAGTCAAACGACTGATTTTTGTAGCCGTCAAACAGCATGATCAACAGTCCGATCGCCCCCGCCGACGGCAGCGTCGCGATCAACAGCCACGGCAGCTTGATGTCAAAAAAGCGATGCCACAACGGCAAACCAAGCACCGACACCACGCCGAGCGAACAAAGGAGGATGATCAGATAACGCGCCAGCAAAACGATGAAACGCGTCCACTTTTCGTTGCTGCACTCGCCGATCAAACCGGCGGCGCCCCACAAACAGCAAAACGGGATCATCGGCAAAATATAATACCAGCGGCGTGAGCCTGAGGTCATATACAACGCAAACATGAGCAAGCTCCCCAGCATCGCCATTTGGACGATTTGCGGCAATTTTTTCCACTTCACGATCAAGGCGGCGATCCCGACCGCGATCAGCAACACCCACGGCAATAAAATGCGGGGCAAATTGTACAAATAAGTGTACGCCGGATCCTTGTGGTCAAAGGGGTCAAACACCCGAGTGATGTTTTCGCGCCACAAAAGATCAAAGGACGACAAATTGCCCGCCGGCAGCTTGAGCATTTGCGCAATCGATACCGTGGACTGAAAATAAAACACCAAAGCAAACGCGGCCGACGCCAGCAGCAAGGCGGCAAAATTGGCGAACTTAACGTGCTTTTTCCACCGCCAATTTTTCAGCAAATAGGGTGCGACGATTGCCAGCGGCATCACCACTGCGGGCAACCCTTTGGTCAAAGCTCCCAAAAAACAGATCAGGTAAAAGATCAGATAATCCGCAAAGCGCGGTTTTTCCTCAACGTTGAAAAACACCGCCACCGCCAGCACAATCGCCGCCATATTGGCCGCATCCGCCGCCGCCGTCCGGCTCCAAAACAAAAAGCCGTAGGTCCCCAGCATCAGCCACGCCGCGTACAACGCGATCTGACGATTAAAAAGCTTGCCGCCCAAAATCTGGACGCCCCACAGTGCCAGCAATCCGGCCAGCACGCTCGGGACGCGAATGACAAACTCGCTGACACCGCCCAAAATCTTGGCAAAGGGCACGATCACCCAATAGGACAACAGCGGTTTGTCAAAATAAATGTCAAAATTGAGCGCTGGGTGCCAATAATCGCCGGTCAACAGCATTGTACGGGTAATCTCCGCCCAGCGATCCTCGGAGCCGCTCAGGGAGTTTTTTCCCAAAAACATAAACAGCCCGGCCACGGCCACCAGCCAAAACAGCGTCTGCTGACGCCGGATTTCGTTACGGTCTTCCATGTTGACTCCTGTTATTTGGTCAATACGGTTTTGATTGCAGAAACGACATCATTGACGTCTTTTTCGGTCATATCGGGAAACAAGGGCAGCGAACAAATGTGGTCGCTGTTGTATTCCGTCGCCGGCAGCATGCCGGGTTTGAAATTCATCACTTCGCGGTAATATTTCTGCAAATGGGCACAGCGGAAGTGCAACCCTGTGCCGATGTTTTGCGCCTTTAAGGCCGCCATGAATTCGTCGCGGGTCATCTTGGGCGTATCCACGCGGACGATGAATAAATGCCAGGCATGGACAAAATCGTAATCGGGGTCCTTGAGCATTTTTAACTCGTCAATCGCAGCCAATTTATCGCGGTAGAGCATCGCCAGCTCGCGGCGTTTGCCGTTAATAACATCAATGCGTTTCAGCTGATTAACGCCGATGGCGGCGCAAATATCGGTCAGATTGTACTTGAAGCCGGGCTCGATGACCTCCGCCTGCGGCGAGCGGCCGCGGTTTTGCCGGTCAAAGGCGTCGACGCCGATGCCGTGAAATTTCCAGCGGCGGATCGCGTCGGCCAACTCTTTGTTGTCGGAGACAAACATCCCGCCCTCGCCGGTGGTGATGTTTTTAATTGCGTGAAACGAGTAAATCGCCGAACCCGTCGAGCCGACGTGGCGGCCTTTGTAAAAGGTGCCAAGCGCATGGGCGGCGTCCTCGACGACCGGGATCGACCCGGCGACGGCGTAAATCCCGTCCAGATCGGCGGCGGCGCCCGCGTAATGCACCGGGACGATGAGCTTGGTGCGCGGCGTAATCACCGCCTTGATTGACGCGGGGGTGACCATCAAAGTATCTTTGTCGATTTCGGCAAACACCGGCGTCGCCCCGGCCAAAACGATCATATTGACCATCGAGACCCAGGTCAGAGACGGGGTGATCACCTCGTCGCCGGGGCCGATGTTTAAGGCTTTCAACAAAATATGCATGGCCCCGGTGGCCGAAGCCAGCGCGACGCCGTGTTGATTGCCGGTATAACGGCAAATACCGTTTTCCAGCTCGGCATTCATGGGGCCGTTGGTAATCCAGCCCGAGCGCAGCACGTCGCCGACCAGTGCAATATCTTCCTCGTTGATCGCCGGTTTGGTAAATGGCAAAAACGTTTCTCTCATAAATTTCTCCCTTTGGCTTCCTGCCAATATTTCTCCATCAACTCCAAATTGGCCGCCTTGAGCTCCAAATGATTGGCCTTAAACTGTTGCTCGATATAACGGAAACGCTTCTCAAACTTGAGATTGGCCTGCCGCAACAGCTCCTCGGCCGTCTTGCGTTTGCGGAATCTCGCCAGATTGCTGCAAATAAACAGCAAATCGCCCAACTCCTCGTCCACATGCTCCTCATCACCGGCGGCCAGCGCCTCTTTGAGCTCGGCCAGCTCCTCGTCGATCTTGTCGACGATGCCCTGCTGATCGCTCCAGTCAAAACCGACTTTGCCCGCGCGGATCTGCAACCCCTCGGCGCGGTTGAGCGCGCTCAAGTGATGCGGCACCTTGTCCAAAAGCGACTCGGGCGCGGTTTTCCCCGCCCGCTCCTTGGCCTTGTTGGCCTCCCAGACTTTGAGCGCCTCGGCGGGGTCGGCAGCCTTGTCGGCGCCAAAAATATGCGAATGGCGGCGAATCATTTTGTCGATGATCTCTTTGAGCACCATATCCAGATCAAATTCGCCGCGCTCCTTGGCCAAAACGGCCTGAAACACCACATTCATCAGCACATCGCCCAATTCTTCGCAAACATGCGGCGCATCGTTGTGGTCAAGCGCATCCAGCAGCTCGGCGCACTCCTCCACCAGACAGCGGCTCAGTGTCTCGCGCGTCTGCTCGCGGTCCCACGGACACCCGTCCGGCGCACGCAAGCGCTCCAAAATCGCAAACAGCGCCTCCAGTGTATAGGCTTGACTCATCAGATCGAGAAACCCATGTTGAAGTGGAATCGCACTTTGTTAGACTCGTCCTCCTGATTGTTGAGGACGGGATACGCCAAGTCAAGCTTGATCGGCGCGCCGATTTGCGGAATCTTGATCCGGAGCCCGTAACCGGCGCCGATGTTGATGTCGTTCATATTCATACAGTACGAGTCCTGCCAGGCGTTGCCGGCGTCGATAAACAAAGCGCCGCGCACCGGCCCATAGATCGGGTGGGTGACTTCGGAGGTTAAGAGCAGCATGCTCTGGCCGCCGACATTGGCGCCGTTGTACACCGGTGAAACCGACCGGTAATCAAAACCGCGCAAGGTATCGCCGCCGCCCAAAAAGTATTTCTCAAAGATCGGCACCTGACCGTTGCCAAAGGTGTCGATGGTGCCGATTTTACCGCCGACCATCGCCACGATCGCTTTATCCCAAAACGAGTAATAATAACTCCCCTTGCCTTCCAGACGATAGAAGTTTTCGCTGCTGCCCAACAATTTCGGCGAAATCGCCCCGGTCAAACCCACGTTATAACCGCGGGTCGGATCAATCAGGCTGTCGCGGGTGTCGCGGGCCAAATTCAAGGACGGCTGGCTGACAAACTGGTAGCCGTCATAGTTGTTTTCTCTCATATAGTCTTTTAAGCGGCCGCTGATTTCATTGACGTTGACGTACTCAAATTTGTAGCCCACGTTGACGCTGGTGAAGTCGTCGAAAAACTTTTTAGTGAGAGAGGTGCGGAACCCGAGACGCTCTTCGGACCAGTCGCGGTACTCGACCTTGTTGAGGAAGCCGGAGAGCTCAAAACGCAGCGGAATGTCAAACAGCCACGGCTCGACAAAGTCGACGTTTACCCCCTGATTCTCAAAGCCGAAAATCCCCTGAATACGGAAACGCTGACCGCCGCCGTAAAACCAGTTCTCCGGATCAGAGATGTCAAAGTTGTTGTTCGAAATTTCCGCCATACCGACCAGACTGTTGACGTCGGAGAAACCGGCGCCGAGCTTGAAGTTGTAACGGTCATCCTTTTCCTGAACGCGGATCTGCACGTCTTTTTCGTCCAATGCGTCGGCGTTGACGGCCGAGGCGTCCACTTTTTGGAAATATCCCATGCCCATCAAGCGCTGCTTGCTGACGTCGATGCGGTTGCGGTCCACCGGGTCGCCCGGCTGGATGGCCAATTCACGGCGGATGACTTTGTCCTTGGTCTGAGTGTTGCCGACGATAATCACATCACGCACGGTGTATTTGCGACCCTCGCTGATATCAAAATTAATGCTGACGGTGTGATCTTTGAAATTCTCCGCCCGCTCCGGCTTGCAGTACATATCGGCATAGCCGAGCATCTCATACATTTCGGTGATTCCTTTTTGGGTCGCCAGCTCCTCGGCACGCGAAAAGGTCTTGCCTACCACCAATTTGTTGACCATCATCAGCTCTTCGGTGGTGTACACGGTGTTGCCCTTGATGGTGATCTCGCTGACCGTATAAGGCTCGCCTTCCTCGATCTCAAAAGTGAGATTGACAAACTCCGGGTCGTCGGCGACGGGGGTCACGGTGACATCCTTGACCTTAAAGTCGAGGTAGCCTTTGTCCTGATATTTGTCGCGCAGACGCAATTTGTCCAAATCAATCTCGTCGCGGCTGTAAAGCCCCTGATTGAGGTAATCGTTAATAAACGGCAGCCAGTTCATATAAGAGTACTGGCTGGCGATGCTGTGGCGCAAATCCCACTGTGAAAATACGGTGGCACCGTTAAAATAAACGTCATTGATCTTGAGCCGGAGGTTTTCGACAATCTTAAAGGTGACGGTGACTTCGCCGTTGTCATCTTTTTTGACCGAGGGGGTGATCTCCGCCTCTTTGTAGCCTTTGTCTTCATAAAATTTGCGCAAATTACCGGCGCTCTCGCGCAACAGTTTATTGTTCAAAAGTCCGCCGTCGGCGATTTTGACCTCTTTGGCAAACTCGTCGACACGGTATTTGGCGTTGCCCTCGTACTTGATCTCCTTGATCCGGGGCTGCATTTTGACCTTAAAAATGATCGAAACCTCGTCGTTGGGCAGCGTCACCACCTCGGAGACAACGTCGGCAAAGTTGCCGGTGGAGTACAAGCGCTTGACGTCCTCATCCAACAATTCACGCGTATAATCCATCCCCGGCCGCAACCGGACGTTAAAAGAGAGCTGCTCGTCTTTGACTTTCTCCGGGCCCTCCTGCTCAAAGGATACTTTGGCCACTTTGGCCGCCCACAACGGCGAAATCCCCGATATCAAAATTGCCGAGGCAATCAGTAACTTTTTCCAATTCAACATCATCGCGCTTCCTGTATCCTTCACATTAACTCTGATTTGCCTTGGCGCGGGGACCGTCCTCGGGGGAAACGCGGCTGGCCGGCAAAAACTCCATGCGGGCCGGAAAAAACAGCAAGTTTAGATTCCCGGTCCGGCCGTTGCGGTTCTTTTCGATGATCCACTCGGCCTCCACCCCCTGACCGTCGTCGACGTCCTTGGACTTCTCGCGGTCACGGTGTAAAAAGGTCACGATATCGGCGTCCTGCTCGATCGTCCCGGACTCGCGCAAGTGGCTGAGCTTGGGACGGGCGGAGGCGCCGGCGGTTTTGTCGACTTCGCGGTTGAGCTGGGCCAATACGAGCACCGGGATTTTGAGATCCTTGGCAAGTTTTTTGATCCCGCCGGAGATCTCGCCCACCTGTTGCTGGCGGCTCTCGATACGACTGTCGGCCTGCATCAACTGCAAATAGTCGATGACAATTAAATCAATTTTTTCTTTCATTTTGAGGCGACGGGCCTTGGCGCGCAGCTCGGCGATGCTGATCCCGCCGGTGGGGTCGATAAAAATGCGCGCCTTTTGAAACGCCGACACCGCACCGGTGAGCTTGGTGAGCTCATGGTTTTGCAACGAGTTGCTGCGAAACACCGATTCCGAGAGCCCGGCCTCGGTACAGAGCAAACGCCGGGAAATCTGCTCGGCGGTCATTTCCAAGCTGAAAAAAGCGATCGAACGCGGATTTTTGGTCCGGGTCGGCAAAGCGATATTGCGAATGACATTAAGCGCCAAGCTGGTCTTGCCGATGGACGGACGGGCGGCCAGCACAAACATTTCCCCCGCCTTAAGTCCGCCGGTGTACTCGTCCAAATCTTTGTACCCGGTGGGGATGCCGACCTCGACTTCGCCTTTCATGATCTTCATGAGTTCGTGAAACTCGCTCACGATCGACTGCTGGATGCTGACGATGGCCGAGCTTTGATCCTCGCTGCGGACATTGTAAATATCGGTCTCGATCTCCTCGATGAGCTCGGCCGCGTCGGCGTCGGGGTTGTAGCATTTGCTCAAGGACCCGGAGCAGACGTTGATCATCTTACGCAAAATCGCGTATTTTTTGAGAATGACGCACCACGCCTCAATATTGACCGTGGTCGAAATGTTGTTATAAAGCTCGGCCAAAAAAACTTCGCCGCCGACCGCGTCAAGCTTGCCTTTGGTTTGCAGCAAGTGGGCGACGGCAACCAGGTCGACTTTGAGCTTTTTATCGTGATGCAGGTCAAGGATGGCCTGATAAATCTCACGGTGAACATACGAATAAAACACCTCCACATCAGTGTGGAGATGCTCAATCGCGATGTCCACGCAGGGCTCGGGCTCGCGCAGCATTGCTGACAGCACGGCCCTTTCCACGTTGGAATCATGCGGTTGCGGCCGATTCTCCGGGAGACCCGCAGAATCCGCCTGAACCCTGGCTGTTTTTTGCAATTCAGCCATGTTTCATTCAGCCTCTCACAACCCAGACTTTGAGCTGGGCGGAGACCTGACTGCCGAGCTTGACTTCGACAGTGTAACTGCCGAGAGCTTTGATCGGGTGCTCGACACGGATGTGAGCGTGGTCGACGGTAATGCCCTGGGCCTGCAATTGGTCGGCAATCATGCGCGGTGTGACCGAGCCGTAGAGCTGGTCGTCCGCGGCGGCCTGCATCGCGAGCGAAATTTCGAGCTCAGCGATTTTAGCAGCCAAAGCATTGGCCGCTTCGACGGCTTTGGCGCGGCGGACGGCGATTTCCGCCTTGCGCGCTTCGATGACCTTAAGCACGGCGCTGGTCGCCTTGGTGGCGAGCTTGCGCGGCAAAAGATAGTTGCGGGCATAACCGGGAGCAACGCTGACTTCGTCGCCGGCCAAGCCGAGATTTTCCACGTCGTCGAGAAGAATCAATTTGATGTTAGCCATAATATATTTGTCCTTCTCTTAGTAGACCAGCGCCACGATGCGGGCGCGTTTGATGGCGATCGCCAGCATCTTCTGGTGATCGAGACAGTTGCCGGTAATGCGACGGGGCATGATCTTGCCTTTTTCGGTCTGAAATTTGGCGAGAGTTTCGGCGTCTTTGAAATCGATGTAGTTCACCTTGGCTTCGCAGAAGCGGCAAGTCTTGGGCTTGGCAGCCTGACGGCGGCGATTGCCTTGTCTTTTGGTATTTTGCATTTTTTTACCTTTCTATGGATTAATACAAATTTACAATTTAAAACGGAATATCGTCTTCGTTGCTATTGGGATCAAAGGCCCCGTCGGGCGGCAGCGGCGGCATGTTTTCGGCCGGACGCGACAACGGAGTGCGGACCGGACGCTGCGGCATCGACGCGCCCTGATTGGGATAATTGCTGCGCGGCGGCGGCGGCGGCGGATTACCCGCCGGACGCTGCTGCGGCGGCTGCGGCTGCTGGTAATTGCTGCCGGTGCCATAATTGCTGTTGTCATAAGCGCCCGGGCCGTTGTCGCCGTCACTGCCGGCATTGCCGCCGCGGCGGCTCAAAAACTGGATCTGCTCGGAGACCACGCGAAGGCGCGAGCGTTTGCCGCCGCCGTTACGGTCCTCCCATTGATCGAGCTGCAACCGGCCCTCGACGAGGACCTGCGAACCTTTTTCCAAATACTGTTTGACGTTTTCAGCGGTTTTGCCCCAGATGACGACATCGACGAAACACGGCTCCTCGACTTCCTGGCCGTTGCTGCCGAGATAACGGCGGTTGACCGCAAGCCCCACCTCGCAGACCGCCTGGCCGCTCGGTAAAAAGCGCAAATCGGGGTCGCGGGTCAGATTACCCATTAAAAAGACTTTGTTTAAAGACGCTGCCATGTTTCACCTCCGTCAGAGTTCCGGGTCAAAACTTAAAAATTACTCCATGCTCAAATTCAACGGGCCGGTGGGCGCGTTGGCCGGACGGTCATCGATGATGATCATGTTGCGCAACACGCGCTCGTCGAGCTTGTACTGCTCCTTGATGTCGATGACTTTTTCGGTATCGAGCTCAAAGAAGTAATCAAAATAGATCCCGGCTTTGCGCTTGTTGATCTCGTAGGAGAATTGGCGGCGGCCCATCGGCGTGGAGGACACCATCGTCCCGCCGATTTTGCCGAGAAACTCGGTGAATTCCTTGGTGAAAGCAACGCCTTCGTCGTCCACTTTGCGAATGTCCAAAATAAATATCGCTTCGTACTTTTTCAAAATAAAACCTCTCTTATTTGAGTTGTTACTGTTTTTCTTTTTTTTCGGCGGAAAATTGGTTGTACTGATTCATCGCATTGGTCATGCCGCTTTTGACCGCGCACAGCACGGCGTCGGCGGCGGCATCCAGAGTTTCATCCCGGATGCCCTGCTCCTCGGGAGCAAATGCCGAGAGCACAAAATCCACGGTCGAGTCGCGCAACTCGCTGTGGATTCCCACGCGCAAACGCTTGAACTCATTGCTCTTAAGCTCGGCGATGATCGACTTGAGGCCGTTGTGGCCGCCGTCGGAGCCGCGCTCGCGCAGCCGGATTTTACCCAGCGGCAAGTCGAGATCGTCGGAGACAACCAGTATCTCCGCCGGCAAAATCTGCTCTCTGGCGCATAAATCGGCCACGGCTTTGCCGCTCAGATTCATAAAGGTCTGCGGCAATTGCAGCCACAGCGGCCGCCCGCGGAACAAACCTTGATAAATCATGCTCTCAAACTTGTGAATCTTATCAAATCTGCCTTGCGGCAGCTTGGACAACAATTTTTCGACAACCATGAACCCTGCATTGTGACGGGTCGCCTCATATTCGCGACCGGGATTTCCCAGCCCGACAATCAATTTGATCTCGCCGCCGCAACGATGGTCCATCATAAAAAACCCTGATTAACGATCCTGCAAATTACTTGGCAATCACGAAATCGATGTGCTGCACGTAATTCTTGAGATAGTTGCGCTGCACTTCTTTGACGACGGCCGCGGTTTTGACGCCGCCTTCGACCAACACGACCTGATTGCTTTCGTTCTGATGCTCAAATGCTTCCCAGTCGCCGAGGTTGACGTACAACAGTTTGGGCTCATGGCCGTTGCCGTAGACCACGGCCGGGATGCGGCCGGCGTTGCGGGAGCGACGCGAAGCGTTGTTGCCGACTTCCTGACGCGCTTCCACACTCAATTCGTTTACTGTACTCATGAATACCTTTCCTTTTTTGATTTACGAGTTTATGTGTATGATTAATGTTTGACGTAAAACAGGGACGAAACCGACTTGCCGTCGTGGATGCGGCGGATGGCTTCGCCCAACATTTTGGAGATGCTGACAATCTTGATGCGGCCGCCCATATCGTCGGCGATCGGCAACGCGTCGGTCGCGATCAGCTGCTTAATGGCCGGGGTCGCCAAAAGCTTGGCGCGGCCGGACTCGTTAAGCATGCAGTGGGACACCGCGGCGTAAACCTCGGTCGCGCCGTTGTCCATCAAAATATTGGCGGCGGCGCACAAGGTGCCGGCGGTGCTGGTCAAGTCATCGGTAATGACGCAGACTTTGCCGCGCACGTCACCGACCAGATGGGAGGAGGCGACGGTGGTCGCGTTGATGCGGCGCTTGGCCACGACGGCAAAACCGGCATCAAGCATTTCGGCATAATTCATCGCCATTTTGGCGCTGCCGGAGTCGGGAGCAACCACCACGGCGTTGTCGCCGATGATTTCTTTCAGAATGGGAACCAGCACCGGGCGGGCATACAAGTGGTCCACCGGGATGTCAAAAAAGCCCTGAATCTGCTGCGAATGGAGGTCCATCGCAATGATCCGGTCGGCGCCGGCCACGGTCAAAAGATTGGCGACCAGCTTGGCGGTAATCGGGACCCGCGGCTTGTCTTTGCGGTCCTGACGGGCATAGCCGAAGAAGGGCAGCACGGCGGTAATGCGGGCGGCGCTGGCGCGCTTGGCCGCGTCGATCATGATGAGGAGCTCCATCAAATTGTCGTTGGGGCTGTGGCCGTCGACGGATTTGCACGTCGGCTGGATCAAAAAGGCGTCGGCGCGGCGGACGTTTTCCTCAAACTGGGCGAAAATTTCGCCGTCGGGGAAATGGGTCAAGTGGACTTTGCCCAAATTGACGCCGAGATAATCGGCGATCTTTTGCGACAACTCCGGGTGGGCGGTGCCTGAATACACTCTGATGTTGGATGCTTCTTCCATAACAACTTTCCAATTATTTTTGCAATCACGGCAAAGAAGCACAGAAAAAGCAGCACCGGCAGCGGGCGCAAAACGCCCCTTGGCAAGCTCTTTAACCTTATGGGGAAGCCCGGGCAATCATGCCCCGTGCTCCAATCCGGCATCTGTGGATCAAGGTCGCAATCACAGTTGATGATAAACTGTCAAGCCATTAATGTAGCACGACTTTGACAATTTGCAAACCCTTTCCCTGCCCGGAGTTTAATTTTTTGAAAATTCTTGCCTTTTCCATTGAAAAAAGCGCCTTAAACAGTTATATTTTGTATTGTTGTAGTAGATTATGTTAACGTTAACAAAACAATAAACACACTCCGGTCCGCCGTTGGGGGCCGGGAGCAACAACATTTTGGAGTGAAACTAACGATGCAAACCTTAAACCGCACCCTTGTCAAAGAGCTCAAAAGCTCAAGCGATCTTGCCGTCGGCAGCAAACAGGAGTACCCTGTCAAAGTCATGCAGTTCGGCGAAGGCAATTTCATGCGCGCCTTTATCGACTGGATGATCGACGTCTGCAACGAGCAGGGCAAATTCAACGGCATGGTGCAGATGGTACAACCCTTGCACAACGGCATGGCCGACATGATCAATGCGCAGGATGGCCTCTATACCTTGATCCTCCGCGGGATGGAAAACGGCAAGGCAGCCGAATACAAGCGCGTGATCACTTGCGTCAAGGGCTGCCTCAAAGTTACCGACCAGTGGGCTCAGGTCGTCGCCACTGCCACCGGCAAGGATTTGCGCTTTGTTTTTTCCAACACCACCGAGTCGGGGATCGAGTACAAGAGCGAAGCCTACACCCCCGGCCAGTCGCAGCAGACCTTTCCGGCCAAATTGACCTCCTTGTTGTTTGAGCGCTTTAAGGCCAAGCAGCCCGGCTTGATCTTCATCCCCTGCGAGCTCATTGACAAAAACGGCGCCACGCTGAAAAAGCACATGCTCCAGTACGCCGCCGACTGGCAGCTCGGCCAGCCCTTTATCGATTACATCAACCGCGACAACGTATTTTTTAACACGCTCGTTGACCGCATCGTCGCCGGGTACCCCAAAGCCGAAGCGCCCCAATACTGCGCCAAGCTGGGCTATCAGGACAATTTGCTCGACTGCGGCGAAATCTTTCACCTCTTTGTCATCGAGGGCGACAGTAAGTATGCCAATGAGCTTCCCTTTGCCGAAGCCGGGCTCAATGTCGTCTGGACCGACAACCAAACCCCGTACCGCAGCCGCAAAGTCCGGTTCCTCAACGGCGGGCACACCTCAAGCGTACTGGCCGCCTATCTGGCCGGGTTTGATCTCGTCGATCAGATGACCTCCGACGCATTGTTCGGCACCTACCTCAAACGCGCGTTGCTGGAGGAAGTATTCCCCACCATTCCGCTGCCGGACGCCGACAAAAAGGCTTTTGCCGAGTCGATCATCGACCGCTTCTTAAACCCCTTTGCCAACCATCAGTTGATTTCGATTTCGCTCAACTCGATCTCCAAGTGGCAGGTCCGCGTGCTGCCGTCGTTGCTCGATTACCAGCAAATCACCGGCGATCTTCCCAAGATTTTGACCTTTTCGCTCGCCGCTTTGATCGCGTTTTACAATGCCAAAGCCAATGCCGACGGGAGCTTCAGCGGCACCCGCCAAAAGGGTGCCTACCCGGTGGCCGATGACGCGGCCAAAATCGCCTACATCGCCGAGTGCTATCAAAATTACGACACCGCCAAGCTGGTTGAAGCGGTCCTGGGCCGCGAGGACTTCTGGGGCAAAAACCTCAATCTCGTCGCCGGTTTGACCGAGGCCGTCACCGGTTACTTGACCGACATTCAAACCCTCGGCATGACCGCGGCGGTGCAAAAGCTGCTCAAGGATTGATGAAATCATGATAAAAAATCAACTGCGATACATCAAAATCGGCCGCCGCGACAATGTCGGCGTCGCCCTCGCCGACCTTGCCGGGGGCGAAACCGTCCGTCTTGACAACTGCGACATCACGTTGCGCCAAGCCGTTAACCGCGGCCACAAGTTTGCCTTGGTTGACATCGCCGCCGGCGAGCCGGTGATCAAGTACGACATGCCCATCGGCAACGCCGTCAAGGAGATCAAGGCCGGGGACTTTGTCCACGTCGGCAACCTCAAAACCCGGTTGGAGGGTCAGCTTGACTACGTTTATCACCCGGTCGCGCCGGTGACGTTCCCCAAAGCCGAGCGTTATTTTGAGGGATTTGTGCGCGCCAGCGGCGACGTCGGCATCCGCAATGATTTGTGGGTGATCCCCACCGTCGGCTGCGTCAACAAATTGGCCGAAAATCTGGCCAATGCCTTTAACAAGCTCGGCAAGTCCAAAGTTTTGGCCTTTCCCCACCCCTACGGGTGCAGCCAGCTGGGTGAAGACCACGAGATGACCGCCACCATTTTGGCGGCGTTGGTCAACCACCCCAACGCGGGCGGGGTGCTGGTGGTCGCGTTGGGGTGCGAAAACAATACTTTGGAGAGCTTTCAGTCCCGGCTGGGCAACTATGACAAGACGCGCGTACGCTTTGTCAAGGCGCAGGATGCGGTCGATGAGTTTGAGCTCGGGATGCAGTATTTGACCGAACTCGACCGGCAGTGCCAAAAAGATGTGCGTGCGCGCGTCAGCGCAGCCAAGCTCAAGGTCGGCCTCAAGTGCGGCGGCTCCGACGGTTTGTCGGGGATCACTGCCAACCCCTTGATCGGGCGCTTTTCCGACCGACTCATCGCGGCGGGCGGGATTTCGGTATTGACCGAAGTACCCGAAATGTTCGGTGCCGAAACCTTGCTGATGGACCGCGCGGTCAACCGCGACGTCTTTGACCGCTGCGTATTGCTGATCAACAATTTTAAGGATTACTTTTTGCGCCATAACCAAGTGGTGTACGAGAACCCGTCGCCCGGCAACAAAGCGGGCGGGATCAGCACCTTGGAGGAGAAATCTCTGGGCTGCACTCAAAAAGGAGGGACGAGTCTCGTCACCGACGTCCTGGACTACGGCCAACAGCTCAAGACCCCCGGGCTCAATCTTTTGACCGGACCCGGCAACGATCTGGTGGCGACCACCGTCCTGGCAGCCTCGGGCGCCCACTTGGTGCTCTTCAGCACCGGGCGCGGAACCCCCTATGGCGGGCCGGTGCCGACGGTCAAAATTTCGACCAACACCGAGCTCGCGGCCAAGAAACCCAACTGGATCGACTTCAATGCCGGCCGGTTGATCGATGAAGACATCACCCTCGACCAATTGGGCGAGGAGCTTTTCAACTATGTTTTGGAGTTGGCTTCGGGCCGGATTATGGCCAAAAACGAACTCAACGGTTTTCAGGAAATCGCCATTTTTAAAGACGGAGTGACGCTGTAGATTTATGCACGCCTTTTTTTGCAATCACATCGGTGACGAGGGAAGCTTGGCCGCGCTCGACAAGCGCGAGGCCGACCACTTGTTTAAAACGCTGCGGGGCGCGGCCGGCGACACGGTCGGTCTGCTCGACGGCCGCGGCACGTGGGCCCTCGGGCAAATTGAGCCCGGCAAAGTCATCAAAGTGACGCAAAAAACCGTGACGCCGGAGCCGGCGCAAAAGATTCATCTCGTGTGCGCCGCCCCGCGCCGCGCCAAGCTGGATCTGGTGCTGAAACAAGCCGCCGAGCTCGGCGTTTGGGCGATCCATATTGTCAAATGCGAGCGCAGCGTCGCCGAGCCCGACAATGTCGAGCGGCAGCAAAGCTTGCTTTTGGAGGCTTGCAAGCAGTCCAACAATCCGTTTGTCCCGCAACTCTTGAGCGCAGTCAAATTTGCCGACAAACTTACCGAGTTAACCCAGCAAAATATCACTGTCATTTACGGCAGTGTCAGCAATCAGGAGTTTATCATGCCCAAATCTGTCAAAGAGGTCGCCTGGCTCGTCGGTCCCGAGGGGGGATTTACGCCCGGCGAGGAGCAATTAATCAAGGATCACAATGGCCGGGGGCTCAATCTCGGGCCTTATATTTTACGGTTGGAGACCGCCGCCGCGGCAGGAGTGGCAGTATTGCGCAAACTCATGCTCGTCGCGGTATTGGTCCTCCTCTTCGGCTGCGGCAAGGGCAACGACGCCAACCACCCCTTGATGGTCAAGGGCAACCAATTCCGGCAGGACGGCAAATATGACGAAGCGCGCGAGGCCTACCGCCGGATGCTCCTCGCCAAACCGGAGTCGGCGGCGGCGCATCTGGCCATCGCTTCACTGTTTGACGAAAATTTAAATCTCCAAGTCGAGGCGATTTATCACTACAACGAGTATCTGCGCCTCGCCCCCGAGGCAGCCAACCGCACCGCGGTCACCGAGTACATCCGTCTCAGTCAGGCCAAACTCTTAAAGCAGCTCAAGGACGCCGAAGCCAACGGCGAAGTGGTCAACATCGAGCTCGAGAAAGACCCCACCTTTCAGGCGCTCCGACGCGCCAATGAAGATCTAAAGAAATATATCCTCAATCAGCAGCAGCGGCTCAAAGACGCTCAGGCCGCCGCCAAAGCGGCCGGGGTCGCCACACCCGCCGCGATTGCTCCGGCAAGCATCAACGCTGCCCCGGCGGCGGCAGCGGCTTACGGCGACCGCATCTACGTCGTCCAGTCCGGCGACACTCCGGGCAAAATTTCGCAAAAAATGTACGGCACCACCCAAAAATACCAACTGATCCTCGATGCCAACCAGCTCAAAGGAAGCAGCAATTTAAAAATCGGTCAGGAGCTCAAAATCCCGGCCGAGAAAGGACGGTAACAATGCATAAACTCGCGATTTGCGCCATCACCCTCGGCTTGCTGACGGGCTGTTTCTCCACCTATGTCCCGGTGCAGTACTATGATCTCAATCCGACCAAGCTCGACGCCAAAACCGCCAATGTAAGTCTGCTGCCGGTGCGCAATCTCTCGGGGGCGGGCGGCAAACTCATGTTTAAATCCGGCAACCGCGTCGAATTTGACGAGTACAACAGCTTTATCCAAAACCCGGATGTCATGCTTTTGCGCAATTTCCGCGAATTGTTTGACACCGGCAGCGGCATTGACGGTAAAATCAAGCTCAGCGTCAATATTTTGCGCTTTGAATTCGACCGCGACCGTAAACAGGCGGTGCTGGCGCTCGACGTCACCGTCAAGGAGGACGGCCAAAAACCGGTCAACCGCACGATGACCTTTGCTTCAGCGTATACCGAGGCCAACGGCATCGATCCGGTGAAGGCGATGCAAAACAACCTCGATGACGCCAACCGCGCCATCGCCGACCTTTTGCGGGAGTGCGCCAAATGAAGTTGTTTTTGACCGTTTCTTTGACCGTGCTGACCGCCGGGTTGTGGGCGGTCAGCGACGACCTCATTCGCTGGAGCGACAGCGACCGGCAAAAAATTCAGGAGCTGTCGCAAAAAATTCAGCCCGGCAACCCAGTCAAAACGGGCAATAAATTTTGCGACATCACCGTCTACGGCGGCAATCCGGAGTTTGCCGCCCAGATCGCCTATTATCTGGACAGCACCTATCGCCAGTATCCCAATATTCTCAACGTCACCAACGTGTTCGGCGACAAGACCGAGGTCAATGTCTACCCGTCACATGAGGAGTATGTCGCCAAATCCAAAGCGCCGGCCAACACCGCCGGGCTCTGCGCCTACCGGCGCAACAAGGCCAATGTCGGCTGGATTCCGACCGTGAGCGTTTATCACAACAACAATTGTGATTTTTTGGAAATGCGCGAAGTTTTGACCCATGAGGTTACCCACGCGATGACCCGGCAGCTGATTTTGCAAAAGGGCGTCGAGACCCCGAGTCTGGGGCTCAACGAGGGGCTGTCGGAGTTTTTCCGCCACTGGGATTTTTGCTCGGAGGTCAATCCGCGCGGCCAGACCGCCGAGGCCAAAGAGCAACGCGAGTTGCGCCGCCGCCGCTCGCATTTGCCGGAAAAGATTTTGCTTTACCGCCGCAGCAACGCCAAAATGCCGACCGCCGAAGAGGTGATGTCGTGGCAGACCTATGAGAGCACGTTTACGTATGAAATGTCGGAGGCGTTTGTCGACTTTTTGTTCAGCGAGCCGCAGGCGTCGTACCTCTTCGGCGCCTGGATCAGCGCCATACGCGGCAACAAACCGGTCGTTTTGCGCAAAAAGCAGACCGAGGACCTCGAAAAAGTCTGGCAGGATTATCTCCAAAAAACGCAGGCGACCAAACTCCCGGAGCATTTCAATCAATGATTTACCTGCTCGAATACCTCGCCGGGCGCACCAGCAGCGAATTCCTCCGGGGTGACGGCAAGCGCGCCGTGGTCATCGTCCACGGGCTCTTGCACCGCGCCGTCACCATGCGCAAAGCGGCCAAAACATTGCGTCAATTGCGGTCGGATGATATTTACCTTTACGACTACCGGACCACGCGCAAGGGGATTTACGGGCACGGCAACGATTTCGCCTCGTTTTTGACCGACGTCGGTAAAATGTACCCCGAGATTGCGATCATCACCCACAGTATGGGCGGGCTCGTCACCCGCGTCGCCCTGCAGGATCCGGAAGCGGCTGCCAAAGTCAAAACCGTGGTGATGGTCGCACCGCCCAACCACGGCTCGGCGGTTGCCGCAAAGTGGGTGGAGCATTTTGCGCCGGCGCCGTTTCTGGTAAAGCCGCTCCCCGACCTTTCCAATTCCCCGGAGAGCATCGTCCACACGCTTCCCGCCGTCAATAATTGCCGTCTGGGGATCATCACCATGCGCCATGACCGCAAGGTCGCCATGGACTCAACGAGTCTCGCCGGCGCCAACGCGCAACTCATCATGGACGGCAGGCATTGCCGGTTTGTATTTGATCCGGCGGTGATGAAAGCCGCTGATTTTTTTATAAAGAACGGTTTTTTTGCAAAAAATAATTTGTAAAGCCGGCAAACATGACTATATTTCTATAAAAGGAGAGTCATAAAATGAAAAAATTATTTGTTTTTATACTGATTACGGCCGTTGCGGGCATCCTTTGCGCCGACAATACGGAGGCGGTATTCCAAAAAATTGAGAAAAAACTCGACCGGGGCGGCACTTATTATGCCATCAACAACCCCGAGGCGCTCAACCGGATGCTCGGTCGCGGTTTTGCGCAACTCGAGAAATTCATTTTGCAGGGCACCGGGCTCAATGACGATCAGCTCAAACAAGCCACGCTGGTCATCAATACCGCCAAGATCATGTTTGAGCTCTCCGGCTATCAGTCGGTCGAGGGCTGGGGCGCGAGCTCCAAATTTGACAACAAAACCGGTTATTTCCGCAACCGCGGATACCTCGCGGTGCAGCCGGACGCCAAAGGTTTTTTGATCAACATGTTCGGCACGGAAAACCGTGACCTTAAGACCGAAATATCGGCGCTCCCGGCCAACACCATTTACGCCGCCGATGTCATCATCAACCCGGGCGAAATCATCCGCGCGCTCAAACAAGCGCCGCAAACTTATCAGCAAATTAACGATCTGGTACCGGATGTGGTGCTGAAACAAGTCGAGGACGTGCTCAACGAAACCGAGGGCGAGTGGGGGATCGTGGTGTACGCCGATGAGACTGCGGAGCAAAAAATTCACTTTTTGCTGGCCATGCCCGACAAAAACCACCGGATCTATGATCTTTTGAAACTCAAAGCCGTCGCCGTCAACGACAACGGCATCGTGCTCAGCCCCCGTCAGTCGCCGCACCCCAAAATCGACCTTGAGATCGTCGCCGACTGGACCGAGGGCCAGCTTAACATCTATTCTTCGCCCGAAGCAATCACCGCTCTGGGCTCGGCACAGCAAAAATTGATCGACTCCGAATACTTTAAAAAGCTCTCCGCCGGGATCGACACCAACGGACTCGGCTTTGTTTACGTCGGTGATATTCAAGGGTTGCTGCTGGACGATCTGGTCGGAGAAGAGTACGATCTCTCGATGGTTTTTCCGCAAATCTTCGGTGTTTACAGCCGCCAAAAAGACGGCTTTATCATGGCCAACAACAGCAATATGGACATCAATCAGATTCAGTTTTTCAGCATGGTCTCCTCCTCGGTCTCCAATGCCGTTCCCCTGTTGATGGATAAATTTAAAAATTCCGGCGCAGCAGCGACCGAGACCGCCTACGACAATACCGACTGTCTCAAAAACATGGAGGCCATCCGCACCACCCTTATGGCTTACGCGGCCAAAAATGACGGCAAATTTCCCGAAAAAAGCGGTTTTATCGGCTTTGAGGCCTTGATCAAAGACTTCGGTCTCAATCCGGCCAACGCGGTCGAAAACGAAGAAACCGCCTATGTCCCGGGCAAAGAATTCACCGCCGACAACTGCTCGTACATTTTGCTTGGCGGCCTCACCCAAAAGGACAATCCCAAGCTGCCGGTGGTCATCGACTGGCCCTACAACCATGACGGCACAATCAATGTGATTTTGGTCGACGGCACCGTCCAGACGATCCAGCTTGACGGCACCGAGAGCTGCAAGCGCATCGTCAGCTTTTTGCACACCCAGTATAAATACAGCGAAGAAGATTTCAACCGGCTGATGAAAATCGCCAACGAGCTTGATTCGCTCTACGATATCAATTGACAGGAAGAAATTTATGAAGAAAATCACCGATGATATTGCCCGATCACTAGAGAAATGCGCCGAAGCCTTGTCGATCACCGAGTTGTCCAAGTCAACCGGCATCCGCATCGACATTTTGCGCGACTATATCACCAAGCAAACCAACATCATCAAAGAAGAAACCTGGACCAAGCTTTCGCCGGTACTGGCCCCTTATCTCTCGGGGCCGGAGGCGATGAATACCACCGAGCCGCCGCGCATCGGCAAACCGTACCGGCGGCACCATGAGCTGGTGGAAATGAGCTGCGACCAAAAGATTTTGCTCGACGTCTTTGACGCCTTGGCCGATTTTGACAAGGAGACCATGCTCAAAAACTTTCAGCGCATCTCCGGTCAGGCGACGCCCTTAGAGTACAAAAGTTTGACCGACAAAGAAAATGCGATTATGGCCAGCTTTTTGGCGATGAGTCCCGAGGCGCGCGAAGAGAATCTGCTCAAAATCATTAATTTGGCAACCGAAGAAGTAAAGCGCCGCCGCAAAGAGCTGTTTTAAGTCTGCACCGTAGGTCAAAAGACAAAACGGCAGCGTATTACCCGGAAATTTGGAGGTGAATTATGTCCAAAAGTTTTGTCTCGGCCATGATCGGCCGCCGTACCGTTTACGCGATCGGCAGCGAAGAGATCGTCCATCCGCAAACCGTCGTTGACATCGTCAAAAGCGCTGTGCAGCACGTGCCCTCGGCATTCAACAACCAGAGCCAGCGCGCCGTCGTACTGTTTGGGGAGCATCACCGCAACGTTTGGACGATGGCGCTCAACGCCGTCACGCCCTTAACCCCGGCCGAAAACCTCCCGGCGACCAGCCAAAAAATCGCCGGATTCGCCGCCGGTTACGGGACGATCCTCTACTTTGACGAAACCGCGATCACCGAAAGCTTGATGAAGCAATACCCCTTGTACAGCCGCAATTTCCCGGTCTGGGCCGAGCAAGCCAACGGCATGCTCCAGTTTGCCGTCTGGTCGCTCCTCGAGGCCGAAGGGCTGGGTGCGAGCTTGCAACACTACAATCCGCTGATTGACGACGGGGTAAAACAAGCCTTTGACCTCCCGGCCAGCTGGCGGCTGATCGCCCAAATGCCCTTCGGCAAACCCTTGGCTCCGGCGGGAAACAAAGAATTCGCGCCGGTCAATGACCGCGTCAAAGTCTTTTACTGACAATAACTTCAACTAAATGACGGCCCAAAGCAACATTTTCGCCGTTATTTTTCCGTTATTTTAAATCCGGTGCCGTTTGCGCCGTCCGCCTGCGATGACAATTAATACAACAGCGGCCGCAATCGCGGCAATCAGCCATTGGGCGCGCCCGGCGGAATCCTCCGCCGGGGCGGGTGTTTCAGCCGAGATTTTCTCCTCTTTGAGCGTGCGCCCCGAGACTTCATCCGGTTTGGCCGCGGGTGCATTCAAAACGTGATCAATTTGCCGCTGATAATTACTCAATGCCGGACTGCCGGCCAACGTTTCGGCAATCATTTCCCGGATTTTGGGATTATTGCAGACATAATTGCTGCAACCGGCGCCGAATTGATTGACCGATGCGACGTGCGCCCCGGCAATCTCTTTGACGGTTTGCGGGCTCGCTTTCCAATAGCCTTTGCGGATTGTTTCCAGCATCACGCCGGTGATCTCCTGAAACGCATACGGATTTTCGCGGTCAAAAAATTCGCGGACGTTGAGGTTTAAGGAGTCATCGACATAGACCTTTTTGTACTCTTCCCACAAGTGGTCCTTGATCATCCCGGGGCGGGTGACTTCCCAGCCGTAGGTGTTGCGCATAACTTCGGCAAACTGTCCGGCGGCGCTCGGCCCCTCCTCCAGCATCTCTTTCACATATTTGGGGTTCAAAACCGTGGTGCGCGCCTCAATCATCGCCGCCTCGGCGACCGGCTGGATGCGACCGCGGCCGGGAGTGCGCATATCGTTAAAGTAGGCGTCTGGCAGTTTGCCCGTCACTTTTTTGACCGCCATGCTGATGCCGCCGGTAAACTCGTACACATGGTCGAGCGACAGCGGCCCCCAGGTATTGGACGAGCGCGACTGGACGACGGCGTCGGTATTGATAAGGGCACTCTCAAAAACCCCCTTGACCGACTCGCCCCAGTGAGAGTCGGTATACAAGGCCCCCATGTTGTGAAGATAGCGCTCGGCGAGGACGGCCGGATCGTCCCACTGGTCACCCGACTGGATCATCCCCGTCATATTGGTGCCGAAGGCGCCGTTGAGCCCGCCGAA
The DNA here is from genome assembly GCA_964609825.1 of uncultured Victivallaceae bacterium. Lineage (GTDB taxonomy): Bacteria > Verrucomicrobiota > Lentisphaeria > Victivallales > Victivallaceae > CAZSSH01. Next base: position 509,895 of record CAZSSH010000002.1, on the reverse strand, counting down.
AATCCGCGCGGCGGCAAAAGTTTTTGCTTCTTCGGGCGACATCCCCGACTCGACGAGCCTGGCCGCTCCCGCCAAGGTGTTTTCCCGGACAAAATTGCGCTGCCCGCCAGCGGTATCCTGCGCGGCCAGTTGCACCGCCTTGTCGATCAGCCGCATCCGGCTCGTCGCCGCGCCGCGAAACTGCCCCGAGGTCTGCACCACCACGTCGATGCGCGGCCGACCGAGTTTCTCCAGCGGAATCAGCGAAATATCAACCACCCGGCCGCGGGAATCCCACACCGGCTCGACACCGAGGAGAAAAAAGATTTCGCCGATATCGGAGCCCTGCGTGCGGATGAATTCGCCGCCCCACAGCGAAAAAGCAACTTTTTGGGGGAATTCTTTGGTCTCCTTGAGTTTTTGGTCGATCAGCGCCTGACCGAGTTTTTTGCCCGCGTTGAAGCTCTCGCGGGTCGGCGTGCGATCAGGGTCGATCCCGTAGAGATTGCGGCCGGCCGGGACGGCGGCGGGGTTCGCCACCGGGTCGCCCCCCGGAGAGGGAAGCAAAAAGCCGCCGTCAAACGCATTGATCAAGGCCGCCAATTCGGCCTCGGTCGAAGACAAAAGATTGCGCCGGTACTCCACAGCGACAGCGCCCAATTTGCCTTGCGAGTGCTCCGGGTCGGCCAAAGCGTCATCAATCAAGGCGGCGGCTTTTTTAAGATAATGATTGTCAAAAAACACCTTGTCATCGCGTTTGGCGGCGTCTACCAGATTGTTTTTGACGTCGGCCATAAAAATCTCCAAAGCGAGCGGCTCCTGCGCCATGATGCGGGCGGTTTCAGTCGCCTCCGCCTCCGAGTACGGGCGGCCAAGCACATAAAGGCCGCGGTTGACATTGCTGTTTTGCGACTCGTGCAAATAACTGTGCAACATCGCAAAATCGTCATCGGACAATTTTCCCTCCGCAAAACCGCCGGAGAATTGAAACTCTTTGTCAATCCCGAGCTCTTTGACCAGAGCAACGATGCCGTCAAGGTATTCCTGCTTGAGTGCAGGCTCGGCGGCGACTTGATAGTGATTCATCTTGTCGTCAAGCCCGGCGAGCTTGCCGTAGGACCCGGAGTTCATAAACGGCGCGGAGATATGACTCACCATGGTGGCATAACTCCGGCGCTTGGCGATCAACGCCTCGCCGATATTATTGGTCACGTACAAATAATAGTGCGGCAGATCGCCGATCAAAATATCCGGCCAGTCATAAGACGAGAGCGCCACTTGCTTGTAAGGGGTGAACTCCATGCTGCCGTGAGTGCCGAAATGCATGATGGCATCGGCCTTGAATCCGTAGCGGCAATAAAAATAGTTGGCCTGATAGCGATAAGGCGGAATTTGTTTGACGCCGTGGACGACGGTATTTTCGCTCGCGCCCGAGCCTGCCGCCCCCTGCGGCAGCAGCAAAACATTGCCGAAACGCAAGTTGGGAAGCGGGATGACCTCCGGGACCGGACCGTGGGCGGCGACGGCCTCGGCAAACAAATCCGCGGGCATCGCCTGACGCGCCCATCTCTCAAACTCTTTGCCGTCCATCTTAACCGGGTCGGCCTGCGCCATAAAACCGGCCTCGGCGCCGACGGCGTAGGCGTTAAATACCGAGGCATGGTCTTGAATCATTTGGTTGAGCTCTTTGGCCGAGCCGGGAAGGTTGCCGGTGTTGTAACCGTTTTTCTCCAGATTTTTTAGAAAATTAAACAACGAGTCGCCGACCTCCAAACCGCTTGCGACCATTGCGTTTTTGCCCGGCTCCTTGTAATAGATGACGGCAATTTTTTTTTTCTTTGTTGTCCATACGCTTGAGAGCCGCAAACTTGGCGGCGAGATCGGTGAATTTCTCCAACCGGTCGGGGATAATCCTGAATTCCTGCAAGCCGCGTTGATTGACAAACAATGCCGACAACACAAACGGCACCGCGCCGCCGTCCAGCTCCGGCATGATCACACTCTGGCTCAGCATGCCGCCGGTCATCCCGCGCTGGTCGCGGGTAAAATCACGGTAAAGCTGATTGACTTTAATCGGGCACAGCAGCGGGATGTTTTTTTGCGTTAGATATGCAATTGCCTCCTCCGGTTTGTCCATGGCCAGCCGCCCGTGCGGAAAATAAATCACCAGATCGGGATCGACCTGACGCAGCATTTTTAAATCGCGGCCGACGCCGGTCATGGCGACGGCATTGAGCTTGCGTTGGTGCAGCGCCCGGATGACAGCTCCGATGTCGTTGTTGCCGTTGCCCGAAATCAAGGCCACCGTGGGCGCGCCCGGAATATAAAATTTGCTGGCGCGGTACCATTTAAGGTAATCGGCATAATCGGCAAACATCATCTCCTCGTCAAGATGATAAAAGCCGGAGTCGGGTACTTGTTTGGCAGGCTCCACCGCGTCGGCAAAGTATTTTTTACCGTGCAGCTCGACACGGATAAATTGGAGCATCCGCCGGAAATTCTCACGCCCGCCGGAAAAATAAGCGCGAAACTCCGGTTGTTTGGCCACAGGGACCGTGTTGATCAAGGTTTCCTTGCGGGTGGAGGCTGTGACATACACGGGGACGGTCAGCTTATCCACGATTTGCCGCTGCTCCGGCGTAAAATTAAGCCCCATTCCGAAAAAAATAATCATATCATAATTTTTAAGCTCATTACCGCTTTTTTCGGTCCACTTGACAGGATCCACCCGGACCTTGGACGGCAGCGGCTGATCCAGGAGCGGAGCTGCGACATAGTCGGGATAATTGACCAAAGCAACCCGCGTTTCGCCAAAGCAACGCTCGTAAACCAACGCTCCCGCCAAGATGACGACAACCGCCGCAACCATCAATACGGCGGATAATTTATGACTCCAATGCAACATTATTTGGACTCTCCCTCGGGGACGTAAATGACTTCCCCGTTTTCCAGTTGATAAGCGATTCCGACCCGGCGGCCTTTGCCGCTGCCGGAGGTCTGCTCCGACTTGTAACGGGTAACTTTATTGTCTTTTTTGACGATGATCTCCATGTTATCGGTGCCCGCGTTTTTGACGAACGTCGCATCCTCGGCGGTAAAAAACTCGGTCATCCGGCTCTGGATGGCAAAGGCCACCATCAAGGCCACCGCAAACACCATGGCCACGTCAAACAAATTAACCAGCCCGGTCAGCGGATCGGCGTCTTCCTCCATGCGGGAGCGGCGGAAGCGATCAATTCTTTGCATGGCTCATCTCCCGTTTTTTGAGCTCCAAGAGATAGATCAAATCCGAGATTTCATCATTAAAATAATGCTTTTTGACCGAGTAAACCAAAAGGCCGATCCCCGCCACCACACAGCCGGCGACGGTGGTCGCAAAGGCGATTTGCATATTGTACGCCATGGAGCCGATGTCGCCCGAAGCCAGACCGGCCAGCGCCGGCCCCATCGGGATCAACGTCCCCATCAATCCGAGCATCGGACCGATTTTGGTCATGAAGCGGGCGCGCTCAAGCTCCCGGTCGTGCTGAGACTGCAAATCGCTGATGAATTTTTCACACGTTAGCTCATCCCAATCATGCCGCTCCAATATGGCCGCATGGACGGCAAAGCCGCAGTGGTCGCCGGCGGTCACCGTACCACCGGCGGCGAGACGTGCAAGCAATTCTTTGCTGCGTTTTTTTTCGCGTAACGCGGCCAGCGCGGTGGAGGCAAAGCTCCCCAGCGCAATCAATGCGCCGCCCAAAGCGATCAGCAACAGGACGATCACCGGCAAGAGCAAACTCTCGGAGATCCAATTAAGCATCTGGGTAATGTAGTGCATGAAACATTTTCCTTTGTTTATATTTTTGATACCGGCTAAAAAACAACGTCAGCAGCGAGACCGCCAGTGCAAACACCCCGGCAAAAAGCAGCAATTGCTCCCAATTAAGATGTTCTCCCGACGGCGGCACCATTTGCGCTTTGGCCGCCACCGGGAGAAAAATTCCCAGCGCCAGCAGCAGCAACTCCCCTTGCAGCAACCGCTCGATCCACGCTTGGCGGTCACGCCCCAGTCGGCGGAAAAGGGCGCCGGCCCCGACGGCAAGCCAAAAAACCGTCAGGGCCAGCACCATGGTAAGGGTAAAAAAATCGTAGCGCAAAAAATAGTTGAAACAGAGCATTTTGAGGTAGATCACTCCCGGCGCCAGCAGCACCGACGGCAACAAAGCAAACCAACCCGTCCTCCGCGTTTTGCTGCCAGACTCGACATCCGCAAGCAGCCGCGATGCCGCGATACAGATCAAAAACTCCTGGATCACCAGCAGCATGCACCAATCGCGCAAGGCATCGATGCTCAAAAGTTTAAGCTTGATTTGACTCATGCTTGAGCGCGCCAGAAAATCCCCAAACATAAAGGTGATCCCGGCCAGTGCCGCCGCCAGCAACACAGTGTACTTGCCGGGCAGCAGCGCCAGCTTGGCAAAGCTCATCAAAGCGGCCACCGCAAGCACCAATGCGATAAAATACTCCATTTGCCAACTCCCTTGTCATGCTGCCGAAATCGAGACCAAATAATAACTCCCCTCCCGGCGGCGGAAGGTAAAGCGCAGCAAATTGGCGCCGTCCGCGTTTTTGGCCGCAACCTCAAACCGGTTGGGATTATTTTGGTACGAGTTGATTTCGAACTTGCTCCAGTCAATATTTTTGTGACTTTCTTTGAGCAATTTCAAACTCTCCGCCACCGGGTCGGCGCCGTCCAGCATCTCGGCCGCGTGACGCTCGGCGGCAGTCATCACAAATCCTTTTTCGATCGTGCCGAAATCCCGCTTGCCGCAAAGATTCCCCAAAATGCTCATTAATTGCGTCAACTCCTGCCGCCGCTCGGGCGCAACTTCGCAAGCATTGGCCTGATACTTTGCCATATTGTCCCCGGCAGGCCAACAGGCATACACCAAACCGGAAACCGCCAGAATCCCCGAAACAATCAAGGTTTTATATTTCATTTTTTTTCTCCTTTATTGCGCCGTGTAAACCGACGCGGGGTTGTAAAGGCGGTCGTCATCGACATTGAGTCCGAGTCCGCCGACCTTGTATTGACGATACAGATCGCCGTCGCCGATATATCCGGGAGCGTCGGTGGAAACATGCGCATCGGCCCACGCCACATTGGCCCGGCCGCCATGGCGAAACGCGGTGCTTTTGTGATTGAGCGAGTAACCCCAAAAATTGGACCCGGTATCAAGCTTGCTCATCCCGCCCATCTGATCGGCAAAGCTGACCATTTCCGAGGCCCGGAGTTTCCCCGGTTTGACCATCAAATAGCTGGTGGTGCTGGTCATCCAGCCGTGAATGTTGAGGTTGGCGCCGAGACCGCTGCCGGGAGCTTTGGCCGCGGTGGCGCCGCTGCCCTCAATCAACGACAGCACCGACGGCTCGGTACAAAAGAAAACGTTGCCGGCCACCTCCCGGCCAAAGGAAGTATCGGCATTGGCGCGCTTTAAATACGGCGTCAAAAAACCCGGCTCAGAGTAATTGTTAAAGTAGCCCCCCGAGCTGAAACGCTCCCCCGCCCAGATCTGCATCGGATTGGGCGCACCCGACACTCCCGGAGCCATCGCAGTGGCGCCCGGACAAAAATACCCGTAATCGCCCTGATACATGGCATCGGCGGTCCCGATCTGCTTGAGACGGCTCACGCATGAAACGCTCTGAGCCTTGCCGCGCGCCTTGTTAAGCGACGGCAACAGCATTCCCGCCAGTATGGCAATAATGGCAATTACCACCAAAAGCTCAATCAGTGTAAAACAATGAATCCGGACTGCCGCCGGTCGGATGTCCCGGGCCGAATTTTTTCCTTTCCCCGCCAAATCCAGTGATGAATGTTTCATAATTACAAATCTCCTCTGTCAACAATGTTTATCATGATCCCGATTAATCGCCGACCGATTTACCGGGAAAAACCATTTTTGGGATTGCTCCGCCTCAATAATTAGTCTTGTCTAATTTTATAATCAAAAAAATTCCGCCGTCCGGCATATTTGCCGCACTTTGCTGATTACGGAGATATAATATAGCAGGGGTTTGCGAAATGTCAATTAGATGCGTCTAATTTTTTTAAACTTTTTTTATATTCCCTCAAAATTCAATAAAAAAACGTGATTTTGTCATTAAATATTTGCTTTTTATCCCATTGGCGGTACATTACATTCAAAAATCGATATTGCAGTTTACCGACCGGGAGATCTCTTATCATGATTAAAATCGCATTTTTTGACACCAAACCGTATGACCGGCTGTCCTTCAGCGCGGTCAACAAGACCTTCGGCTTTGACATTGCCTACCATGAGGCGCGGCTGATGCCCGACACCGCCCAGATCGCCAAAGGAGCCGACGTCGTCTGCGCGTTTGTCAACGACGATCTGTCGGCAAAAACCTTGGATATTTTGTACGAACACGGCGTCAAGCTCATCGCCCTGCGGTGCGCCGGGTACAACAACATCGATTTGCCCGCTGCCGCAGGGAGGATTAAGGTGGTGCGCGTGCCCGAGTATTCGCCGTTTGCGGTGGCCGAGTACACGCTCTCGTTGATTTTATGCCTCAACCGCTGTTTGCACCGGGCATTTTGCCGGGTACGCGAAAACAACTTCTCGATCAACGGCTTCCTCGGCTTTGACATCCACGGCAAAACCGTCGGCATCGTCGGCACCGGCAAAATCGGCCGGACGTTTGCCGGGCTGCTGCAGGGCTTCGGCGTCAAAATTCTCGCCTACGACCCCTTTCCGCACCCGGAGGCAGCCACGCTTAATATGCAATATGTGTCACTGGATGAGCTCTATGCCCAAAGCGACATTATTTCGCTCCACTGCCCGCTCTCCCCGGAAAACAAACACATGATCAACGATCACAGCATTGATAAGATGAAAAACGGCATGATGCTCGTCAACACCAGCCGCGGCGGCTTGATCAACACCAAATCTTTGATCAACGCCCTCAAATCGGGCAAAATCGGCAGCGCCGGGCTGGATGTGTACGAGGAGGAGACGGAGTACTTTTTTGAAGACTTGTCCGGTTCGGCGATCAAGGACGATGTATTGGCGCGCTTGCTCACCTTTCCCAACGTCCTCATTACCTCGCACCAGGCGTTTTTCACCCGCGAGGCGATCACCAACATTGCGACCACCACGCTGCAAAATGTGAAAACTTTTTTTGCCGACGGCTCGCTCCCCAACGGCATTTGCGAAAAATGCTCCGCGGGCAAGTGCCCGAGCTGCCCCAAATAAATTACGGCCGGTATGGCTGCCACGGGGCGCAGCGGGGACTGTTTTCGGTCCAGTGCTGCCAGAACCCGGTGTCGAGCTTGTTGCGATTGCGGTTGGCGCTGTGGCCGTCAAAATAGGAGACGTTGGCGGCGGAGAGCTTGTTGTGACGATAAGCGACCCACTCCGGTGTCGAGCTTGTCGTGGCAACTTGCTCGAGCAAAAACCGCGCGTAATCGGTGTTGCCGTAATGAACTTTGCCCGAACCGGTGCCATCGGTAAACATGACTTTTGACGAGGGATTTTTGACCTTGCTGAGCTTAAAAAACGAGTGATACTGCAACGAGCTCCCGCCGGGATAGATTTCACCGGTGTAGCAATTCATCCCGTAATAAAACGGGATCAATGCCTTGGTCTGAGCGTCATACGGCGACGACGGCAATGACGGGCAGAGAAACGCCTTGGGCCAGTAAATGTTGTAATCGGTTTCCGACGCGGGCAGCGCCACCCCCAGATATTTGTTGGCAAACACGCGCGAATGGTACCAGCGCCCCTGCGAGCCGCCGGAGCCCGGAACCCCGTAGGGCAAAGTGCACCCGGCATAATCGTCGGCATAAGTCTGCATGGCGGCGGCAAGTTGTTTCACCGAGGCCTGACAGCGCGAACTCTTGGCAACTTCGCGGGCATTGCTGAGTGCGGGAAGCAACATCGAGGCCAAAATCGCGATAATCGCAATAACGACCAGGAGCTCGATCAAGGTAAAATCCCATCGTTTCATCACATCACCTCCAAATTATTATTTTGAGACAAATTTGTTATTTGACTTCAATTTCATAAAACACGGTCGGCCCCTGCGGCAAAGCGCCGGTATCGACGGTAAACTTGATCCATTGGCTGCCCAGCGTTGCCGCCACCGGCGCCATGCGTTCGCCGTTCATTTTTAACGGGTACACTTTGACGCTCTTGCCGCGGGTATTTTTGAGCTCGATGTCGGCTTTCAGCACTTGCAGCAGCGGATCTTTGCCCAACTCCAGCAAGGTGGTGCGCTCCTGATCGGCAAACTTCATATTGTTGTTTAAAGCGTCGCCGGTAATCACCAGCAGCAAGCGCGAGCTCTCGGCCAATGCTTTGCGATCAAGGGTCAATACCGCCGCGCAGCCGGGCGCCGTACCGTTGCTCACTTTTAAGCCGGGGAGCTCAAACGCCAGTTTTTTGCTGCTGCTCGCCCCCGCCAAGCCCGGAGTCACCACCTCAAAATAACCCTTTTGAGTGTCGAGCATGATTTGTTTGGTGTCGGTCACAAAGTAACCTTGGGCGATGTTAGACGGGTTATTGGCCCCGACGATTTGGACGTTGAGTTGATCCATATAATCTTTGTAGGACATTTTATCAAGGTCAACCTTGATCACTTGATCGCTCTTGGCCGGGCCGACTCCGGCCGGACGCGGCAAATCGCCAAAGGTGAAGCCGACCCGGGTGATCAGCATCGCGTCACGCAGCGCCCGGCTGGCGTAACTCTCGCTGATGCCCGACTCGACCATATTAGCTGCCTTGATTTGAAACTCCACCGTGCGCGGCGCGGGAGCAATGTTGTTGCTCAAAAAAAGGTAATTGGTCAGCAAATCGGAGGCGCGGGCAATCGGGTCGGAGCCGACGCCGAAGGGATTGAGCTTACCGCTCCCGGAAAACATCACCGGCCCGGAGTGGGGGATCACGCAATCGTAGTCCTGATACGCACAATAAGCGCCCAGCATCAATCCTTGCTCAAAGCGGTATTTGTTCCAAAATACCTGCAAAATTTCGGTAATCATAAACGGCCGGTCCAGCAACCGCGCCGCGGCGATGCCCGTCAAATAGCCGACTGCCGTTTCGGCGGCGCTGGTCTGGGCGAGCTTGGAGCCCTCGGAAATGTATTTATCCGGGTGGGCATGATAGCTGTGCATCGAAACAACCTCAAAATCGTTGCGCTGAAGCGTGAAGCGCAATTTAGGGTCGCAGTCGAGCTGCGAGAGATAGCCATTGTAACCGATGTCGCGGATGGTTTTAATGTACCATTCGTTCATCTCCTGATACAACTCAAACATAAACTGGCGGCTGTCTTTGCCGAGTTGCGAACTCCCGCCAATGTTAATTTTAATCTCGGAGATTTGTTTGAAAGCATTGCCGTAAGCGGCCAAAACTTGACTTTCCGAGCCGTATTTTTTGAGCAGAAACTGCCGCCACAATGGATCAAAGACGCTCATTTCATTAAACACCAAACCGATGTCCTGCTCGTTAAACAACACCACATTGACCAATACCGGGTCATCGACCAGCGCGGTTTTGGTATAGGGGTTGACGGCAGTCAATACTTTTTGCGTCCCCTGCCGCCACTCTTCCCGGACGCTTTGGTCCCAAAAGATTTGCTTTTTTAAATCAGGTCCGTTGTACCACCACCCGGCCAACTTGCGGTAGCCGCTGTCGGCACTCATCGCATCCAAGGAGAGATACATATTCTCCTTTTTCATACAATAAACCAAGTATTGGAAGCGGTCGAGGTAATCCGGGTTAAACTCCCCGTCCGCCTTGGCCATCCACATCAAAAACGCATCCAGATAGTGCGCGCGAAAAAGGTTGAAGCCCTGCCGTTTGGCCAAAGCGACATATTCCTCAATCCCTTTTTTATCGAGATTAATTAAATCGGTGCGGAAATTGACCGAGCACCCGGTAAACCGAACGCGTTTGGCCGGGTCGGCGGCGAGCACAAAACGCCCGTCGCGAATGGTCAGGCGTTTGCTCTCGTCGATGGGTCCCTTGTCAATCAAAAATGAGATGTCCAGTGCGCTCCCAGGGCGGATGTTTAAGTCAGTCATGTCAATCGCCCTAAACTCTTTGCCATTGGTGATGGTGAGCGGCCCCCCGGCCTGAAAGAGTTTGTCCGTATCGACAAAGGTGTTGGACAACGTGGCTCCCGCCACCACCCATACCGGCTGCCGGCCGAGCCCGGAAAAAACCACGCTTTTGACCGGTTTGGCGCCGTCATCGAGGACAAAGCGAGAGAAATACAACCCCGCCGGACGGCCGGAGGCGTTACAGCGTCCGACCACGAGGCCGTTGGGCTGGTTCGCCGGTTCAATCCAGTCGCGCACCTCGGAGAATTCTTTTACCTCAAAGGTTTTGACACTGCCGTCGGCAAAATTGACTGTAATTGCGCCGACACCGCCCGGCTTGCCTGCGGCCCAAGCCAAAGAGTGAACGAGATACAAATAACGGAAGCCGCCCAAATCGCCGGGAACGGCAATTTCCGCTCTAGCGAGCTTGATTTCCGGCGAAATCGCACTGGAGGAAAAGGTCAGCACCGCTTTGCCGCCGTTTTGGGCAGGGTCGATGAATTTCATCTTCACCCCGTACAAATCGGTGATTTTGAAGTTAAAGTTGCGCATGTCCTGATCACCCTGATCGGTCCAACCGCCCATGCCGTCGTTGGCCTTTTCGTCTGCATAGCCCATATTGGCCGTTTTGCCGAAATCCATCGGATAATCCGCCTTGGCGGCGATGCTGCCGGGTTTCTGACGGTAAGTCACTTTAAAGAGGTACGCAGTGTCTTTTTTGACCGGCACTGTATAAGGCTTGCCCTGATCGTGCCAGGCGGCAAATGCAGTGTCAAACAACACGTTGCCGTCAACTTCGCACTTTTGATACTCCATCTCGATTTTGACGCGCTTGCCGCCCTCTTTGATGTCCGGGCCCATAAATGCCAGCCTCAAATTGCCGTCGACCGAGGGAGTAATCTTAAAAAATCCCTCCTGATAATCCTTTTTGGCCGGCAAATTGACCGACATTCCCCAGCGTCCGCCGTCGGGCTCCCAACTGAAATAATCCATCCGTCCGCCGGGACTGATATCGGTTTTATCCAAAACCCCTTTGCGATCGGACAACGAAACATCGATCCGGGCAATGTCTTCCCCCCAACCAAAACAACGGCAAGCCAACAGCATCCCGCACACAATCAACCAACAGCGTCTCATTCGTTCCTCCGTTAAAAAAAATCATTAAACCGGTTTAACAAATAATTATACTACAAAAAATTAAAAAAGCAAATCATTTTGCAAAAAAAGCGCAGGAAAATTAAAAAAGCAACCGTTATTTGACGAGAATATCGCGGACAACCAACTTATTGATCAACCATTTGCCGTCAATTTTGGTCAAAGCGCAGTTGAGCTCGCGTACTTCGTTGACCGCCTTGCCGTCGACGGTAACCCCGTCCAGCAAACCGGTAAAAGCCGCGTCGGCTTTGTCGCCGCTGATGGTAACGACCGTGTCGGTGACGCGGACTTTGACTTGTTTAAAAAGCATGCGAAACCGCGCCAGATTGGCGGTCATTTCGCGCGGCGTATAAGTGCCGTTAAACATATCCGGATTTAAAACGAGCTCCAGTTGCGGCGCAAAGACTTTATCGGTGCCGTTGATCTTAAGGGCGCCGTAAATTTCCTTTTCGCCCTCGGCTTTGATACCGAAATCGGCCAACTCATGCAGCTTGCGCTTGATTTTGGCTTCTTCGCTGTCACGCGTAATATACCACAAGGACACCCCGCCCAACAAGAAAAAGGCGACGAAAAATGCCAGATATTTTCCTTTGATTCGCATAGCTCTCCTTCAAACAAAAAAGGAATCCCATCGCCAATTCGCTGTGGAATTCCTTTCATAACACTGCCTTTGACGGCAATCAAACCTTTAGAAATCGCTGAAAGTCAAGTCGTCGCCCTTGACGTCGATCAAGAGGAAACCGGCACCCAGATCAAACCACTCGACCGGGTGGATAAAGAGGTCGGCGACCACGCCGCCGCCCAACGAGCCCCCGATCGCCCAATAGTCGATGGCGCCCATGTTAAACACGCGCTCATCGGGAGTCGGGAACCCGGCATGGAAACGCGAATACTTGCGAACCAATGAGGTACTCTTGAGCAAGCTGGTTTCTTCTTCGCCGATGGAGACCAACTGCCAGAACCAGCCGGACTCTTCGCCGAAACCGTATTGACGGTTATAAGCTTTGTACATTTTGTAGGAGATCCCCCAGCCGGCGCCGCCCCATACCGCATGGGTGCCCATCAGCTGGGCTTCGACGATCGGACCAACACCGAGATTTAACGTAAAGGTGTCGGTGACATCCAATACGCGGTTGGGCACATAAAGCACGACCCCTTCCAAAATGTCCTGACCGATGTCCGCTTTTGCCGTATTGCCGATCAACATGCAAAAGGCCAAACCGATGATAACAAAAAGTTTTCTCATATTTTACCAAACTCCTAACGATATTTTTGGTGATTCCTGATACAATTGTATTAAATGTAATTGCAAAACCGCATTCTTGCAAGTCATTTGCAAAAAAAAACCGTATTTTTTTGGAAAAATCAACCCAAATCAATGGTTTCCCTGCTCTTGGGCATTTCCTGCGCCGCTCCGGGGATCGGCTCCTCAATGATCTCAAACTCACCGGTGAGCTCGGCTTTTTTAAGATCGATCTGCTCCAATGTCAGGCGGCTGACCCGCTTTTGCTCCAGCAAAAGCTCGGTAAAGTTGGTTTGCAGCCGCTTGAAATTGTTGTCAATTAAAATGAGATTGGCCTCCAGCGATGTCGATAAACCACGCAGACGGGCGTTTAACACAATGATTTCCGCGACCAAAATCGTCATCACAGTCAGGATAAAAAACACGAGCACAATGATCATCCACTCCATGGACTCCAGACCAAACCCCATAATAACCTCCTAACGATTAATAATGTATTAATATACCCCCTCATTGGCGTATGTCAAGCCGTTGCCGCCAAGTTGACAAAAAGTTCATCCAATAAAAACCCAGGATCCCCCACCATGAACATCCAAAACCTCGGGCTCACCGCCCTCAAAATCGGCAGCGACGGCCGCTGGAGCGCGGCCGGGCGCTGGCTCGCGGCTGACGACGGCGGGCTCTCCGGCGAACTCGTCCGCCGCTGGGCGGGCAACCCCGGCGATTTTCTGAAAGTCGCGGCCGACGGCGGCAATGCCGTTACGACCGATCCCGCCTACCGGGTCGAGGCGGTCGACATCAAATTTTTGGACCATTACCGCGCCGAAGTCACCTTGACTGCCCGGCAAACCGAGTTTGCGCCGCAACTCTCACAACCGGTGACCGAGGGTACCGATCAATTTAACCAAATCAGCCGCACCGCCGGCTGGCTGGTGCCCCGCGCAAAATTGGCCGAAGTCATGCCAGCCCCCGGCACTGAGTTTGACTGGGACAATCAACCGTTTCTCTGCGATCATACCCTTGTCAAATACCTCGACGCCGACACTGCCGAATTCACCTTGACCGCGCGTCCGGCCGCAGTCGCACAGCTGGGATTGACCAATTTTTATGTTGACGACTCCGGCTTTGAGTTTGCCGCCGCCGTCTGGCTGGTACCGGAGCGGGAACTCGCCGACTTTTTGACCGGACACACGCTTTACGGCGCTGCCGCTTGGGCGGGAACCGATTATCATCTCGTCAAAGTCAAAAAAGAGCCCGAAATGCCGGGCCGCCGAAAAATCGAGCTCACCGCCAAAAAGATCACCGACCGGATGCTTCACGCCGGCCGCAGCGAGGAGTTTGTCAATCTTAATGACAGCGGCGAAGTCGAGCGCAAAATCGTCTGGACCTCAAGCTGGCAAATCAAAGCGGCAAGTTTGAGCGATTTTTACCGCCGAAGCGGTACCGCTCCGGTTAGCTGGGCCGATGCGCACACGATGATCACCAAAATCATCCCGCAGGCGGTTTCGCCGGTGGAGTATTTGCTCACCATGACCGCCGAAGACCTCGACAACCCCGGGTTGTTTGAGCGCGACACGGAGGACAATACCAACCTCGGCAGCCGCAAAGACGCCTCTGTGGACATGGCCGACTTTTTTGTCTCCGCGCAAATGGCCGGATACAGCCGCGACCCGGACGGGGTTTTGCAGCCGATCCCCGACTGGGATGCGTCGCAATCGTGCCCGTTTACCGCGTCCGCCCCTCTCGACATCGCCTTTGCCGACAGCAGTCTCAAGACCTTTGTCGTCCATGAGAGCATTTACGCTTCCGGCCGCGCCGGCAATCAAGTCAATAATATGGCCAACTGGGCCGCATCGCGCATTTTTAACGGCACGGTCGCCGGACACTCGGGCAATTATCTTAAAATCCGCCAGATTTGCAGCGAAACGCGTGATCGCTCCGGGAGTATATTCACCCGGATCAGCCGCAGCTATCAGCTCGCGCCGGGAAATTTGCGGTGGAACAGTCAATATTGGGCAAACCATTGAGCTTTACCAAAACCCCTGTCCAGCAGCAGGCGCTGAAACTGCTGTCGGGCCCGGCGGCCAATGTCTTGCTTTACGGCGGCTCGCGCTCGGGCAAAACCTTTATCCTCATCTACGGCCTCCTCGTACGCGCCCTCAAAGCGCCGGGGAGCCGTCACATCGTCTTGCGTTACCGCGCCAATGCGGTGCGCCAGTCAGTGCGGCAGGATACCTTTGCCAAAGTCCTCAATATCGCATTCCCCGACCTTGTTTATAAGGAGAATAAAAGCGACCAGTTTGTCCGCCTCGCCAACCGCTCGGAGATCTGGTTCGCCGGGCTCGACTCGGACGAGCGCGTCGAGAAGATCCTCGGCAAAGAATTTGCCACGATTTATTTCAACGAGTGCTCGGAGATTTCCTACGCCGCCGCCAACATCGCCTTGACCCGCCTCGCCCAAAAGACGGCGCTGGTCAACCGCGCCTGGTTCGACTGCAATCCGGCGGGTAAAAGTCATTGGAGTTACAAGCTTTTTCTCCAAAAAATTGACCCCGAAACCAATTTGCCGCTGGCGTTTCCCGACCATTATGAGTCGATGATTCTCAATCCGGCCGACAATGCCGACAATTTGCCCGCAAGTTATTTGACCGAAACGTTGGCCGGCCTCACCGAGCGTCAGAAGCAGCGCTTTTTGCACGGCATCTGGCAGGAGGAAAACGCTGGTGCGTTGTGGAAATATGCCTTGATCGACCCGCAGCGGGTCGCGCATCCCCCGGTCGAGCTCGTCCGCACCGTCGTCGGCATCGACCCGGCGGTGACTTCGCAAAACGACTCCGACGCGACCGGCATTGTCACCGTGGCGTTGGGGCGCGATCACCACTTTTATGTCCTTGGAGACGCCTCCTGCCGCGCCAAGCCGCTGCAATGGGCTCAAACCGCAATCGACGAGTACCGCAAGTTTCACGCCGACCGGATCGTTGCCGAAGTCAACAACGGAGGCGAATTGGTCGAAGCGCTGTTGCGCAATCTCGACCCCGATGTGAGTTACAAAGCGCTTCACGCCGCCAAGGGAAAATTCTCCCGCGCCGAGCCCGTCGCCGCACTCTACGAACAGCAGCGCGTCCACCATGTCGGCGTATTTCCCCGATTGGAGGAGCAAATGACCTCCTACCACCCCATCAGCTTTGACGGCAGCCCCGACCGCCTCGACGCCCTCGTCTGGGCGATCACCGAGCTCTGCGGGCACTCTCCCGAAAACCGATTTATTGTGGCATAAAAAAAATGCGGGAAGAATTTTTTTTCTTCCCGCATCTGTTTTTCGGCACAACGTATTTTTTATTTCTCCAAGTGACGGTGATACTCTTGGAGGCTGCAAACGGCGATGCGGCCGTTGACATCGTTGCAGCGCAAGCCGTCAATCGCGGCCTGGAAGCCGTCCAAGGTGGTCGAGATCGGAATCCCGGCCATCACCGCGCCGGAGCGCATCTGGATTTCGTCAACCATCGCCGAAGCGCCGGCCTCGGGGGTGTTGATGATCCACTGCACTTTTTTCTCGGCGATCAAATCGAGCAAGTTGGGGCGGCCGACCGAGATGCGGTAGACGCCGTTGCACTTGATGTTGTTGTTATAAAGCAAGGTCGCCGTACCGCAGGTGGCGTACAACGTGTACCCGAGTTTGGCCAGTTCCTGCACCATCGGCAGCGCAGGCTCCTTGTCCTCGTCGCGCAGCGAAATAAACACGCTCCCCTTGGTCGGGATCGAGTTGTTGGCCGCCATTTGCGCCTTGAGGTACGCCGTGCCGTGATGGTAATCAATCCCCATCACTTCGCCGGTGGACTTCATTTCGGGCGACAGCACAATGTCGACGCCCGGGAATTTGATAAACGGGAACACCGCTTCTTTAAACGCCGTGTACGGGATCGACACTTCTTTGGTGAAGCCCAACTCAGGCAGCTTTTTGCCGACCATGCACAATGCCGCCTTTTTGGCCAAGGGTACGCCGATGGCTTTGCTGACAAAGGGCACCGTGCGCGATGCGCGGGGGTTGACTTCCAAAATGTAGATTTCCTCGTTTTGCACTGCAAACTGGATGTTGATCAAGCCGCAGACATGCAGCTCTCTGGCCAAATCGGCCGAGTGCTTGCGGATGCGGTCCAACACCGACTTGGACAACGTTTGGGTCGGGATCGAGCAGGCGCTGTCGCCGGAGTGGATGCCCGCCAGCTCGACGTGCTCCATAATGGCGCCGATGACGGTGTTTTTGCCGTCGGAGATGAAGTCGACATCAACTTCGGTCGCATTCTCAAGGAAGCGGTCGATCAAAATGGGTTTGCCTTCGGCAATCGCCGCCGCGGCTTCCACATATTGCTTGAGGTACTTGTCCTTGTAAACAATCACCATCGCGCGGCCGCCCAGCACAAAGGAGGGGCGGACCAAAACCGGATAACCAATCTTTTCGGCAATCGCCAACGCCTCTTCGACGTTGTGCGCGATGCCGTTGGGCGGCTGCTTGAGGTTGATGCGGTCGGCCAGCTGCTTAAAGAAGTCACGATCCTCAGCGGCCTCGATGTCCTCGGGGCTGGTGCCGATGATGTTGGCGCCCGCGGCCTTGAGACCGGCAGCGAGATTGAGCGGAGTCTGACCGCCGAATTGGACGATCACACCCTGGCAGTTTTCGCGCTCATAGATATTCATGATATCTTCGAGCGTCAACGGCTCAAAGTAAAGTTTGTCACTGGTGTCGTAGTCGGTCGAAACCGTTTCCGGGTTGCTGTTGACCATAATGGTCTCAAAACCGGCGTCCTTAAGGGCAAACGCGGCATGCACGCAGCAGTAGTCAAACTCGATCCCCTGACCGATGCGATTGGGCCCGCCGCCCAGGATCATGATCGCTTTTTTGCCCTGCTTGTCGCGCACCGGCTCGTCAAACTCGGTGTAGGTTGAGTAGTAATAAGGCGTAATCGCCTCAAACTCCCCGGCGCAGGTATCGACCAAGCCGTAGGTCGGATTGACCTTGTTTTGTTTGCGCCAGGCGCGGATTTCAACTTCGGTCTTGCCGAGCAAGTAAGCAAGCTGCCGGTCGGAGTAACCCCAAATCTTGGCCTGACGAATGCTCTCTTCGGTGAGCTTGATCGTTTTTTCAAACTCCACGAGCTCAATTAAGTGACGCAAAAAGTAGCGGTCAATCGCGGTCAGCTCGTGGACCTTCTCGACCGTATAGTTGCGCTTGAAGGCTTCGTAAACGGTAAAGATGCGCTCGGCATGGGGGCGACGCAACTCTTTCTCCAAGGTCGCGTCGTCCATTTGCTCAAATTTGCCGTTTTTGCCGTCCGCGCCGAAGCCGAAGCGGCCGGTTTCCAAGGAGCGCAGCGCCTTTTGCATCGACTGCTTAAAATTGCGGCCGATGGACATCGCTTCGCCGACGGACTTCATCTGAGTACCCAGGGTGCTGTCGGCGGCCGGGAATTTCTCAAAGGTGAAGCGCGGGATCTTGGTGACGATGTAGTCGATCGCCGGCTCAAAGCAGCTCGGAGTCACGCGGGTGATGTCGTTTTGGATCTCGTCCAAGGTGTAACCGACGGCGAGCAGGGTCGCGATTTTGGCGATCGGGAAACCGGTCGCTTTGCTGGCCAGGGCGCTCGAGCGCGACACACGCGGATTCATCTCAATAATGATCTGACGGCCGTCGGCGGGGTTGACCGCCCACTGGACGTTGGAGCCGCCGGTTTCGACGCCGATGGCGCGCATGACTTTCAAGCTGTTGTCACGCATCAGCTGGTACTCGACGTCGCTCAGGGTCTGCGCCGGGGCGATGGTGATCGAGTCGCCGGTATGGACGCCCATCGGGTCAAAGTTTTCAATCGAGCAGACAATCACGCAGTTGTCCTTGTGGTCGCGGATGACCTCAAGCTCAAACTCTTTCCACCCCAATAAAGACTCCTCGATCAACACTTCGCTGTTGCGGCTCGCCGCCAGCCCGCGTTGGACGATGGTCTTAAATTCATTCATATCATAGGCGATCCCGCCGCCGGTGCCGCCCAGCGTAAAGCCGGGACGGATGATGAGCGGCCACTTGCCGATAGTGGACGCAATCGAGAGCGCCTCGGACATCGAGTGGGCGGAGCCGGAGAGCGGCAACTCAAGCCCGATATCGCGCATGACTTCTTTAAAAATCTGGCGGTCTTCGGCACGGCGGATGGCTTCGGCGTTGGCGCCGATGAGCTCCACTTGATAGCGCTCCAAGACGTTGGTTTCGGCCAACTCCATGGCCAGGTTTAAGGCGGTCTGGCCGCCGAGGGTCGGCAGCAAGGCGTCGGGGCGCTCGCGGCGGATGATCTCGTGCAGCGAGTCGGCGGTCAAGGGCTCAATATAGGTGCGGTCGGCAAACTCCGGGTCGGTCATGATCGTCGCCGGATTGCTGTTGACCAAAACGACTTCGTAACCCTCTTTTTTCAATACTTTGCACGCCTGAACTCCGGAATAATCGAATTCACAGCCCTGGCCGATGGCGATCGGGCCGGAGCCGATGAGCATGATTTTCTTTAAATCGGTACGCTTGGGCATATATTATTTCTCCATTTTGTTATTTTTCAGCGCGGCCGCCACCAATCCGACAAACAGCGGGTGCGGCGAGGCGATCTGCGACTGGAACTCCGGATGAAACTGACAACCGACAAAATACGGGTGGTCGGTGATCTCCACCATCTCCACCAAACGGTTGTCCGGCGAGGTGCCGCTGATCTTGAGACCGTTGTGGGCGAGCTCGTCGCGGTAACGGTTGTTGAACTCATAACGGTGGCGGTGACGCTCGCTGATCTCGGGCTTTTGATAGAGTTGATAAGCGATGCTGTCAGGGGCCAGCACGCATGGGAAGGAGCCGAGGCGCATGGTGCCGCCCTTGGCGGTAATCTTGCGCTGGTCGTCCATCAAGTCAATCACCGGGTACGGCGTCTCGGGATCGATTTCACGGCTGTGGGCGCCGGTAAAGTTGAGAACATTGCGCGCATACTCGATTACCATGCACTGCATCCCGAGGCAGATACCGAAAACCGGGATGCGGTTGACGCGGGCATACTCAATCGCTTTGAGTTTACCGGGAATGCCGCGGCTGCCGAAGCCGCCGGGGACCAAAATACCATTGTAGGCGTCAAGCTTCTCGGGGTGGGCCTCAATCTCCTCGGCGTCGATCAAATCGATCTTGACTTTGGTGTTTAAGGCAATCCCGGCATGCTGCAACGCCTCGTTGATACTCTTATAGGAGTCGGGACAGTTGATGTACTTGCCGACCACCGCGATGGCGGTTTTGTATTTGGGGGCGACGGCGACGGCGACGAGTTTTTGCCAGTCGGCCAAATCGAGTTTGCCCGCCGGAAGCTTGAGAAGCTCCAAAACTTTGCTGTCAAAGTTTTGCGCGGCCAGCTCCAAAGGCACTTCGTAAATCGAGTGGGCGACATCTTTTTCCTCAATCACCAGCTCACTCGGGACATTGCAGAACAAAGCAAGCTTGTTGATTTCGCTCTCGCCAATGGAAACTTCGGTACGGCAAACAAGGATGTCCGGAAAAATCCCGATGTTGCGCAAAATACCCACCGACTGCTGCGACGGCTTGGTCTTGACTTCGCCGGCGGCGCGCAGGTAGGGAAGCAAGGTCAAGTGGATAAAAATCGCGTTGTTGGGACCGGCTTCGTGCTTAAACTGGCGCGCGGCCTCGAGAAACGGCAGCGACTCGATATCACCGGCGGTCCCGCCGATTTCGATGATCGCCACATCGGTGCCGGGCTGGGCGGCCGACTTGATGGCGTTTTTAATCTCATTGGTGATATGGGGAATGACCTGCACGGTGGCGCCGAGGTAGCCGCCCTCGCGCTCGCGCTCGATCACGTTTTTATAGATTTTGCCGGAGGTGTAATTGCTGTTGCGGTTGCACTCGATGCCGGTAAAGCGCTCATAGTGACCGAGATCGAGGTCGGTCTCGGTGCCGTCGCAGGTGACGAAAACTTCGCCGTGCTGATACGGCGACATGGTACCCGAGTCAACGTTGAAATAAGGGTCGAGCTTTTGGATGACCACTTTGAGACCGCGTTTTTTGAGCAAGAGCGCCAAAGACGCCGCGGTGATTCCTTTGCCGAGACTGGAAACCACCCCGCCGGTCATAAAAATGAATTTGCTCATGACTTATCTCTCCATCAAGCTGCGGAATTGTTTAAAAAGATTGTCCGCGTCGTGCGGACCGGGCGCTGCTTCCGGGTGAAACTGGACGGAGAACACCGGTTCGGTCTTGTGACGGAACCCTTCGATGGTGTGGTCATTAAGATTGATATGGGTAATTTCCAATTTGTCAGTAAGCTTTTCGGCCTCGATCGCATAGTTGTGATTTTGGCTGGTGATCTCGACCGCGTTGGTGACCAGATTTTTGACCGGGTGGTTGCAGCCGTGGTGGCCGAACTTGAGTTTGCGGCAGGTCCCGCCTTGAGCGATGCCGAGGATCTGGTGACCGAGACAGATGCCCATCACCGGCACTTTGCCGATCAAGGTTTTGGCCGCGTCGATCGCGCCTTTGACCGCGCCGGGGTCGGCGGGGCCGTTGGAGAGAAACACCCCGTCGGGCTTCATCGCCAAAACTTCCTGCGCCGTCGTCCACGCCGGGACCACGCTCACTTTGATGTTTTGGGCGGCGAGATAGCGCAAAATATTGTACTTGACACCAAAATCGTAGGCGACCACATGCAAATCGCCCTCGGTGCTCCAGGTGTACGGCAAGGGGTTGCTGACCTTGGCTGCATAGTCCTGATTGTCGAGACCGCACCATTTGCGGGCGCGCTCCACGCCTTCTTCGGGCGTGATTTTCTCATTGGAGGCGTGCAAAAACGCCTTGACCGTCCCCTGCGAGCGCAAGTGGACCGTCAGGCGGCGGGTATCGACATTATAAAGACACGGCACATTGTGGAGCTTTAACAAGTCCTGCAAGGACGACTCCGAGCGGAAGTTGCTCGGCTGATTGAGCCCCTGCACGATCAAGCCGCTCAAAAACAGCCCGCGCGACTCCATGTCCGCTTTGCAGCAGCCGTAGTTGCCGATTTCGGCCGCGGTCAACGCCACAAATTGACCCGCATATGAGGGGTCCGATACGATTTCCTGATAACCGGTCATCCCGGTATTAAACACTGCCTCACCTACACAATCAACGGCAGCACCCCCGGATTTCCCGAAAAAAATGCTGCCGTCGGCCAACGCTAAAAATGCTTGACTCATAACTTTAATATGCCCTTTGGTTTATATTGTCCGCATAGTTTATGAGAGCTTGATTTACGACCCGGTTACCACCCGGCGTCGGGTAATTTCCTGAGAAATACCAGTCTCCGGTGTACCCCGGGCAAGCCCGTTTGAGGTCATCGAGATGTTGATAGACCACTTGAAACTCCGCTTTCAGATCCTTTGGTTTCAGTAAATTTGCGATTTCGACGATTAACTCTTCATAATTTACACCCAAATATAATTTCTGCAAATGATTTTGCATCAATATATCGGGTTTTTTTAAATCTTCGCGGGCCAGACGGACGGCTTCTTCAAACTCGTTGCTGCGTCCCTGTTTCTTTAAAATCGAGATCAAAGCCTGAAATGCGACCAGGTCGCCGAGCCTCGCCATGTCGATGCCGTAGCAGTCGGGATAACAGATCGGCGGCGCCGCCGAGGCGACCACAATTTTCTTGGGACGGATGCGGTCAAGCATCTTAAGGATCATATTTTTCATCGTCGTCCCGCGGACAATCGAGTCGTCAAGCACCACCAGATTGTCGCTGCCGGCGCGCACGAGTCCGTGCACCACGTCATAAATATGCATCCCGAGCGCCTTGCGCTGTTTATCATCCGAAATAAAAGTGCGGAATTTGGCGTCTTTGACAATCACCTGACCGAAACGGATGCACTTGGAGTGCAACAACTCGTCAAGCAAGCCGTGAAAGCTCACCTGCGCGGTGTTGGGAATGTATGAAAAGAAGCTGTTTTCAAGGTCGTTGTCCACTGCTTTCACAATCTGCGGCACCAAAAATTTGCCCATCCGCCGGCGCTCGGCCTGGATGTCGCAATCGTTGCCGCGCGAGAAATAGATCCGCTCAAACAAGCAGCGGCGAATTTCGCGCTGAGGCAAACAAGGCTTGACCTCAAAATGATTATTTTTGTGGATGATGAGTACATGACCGGGCGGAATTTCGCAGACTTCATCGCCCATCAGATCAAAGGCGGTCTGAATCGCCGGACGCTCGGAGGCCACCACGGTGAGTTGACTGTTGTGATAATAGTACCCGGGGCGGATGCCCGAGGGGTCGCGGAGAGCAAACGCGGTCCCGTTGCCGAAGATCCCGCATATTAAAAAGCCGCCGTCCCACTTGGACGCGGCGTTTTTAAGCAACTCGCAAATACAGATTTCCTGATGACTTTCATACATCTTCTCGAGCTCGTGCCCGATGATGTGCAACAAGATGGAGGTATCCTGCCGGTCCGGCAAATGATGCCCGGCGGCGGTGAGATCGTTAAATAATACGTTACTGTTGGTCAGGTTGAAGTTACCGGCCAAAAGCAGCGTGCGGTTGCGGCAGGCGCTGTTTTTGATCACGGGATGGCAGGCGCTGATGCTGCCGTTGCCAAAGGTCCCGTAGCGCAAATGACCGAGGAAAAGGTCGCCGTCAAACGGGTTCTCCCAGACTTTTTCCAAAACTTCGGCCAGGGGATTGCGCCCGTTGGACTTCTCAACCTGATAATAAGGAGTGCCGGGATCCGCCTCTAGCTTGAGAGACGCGATACCGGCGCCGTCTTGACCACGATTGTGCTGCTTTTCGAGCAAAAGCGCCAGCTTTTGCAAACCGTAATGTTCGTCATACGGTTTGCAAAGCCGGAGCAACGCTACGCCGCACTCATGTTTGAGTTCATCAGACACGGCGGCACACTCTTAGTACACAAACAACATTTCACGATATTTGGGCAACGGCCACGCTTTATCGTCAATGATGCCTTCGAGAGTATCGACCACTTTGCGCAAGGCAACGATGGCTTCGATGATTTTTTCGTATTTGTCGGGAAGCGCCTTTTCGAGAGCCACGATGCCGAGGCTCAGAAGGTCGAGGTTTTTGCCGATGAGCAACGCCTGACGCTTGAGAGCTTCGCTGCCGTACTCAAGCTTGGCGGCGACGGCCTTGTCGAGCGCGGAAACCGCCTGCTCGTAAGCGGCGATGGCGACCGGAAGGATCAGGCTCTTGGCGAGCTCGAGGGCGACTTCGCCTTCGATGCGGATCTTGCGTTGATATTCTTCCAGATAAACTTCATAACGCGAGTGCAGCTCGACCTTGGTGAAGACGCCGTACTTGGCGAAGAGCTCGACGTTTTCCTTTTTGAGGAGGGGTTTCAAGCCTTCGGGGGTGTTGCGCAAATTGGGCAAACCGCGTTTGGCGGCTTCCTTGGCCCACTCGGCACTGTAGTTGTTGCCGTTGAAGATCACGCGCTTGTGGTCGGCGATGTTCTTTTGGAGCAACGCTTGCAGCTGGCCGTTGAAATCCTTGGCGGCGAATTTACCGATCGCGTCGGCCAGATAGTCCAAAGACTCGGCGACGATGGTGTTGAGCACCACGTTGACCCCGGCGCAGGACTGGCTGGAGCCGGCGGCGCGGAACTCAAACTTGTTGCCGGTAAAGGCGAACGGGCTGGTGCGGTTGCGGTCGGTGGTGTCACGCGGCAAAGTCGGCAGCGTGTCGACGCCGATGCGCATAGTGTCGGCCTTGCGGCTGGATTTGGCGCCGCCCTTTTCGATCTGCTCGATGATATCGGTCAGCTGGTCGCCCAAGAAGATGGAGACGATCGCCGGGGGAGCTTCGTTGGCGCCCAAACGGTGATCGTTGCCGGCATAGGCGGTGGTGGTGCGCAAAATATCGCTGTGCAAGTCGATGGCGCGGATGATCGCGGTCAAAACCGTGAGGAAAATCGCATTCTGGTGGGGATCGTTGCCCGGCTCGAGCAAGTTTTGCTTGCCGTAGGCGACCGACCAGTTGTTGTGCTTGCCGGAGCCGTTGATGCCCGCAAACGGTTTTTCGTGGAGGAGGCAGACCAAACCGTGACGGTCGGCGGTCTGGCGCAATACTTCCATCACCAGCATGTTGTGGTCGACGGCGAGGTTGAGTTCTTCAAACATCGGCGCGATTTCGAACTGGGCCGGGGCCACTTCGTTGTGACGGGTTTTGGCGGGGATGCCGAGCTTCCAGAGCTCTTTTTCCACTTCGCTCATAAAGTTGATGACGCGCGGCTTAATCGAGCCGAAGTAGTGGTCCTCGAGCTGCTGGTGTTTGGCCGGGGCGGCGCCGAAAAGGGTGCGGCCGGTCTGGACGAGGTCGGGACGGTTGAGGTAAAAGTTTTTGTCGATCAGGAAGTATTCCTGCTCGGGTCCCAAAGTGACACAGGGAAGGGCGTCGGCGGCCTTGAAGGCTTTCATCAAATGCTTGACGGATTTTTTGAGCGCCTGGATGGAGCGCAGCAATGGGGTCTTCTTATCCAGCGCTTCGCCGGTGTAGGAGCAAAACGCGGTGGGGATGCAGAGGGTGGCACCGTTGGCGTGACGTTTGATAAAGGCCGGGCTGGTCGGATCCCAGGCGGTGTAGCCGCGCGCTTCAAAGGTGCTGCGCAAGCCGCCGGACGGGAAGCTGGAGGCGTCGGGTTCGCCGACGATCAGGTTTTTGCCGGAAAAAGCGAGAATCGCCTGGCCGTTGCCGGTCGGATCAACAAAGGCGTCGTGTTTTTCGGCGGTGGTGCCGGTCAGGGGTTGGAACCAGTGAGTATAGTGAGTGGCGCCGCGCTCCAAGGCCCAGGTCTTCATCGCATGGGCGACATCACCGGCGATGGCGGGATCAAGGGACAGCCCTTCGTTGGCGGTCGCGAGCAACTTCTCGGCGATGGCCTTGGGCAAATATTTACGAATGGCGGCAGCTGAGAAAACATCCTCGGCATAAAAATCCAATTCAAAGCTCTTGGCATCGGCGGCAACAGGGGCTCCGATGGCAGCAATGTTGTTGATGGCGGTATTCCGACTGTTCATGTTTGATGTCCTTTCGTGTCATTTAGGTTACGCCTGAAACATAGTTAGCAAGATTTATGCCAACTCAATCTGAGGGAAAACCGGGCATCGTCCATGCTCAGAGTTTACAAAAATGTAAGTTTGGCCAATTTCTGCTTTACGATTTTGTAAAACAAGTGGATTGTCCCCCCTCAAACCGCTTTTGGCACGATTATTGCTTATAGAGAACAAGCTTTAAAAAAAATAAAATAACACGCGAACACGCGGATGGAGAAAGGATCTATGAACCAGGAAATTCGACAGCTTCCGCCGATGCCGGACATCGGGTTGTACAGCTTTAAAAACGAACACGATGCTTGCGGTGTCGGCTTAGTTGCCTCCATTGACAATTGCGCCAGCCATGAGATTGTCCAGATGGGTATTACCGTACTCAAACGCCTGATGCACCGCGGCGCCGCGGGCGGCGACCCGGAGACCGGCGACGGCGCCGGGATTTTGATGGCCATCCCGGACGGCTTCTTCCGCAAGCATGTCAATTTCGAGCTTCCCGCCGCGGGCAAATACGCCATCGCGATGATTTTCGGAGGCGAAGGCTCCGAAGCTTTGATCGAGAAAACCGTTGAGCAGGAAAAACTTAAGGTTCTCGGATGGCGCGACGTCCCGGTCGACTCCGCCGCCATCGGCAAAAACGCCCGCAGCACCATGCCGCGCATCCGCCAGCTGTTTGTCGCCGGTGATTTCGCCGACGCCGACGCCTTTGAGCGCAAACTTTTCGTCACCCGCCGCACCATTGAGAAGCACACCGCCAATATCTGTCTTTGCAGCTTCTCCTGCCGCACCGTCGTCTACAAAGGGTTACTCCTCGCCACCCAGATCGACGGCTTTTATCAGGACCTCCGCGACGCCGATTTCATCTCCCCGCTCGCCTTGGTCCACCAGCGCTACAGCACCAACACCTTCCCCACGTGGAACTTGGCGCACCCCTATCGCTACTTGGCCCACAACGGGGAAATCAACACCCTGCGCGGCAACCTCAATCAGGAGCTGGCCCGCGAGCCGCTGTTTAAGAGTGAACTTTTTGGCGACGATCTCAAGCGTTGTCTGCCGTTGATCCAGGAGGGGCTCAGCGACTCGGGCTGCCTCGACAATATGCTCGAATTGCTCGTCCTCGCCGGCCGCAGTCTGCCGCACGCGATGATGATGCTGATGCCGCAGGCCTGGGGTCAGAAGTACTACATGGGCAAAGACGTACGCGGATTTTTCGAGTACCACTCCTCCTTGATGGAGCCGTGGGACGGTCCCGCCGCCGTGGCTTTTTCCGACGGGGTCAACGCCGGCGCGATGCTCGACCGCAACGGTTTGCGTCCCGCCCGCTACACGTTGACCAACAACAACATTTTTGTCCTCGCCTCCGAGAGCGGCGTCTTGGACATCCCCGCCTGCAACGTCGTCCGCAAGGGCCGTCTCAAGCCGGGCGAAATGATTTACTGCGACTTGGTCAATCACCGTTTGGTTTTTGACAACGAGCTCAAAAACTTCCTCGCCCGCCAGAAACCTTACCGTCGCTGGGTGGAAAGTAACAAAATTGTCATTAATGGTTTGTTCGCCTCCGTCACCGCCTCGCAGGCAACCGAAAACCTTTTCGACCAGCAGCGTTTGTTTCATTGGAGCAATGAGGATGTCGATGTGATTGTCAAAAGCATGGCCGCCACCGGCCACGAGCCCACCGGCTCGATGGGCAATGACAGCGCGCTGGCGGTTTTCTCCAAAAAGACGCCGCTGTTGTACAACTACTTTAAGCAGTTGTTTGCCCAGGTCACCAACCCGCCCATCGACCCGATCCGCGAAGAATTGGTGATGAGTCTCATGACCTACATCGGCAACAGCGGTAATATTTTGACCGAAGAAGCCGGCCACGCCAAGTTGATCAAGCTGCCGCGCCCGGTGCTGACCGACGAGGAAGTCACCCGGCTTACCAAGATCAAGGATCCGTTGTTTGCCAGCGTCACCATCCCGATGGGCTGGACCGGCAACCTCGAGCGCTCGATTGACGAATTGGCCGCCAAGGCGGTCGCCGAAGTCAAGAGCGGCAAACGCATTTTAATCCTCTCCGACCGCAACCTCGGCGAGGGCGTGATGCCGATCCCGGCGTTGCTCGCCGCCGCCGCGGTCAACCGCACCTTGGTCAACCACGGCTTGCGGCCGCCGGTGGGGCTCATCGTCCAATCCGGCGAAGTGCGTGAAATCATGCATTTTGCGCTGCTCATCGGCTACGGCGTCACCGCCGTCAACCCGTATTTGGCCTTGCAGTGCGTGAGCGACCTCTCCCAGAGCGGTCAGATTGCCGCCGACCCGGTCAAAGCGGCCGAAAACTACATCAACGCGGTTGACAAGGGCCTGCTTAAAATCATGTCCAAAATGGGGATCTCGACCCTGCGCAGCTACCGCTCGGCGCAGATCTTTGAAGCGGTCGGCCTCGACAAGACCGTGATCGACAAGTATTTCCCCGGCACCGCGTCACGCATCGGCGGACTCAAGATCGAAGACATCGAGCGCGAGTGCGTCGAGCGCTATATGCACCAAAATGTCCCGAGCAAACTGTTGCCCACGGGCGGCGAATATGCGTTCCGCCAGACCGGAGAGCAGCACTTGTGGACGCCGCAAAGCTTGTCTTTCTTCCGTCAGGCGGTTCAGGAAAACAATCAGGTCAAGTACAAAGAATATGCCAAGCTCATCAACGACCAGAGCACTTACTTGTGCACCTTGCGCGGCTTGTTCGAGTTTGCCCCGACCAAAAGCATTGATATCAGCGAAGTCGAGAGCATCGAGTCGATCATCAGCCACTTTGTCTCCGGCGCGATGTCGCTGGGCTCGCTGAGCCCCGAAGCGCACGAAGCCATTGCCATTGCCATGAACCGCCTCGGCGCCATGAGCAACAGCGGAGAGGGCGGCGAAGACCCCGAGCGCGCCAAGCCCGGCATCAACGGCGAAGACCGCAAAAGTGCGATCCGCCAGATCGCCAGCGGCCGTTTCGGCGTCACCATCGACTACTTGGCCCACGCCAAAGAATTGCAGATCAAAATGGCGCAGGGGGCCAAACCCGGCGAAGGCGGTCAATTGCCCGGCCACAAGGTTGACGAGTACATCGCCCGCGTCCGTCACTCGACGCCCAACGTGACTTTGATCTCACCGCCGCCGCACCACGATATTTACTCGATTGAGGACTTGGCCCAGCTGATTTACGACTTGCGCAACTCCAATTTGGAAGCGCGCGTGTCGGTCAAACTGGTGTCCGAAGTCGGCGTCGGGACGATTGCTGCCGGGGTGGCCAAGGCTCACGCCGACGTGATTTTGATCAGCGGCCATGACGGCGGCACCGGCGCTTCGCCGTTAACCAGCATCAAGCATGCCGGTTTGCCGTGGGAACTCGGCTTGGCCGAAACCCAGCAGACACTGGTCTTGAACCATCTCCGCGACCGCGTCCGTTTGCAGGTCGACGGCCAGCTCAAAACCGGCCGCGACGTCGTCATCGGCGCCTTGCTCGGCGCCGAAGAATTCGGCTTTGCGACCACGTTGCTGGTCTGCCTCGGCTGCGTGATGATGCGCAAATGCCACGAAAACAACTGCCCGGTCGGCGTCGCCACCCAGGACCCCGAGCTGCGCAAATGTTTCAAGGGCAAACCCGAATACATCGAGAACTTCCTCCGGCTGCTCGCCGGCGAAGTGCGCGAGTACCTCGCCCAACTCGGCTTGCGCTCGCTTAACGACGCCGTGGGCCGCAGCGATTTACTCAAGATGAATAAAGCCATTGAGTTCTTCAAAACCAAGAATCTCGATTTCAGCAAGATTTTTGAGCGCGTCGAGGGCGAACACGTCCGCTTCGTGAAACGCGTCGAGCCCGACCAGAGCTTTGACCAAACCCAGCTCTTGCCCAAATTGGCGCAAAACCTCAAGACCGGCCACCCCACCGAGCTCAATCTCTCGGTCGCCAACACCGACCGCACCGTCGGGACGACGCTCTCGAGCACCATCGTCCGCCAGTACGGCGCGGCGGGACTCCCCGAGGACTGCTTCAAGATTTGCCTCAACGGCTGTGCCGGACAGAGCTTCGGCGCTTTCCTCGCGCCGGGCGTCACCTTGGAGCTCACCGGGGAAGCCAACGACTTTGTCGGCAAAGGCCTCTCCGGCGGTAAAATCGTCGTCAAAGTGCCGGAAAACTCGCACTTCGTCGCCAGCGAAAACGTCATCGCCGGCAACGTCATCGGTTACGGCGGCACCTCCGGCAAGATTTTCCTCAACGGTCTCGTCGGCGAGCGCTTCGCCATCCGCAACAGCGGCATCCACATGGTGCTCGAGGGCGGCGGCGACCACGGCTGCGAATACATGACCGGCGGCCGCGTGGTCGTCCTCGGTCCGACCGGCGTCAACTTCGCCGCCGGGATGTCGGGCGGGATCGCCTATGTTTACGACCAAAACAATGACTTTGACCTGCGCTGCAACCTCGACACCGTTGATCTGGAGACCATCGTCCCCGGGTCAAAGGACGAGGCCGAGCTGACTGCCCTCATTGAGCAGCATCTCGCCGAAACCGGCAGCAAAAAAGCGCAGCAGATTTTGAACAACTGGGAAAACGAGAGAAACCGTTTCGTCAAGGTCTTCCCGGTCGAGTATAAACAGTTATTAGCCAAAATGGCCAAGCAGGAGAAATAATCATGAGCAAAGATTTTATCAATATCAAGCGCATTGACGACGTCTACCGTCCGGTGGACGAGCGCAAAAACGACTACCACGAAGTCGAGCGCGAGTTCACCGTCGAGGAGTTGCGCGAGCAAGCCAGCCGCTGCATGAATTGCGGGATTCCGTTTTGCCACGGTGCCGGCTGCCCGCTGCATAACATCATCCCCGAAATCAACGCCGCCGTCCACAAAAACAACTTTGAGGGCGCGTGGGAGCTTTTGAGCTCGACGAGCCAGATGCCGGAATTCACCTCCCGCGTCTGCCCGGCCCTTTGCGAAGGATCGTGCACCGCCGGGATCAGTCTTGAGCCGGTGATGGTCCGCCAGCTCGAGAAGCTGGTCGTCGAGACCGCCTTTAAAAACAACTGGGTCAAGCCCGAAAACCCGGTCCGCAACGGCAAAAAAGTCGCCGTCATCGGCGCCGGCCCGGCCGGTCTCGCCGCCGCGATCAAACTCAACGGACTCGGCTACAAAGTCACCGTCTTTGAGCGCAATGCCAAAGCCGGCGGCCTGTTGCGCTACGGCATCCCGCCGTTTAAGCTGGCCAAAAATGTGATCGACCGCCGCATCAAGATCATGGAACAATCCGGGATCGAGTTTACCTATCACACCGCCGTCGGCAAGGACATCTCAATGGACTACCTCACCCGTCACTTTGACGCGGTGATCGTCTGCTGCGGGACTCCCGAGCCGCGCGACCTTAAAGCGCCCGGCCGTGAGACCGATGGCATCTATTTTGCCCTCGATTTCCTCAACGGCGCGGTTTCGGCCAAGGGCCGCAACGTGCTGATCATCGGCGGCGGCGACACCGGCAGCGACTGCGTCGGCTTGTCGGTCCGTCAGGAGGCCAAGAGCATTCTCCAAATCGAAATCATGCCCGAGCCCCCGCAAGGCCGATCCGAGTCCACTCCGTGGCCGCTGTGGCCTTACAAGCTCCGCACCTCTTCAAGCCAAAAAGAGGGCGGCGAGCGCCGCTGGAGCCTGCAGACCAACAAATTCATCAGCGCCGACGGCAAAATCACCGGCGTCGAAGTCCAACAGGTCAACTGGGAGCTCACTCCCGACGGACGCCCGGTCAAATTTGCCCCCGTCGCCGGCACCGAAGAGGTCATCAAGGCCGACCTGGTGTTTCTCGCGATGGGTTTCCTCAAGCCCGAGCACAAGTATGACGCCGCCAATGTCTTCGTTGCCGGCGACGCCGCCAACGGCCCGAGCCTGGTCGTCCGCGCCATGGCCCATGCCAAAGACATCGCCCAAAAGGCGCATGACTTTTTGGAGGCCAAATGAATTTCGTCAAGTACCACGGCCTCGGTAACGATTTCGTCATCGTCAAAGCCGTTGACGACTTTGACTATCAGGCGATCGCCCAAAAGGTGTGCAACCGCCACTTGGGCATCGGCGCCGACGGACTGGTGATTGTCCGCGATCTGGGGGGCGGCAACCGCTTCCAGATGCGGATCTTTAACTCCGACGGCTCCGAGTGCGAAATGTGCGGCAACGCCACCCGCTGCGTCGCCAAGTACCTCAATATCCCGGGGGTCATCGAGCTTGAAACCAAAGCTGGATTGATCCGCCCCGAGCTCTTGATCGACGGCACCGTCCGCGTCGACATGGGCGAACCCAAGGTGTTGGCCGAGTCGATTGAGCTCAACAACTACACCGGGAGCGAAATCTCGATGGGCAACCCTCATTTTGTGATTTTCCCGGATGACCTTGACACCGTCGACCTGACCGCCGACGGGAGCAAGCTTGAGGTGCACCCCTATTTCCCCAACAAGAGCAACATCGAGTTTGCCAAGGTGCTCGCGCCTGACCGCATCCGCATGCGGGTGTGGGAGCGCGGCTGCGGCATTACCATGGCGTGCGGCACCGGCAGCTGCGCCACGCTGGTCGCCGGAGTGATTACCAAGCGGACCGCCCGCAAAGCGACGGTAATTTTGGACGGCGGCGAGCTGTTGATCGAGTGGCAAAGTGATGACAACCATATTTACATGACCGGCGACGCCACCGCCGTCTTTGAAGGAACGTATTATGTTTAAGGTGAACCGCAATTTCGATCTTTTGGGCGGCAACTATCTCTTTGCTGAAATCAGCCGCAAGATCAATCAATTCAAAAGTGCCAACCCGCAGGCGGACCTGATCCGCATGGGCATCGGCGACGTGACTCTGCCGCTGGCGCCGAGCGTGATTAGCGCGATCCAAAAGGCGACCGCCGAAATGGCCGACGCCAAAACTTTCCGCGGCTACGGCCCGGAGCAGGGGTATGAGTTTTTACTTGAGGCGATCGTCCAAAACGATTACCGTTCGCGCAACCTTGACATCGCCGCCGATGAAGTCTTTGTGAGCGACGGATCCAAGTGCGACGTGGCCAACATCCAGGAGCTCTTTGACACGGACAACATGGTGGCCATCGGTGACCCTGTCTATCCCGTCTACCGCGACAGCAACCTCATCGCCGGGCGTCAGAGCACCATGACCTATATGGAGTGCCTCGGCCAAAACAACTTTGTGCCCGAGCTCCCCAAGCAACCGGCCGATGTGATTTATCTTTGCTCGCCCAACAACCCGACAGGGACGGTGATGACCAAGGCCGAGCTCAAAAAGTTTGTCGATTATGCGCGGGAGCACAAATCGTTGATTTTGTTTGACAGCGCCTATGAGTCCTACATTCAGGACAAGACGCTTCCCCGCAGCATTTACGAAATCGAAGGGGCACGCGAAGTCGCCATCGAGTTCCGCTCCTTCTCCAAGACGGCGGGCTTCACCGGTACGCGCTGTGCCTACACCGTGGTGCCCAAATCGCTGCCGGACAACCTCAACGCCTTGTGGCGCCGCCGTCAGACGACCAAGTTCAACGGGGTCTCCTACATCGTCCAGCGCGGGGCCGAAGCCATCTACAGCGAGAGCGGCAAACGCGAGATCAAAGAGCAAATTCAATATTATATGAAAAATGCTGAAATTATCCGTGGACATTTAAAAAATATGGGCTATATTACTTATGGCGGGGAAAATGCGCCGTATATTTGGTGGCAGCTCCCGGGGAAACGCTCGTCCATGGAGTTCTTTGATGATTTGTTACAACATTGCCATGTGGTCGGGACTCCGGGCGTCGGATTCGGCAAATGCGGCGAAGGTTATTTCCGGTTGACCGCATTCGGCAACCGCGAACGCACCATTGAGGCAATGGAACGCATCGGTAAATGGAAAATCAGCTAAAACATGAACTGGCGGTACTGGGCGAAATCAGCACCGCCGTCGTACACCAGCGCAATGTCAACACGCTGTTAAAAACCGTGTTGGAGATTTTGCACCAAAAAATGGGGATGCTCCGCGGCACCTTCACGCTCCGGCACGGCGACGTTTTCGAAATCGAGGTCTCGCACGGGCTCGAGGAGTCCGCCAAAAAGAAGGGCCGCTACCGCCTCGGCGAAGGGATCACCGGGACCGTGGCCGAGACCGGCGTCCCGCAGTTGGTCCCCGATATTTCCCTCGATAAACGCTTCCTCAACCGCACCGGCACGCGCAAAAGCGAAAAAGGCATCGCTTTTTTGTGTGTGCCGATTTGCTGCATGGAGAAGATCGTCGGCACGTTAAGCATCGACCGCAAAGTCGAGCCGCATGTCAAGTTGGAGGAAGATTTGAAATTCCTCGAAATCGTCGGCAATCTTACCGCCGAGGCGGTCAACGTCTCGCAGATGGAAATCGAGGAAAAAACCAACCTCCTCAAAGAAAACAAGCAGCTGCGCGACGCCCTTAACGCCGCCAGCAACAATCCCGGCGAACTCATCGGCAACTGCCGCTCGATGCAAAAAATTTATGAGCAAATCCATCAGGTCGCCCCGAGCAACGCCACGGTATTAATCCGCGGCAGCTCCGGCACCGGCAAAGAGCTGGTTGCCAACGCGATTCGCCAATTGAGCACCCGCAGCGAGGAGCCGTTTGTAACCCTCAACTGCGCGGCATTGCCCGAAAATCTGGTCGAGAGCGAGCTCTTCGGCCACGAAAAAGGCGCGTTTACGGGCGCCGTCAACCGCCGTATCGGCCGCGTCGAGGCCGCCAACAAAGGAACCTTGTTTTTGGACGAAGTGGGAGATTTGACGTTGCAAACACAAGTCAAGCTCCTCCGCTTCATACAGGAGCGCACCTTTTCGCGCATCGGCAGCAATGAGGAGCTCAAAAGCGACGTGCGGCTTTTGGCCGCGACCAGCCGCAATCTGGAGCAGCTGATGGCCGAGGGGAAATTCCGCGAGGACTTGTACTACCGGCTCAATATTTTCCCGATTACGCTCCCCGATTTGTCCAAGCGCCGCTGCGATATTATTTTATTGGCCGAGCATTTCATCGCCAAGCACAATCTCAAGTACAATAAAAACGTCAAGCGCCTCTCCACGCCGACCATCAACATGCTGATGAGCTATCATTGGCCCGGCAACGTGCGCGAACTGGAAAACTGCATTGAGCGAGCAGTCCTGACCTCGACCGATGATTGCATCCACGGCTACAATCTGCCGCCGTCGCTGCAAACCGGCAAAGAAAACGACTCCGAGCTTCTCCCTGACGGCAATGCGTCGTTTGAGGTGATGGTCAACTCGTTTGAGCGCGAGCTGATCGTCGAGGCCTTAAAGAAGCACAACGGCAACATGTCAGCGGCCGGGCGCAGTCTCGCCTTGTCGCCGCGCGTCATGCATTACAAGATCAATAAACTCAATATCAACCCCGATTGGTATTGCCAAAATGACAAGTAAGCGACATCTCCTTTGGGCATTTCTGCCGTTATTGGCGGTGTTGGCGGGCTGTGCCGCCAATACCGACCACATCAAGCCGGTGGACAATTTTGACGCCATGCGCTATTTGGGCACCTGGCACGAAGTCGCCCGCTACGATCACTATTTTGAGCAGGATCTGCGTTATGTCACCGCCACTTACAGCTTGCGGCCGGACCGCAACATCCAAGTTGAGAACAAAGGCTTTATCAACCCCAAGACCCCCAAATCCATCACCGGCTACGCGATTCAGCCGGAGGCGGGCAAAGGGTTTTTCCGCGTCTGCTTCTTTTGGCCTTTCTATGGCGACTACAAGATTTTTTACCTCAACGACGACTACACGGTGGCAATGGTCACCTCAAGTACGATGGACTATTTTTGGCTGCTGAGCCGCAAACGCAATCTCGATCCCAAAACCTATGACGAGATGATCGAGATTGCCAAGCAATACGGTTTTGATCCCAAACGGATGACCAAAGTTGAATTATTTGAGCAAACTCCGCCCGGCAAAGATTGAGCCCGGACCGCCCGCCGCTTATCGCCACATGGTGGTAATCCCGGTTTGCAACGAGCTTGAATACCTGCCCGCCACGTTGCACTCGCTGCAAGCGGCCGCAATCCCCGATGACACGGCAATTTTGCTCGTGGTCAATCACCCGCACGATGCCGCGCCGGAAGTCAAAGCTGCTTCCGCAACCTTGCTTGCCGGCTTGAGGTCCGGTTATTTTGCCATGCCGCAGCTTTTTTTCATTGATGCCCCGGATCTCCGGGACGGCGTCGGCGAAGCGCGCAAAATCGGTATGGACGCCGTCGTCGGCAACCTTGATCCGGCAAAATTATCCGAGTCGATCCTCTTTTCGCTCGACGCCGACACTTTGGTTGATCTCCGTTATTTCTCCGTTATTTTTGACGAATTTACCTCAAAAATTGACGCTGTCACCCTTAATTTCAGTCATCAAACAGCAGAAACAACGGCCGGACAAGCCGCTATCGACCGTTATGAGCGTTATTTGCGCCGTTATTATCAAAAACTGCATGACGCCGGTTCGCCGTATGCCTTTTACACCATCGGCTCGGCCTTTGCCGTCCGCGCCGGCGCCTATGTCAAGGCAGGGGGGATGCGCGTCCGCCGGGGCGGCGAGGACTTTTACTTTTTGCAGGCTATCGCCAAAGTGGGCAAAATCCGCCAGCTGGACGAAGTATTGGTTTTCCCCTCGTCGCGCGCTTCCGACCGCGTCCCTTTCGGCACCGGCCCCGCCGTCCGCAATCTGATGCAAGGCGGCGAATTACCGGAGGTCGGCGACGGCAGCTTTGCTTGGTTAAAACAAATTTTGACGGCCGCTGCCGATGACGCGCTTGGCGACCCCACCGGTTTTATCGACGCATTGCCCGCCGTTGCCCAAGCCTTTTTTGCCGCCGAGGGTTTTCCGGCGGCATGGCCCAAAGTCCTGGCCAATCTCCCCAAGCGGCCGGGAGCGCGCGTCGCCGCTTTTCACCTTTGGTTTGACGGGCTCAAAACCCTGCGCTTTTTGCATTTTGCCGACCGGGAGCAAATCGGCTGATTCCGCTTTGGCGGCAAACCGTTTTTGCCGGTTCGGGCGTAAATCCACCCCAAAATGCCGAAAAAATCCAAATTTTCCTGAAAGTTGTGCTTGAATTTTTATAAATCGGGTATATATTAGATGACATGTTCTAAGACGTCCCCATCGTCTAGAGGCCTAGGACACCGGGTTTTCATCCCGGCAACTGGGGTTCGAATCCCCATGGGGATGCCATTTTTGGCAAAGCAAGCTGTTCCATTCGGGACAGCTTTTTTTATTGCAAAAAGGAGGCGAAAATGAAGTATGTGTTTGGTCCGGTGGCTTCGCGCCGCCTCGGTGTTTCGCTCGGCGTCGATCTGGTGCCGCCCAAAACCTGTTCGCTGGACTGTGTTTACTGCGAAGCGGGCAAAACCAATTGCCTCACCGCCGAGCGCAAAGAGTATGTCCCCACCCAAGCCGTGATCGCCGAGCTGGAGGATTACCTCAAGACCAACCCCAAGCTTGATTTCATCACCTTTTCGGGGAGCGGCGAGCCGACGTTGCACTCGCACATCGGCGAAATCATCCGCTTTATCAAGCAAAATTACCCCGGGTACCGCGTTTGCGTGCTGACCAATGCCACCACCTTCGGCGACCCGGCGCTGGTCAAGGATCTTGACGCGGCCGATATCGTGATTCCGTCACTGGATGCATCGAGCAAAGAAGAGTTCCGCAAGATCAACCGCCCGGCACCCGGCGTCACCTTTGATAAATTTTTGGCTGATTTGACCGCCTTTTGCCGTCAAACCCATGCGCAGGTGATTTTGGAGCTCTTTATCGTCCCCAAGGTCAATGACTCGGACGAAGCCATCGCGCGCTTTGCCGCCATCGTCCGCGAGCTCAAGGTCGCCAAAGTCCAGCTCAATACGCTTGACCGCCCCGGCACCGAGTCGGACATCATTGCCTCCCCGCGCGAAAATACGCTGCGCTTCATCGACGTCTTGGAGAAAATTGTCCCGGTGGAGGCCGTGGGGCCCTACCGCTACAAAAGCGCAGGCGATGGCTCCAAGCTGGTGCAAACGCAGGCGCATTGCCGCGTCCTCGAGCTCATTGAGCGCCGCCCGGCCACAGTTCAAGACATGGCCGAAACGCTCGGACTCAATATTGATCACCTGCAAAATATGCTTGACCGGCTGTTTGACGCCGGTTTGGTCGAGATCGAAAAAGGCGAGCGCGGCAACTTCTACCGCAAAGTCAACCGCTGATGCGGGGGTAAGGATAAGACGGTGCGGGCAAAAAAAAATCCCCGTTAACGGGGATTTTTGCGAATTTCTCAAATTAAGTTGAGCATTTTTTCGGTGGCGATGATCGCTGCGTGGGTCTGATCGGAGTCCACCCCGGTCGTCAGTAGCGTGCGATTGGCCGCCTGCCAGGTGATGGTGGTCTCGACCAAGGCGTCGGTTTTACCGCCCGGCGGGATCCGCACTTCATAATCAAGCAATTTGGGCATCGTCAGATTTTTGAGCCGCAAGGCTTTGCGCAGAGCCTTAACGAAAGCGTCATAACCGCCGTCGCCGGAGGCTTTGCTCTCAATGATCTCATCCTGATACTTGAGCTTAACCGCCGCCTTGGGCGCCGAACTCGATTTGGACTCAATCGCGTAATCCAAAATTTTAAATTTGCTGACCATCGGCGTACTTAAGACATCGGCGATGATAAACGGCAAATCGGTAGCCGAAATCTGTTTCTTTTTGTCGCCGAGGCGCACCACCTCCTGCAAAACTTTAGCGCGGACTTCCGGCTCAAGCTCCATCCCGAGCTCCTCGAGATTCTTATCGATTGAGGCCTTGCCGCTCATTTTGCCCAAAGCATAACCGCGGCTGCGGCCGAAACGCTCGGGCAAGAGCAAATTGGCGTAAAGGTTGCCTTTTTTGTCGCCGTCGGCATGGACGCCGCAAGTTTGAGTAAAGACGTCGGAGCCGATCACCGGCGAATTCCACGCGCAGCGCTTGCCGGAGATCGTCTGCACCAGCTCGGAGGCGTGCAAGAGCTCTTTTTCGACCACGCGGGTATGGCGGTCGGTCATGTCATGGATCGACACCACCAGTTGCGCCAGCGATTGATTGCCGGTGCGTTCGCCCAAGCCGTTGACGGTCGTATGGACACCGCTGATTCCCATTTTCACCGCAGCCAGACTGTTGGCGGTGACCAAGCCATAATCATTGTGCCCGTGGAAATCAAAGGTCAAACGGCCGAAGGACTCATAAAGCCACCCCAGATACATCGTCATCCGGTCGGGGTCGAGAACGCCCAGCGTGTCCGGCAACATGATGCGTTTGACCGGCAAATCCTTGAGACGCCGGATAAATTCATGGACATAGGCAAATGAATTGGCCATCCCGTTGGACCAATCCTCCAAATAGACGTTGACCGTAAGCCCCTGCTTGTGGGCATACTCGATCTGGGCGGCAACTTCGTTATAGTGCTGCTCCGGCGTCTTGCGCAGCTGCACCTGACAGTGGTGCAGCGACCCTTTGGTCAATAAATTGATGACCGTCCCGCCGACGCTTTTGACCCAGTCAATGGATTTGCCGCCGTCAATAAAGCCGAGAATCTCCATGGACTCCAGACATCCTTTGTGTTCGGCCCATGTCAGGATTTCGCGGACGGCGGTTTCTTCGCCGGCGGAAACCCGGGCCGAACCGATTTCGAGGCGGTCGACCTTGAGACGTTGAATCAACAGCTTGGCAATCTCCATCTTCTCCGCCGGGGTAAACGCCACGCCGGGAGTCTGTTCGCCATCACGCAAGGTGGTGTCCAATATCTCCACATAAGATTTGTCTGTGTTTTTTGGTTTCATAATTCTCTCATTCATTATAATTTAACAGCGGCATTTGTCAAAAACGTCCGGGGACAGTTCGGCATATCTCAGGAAATCAAACAAATACTCTTGATTTAAAATACTATCATTTTAAAGAAATTACAAGTAAAGCCCTTGAAAATTAAAAGATTTCAGGGTATATTGCCTGAGACTATAAACTCTCAGGCGAGTCAATTATGAACATCAATTTAAAAAAAATGTGGCCGGGGCTGCTGGCGTCAATCATGCTGACAACCACCGCTTTGGAGGCGGGCGATCTGTTGGGGGAAATGCAAACCAAGCTTGACCGCATGGAGGCAATTTACTGGACCGCGATCAAAATGGACCGCAAAGAGGCGTATTACGAAAATTGCCGCCGCGATCTTTTGGAAATGCGCGCCATTGCCAGTCAAATTCAAAAAATTCTCAATCTCAATCAGGTCAAAGAGTACAACTGCACCAAGCCGGTCTCCGAGCTGATTATAACCTACGAGCAATCCACCAAGCAGTCGCTCAACAATTTCAAGCATGAATTCAAATCGACCAATTTTGCCGAATACAACCGCGAATACCGCTCACGCCACCGCAATGCCGACAGCAAAGTCGAGTATTATTTGGCCAATGTCGATTTGGATGATTACGAGAGCTGGCTGATCTCCAAAACCAATGACAACATCGGTAAAGTGCGCGGCTCCTCCAAGACGTCGGACAACGACAGAGAAAGCATGCAGGAAAAAATTTCCAACTATTATCAGGCAGTGAGGACGCTGCGGGTCAATCTCGCCAATCTCAAGCAAAAGCACGGCGATCTTTTTAAATAACGGAAACAATCCGTTATTTATCCGTCACTTTACATCAATGTTTAAGTTCTTGATTTTGTAGTGGATAATACGCGGAGTAATATTCAGCAAGCGGGCAGCAGCCGCCACATTGTTGTTGGTTTGACGCAGCGCATCGACGATCAGACGGCGCTCAAACGCCGACACTTTAGCAGTAAAATCGCCGGTAAAATCCATGGACTCGTTTTCCTCCGGTGGCTGTTGCATCCCCGGCGGCAAATCATTGGGCTCAACGGATTCGCCGCGGGAGGTCAGGACCGCCCGCTCCATGCAGTTCTCCAGCTCGCGGACGTTGCCGGGCCAGCCGTAAGCAGTGATCACATTCATCGCCGACGCCGAAATGCGCTTGATTTTGCGGCTGTATTTGGCGGTGAATTTATTTAAAAAATGCACCGCCAACAGCGGAATGTCGGAGCGGCGCTCCGCCAGATCCGGCAACAGAATCGGGAAAACATTGAGCCGATAGTACAAATCCTCGCGAAATCTCCCCTCCTTGATCAATTTCTCCAAATTGCGGCTGGTCGCCGCGATCACCCGGACATCCGAAGTCATTTCATCATTGCTGCCGATCCGCTGAAAGCTCCGGTCCTGCAAAAACCGCAGCAATTTGACCTGCGTGGTAATGCTCAAATCGCCGATTTCATCGAGAAACAACGTTCCGCCATCCGCCGCCTCCACCCGGCCGATCCGTCGCGACACCGCGCCGGTAAACGACCCCTTTTCGTGGCCGAAGAGTTCGCTCTCAATCAAATTCTCCGGCAACGCGGCCGAGTTAACGATGATGAACGGGCGGTCCTTGCGGTTGCTCGTCTGTTGGATTTCGCGGGCGATCAGCTCTTTGCCGGTCCCCGAACTCCCCCGGATGAGCACGGTCGCGCTGCTGGCGGCAACCTGCGAGATCATGGTATAGACCATCCGCATCGCCTGGCAGTCGCCGATGATCCCGGAGGGGCCGCGCTGCCGGACGGACGCCGGAATTTCCAAATTACTTTTGCTTTGATTCATGTTGTATCCTGAGTTGTCCGCAGGCCGCATTGCCTTTGCCGCCCCGGGAAACCCGGGTACTTACATGCGGATAGAGAGCCTCGACCGCGGCCTGAAAGGCGGCGACCTGACGGCTGTCGGGGCGGCGGAATTGGCCGCCGGTTTCGTTGTACGGGATCAAATTGATTTTGGCATGGTGTTTTTTGGCAATGGCGGCCAGCGCCTGGGCGTCGGCCACGGAGTCGTTGACCTTGCCCAATAAAATATACTCCAGCGTCACCATCCGCCCCGCCTGCTCCAAATAGACATCGGCGGCGGCCATGATTTCGGCGATCGGGTAACGCAGCTTGGTCGGAATCAATTTGGCGCGCAATTCATCATTGACAGCATGCAGCGAAATGGCAAGATTGTACTCTTTCTCCAATTTGGCAAACTCGAGCATCCCCGGCACATAACCGCTGGTGGAGACGGTAATCCGGCGCGGCGACATGTTGAAATATGCTTCACCGGTCAACACCTCGAGCGCCCGGGTGAGTGCGGACAAGTTAAGCAAACCCTCGCCGATGCCCATAAAAACAATATTATCCGGCTTGCAGCCGATGATTTGACAACCGAAAATAAATTGCTCAAGGATTTCGCCCGCGGCAAGATTGCGTACAAGACCGTTTTGACCGCTTGCGCAAAATACGCAGCCCACCGGACAGCCGACCTGAGTGCTGAGGCAAAAAGTGATCCGCCCGTCATTGGCAGGAATGATGACCATCTCAATGGTTTCCCCGTCATGGAGCAGGAGTAAAAGTTTGGTCGTCCCGTCGGCGGCATCCACCCGACTCTGCAAGACCAGCGAAGGGGCGAAAAAATGCTCGGACAGCGCGGTTTTTAAGGGTAAGGGCAAATTTTTCATCTGTCCGGGGGCCAACTCGTTTTTTTGATAAACCCAGTCGCGGATCTGCTTGGCGCGAAACCGCTCAAATTGGCCGTCAAGACAAAATTGCTCCAGCTCCGCCAATGCCGCCCCGGCCAAAAACGCTTTGAGTGTCATCAATCTTGCTCCAGCGCTTTGAGCTTTTGCTCGACGGCAGACTTTTCAAAACGGACTTCGGCATCAGACGCGAGCGCCTTTTGGTAGTATTCTTTGGCCTTGACTTTGTCGCCGGAGGCGGCAAAAATATCGCCGGCATGCTCATTAATCACATTTTCCCCAAGTTGGATGTCTTTGCCGTTAAATGCTTTTTGAATGGCCTCCCTGGCCTTGTCATATTTCTTTTGCTGATAGTAAACCCAAGCCAAGGTATCCCAAAACGCCGCGCTATTCTCCTGCAGCACAGCAAACGAGGCCAACCGCTCGGCATCATCCAAATCATAGTTGAGGACCGCTTTTAAGTAGGCCAAAGTATTGGCGTTGTTGGGGTTTTTAAGATAATCGGTATTGACCAGAGCTTTTTCGTAAGCTTTTAAGAGCTCAAGGTCATTGAGGTTCTCAATCGCGATTGCCACCGCGTCCAAATCCTCCATCCGGTAGCCCTGGGGTTTGGGTGTCAGCACCGACTGCGCCATAACATGCACCCGGTCGACGGTTTCCTCATACGGCGTCTTGCCAAAGGGAAACCAAAACGGATTGGATTTGTCTTTGTACTTGGCAACGTTGGCAAAATAGCTCAAAAACAAGCCTGCATATAATTGCTTCTGCTCAGGAGTCAACGCCTCCCAGGAGCGGTCAAACGCGGCTTCGCCGTCGAGATAAGTGGCTCGGTCATAAGCCAAAAAATTATAGCGGTAGAGCAAATTGAGCAAGGCCGGGAAATTATCGGTCCCCTGTGCGCAGTCCCAGTTGTTTTCACTCAAAATGGTGAGGATATTTTGGCAAATCGAGCTGCGCTCCTCTTTGCCGATATTGTTGCGGCCGTAAAGCATCATATCCAAGGCAACATTGCTCAGCCGGGGCAGCCGGGGCTCCTCCAAGGCGATGGCAAAGAGTTCTTTGCCGGTTTGATTCAAGCTTTTGTTTTCCACCGCGATGCGGATAAGCCACCAGCGCGGCGACTCGTTG
Source organism: uncultured Victivallaceae bacterium (assembly GCA_964609825.1). GTDB lineage: Bacteria > Verrucomicrobiota > Lentisphaeria > Victivallales > Victivallaceae > CAZSSH01. The sequence continues at coordinate 466,604 of CAZSSH010000002.1, read as the reverse complement.
CGGGGATTTTCGCGGATCGACTGCAGCAGCATTTTGATCGACTCGCCGGGGACCTCGGTATGCAAAGCATTGTTGTAATTTTCGAGAGCACGCACTTTAAGGTTAGGTGCCTGAGAGTAGTTAAACGTCTCCGGCTCCTCCGCCCCCAGTATCCACAAACTTGCGAAACACACCGCGGCAATCCAATACTTCATCATATTCACCCCCTGGCTTAAAAAAACAAACCCGATCTTGATCGCATTCTCCCGAAAAAACGGCAGCCATCAAAACCGGGCCAAGCAAACGATTACAGTCAATTACTTGTTCTTATGACGCAACGCTTTCAATTGCTTCTTGCGCTTGTGCTTGGCGATTTTTTTGCGCCGTCTTTTCTTTAAATTGCCCATGTTGTTTTCACTACCCTTTTTGTTAACAAAAAATGTTTCTTTGTTTAAAATAGCGCCACTTTGCCGATTTTCCCAGTAAATTATTGAAAATTTTTCAACTTTTTTCGCAAAAACACCCAAAACCGGCCGCTTTTTAACCGCGCATTCCTCAGTGGCCGCGGTAATTACGCCAATCCGGCTCGACTTTGCGGACGCTCAAATGGCGGACGCTTTTGCCCTCCGCGAGCCAGCGCAGCTCAAAATCACTCTTGAGGGCGCAGCAGTCGGCGATCCCCTCGGGAGCCGCAGCAAAAAGCCCGCTTTGACCAATCAACGTTGTCACCGCATCAAAATACGGCGCATCATCGCTGGAAAAGTGAAAAATCCCGCCCGTTTTCAGCACCCGGAAAATCTGCGCCGCAAAATCCGACGACACCAGCCGGTTGCCGCTGTGCCGGTTTTTGGGCCACGGGTCGGGGCACAAAATATGCAGCCGATCCAAACTCCGGTCGGCAAGCATCACGCCGACAAAGTGCCGCGCCTCGGTGCGGACAACTGTGAGATTTTTCAACTTGGCGCGGTGAGCGCGCTTGACTACTTTGCGCAAGCGTCCCACCATCACGTCAGCGGCAATAATTTGGCGCTCCGGGAACTTCTCTGCCAAAAGGCAGGTAAAGGAGCCGACACCGCATCCCAGATCCAGCTCGACGCAGACATCGTCGGCAAATTTGGGAAACAACTCGTAAGTCCCGGTATGAAACAAAATTTCTTTGTCCTCGGCATGTTCGGTCATAAGCATATCCTCTAACTATATGATATAAAATAAATTACGGATTTTGCACGGTCAGCTCCTCCAAAGGAACCTGCAGTTTGTTTTGATCAATCAAATTGATCTTACGCCATTTGCCCGACTGGAAGCGCCACAAAAAGAATCCGGCGTCGAGACACGCCACCGCGGCGATGAAGCTCCACAAGGGGACGACCCCGATCGGGATTACTTTGGTGAAAAAAATCACCCCCGGCACCATCACCAGCCAGGCCGTGCACAAATTGATCACAAACACCGCCACCGTGTCGCCCGCGCCGCGCATCGCACCCATAAAAATGAATTTGATACTGTCGCAGGCATTAAACACGCAGGCCGCCGCCAACACCCCGGCGCAGATCCGGGTGACTTCGGCAAAGTCAATATTTGACGCCTTTTGCGGATAAAAGAAATTGGCCAGTGCCTCCGGAAACCCGAGGTAGCAGATAATCCCCAAGCTCATATAAATCGCCGCCAGCCGCCAGGCGCGGTAGACCGCTTTTTCGGCAATGTTTTTGCGGTTGCGTCCGATGTATTGACCCGTGACGATCGCAATCGAGTCGGCCAGCCCCAGCAACGGCACAAACAAAATATTATTGATCGACAAGGCAATCACGCTCGCCGCCAGCGCCGCCTCGCCGATGTTGCCGATCATAAAGGTGATAAAGGCAAAGGCGCCGACGTCGATAAAGGTCTGAAATCCGGCCGGAGCACCGTAGCCGACCAGCTTCTTAAAAAGCATCCACTGCGGCCGGGGAAAGGCCCGCGTCCGGTACTTTTGCTGATTTTGCAGCAAAAAATAGATCAAAATAACGGTAAACGATGCCATGCAGCAAATACTCGTCGCAATCGCGGCGCCAAAAATACCCCACTCGGGAGCACCCCATTTGCCGAAAATAAACATGTAGTCCAATACAATATTAAGCAAACACCCGCCGATATTGATTACCGCCACCACCTTGGTCCGCCCCTGACCTGAGAAAAAGGCAAACAACGGCGCCGAGAGACAGACAAAAACGCCGCTCGGCAATAACCCGTTAAAGTAAGCGATTTCCTTGGCCGCCAACTCGGGCGAGTGGCCGCTGTGGGTAATGAGATACCGCCCCAGCGTCGGCACCAAAATCATGATAATCAGCCCCGACACCGCCGCCAAAGCAAGGCCGGACCAGACCGCGCGCAGCAATTGCTCGCGGTCATTTGCACCGTAATACTGGGCCACTAGCGCCGACGTGTAGTTGCATGTCGCCATAAAAAAACAAAACAAAGTAAAATAGAGAATCCCCGAGGGGAGCGAGGCCGCCACATCCAATGTGGAGTTCATCGCCAGAAATTTGCGGTCGACAAACTGCATGATCGAATGGCTCGCACTCATAATCACCAGCGGATAAGCGATCCGGCAAATCTCCAAATAACCGCCGTGACAAATAAAGTTGCGGCGGTTAAAGGTTTGAAAAAATGACAAAACCATGGTAATATCCTGCAATGCAATCACGTGCGCGGCCAAGACAGACCGCTCCCGTCATTGATTGGCTTTTTAAAAAATTAAATTTGGGCGATGAATTTCTCCATCCGCTCAATCGCCTTGACGATGTCCTCGGCCGCGGCGGCATAGCAGCAGCGGACGAAGCCCTCGCCGCAGGCGCCGAAAGCGGTGCCGGGAACCACCGCCACTTTTTGCTTTTGCAGCAAATTGGCGGCGAAATCATGCGAAGATAGTCCGGTCGACTGGATAGACGGAAACGCATAAAACGCCCCTTTGGGAAGCAGACACGTTAACCCGATGCGGTTGAGCCCGGCTACCATCAGATTGCGCCGCTCAAAATAGGATTCACGCATTTGTTGCATGTGCTTGACCCCGTGCCGGAGGGCCTCAATCGCCGCCTCCTGAGCGGTAATCGAGGCACACATGATGGCATACTGGTGAATTTTCATCATCGCGTCAATGATCTCATAGGGTCCGCAAGCGTAGCCGATGCGCCAACCGGTCATCGCAAAGGCTTTGGAGAACCCGTGCAAAAACAAGGTACGCTCGCGCATGCCCGGCAAAGAAACAATCGAGCGGTGCGTTCCCTCGTACAACAACTCCGAGTAAATTTCATCGGTAATCACGATCAAATCATGGGCAATCGCGATGTCGGCGATTTCTTTTAACTGCTGATCGTTGAGCACCGCGCCGGTGGGGTTGCACGGAAAATTGAGCAAGAGTACTTTGCTTTTGGGCGTGATCGCCCGCCGCAAGGCCGCCGGGTCGAGAGCAAACGCGTCCTCGACTTTGGTCTCAATCACCACCGGGACGCCGTGGGCCATGCGGATTTCGGCCGGATAAGATACAAAACAAGGCTCGGTATAAATGACTTCATCGCCGGGATTCAACAATGCGCGCATGGCCAAGTCCAAAGCTTCGCTGACGCCGATCGTTACGAGGCACTCGTTATCGGGGTTGAAAGAAGCGCCGTAATTGGTTTCGACGTAATGGCAAATTTCTTTGCGCAAGGCCGGGAGCCCGAGGTTGGAGGTATAGGAGGTATGCCCCTTTTCCAGCGAAAAAATGCCGCTCTCGCGGATCACCCACGGGGTGGTAAAGTCAGGTTCGCCAACCCCTAGCGAGATCACATCCTTGTCCATTTTGCTGACCAAATCAAAAAAAGCACGGATCCCGCTTTTGGGCAACTCCGCGATGTGGTCCGCGACATAATTGTTACGGACAGATTTTAAGTCGTTCGTATTCTTCGTCATTTTGCATTATCCTGTTGGATTCTTTATACTTTTTCAACAAAAAGACCGTCGCGGTGGAAACGATGCCGTCCAGTGTGGACAGTTTTTCCGAAACAAACGAGGCGACTTCCTGCAAAGACTCGCCCTCAACGGTCAACAATAAATCAAACGAACCGGAGACCAGATACAAGTCGGTCACGTCCGGAAAATTTGCGATTCGTTTGGCGATCTGGTCAAAGCCGCCCTCTCGTTTGGGGGTAACTTTGACCTCGATCAGCGCTTTTACTTTATTGTCTTTGATCTTATTTTCGTTTAAGATGGTGGTGAAACCGCAAATCACGCCCCGATCCTTCAACTCCTTGATCACCTCTTTGACGGTGGACTCTGCTATGTTCAGCCTTGCGGCAATTTCGGCCTCGCTGATACGTGCGTTTTCGGCAAGGAGTTTTAAAATCTTTTGTTCCATAATTTACCTCTTTTTCTGAGAAGATAATAGGGCACACGTGTCTTGTCACATGTGCCGGGTGAAAATCGCTTAAAATTTGAAAGCGGCCAGGACGAAAAACAACATCCCGTTAAAAAGAAAGCTGTCAAACACATCAAACACGCCGCCCATGCCGGGAATGATTTGACCCGAGTCCTTGACATTGCAGGCCCGCTTGAGCGCCGACTCGGTCAAATCACCCGCCAAACTCCCGATGCCGAGCACCAGACCGGCCAGAATGTACCACCAAACCGAGACGCCGAGCATCTGCTGCGGCAAGCGGCAATACGGAGCGTCAGAGTAGATCGCCCAAAAGATCAAGCTGACACCGATGGACAACACCAAGCCGCCCGCAGTCCCTTCCCAAGATTTTTTTGGGCTCACGGATGGAATCATTTTATGGTTGCCGTTTTTCATATACCGTTGCGAAAGCATCCCGGCAATGTAGCCGCCGGTGTCCATCGCCTTGGTGACCAAAATCAGAAACAGCAAATTACGGGCGCCCATAAACAACGGACGCGGCCCCATCGGCAGCGGTACACCGCTCAAATACGTCTGCATTAACAAAAATAACGGAAATAAAACGATAAACCCGAGCGACATCGTATAAAGCATTTTGGAAAATGCCCCCTTTTTGTCGGCGGCAAACAACAACTGAAGCCAGCAATATGCAAACAATCCCAGCGGCACAATCGAGGTGACGACGGACAAAAACTTGAATAATCCCGGTCCGCAGAGCACCCGTACAAACAAGAGAAAAAACAACAGCGCGCCGCCAATGACCAATGATTTGCGGTAAGTTTCGATCTGCAGCGCTTTGACCATGCCGGTAACTTCATAGAGCAACGCGCCGGCAATCAGCGGCGTCAAAAATACGATGATGTAGATTCCAAATTTTTCCCAATAAACAATCACTGCCAACAACACCAGCAACAGTGGAAAACTGACCGCTCTCAACTTAAACATTTTATTTGATCCTTTCGTAAAGTATAATCCGTTATTTGATCCGTCATTTTTTGCGGCCGCCGAAACGACGGTCGCGCTGACGGAAGGACTCGAGCGCCTTAATAAAATCACCGCGCCCGAAATCCGGCCACAAAACATCCGTGACATAGATCTCCGAATAAGAGAGCTGCCACAGTAAAAAGTTGCTCAAGCGCAACTCGCCACTGGTCCGGATCAACAAATCCGGGTCCGGCATATCGGGAGCGTATAAATATTGGCCGAAGGTTTCTTCCGTTACTTTTACCCCTGCTTCCGTTATTTTATTGATTGCATCGACAATCTCCGAGCGGCCGCCGTAATTTAACGCCAAAGTCAGCACCCCGCCGGTATTTTTGGCGGTTTTGGCAATCGCGCTCAACAACGCTTTGCGGGTCGGATACGGCAAACCGTCGGTGCGGCCGATGGTCCGCAAACACACATTTTTCTCCATCAGCTCGGGTAATTTCTCTGCCAGAAACTCCTCCAAAAGCCCCATCAATGCATTGACTTCGGTCAACGGCCGCTTCCAATTTTCGGTGCTGAAAGCATACAACGTCAAATATTTGATCCCCAGCTCCTTAGCCGTTTCCAGCGCCACCGACACTTGTTTGGCCCCCTGCCGGTGACCCGCCACTTTGGGCAAACCGCGCTGCTCGGCCCAACGGCCGTTGCCGTCCATAATAATGGCGACGTGTTTAATTTCACTCATTTGCCGCTACCGAAAAAATGGTCTTCGACCGCCATGCACAAATAGTGATACAAGGGCAAATGCAACTCTTGAATTTTGTACGTTTCCGACTCCGGAACACAGATTGAAATATCGGCATATTTTTCGCAAACTCCATGTTTATTGCCGGTCAACAGCACCGTTTTGAGCCCCTTGACCTGCGCTGCCATCAACGCATATTTGACGTTTAAGGCATTGCCGCCGGTGGATATGGCAAACAACACGTCGCCTTTGCGGCCCAAAGCATACAATTGCTGGGCATAATTTAAATTGGGATCGACATCATTGGCAAATGCGCTGTTTAATGCCGGGTGGGATAAGAGCGACACCGCTTTTAACCCTCCTTGCAGTTTTTGGGACAAAGCTTTGCCCTCTTCGCCGAAACGGCAATCAAAAAGATCAACGACATTTTGAGGAATTTCCCGCTTTAATAAGAACCCCTTTAAAAACTCGCCGCAAATATGATCGCAGTCCGCCGCACTGCCGCCGTTGCCGCAACAAAAAAAGGTCCCGTCATTGCGGAAAACCTCGGTAATCAAAGCTTCGGTCGCCAGGATACTCTCCGAGCAAACCTTGAGTTGCGGATATCTCAATAAAAATTGTTGAAACTGGTCATTCATAATTTGCAAAATCCATAAGTTGATATATCTTATTATTAAGATAATTGAGAAACGGTCATTTTTCAATTGCAATTGTGAATTTTTAAGCGTTTTTTGCGGTAGCCGGACTTGTCGGCAAGGTTGTTTGCGGACGGTTAAAAGACTGTTAAAGGATTGTTAATAAGTTGAGTCATTGTCATTGCTCAACCGTTTATCATCCGGGATATCAACAGAAATTATAAGTGTAAGTATCGTTATAAAAATAATTTAAAGTAGTTATTAACAATTTTAAGGTTCTCTGATATTACTGATTAATTAATCTATAAAATAGCAAATACAGAGAAACAACAGCAAAGATCTAAATCAATATTGAGCGATAAGGAGTCAATGAAAATGAAATTTACGGTCAACCGCGAAAAATTACAAAAGGCTTTGCAAAAAGTCGGCAGCACCATCGGCTCAAAGAACATGCTTCCGGTATTGGGCAATGTATTATTGAAGGCCGAAAACAATGCTTTAAGTTTAACCACCACCGATTTGGAAATCCGCATTACTACCAGCATTGAAGCCGTGGTTGAGGAAGCCGGTACTTGCACCGCCCCCGCCAAGAAATTGACTTCATTGGTCGGTTGCTTTGTCGGCAGCGATGTCGTTTTTAACATTGACGACAAGGATCACATTAAAATCAAATGCGGCACCAGCTCCTTTACTTTGCTGGGTTTGCCGGTGGATGATTTTCCGGTACCGGCCAATTTTGAGGCCAAACAGGAAATCAAGATTAAAGAAAATGAGCTCAAACGGATGATTGGCTCCATTTCCTATGCCGCCAGCTTTGACGACTCTCGCAAGATTTTGACCGGAATTTTGATCAGCATGCGCAATAATATGATTACCTTGGTTGCCACCGACGGTAAACGTTTGGCCATGCAGGACAAAATGCCCGAGCAGTTAACCGGCGGCGACAATGATGTGGTAATCCCGCTCAAGGCCGCGTTGGAAATGCGCCGTTTGCTGGAGGGCGATACCGTGATGACGGTCAAAGTCGGTGAAAAGCAGTGCGTCTTTGCGGCCGGTAATTTTGAACTCTCGACCAAAATTATTGAGGGCAATTATCCCAATTACCGGCAGGTGATCCCGCAAAGTTTCATCCGCTCCATTACTGTGCCGTCGGCCTTGCTGCTTTCCAAAATTGAGACGGTTTCCTTGGTATTGTCCGACTCAAGCTCGTTTATCATCCTTGATATTGACAATAATCAACTCACCTTAAAGGCTTCCAGCAGCGAAGTCGGTGAAGGCTCGGATATGGTTGAGGTCAAGTATGAGGGCGAACCCTTGCAAATTTCCTTTAATCCCGCTTTTTTGGCCGATCCGTTGAAAAATTGTCAGGCCGACAATGTGGTGTTAAAAATGAATGACCCCCTCAATCCGGTGGTCATAGAGGGCAACGAGGGCTTCCTTTACGTGATTATGCCGATCCGTAAAAAATAACAATGCCGCTCTTTGAACGAATCAAACTTACTGATTTTCGGAATTATCCAAGCCGGGAATTTGTGTTTGATCATGATAAGATTTTGCTGACTGGCAACAACGGGGTCGGCAAAACCAATGTTTTGGAGAGCATCTACTTTTTGAGTATTTTGCGTTCCTTTCGCACCAACTCCGTCAAAGAGCTGGTGCGTCTGGGACAGCGCTCGTTTCACCTCGACGCCACGCTCAATTTGGGCAAATACCGCGAAAACATCCAAGTGACGCAGTTTGCCGCCGGCAAACGCGAGCTCTCCATTGACGGCAAAGCAATTTCCCGAGCGAGCGAGTTTATTTATGAATTCCGCGCGGTGGTGTTTGTCCCCGAGGACCGTGAAATTTGCGGCGGAAGTTCGCAGTACCGCCGCCGCTTTTTTGATATGTTAATCTCGATGCTGGATTTGAATTATCTCGCAAGTTTAATGAATTACAACCGCGGCTTGCTGCAGCGCAACAAATTGATTAAGGCCAAAGCCGATGTTAAACTCATTGCCGCCTTTGAAAAAGAGTTGGCCGCCAATGCGGTCTTTATCCGCGCCATGCGGCAAAAATATGTTTCCTTGGTCGAATTGGAGGTAAATCAGCTGTTGGCGACGGCCAAAGACGGCGATTTTATCATCCGCTATCAGCCGGAGTACCCGGCGGAAGTCAAAGAGTATTGCCGGCATTTTGACAAAATCCGCGACAAGGAGCTGTACCGGGGATTTACCTTGACCGGTCCCCATCTCGACGATTTTGAGTTGAGTTATCACGGCAAAAATGTGCGGCTTTACGGTTCCACCGGGCAGGTGCGGATTTTGTCTTTGTTGCTCAAGCTGGCCGAGTTTTTATTGGTCAAGGCCAATGACTTGCAAAAGACGGTGGTACTGGTCGACGACGTCACCGGCGACCTTGACGAGCGCAATACCGGGCTCTTTTACTCGGTGATCAACCGGGCGGATCAGCAGTTTTTCACTTTTACCGCCGATAATCGTCAGATTATTGATGGTAAGACAATTGACATTTGCTTTGGTCAGTGATATATTAACGCTTTCAAAAGAAATCAATATTGGGGATATTTTAATATGGCGAAAAACACAGTAGTACAAAAAATCATCGATCAACATTATATTGACGGCGAAAAATCCATCGGGAGTCCTGTCTCCATTCGCATTGACCAAACCTTGACGCAGGATGCCACCGGCACCATGGCGTATCTTGAGTTGGAGGCGATGCAGATACCCGCAGTCAAAACCGAGCTCTCGGTCTCGTATGTCGATCATAACATGATGCAAAACGGCCCCGAAAACCGCAACGACCATTTGTATTTAAAGAGTGTCGCCGCGGCCAAGGGTGTCAAGTTTTCGGCTCCCGGCAACGGGATTTGCCATCAGGTCCACCTGGAGCGCTTCGGCATTCCCGGCAAAACCTTGCTCGGCTCCGATTCCCATACTCCCACCGGCGGCGGCATCGGCATGATGGCCATCGGCGCGGGCGGTTTGGATGTTGCGTTGGCGATGGCGGGAAAACCCTTCCGCTTGCCGTACCCCAAAATCGTCGGCGTCAAGCTCACGGGTAAACTTCCCGACTGGTGCGCGGCCAAAGACGTGATTTTAAAGCTGCTGTCGATTTTGACCACCAAAGGCAATGTGGGTTCGATCGTCGAATATTTTGGCGACGGCGTCAAAACTTTGTCGGTGCCGCAGCGCGCCACGATTACCAACATGGGCGCCGAGCTGGGGGTCACAACATCGGTGTTTCCCTCCGATGAAGTCACCGAGGCGTTTCTCAAGGCACAGGGCCGCGGCCAGGATTATGTCCCGATGACCGCCGGGAGCGACGCCGAGTACGATCAAGTAATTGAAATCAAACTTGATGAAGTTGTCCCCCTTGCCGCCTGTCCGTCCAGCCCCGACAACATCAAGGCCATCAAGGATCTTAAAAACATCAAGGTCGCCCAGGTCATCATCGGCTCCTGTACCAACAGCAGTTACCGCGACTTGGCGCTGGTCGCCAAAGTGCTCAAGGGCCGCAAAGTCAACGAAAACGTCACCTTGGCGATTGCCCCCGGCAGCCGTCAGGTGTTGGAAATGCTCGCTCAAAACGGGATGCTTGCCGACATCATCGGCGCCGGCGCCCGGATTTTGGAGACCGGCTGCGGCCCCTGTATTGGTCAGGGTCAGAGCCCGGCCGACGACACGGTAAGCGTGCGCACCTTTAACCGCAACTTTGCCGGGCGCACCGGCACCAAGGGCGATCAAGCTTATCTGGTGAGCCCCGAAACCGCGCTTGCCGCCGCCCTGACCGGCGAATTTACCGATCCCCGCGAGCTCAACATTGCCTACCCGGCATTGGAGGAACCCAAGCAATTTTTGATCAATGACAATATGATTTTTGCGCCGTCGGGCTGCCAGGAAATCGTCCGCAAGCGGACCATCGGCGAGCCGCCTGTAAACACGCCGCTGGCGCCAACCTTGAGCGGTGAAGTTGTGATCAAAGTCGGTGACAAAATCACCACCGACCACATCATGCCCGCGGGCATCCACCTCAAGCACCGGAGCAACATCCCGGCGTACTCCAAGGTCGTTTTTGAGTGCTTCACCGAGCCAGACAAACCCTCATTTGCCGAGCGCGCCGCCAAAGTCCGCGATACCGGCAAGGCCGGGGTGATCGTCGGTCGCGACAGCTACGGTCAGGGCTCGAGCCGCGAGCATGCGGCGATTTGCCCGATGTACTTGGGGATTAAAGCGGTGATTGCGCTGGCCATTGAGCGCATTCACAGCGCCAACTTGGTTAACTTCGGGATTCTTCCCTTATTGTTTGTCAATGCTGCCGATTACGATGCGATTGACGAAAAAGACCAAATTGTGATCCCGGATATCCGCGGCCAGCTCGCCGTCGGTAAGGAAATCACCGCTGTGGCGGTCAAACCCGACCAGTCCAAAATTGAAATCAAACTCAAACACCGCTTGAGCGATGAAGACATCAAAATCATCCTCGCCGGGGGAATGCTGAATTTGTAAGATGAATAAATTTTATTTGGTAAAATTGGAGAACGGCAGCACGTTGGAAGTTCGCGCGCCGGAGGAAATGGAGCTTGCCGTCGGTGAATTGTGTGTCTTTAAGCGCGAATTTTGCAACGACTCGGGAGCAATCATCCGGGCGGAAAAAGCGCCGGAAAGCGAATCGGCGGCCAATGAGTTGCCGCAAATTTTGCGGCGGATGACCAACGAAGACCGCATTTCGCTCAACGAAAACATTCTCAAGGCAAAAAATGCGATGAATGTGACGCAGACCAACGTCGACCGCCTTAAATTGGATATGAAGCTCTTGAATGCGCATTACTCTTTGGACGGCAAAATGCTGTTGATCCAGTTTTGCGCCGACGGACGGGTGGACTTCCGCGAGTTGGTGAAAGAGTTGTCGCGCGCCTTGTCCACCCGCATTGAGTTGCGGCAAATCGGCGTCCGGGATGAAACCAGCGTCTACGGCGGCATCGGCGTCTGCGGCCAGCAGCTCTGCTGCTCAAGATTTTTAAAGGAATTTAACTCGATCAACGTCAAAATGGCCAAAGATCAGGACTTATCGCTGACTCCGAGCACGATTTCCGGCGTCTGCGGCCGCTTGAAATGTTGCCTCAAGTTTGAGCACGAGGGATACGTCGAGCTTGAGAGGAATATGCCGCGCAAAGGCGAATTTTGCGAATGCCCGCAGGGCCGCGGCCGGATTTGCGACCGCAATTTACTGACGCAAAAAGTTTCGGTGCAGTTGGAGGGCGGCAATGTCACAGTGTTTCCGGTCGCCGATATTACGGTCGTTAAAAACGCCAATCAGGACAAAAACAATAAGCCGTGCAACAAAAAATAGCCAAAATTGCGGAACTCGACGCGAGCGGTCTTTTGATCGGGCCCGAGGAGAGTTTTGACGGATACATTGCGCGGGTTTCCGCCATTGTATCGGCGCACCGTCAATTTGAGGAAATTTTAACGGATCAGGGGCAAGTTACTGTTTTTGAGGGAATTAAAGTCCGAAAAGAAGACCGGATAGACGACGAAATAGCCGCCGAGGCGGCGCAAGTAACGGATGAACTTTACGCTTTCAGGGTCGATTACGTGCCCGGCTTTTTTCTCTCCGGGGAGGTCGGCCTCTTGTGGGGCGGCTGTCTGATTGCCGACAATGAGACTCATCTCTCGGTATTTTTGATCCGCAGTATTTTTAAAAAGAAGGTCAAGTGGCTTTTTTACAACCGCCGCGAGTTGATGGCGCACGAGCTCTGTCACGCCGCTCATCAGATATTGGAGGATTGCCGGACGGAGGAATATTTTGCCTACCAGACCAGCCCGAGCCGGTTGCGCCGTTATTTGGGTAATTGCTTTATTCACAGTTATGACGCGGTATTGTTTGTGATTCCGCCGATGATTTTACTGCTGGCGCAAGTGTTGCAGTTTGCCTGGTTGCAGCGCCTGCCGGTATGGCCGTTTTGGCTCTTGGCCGCCATTTATCCGTTATTTTTGTTTGTCCGCAACCAACTGTCCCGCAATCGGATATTAAAAGCAAAACGCAATTTGACGCAACTCGGTTTGACGCAAACTTCCGCTATTTTGTTTCGCCTGACCGGCTCCGAGATTGCGGAAATCGCCCGGCTTGATGACCTGGCCTTAAAAAATTATTTGGCGGCCAAACAAGTTGACAATCTGCGATGGCAAGTCATCGCGCACCGTTTTATGAGAGAAAGTCAAGATGAAGAAACTGTTTAAATGTCTGCTGCTTTTTGGTACCGTTGTTTTGGCGGCCGCCGAAAAATACGATTTGGTCCCCGAAAAAAGTGAGATCAACTCGATTTTGGCTACAGTCAACGGCGACCCGGTAAGCCTGGGTGACGTGTTGCCGCTGACGCGGCAGGTTGAGTTTCAGGCCTACGCCGCCTATTCGGGTCAAGAGCTTAAAGACGCGATCCGCGAGATTCGCAAACGGGTTTTGGATGACATCATTGACCGCAAATTGATCATCCTTGATTATGAGGAGAAACCCTTTGAAATCACCGAGCAGGACATCGACAGCCAGGTCGATGATATGGCGACGCGGATGGGCTACACGTCGCGCTCGGAGTTTGTCCGGCAGGCGCGTTTATCCGGCACTACGCTCGAAAAAATCCGCAAAGAGATCAAAGAAAGCATGATCGTCCAGCTGATGATGGTCAACCGCATCCGTTATTTTGCCACTCCCACTCCCAAAGAAGTTTATGAATACTACGAGGCTAATAAGGATAAATTTGACGCTCCCGAAAAAATCGAGCTCGGGCTCATCATCATTGACGGCAATGCCCAAAAAATCGATATCGGCGAATTGCAGAAAACGCTAAAAGCCGATCCCGGTCAGTTTGCGGCTCTGGCCCGCAAGTACTCCAGCGGTCCCGGCGCCGCGGCTGGCGGCAACCTCGGGTGGATTGAGCGCTGCAAATTGCGCCCTGAGTTTCAAAAAGAGTTGCAGACGTTTCACAAAGGGGACGTTTTCGGCCCCTTGACCACTGCCGACGGCGTGGCGTTTATCCGGGTCATTGACCACAAGGAAGCGCAAAACGGTGACGTCGGGAAAATCTATCAGGAGATCAAAAAACGCCTTGAAAACGAGCGCGCCAAGAGTGTGCAGGATGAATATATTAAAAAACTTCGGAAAAAAGCGATTATTAACTATTATTTTGATTGAAAAATCCGTATTGCGGGAGTAAATTATCCTCCTCGGGGAGGGATTGGATCAAATGCGAATTTTGTGTGACAGTTGTAAAAAACCGTTTACGGTAGGCGCCGTAGAGGACCAAAAGACCAAATGCGAATTTTGCGGTAAAATAGTGCCGGTGCCTGAGACTCCGATTTCGCCCGGAGTGGTGCTCGGCGACTTTGTGATCGAAAGCTCGGTCGGCAAAGGCGGGATGGGGGAAGTTTATGTCGCCCGCCAGCTGTCGCTCGACCGCGAGGTCGCTCTCAAAGTCTTAAAAGCCCAGTTTTCTCACGATGTCGAATATACCGACGGGCTGTTTCGCGAGGCCAAAGCGGCCGCCAAATTGAGTCATCCCAATATTGTCCAGGCTTATGCCGTCGGCGAGGACAACGGCGTTTATTATTTTGCCATGGAGTTCGTCAAAGGCGAAACCATGAAGCAGGTGCTCAAGCGCGAGCAAAAGATCAATCCCGAAAAAGCCGCCAAAATTATTCGCGACGTCGCCAGCGCGCTCGACGCCGCCTGGCGCGAGCAAAAGCTCGTGCATCAGGACATCAAGCCTGACAACATCATGCTGGACAGCAATAATTACGCCAAGCTGGCCGACCTCGGGCTCGCCCGCGTGGCCGAAAATGACAAGCATTTTGAGGTCGGCGATGAAGTCATGGGGACACCGCAGTATATCAGCCCCGAGCAATTGACCGGCGTCCCGACCGATGTCCGGAGCGATATCTACAGTCTCGGCGCCACTTTTTACCAGTTTGTCACCGGCGAGTTCCCCTACCGTGCCGCCAACAGCGACGACATTGCCAAGATGCACGTGGCGGGCAAGCTGACGCCGCCCAAAGAGTTGAATCCGGAGCTGCCGGAGGCGGTCAACGCGATCATCGTCAAAATGATGGCGCGCAACCCGGAGGACCGTTACCAGACACCCGCCTTGTTGATCTCCGCCTTGGACTTGTACCTCAACTCGGTCAAAAAAAATGCCGCCGTCCCGGTGCTTAATATCAAAAACAAAAAGCCGCCCGTCATTGCCGTGCCCAAAGTTGCGGCTCCGGCCAAAAAAGAAACTGCCGACCCGATCCCCGCGCCGGTCAAACCCGCGCCAGCCAAGGCCGCGCCCAAAAAAGCGGCGGCGGTCGACGATGACGATGATATCCAGATTGCCTTTAAGCCCGGTCAGGAGGCCAAGCCCGCCGCTTCGCAGCTGGCTCCGCCCCCGTCCCGCGCCGCCAATAAAATTGCTCCCGCCGACAAGCCGGCGGAAAAAATAACGGAAGCCGCGTCAAATCCGGCCAAAGCGGCCGAAGCACCCGCTTCCGAAGCCAAACCCGTCGAAGCCGCCGCCGAGCCGGAGCTTAAAGCCGCGCTTAAACCGGCGGTGGCAGAATCCGTTGCGACCACCGCCCCGGAGTCCGCTGCGACTGAAAAAGAAAAGCCGTCAAAAAAACCGCTGTTGAAACGCAAATCGTTTTGGCTGGTTGTCATTCCGTTATTTATAACCGTTATTTTACTGGCGGCGACCGTCACTTATGTGATGATGCACCGACAGAATAAATTGCCGGCCAAATTGGAGCATCCGGCCGTCGCCAAGGTGATTGACCGCGAATTCGAGCGCGTCCAGGGGTGGTTTAAACGCAAGGAAAAAGCTCCGGAGCCGGTCAAGGCCGCCGTTCCCGTCAAGGCTCCCGAGCCGCCCAAAGTGGTTGCTGCGCCCAAACCGGTGACCCGTCCCGCGTATTTGGCCGGGATTAAAACGCTGCTTGACACCATTAAAAACAAGCCCGATGCCCAGGATGTGATGTTGTTGGAGTGTGATCGCTTTTTTGAAACGTACCCCCAGTCGCAGACGGACGAAGAGCGTCAGGCGCTGCAAAGCGTGTGGGCGGTTTACGGTCGGCTAGATGAGCTCAAACGCGCCATGCCGTCCCGCGCCGCCGCCAGGCGCCGGCATCTTGAGGCCATTGACGCCAGGATTGAGAAGCAGGAGAAACTCAAAGCCGAGGAGCGGGCGCGCCAGGAGGAAATCGAGCGCCGTCGCCGCGAGACCGAGGAGTTGGCCAAGCAGCAGAGCTTGGAGGCCAAGCGTCAGGCCGAGGCTGCGCAACAGGCGGAAAAACAGCGGATCGAGCAGCTGCAGCGCGATCTCAATGTATTGTCGGCCAAAATCATCAGCACTTTTTACGATGCCTTGTATACCAATGACGACAGCAATTTTAAAGCTGCGTTGGCTGAAGCCAAAAGTTTCGTGATTCCCTCCGCTTCGGTGACGCCGGACGAAAAAAAGCTGATCGGCGAATTTGATCTGTTGCAAAAAGGGGCCCCGGCGGAATTGACCAAATTGCGTGAATACAACAGCCGGCTCGGCGTTTTGAAGGACAACGAAAACTTCAACATTGAGCTTCCGTCGCGGGAGTTGGTCTCGGTCTTTGCCGTCTACCCCAAAGACGGTAAAATCTTGGCCCGTTATGTCAACGGCGATGTCATTGAGGTGGATTTGACCAATCCCAAACTGCGCAAAGATGTCTTCAGCCGGTTGGAGCGGCGCTTAAAAATCGCCGGGCCGGAGTTTTATTTTTATATCTGGAGCCGCAAGGCGGATGCCGATACCGCCAAACTCGCTCCCGCCGGTTTCTGGAAAACATGGATCAACCGTTTTAAATAATTGACAGTGGAGAAACGCCGCCGGTCACGCCGGTACGGCGGGACCCGCGGTCAGGCAATTTTGCGAGGGTGGAGAGATGATGATCACCAAAAACGCCAGTGACGGAGTGCTTACCTTTAATATCGCCGGGCGCATCGACAGCCTTTCGGCGCCGCAATTGGAGCTGGAATTTCGCGAGGACAGCGAAAAAATCAAGGAGATGATTTTTGATCTCTCCGACGTCACTTATGTTTCCAGTGCCGGGCTGCGGGTGTTTTTGATCGCCTGGAAAGAGCTTCACCGCCGCGGGATCGCCATGCAGATTGTCAACGTCTCGCCGGAAGTATGGGGTATCTTTGAGATTACCGGTTTTACCGAGGTCTTAACCGTCAGAAAGGCCTGAATATGCGCAGAATATTTCTTACGCGTTTCTTTTGGTTTCTTTTGATCGCTTTTGCGGCGACCCAGTCGCTGTCCATTTTTATCCAGAGCCGTCAGGCCGAGATCAACGCCGGGATTCTCATTAAAAGCAAAATCGGCGACGCGATCAAACAATTGGCCATTGCCGAGCGCAACTTGGAGGATTTGCTTGCCTTGTCCAACTCCTCGGTGCTGTTAAAGGCGCGGGCGGTTTGCGACATCATCGCCGGTGACCCCGCATTGGCGCAAAACCGCGAAGCGTTGCGCGCACTCCTTGACCGCTTTAAAATCGATGAAATCAACGTTATCGACAAAAACGGGATCATCACCGCGACCACCGCCGACTTTGTCGGTTATGACATGAATTCACGGCGTCAGTCATCGGCGTTTATGCGGATTTTGCGTGAGCCGGATTATGAATTGGTGCAGTCGCCGCAGCCGCGCGGGATTGACAATGATTACTATCAGTATGCCGGGGTCCCGCGCAAGGATGCGCCGGGGATCATTCAAGTCGGGTACACCTCGTCGCGGCTCGGCGAGGCGATAAAAATTGCCGACATCGCCAATTTTGCCGAAACCTTCCGGATCGGGATCGGCGGCTCGCTCTTGATTTGCGAAAACGATTATATCATCGGCAGCAATGACAAGAGCAAAATCGGCCGCAAGCTGGATGCCTTTAACCTCACCGAGGATATTTTTGATCACACCGAGAGTTTCACCGTCCGGATCGGAGACGAGCAGTTTTTGTGCGACACCGAGGCTTATAAAAACTACCGGATTCTCGGCATGATGCCGAACCAGGAGGTGTACTCCGGGCGCAACTCGACAGTGGCGTTTATGATTTTGGGTAATCTGATTCTCTATTGCATCATGTTTCTGTTGGTGTCGCGGCTGCTGCAAAAAATTGTGATTGACGACATTGCCAAAATCAACGAGCAACTCGGACGGATTACCCGCGGCAACCTCAATGTGGCGGTGGATGTGCGCTCCAACCGGGAGTTTTCGGCGCTCTCCGACGGCATCAATCAGATGGTGCTTTCGCTCAAAAAAGCGATCAGCGAGGAGGCGCGGCGGATTGACGCCGAGCTTGAATTTGCCCGCTCGATCCAGCTTTCGTCGATTCCCGGGATTTTTCCGCCGTATCCCAACCGGCGGGATTTCGACATCTATGGGAGCATGTATACGGCCAAAGAGGTGGGCGGTGATTTTTACGACTTTTATTTTGTCGCCGAAAACAAGCTGTTATTGGTCATTGCCGATGTTTCCGGCAAAGGGATCGGCGCGGCGATGTTTATGATGACCGCCAAAACCATGCTCAAAAATCTGGCCGAGTCGGGGTTGTCGCCGGCGGAGGTGTTTAACCGCGCCAACCGGGCGCTGAGCAACAACAATGCCACCGGTACTTTTGTCAGCGCCTTTATGGGGCTTTTGGACTTGACATCGGGGAAATTGACTTATGTCAACGCCGGTCACAACCCGCCTTTGGTGTACGATGGCAATAAAAAAGTTCACACCTTTTTGACCGGCAAGCCCAATCTGGTGCTGGCGGCGATGGAGGATGTCACTTATCATGAGCACGAAATCACGCTCCATCCGAGCGACCGGATTTTGCTCTACACCGACGGGGTCATCGAGTCGCACGACATCAACGGCCGATTGCTCGGCGAGGCGAGATTTTTGGAAATCGTCGACGGTTTGGCGGAGCATCACTGTAAACTTGAGCACTATTTATCGCGGATCAAGGCCAAAATCGACGATTTCAGCCGCGGGGCGGAGGTGTTTGACGATATTGCCATGCTGCTTTTGCGTTACAACGGTATTTCGACGCAAAAGAAAGAGCTGGAGCTGGTTTCCAAGATCGAGAATCTGCCGCGCTTGCTGGACTTTATCTCGTCGCGGCTCAATGAGTGCAACTGTCCGCCCAATGCCAAAAATCCGTTTTTGCTTGCCACCGAGGAGGTGTTTGTCAATATCGGCCGCCACGGTTACGCCAAGGCCGGTCCGGTCAAAGTGGTCTTTGAGTTTTTGTCGCAGCTGCGTCAGGTCTGCATTGATTTTATTGACGAAGCCAAGCCATATAACCCGTTGGATCATCAGGACCCGGATCCGCACACCGCAATGGATGCGGACCGCGAGCCCGGCGGTTGGGGGATTTTGATCATTAAAAAGAGCATGGACGAGGTATTGTACCGTCAGGAAAACGGCAAAAACATCCTTACCCTAAAGAAAACTTTGCCCGAAGAGCCGCCGTCGGCTTAAAATCTCAAAGGTTTCTGCGGTGAAACGGCTGCGGATTGACCTCCGGAATCAGGGCATGGATCTGATTTCGCCAGTTTTGCAGCATCTTGGCCAGACGGTCGCGGATTGCCGGCTCGGCATCGGCAAGGTTGTTTTCTTCGCCCGGGTCGCCGGGGAGGTGATAGAGCTCCCGGCGTCCGTCCTCAAAAAATTCGATCAGCTTCCAGTCGCCGCAGCGCACCGAGCTTCCCGGCGTCCCTCCCTGATTGCCGTAATGCGGGTAATGCCAAAAAATCGCTTCGCGAGCCAATGGTTTCCCGGCAAACAGCGGCAGGAGCGACACTCCGTCAACGTGCTGCTCCGGGCGGAGCGGCAACCCGGCGATTTCCAGCAAGGTCGGATAAAAGTCGGGCGAAGTCACCGGCGTCTGGCAGCGTGAACCGGGAGCAATCAACGGCGGATAACGGACCAATAACGGCTCGCGGGTCCCTCCTTCGTACATCCAGCCTTTGCCGTCGGCCAGCGGGGCGTTGCATGTGGGCGAACCTTCGGCGGTGGCCAGTCCCCCGTTGTCGGAGGTAAAAATCACCACGGTATTGTCGGCAATCCCCCGGTCGCGTAAACACTCCAGCAAGCGCCCGATGTTGTCGTCGACGCTCTCAATCATCGCGGCGTAGGCCGGATCGGACTGGATGATCCGCCGCCGGACACGTTTATCGGCTTTGTCGGCGGTGGGGAAGTATTCGCCGTCGACAAAGGGGTCGATCTTATCGAGGCCCGTTTGCGTCGCTTTTTGCTGATACTTGGCAATTTTTTCCGGCTTGGCTTGGATGGGGGTATGGACGCAGTAATACCACAAATTGAGGAAAAACGGGCGGTCGCGGTCGGCGGTGTCAATCAATTTGAGCGCCTCGTCGGTCAGGCGGTCGGGCAAATATTGTCCGGGTTCGCCGTCGGGCAGCGTCGGGATGTGCCAAGGGCTGAAGTAGCCGTGCGGCGGATGCCCCAGGTAACAGCCGCCCAGATTGTAATCAAAGCCGTGACGCTCGGGGGCATATGGTTCGCTGCCCAAATGCCATTTGCCCAAGTGCCAGGTCTGATACCCGTTGTCATGTAATGCGGCGGCGAGTGAAGTTTCGGTGAGCGGCAGTTGCTTCAAATAAGGCGCGTCGATCAAATATCCGCGCAGAGGGTGCATGTCGCCGTGATGGTCGATCCAGTCGGTGACGCCGACGCGGGCCGGATATTTGCCGGAGAGGATACTGGCGCGGGTGGGGGAGCAAACCGGGCAGGCGGCGTAGGCGTCGGTAAAGAGCATCCCTTCCGCCGCGAGGCGGTCGAGGTTGGGGGTTTCGTAAAAGGTGCTGCCCATACAGCTTAAATCGCGCCAGCCGAGGTCATCCATCAAAATAAATACGATGTTGGGGCGTTGGCTCATCATAAACTCCCGGTTGTTTGAATATTTAAATTGTTCTGTGTCGCGAGACTGAATTTGCGGCGGTAATTTTCGGGCGAAATCCTGAACAAAAGTTTGAACCGCCGCGAAAAATGATAGGCGTCAACGTATCCCAAATGTCCGGCGATCCGGCTCACCGGCTCATTGCCCGAGAGCAACATGGCGGCGGCGCTGCGGAGCTTGAATTCCTCAATGTACTGTTTGGGCAGCATCCCGGTGCGCCGCAAAAAGTTGCGCCGCAATTGGTCGCAGCTGAGCTCGCAGCGCTCGGCGAGCTCAGCCACGGTCCACCAGTAGCCGGGTCGCTCCTTGATTTGCCGGATGACGGTTTGCAGCGGATCGTCATCGGGACGCGCCAGCTTGTTTTGCCAGTAAAGATCAAACAGAATTTTCTGGAGCTCGATGTTGGCCCGTATTTGCGCATCGGGCGAAGGGTCGAGCATGATAAAATTAAGTTTTTGCAAAATTTGCTCGGAGCCGACGGCAAATTTTCCCGCGCGGATGATGCCGCAGTCGTGTAACGTATCAGCCACGGGGCCGTAAAACCGTACCGAGTCCTCGATATAGGGTTTGCCCTCCGCGCCGCCGTAGCGGTGAGTGATGCCCGGGGTCATAATGATCGCCTCGCCCGGTAAAACCGCGAGCGTTTGCCCCTCGAGCTCAAGTTTGCCCTGCCCGTCAATCAGGTGCGACAGCGAGTAAAAGTCAAAGCGCCGGGGCGGGCAGCGGTCAAAGCCGTCAGCGGCGGAGGCGACATGCAGTGTGACGTTGATCGTCCAGAGCCCGTATTTTTCTTGCAAAGGCGGCATTTTTACCGACAAATGGTGCAGCGTCATCCCTTGATCGCTCAAAAACTCAATTTTTTTGTCATCACTCATGCGGCTTTTGTCCATTTAAAAAATTTAAGAGTGTGGTATAATATATCTGTGACCTATAAAATTGCAAATCAAAACAGGAGAAAAATACTCATGTCCACCCAAGTTGCCGTCATTGGCGCGGGCAGCCGGGCCCGCGGAGTTGTCAACACTTTGCTCAAAGACTCCGATCGTCAAGTCAAGATCATTTCAGTTTACGATCCCGACCGCGAAATCGCTGTCAAGTCGGCAAAATGCTGGGAGGAGTCGCCGCGGATTTGCGAGAGTTATCAAGCCGCGATTGCGGTCCCGGGAGTGGAGTGGGTGATGGTGTTTTCGCCCAATGCGTTTCACAAAGAGCACATTTTGGCTGCGTTTGCGGCCGGGAAGCATGTTTTTAGCGAGAAACCGTTGGCGACGACCATCGAGGACTGTCAAGCGATTTATCTGGCGGCGCAGCAATCGGGCAAACTCTTTGCCACCGGCTTTGTGCTTCGCTATGCGCCCTTGTACCGCAAGGCAAAGGAAATTCTCGCTTCTGGCAAGCTCGGCCGGATTTTGTCCGTTGACGCCAACGAAAACATCGCCCCCGCCCACGGCGGCTATATTATGCGCAACTGGCGGCGGCATACCAAGCTGGCCGGGCCGCATATTTTGGAGAAATGCTGCCACGACCTTGATTTAATTAATTGGTTTTGCGACTCTTTGCCGGCCAAAGTCGCCTCTTTCGGCGGCCGCAACCTTTTTACCGCCGCCAACTCCGGGTTGTTTCAAAAATACGGCGCAGGCATGTACAATACCTGGGATGACCCGCACGCCATCGCGAGCCCGTTCTCCGACGACAATGACCTGATGGACAATCAGGTGGCGATCGCCGAGTATCGCAATCAAATCCGCGTTATGTTTCAAGCGACGATGAGCAATGCCATCCCGGAGCGCCGGATGTATTTTTCGTGCACCGAAGGAAATTTGATCGTTGAACTTTATAAAAGCGTTTTGCGTTACCGCCAGCTTGGCGACGAGGGTGAAACCGTGATTGATTTCGGCGCCGACGGACACGGCGGCGGCGATGGCTTTATCATGAAAGAATTGTTTGACTCCATGACCAACGGCACTTTGCCCAAATGCAGCGGACGCGAGGGGCTCAACAGCGCGGTTTTTGCTCTCGCCTTGGATCTGGCGGCACGCACCGGCAAGGTGATTGACTTAACTCCGGTGTGGGAGTCATTGGGTCAATAATTTCGTCAAAAAAAGCGGCGGCGGAGCAAGCATCCGTTGTCGCTTTTTATTTGGTCCATTGACTCAATACCCGTTTAAATTACTGATGTGGCCAAAGTAATTGCTGTCGTCGCGCACCAGCTTGTTGTAGGTCAAAGACTCGACATGGCCGTCGACAAAACCGCCGTTGGCGCGGTCGATGTGGCGCGGGAGCATATTAAAATTGTTATCGGCGGGTGAGAGCCATTTGTTATTAAAACAGTAGCAACCGAAAATGTTGGCCTGGGTTTTGCCGCCGCCTTTGTACAATGTGGCATCGCCGGAAAAGATCAGATTGGAGGAGCGGCGGATTTTGGAAGCGCGGACAGAATATTTGTAATTGGTCAAACGATGGTTGGTGTTGGCGGCGTGGATGCCGATCCCGGAGCCGGTGGCGTATTCATTCACCGAAGGGCAGACCATCGGGCCGTCGGTCGGTTTCCCGGCATCTTCATCGACCCATTTGGTATCGCCGATGTATTTGGCCAAAAGATTGGTCCACCATTGCTTGGCAATGGCGGTGGCTTCGCTGGTCCCCAAATTGAGCGGCGTCATATATTCACGGTTGTCATTGGCGTATTGCATTTGGCAGGCCATGATCTGCTTGTTGTTGTTGACACATTTGATATTTTTTGCCCGTTCCCGTGCTTTGTTTAATGCCGGAAGCAGCATCGACGCCAAGATTGCGATAATGGCAATTACTACCAAAAGCTCGATCAGGGTAAAAATGTGCCGTCTTTGCATTGTTTCAGAATCCTTTCTTATTATCAATGATTGATCGCCGGCAAGCCGGCAAAACTGAGGTAAACGGGGCAAACAAAAAACCGGTCAAATTTTGGCCGGATTGTATGCGTTGGAACGCGGAAAATGTTGTCTTGATCAACGGTTTTAACATGAAATACAATGTTAAAAAAATATAAAAGTTACCTAATTTTGGCTCTAATATACGACTTATCAATGATTATGTCAAGCAATTTCCGGGATGAAAGATTAACTTTTTATGATTTTTTGTGAGGGAAAAGCGAGTTTTGGTAATTATTTGAGCTTGCCGCTTGCTTTTCGGGGCCGGTGATGATATATTTTATCTCCTGATCAAGAGGGAGATGAGAGTGAAATTAACGGATTACTGGAAAAAACACCACGGCGAATTTGACGCCATAATTTTTGACATCGACGGCACGCTGACGCGCGGCATGCGGAGCTTGCCAGGCGCGGTCGATTTCATTACCGGGCTTGAGCGCAAGCATTTCCCCTACTTTTTGCTGACCAACGATGGCAACCACTCCACGGAGGAAAAGAGCGGCTTTTTGCGCCGCGCCGATTTTACCGTCGACCCGGCGCAGATTGTTTCCTGCGGCTCGGCGCTGGCGGCCATGGTTCGCGACCGCGAGTACACCGGAAAGCGTTTTTTTGTGGTGGGCGAGCTCGGCAACCCCTCGTTTGCCGAACGCGCCGGACTGATTTCGGTCAACGACCCGGATGAGATCGAGAGCTGTCATGGCGTGGTGATGGGCGAGGGTATTTACGACTGGCGCGCGGCATGGGAGGCGGTGATCGGCTATTTTCGCCGCCATCCGGAGGCTCCTTTTATCGTTCCCAACCCGGACACCTACTGGCCGAGCGGCAAGCATGGCGAAATCGGCATCGGCGCCGGCGGTCAGGCCCGCTCAATGCTGGCGATTTTGGCCGAAATGGGGGTCCATATTGCGCCGGTGTACCTTGGCAAACCCTACCGGGCGATTTATGATTACACCGTGGAGCTTTTGGAGCGAAACTATCATCTCAAGTGTGCCGACTACCGGCGGATCTTGATGGTCGGCGACTCGCTCGCCTCGGATATTCGCGGCGCCAATCTCGCGGGGATGACTTCGGCGGTGGTTTTGACCGGCATCACCGACCGCGCCAAGGCTGAAGCGGCGCAGGCCGAGTTTGAGCCCGACCACATCTTTGATACCATCGGCTGACCGCCGCTTTTTACATTTTGATGCAAAACGACTTGCATTCTCAATAAGTTGTGATATATTAATCAAATGTATGTTTGAATTAATCACAGGAGAGAATAAAACATGTACAGTGCATCCGACTTGAAAAAAGGATTAAAAATCCAAATCGACAACGAGCCTTGGGTCATTACCGAGTTTGATTTCTGCAAACCCGGCAAAGGCACCGCGCTCTATCGTTGCCGCCTCAAAAACATGATGACCGGCAGCGGGATGGAGAAAACCTACCGTCCGACCGACAAAATCGACAAGCCGGATTTGGAGGAGCGCGAAATGTTTTACTCCTACAACGACGGTCACAACTACGTCTTTACCGATCCCAATACCTATGAGGAAATGCTGGTTTCCCCCGAAACCTTGGGCAATCAGGTCTACTTTTTGATCGAAGAGAGCGAGTGCAAATTTGTGCTCTTTAACGGTCTTCCGATCGAAATCACGCTGCCGACCTTTATCGAAAAAGAAATCGTCGACACTGAGCCGGGCGCCCGCGGCGACACCGCGACCAACGTTTTGAAACCGGCCAAGATCGACAACGGTTACGAAATTCAGGTCCCGCTTTTCATCAATCAGGGCGATGTGGTCAAGATTGACACGCGCACCGGCCTCTATGCCGAGCGCGTCAGCAAAGCATAATGGCAGTCACTCTTGCCAATTTGACGCGGAGAGCGGAGATTTTGCGCTCTTTGCGTCTTTTTTTTGACTGTGCGGGGTTTCTCGAGGTGGAGACCCCGGTCAAGATTTACGCCCCCGCGCCGGAGGAATACATTGAGTCCGTCCGCGCCGAGGGGGCTTTTTTGCGCACCAGCCCCGAGCTGGCGATGAAAATTTTGTTGAGCGAGGGCGCCAAACGGATTTACCAGCTGGGCAGCTGTTTTCGCGCCAAAGAGTCGGGCCGCAAACATTTGGAGGAATTCACCATGCTCGAGTTTTACTCGACGGAGATGAATTATCTTGATTTGGCGCATTTTACTGCCAGTTTGGTGAGCGAGCTCGCGCGGCGTCACGGCGGGACGACCTTGCAATATCAGGGACGGTTGATCGATATGGACAAGGTTGAGTTCATCACCGTCGAGGCCGCGTTTCAAAAATATGCCGGGGTCTCCAGCTTTGCCGCCCATGCCGCCGACACGTTTGACGAAATCATGGTGACCAAAGTCGAGCCCGAGCTGGGCAAAACCGGCCTCACTTTTTTGACCGATTATCCGGCCGAACGCGCCGCATTGTCGCGCGTTTCCAAACGCGACTCCCGGGTGGCGGAGCGCTGGGAGCTGTACATCGCCGGGCTGGAGCTGGCCAACGCCTTTGGCGAGTTGACCGACGCTGCCGAGCAAAAACGGCGCTTTGCTCTTGCCAATCAAGTCCGGAAAGAGCAACAGATGCACGCCTACCCCGAGCCTGCGGCGTTTTATGCGGCGTTGGATCATGGTTTGCCGGAGAGCTCCGGTTGTGCCTTGGGGTTTGACCGCTTGATGATGATTTTTTGCAATGCCGAAGATATCCGCGAGGTGCGGATCACCGACCGCTGATTACTTGCCGGGGGCGTCTTTGCCCCAGATGATTTTATGGAGCTGGATTTGCATCCGGGCGGGAGCCTTGGACTCGAGCAACCAGTCGGCCAGCTCGGCAAAGTCGACTTTGCCCCACACCGGGCTCAATAAAAGATTGGGCGTCTTGCGCTCCAAGTGATATTTTTGGATCGTCTCCACGGCGAAATCAAAGTCGGCGCGCGAACTTACCACAAACTTGACCTCGTCGTGCGGTTGCAGCAACGCGTAATTTTCATAAAGGTTATACTCGGCCATCCCGGAGTCGGGAAGCTTGCAATCGAGAATTTTTTTGCACGCTTTGGGCAAATCGGCGATCGGGCACGAGCCATTGGTTTCAATCAATACCTCGATGCCGCGGTCGAGCAAAAGTTGACAGAGGAGCGGCAAATCGTGATGGAGCAAGGGTTCGCCGCCGGTGATCTCCACAAGTTTGATGCCGGAGTCGACCACATCATTGACCAATTGATCATGGGGGAGCAATTGACCGGTGCCGTGCTCCTGGGCATACACCGTGTCGCAGTAGTGACACCGTAGATTGCACCCGGCCAGCCGGATAAAGTAGCAGGCCCGCCCGGCATGGGTAGACTCCCCCTGGATGCTGACAAAGCGCTCGACGACCTGAAACATCGTTTTTAATCCTCAAAATAGGTCACGGCCGAGAAATCGGACTCGCCGATTTTGACCTGCCGGACCCGGATGTTGCCGTCATTCATCTTTTGGCTCATCTGCCGGTAAATCAATCTTGCCAGATTTTCGCTGGTCGGGTTGATGGCGGCGAACTCAGGAAGATCGGCCAGATTTTTGTGGTCGTAGGCGTCAAGCAAAGCGTCGAGCTCGCACTTGAGCTTTTTGAAGTCCAATGCGATGCCGATTTCGTCCAGCTCCTGCGCGCGGACGACCACGGTCACCTTGTAATTGTGCCCGTGAAGATTGCTGCAAACTCCGTTGTACCCGCGCAACAGATGCGCGGCCGAAAAAGTCCGGGTGATTTCGACATCAAACATCAGAGATTCCTGACCGCATC
Source organism: uncultured Victivallaceae bacterium (assembly GCA_964609825.1). Taxonomy (GTDB): domain Bacteria; phylum Verrucomicrobiota; class Lentisphaeria; order Victivallales; family Victivallaceae; genus CAZSSH01. The sequence goes on along the minus strand of CAZSSH010000002.1, from coordinate 439,264 downwards.
GACCAGTTTTGCCTTGGTCTGGATGCCGTTAAATTGTTCGAGGACTTCGCCGTCCTTGATGAGAAACACCGCCGGCACGTTGCGGATGCCGAAGCGCACGGCCAAATCTCCGCACTCGTCAATGTCCACTTTGGCCACGGTGGCGTCGTCGCCGAGCTCGGCCGCGACCTGCTCCATAATTGGAAGCAGCATTTTGCAGGGGCCGCACCAGGGGGCCCAAAAATCGACCAGCGTGACGCCGGAGGCGGTGACTTCATCAAAGTTTTCGGAGTTGAGTACTTTCAGAGTTGACATGGTAAAAATTCCCGTATTAAAAAGTTGAAATAAGAGATAAAGGGTTGTTTCCTTAAATATAGCACGCTTCGGATAAAAACCAAATCAAATTTTGCAATTTTTTTTGAGGTGCGCGCACTGTGACAAAGATTGCGCCAACTGTGACAAATTGTCGCAGCAAAATTGGCAAAAAGCGCGAAAAACGGCGTTTAAAAGCGATGGCACGGGACTTGCTATAAAAATGGCGTGGATTTACACCATTTTAAGGAGGATGATATTATGGGTAAAATTTTAGGGATAGATTTAGGTACTACCAACAGCTGTATGGCTGTGATGGAGCATGGGGAATATAAAGTGATTCCCAACGCTGAGGGCAACCGCACTACGCCGTCGATCGTGGCATTTACCAAGAGCGGTGAGCGTCTGGTCGGCCAGACCGCCAAACGTCAGGCGGTGACGAACCCCAAAAACACGATTTTTTCGATCAAGCGTTTCATGGGGCGCAAGTTTTCCGAAATCGGGCATGAGAAATCATTGGTCCCCTACGAAGTAGTCGAGGCGGCCAACGGCGACGCCCACGTAAAAGTCGGCGACCGTACCTACTCTCCGCCGGAAATTTCGGCGATGATTCTGCAAAAGCTCAAGGCCGACGCCGAAGCTTACCTGGGCGAAAAAATCACTCAGGCTGTGATCACCGTCCCCGCGTATTTTAATGATACGCAGCGTCAGGCGACCAAGGACGCCGGCAAGATTGCCGGGCTCGAAGTCCTGCGTATTATCAACGAGCCGACCGCGGCCGCTCTGGCTTACGGCTTGGACAAAAAATCCGACGAAACCGTGGCCGTCTACGACTTGGGCGGCGGTACGTTTGATATCTCCGTCTTGGAAATCGGCGACGGCGTCTTTGAAGTAAAGGCCACCAACGGCGACACCCACTTGGGCGGGGATGACTTTGACCAGGCGGTGATCGACTCCTTGGCAACCGAGTTCCAAAAAGAGAACGGCGTTGATTTGCGCAAAGACGCGCAGGCGTTGCAGCGGCTCAAGGAAGCCGCCGAAAAGGCCAAGTGCGAGTTGTCCTCGAGCATGAGCTCGGACATCAACTTGCCGTTTATCACCATGAATCAGGATGGGCCGGTGCACCTCAACATCACCGTGACTCGCGCCCAACTCGAGAAGATTTGCGACCCGTTGCTGGAGCGCACCAAAGCGCCGTGCAACAATTGTATGCGCGATGCCGGCGTCACTGCCGACAAAATCAAGGAAGTCATTTTGGTCGGCGGGATGACTCGTATGCCCAAAGTTCAGGAAACTGCCAAGGCGATCTTTAGCAAAGAACCGCACAAGGGCGTCAACCCCGATGAAGTCGTCGCCGCGGGCGCCGCGATTCAGGGCGGCGTGCTGGGCGGTCAGGTCGAGGATGTGCTCTTGTTGGACGTGACCCCGCTTTCGCTCGGGATCGAGACCAACGGCGGCATCATGACCCGGATGATCGAGCGCAACACCACGATTCCGACCAAACGCACCGAAGTTTTCAGCACGGCGAGCGACAATCAGCCTGCGGTGGATGTCCATGTGCTGCAGGGCGAGCGTGAAATGGCGCGCGACAACAAGTCGATCGGCCGCTTCCGCCTCGACGGGATTGCCCCGGCGCCGCGCGGCGTGCCTCAGATCGAGGTCACCTTTGACATTGACGCCAACGGCATCTTACACGTGACCGCCAAAGACAAAGGTACCGGCAAAGAGCAAAAGATTACGATCACCGCTTCGAGCGGTCTCACCGACGCCGAAATCGACCGCATGGTCAACGAAGCCAAGGCTCACGCCGAGGATGACAAAGCGGCCAAGGAAAAGATCGAGACCAAAAACCGCGCAGACTCGATGGTCTACCAGACCGAAAAGCAGCTTAAGGAGTTTGGCGACAAAGTTCCGGCCGACGTCCGCTCCAACATCGAGAGCAACCTTGAGAAACTCAAGAAGCAAATCGAGTCCGATGACACCGAGGGCATGAAGGCCACGATGCAGGAGCTTGAGCAGTACTTGATGAAGCTTGGTGAGGCCGTATACGCCCAGCAGGGCGAAGCGCAGCAGGGCGCCCCCAATGCGGGCGGTCAGCAACAGCAGCCCAAGGACAAGGGCGACGATGACGTCGTCGATGCCGAAGTGGTCAATTAAGCAAAAATACCCCTCCTCCCGTCGGCGGGAGGAGGAAAACTAAAAAAATATAAGCAACCAAACCAAGGAAGAAGAAAATGTCAAAAGTAAGTATCAAGCCGTTGGGTGATCGCGTGTTGTTGGAGCTCTGCGAGTCTCAGGAGCAGATGAAGGGCGGGATCCTGATCCCGGACAGCGCCAAAGAAAAACCGCAGGAGTACAAAGTCATCGCTCTCGGCACCGGCAAACTCAATGACAAAGGCGAAAAAATTAAATTTGATGTCGCTGTCGGTAATATCGTCTTGACCAGCCGTTACGGCGGCACCGAAGTCAAGGTTGACGGCAAAGAGTATAAAGTCGTTTCTCAGGACGACATTTTGGCCATCGTCGGCTAATTTTTCAGACATTTTAAAAAGATCTTTTAAGGAGTTACAGTATTATGGCGAAACAGTTGTTGTTTTCAGAAGAAGCGCGTCGCAGCGTATTGGAAGGCGTTACCATATTGAGCAAGGCGGTCAAAGCCACGTTGGGTCCCAAGGGCCGCAATGTCGCGATTGACAAAAAATTCGGTGCCCCGACCGTTACCAAGGACGGCGTTTCCGTCGCCAAAGAAATCGAGCTCAAGTGTCCCTATGCCAACATGGGCGCCCAGATGGTCAAGGAAGTCGCGAGCAAGACCTCCGACGTTGCCGGCGACGGCACCACTACCGCCACCGTTTTGGCCGAAGCAATTTATCGCGAAGGGCTTAAAAACGTCACCGCCGGCGCCAACCCGATGGAGCTCAAGCGCGGCATTGACAAGGCCGTCGAAGCGATCGTCGGCGAATTGGCCAAGCAGTCCAAGAGCGTCAGCGACAGAATCGCCCAAGTCGCCACCATCTCCGCCAACGGCGACACCGTCATCGGCAATATCATTGCCGAAGCGATGGAAAAAGTCGGTCAGGAAGGCACGATCACCGTCGAAGAAGCCAAGACTTTGGAAACCACGTTGAGCGTGGTCGAGGGTATGCAGTTTGACAAAGGCTACCTCTCTCCCTATCTGGTCACCAACGCCGAAACCATGGAAGCCGTCCTCGAAGATTGCTACATTTTGATCTACGAAAAGAAAATCAGCAGCCTCAACGACATGCTCCCCTTGCTCCAGAGCGTGGCCAAAGAGAGCAAACCGTTGCTGATCATTGCCGAAGATGTCGAAGGCGAAGCCTTGACCACTTTGGTCATCAACAAAATGCGCGGCATCCTCAACATCTGCGCCGTCAAGGCTCCCGGCTTCGGCGACCGCCGCAAGGCCATTTTGCAGGACATCGCGATTTTGACCGGCGGTACTTGCATCACCGAAGACTTGGGTATCAAGCTTGAGTCCGTGACCATCGAGCAGCTCGGCAAAGCCAAGCGCGTCACTGTGGACAAAGAAAACACTACCATCGTCGAAGGCGGCGGCACTCAGGCCGCGATCATGGGCCGCGTGTCTCAGATCCGTCGTGAAATCGCTGAAACCACCTCCGACTACGACCGTGAAAAGTTGCAGGAACGCTTGGCCAAGCTGGCCGGCGGGGTTGCCGTCATCCATGTCGGCGCCGCGACTGAAGTGGAAATGAAAGAAAAGAAAGACCGCGTTGACGATGCGTTGCACGCCACTCGCGCCGCGGTCCAGGAAGGGATCGTCCCCGGCGGCGGCATCGCTCTCATCCGCGCTTCCAAGGCGCTGGACAAGCTCAAGCTTGCGGGCGACGAAGCCACCGGCAAAGAAATTGTCAAACGTGCGGTCGAAGAACCCTTGCGCCAGTTGGCTGCCAACGGCGGCTACGAAGGCAGCATCGTTGTCCAGCGCGTCAAAGAGTTGAAAGACTCCGAAGGCTTCAACGTCGCCACCGGCGAATACGTTGACATGCTCAAATTCGGCATCCTCGACCCCGCCAAAGTGACCCGCTCGGCGCTGCAGAATGCGGCCTCGATCGCCGGGTTGCTGCTCACCACCGAGTGCCTTATCACCGACATCAAGGAAGATAAGGAGCCCGCGATGCCCGCCGGCGGCATGGGCGGTATGGGCGGCATGGGCGGCATGATGTAAGCATCCTCCTCCCCTTGGAGCGCTCGGGAAATTCCCGGGCGCTCTTTTTTTGCGGTAAATGGGGAGATAACGTTGTTGCGCCAGATTGATGCGTGGCGCAGACATAATTTTGGCTATAATCTTTGCCGATGTTGCAAAAGTGTCATTTTTCTGATTTATTTATCATTGTATAAATCTCATTTTTCTGATATAATATGGAATAACAGCAAACGAAAGATATTAAGATGTCAGCAATAAATCGAAAATCAGTCTCCGCAATGGAGGAGAAATGAGTTTTTTGTCCGTATGCAACGAGGACGGTTCGCCGCGCCGGTGGTCCGTCGGGACGCTCACTTACACCGCCGCCGGGGTGGCAATTTTATTTTGCTGGCTGTTGTGGGGCGATTTTGCCTGGTCGCTTAAGGAGCGCGCCGCCGGGAGTGTGGCGACGCTGATGATCAAGTCGTTCGGCGTTTCCGATTTCTTTTACGGCGTGATTATTTTGGCGATTCCCAATCTCACCAATGTGATTTTGGGGCCGATTGTCAGTTACCGGTCGGACCGGCACCGGAGCCGCTGGGGTCGCCGGATTCCCTATTTGATGCTGACCACGCCGTTTGTGGCGGTGGGGATGATCGGTCTCGGGTGCACTCCCTGGCTGGGGCGGTTGCTGCAAAATGCGGTCGGTCCGGAGTTGATCAGCCTTCATACCGCCTCAATGGCCGTCTTTTGCGTATTTTGGCTGATGCTCGACTTTGGGACGACCTTGGCCAATGTGATTTTTGTAGCGTTGGTCAACGATGTGGTGCCGTCGGTGTTTCTGGGGCGGTTTTTCGGCTTGTTTCGGGCGGTGAGTCTGGGGGCCGGGATCATTTTTAATTATTGTTTGTTTGGGATTGCCGAGGCACATTATTTCGAGATTTTTGGCTTGCTCGGGCTCATTTATGCCGTCGGCTTTACCATGGTTTGCTTTAAGGTCAAAGAGGGGGAGTATCCTCCCGTCGAGCTGACGGAGAAACCGTCCGCTAATTTTGGTGAAGCCGCCCAAAAATATGTAAAAGAGTGTTTCGGCCACCCGTTTTACCGCTGGGTGATTTTTGCGTATGTGGTCTGCGGTCTCGCCAATATCCCGTTTAACAGCTATGCCATCTTTTATGCCAAAAGCCTCGGCGTCGGGATGGATATGGTGGGTAAATATCTGGCAATCACCTTTATGATTTCGCTGGTCTTAAGCTACTTTTTGGGGATGCTGGCCGACCGGTATCACCCGATCCGGATGGGGATGGCGGCAATCTTTGTTTACGGCCTGGTGACGCTGGCCGGCCTGGTATTCATCCGCGGACAGATGTCGTTTGCGGTCGTGATGATCGCCCACGGCGTGATCACCGGCAGCTTCTTAACCTTGACCGCCTCTTACGGGCAGCGGCTGTTTCCGCGGCAATTGTTTGCCCAGTTTAACTCGGCGATGACGGTGTTTACTTCTCTCAGCTGGGTGTTAACCTCGGTTGCGGTTGGCGGCATGCTGGATTTGACTGGCAATCATTATGAGTATGTTTGGTACCCCGCTGCATTTTTTTCCTTTGCCGGGGTGGCGATGATGATGGTGGTGTACCGCAAATTTATCCGGTTGGGCGGCGATGCCGATTACCGGCCGCCGGTGGAGTATATGGAGTAAGCGATGAAGATTGTTGCCATTGGCGCGGGCAGCCATGCCGTATTGTTTCACGGTCCGGCCTTGGCTGAGCTGGCGCGGCAAATCCACGGCTTGGAGTTGGGCGCGATTTGCGACGTCGACCGGGCCCGGGCGGAAGATTTTGCCCGGCAATTCGGCTTTGGCCGCGTTTACACCGATTACCGGCAAATGCTTGAGGCCGAGAAACCGGACGCGGTGACCATGGTTACACCCGTCGGCTTGACGGCCGAAATCGGCAGTTGGATACTCTTCAACGGTTATCCTTTATTGATGGAGAAGCCGCCGGGGCGCAATCTAGCCGAGTATGGGCAGCTGTTGGCGGCTTACCGGAGTTGCCGGACGCCGCACTTGATTGCTTTTAACCGCCGCTATATGCCGCTTTTGATCCGGGCCAAACAATTGTGGTCGGATCTGACCTGCCATGAGGCTGCCTCTCATTTCCGCTGTGATTTTTACCGTCATGACCGCCATGATGCGGATTTTTCCACCACTGCAGTGCACGGGATCGATCTGGTGGCGGATTGGGTCAACTCGCCCTGCCGCCGGGCGGCGGCGCAGCCGCAGCGCAACGCGGACGGTGAAATCGCGTCCGTCTCGCTGTGGTGCGATTTTGCCAATCATGCGTCGGCGCAATTTGTTTTTTGTCCGCTCTCGGGGTGCAGCTTTGAGCGCATCCATGTGACTTCAAAAAATCATGCAATGACGGTTGAGCTTCCGGTATTTAACACCAGCGATGTTCCCGGCCGCATTCTCTTTTACCGCCAGGGGAAGTTTTGGCAAAGCTTTGCCGGGGATGTTGCCCCCGACTGGATGACCGGCGGCTTTTATGACGAAATCCGGGCCTTTATTGAGATGCTTAAGCATCCTTCCGCCATTTGCGCTCCCGCCGATTTGGAGCGGGTGGTTGCGACGATCAAGCTCACCACGCTGGTGCGCGAGTCGATTCTTGACGGCTTGCCGCACCAAATAACGGAAAAATAACGGATTAATCCGTTATTTTTGGCACAAAAAAAGCGCCCGGATTGCTTCGGGCGCTTTTTTTCTTGCTTAACACTTAGACGATGTCAAGCAACTCTACTTCAAAGACCAGCGTCGCATTCGGCGGGATGGCCTGACCCGCGCCGCGTTCGCCGTAGGCGATTTTGGCCGGGATAAAGAGTTTGTATTTGCTGCCGACATTCATCAGCTGCAAAGCCTCGGTCCAGCCGGGGATGACCTGGCCGACGCCGAATTCGGCGGGCTCGTTGCGGGCGACCGAGCTGTCAAAGGTGACGCCGTTGAGCAGCGTCCCGACATAGTGCACGCGGACGGTGTCTTCGCTCGTCGGTTTCTTGCCCTTGCCCTCGGTGATGACCTCGTACTGCAAGCCGCTGGCGGTGGTTTTGACTCCGGTGCGCTTGCCGTTTTCGGTCAAAAACTCAACTTCCTTCTGAGTGTTTTCGGCGGCGATTTTTTGCGACTCTTCTTTGCCTTTGGCCTGCATTTTTTGCTGCAAAATCTGCATTGCCGCCACATACTCTTCCTGATCGAGTTTGGGCTTCTGGTTGATGAAATCAGTGATCCCGGCGATGGTTTGCTCAATATTGATCTGCAACGGATTGCCGAGCAAGTATTGCGCCATGTTGATACCCATTGCGTAGCTCAGTTGATCCATTTCGCTGCTGAATTTTTCCGACATGTTGTGTTTCTTTCTGTTTGGTTTTTATAGAGAGCCGCCTGATGCGGCAATTCACGGTTTTTTGAGCAGTGAGCGGCAGAAAAAGGCGCGCTCGACCGCGAGTTGCTGGTCGTTGAGCACCAGGTTGCTGATTGCCTGCAAGTGGCCGGGGTTGACATTGATAAAGAGCTCGTTAACCTTGCGGTTGTCGATATTGTTAAACATATCCATATCGACGCCCATTTTGATTAACGACAACGACTGCATCGCCTCCTCGGTGGTGAGCTTGTAAGCGTGGCACATGATCCCGTAGGCGCGGCCGATGCGGTCAAGCATCGCATATTTGTCCTCGTTAAACAGCTGTTTGCGGACGGTGCGTTCATGGGTGATCAATTGCGAAATTACCGCGCTCAAGCGCTGGATGATCTCCTCTTCGCTCTCGCCCAGGGTGCTTTGGTTGGAGACTTGAAACAAATTCCCGAGATTCTCCGAGCCTTCGCCGTAAATCCCGCGGACGGCGAGATTGAGCTTGTTGATCCCGCGGATGGTCGGGCCGATCTGATTGGCCAGCACGAGGCCCGGCAAATGGAGCATCACCGAGGCGCGGATGCCGGTCCCGACATTGGTCGGGCAGCTGGTTAAAAAACCGAGCTTGTCATCGTAGGCAAAATTAAGGCGTTTGCCCAACGCGGTGTCAAATTTGTCAATTGCCTGCCAGCAGCTCGCCAAATCAAACCCCGGGTGCATAAACTGGATGCGCAAGTGATCCTCCTCATTGATCATCACCGAGGCGGATTCGTCACTTTTGACCAGCAAAAGATTGCCGTTGGCGCGACGCAAAAAATCGTGGCTCACCAGATGGCGCTCAAGCAAAATCGCCCGCTCCAAAGGGCGCAATTCGGACGGATTGACCGTCAGCATTTTTTTGCCCAAAAGATGGGTTGCCGTCACCGCCTCGGCGATCCGGTCGCGCGCGGCAATCGCCTGATGAATGTCGGCCGCGTCCGGAAACGGCAGATCGGCAAGATTGCGCGCAAGGCGGATGCGCGAGCTTACCGCCACATCGCAGTCGTTTTGACAGTCGGCCAAAAAGCCCAGCTTGTTTTTCAACAAATTTCTGATTGGTTCGCTGATCACTTGCATCACCTGTTTGGTTATATTTTTTGGGTCAGCTGCCGGAAATACGGGTTGGCGGCGCCCCAAATCAAATTGCCCAACTCAATTTTTTTGCCCGCCGGCCAGTCGGGAGCCAGCGCCAGCACGGTTTGATACAACAGCTCGGCCGCTTCCGCCGCCGGGCCCATGGTTTCCCCTTTGATCCGCCGCAACAAATACGGGTCGCGGAAGAAGCCGCGGCCGCACATCACGCCGGCAACCGGCAGTTTGGCCGCCAAATCCCGGGCGTCATCGGCACTGTTGATGTCGCCATTAATCACCACCGGGATTTTGCCAGCGGCGGCAATGGCGCGCTCAAATCTCTCCTCGCGTCCGGAAATCGGCAAATATTGCTCTTTGACCGTCCGGAAATGAAAAAAAATCATATCGGTCATCCCCAGCTCGGGGAGAATTGTTTCGCATTCGCCGGCATCGGCGAAGCCGCTGCGCATTTTAACGCTCAACGGCGCATTGCCGATGCTTTGGCGGATCGCGTTTAAAATTTGGATCATCCGCCGCGGATTTTTGAGCCCGCCGCCGCCTGCGCCGCCGCCGGTCACCTGCCGGCTGGGGCAGCCGAAGTTGACATTGATCCCCGCCGCTCCCAGTGCCAGCATTTCGGCCGCGCAACCAGCCATGATTTCGGGATCGACGCCCATAATTTGCACCGTATAAGGTACGCTTTGGGCGGCATAAGGTGCGATAAACTCGCGTAAAATTTTTGCCCGCGGCACCGCCGTGGTGACCCGCAAAAACGGCGTCATCCACCGGTCAACCAGCCCGAGGCTGCCGATGGCGCGGACCACGGGGTCGCTCATGACTCCCTCCAACGGCGCCGGCCAAAGCTGCATCAGATCACCATTTGCAATAATCGGATGAGTTTGACATTAAGGTACTCGCTCACCGCATACAGTTGGCCGATAAAGAGAAAAACCAACAATATGACGACCACAAACGCCCCTTTGAAAAACTCCGACCGGGGCATTGCCGCGCGCGGAAAAAAGTCGGACAATACCGCAAAGCCGTCAAACCCGGGTACCGGCAGCATATTGAGAAAAAACAGCACGAGATTGATCACCGCGCCCGAAAACAGCATCTCGACCCCAAAGTGATTGGCTCCGGCATAACGCAGCCCGACCGCGGTCAAAACGCAAAATACAATGGTCAGCAAAAGATTGGCCAACGGCCCGGCAAACGCCACCGCCGCGGCGCCGTGCCGGTGCTGCAATTGCCGGGTATCCACCGGCACCTGCCCCCAGGCGAGGCCCACCATGGCAAACATGATCAAGGACCACATCCCCATCTGGCGCAGCGGATTGAGGGTCAAGTGCCCCCGGTCCGCCGCCGTCCGGTCGCCGAAATAGAGCGCTGCCCGGGCATGAAAATATTCGTGGCAGCAAATCGAAAAAATCACGATCAAAGCGGTGCTCCAAAAAAACGCCGGGTGCTCCCATAAATTTTGGATGAAAAATCCGCTCATGATTCTTTCCCGCAGCACTTTTTGTATTTTTTGCCGCTGCCGCAGGGGCAGTCGTCATTGCGTCCGACCTTGGGGACTTCGCGCTTAAAGGAAATGTGAATTTCCTCTTTGGGTGCCTCCGGTTGGGCGGCGGCTTCGACCGGCAGCTCCTGCGGGGTGTCAAACTGGCCGAACGTTTGATGGATGAGCTCCTGCGGCATCGAGGCCAAAATTTCCTCCAACGTCATCATCCGCTGGATGGTGATCCGGAATAGGTTGACCGCGATGTCGGAGTACACCGCGTCCATCAAAGTTTTGAAAATTTTGTAGGCCTCGTTTTTGTACTCCACCAACGGATCCTTTTGCGCATAGACGCGCAGCGCCATGCTGGAGCGCAAATGATCCATCGCGTATAAATGCTCCTGCCACAACCGGTCGATCGCCTGCAACACGGTGTGGCGCGTCACATAATCGGCCTCCTCTTCGGTCATCATCCGGTTGCGGTTGCGGTAGGCTTCCTCGATCCGGGCGACCAGCTTGGCGGCGAGTTTCTCGGGGTCGGTCAACTGCTGGCCCGCAAGCTCGCTGTTGATCTCTTCGGCGGTGAAATTCAACGGGAAAGTGTTGTTTAAATAGTAGAGCAGACGCTCGGTATTGAATTTTAAAGCAGCGTCGTCCTTGGCACCGTCAACCGTTGTGGCGGCGAGTACAACTTGACTTAACACCACCTGGTCGATGATGCCGAACAATACCTCATAGGGGTCCTTGGACAACAGCGCATCCCGGCGCAAGCCGTAAATGATTTCACGCTGTTTATTCATTACATCGTCATACTCAAGCGTGCGTTTGCGGATCGAGAAGTGGTGCTGCTCGACGCGACGCTGTGCGGTCTCAATCGATTTATTGAGCCACGGGTGCTGCAGCTCGTCGCCCTCCTGCAAGCCGAAACGGTCAAAAATTTTGATGATCCGGTCGGAGCCGAAGAGGCGCATCAAGTTGTCCTCCAGCGACACATAAAATTTGGAGGACCCCGGGTCGCCCTGACGCGAGCAGCGGCCGCGCAACTGGCGGTCGATGCGCCGCGAGTCGTGGCGCGAGCTGCCGATGACGTGCAAGCCGCCCAAGTCTTTGACGCCGGGGCCGAGCTTGATGTCGGTGCCGCGGCCGGCCATGTTGGTGGCGACGGTGACGGCTCCGATGTGGCCCGCATTGGCGACGATCTCGGCCTCGGACTGGTGATTTTTGGCGTTTAATACACTGTGGACGATATTTTTGCGCTTGAGCATGCGCGACAAAATTTCCGAGTCCTCGACCGAGATGGTGCCGAGCAATACCGGTTGACCCTTGGCGTTGCGCTGGGCGACTTCCTCGACGATCGCGTTGAATTTCTCGCGCTTGGTCTTAAAAATGGAGTCGTTGTCGTCTTTGCGGATACACGGACGGTTGGTCGGAATGACCATCACATCAAGCTTGTAAATCTGGTGAAACTCGGAGGCCTCGGTCTCGGCCGTCCCGGTCATCCCGGCGAGTTTCTCATACATGCGGAAATAATTTTGGATGGTGATCGTCGCCATCGTCTGTGTTTCCTGCTCGATGGGCACATCTTCCTTGGCCTCGAGGGCCTGATGCAGCCCGTCGGAGAAGCGGCGGCCCGGCATCAACCGGCCGGTGTGCTCGTCGACGATCATGATTTTGTTTTCCTGAATGACGTAATGAACGTCCTTTTCAAACAAACAGTAGGCTTTCAAGAGCTGCGACAAATCGTGCAAGCGCTCGCTTTTGGCGCCGAACTCTTCCTCAAATTTTTTGCGTTCTTCGCCGCGTTTTTCTTCGGGGATCTCCGGCGAATTCTCGATCCGGTGAATTTCCTGAAGCAAGTCGGGCATGATAAAGGCCTGCGGGTCGTCGGGAGAAATCGCCTGGCGGCCCTTCTCCGTCAAATCTGCCTCGTGGGTTTTCTCGTCAATGGCGAAAAAGAGCTCGCCCTGAACTTCCTGAAGCATCCCGCGGTTGCTGTCGCTGCGGACCTCGGCTTCGAGTTTCTCGACGGCCTTGACGATTTCGCCGTCCTCTAAAAGGTGAAGCAATTGCTTGTGGGTCGGCATGCCGAATTTGACGATGACAAGCTTGAGCAGGGCATCGCGCTTTTGGCTGTCGCTCAATCCCTCTTTGGCCAGCAGCTCCTTGGCTTCGCGCGCAAAGCGTGAGCAAAGCAGATTTTGCCGGGAGTAAAGATCGGCCACCAGCGGTTTCAGGCGGTCAAACTGATGGGTGGACATCGGCACCGGACCGGAGATGATCAAAGGCGTGCGCGCTTCATCGATCAAAATACTGTCGATTTCGTCGATGATCGCAAAGTAGTAATCGCGCTGCACCAGATGCGAGGCCTGATTGGCCATGCCCATGTCGCGCAAATAATCAAAGCCGAACTCGCTGTTGGTCCCGTAGGTGATGTCGCACAAATATTGCTCTCGGCGGATACTTGGCGGCTGCATATTTTGGAGGCAGCCGACGGTGAGGCCCAAATAAGTATAGATGTTGCCCATCCACTCGGAGTCGCGCTTGGCCAAGTAGTCGTTGACGGTCACCAGCTGGCAGTTTTTGCCGGTCAGGGCGTTGAGGTACAAGGGCATGGTGGCGACCAAGGTTTTGCCTTCGCCGGTGGCCATTTCGGCAATGTTGCGCCGGTGCAAGGCAATCCCGCCCACGAGCTGGACGTCAAAGGGGACCATGTCCCAGACCAAAGTTTGGCCGCAGACGGTGACCTCTTTGCCGACGAGACGGCGGCAAGTGTTTTTGACGACGGCAAAGGCTTCGCAGAGGAGGTCGTCCAAGGTTTCGCCGTTGGCCAGCCGGGCTTTAAACTCCGGAGTTTTGGCCTTGAGCTCGTCCTCGGTCAAGCTCTGGTAGGAGATTTCGAGCTCGTTGATGCGTTTCACCAACGGCAGGATTTTTTTCAAATCCCGTTGCGATTTGGAGCCGAAAATTTTCTTTAAAATATTGGTCAGCATAATTATTTGGATCCCGGCCGGTCGATCGGCTGATTGGCGGCGCACATCGGACAATTGTCGGGGTCAAAAGTGGGCAGCGAGAGTTTGAGCACGCTTTTGAAGGGTACGTCAAACTCGACCTGACCGCCGGAACGGTCGACGATCACCGCGATGCCGACGATTTCGGCGCCGAAGGAGCGGGCCAAGTCGATGGTTTCCTGGACGCGGCCCCCTTTGGTGACCACATCCTCGGCCACCAGCACGCGGTCGCCCGGCTTGATGACAAAACCGCGCTTGAGCACCAGTTTGCCGTCTTCTTTGTCGGCAAAAATCGCTTTGACGTGCAACGCGCGGGCGACTTCCTGGCCAACGATCAAACCGCCGACGGCCGGAGAAATGACCATGTCAATTTTTTCGCCGGCAAACTCTTTGGCAAGGTGACGGCAGACGGTTTCGGCCTTGTCGGGGTATTGCAAAAGCAAGGCGGCCTGAAAAAAGCGGTTGCTGTGCAAGCCGCTGCGCAGTTGAAAATGCCCGGTGAGGAGGGCGCCGGATTCTTCCAGAATTTTGATGATGTCTTGTTCGTTCATGATGGTCTCCAAAAAAAATTGAAGCGGCGATGAAGTTTTCATGCCGCCGGGGTAATGTGATTAACGAAAGGTGTCCGGAGAGGACGGCTCGACCCAGAGGTGGAAGTCGACCTTGCGGTCGGCGATCTCCAGCGTGATCAGGGTATTGAGTCGGGTAAGCAGCAAGGCGTACGGGATTTTTACTTCGCCGTTGGCCACGTTGACCGAGACATTGCTGTCGCCCAAAATATCCTCGGCCTGACGGATCGCCACCACCAGATTGAGCATCCGCTGCAATTTATCCTTGAGCTTGCCGTCGAGCGAGTACGCCTTGTGGCACTTGGGGCAAACCGCTTGGAAATCCCGGCCGGAAATGTCCGCCAGATTGAATTTAACAATCCCCTCGCAGCCGTCGAGCAGACAGTGAAAATCAATCTGCGCTTTGGCGCCCAACTCTTGACTCGGGTTTTTGCTCATTAATTATGCTTCTTTCTTGATGATGTCAAGGATGGCCGCCGGGTTGCCCGCGTTGGAGATCAATTCTTCGATCAATTTAGGGTTGCGCAATTTACGGGAAATGCTGCCCAGGAGCTGCAAATATGCTTCCTGATTTTCGTCCGGGGCGATGGTGAAAACCACCAGCCGGATCGGCAGATCGTCCTGGCTCTGATAGTCCTCGATCGGGTTTTCGCAAACGCCGATGATGACGTAGGGATGCAAAATGTCATTGACACGGATGTGGGGCAGTGCCAGCATGCCGCCGACGCCGGTGGTCATCATCTGTTCGCGTTTCCAAGTCAACCGGAAAATCACATCGCGGCTCAACTTGGTGAGATCGGCCGCCCGGCTGATCAACTGATCCATGATGTCGAGTTTGTTGGTCCCGCCGAGGGACATCACCGACTCTTTGGTTACATACTGCGTGAAATCGTTTTTCATTTTTCTATTTTTCTCCAGAATTCAATCGGTATATATCTATCTATTGACAATCGCAAACTTAAAATAACGCCGGTTTGCGCTATTTTCAACAATTTTTTTTAATATTTTTTACAAAAACTCCTTTTTCACCACAAAATCCACGATCTGAATGTCTTTGCCGCGGACAAAATCCCGGATTTTCTGCAATTTATCGTCACTGATTTCGGAAGTAAGGACGATGTGATTGATTTTGTGTTTGCGGTAAATCCGGTCCAGATCGCAGATGGACCCCAACACGGTGTGGCCGTGCACGATCATCTCATGCAACCCCGGGTTGTCGTCAATGATGCCGATGACTTTGACCTGAGTGTCCTGCCAGTTGCGCGTGCTGTAGCATAGATACATCTCCGCCTTGACCCCGCCGCCGACAATGAGCACGTTTTTGACATCGCTGCCGGACAAGGTTTTTTGCTTAAAAATCCACAGCATGCGCAAGCCGATGTAGGCCATTCCCATCCGAAATACCAAAATTGCCAGGACCGCCGCCAGGCTGTAAATGATCAAAAATTGCAGCAACTTGTCGGTTTCGTTGTGAAAGTAGACAAAAATATAAAACAAATAGCAGTCGAGGATCATCGCCAGCAGCAGATACTCAAAAATCCGCAAAATTTCGGTAACGCTGGAGCGGAAAAAGACAATCCGGTAAGAGCCGGAGAGAAAGAGTACCAAAATCACCGGGATTGTCAGAATCAACAACTCCCAAGAAAGATTGATAATATTAATTTTACAAACCCACATGGCCCCCAGCGCCGTCGCCGTCAGCAACAAAAAGTCGAGAATCGGGATTAACAACTGGATCCAAAAGAGCCGGAACGAGTGCTGATTTTTTTTGAACACCAGTTTGGCCGAGTCCAAGAGCTCAATGGCGGCGATTTTGCGGATGATCATAAAGCAGAAAAGCAAAATGGCGAAAAACCCCAATACCGGGATGGTCCGCTCAAAAAATAAAATCATCAACCCCAAAAAAGCAACCGCGATCGCCAAAAAATAAATTTTGACCGCCGCTTTGCGCTGACTGGTAAGATGGTTGAGGATACGGTGATGCAAATGCTCTTTGTCGGCAACCATGATGCCGCCCTGACCGGTGGAGAGTTTGCGCACGCCTCGCCGCCACATCGCCAAAAAAACGTCAAACAAGGGCACCCCGGCGGCCAGCGCCGGGATCAGCAAGGCGGACAAGGTCACGCTTTTTTCGACATTGATCAAAGAGTACATCGCAAAAAAGAGCCCGAGAAACATGCTCCCGGTGTCGCCGAGAAAAATTTTGGCGGGATTGAAGTTGTAACGCAAAAAACCGAGACAGCTTCCGGCCATCACCAGCGGGATGATCAGAATTTCATTGGGTTGTCCGGTAAAAAATGCCCATGCGGCCAGACACAAAGATGAGATCGCCGCCAACCCGGACGCCAGCCCGTCCATCCCGTCGATCAAATTAAAGGCGTTAACCAAAATGATCACCCAAAAGACGGTAAAGGCGAGCGAAATGTAGCTCGGCAGACAAATTCCGCAGATGTTTTTGATCTGAAAGACAAACAACCAAACCAATACCCCGGTGATAATCTGCATAAAAAGCTTGATTTTGCTCGGGAGATTAAACCGGTCGTCAATGAGACCGGTTACGGTCAGCACCGAGGTCGGGATGGCGAAGCGGATGACCCACTCCAGATACTTCTCATCGGCGAGACGCTCGGTGTAGAGCAAGAGGATGACAAAAAACGCCAGAATCACCGCAATTCCGCCGCCGCGCGGAATCGGGTTGGTGTGGATCCGACGCGCGTCCGGCATATCCACAAACCCCAGCTTGGGCAAAAAACCGATCATGAACCTCGTCAGAAACAAGGCCAAAAGGCAAGCCAGAAACGGGTAAAATATCAGCTGATAATTGCCCTTTAAGAACTCTGCGGTAAGATTTCCCATATCCTGTCAACCTTAGTGCCGGAGCGGTGGCGTTATTCTTTTTCGCTGTTGCAAATGTTACAGTGACGACAATCCAGCCCCTGGGGCGGGATATAAAGTTTGCCGCTTTTGATCGCCTTGCGCTGGTTGAGGTAATTCATCCCCGCGAGCAGCGTCCCAACGATGATAAACGCTCCGGGTGCGGCCGAGGCCAGCAAAAAGTCGGTTGTCCACCCCGGAATGAGTTTGATTTCAAAGATCGCACCCGAGGTCAAAAATTCGCGGATGCACCCGAGTGCCGTCAGCACCAGCGTAAACCCGAGCCCCATTCCGGCACCGTCCAGCATTGAGCGGAACATGCCGTTTTTGGAGGCAAAAGCTTCGGCGCGGCCGAGCACGATGCAGTTTACCACGATCAAGGGGATAAAAATCCCCAGGGCTTTGTAGAGCGCCACCGGGGCATAAGCACACATCAACATATCGATGATGGTTACAAACGTGGCGATGACGACGATGTACACGGGGATGCGGATCTTTTTGGGCACGATTGCGCTGATGAGCGAAATCACCAGATTGCTGCCGATCAACACAAAGGTGGTTGCCAAGCCCATGCCGAGACCGTTGGTGCCGTTGTTGGTCACCGCGAGTGTCGGACAGGTCCCCAGGACGAGGACCAATACCGGGTTTTCTTTCCACAAACCTTTGATGAAATCTTGAAAGAATGATACTTTGTTGTCCGCCATGTTATTTTCCTCCCTTGCTCAGGGCTTCGATGATCTTGGCCTTGTTTTTGACATAGGTGCTGTCGGCATGGTTGACGACCAATGTCACGGCGCGGCTGGTGATGGTGGCGCCGGTGATGTACTCAATGGTGCCGCCGTCCTTTTTGACTTTCCAGCTGCCGTCGCTCACTTGGCCTTTAAACTGATCGAGAATCTTGTTGGGGGGCAGCCCCTCTTGTTTGTCAAACATGTTGCCGACGGTCTTTTGAGTCTTGCGCTCGCAGACGTTGGTCCCGAGGCCCGGGGTTTCGGTCTGCTTGGTGATCAAAACGGCGATGATTTTGCCGTCGGGCTCAAGTCCGATCAGGGCCTCGACCTGTCCGGAGTATCCTTTGGTGGAGGCCTCGGCGGCGACGGCGACGAGCTTGCCGTCCTTGGTCGCGCCCAAAAATTTGACGCCGTCGACTTCGGTGACGTTTTCGGACGGCTGGTTGTCAAACGCCGGCAAAATCATCTCCAGCGATTGATTGGTGTTGCGCAGTTTTGCCTCGGCGATCGGCTGGGCTACCAAGTCCGAAAACACCGCCAAGAGCACCCCGGCGATGATCGAGGTCACGGCCAGAAAGCTGCCCAAAAAGAACAAATTTTCGTTATCTCTGAAATTCATCATGTTTACCCCCGCTTTGCTACGTAGCCAAAGGGACGCTGACTGCACAAGCGGTCAATGAGCGGCACCAAGGCATTCATAAAGATAATGGAGAAACTCACGCCCTCGGGGTAGTTGCCCCAAATGCGAATCACGCTGGCGACCACCCCGCAGCCGATGGCGAAGATCACGCAGCCGGAGTTGGTGATCGGCGAAGTGACCATGTCAGTCGCCATAAAAATGGCGCCGATCATGAGTCCGCCGGTCAGAATGTGAAACAACGGCGTCGGCGTTACACCCGGGCAGAAGTAATTGACAACGCCGGTAATGATGGCCACGGTGCCGATGTAGCACACCGGGACGCGCCAGTTGATGAGCTTGAAGCCGACCAGCATCAAGCCGCCCAGCAAGAGCGCCAAGACGCTGGTTTCCCCGAGGCAGCCGCTCTTTTTACCGAGAAAAAAGTCCCAGTATTTGGCCGAGTCGTCGATGGCCGAGAAATTGCCCTCGGCATCAAACCCTTGACCCAGAACTTTGGGGGTGGTTTTGACGATCCCCAACGGCGTCGCGCAGCTGACCGCGTCGGGCGGGGTGTTGTACATTACGCCCTGGATGACGCATTGGCCGCTGATCGGCGCGTCATCGCTCAACCCCTTGACCGGGCCCCAGGTGGTCATTGCCGCCGGAAACGCGATCAGCAGGCCGACGCGGGCGACCAAGGCGGGATTAAACGGGTTGTGCCCGAGTCCGCCAAAGACCTGCTTGGCGAGCCAGATCGCCAAAAAAGCGCCGATGAGGCAAATGTAATAAGGGATTTCGGCCGAGAGATTCATGGCGAGCAACACGCCGGTCACCACCGCGCTGCAATCGCCGATGGTGTTGAGCACGGGCTTTTTGGCAAAGAAGCACCACAAGGCTTCGGCGCCGACGCAACAGACGGTGGTGAATAAAATCACCCAAAACGCGCGCATGCCGAAGAGCAGCACCGAGGCAAACACCGCCGGAAACAAGGCCAGCAATACTTTGCACATGATTCGCCGCGTGGTTTCACAAGTGGAGATGTGCGGCGAAACGCTCAGCATGAGTTTTTCGTCGTCGGGCAATATGATCTGAGATTCGTTTTCGTTAGTATCGCTCATGATTACTTCTTTCTTCTTATTTCAGCTTTGGCGCGGCGCATGTGCTGGACGAGCGGGCGTTTCGCCGGACAGACGTAGGCGCAGGAGCCGCACTCAAGGCAATCCATGACATGATTTTCTTGGGCCAAATCAAATTTTTCACTCTCGATGGCGCAACCCAACAGACACGGCACCAGATTCATCGGGCAGCCTTGCACGCAGCGGCCGCAACGGATGCAGCTGCCGTTGCTGTACTCGACCGACAACTCGGGGGGCAGCAGCAAAATCCCGGAGGTATTTTTGCAGACCGGCACCAGACTGGTCCGCTGGGCGAAGCCCATCATCGGTCCGCCGAGGATGAGCTTGCCCGGCTGACGGGTGACGCCGCCGGCCAGCTCGATGGCCTTGATGACCGGCGTGCCGATGCGCAAGCGCCAGTTGCCCGGGTTTTTGACCACTTCGCCGGTGATGCTGGTGACCCGCTCGACGAGCGGCAAGCCGTTGACCACCGCCTCGGTGACTGCGCAGGCGCTGCCCACGTTTTGGACGACGCAGCCGGCATCCATAGGAAGTCCCCCGGCGGGGACCACGCGCTTGGTAATGGCGTGGATGAGCTGTTTCTCCGACCCTTGCGGATACTGTACCTTTAAATGGGCGACTTTAACGCCGTAGGTGGCGGCATATTGCTCCAACGCCTCAATGGCGTCGGGCTTGTTGACCTCAACCCCGATCCACATTTCTTTGACGCCGAGGATTTTGCCCAAAATCGCGGTGCCGATCACCACTTTTTCGGGCTCTTCAACCATCAAACGGTGGTCGGCGGTGAGATAAGGCTCGCACTCGGCGGCATTGATGACCAAAACATCGATCTTCTTTTCGGGCGGCGGCGAGAGTTTGACCGCGCTCGGGAAAGCGGCGCCGCCCATACCGACGATACCCGCCGCGGCGACGCGCGCCTTCAATGTGGCTGCATCGCTGTTTTGCCAGTCAATGGCCGGCATCGGCTCGACGGATTGGTCAAGCTTGTCGGCAGTGATTTCAATCGCGGTTACGGCGACGCCCATCGGACCGGGGACTTCTCCGACGGCGGTGACTTTGCCGCTGGTGGGTGCATGCAAATTGGCGGAGACAAAACCGTCAGCCTCGGCGATCAGTTGATTCTTTTTGACTTCATCGCCGACTTTGACCAAAACTTTCGGCGGTTTGCCGACGTTTTGACCGACGATGACCTGATATTTGTCAAACAACGGCGCGGTTTGGATCGGCGATTTTTCGCTGAGGGCCTTGCCGTCACCGGCGGGGTGAATGCCGCCTTTAAAACTCATTACGGGTTGTTTGCTCATTTGGTTTCTTTGCTCCAGTTGGGGTCGCGGATCTCGATCTCGAGGTGCTTGCTCTCGGTGAGCAAACAGCCGGTCGGGCATTCGGCCCGGGCGACATCGTTGGCGTCGGCCGGCGGCGCGGCCTCATAATTGACGGTCGCTTTAAAGCCCTCAATCGTAAATTTTTCGGGCGCGGCTTTGGCACATTTGCGGCAACCGATGCAAGGGACATTGCAATATTTCTTTTTCACCGGCGCCTTGGCGGGCGAGCTGCAATAGACATGCGTTGTCGCATCCGCGGGCACGAGCTTGATGAGTTTGCGCGGGCACACTGCCACGCAGGCACCGCAGCCGACGCAGAGTTCGGGGTGGACGATGGCGAGATTATTGATCAATTCAATCGCGTTAAACGGGCACTTGCGGGCGCAGCTGCTTAAGCCCAGGCAACCGTAGGAGCAACCCTTGGGACCGCCTGCGACCAAACTTGCCGAAACGCAGTCGGCGATGCCGTTGTAATTGTCAAAGGCGACGGTCTGATTTTTGTCGCCGCCGCAGAGAACCACCGCTTTTTGCTTGAAGCCGCTGCCGGCCTCGACGCCGAGAGCGAGTGCAATCGCGGAGACCGCTTCGGCCGAGGACACCGGGCACTTGTTGGGCGAGAGCTCGCCGGCGACGACTGCCTTGGCGAAATCGGCGCAACCGGCCTTGCCGCAACCGCCGCAATTGGCGCCCGGCAACAGCTCAATCACAAGCTCGACCCGGTTGTCGACATCAATGCGGAAAATTTTAGCAAAAAAGCCGATGATGACCCCGAGCAATAAGCCGATGCCGGCCATCATTAAAATGGAGAATAATAGTGTGGTATTCATCGTTTAGCACAGCCCCGAAAAACCGACAAAGGCCATGGCCAAGATGCCGGCGGTGATTAACGCAATGGCGGTCCCCTGAAACGGTTTGGGAATGTTGGCCAACTCAAGGCGCTCGCGCAAGCTGGCAAACAGCAACAGCGCCAAGCCGAAGCCGACCCCGGAGAAGAAACCGAAGAGTGTTGCCTGAAACACCGTAAAGTGATTGCTGTAGTTGATCGCCGCCGAGCCGAGCACCGCGCAGTTGGTGGTGATCAAGGGCAAATAAATGCCCAACGCCTGGTAGAGCGTCGGGCTCAGTTTTTGGAGCATGATCTCAATGACTTGCACCAGTGCCGCAATGATTAAAATAAACAAGAGGACTGCCAAAAAATTAAGATCGATGATTTTGCCGTCGGCCAACTTAAAAGTCAACAAATAATTATAAACCGCCGCCGTGATTGCCGAGGCCAGCGTCATCACAAAAATGACTGCACCGGACATTCCCATCGCCGTTTCCAAGCGTTTGGAAACGCCGAGAAACGGGCATATCCCCAAAAATCGCGACAGGATAAAATTGTTGACCAGGACGGCGCCAACCGTCAGACTCAGGTATTCCATGTTTTCTCCCTTTTCCTGTTGTTAAAAAAGTCACTAGTATCTCTAATTTACTATTCCGTCCATGTTTTTTCAAGGCGTAAAGACTGAAATTTGTTTAAAGTTTGCTTTTAAGCCGGCGGCCAGACCGGCGCTTTGAGCTTGATCAAGGCAGACGGCATACAAACTTGAGCCGCTGCCGCTCACAATGACATTAAGTCCGCCGTGAGCGAGCATGAATTCTTTTAAGATAGCAAGCAAGGGAAATTTGTCGTACAAAGCGTACTCAAGATCGTTATGGAGATGATTCGCAATTTTGCCTACGTCGCCGTCGGCCAAACCGGCCAGCAGCGCGGCAAATTTGCCGTCATCGGCCGGACCGATGCGGCGCGGGTCAAGATGCTGATACGCCCACTTGGCGCTGACCGGAAATTGTGGATTGACGATTACCAGCGGCAGTTTTTCGATCACCGGGCCGGTTTCGGTAAAGATTTCGCCGATGCCGCGGGCGATCATCGGCCGTCGGTTCAAAAAAAACGGGACGTCGGCGCCGATGGTGACGGCCAGTTGCGCCAGCTTTTGGCCGGAAAACGCTTGATAACGGGTGTTTAATGCCTCCAGCACACACGCCGCATTGGAGCTCCCGCCGCCCAGTCCGGCCGCGACCGGGATGACCTTTTGGATCCAAATCCGCCAAGTCGGGGTGATTTTGGCCGCCTGCGCAAAGACGGCGGCGGCTTTGCCCGCAATGTTGTCCAAATCCTGCGGGAGCCCGGGGAGCGAACTCTCGACCCGGACGCCCGGAGCGGCGTCAAAATCGATGGTGATTTGATCGGCAGGCTCGGCGACCGGCCAAAAGACGGTTTCGATTTCGTGGTAGCCGTCGGGGCGTTTGCCGGTTACCTTAATATAGAGATTGATTTTGGCGATGGCGTCAAAGGTTTGTTTCATAACATTGGTCCGTTATTGGGGTAGCATGCGGAAGCGCTTGGCGTGCAGCGGGAAGCGGATGCAGAACGTCGTTCCTTTGCCCGGCTGCGACTCGACGCCGAACTCGGCACCGTGCTCGCGGCAGATGCGCTCGATGATCATTGTGCCGAGGCCGTTGCCGCCGGATTTGGTGCTTTTAAAGGCTTTGAACATATTACTCAGCTCCAACGGCGTGATGCCGTTGCCCGAGTCGGTAAACTCCAAATTAAGAAAATCATCGTCGGCAAACCCGAAAATATTGAGTTCGCCGCCGTTGGGCATGGCCTGCACCGCGTTGCGGATGACGTTGTAAAACACTTGCTTGATCTGCTCGATGTCGGCGCTGACCAACGGGAGATTGTCGCTCCAGTGGCATTGGACCTTGACCTGGCGGCCCTCGATCTCAAAACGCATAAAGGTCAGCACCTCGACGATCAGTTTGCTGATGTCAGCGGGCTCGAGTTTCAAATCCTTGGGGCGCATTGAGTTTAAAAAGCCGTTGATGATGCTGTCGAGTCGCTCGACCTCTTTTTTGCAGATGCCGACCATTTCGGCGGTGTCCTTGGGGTCAAATTGATTGTCGGCGATGGATTTCTCCAAAATTTGCAAATTGAGGTACAAACTGTTTAAGGGATTGCCGATCTCGTGGGCGACCCCGGCGGCCAGCAATGAAATCGCGTTGGCGGTCTCGGCTTCGAGCTTTTTGACGGTGTTGCTCCTGGTCTCGGTGACATCGCGCAAAATTACCGCCGCCAACTGCGTGTCCTCCGGGTAAGGCACCAGATAAAATTGCAGAAAGCGCGGCTCAGGGTAACAAATCTCCACCTCCTGCCGGGCGACCTTGATCCACTCGGTGCTGTCCAAGTCGATAATCCGCCGCCAGTCGACCCCCTGCAGCAGTTGGGAAACTCGGATGTCCTGCATGTCCTCCGGGAGGCCAAGCATCCGTTGGGCCGCCTCGTTGCAGTACTGGATCTTGAGGCGGCGGTCGACGACCATGATCCCCTCCTCGATGGTGTTGAAAATGGTCGAAAAGAACCCCCGCTCTTTGGCCAGTTTGAGGATGTAGGCCTGGCGGCTGGCCGGGTCGAGATCGTCGCTTTTAAAGATAAAACGCTCTAAAATTTTTTGTTTCGCCATTGAAAAACCTGAATTTGATGTCATTATAAATAAGATAGCACAAATTTGCTTAAAAAAAAAGAAAGTTTGTTTGATATGTTAAAAAAAATCCTCCTTTTGAGCCTGTCGGGGCTGTTTGGCGCGGTCTTCGGAGCCGGTGATCTGCCCAAAATCCGTGAGGACGGCGAAGCGGTCGCAGCCAAAGTGCGGCCGACCGGCGAATTGATCGCCATTGATCTGCCGGGCCGGGACAACGCCGCCGACACTCCGCCCGGGATGGCCGGCTCGGTATTGGTGCAAAACAACAAACTCTTTAAGTGGAAGCCCTCGCCGGTTTCCGGGCGCGCCTCCGGCGGCGCGGATTTGCTTGCCGCGGCGATTTCACCGGATGAGAGCATGCTCATCGTGGCTGAGCGCATTGGCGGCGAAACTGCGCCCAACTCGACGCGGCTCATTTATTTTAATTTGGTCAACAGCAATATCATCAACGGTTTTATCATTGACGGCCGGCTGCTCCGCAAAATCGTCTTTCCGGCCGACTCCAACCGGCAGCTGCTGGCCGTGACCGAGCGCAACACGCTGGCGCACATCGATCTCAAGACCGGCAAAATCACCGCCGAATCGGCCGAGTTTGAGCAGCCGGTCAAGTCGGTGGTGTCGGACGGAAAATTGATTTGGGTATCGTTTGTTGCGGGCGGTTACTTTTATCAGCTTGATTTGGATCAATTAAGCGAGGTAAAAAAATACCGGACGCTGGCCAACGGCGGCATTTTGCTTTTAAATGACCGCAAAAATATGCTGATCAGCATCAACGGCAAGCGGGCCGAGTTTTATGCCGTTGCCGACGGTACGCTGGAGCTCCAAAACAAGACCTTAAACATCAGCAATCTCGAGATTGACCCCGATACGGCTTTTTTGCTTAACGAGCAATCGCAGATTTTTATCCTGGCGCAAAAGGACAAAAAGGCGTATATGCTTCTCAAGGACTCGCCGGTGGAGATATTGGACCGCTTTACCGGCGGCGCGGCGTACCGCCCGAGTGACAATATGCTCTTTTTGGATTCGCTGGCCAATGAGAGCATCCATCTTTTCGGTAAACTTCCCGCCGAAACCAAGGCGCAGTTGGTGGTGGCTCCCGGCAAACTGAAGCCGTTCAATAAAAACGAAACGTTGTTTTTGTTTGCCCTCAACGCCAAAACGCCAGAACTTGTCAGCATTGACCACAAAGGCAATGTCTGGAAATTTAAAATTTTGCCGCGCAAGTGGGAAAAAAGTGCTGTTTACGCGTCGCCGCTTTAAAATTTGCCGCTGCGGATGAGCAGATTTTGGGTAAAGTGCCGGGCGAGGAGATAACCGACCGCTCCGGCCCCCAAATCGGCCAGCAATCGGGCGAACAACAGCCCCGGCAATGATTGAAAGGAAAGCGCAACGAGCGAAAACGGGATCAAAAAAACCGCAATCCGCATCGCATTGATCATAGCGGCCGCCCGCGGCCGCCCGCAGCCGTTGTAAAAGAACCCGGCAAAACGGTGGATTTCCACTCCCGCCAGTCCCCACGGGATGATTTTTAGCGCCAGTGCCATGATTTGCTGTACCTCCAAGTCCGTCGAAAACTGCTGCGAAATCCAGCCGGAGAAAACGGTAAAAACAATCGCCATAATGGTCAGAAAAAAGGCCGCAAACCGCATTGCAAAGCGGCGGCACTCCTCAATCCGGTCAAACCGCTTTGCTCCGTAATTTTGGGCAATCATCGGCGTCAGGGAAATCCCGAGCGCCATCGGCACCACAAAGGCCACCATCTCCAGCCGTCCGGCGGCGGCGACCCCGGCCACCGCCGCGTTGCCGAAGCTCGCGGTGATGCGTGTCACCACCGCCGAGCCGACCGGCATTAAAAGCATCCCGATCGCCGCCGGGACGGCATAATGGATCATCAGCGCCCACGCGTGCTTGAGCCCGCGTTGGTCAATATGGCTAAAGCACAACAGTTTATGGCGGCGGTTGACCACCTGCCAGACCAAGATCGCCGAAATCAGCTGCGCGATCACCGTCGCCAATGCCGCGCCCTTGATCCCCATCGCCGGGACCGGCCCCCAGCCAAAAATAAACAGCGGATCCAAAATCACATTGATGATCATCCCGGCAATCATCATCATGCTGGCCATTTTGTTGTCGCCGGTGACGATCAAAATATCGTTGCCCGCCATCGACAAGGAGGCGGTGAGGCAGCCGTAGTACCAGATGTCCATGTAGCTCTTGGCCAGCGTCAAGGCTTCGCCGCGGGCGCCGAAAAGCGACAGCACCGCATTGCCGGAGAGC
The DNA here is from genome assembly GCA_964609825.1 of uncultured Victivallaceae bacterium. Lineage (GTDB taxonomy): Bacteria > Verrucomicrobiota > Lentisphaeria > Victivallales > Victivallaceae > CAZSSH01. The sequence goes on along the minus strand of CAZSSH010000002.1, from coordinate 412,736 downwards.
ACCCCGGCCGCCCCGATCAGACACGAAATCAGAGAGATCAAAAAGATGCCGTAAGTTACGAGCTTGGCAGCTTTGTTGTGCTTTTTTGCCCCCAACGCATGAGCGAGCGTGGTCATCACCCCAATATTGACGCCGCGGAAAATACAGCCGATGAGCATGATGACGGGCAGGGTGAAGCCCATCGCCGCCAGCGGGATTTCGCCCGGCAGTTGCCCGACAAAATAGGTGTCGGCAAGGTTGTAGCCGGACATGGCCAGCGTCCCGGCGAGCATGGCGAGCGCGGTTTTGAGCATGGTGGAGCGAACGGGGCCGGCGGTGTATTTGCTGTTGGTCTTCATTGGGGAAATCCTGACAATCGGTGATCTGGTGTGATCTATTTAATATACCTTGTCAAATCACTTTTTGCAACCCTCCGCCGGGATAAAAAAGGCCCCCGGCACTGTTGCCGGGGGCCCGGTTGATTTATGGCTTACGCTTCGAGGTTTTCCCGCAGCGGTTTGGTGTGATGATCGTGGAGTTTGTCCTTGAGTTTGTCAAACTGCGCTTCCAGCTTGTCGATCACGGCTTCAAACGATTTGGTGAAGTCAAACTCTTCGGCTTTGGCCTCGAGGACGTGCAACTTGCTCATTAACACCACTTCGGAGGTAAATCGGCCTTTATTAAGCTCAATGATGACATTGGCGCCGGTGACCACAACATTTTTGCCGCCAAGTACGGCATTGACCTTGTCGATGACATAACTCCGGATGGGCTCGGTTACATCAAAATGACGTCCAACGATGCTGATGTTCATAAATTCACTTCCTTTCCACCTGTAAGGTTGCCTACAGGGTACTCCGTCCGGGTCGCCCCGGCCGGGAATCGGTTTTCTGCTGCCGGTCAACGGTTTCAACCGGAGCTTTCTAAGAGTTAAGTTAAATTGTTTTCGGCAAAAATCAAGCACGAAAATACAAAAATTGTAAAAAATTATGCATATTTCCCTTTTCGGCTTGAAAAATGAATATTTTATGGTATTTTGTTGTTGGTACCCTATAATCATCGTACCGGAAAGGTGAGGCAACCATGAGTGTAAATCGTAAAGAAGTTTACAAGTGTATCCATTGCGGCAATATTGTCGAGATTTTGACTGCCGGTGGCGGTCAGCTGATTTGCTGCGGGGAACCGATGGTACTGCAAAAGGAAAATACCGTTGACGCATCCAAGGAGAAACATGTCCCGGTCGCCGAAGCGGCAAATGGCGGCACCCTCGTCAAGGTGGGATCGATCCCGCACCCGATGGAGCCGGATCATTACATCGAGTGGATCGAGGTCGACAACGGCGAATACATCAATCGCAAATATCTCAAACCCGGCGAAGCTCCGCAAGCCGAATTTTATGTCCCGTTTAAAAAGGGTTTGGTGATTAAAGAATATTGTAACAAACACGGGCTCTGGAAAAGCTGAAGATGAAAGAAGTTTTCAAGGCTGTAAAAATCAGCGAAAAAGTTTATTGGGTTGGCGCCATCGACTGGAATGTGCGCAACTTTCACGGTTATCGCACCTCGCGCGGCACTACTTACAACGCCTTTTTGGTGTTGGACAAAAAAGTGACCTTGATCGACACGGTCAAGCACAACTTTTTTGACGAAATGATGGCGCGGATTTCCTCGGTGATTGATCCTTCTTCGATCGATTACCTCGTCTCCAATCATGCCGAGCCCGATCACTCGGGCTCCATTTTGGAGACCGTGGCGGCAATCAACCCGGACAAAATTTTCGCTTCTCCGATGGGGGAAAAGGCTTTGAAAGCTTATTACGGCGAGCTCCCGATCACCGTCGTCAAAACCGGCGACTCGATCGACCTCGGGACATCCAAATTCACCTTTGTCGAGACCAAGCTTTTGCACTGGCCTGACAGCATGGTGACTTATCTCGACACGGAGAAAATGCTGTTTTCGCAGGACGCCTTTGGCATGCACCTCGCGGGCAGCAAACTCTTTGCCGATGAGTATCCGCGCTGGGTGTTGGAGCATGAAGCCAAAAAGTATTTCGCCAATATTTTGCTCCACTTGTCGCCCAAGGTGCTTGAGCTTTTAAACGCGTTGCCGTCCTTCAATCTGGATATCCAAGTCGTCGCCCCCGATCACGGCCCCTTGTGGCGGACCGGCGAGGACATTGCCTGGATTTTGGATTTGTACCGCCGGTGCGCCGAGCAAAAGTATCAGGCTCGGGCGATTGTCTGCTACGCCAGCATGTGGGGCTCGACCGAGCGATTGGCCAATGCGATTGCCGATGGCATCCGCACGACCGGCGTCGAAGTCAAAGTCTCCGATCTGGCCGAAAACGAGCGCAGCGCCATCATGACCGACATTGAGGACAGCTCGTTGTGCGTCTTTGGCGCGCCGACGATGAATAATCAGGTATATCCGTCGATGACCGATATCCTGACTTACGCCAAAGGTCTGCGGCCGCAAAACAAAATCGGCGCGGCTTTCGGCTCGTTTGGTTGGAGTGGCGAAGGCGCCAAATTCATTGCTTCCGAGCTTGAGGCGATGAATATGGAGAAAGTCACTGAAGTCTTGCAGGTAAAGTACATGCCCGCGACGGCCGACTTGGAGAAGGCGTTTCAGATGGGCGTGACTCTCGGCAATGCGCTGTTGGCAAAATTAAAGTAAAGGAAAAACATGATGAAAAAGTATGTATGTGATCTCTGCGGATATATTTATGACCCTGCTTTGGGCGACCCCGAAGGTGGCATCAAACCGGGCGTTGCGTTTGAAGATCTGCCCGAGGATTGGGTCTGCCCGATGTGCGGCGCCGGCAAGTCCGAGTTTTCCGTGGTCGAATAAGTCAAGCTTATGAATCGCTCCTGTTTTGCTGTTTTGACGGCGCTGGTTGCCATGTTTTTGTTTGCGGGCTGCTCTTCGCTCCCGTGGAATGAAACCTCGCGCAATATTGACAACTCCAAAAAACTCCGGGTCGGCATGACCAAGGAGGAGGTGCAAGCCATCATGGGCGACCCCGTCAAGGACGAGGTCTACTGTCAGCCGGACGTGTGGTTTTACTACACCTATATCGTCTGGATGGACGGGATGGTCGTCGAGGAGGAGTGCACCCCGATGGTGTTTGAGAACTCCAAACTGGTGGGCTGGGGCAACGAGTTTTATACCCGTTACCGGCTCAACCGGCAAAAAGGCGCCAACAAGGTCGATTTGTAAACAGATTCGGCTTTACGGGAGGCAATGTGTCGCAATGTTGCCTCCCCTTGTTTTTTAACCGTGGGAGATGGATGGGTATGGGGATCCGTTTTGCAGGCCGCAAGGCTTGGGTGGTTGTGGCGGTCTTGATCGCGGTGATCGATCAAATTTTGAGGAAAAATGACGCTCCAGGCTCGGCTATGGCACTGATTTACATCGCAGTACTGGCGGCGCTGTGCCCGCAAAAAATGAACTTTGCTCCTCCGGCGGTCGTCCGCGGTTTTGGTATCGTGGCCGGTGCGATTACTTTGTCGCTGTTGATTCAACCCGGGTTTCTCAACGTCACGTTGGCAGTTGTTTCGCTGTTCACTTACCGGTTGCTTTTGGAGGGGGTGCCCGGATCGTGGCTGAGGCTTGGCAAACGGGTGTTTCTCTGGGGGATTTGCGGTTGGATTGTCGAGTGGTTCTTTTTTATCTTTTTGCCCGAAAAACCGGCCGATGACGGCTTGCCCGCCAAAAATCGGCCGAGATCACTGGCATTGTGGATCATTCCTTTGTTGCTGACCTTTGTTTTTATCGGTTTTTTGTCCAGCGGCAATATCATTTTTGCCAAATATTGCCGTCAAATTTTGAGCTGGATCCGTTTACCGGAAGACGATCAAATTAATTTTTGGGCCCTTTGTTTGGTGCTGTTGTCTCCGCTTTTTTCGCTGCGGTTTTATAATATATCGTTTGCCAGAGAAGATGCCTCCTATCAGCCGCCGGCCGAAAAAGAACTGCCGCCTTGGACATTCTTTTTTGAGTCGATGTACCGCGGGCTTTTTTTGTTTAACGCGGTATTTTTGGTTAACAACATCATCGACATCGAGTTTTTGTGGAGCAATTGCGCGTTGCCGGAGGGAATCACCTACGCTTCCTATGCCCATCGCGGTGCGTATCCGTTGATCGTCACCGCCTTGCTGGCGGGGATTTTGGTCATGATCGCATTCCGCGACTCCGATCAGCTTAAAAAGTACAAATATATCAAGCATCTGATCGTGTTTTGGCTGGCTCAAAACGTTTTTTTGGTCCTCTCCTCGATGCGGCGGCTTAAAAGCTATGTCGATGCTTACAGTTTGACCGAGTGGCGGGTGGCGGCGTGGGTCTGGATGCTTTTGGTGATTTTGGGGCTGGGACTCTTGATGCTGCGGATCAGCCGCGACTGGAGCAATCGCAAATTTTTGGCGGCAAACTGCTTGATGCTGCTGGCGGTGCTGTTGCTTTTTTCGATGGTCAATACCCGTTATATTATTGCCGAGTACAATTTTGCCCATTGCCGGGAGGTGACCGGCAAGACGGAAAACGCGGCACTGGATGTGAATTATCTCAATTCTCTCGGCTACGCCGCCTATCCGGCGCTGCTTCAGGCGGATAAACTTGGATTGGTGCCGGCCCAAGGCAGTTCGCTGGAGTTTAAGATTGCCCAATTTAGCGTCGGGTCGGCCAGTTGGCGCTGCCGGTCGCTGGAAAAATATTTTATTGAGCAAAAAATCAAAGAGGCGGACAAATGAAAAAAGACATGCTGGCGGCGCAAGCCAAATACTTCATCCGTTTGGAGTATGCCGATCAGCGGGATTTGCTGCAGCAAATGCTGGCCGACGGCCATTTCGGCAATTATTCGTTGAATGAGGTGCTGGAGGGGGTGATTGCCCGCGATCAGCTGCCGGGCTGCGCGGTGGGGGCGGGAGTTTATCTGCCGCACGTGCGGTTGCCGGAGCTGAGTGACTTTTATGTGGCGATTGCGACCTTGAAAGAGCCGCTGGCGATGGAAACCCCGGACGACGAAGCCATTGAGATCGTTTGTCTTTTGATCATCCCCGAGGAGCGGCCGATGGAGGCTTTGAAATTCATGGCCGAATTGTCCTTGTGCTTAAGCAAGCAGGATTTGCGCCATTCGCTCTTGAGTGCTGGCGACATGGCCGGGGCCGATTATTTTATGCGCGAGTTGTCCAAGCGCGACCCCTTGACGTTGTATGCGCGCGATCTCATGAGTCCCTGTGAGGAGTTTGCCACCCCCGAGATGCCGCTCAAGGAGGCCACCATGCGGATGATGCAAGCCAAATTTGACGCGATGCCGGTGTTGGAAAACGGAATTTTGAGAGGCGAGCTTAATTGCAACGAGTTGTTTAAAATCGGCATTCCCGATTTTTTCAACCACCTCAAAAGTGTGAGTTTCATCCGCTTTTTTGACCCATTTGAGAATTATTTCAAAGTCGAGGCCGCTTCCAAGGTCAAAGATGTGATGAATCCCGACATCCCCACCTTTGATGCCGGGGCGACTTTGATCGAAATCGTCTTTGCGATTTCGGTGCAAAACGTGCCCTTGATTTATGTCACAAACAAAGACGGCAAACTTTTGGGTTTGATTTCGCGCGCCTCTATTTTATCCCGGATCATCAACTTTTAAGGGCTTTTGCTTATGATTCTCTCGATTGCCATTTTTGCTCTTGCTTATGTCTTTATCGCCAGCGAAAAGGTGGACAAGGCGGTCGTCGCCATCCTCGGTGCCGGGCTGATGATTTTATCCGGCGCCTCGAGTTTCTCCTTTATGCTCTCCAAAGTGGATCTCAATGTTTTCGGCCTCCTGATCGGGATGATGATCATTGTCAACATTATGGGCACCACCGGTGTTTTTGAGTGGATTGCCGTCTCCATTGCCAAGGTGACGCGGGGCAACGGGGTGATGGTGATGGTACTATTTATGCTCGCCACCGCGGTCATCTCCGCTTTTATGGACAATGTCACCACTGTGATTTTGATGGCGCCGGTGACGATCCTGATTTGCCAATTGCTGCAGTTGCCCGTCATCCCGATGCTGGCGATGGAGGCGATTTTTTCCAACATCGGGGGGACGGCGACGCTGGTCGGGGATCCGCCCAATATTTTGATCGGGGCCTCCTGCGGGCTTAATTTCAACGATTTTATCCTCAATCTGACGCCGATTGTGGTGATTATCACCATTGTAAGTTTGGCGGGGGTGGTTGTTTTAATGCGTAAACAATTGCAGAGCGCGCCTTCGGCGATCCGCCATGTGATGCTTACCGAGCCCAGGCTGGCGATTTTGGATCGCCGCCGTCTCAAGCGCTCGCTGATCGTTTTTGTGTTGACGCTGCTCGGCTTTTTTGTCGGGCACACCATTCATCTGGAGCCGGGGATGATCGCTTTGTGCGGCGCGTTTGCGATGATTTTAGTCTGCAAAATTGAGCTCAATGAAATGCTCGAAAAAGTCGAGTGGCCGACCATCATGTTTTTTTGCGGTTTGTTTATGATGGTGGGCGGCTTGGAGGAAAATCACGTGTTTGAAAAATTGGGACATTGGATATTGGGCATTACCAACAATGATTTTACGTTGACCGTGATGATGATTTTGTGGAGTGCGGCGATTTTGTCGGCTTTGGTCGATAACATCCCGTTGGTGATTGCGATGATCCCCTTGATCCTCGGCATCATCCCCACCTTTGTCAAGCTCAAATACCCCGAGATCGACATTACCCCCGCCGACGTCAAAGTTTTGCTCAACGGCGAAGTGATGGCGACCTATTTGAAGCACGGCGCGGAGGCGGTGGCGGACAAGGTCGGCAACCCGGAGGTGCTGGACGTGCTGACGCCCGATAAGCTGTTGTACATTTCGCGTCACATCTCCGAGCCCTTGCTGTGGTCGCTGGCGCTGGGGGCCTGTCTGGGCGGCAACGGCACCTTGATCGGGGCCTCGGCCAACGTGGTGATTTCACAGATTGCCAACAAAAACAAATACCCGCTCACTTTTATGACCTTCACCAAATACGGTCTGCCGATGATGATTGTGAGCGTTTTGCTGGCGACGGTTTACCTTTATTTCCGGTATTGCGTCTAATTACATGTAGCGCAAAAAATCGTTGTCGTCGTCGATCTGGCGGTTGAAATAATCCAGAGAGACAAATGCGCCCTCCACATGGTGCTCCAAGATCCCGGTCTTGGCCGGAGCTTTGATCCTCTCCAACAGCAAATCCACGGCGTAATCGACGATTTTTTTGCCGCGGCCCAAAATGACCCCCGCCAACAAATTTTGATGATGCTCGATCCGGTCGCAGAAGTCGTCTAAAATCGGGATGATTTTAACCGCTTGCGGGTTAAATTGCAAAAACCGCATCAAGTTGTAATAACTGTGGATGATAAAGCCGCAATCGCGTTTTTGGGCGTACTCCCGCAGCAGTTGGTCGCTGTAGCTGAAGGTGTGAAAGTCGGGCGTGAGCAATTTTGCCTCAATGCCGTATTTGGCGCAGCTCTCCAAAAAGATCGCATCGCGGTGCTCGTTGGTGTCGGGCGCCATCAAGCCGTACACGGTGCGAAATCCGGCTCTGGCCAGTGTCGCCGCCGCCTCTTCAATCGCGGGGCTGAAAATGTTGATCACAAACGGGAAATCATCATCGCGGTGAAACAGTTTTACCAGCGGAAACTTCTCTTTTTTGAGTTGCTGATAAACCGCGGTCTCGGGCATCAGCGAGCCAAACTGAAAAATGACGCCGTCCACTTGACGGTTGCGCAAATTTTGGATGCTGTCGAGCTCCAATTCGGGCGAAAAACGGGTCGAGCTGATCAGTAAAGAGTAATGTTTGGTTTCGGCATGGGCCATCATTTGGGCGGCGATGCGCGCCTGCCGCTGGATGCGTAAATCAGCCACCACCAACCCGATGGAGTTGGTGCGCCCGCAGCTTAACGACCGGGCCGAAAAATTGGGGTGATAATTGCAGTCTTTGACCGCCTGCATGATGCGCTCTTTGGTCGCCGGCGAAATGCGGGCGGCCATCGGGTGATTGTTGAGACACAACGAGACGGCGCTTTTGGAAACCCCGGCCTTTTCGGCGACCATTTTTAAGTTGGCTTTCATGATTTCCGTTGTTGCCGTCCGGTTGGTTATTTGCCGAATTTTTCGACGATGAAGTCCACCGCGTTACGGAAGAAGATCACGCCGTCGCCCTCGGCGGGCAGCGTCCCCTCCACTTTTTGACGCGTCCAGTCAGGGGCATTGTAAGGCGACAGAAACGCCTCGGGGTGCGGCATCAATCCAAAGATGCGGCCGGTCGGGTCGCAGATCCCGGCAATCGAGTTCAACGAGCCGTTGGGATTGGCCGGAAACTCGGTAGCCAAAGTGCCGTCCGCGTTGGCATAACGCACCGCCACGAGGTTGCGCCGCTCGATTTCGGCTAAAACGGCCGGATCGGCGACAAATTTGCCCTCGCCGTGACGCAGCGGGAGGCGGACATAATCGATGTTTTTGGTAAAGACGCACGGCGAATTTTTCTCCGCCTTGAGTCGGCACCAGTCATCGCGAAAAACGCCGATATCGTTGTGCGCCAAGGCGACGGTCTGGGTAAAGTAGTCGCCGTCCAGGGCCGGGACCATGCCGAGGCGGGTCAGGGTCTGGAAACCGTTGCAGATCCCGATCACCAGTTTGCCGTCGGCGACAAACTTCTCCAATTGGTCGCGCAACTTGAATTTGACGCGGTTGGCAAAAATGGTGCCGCTCCCCAAATGGTCGCCAAAGGAGAAGCCGCCGATAAAGGTCAAAAAGTGGTACTCGCTCAATTGTTTTTTGCCGGCGATGAGATCGTTGAGGTGCACCAATTCGGGCGTCGCCCCGGCCAGACGGCATGCGGCCGCGGTCTCTTTTTCGCAGTTTAAGCCGAACCCGGTGATCACCAATACTTTGACATCCGATTTTTTCATAAAAAAGCCATATCCTGTTATCTTAAAATGTAATAAAATTAGCATCGTTGGGCGATTGTCCGCGCCAAAGCGCATGCAGCCGATCAACCGCCGTAATAATAATATAGTCAAATATCAAACATTTGTCAAGTTGACAATTGTTTTTTTTGTGAACTTGGGCTATATTAAATTTTGATCATGAAAGTTGTAATTGACAGTAAAATACCGTTCATTAAGGGCGTTTTGGAGCCGTATTGCGACGTAGTGTATCGTTCCGGAAGTGAAATCGACGCCGGTACGGTCAAAGACGCGCAAGCTCTGATCGTGCGCACCCGCACCTTGTGCAACCAAGCCTTGCTCAAAGACTCCGCCGTCGAATTCATCGCCACCGCCACCATCGGTTTTGACCACCTCGACCACGAGTATCTCAAGCGCCGCAATATCGTCTGGCAAAACGCCGCCGGGTGCAATTCGCGCTCAGTCGCCGAGTACGTCGCCTCGGCGATGGTCAATGCCCCCGTTTCGCTTGCGGGCAAGACCGTCGGCATCATCGGCGGCGGCAACGTCGGCAAAAAAGTCGCCGCCATCGCTGAAATTTTGGGGATGAAAACCTTGATCTGCGACCCGCCGCGCGCCGAAGTGGAGGGCGACGAGTTTTTTGCCTGCAACGAGCACTTGCTCGCGCATGCCGATATTGTCACTTTGCACGTTCCCTTGCTGCCCGACACTTTGCATTTGGCCAATGCGGAATTTTTTGGTCAAATGCGTCCCGGCACCGTCTTTATCAATACCTCGCGCGGCGAAGTCGTCGACCAAAATGCGCTCAAAGAGGCGATCAAAGCGGGCAAAGTCGGCCACGCCGTCCTCGACGTGTGGGAGCATGAGCCCGCGATCGACCGGGACCTTTTGGATATGGTCAACATCGGCACCCCGCACATTGCCGGTTACTCGCAGGACGGCAAGGCGATGGGGACGCAAATCAGCATCCGCGGCTTGGCAGCGCATTTCAAGCTTGACGCCCTGCGCGACTTTGCGGTGTCGGGTCTCCCGGCGCCGGTCAATGGGAGCAGCATCGTGATCCCGCCCGGAGTCGACCCGATCCGGTATGCGGTCAATTGCTCCTACAATTTGGCCGATGATGACGCTTTATTGCGCGCCAATGTCGATCATTTTGAGAAAATCCGTGAAAATTACCGTCTCCGCCGCGAATTTGCCGCTTACACGATTGCCAATGCCGCCGGCGAAACCAAAAATATCTTGCAACAATTGGGATTTGATACATGTACAACGCGATAATCTGCCGCTACCACGAAATCGCCACCAAGGGCGAAAACCGCAATATTTTTGAGCGCTGTCTGGTGGACAACATGCGCCGTTTGCTCTCCGGCATCACCGACAGCAAAATCCGGCGCGTCCGCGGCCGGGTCTGGATTGAGAAGGGCAACAGCGCCTTTTTCGGCGAGGATGAATTGGCCGAAATTACCGCCGCGTTGAGTCGCGCCGCTTTTGGCTTGGAGAGTTTCTCCCCCTGCCGCAAGGTGGCGCCCGAGATGGCAAGCGTCCGCGCCGCCAGTTTGGAGCTTTTGGCGGGGAAACTCCCGGCCATCCTCGAAAAGCAGCCGAGCGTCCGCTTCCGCGTCCGCGCCCGCCGCAGCGACAAAACCTTTGAGCTCAACTCCAATCAAATCGAGATTGATCTCGTAACCGAGGCGGCCAAGGTGTACGGTTATTCGGCCATTCAAGTCGATTTGACCACTCCCGAGCTCTCGTTGGGGTGCGAAATCCGCAACGAGTTTGCGGTCTTGTTTTTTGACAGCTTTGACGCCCCGGGCGGCTTGCCGGTGGGCAGCAATCCGCGGGTTTTGACTTTGCTCTCCGGCGGGATCGACTCCCCGGCGGCGGTGTATCTCGCCTTTAAGCGCGGGAGCTCGTCCGACTTTATCACCTTTCACAGCAGCCCTTATACTCCTTTGGAGACGATCGAAAAGGTCAAGGGGATTGCTCGATATTTGAACACCTTTCAGGCCACCGGCAAACTCTATTTGTGCAACCTTGCGCCGCTGCAAAAGCTGATCCGCGACCATTGCACCGAGCGCTTGCGGACGGTGCTCTACCGCCGGGCCATGCTCCGCATCGCCGAAAAAGTGGCGTGGCAAAACAACTGCAAGGCGCTTTTGACCGGCGAGTCGCTGGGGCAGGTGGCGAGCCAGACGCTGGTCAATATGAATACGATTAACAACGCCATTGAGATGCTGGTCTTGCGTCCGCTGGTCGGTTTTGATAAATTGGAAACCATCCGCTTGGCCGAAAGAATCGGCACTTACGAGCTGTCCAACGTGCAAGTTCCGGACAGCTGCACCGTCTTTGCCCCGTCGTCGCCTGCCACCAGCTGCCCGATCAAAGTCGCGGTCTCCGAGGAGGGTAAAATCCCCGATTATGAGCAGGTGCTTGATCAAATCATGCAAGCGATTGAAACCATATAATACATAAGGAATTCTGATATGAAAAAAACGTATCCCAAGTGGCTCAATGACGCCGTCGTCTACGAAATTTATCCGCAGACCTTTTTTGACTCCAACAGCGACGGGATCGGCGATTTGCCGGGGATCACGGCCAAATTGGATTACGTCAAATCCTTAAATGCCAATGCGATCTGGCTCAACCCGTGCTTTGTTTCGCCGTTTCAGGATGCCGGGTATGACATCTCCGACTTTTATCAGATCGCCCCGCGTTACGGTACCAACGACGACTTTGTCGAGCTCTGCCGCCAGGCTCACGCCAAGGGGATCAAGATCATCCTCGATCTGGTCGCCGGTCACACCTCCGTCCAGCATCCGTGGTTTATCGACTCCTGCAACAACCCCGACAGCCCCTACCGCAACTACTTTGTGTGGACCGACGGCTGGGGACAAAATACCGGCAACTACCGATTTATCAACGGGTATGCACAGCGTGACGGCTTTTATATGATCAACTTTTTTTACTGCCAGCCCGCACTTAACTACGGGTTCCGCCCGGTCGAGTTCCCGTGGCAGCTTCCGACCGATCACCCGGACTGCCAGTCGGTCTGGCAGGAGATGAAAAATATCATGAAATTCTGGCTCGATCTTGGCGCCGACGGCTTCCGCGTCGATATGGCCTCAAGTCTGGTCAAAGGCTCCAACGCCGCCGAAGGGATCACCGAAATTTGGAACTATTACCGGACATGGCTCGATAAAAACTACCCCGACGCCGTGTTGGTCTCCGAGTGGTCTAACCCGCCGGCCGCCATCGACGCCGGGTTTCACGTCGACTTTATGGTGCACTTTAACCAGCGCGGCTACACCGATTTGCTGCGGCAGGAAAATGAGCGCATCGGCAACTCTCCGTATCACGACGACAGCAAAACGAGCTTCTTTGACCGCTCCGGCAAAGGCGACGCCTCGACCTTTTTCGCGGATTTGACGGGTAATCTCGAGTATCTCGCCGGGCGCGGCTTTGTCTCGGTGCCGACCGGCAACCACGACATCGGCCGGGTGCGCACCGGGCGCACTTATGAGGAAGTCAAGACACTTTATGCGATGCTTTTCAGCTTGCCCGGCGTGCCATTTCTTTACTACGGCGACGAAATCGGCATGGACGCCGTCCCCGGTCTCGGCAACTTTGAGGGCTCCTACAACCGCTCGAGCGCGCGTACCCCGATGCAGTGGGACAAAGGACCCAAGGCCGGGTTCTCCGCCGCCAGTCCGGCCAAATTTTATCTCCCGTTGGACCCCAAGCCCGGCCGCCCGTCGGTCGCCGAGCAGGAAAAGGACCCGGCTTCACTGCTCAACTTTACCCGCAAAATGCTTGCTTTGCGCGCCGCCAATCCCGCGTTGGGCAACACCGGCGACCTTAAGGTGCTGTATGTCAAGCCCAACACCGCCCCGGTGGTGTACCAGAGGATCAAGGGCAAGCAAACTTGCGTCTGCGCCTTTAACCCCTTCGGCAAAGAGGAAGTTGCCGTGTTTGGCCTCGAAAAGGCGAGCAAATACCGCGAGCTTTTGGTTTCGCCCGGCATTAAGCTCGAAATCATTGACGGCGCGGTCAAACTTACCATGCCCCCGGCCACGTTTGCCATTTACCAAAAATGAGACCCTCGGGTCAAATTTTGACCGGTGTTTTGACGGCGATGATGCTTCTGCCGGTTTGCGGCGGGTTTGTCGATGTCACCGGTCAACTGTTTGACGGCAAAGTGAGCCCCGGCGGCAATGTCGCCTGGGCGGATTTGGATGATGACAGTTGGGTTGATTTGATTGTCAACGGTCGGATTTACCGCAATTGCGGAGGCAAAAAATTCGTTGATGTGACCCCTGCCAATGTCAGGGTTAACGGCCCGGCGCTGGCGGTTGATTTCAACGGCGACGGCAAGCTCGACTTGTTTTTTGCCGGGTCGTACCAATATTTTACCGGCGACGGCAACTTTAATTTTGCTCCGGCGGAGCTGCCTCGGGTTGGGGAACAAGTATCGCTGGGAGCCTGTGCCGCCGATCTTGACGGCGACGGCTGGGTTGACATTTATTTTACCGGCTACGAAATCTGGGAAAAAAACCAAAGTTTTCCCGACTACATTTTGCGCAACGATCACGGGCGTTTTGAAATCGTCTGGAAAAGTCCCCCGGGGCAAACCATGCGTTGCCGCGGAGGGGTGACTGCCTGTGATTTCAACGAGGACGGCAAACCGGAGATTTATGTCGCCAATTATCGTTTGCAGCCCAATTTTTTGTGGTTTTTTAACGGTTTTATCCCGGACAACCGGGCCCGGGAATACGGCGTCGCCGGCTCCGAGCGGCCCAATGTCAAATTCAAAACCGATTTGGGCGTTGAGTACCCGAGCTCCGGGCACACGATCAGCGCGGTGTGGGGCGATTTTGACAATGACGGGTTATTTGATCTCTTTGCCGGCAATTTCTCGCACCCGCCGGATTATCAGGACCGGCCGCAATTTTTGAAAAACAGCGGCAAGGCGGCCGATTATCGCTTTGTCGATCGCTCCCGCGACGCCAAATTGCGCTGGCAGGAGTCTTATGCCGGTTCGACGGCTGCCGATTACGACAATGACGGCAGGCTCGACTTGTTTTTCGGCACCATTTACAAAGGCGACAAGGGGGTGTTGCTGCACAATGACGGCGACTGGCATTTTTCCGAGGATACCGGCAATATTGAGGCCGCGACCAGCTTTCAGTGCGCGTGGGGCGACTATAATCATGACGGCAAACCGGATTTGTTTGCAGCCGGGCGTTTGTTCCAAAATGTGACCGACACCGGGGATTATCTCCGGGTCAAGCTCGTCGGCAACGCCCCGTTGACTTCGGCGACCGGGGCCAAAGTGATTTTGCATGACGGCGACCGCGTCCAAATCCGGCAAGTGGAGAGTGCGACCGGGTGCTCGGCGCAAAATGAGAGCGTTCTTCATTTCGGCCTGGGCAAAAACTCCGAACCTCTTACGCTGCAAATCCGGTGGCCCGACGGCAGGACGGAAACTCGTCCGGCGGTCAAAAATACTTTGCTTTTGATCACACAATAAACGGTGCAATTTTGCGTTATATGTATAGGAAATAAACACCGGAGATAATCATGGTCGGTAAAAGGTACTTGCGGCGCAGTCTTTTGCGCAAAACTTTGTTGGGATTCTTTTTGGGGCTGGTATGCGGCGCGTCGCTGGTTTTTTTTGTGCTCAATGAGAAATTTAAAGAGCAGCGCCGCGGCACCGTCCAAAGCTACATTGTGGTCAATGCCCAAAACAATCTCAATGCCTTGACCAATTTGCGCGAAGAGGGGCCTGAGAAGGGCATCGCTTTTTTGGATACCGTCCTCAATGGCGACTTGGAGAGCCTGAAAGAGCAAAAAATCCAGAGTCCCGGCATGGCGGTAATGATCCGGATGATTGAAAAATACCAGCAAAAGTATCCCGAATCGGTACGCAAAACCGAGGGCGTGATGAGTCAGGAGAGCGCCGAGTAGGCAGTTTTCCGGTCGCCGATCCTCCCAAAAATGGCGGCCGTTAGCATAGTCCCGGTCCGGCAGTTGCAAGACTGCCGGACCTTTTTTATTTCCTCATCGTAATGATATGTAATTTTAGCTTTTTTATCATTAAAACCGGCGTTTTGCCGGTTTTTTTATGCATTCTAACCAAATCCAAATCTTGCCGTAACCATTTCCATATATCGCCCTGCTAAATTATATGACATGAAACCGGAAAAGGAATGTCGATCGCCTTTTTGGCTTGATCAATGATTGTATCAATATGTATCAAAATCTAAAAAAGAATTAATTGTAAAGAAAATATTGGTTAAATTTTACATTAATGAAATGATTTTGGCGCAATTTTGAACAGTTTAAGCTCAAAATAATGATTGGCACAGTTTTTTCTATTGTATTTATCGATGAAGCAAAAAAGTGTTTGATCTTTTGCTCTGTCGGTCGGAGGCCGGAGATTCTCCAGTATCCGCCCCCGACCGTAATTTGATCGGATTGCGTCAAATTTGCTTTGTTTCATCGGTATCATTTTTTGGTACAGACAAACAATGTGAACCCTTGAGGGACACGCAAAGAAAGGATTATTTGTATGATCAAGCAAACGACGTTGGCGTTGCTGCTGGCCGCGGGTTGCGGCCTCGCGCTCAATGCCGAAACTCCGACTCCGGAAAAGATTAAAAAGGTCCGGCTGATTCAGGATGACGCGCAGGAGTACATGGTTTCCAAGGTCTATGAGCTCAAGCATCTGCGGGCGGACGATTTGGCGCCGTTTATCCAAGGTATGGTAACTCGTTACAACACCCAATCCAAGGTCAACCGCCTCGATTATAAAGTGGGCAAAAAGCAATATCTTACCGTCAGCTGCCCGGTGGGGATGATGCCCTACGTTGACGAGGCCATTGACAAACTCGACCGGCCGGGAAATATCGTCGGCAAAAAAGAGGGCGATCCGATTGACGGCTCCGGCATTACCCGCGGCACTTACATGGCCAAGTACCGCTCCGGCCAGATCATGGTTGACATCATGGTGGCGACCGGGGTCAACGGCGGGGTCGACTCGTTGGTTAAATATGATGCTTTGACCAATATTATTTACTTTAAGGACGCAAGCAACAAAGTCGATGACTTGAATAAATATCTGGGCTGGCTGGACCGGCCGGTACCCACCGCCAACATCGCTTTTACCATCTATGAAGTGCGCGAAAGCGAGCTCCGCGACTTGGGGATCGACTATTTGGGGTGGAAAAACGGCCCCGGGCTGGATATGTTTAAGGCCGGGTTTGACTCGATGTCGGTAACTTCGGCGGGCACCGCGGCGATCCAGTCGGTTTCCGGCGCGGCGGGCGGTTTCTTTTTTGCCCCCCAGTTTGACGCGAGTTTTGTCCGGATGCTCCAGCAGGACGGCCGCGCCAATCTGGTCAATAACGCGACTTTGACCGTGCGCAACAGCCCCGGCACCTACACCAGCAATTTTACTCCCCAAAATCAGCGCATCATCAAGAGCAACAACGACGCCACCAGCGTCGGCATCATCGCCAACTCGCCGCTGGGGCTCACCATCAAGGACCCCAAAGTCTGTTATCGCGGCACCGCCGACGAAAAGACCGGCCTCGTGTCCCCCGACACCCCCGTGGCCAACCTCGTCTTTACCTACGCTCTTAATTTGAGCAACGTGGTCGAGCGCAATAATTACGGCGATGAATTGGTCGAAACCAGCGCGGTCTCCGGCAACTGCAATTTGCTCACCGGTGACGAAAGCATCATCGGTTACTGGAGCAAAGACAGCAAGGTCGAGCAAACCATCGGCGTCCCGTTTTTGTCGGATATCCCGGTCGTCAAGTATCTCTTCGGCACCACTACCACCTCGGTGGAAAAGAGCTACTTCTTTATTGTTGCCAAGGCCGATGTGGTCAACCCCGACAAAGAAATGGCCGCCGCGAGCGGTCACTTGCGAATTTTAAGCGATGTTATCGAAAAGGATAAGAAATAATTATGAAGAAAGCACTCTTTTACTCGTTTGCCTTGATGAGCGGTCTGTCGCTCTTTGGCGCCGACACCTCGGTCGCCAACTATGTCCAGTTTGTCCCCGGTGCCGGCACCAATACCGATGCCAACAATGCCAATACCTCAAGCTACATGGATACCCAAGTCCAGGCCCAGTTGCACGTCCAGGTCGACAAAGACATTGACGCCGTGCACTTTATCCGGGACAACAACGATCCCAAAACCATCACCAAAACCTATGTTTTGAAGTACGCCACCGACCCCTACGCTCTGCGCGGCATCATCCGCGAAATGGTGCAGGTCAAGCGCGTTTACGGCAGCAATACCGCGGTCGAGTGTATCAAGTTTGACAATGGCGTCGCAATGCTCTTTATCTCGGCCGAAGATTTCCGTTTCAAAGATCACGAAAACGGGATGGGCATCGACTCCATCGTCGCCGAGCTCGACAAGCCGGGCATTACCTACAGCTCGGGTCAGCCCAAGTATACCTATTTCCCGGCCAATGTCCCGGCGGACACCCTTGCTTTGATGGTCAAAAATGACGGCATGACCGTCGTCGACGACAAGGCGGAGTTAATCGGCGGTAAAGACAAAGTGATGGTTGACCCGGATCTCAATTGTCTCTTTTTCAACACGGCCACCTTTTCGCGCCGTAACATTGAGACGATGCTGCAAAAATACGATTTGCCGCTCCCCGAGATGAAAATCCGCTTTACGGTGTATGAAATCTATGCCGAAAACGACGACAAAATCGGTCTTGACTTCCAAGCCTGGAAAAACAACGACGGCTACTCCTTCTTCAGCGTCGGCGGGCGTTACCGCGACAACTGGTCGGCGGCCAACGGCGGGCTCAACAAAGCCCTCGGCAGCGAGCGCACCAGCTATTACAACTTTAACCCCAAGTGGAACAGCCGGTATCTGGACTTCATCTCCTCCCGCGGCAAGGCGCGCATCGCCCACACCGCCGAGATCGTGGTCCGTCAAAACAGCACTTCGTCGCTCAACCGCACCACCAAAATTTTCTATATGGATAAAACCCAGAAGCCGCCGACCGTCGAAGCCCCGACCACTGACAACGGCAATCCCGCGGCCGCTTTGGCCAGCGCCATTACCGCCATCGGCAAAACCACCACCCCGGTCAACGATATCAAAATCGACAAAGACACGCAGGAAAACGTGGTTGCCGACAACATCAACAGCTTTGGCCTCAACATCACCGTTGCCGCCACCTCGATTGCCCCCAAGGCGACCTTGATCAAATTTTACGCCAACAACGTATCTTTGATCGGTTATCAGTCGAGCGGCGCGCCGCGTCTTGAGCGTAGCGAAATCGGCAGCTCGGCCACCCCGATTGACATCATGGTCTCGACCGAGAAAAACCAATTCATCGTCGGCGGGCTCGAAAAAATGGAAGTCGTCCGCGACTCCGTCGGGGTGCCCTGGCTCAAGGATTTGCCGGGCATCGGCTATGCCTTCTCGACCGAAACCGAGTCGACTCACAAGTCCCAGCTGGCGATTGTCGCCACTTGCGAGTATGTCTACCCGGAGACCGACACCATCGCTCCCTACAAGGATCAGATCGGCGGCGTCAACAATGCGACGGCCGATGCGGGCGAAAAGAACAAGTTCTTCTTTAAGCAATATTTCCTTGATAAAGAGTAGGTTATAAAAATAACGGCATAATGGCGGATGATTTCCGCCATTTTAAAAAAATAACGCTTTCTCCTCAAAACCGGGGAGAAAGCGTTTCTTTTTGGTGTCAGATTAAATCAGGCGGGCGAGCAATGCGGTCACCGCAAACTCGGTGCGCAAAATCCGCGGGCCCAGCGAATACAGCAGCCCGCCGTGCGTTTGCAGCAAGTTTAACTCGTAGTCGGTAAAGCCGCCTTCGGGCCCGACGACCAAGGTGAAGGGCCCGGCGGTAACCGGTCCGGCGGCAATTTTGCCGGGGTGGGCGATCAAAATCGGCGAACCCTTGGCGACGGCGGCGAGTTGGTCCTCGACAAAGGGTTTAAAGCGGCGGATGAGCCGGATGTCGGGCATTACGGTGTCGGCTCCCTGCTCCAAACTCTCGGTGACGGTGTCGCGGATGGCGTCAGATGTCAGCATCGGGCTTTGCCAGTAACTTTTGTCCACCTTGTAACTTTCAAAAAAGATCATGGTCTTTACCCCCATCACGGTGGCGGTATGGACGACCTTGTGAAAGGTCTTGGGGCGTGGCAGGGCGCATAAAAGCGTAACCGGCGAGGATGTGGGAGGTGTTGACCGGGGGGTAAAACGGAGGGTGACGCTTTGGTCATCGACCGCCATGATTTCGCCGTCGCCCAGCGGGCCGTTGAGGCGGCCCGCCTTGCAGATTTTGCCGGGGGCGACTTTGACATGGGTCAGGAGGTGCTGCGCCCGGCGACCGGTCAGCCGGGCGATATCAGGGCCGATAAAATCGGTATTGTCAAGCAAAATCAGGTTCAAATAATCCTCAAATTAACGGCGGTTGCCGAACAAGCGCAGGATGAACAAAAAGAGGTTGATGAAATCCAAGTAAAGCGCCAATGCGCCGATGATGGCGAATTTCTTGAAATCGTCGCTTTCGAATTCTCCGGAGGCTGAGGCCATCTGCTTGATCTTTTGGGTGTCATAGGCGGTTAACCCGATAAAGATCAAAACCCCGAGGATGCTGACGATGTAGTCCATTTTGGCGCTGTTGACGAACATGTTGACCAGCGAGGCGATGATGATCCCGATGAGGCCCATAAAGCAGAGACTGCCGAGGCCGGTCAAATCTTTTTTGGTGACATAACCAATCAGACTCATGACACCGAAGGTGCCGCTGGCGGCAAAAAAGGCGGCGGCGATCGAGCCCATTTGATAACTCAAAAAAATCACCGACAAGGTGAGCCCGTTAAGGATTGCAAACAACAAAAAGCCGAACGTGGCGGCGCCGGCATTTATTTTTTTGATGGCGCCGGAGAGGGCGATGACCAGGCCCAATTCGGCCAGCATCAGCACCATAAAGACCCATTGGTGGGTCAGGCAAAACTTCATCATTGCCGGGGATGTGGCGGTAAAATAAGCAATAAGCCCGGTGACGGCCAACCCAAAGGTCATCCAGCCGTAGACGCGGTTGATGAAACTGGTTTCCAAGCTGGTGAGCTGGGCGTCTTCGAGTGACACCGGTGCGCGATCGTAATCTTGACTCATAATATTGCACTCCTTTTGGTTGCTTTGTCAAAGGTTTCGTTATATATTATAGTATCAACGGGGAAATTATCAAATGAAACTTGAAAAATGTGCGGAAATTTTTGCCGGATTCGCCGGAAAACGGCTCTATTGCGGCTGGTCTGGGGGCGCGGACAGCATGGCCGCCTTGCTCATTGCCCGGCATTTCAGCGCCATTCTCCCGTTTGATTTGACCGCAATTCATTTTAATCACCATTTGCGCGGGAGCGAATCCGACGCCGACGCCCGCTTTGCCGCCGACTTTGCCCGCGATCACAGCATTGATTTTCGCTGCATCGACCTCACACTTCCGCCCGGCGAAAATGTCGAAAATGCCGCGCGGCAGGGGCGTTTGGCCGCCTACCGGGAGTTGGTCGGGCCGGATGGGGCGGTAATTTTGGGCCATCACCTTGACGACCGCGTCGAAAATTTTTTGCTGCGCGCGAGTCGCGGCGGCAATCTCTCCAGTTTGCTCGGACCCCGGCCGGTGAGCGTGGTTGACGGCGTTGCGTTCATCCGCCCGTTGCTCGGTTTGACCCGCCTTGAGATTGAGGAGTTTGTCAAACCATATTGCTGGCGCACCGACTCCACCAATCTTGAGAGCGATTACAAGCGCAACTTTATCCGCAATCAATTGCTGAAGCCTTTGTTTGAACAATTCCCCGAGAGCCGCGCCGGGCTCTATCAAACGCTGGCGGTACTTGCCGACGATGCCGATTTTATTGAGGGTGAAGCGGAGAAACGATACTTGGAGATTGCCAATCTGGCCAAAACGCCGCTCGGTTTCTGGCAAGCGCTGCCGTCCGCGTTGCTGGTCCGGGTACTCCGCAAATATACCAATGCCATTGTCTCGCATGATACCGTCTTGCGTCTCAAAAATGCCATTGCCGCCGGGGGGAGCAATCACATCCCTGTCAATGATGCCAGCTCGATCATGATCAAGTCGGGCGAGCTTTTTTGGGCGCCGCCCGTCCTCGCGGATTTTGACGTGTTGTGGGACTGGCAAAGTTGCCCTCATATTTCCGCCGGGCCGTTTGACTTTACCGCCGAGGCGGTTACGGCGATGACCGGTCAAAGTTTGCAGACAGCTTATTTTGACTGGGAGACGATGCCGGCAATCCTCCGGCTGCGCCCCTTGGCTGACGGCGACCGGATCATCCCCTTCGGCCGTCAAAAGCCGGTGCTTTTGAAAAAATTGCGGATCGACCGCAAACTCGACCGCGCCGAGGCCTGCGTGGTGGAGGCGGACAACGAAGTCATTTTCGCTCCCGGCATTCGGCACGGCCGCTATGCTCCGGCGGTCCCCGGCAAGCGGATATTGAGGATTACTTGTCATGCATAACAGCAGCTTTTGGGGATTCCCGGTGGAGGTGGTAAAACTTCACCATGAGGTATTGCTGCCGTGGTGCCGCTATCGGCAAAATCATGCGCCGTGTCAAGTTTTGACGCTCGATCACCATACCGATGTTTTGGACAGCGGTTTGTCGGTAAATGACTTTGATTTCAGCGAGAGGGCGGCCAAGCGGGCGATTGCCGCCTTGCGCCACGATCAACATTTGGTGTTTGCGCTCCAACACGGCATCATTGCCAAGTCCATCGTGATTTCGCATTATATGTTTACTCCGTATGCTTGCCCGAACTTGGAAGTCGTCTGCGATCCAACTTGGCCGCCGATGCAAACCATGCTCAACGACCCGGCAGCGGTCCGCCCCTTTGCCGACCGTGTGCTGGAGAGCGAATTTTTGGAAAAAATGCTGGCGCAGACCTCGTTTGACCCGGCGCAGCCGTATATTTTGGATGTGGATTTGGATTATTTATTGACGCGCCGGGCGCTTGCTCCGCAGGATGGCCGGGTGCTGCAATCGTTGCTCGCCGGAGCCGCATTGATCACCGTGTCATTGGAGTCCGACTGGGTGCGGTTGCTGGCAATCAAGTAAAAAAATAAGACCTTTATTGAGGAAACGGATATGAGAAAAGTATTGCATTTTATCGGCATCGGCGGCGCCGGGATGGCGCCGTTGGCGATGATCAGTTTGGAGCGCGGCGCGACGGTCAGCGGCTCCGACCAGCAGTTGAACGCCAAAACCGGCAAACTGGCCGAAATGGGAGCGCATATTTACAAAGACCACGCCGCCGGTTATTTGCCTGCCGATGCCGAGCTCGTGATTTACTCGTCGGCGGTGAAGCCCGACAACCCGGAGCTCCAGCGCGCCAAGGAGCTGGGGATCTTGTGTTTGCGCCGCGGCGAATTTTTGGGCCGGCTGGCGGCAAGCTATCAGCGGTCGGCCGCGATCTCGGGCTCGCACGGCAAAACCAGCATCACCTCGATGCTGAGCTTTATCTTGCTCAAAAGTGAGCTCGACCCCGGTTTTTTAATCGGCGGCGAAGTCCCCAATTTGCCGTCGCGGAGCGGCAACGGCGACATTTTTGTCACCGAGGTGGACGAGTCGGACGGGACGCATGTATTTATCAGGCCATTTTTGGGGATCGTCCCCAATGTTGACGACGATCACGCCTGGAGCGTGGGCGGCGAAGCGCAATTGCTGGACAACTTCCGCACCTTTGCCATGAATTCGCAAAAATTGATTTATTACGGCAATGAGCTCACCGACCGGATTTTTGCCGGGCACCCCGATGCGCGGCGTCTGGAGCGCGACGACAGCGCCACCTTTCAGGACTGGAACGCTTTGTTGGCGGCGGAGGCGGCGACCGAGTTCGGCATTGACCGCACCCGGGCGCTGGCGATTTTGAAGGATTTCCCCGGTGTGGCCAGGCGGATGACGGTGCACTACCAGTCCCCCGACTTGACCGTGATCGAGGATTATGCGCATCACCCGCAGGAGCTGCGGGCGTCGCTTGCCAGTTTAAAGCGGAGCTACCCCAATCACCATTTGCGGGTTATTTTTCAGCCCCACCGTTATGCGAGATTGGCCAAATACATCGAGGATTTTGCCAAAATTTTGCCGCAGGCCGACTCGTTGATCGTAATTCCGGTCTTTGCGGCATGGACGGAGAAGGGCGATATTTCAAGCCGCGATCTCGCGGACAAAACCGGCGGGGTTTACTGCGAAGCCGCGTGGCCCGTCCTGGCGCAAACCGCGTTGGCCGCCGCCGCCAAACCGATGCTGCTCGCCGTCATCGGCGCCGGCGATATCAACGAGGTGATCCCGGAGATTTTGGCGGCGGCCAAACCTTAAGCAAGTTCGCCCGAGCGCAAAAAGGCGGCGGGGGTACAGCTCCAGGCGTGGCAAAAACTGTTGACGATGACGCTCCCGTAAGGCGAGCGCAAGGGGTCGGACGAATCAAAGACTTCCGGAAAGGTGTCAAATCCGGCCTTTACCATCTCTCCCCAGTAATCGCGGATCATTTGACGTGCCGCGCCGGGCAAACCGGCGGCAATCAAGGCCTCAACCACAAAGCTGTAGAGGTACGGCCCGCCGGGCTTGACCGCCTGCGGCATGACGAGGACATTTTGCATGACTTGGGCGGAATCGGCCTTGGGCAACACTTCCGCCAAGGTGAGCCACGCTTGGCTGGCCCAGGAGACCTGCCGGGCTTCGCCGCTTACAAACAATTGCCGCTTCTCGTCCCAAAAGTGTTTCATCACCGTTTCGCTGATCTTTTGGGCGGTTTGCAAAAACTTGGCGGCATCCTCATTTTTGCCCAGCATTTCGGCCAACATTGCCGATTTTTTGAGCGCCCAGATGACGACCCCGTGCTCAGCGGCTTGCCGGTCGAGCTCATTTTGCCAGTCGATGAAGAGCCAGCGCTTGCGCGGGTTGCGAAAGACGCCGTCGGCGTCAAATTGGCTGACGCAGCCGTCGATTTGAGCTTTGGCAAAGTCATAGAGCTCGAGCGCGGTGGCGCGGTCGCCGGAGGCTTGCAGATACTCCAGCAAAATCACCGGCACTTGCGCACTGTAGTCAAAAATCATCGCGTTGCCTGGGCGGATGTCGCCGGACTGGCGGCAAAAAACGCAGGAAACGGCTTCGCCCTCAAGATTGACCGTGCCCGCAAACAAATAAAGGCACTTTTTGACGAGATCAAAGTGGCGAAAGGTTTGGGCATTGACCAAGGCTTGCAGCCGCAAATCGCCGATCCAGAGTCGCCGGTCGCGCTTGGGCCCGTCCTCAAATACTTGCTGCATGCAGTTTTTGAGCGTGTTGACGGCGATGCGGTCGATCTCTTTTTCGACCGGGGTCAAGCCCGCGGGCGGCGGCAAAAGTTGCGAAACATCGGCACTCGTCACCGTTTCGGCGGACAAGCCGGTGATTCGGTAACGGTAAAACGGGGAATTCATCACCACCTCGAGCCGGACATAGCGAAAGGTGTAACGGCGGGGAAGTTTGATTTCCGCTTGCGGGTCGTCCAACGTGATGAATTCTTGCTGGAGCCAACCGCGGCCGAGCTCCCCTGTGTAGTCGTCAAAGGTTTCGCCGAGCTCGCGCGCGGTTTCGCCAAGGACAATTTTAATTTGAAACGGCGCATCCATTTCGCGCTCAAACTTGAGTTTGATCGTGAGATAGCCGGTCAGATTGTCGCCAAAGTCAAAAGTTTGGCTCATGCTCCGTTCCGGCACGGCGGCGAAAAACTCGGACAGCGGCACGGTTTCGACAAAGTGCCAGCCCAAAAAGGCCGTGCTGTCGCGTTCGACCGTACCGGCGGCCACGGGCAGCACTGTTTGGCGGTACTCCGGGATTTTGATGGATCTGGCTTGGGTCAAAAAAGGGTGCTCGGGCATAGTATGACTCCCGTTAAATTTTCCGTTTGTTTACTATAGCATCGAACGGGAGAGACGCAAACTTCAGGGAAGCACTTTTTGGAGATTGGGGCCGAAAATGGCGAATAATTCCGCTTTTTTGCGCTCAATTACGGCCAAGGTCGCCGCACCGTCGGTGACTTCCGTAAGATTGGGGATGACGCCGTTGACGCTGTAGTTGAAAAAATTGACGTTTTGTCCCGAGAGCTCATTGTTGGCTCTGGCGGTAAACGGGCGCTTGGGGGTGGCGGAGTAGAGGTAAACATCCGTTAAGGTTGCTTTGACCCCCGTCTTGCTGTCGCCGAAGCCGGAGGGCGCCGCGCCGTTGGCAATCACATACAACCCCTCAAAAACGCTCCGGCTGTTGAGGATAAACAAATCGCGGCTGTCGGCCAAAGCAAGATATAAATTTTGGTGTGAGACTTGCGCGTTGCCGATGTGGCAGACACCGGTGCCGTTGTTGATGCCGATGAGATTTTTGACGGTGACGACGCTGTTTTCGTGTGCGCTCACCGAGTCGTCGCCGTTGCTTACGGCGGCGACGTTTTCAAACACGGTGTCGGTGACGTCGCCGTGGATGTTGTAGCCGTCGTTGAGAAAGTTTTGGACGATGAAATTTTTGATAACGAGGTGCTTGGCCGACCCCGCCACCGCCACGCCGCTGTCCAAAAGAGGGTACTCGACGGCGACTTCGCTGACGGTTTTGCCGGGCTCGAGGCGGAAATAGAGGTCCTTGTTGTCCAGAAGCGTCCACTCGTTAACTTGGAGTTCGCCGATGGCTTTATAAGGAGCGCAGGGGGCTTTGGAGTGCTGGCCCATCCGGTTCATTCTGCCGTCAAAGACCATGTAAAAGCGCATTTGGGTCGGGTCCGGCCACGGCTTGTCGCCTTTGAGAACAAAGACGTCGGGGACGCCCCCCGGGGCGACGTCGGCCGCCGTCAAACGTTTGGCGCCGCGCAAAATATTAAACGATCCGTCAATGGTGATCGGCTGACCCGGCGCGCCCGCGGTGTCGAGCAATCGGAGCGATTGCTTGATCGGTTGACTGGCGGGAAGGATTTTGACCGTATCGCCGGGTTTGGCCAATGCGAGAGCTTTGGCGAACGTTTTAAAAGGTTTGGCGGTGCTGCCGTCCCCGGCGTCGCTGCCCTGCTGGACATCGATCAAAATATCCGCCCCGGCGAGGGTCGAAAAGGCCATGATGGCCGCCAGAAACGCTGAGAGTTTCATCATTTGATCTCCTGATTGTCCTTGACGGTCACATTTTGCGAATAGTTGACGATGACTTTTTCCGCCGCGGGGGCCAAGGGTGAGTTGGGCTTAAAAATATTGCCGCTCACGGTTGCGCCGCTGACGTTTTCGAGTAAAATCAGGTTGCCGAAAAGGCCGAAGGTGTCGCCGCCCTCGATTGCCGGTGAGCCGCAGTTGGTAAAGGTGTTGCCGGTGATGGTGAGATTGCGGTTGCTCATTTCGCCGGGCAACCGTTTGCTGCTGTAGTGGATGCTCGAAAACAAAATCGGGCTGCGGCTTACCCGGTCAAAGGTGTTGTTTTTGATCGTCACGTTGTCAATGTTGCCGCACTCGAGCCACATTCCCTCGGAGGCCATCAAAATAGCGGGGCCGCGGAGATTGTAAAAAATGTTGTTTTCAATCAAAGTATCGCTGGTGCGCAAAAGAATCCCGCGGGCGCGGTTGTTGCCGAAGCGGTTGTTGCGGATGACCGAGCCCTTGTGGCAAAATTCGCGGTTGAAAATAAGGCCGGGGAGCTCCCCTTTGTGGCCGAAGAGCAGGCGGAAAGGCTCGGTGCGGCCCATCGACTCCAAAGTGTTTTTGACCGTGGGAGCGGCGTCAAGCTCGATGATCTGCGCCTCAAATTTGCCCCACTTGGCCGGGCTCGCCTTGACGACCTTGAGGTCCTGAGTGACGCTTAATGTTTCGGGGTCAAAGAGCGCCACGCGGTCTCCGGCCTGATAGGCCATCGCGTCGCCGACGATGGTGGCAGTGTTGCCCTCCACTTTGGCGATGTTTTGAAAGGTGGTGGAAAAATTAAGATTGTCGTCCGACAATTGTGAAAAATCGCAGCTCTCGATCAAGTGTCCGCGCCGCGCGTGCTTGCTGTGGATGCCGTCGGCGCCGGTGGAGACGTACAACGGCGAATCTTTTTCGCGGCCGATGGTGCAATTGCGGAAGGTCATATTGTTGCAAAACCGCAACCCCCACGCGAGATCGCCGCCGTTGATCACCCGGACGTTGTCAAAGGTCGAGTCGTCGCAGCGGGCCATGGTCATCACCGGGCGGCCGCCGCGGATAAAAAAGGCGACTTTTTGCCCCTCCACGGCTTTGTCTTCATAGGGGTAATCAATGGTGATGTCATAAAGACGGGCGCCCGTTTTTTTGACCTCGGTGACGGTGGTACGGTGAAAGCGGTGATCCTGCATTTTGTCGGCGGTATAAATCTGCATCATCGTTTTGGTGCCGTCAATCGCGAAATCTTCGAGGTTTTCGGCCTTGACGGTCATTGTTTTGCGCCCGGTCAAAGCGATGACTTCGCCGTTGACGCAAGTCGTCTCGAGCGAGCGAAATACGAGATTTTTGACCGTGATATTGCGGCAGTCGGCAAAGGCGATGATGTCGTATTTGAGACTCGCGCGCTCAATTTGAGTGTCGTTGCCGCCCGCAATCGTGACATTGACGAGATTCTGCGCCGTCAATTTGTTGGAGATAAGGTATTTGCCGTCGGGGATAATCAGCGTCGCGCCCGGCTTGGCGGCCAAGTCATTCAAGGCCTGCTGAAAGGCTGCGGTGTCGTCCGCCGTGCCGTCGCCTCTGGCACCGAATTGGCGGATGTTTAACTCCAGCGCGGCCAGCGGCAACAAGGCCGAAACGGACAATATGGCAAACAATAATTTCATGTTACAGTCTCTCAGTAGGGGTTGATCTGGTAGTCAAAGTCGCGGCCGTACAAGTCGAGGTATTTGCGCGCTCCGACGTGGCCGTCGGCCCACAGGACGTTAAATGCGCCGTTGTGCCGCTCGGTTTGCACCTTGAGGTAGCTCCCGCCGCCCTCCTGACACCAGCTGCTCCAGGTGGCAAAGGGAGTCCAGCCGTCGGTCGCGCCGTATTTGAGGCGGTCAGCCATCAAAAAGGTGGTGGAGACTTTTTTGAGCCGGACGGTTTTGACCACCGGGTTTTTGGGCACATAGCCGTTTTCGCTCGTGACCATCAAGTGGAGACTGGTGGCATAGTCGACGTTATCGCCGTTGTTGGCATTAAGATAGTTGGTCGAGGTCGAGCTCGGGCAGTTGAGCGGAATTTTGCTCAGGCAATCGTCAAATTTGGCTTTGGGAATGGCTTTCCACCCCGCCCAGTCGGCCAGGGGAGCATTTTGGCAGTGCCAGTTGACGCCGTTGGTGCGGGACAACGGGAAACAGTCTTTGTTGTCCGCCGTGTAGCCGGCGATGTTTAAACTCAACTGGCGCAAGTTGTTGACACAGACGGTTTGGCGGCTTTTTTCGCGGGCGTTGTTGAGTGCCGGGAGCAGCATCGAGGCCAAAATGGCGATGATGGCAATCACGACCAAGAGTTCGATCAATGTAAATAAATGGCTCGGTGAATTTTTCATAATCAGTTCCTCCGGTTTTTTGGTTATCGTTAACATATTGGTAAAGGGTTGTTCAGCTGATTGATTTAACGGTGCACCCACAGTGGACTTCCGGGGCGATGTCGTAATATTTGGGGGCATCGATGACATGGTCAAAGTGATCCTTGATGATCTGTACCGCGCAGCGGATCATTTCGCCGCGGCGGCCGTGAATGCTGCTTAAATCAATATTTCCCTCGGGGTAGCCGGTGTGCGTGATCCCGATTACGCTCAAGTCGTCGGGGACCTTGATCCCGTGCCGGGCGGAGGCGGCAATGATCTCAAAGGCCGGTTTGGCGGAGGTGACAAAAAGGCCGGTAAAATCCAATTTGGGGTGCTCTGCCAAATATTTTTCCCAATAAATCCGGCTCTTTTCGGGGGAATACTCGCCGGGGGTCACTTGGGGATTGAGAATCTCCACCGGTAAACGGTAAACGTCCGCAAATTTACAGAACCCGTCGGCCAGCTCGCGGATGTTGGAGATGTCGGGCTCGGAGATAAAAACGGCAAGTTTTTTGTGGCCGAGATTCATCAGCTGCATCGCCGCCAGAAATCCGCACATTTCGTTGTCGTTGTTTGCATAACGGCAATTTTCGATCCGCGGCGAGCAGCGGATCAAAACCACCGGAAACGGCAGTGCCATCAGGTGATTGATCGCCGGAGCGCCGATTTGATAAAGCGGTGAAAAAATAACGGCGTCGGCCTGCAGTGTGGTCATTCCCTGGATGGTCGCGTTTTCATCGCTGTAATAGACCATTTCGTGTTCAAATCCGGCCTCGCCGGCGTAATGGTTGAGATGTCTCTCCAGCTCATGCACATACTCGTGAATTTGTTCGGGGAGAAAGGTGACGATTTTGCCGTAAGTGCGGCGGCGGCGGACAATGTAGCCGCTGCGGTCCTTGACTTCCAGCACGCCGGCGCGGCACAGCCGCTCGAGACTCTGCTGGACCGTGTTTTGGCTGACCGCAAAGTCGCGCATGATCTGCCGGACGGACATAAATTTGTCGCCCTCGCAAAGCTTGGCGCAGTGGCTCTGCAATTGCAGCGTCAATTGATCGGCACGGCTGAATTTGGCTTGGTCCTCGGACATGAAACAAATCCTACTGTATTATTTTTTATTACAGTTAATATAAAACGAAAAATTTTGTTTTCAAGGGCTGATTTTGAAAAAAATGCAAAAATTTTACAATGATCAACGTTGCAGTCTTGGATTTTTGGAGAAAAAGCTTATGATTAATGGTAGCCTGATGCGCTTTACGGTCAATTACTTATAACAATATAACCGGGATTTTACCGGCGGTTATAGAGAGGGGCGGGAGCGGCAAGGGCCGCGATGGAGTCAGTCAAAGTGAAAAATATATTTTTAATTTTTTTTGCAAAATACAGTTGAAAATCGGTTTTTTCGGCGTATATTAAGACATCGATAAAAAAATATCGATATAAATATACCTAAAATAACACTCCACAACATTGCGAGGTGAGCTATGGTCAAAGCAAAAGAAGTTACGGAAGTCAACGAGGAGCAGCTCCGCATCGACGAGCTTAATAAAGTCATCGAAACCGCTAAAAACGCCCAAAAGAAGTACGCCGAGTTTACACAGGCGCAGGTCGATGAAGTCTTTCGCGCCGCCGCTCTGGCCGCCAACGACGCCCGCATCGAGCTGGCCAAAATGGCCGTCGCCGAAACCGGCATGGGCGTGATTGAGGACAAAGTGATCAAAAACCACTTCGCCTCCGAGTATGTTTACAACAAATATAAAAATACCAAGACCTGCGGCGTGATTGAGCGCGACGAATCCTTCGGGATCATCAAAGTCGCCGAGCCGATGGGTTTGATTGCGGGGATCGTCCCCACCACCAACCCCACCTCCACGGCCATTTTTAAATCGCTTTTGGCGCTTAAGACGCGCAATGCCATTATCTTCAGTCCCCACCCGCGGGCTCAAAAAAGCACCATTGCCGCTGCCAAGATTGTTTTGGACGCGGCCGTCGCCGCCGGAGCCCCCGAGGGGATCATCGGCTGGATCGACAACCCGACCGTGGCCTTGAGCCAGCACTTGATGAGCAACCCGAGCGTGAGCTTGATCCTTGCCACCGGCGGCCCCGGCATGGTCAAGGCCGCTTACTCGAGCGGGATCCCCGCCCTCGGCGTCGGCGCCGGCAACACCCCTGCCATCATGGACGAAACTTGCGACATCCAAATGGCGGTGAGCTCGGTGCTGCAAAGCAAAACCTTTGACAACGGGATGATTTGCGCCTCCGAGCAGTCGGTGGTCGCGGTGGAGGCGATTTACGATGCCGTCAAAGCCGAATTCATCAAGCGCGGCGCCTATATCCTTAATAAGGCCGAAGCCGAAAAAGTCGGCGCGGTGATCGTCGTCGATGGCAAGCTCAATGCCAAGATCGTCGGCCAGAGCGCCTTTAAAATCGCCCAGATGGCCGGGATCACGGTCCCCGATTACGCCAAAGTGTTGATCGGCGAAACCCACGGGGTAGGCAAAGAGTATCCCTTCAGCTGCGAAAAATTGTCGCCGGTATTGGCCCTCTACAAGGTCAAAGACTTTGCCCAGGCCCTCGACCGCGCCCAGCAGTTGCTGGAGTTTGGCGGTCTCGGCCACACCAGCGTACTCTATACCAACGCCCGCAATACCGACCGCATTGATGAATTCGGCCGCCGGATGAAAACCGGGCGCACCTTGATCAACATGCCCTCGAGTCAGGGCGCCATCGGCGATGTCTTCAACTTTAAGCTCGACCCGTCGCTCACCCTCGGCTGCGGCAGCTGGGGCGGTAACTCGGTCAGCCAAAATGTCGCACCCAAGCACTTGCTCAACATTAAAACCATCGCCCAACGGAGAGAAAATATGCTGTGGTTCCGCGTGCCTCCCAAAATCTTCTTTAAGTACGGCTGTCTCAGCGAAGCCTTGCGCGACTTGTCGGACAAGAAGCGCGCCTTTATCGTTACCGACCGCTATTTGTACAACAACGGGATTTTGAATGAGGCGTTGGAGAAACTCGAAGAACTCGGCATCAAGCACGAAATCTTTGCCGACGTCGAGCCCGATCCCACTCTGGGCACCGCGGCCAAAGGTTTGGAGCGCATGAATGCCTTTCAGCCCGACACCATCATCGCCATCGGCGGCGGTTCGCCGATGGACGCTGCTAAAATCATGTGGCTCATGTATGAGCACCCGGAGGTCAAGTTCCACGACATTGCGATGCGCTTTATGGATATCCGCAAGCGCGTCTACCAATTTCCCAAACTCGGCCAAAAGGCAAGCTTGGTCGCCATCCCGACCACCTCCGGAACCGGCTCGGAAGTGACCCCGTTTGCGGTGATCACCGATGAAAAGACCGGCAACAAATACCCGTTGGCCGACTACGAGCTCACCCCTTCGATGGCGATCATCGATACCAAACTGGTCATGAATATGCCGCCCAAATTGACGGCGTACAGCGGCCTGGATGCGTTGACCCACGCTTTGGAAGCGCGCGTCTCCATCTTGGCGAGCGAGTACACCAACGCCTTGTCGATGGAGGCCATCCGCATCCTCTTTAAGTATCTCCCTGCCGCCTATACCAACGGCACCACCGACGAACGGGCAAGAGAAAAGGTCCACCACGCCTCGACCATCGCCGGGATGGCCTTTGCCAACGCCTTTTTGGGCGTCTGCCACTCGATGGCGCACAAGCTCGGTGCGGCGTTTCACATCCCGCACGGCCTGGCCAACGCGATGCTGATTTGCGAAGTGATTAAATTCAACGCGACCAGCAAGCCGACCAAGCAGGGGACTTTCTCGCAGTACAAGTGCCCGGAAGCCAAGGAGCGCTATGCCAACATCGCCGATTTCCTCGGCTTGGGCGGCGCCACCGAGGACCAAAAGGTCCAAAAGCTGATTGACGCCATCGAGGCCCTGAAAGCCAAACTCGACATCCCCAAAACTCTGCAGGACTATGGGATCAACGAGAAGGAATTTTTGGCCCAGGTCGATGCGTTGTCCGAAAAAGCCTTTGACGACCAGTGCACCGGCGCCAACCCGCGCTACCCCTTAATTACCGAAATCAAGGATCTTTATCTCAAGATCTATTACGGCAAATAAGCGCCTCATCCTGAGCGGGCAATCGCCACGGAAATTCGTCCGTGCGGTTGCCCGCTTTTTTTTATTGCAAATTACAGAAATACGGAAAAAATTACAAAGCGATGTAATTTCCATCAAAGAAATGCAATTTCGCATCTTGGCAATGCTTCAAAGTTACGGTATAATATGATTAGAACGTTATACCGGATAGGATTGTCAGGATGAAAAAAGTCACCGCCAAAGAAATCGCTCAAGTCGCTCAGGTGAGCACCGCCACCGTGTCGCGGATCATGTCCGGCCACGGCGGCCACCGCTTCTCCACCGTCAAAAAGGTGGAAAACGCCGCCCGCGAGCTCGGGATCAAGCTTAATTTATTTTGCCCCGGCACCGATTGCGTCGGGATCATCACCCATGCCGCCTATGATTTTAACTGTACGCCCTACTCGACGGCCTTGCTGTCATCGGCGCTCAAGCGTCTTGCAATCAACGGGTTTACCGCCGAGATCATCCCGGTGATCCCGTCGCGGTTGAGTTTCTCCTACGTGGTCCGTTTGGTTAATGAGCATCATTTGCGCGGGCTCATTTTGCTCGAATACGCCGATATGCATCACCTTTCCTTGGAGCTGCAAAGTTTGAGCATCCCCGTCGTCTGCGTCGGCAATATGGAGGAGCAGGACGCGCGCCATGCCGTCTATTGCAAAAACGACCGCTCGGGCGAATTGGCCGCCGCCGGTTTTGACCGCGAAGCCGTGCGGCATGTCAACGCCGGGATCATCACCTTAAAGAATCCAGACGCCTGCCACTTGCTGCGGATCAACAGCTTCACTCGGCATTGGGAGGCCAAAGGCCGGCGCAAAGTAACTTGGGTGCACAAGCTTGACCCGCAAAACATCGACGGCGGCCTTGCCATTATTGACGAATTGTGCGCGATGCCGCTTTCAATGCGGCCGACGGCGATTTTTATCACTCACAGTATGCCGGTACGCTCGATTTTACTGGCGGCGCGGCAGCATTTGCGCATTCCCGGCGATATTTCGGTGATCTCCATCGAGGACGATGCCGAGTTGATTGATTATTATGACATAATCGGCATTGTCCGCCAGCCGACGCGGGAGTTGGGCGACGCCGGAGCCAAATTGCTGATAGAGCTCATCAGCGACAGCAGCGCCGGGCAAAACGTCATCCTCAACTGCGAATTGGGCGGGCAGTGTTTTAACCAAAAGGGACAATCGTGAAATTTTTTTTAACATTCTTAATGGTAATTGCAGGAGTAAATATGATGGCTGCGGACGACTTGCATGATGCGTCCCTGGCGGCGCACCGGCAGATTTGGGACAAATTTGTCGGCCCCGACGGGACGCTCTATGATTACACCAACAGTAAAAAAGAGGTGATTTTGCCGACGGCGGAAAATTGCAAAAATTTGGAGCCCAACGGCCTCGGGTGGTGGACACCGATTGAGAACGGAAGCTTCTTTGGCGGTGTTTACATGGATGCTTTGTGTACCCGCTACGAGTTTGAGCCCTCGGCGGAGCTGGCCGGGGAGGCGCGGCGGATTGCCGCCGGACTCGTTAAAATGGGGACTTGCGGCGAACCGGGCTTTATCGGACGCGGATTTGCCGCCGACGGCGTCAGCCACTATCCGGCGAGCTCCGACGATCAGAGCTACCCGTGGTTTTTCGGCCTCTGGCGCTATGTCAACAGCCCCATCCCGACCGCCGGGGAAAAGCAAAAAATCATTGCGGTCGTTGAGCGCAATGGCGAGGCCTTTCGCACCAACGGCTGGCGCATCCCCAGCGACCGCGCCAATTTCGGCTTTTTCGGCGGCTGGGAGGGCGACCACTTTGACGCCAATGTGCGGCGGTTGTTTGTGATGAAAGCCTTGGCGCAATTGACCGGCAAAGCGGAGTGGGAAGAGCTATACCGCAAAAACGTCAATCAAAAATTCGGCCACCGCGACATTACCCGCCTTGGTGTGATCCGCGAGGGGGCAAATTATATTGAGCCAACGAAAACTCCCAATTATCCCCAGCGTCCGCCGATCTGGACCAGCACCTCGTCGCAGGCGGGGCTCAAGGCATTGATCCAAATGGAGACCGATGAAGCCACCCGTGCCGCTTATCGTGAGGCCTTGAACAAAAATGCCGAACGCGCGCTGCCGCACTTATTGCTTCACCGCCAATTCAACAGCGAAGCCGCCGACCGGCTCGCCTTTAACGTTGATTGGCGCAGTCTCAATGACCCGGCCAACGGTTTTGTACCGCAAAAGGATATCAAAGAGGCGATCAAACTCGGGATTTATCAGTATCAGCCGTGGAAAAAGTTGAGCCCGCGCCGGATTTACGAAAACGACTATATGCGCGACCCGCTGTTTGCCGCCTATGTGATCTTTCTCTCCGACAATCAGGAGGCAATCACAGCCGCCGCCCCCGAGTTTGCCCAAATGATGAAACAATATCCTTGGGACAAACTCTACAGCGTCTGCTTTTTTATGGCCGAAAACGCCTACTGGGCCAGTGTCAAAAATCAAAAGGAAAGCATTGTCAAATGAAATATTGTTTCACCATACTCTTGACTGTGCTTGCCCTCACGGTGTTTGCCGGCAATCCGCAGCGGGGGATTTTTATGATCCTCCGGGGCGATGATATCCGGGGCAACCCCGAGGAGCTGATTGCTCTCGATGCCGTCGACGGAGTGGTCCTCTATCCGAGCTTGCGGATGATCCGGCCGGAGGAGAATGTCTATGACTTTGCGGCGCTTGACCGGGTGCTGGAGCTCTGTCAAAAGCACGGCAAAAAGGTCAACCTCGCGTTGATTGCCGGGCGCTGGGTGCCGGAGTGGATTTATACCGGCCGGCAGGTCGAGCCGTTTGTCTGGGAGTATCACTCCGCGCACGTTGACGCCGGACACCGCACCCAAAAAGCGCCGGTGCCGTGGGATCGAAATTATCTGGCCGTCCTTGCCGAGACGGTCAGGGTGATGGCGGAGCGTTACCGCAATCACCCGGCAATCGTCTCCGTGCAAGTCACCGGCCCGGCGCTGGAAAACGGCCTTGAGGCCAATATGAATTTGTCACCGGAGGATGCCAAACGCATCGGTTACACGCCGGAAAAATTGCGCTCGGCGTGGCAAAGCATGTTTGATTGTTATGCCAACGCGTATCCCAGGCAAAATCTCTCATGGTGTCCGCATGACATGTTTCCCGGTGAGCGCAGCAAGGATTTTGCGGTAAATATGCGCGACTGGGCTTTTCAAAAATACGGCGACCGTCTGACGTTAACCGTTTGTTATCTCACGCACCAGTCGTGGTTTGCCGCCGGCAACCCGACCGTCGACTTGTGGGCGGAGCGGCCCGAGATCCGCAAGGGGGCGCAGCTGATCGACATTTATTCGGCCAAAAAAATGCCGCCCGCCGAGGTCGGAGCCGCCTTGCTCAAAGGGAAAGCGCTGGGGGCCGATTATTTTGAGTTGTTTGCCGAGGATTTCCGCAGCCGTCCGTATCTCGAGGCGATTGAGGCAGTGAAACCGGAGTTAAGAAAATGAGTGGAATTTTGACGAAATGCGCTCCGGCGCGGGGCTTGTTTGTAATTTTGCGCGACGGCTATTTGTATGAGCCGCCCGAGGCGTTGATCCGGCAGCCGGTGATCTCGGGGGTGAGTTACTACCTCAGCATCCGTTGTTTCCGTCCGCAGGAAACCGTGATTGATTACAGCGGCTTGGACAACATTGTAAAAATTTGCAACCGCGAGGAAAAACAGCTTAACATCGCTTTGATTTGCGGCCGCTGGACGCCCGATTGGATCTACCGCCGGGGGGCGGAGAAATTCGTCTGGGAGTATACCACGGAGCACGTCGATGCCGGGACCAAGGTCGAGTCGGCGCCGGTGCCGTGGGATGACGTGTATTTGAGCGCCGTGGAGGAGTGCGCAAACCTGATCGCCAAGCGGTATTGTCATGAACCGTGTTTCGTCTCGGTGCAGGTGACGGGCCCGGCGTTGGAAAACGGACTCGAGGCCAATTTTAACGTGACGCTGGAGCAAGCCAAAAGCATGCGTTATACGCCCGAAAAATTGATCCGGGCCTGGCAGCGGATGTTTGATTTTTATGCCGCGATGTTTCCGGGGCAAAATCTCTCATGGTGTATCCACGACATGTTTCCAGAGGTACGCACGCCGGACATTGGCCGCCAAATCCGCGACCGGGCGGCGGCCAAATACGGCGACCGGCTGCTGCTGATGGCGTGTTATCTCACGCATGAGTCATGGTTTGAGCGGGGCAACCCGGTGGTCGATTTGTGGTGCGAAAACACTGCCTTGCGCCGCGGGGCCCAATTGATCGATATTTACTCCGTCAAACATTTCCCGCCCGCGGCGGCGGCGGCGGCGCTCCTCAAGGCCAAACGGCTGGGGGCCGGTTATTTTGAGTTGTTTGCCGAAGATTTGATCGTGCCCGAGTACTTTAATGCCATAAACAATTATCAAAAGGAGTTGCAACGATGAAAAAGATTTTTACTTTGATCGAGTTACTGGTGGTAATCGCGATCATCGCGATTTTGGCCTCGATGCTGCTGCCCGCTCTCAATCGGGCGCGCGAAAAAGCTTATGAGGTCAAGTGTGTCTCCAATCTCAAGCAAAACGGGACGGCGCTCTTGCAATACACAATGGATTTCAGAGATCAGTTGCCGGTGTGCTTTGCCAGCATGGGGTACACCCCCAATATCGCCGAGGCGGCGTTGTGGAATCTCTCGACCGGCCGGGTGCCGGGGTACTGGAATGTCGGCTTCGGCCTTTTGTTTCAAACCGGTTATGTCGGCAGCCGCAACTTTGTCGGCAATGTGTCGGCAGGCGGCGGCACGGTGCCGCGCTGCGGCGGGACGGCGCGTCCGGATACCTTTTTTTGCATCTCCAACAAGGACATGCCCAATGTCCCGGTGAATAAAAATGAAGCCCCGACCAATCGCTACATGTGGATCAACTATGTTTACCCGCGCGATTTGTCCACCGATGCCAGCAGCCGGATGTTTGCCACGGCGTTTGGCAAACTCGGGCGTAAAATGCTGAGCCACTGCCTGACGGGCGGCTATGCGGCCGACTTGGGCCTCCATTCGGGCGGTACCACCACTTTATACAGCGACGGCAGCGTCAAGATGCTTAAGCAGGAAATCTACCGCCCGGGCAGCGACCAGTGGGCGCGCTATAAACTGATGGATCAGGCGCGTTGATCATTTGCAAAAAACGCCGCGGTGATTTGCCGCGGCGTTTTACTCTTTAGCGCAAGGCGCGCTGATAATTGCCGACACCGTCGGCGATGGCGCGGGCCACCGTGTCGATGTAAGCCGAGCCGGCCATTTTTTGCTCCTCGGCCCGGTTGGAGATAAAACCGATCTCGATCAAGACCGCCGGGCAGTTGACATCGCGCAACACTTGGAAGCGGGCTCTCTTTACGCCGCGGTCCTCGGCGCCGGTTTTGACCAACAAATTGCGTTGCATGCAGTAGGCAAGCATGATATTGTTGCTGTCAAAGCGGTTGCCGCTCAAGCGCCGGTAGTCGGGGGTGCCGCCGTTGCTTGACGGCGCGCCGCTCGGGGTCAGACAAAAGGTCTCAATGCCGGAAATCGACCGGTCGGCGGCGGAGTTGACGTGCAAGGACAAAAACAAATCCGCTTTGCGTTGCGATGCAATGCCGGTCCGCTGCTCCAACGTGAGCGTCGAGTCGCCGTTGCGGGTTAAAACAACATTGTAGCCCATCCGCGTCAATAACTCGGCCAACCGTTTGGCCAACCGTAAATTGATCAATTTTTCCTGCGTGATTTTACCCAGCGCGCCGCAGTCTTTGCCGCCGTGGCCGGGGTCGAGAATGATGGTCTGGATTTTTTGCTTGTAAAGATTGCGGGTATTGAGCAAAGGGTCGACCAAGCTGCGCATATCCGACACGCTCACATAGCCGCGCCCGCCTTTGACAAAGGCCGGAAAGTCGAGGGTGAATTTGACATTGTTGTAGTACGCATAGCGCTTGTCCGGAAAAAAGCTCAATTGTGCGCCCTGCCGCCCGAGATCGATCCGGTCGACCGTCCGGCGCAGCCCTAAATTGTATTTGCGGGCGATGTCCGACAGTGAGGCATACTGGCGGTTGAGCGCATTAATTACGGAAACATCCGCCGAAATCAGGACGGCGCTGATAATCACGAGCAGCAGTACGGCGGCGAGTTTGAGTTTGGGGTGCATGATATTATAATTTTTCGAGTTTCACAAAATCAAAGTAGTCCTCTTCGGGCGGATACATAGCCTCTACGGTTTTGCCGATTTGCACATGCTCGCGCAACGACCCGAGGACAAATGCCTTGGCTTCGCACACCGCGCGTTTCCATGGAAACTCCAGCGCAAATGAGGCCGCCAGCGCCGCCGACAAGGTGCAACCGGTGCCGTGAGTGCAATGGCAGTCTTTGATCCGCGGCGAAGTCAAGCGGTAGATTTCGCCGTCTTTGCAAATGATGTCGGCGGCCTGCTGCTGTTTGGCATCGTGCCCGGTTTTTAAGAGTACGGCACTGTGCCAAATCGAGCAAAATTCCTGAACGGCCTCAATGTAGTCGCGCTCGTTGGCGAGTTTGCGGCCAAGCAAAAGCTCCATTTCGGGAAGATTGGGCGTTACCCAGCTTGCAACCGGCAAGAGTTTGTTTTTGACGGCCTCAATGGCGTCACTTTGGAGCAGGATTGAGTTGCTGGTCGATACCATCACCGGGTCGACGATCAAAAATAAGTTGTGCCGCTTGACCGCCTTGGCGACGGCCTCGACGATGGCCTGATTAAACAGCATGCCACTTTTGGCGTATTTGACCGGGATATCCTCGCAGACGGCGTCGATTTGCGCTGTCACAAGCTCGGGGCTGAGGCTCTCGATGCCGGTCACCTTATGCGGATTTTGGGCCGTCACCGCGGTAATCGCTGTACAGCCGTAAACGCCCAAAGCGTTAAACGTCCGCAAGTCGGCCTGGATGCCCGCGCCGCCTCCCGAGTCGCTGCCGGCGACGGTCAGCGCCGCCGGATAAAATTCTGTCGTTTTATTTTTCATCTTAATTTGTTTTTATTGGCAACAGTGTTATATTTACTGATCAATATAACATAATCCATGTTTCGGGATAAAGCAACTTTTTTGTTCGGTAATTATGCGGTTTTTCATCATATTTTTTTGGCCGGTGATGCTCTTCGGGGCGGTGCTGACCAATGACGGGATCGTCATTGAGAGCACCCAGGGCGACCTTGCCAACTCGCAGACGATCAATCAACTGAAGGACATCGACCGGCAAATCTGCGGCCTTTTCCGGGTCGGCAGCCGCGCCGGAGGCAAAAAACTGATCATCCAGATCGACCGCGATGCTTCGCGCAGCTTGGAGGTTTTGTCCGACAAGACCCAGATCCGGGTGATTGTCGGGGACAAAACCTGGCAGGATGTTGCCGCCAAAGAGCAGCTCTACGGCATCATACTGGCCAACAAGGTCAACGAGTACAAGCCAGAAAATCAACCGCTTCCCGGCTGGCTCGCCGGCGCTGTCGACTGCCGGCTGCAAGCGCTGCAAAAAAGTGAACGGCTGATCAAAAAAAACCGCTATTTTCCATATTCGCGGCAGCTTTACGAGCTCAATATGCTCCCTGATTTTTTTACCCACATCAAGGTGCGGCCGCGGCTTTTGTCGGGGAGCAGCCTCGACTGCTACAATGAGATCAGCCGTCTGTATTTGGAGGAGCTTTGGGTCCTGACGGGCGAAGCCGACAACGCATTGCTGGACTACGCCGTTCTGTCGATGACCAACAAGGCCGCTCCCGAGCTCGCCGTGGAGTCCACCCTTGGCCGGGTGATTCTCAAATATGCGCCCAAGAGCGACACTTTGAGCAATCTCGAGCGCGGCAATTTATTCATGCATAATTATGCCGTCAATGTTATTTTTAACGACAGCTTTCCGGTGTTTCCCGAGGATGTCAAAAAAGAATTTGCTGCCGTCGACACCTTTCAGCTGCCCCTCCTCGACAAAGACGGCAAGCCGTTGGACAAGTTTAAGGAGTATCGTTTGTCTGACTTGCCGGCGTTGTTCGCTACGCGCAAGGATCTGACCGACACGGTCCGGCTCAAGCGCCAGCAGCTCAATGATTTTGCCCGCAACAAATCGCCTGATGTCCGCAGCGCCGCGTTGGCGCTTTACGGACTCTTGGACGCGCTGCAAAAAAATCCCTCCAACAGCGCTTTTGCCGCCGACTACATTGCGGCTTTGGACTCGATCAACCGTTCGCTTGACCGGCAAAAGGCGGTGGAAAAGTTGCTGTACGACTACGAGTCCGCCAATTTGCCGGCGGCGGAACTGTTTCAAAACGAGATCCGCGAGGCCAATCAGCCCGACTTGAGCTTGTCCGACAAGGTCAAAAAATACATTGACGACGTAGAGAAAAATTATTCGCGCGAGGCGACATTCAGTTTTTAAACTGCTGTTTGCGCCGGTATTCGCCGGGGGACATCCCCGAGACGCGGTGAAACGCCCGGTAAAAACTCTCCAAATTGTCAAACCCGCAGTCCTCGGCAATCAGCTTGATTTCATCGTTGCTCGACGCGAGGCGGATGCGCGCGAGGCGCAAGCGATAGTTGAGCATATATTTGTGCGGGCTGCATGACAAATGCCGCTGAAACAGCGCGTAGAGATAGGGCTCACTTAAGTTGGCGAG
This sequence comes from uncultured Victivallaceae bacterium, assembly GCA_964609825.1. Classification (GTDB taxonomy): domain Bacteria; phylum Verrucomicrobiota; class Lentisphaeria; order Victivallales; family Victivallaceae; genus CAZSSH01. Next base: position 371,433 of record CAZSSH010000002.1, on the reverse strand, counting down.
AGCCGCGATTTCCGGCAAGCTGAGGCGAAAATGATCCGGCTTGCGGATGATGTCCAAAACCAGTTTGAGTTTGTCGGGGTAATCATCCGAGCGGTTGCGGCGGGTGCTCAAATAGGCATTCCAATACAGCAAGCGGTGGACGTACTCGCACAAAATTTCCTGATCGATGGTTTCGTCGTGAAACCGCCGGAGCATTTCGTCGGCAAACTCGTCCAAGGTCTCCAGGCTTTGCCAAAAACTGATGCGCGGCACCGTCCGGCAATTTTCCGCCATCTCAAAACGAACCACCAAACAGCGGTACGGGTCGTCCAAGGGGTAGCGGTGCACGGTTTCCTCGCCGCCGATGTGCCAAAAAATCGCGCCGCGTTCAAATGTTTTGTCTTCGCCGTTGACGTCAAAGATGACCTTGCCGCCGGTGATGATTTCGACGGTTTCGGTTTTGTCGGCAACCGATGCCGGCTTGATGGCCCGGTAGCGGGGAGCCTCAAAATAACCGATGGCGCTGAGTCTTAACGGCAGATTCATAATAAATGTTAAAAAAAAATAGTTTTTGTCAATTGCGAAATTTAAGTTTCGGTTATACAATATATCAATCGCACTATTTTTTCAATAAAGTTCAATCAAAAAAGGGATGAAAAAATGTTTCAGATCGGTGTGCAGTTGTATTCGCTCCGGGACCAGGCCGCATTGGGCTTTGTCGATGTCCTCAAAATGGTGGCCAATATGGGTTACAAGGGTGTCGAGCCCGCCGGCCTTTACGGCATGACTCCCAAAGAATTCAAAAAGATCGTCAATGACCTCGGTATGGAAATCACCTCCAGCCACGGACCCTGGCTGCGCTCGGTCGATGAAGTCGATCAGGCCGTCCAAACCTTGGGCGAAATGGGTTTGAATACCGCCTGCTGCGGTTTCGGCCCCAATGACTTTAAAGACATGGACGCGATTAAAAAGACCGCCGACTTGGTCAATGCCATCGGTGACAAGCTCGCCAAGCACAAGATCACCTTGTTTCAGCACAACCACGCCTGGGAATTTGACCTGATCAACGGCAAACTCGCCTACGAAATCTATGCAGAAATGTGTCCCAACGTCAAATTTGAGATGGATTGCTACTGGTCGGCCAACTACGGCAAAGTCGATCCCGTTTCCGTGATGAAAAAATTCCGCGACCGCGTGATTTTGGTCCACATGAAGGACGGCACCTTTGACGGCGACATCCCGATGCTTCCCCTCGGTACCGGCAAACTGCCGATTCCGGCCATCCTCAAGGAAGTCGATCAGACCAAGGTAAAATGGGTCATCGTCGAGCTGGACAACTGCGTCATCGACTCCTACCGCGGGATCAAAAAGAGCTACATGTATATGACCAAAAACGGTCTTTGTCAGGGCAACGTTTAATTAATAACGGAGAGATATGATCATGAAAAAAACCAAAATCGGGATCATCGGCTGCGGCAACATTAGCAATGCTTATTTCAACGCTGCCAAGCGCTTTGACATTATCGAAGTCGTCGCCTGCGCCGACATCAACGCCGACGCCGCCAAGGCCAAGGCCGAGGAGCACGGCGTCAAAGCTTTGACCGTTGACAAGCTCCTCGCCGACAAGTCCATTGAGATTGTCATCAATTTGACCGTCCCCAAGGCGCACTTTGAGATCACCACCAAGATTTTGCAGGCCGGCAAGCACGCCTACGGCGAAAAACCGTTTGCCCTCACCGTCGCCGAAGCCAACAAAATCAACAAGTTGGCCAAAGAAAAAAACCTGCGCGTCGGTTGCGCTCCTGATACCTTTTTGGGCGGCGGCTTGCAGACCTGCCGCAAGCTCATCGATGACGGCTGGATCGGCAAAGTATTGTCCGGCACCGCCTTTATGCTTGGCGCCGGTCCCGAAAAATGGCACCCCAACCCCAAATTCTTTTATGAATACGGCGGCGGCCCGATGCTTGACATGGGTCCCTATTACATCACCGCCCTCGTTCATTTGCTCGGGCCCGTCAAAAGCGTGACCGCCGTCACCGGCCGCGGCTTTGCCGAGCGCATCTCCGGTCCCGGCACCGGCCGCATGCACATCCCGGTCGAAGTGGTGACCCACAACGCGGGCGTGCTGGAGTTTCAATCCGGCGCCATTATCACCGTCACCATCAGCTTTGACGTCCAGCGTCACGGCCACTCGCCGATCGAGCTCTACGGGAGCGAAGGCTCCTTGCAGGTGCCCGACCCCAATACCTTCGGCGGCCCGGTGAAAATTTTCCGCTGCGGCTATGAAAACTGGGTTGAGGCTCCCCTCTCCCACATCTATACCCAAAACTCGCGCAGCATCGGCGCCGTGGATATGGCCTATGCCATCCAATCCGGCCGCAAGCACCGCGCCAGCGGCGAACTCGCCGCCCACGTTTTGGAAGTCATGCTCGCCTTTGAAGCCTCCGGCAAGTCCGGCGCCAAAGTCGCGATCAAAAACAAATGCACCCAGCCCGCGCCGCTCCCGGTCGGGCTCGAAGAAGGCTTGCTCGACGCATAATTTTCCGTCAAAGCCAAACCCCGCCGCCCATCCGGGCCGCGGGGTTTTTTATTGGGGGAAATCATGTTGCGAGAAGGGAGTTATTCCCATCTCGCGCTCTTTCCTTTCCAACCCTCTTCGGGTAAAAATGAAGGCGCCAATGCCGCATCAGCGTTACTGATGCGGCATTGGCGAATCAAAAAATTTTGGAAAAAGGAGAACGCGAAGGAAAAGAACCTTTGTAAAGGTTTTTTTCTCTCGCATCACCGTTTCATTTTTTCTCCAGCAAAAAGACGGCTCCGGCGGCAAATAAGTTGGGCCAGTAACGGGTGAGGCGCGGGTGGGCGCCGATGGGGATTTCGTCAATGATCCGGATGTCGAGTTCGTCGCAGAGACTGCGGAAGTCATCGATGGTCCCCAAATGGATGTTGGGCGTGTCGTACCAGTGGTACGGGATGTCGTCATTTTGGGGCATGCGGCCGGTGAAAAGGAGCTGCAAGCGGCACGGGAGGTGGCCGAAGTTGATGAAACTCACCGCCGACTGTTTGCTTACGCGGACCATTTCTTTGAGCAAAAGATCGGGGTGCTTGACCTCCTGCACGGTGTGGCTCAGGATTGCCAGATCAAACGCGTCGTCGTCCAAAAAGTCGAGCTTGCCGTTGAGGTCGCCTTGGATGACCGGGACGCCGTTGGCGATGGCGCCGACGATATACTCGGGGCAAATCTCGATCCCGAGGACGCGGGCGTGGTATTTTTGCTTGAGTTCTTTCAAAAATTTGCCGTTGCCGCAGCCCAAATCGAGAACTTTGGCATTATGTTTGACCATTTCGGCAATGATCGAGAGGTCGTTGCGCTGAGATAAGTGTTTGTCAGTCATGGTGCTCCTCCGTCTGGCGTTTGAGGAAGTTTTTGACCATGTCGCCCAGGATCTCAAACTCGAGCAAAAAGGCGTCGTGTCCGTAGTTGGACTGGATTTCGCAAAAACTCACATCCACTTGGTTTTTGAGCAAGGCGCGGACGATTTTTTTGGATTCGGCGCTGGTAAAGAGCCAGTCGCTGGAAAATGAAATGACCAGAAACGACGCTTTGGCCTGGGCAAAGGCCTTGACCAGGTCGCCGCCGAAGCGGTGCGAGAGGTCAAAGTAGTCCATGGCGCGGGTGATGTAAAAATAGCTGTTGGCGTCAAAGCGCTCGACGAAGCGCTGCCCCTGATACTGCAAATAACTCTCTACCGCGAAATCGCGGCTGAAGTCAAAGGAGTACGACTCGCGCTCCTGAAGGTCGCGGCCGAATTTTTCGGCCATCGACTCGTCGCTCAGATAGGTGATATGAGCGAGCATGCGGGCGGTGGCGAGGCCGCTGGAGGGAACGCGGTCGGCGGTATAGTTGCCGTTTTGCCAATTGGGGTCATACTTGATGGCTTCGCGCCCGACCCAGTCAAAGGCGATGCTCTGAGGGGACAGCTGGGCGGTGGTGGCGATCGGGATGATGCTCCGGACGGCGTCGGGGTAGCTGATCGCCCACTCCAAGGCCTGCATGCCGCCCATCGAGCCGCCGATGACCGAGGCGAAACGCGGGATCTGCAAATGATCCATCAAATACTTTTGGGCGCGCACCATGTCGCGGATGGTGATGACCGGAAACTCAAGGTTGTACGGTTTGCCGGTCTCGGGGTTGGTCGAGCGCGGGCCGGTGGACCCGGCGCAGCCGCCGATGACATTGCTGCATAAGACGAAATAGCGGTCGGTATCGATCGCTTTGCCGGGTCCGACCATGTCGTCCCACCAGCCGGCCTTGGCGTCGTCAGGAGTGTATTTGCCGCAGACGTGGGCATCCATCGACAAGGCGTGGAGGATCAAAATGGCGTTGTTTTTTTTGGCGTTGAGTGTCCCGGCGGTCTCGTAACGGATGTTGACGTCTTTTAAGACTTTGCCGCAGTCAAGCGCCAAAGGCTCGGGCAATTTATAATTTTTGGGTTCGACAATCAGCATCGGTGAGGTCCTCCGGGGTGTCCGGGTTTCCGGCTCAAGTACGGGTGCGCTTGTGTTGGATTGGGGGAGTGAATTGCAATTTTCTTTGATAATGTTCTCCTGCATTGGGGTATAATATAGCATAGTAGAGATTGCTTTGCAAGAATTTTTATGCATCGGGGGCAAAAAAATCCCGTTGCAGGCGGACCGGCGACGGGAAAACGGGGCAAAACGACGTTTTTTCAGCGGTCGACGCGGGCGCCGCCGCCTTTCATCAATTTTTCGACCTCGTCGATGGTGGCCATCGAGGTATCGCCGGGGGTGGTCATCGCCAAAGCGCCGTGGGCGGCGCCGTAGTTGACGGCTTTTTCGATATCGCAGCCGGTCAGGAGGCCGTAGATGAGCCCGGAGGCGAAGCTGTCGCCGCCGCCGACGCGGTCAAAGATTTCGAGGTTGGAGCGGTGAATGGCCTCGGCGAATTTGCCGCCCTCGTAGGCAATGGCGCCCCAGTCGTTTAAGGTGGCTGATTTGACGCTGCGGAGCGTGGTGGCCACCACTTTAAAGTTGGGGTACGTCGCAATCGCGCTTTGGATCATTGCTTTAAAGCTGTCGGTCTCGAGGTTGCTCAAGTTGGCATCGACGCCCTTGACTTCCAAGCCGAGGCAGGCGGTAAAATCCTCCTCGTTGCCGATCATGACATCGACCGATTTGGCGATTTCGCGGTTGACTTTTCGCGCGCGCTCGACGCCGCCGATGCTTTTCCACAAACTCGGGCGGTAGTTGAGGTCATAACTCGTTACCGTGCCGTATTTTTGGGCGACTTGCAAGGCTTCAATCACGACGTCGGGGGTGGTGTCCGACAAGGCGGCAAAGATCCCGCCGGTATGGAAATGGCGGACACCGAGTTTCCCAAAAATATATTCCCAGTCGATGTCGCCTTTTTTGAGCTGCGAGACCGCCGTGTTGCCGCGGTCGGAGCAACCGCGGGCGCCCCGGCAGCCGAAGCCGCGCTCGGTGAAATTGAGGCCGTTGCGGACCGTGCGGCCGATACCGTCATAGGGGACGAATTTGATGAGCGAGGTATCGACGCCGCCCTGCAAAATAAAGTCCTCCAACAAGCGCCCGACCGGGTTGTCGGCAAAGGCGGTCACGACTGCGGTTTTGAGGCCGAAACAGCGGCGCAGACCGCGGGCGACGTTGTACTCGCCGCCGCCTTCCCAGGCGGTAAAGGTACGGGTGGTGTGGATGCGCCCTTCGTTGGGGTCGAGTCGGAGCATGACTTCGCCGAGGCTCAACTCATCATACATACACTCGGATTTGGGACGGTAAGTAAGCATGGTTTAAATTCCTTGTTTTAATTGCACGGCCGCTTTGACGGCGGCGCGGATGGCGTCAAAATTACCGGCGGCGATGTCCTCGACTTTGCCGAGCCAGGTACCGCCGACGGCGACGACTTCCTTGATGGCAAGATAATCTTTGGCATTGCCGGCGCTGACGCCCCCGGTGGGCATAAAGCGGATGCCGAGGTGCTTGTAGGGGGCGATCAGCGATTTGAGCATGGGGATGCCGCCGGCGGCTTCGGCCGGAAAAAATTTGAGAAATTTGCAGCCGAGTTCGTAGGCCTGTTCGACTTCGGAGGGAGTTGCGATGCCGGGGGCAAAGGCAAAGCGGTTTTCCACCGCGGCCTCGACCACGGTCGGGTTAAAGCCGGGAGCGACGGCGAATTTGGCGCCCGAGTCAAACGCGCGCTTGAGGTCGGCGGTGTTGAGAATCGTGCCCGCACCCAAATAGAGCCCGGGGAAGCGCGTTGAGGCAGCTTTGATGATCTCCGCTGCGGCCGCGGTGCGGAAGGTGATTTCGGCGGCGGGGAGCCCGCACTCGACCAAAATTTCGCACATTTTGAGCCCGGAGTCAAGGTCGTTGAGCACCAGTACCGGCACAATCTTGATTTCGGACAGTTTGGCTGTCACGGTTTCGACTTCATTGGAGAAACTCATTTTTTTCATCCTTTAGATTGATATTTGTAGCGGCCCCTGCCGCAGAATCTTGATTTCTTTGCCGGTGGCGTCCACCACTGTTGAGGCGAGGGCGTCGCACGGGATGTCGCCGCCATTGATGGCGTAGTCAACCGTGCCGCTCAGCTCGGCCAGCGCGGCACGGGCCGACAAGGCGTTGGGTCGCCCTGAGAGGTTGGCGCTGGTGGAGGCCAGCGGAAAATCGATGCGCCGCAAAATCGCCAGCACCAGCGGGTGATCGGGCGTGCGGAAGCCGACGGTTTTGCCGTCGGCGGCGGGTGCGATGACGGTGATCGGCCCCGGGCAGTATTTGTCCGCGAGTTTGGCAGGCAGCCCGTCGAGTTTGACGCCGAATTTGTCGAGTTTGCGCCAGTCGTCGATAAACCACGCCAGCGGTTTGCCGTAGTCGCGGTGCTTGAGCTCGTAAATACGGTTGATCCCCTCCGCGTCACCGGCCCGGCAGACGAGACCGTAGACCGTTTCGGTGGGGAGCAATACGACGCCGCCGGGCTGCCGCAAGACTTGCACGGCCCGCGCGACGGTCTCCTCAAAATTTTGAGGAGTCAATGTGACCGGAAAGCTCAATCTTCGTCCTCGTCGGGTTCGGTATCCAGCATCCAATGCGGGATGCGTTCGCCAAAATAGCAGCAGATAAAGGCGATCAAGCCGGCGACAAAGCCGTACACCGCGCCGTTGGTCAAAGCGTGCTCAAACAAGTCACTGTTAACAAGCTCGTTAAAACTCATATCCGTCCCCATCACCGCAATAAACGTGTAGCCGAACCAAACGGCGGTCGAGGTCACCATGGTCGCCCAGGCGGCGTGCTTGCTCGCGCGTTTGACGTAGAGTGCGGTCACCACCGGAAGGAAGACGATCACCAGCTGGCTTGACCAGCTGTTTTTCATCAACGCGTAAATGCTGTCGACATTCATCGCCATAAAGAGAGAGAGCAAGAGCATGACAATCGTTGAAATACGGGTCAGCGTCAGGAGTTTGCGGTCATTGAGGCGTGGGAAGAGCGGTTTTACCACGTTGTTGCAAAAGAGCGAGCACCCGGCCAGGAGCGAGCTGTCGGCCGAGCTCATGATCGCCGAGACCAAAGCCGCCAAAAAGACGGTGAGGATGATCGGGTGAAGATTGCCCAAAATGAGGATTGCCATTTGCGGCAGCACTTTGTTGTCAAGGTCGCCGCCGATGTTTTCCTCGGTAATCCCGTGTTTGGCCAAAACGATGCGGGCGGCGAAACCGATGGTGATCGGCACCAACCCGATGATCATGTAGAGAAAACCCGAAATGACCGAGCTCGACACCGCGATGCGCTCATTGCGGCTCGAGAGCGAGCGTTGGATGAGGTCCTGCCCGATGGCGCAGCCGAGGCCCATAATGATCCATGATCCGACATAATAGGTCCAGTCGTCAAAAGAGGGGGTGGCGGTCCCGGCAAAACTCCGGATGCCGAAAGAAAGGTCCTCCGGCCTGAGGCTGCCCGCCAGCGCTGTCATGCCGCCCGCCTCGTGCACCGCCCCCGGGACGATCAAAAAGAGCCCGAGGATGATCAATGAAACCTGCACCAAGTCGGTCAGCGTCACCGCCCACATGCCGCCGGCGTAAGTATAAATCAGCACCACCGCGGCTCCGATGACGGTGCCGAGCATGGTATTCATGCCGGTGAGCACGTTAAGGATCACGCCCATCCCGAGCAACTGCGCGCCGAGCCAGCCGACGTACACTGGGATCATCCACGCCGAGGTGTAAATTCCGGCCCATTTGCCGTACTGGCGCTCGACAATATCCGTTACGGTAAGACACTTGAGGCGGCGCAAAATCCCGACAAAGAAAATCCCGGCCACGAGCAAACTGATGGACGCGGCAAACGGGTCGGCCAAGACGCCGCTGATGCCGTCGGAGTAAACCGTGGCGGCGACGCCCATGCTCGAGCCGGCGCCGAACCAGGTCGCGACCAAAGTCCCGGTGGCCATCCACAAGGGCAACCGGCGGCCGGCGACCAAAAAGTCGCTCATTCCTTTGATTTTACGGCTGGACCAAATCCCGATGTAGATCATGGCCAACAGATAAAGCCCGATCCCGATGATCACCATCCATTGGGTTTGCGGCTCCAAGGCCCAGTTTTGAACGGCTTTGGCGGTTTCCGTCACGGCTTGCGTTTCTTCCATCACTTATCCTTGTTGGTTATTTCAAAATGTTATGCTTATAAAATACTTGATTAATGGATTTTTTGCAATAAAAAAAGCGAAAAAAAACGGATTTTTTTTACGCTGTGACCGGAACGCGAAAAGTCGGTCTTTGCGCTCCCTTGAAACACCCGGAAACAAAGAAAAACCCTGTCATATAACTATATTATGACAGGGGATTTAACTGCGGCTTATCATTTTTTAAGGCCGCGGTTTTACGTCGCGGATTACTTGACGGCGTTGGCCGACATGTTAACGTTGCGAATGTAGAAGATGAAACCGGTGCAGCTGTACTGCGACGCCATGTCCAGAGATTTGGCCGCGCCCAGCTCTTTGCTGGTCTTGGTGAGCAAGTTGCCGGTGCTGGTGACGTTGACGGTATCTTTGTTCCAAACCATGGTGCCTTCGTTTTCGACGCCGCCGGTCAAGAGCGGCAAACTGAAGAGATAGAGACCGAAGTTTTGGGCATTGATATGAGCGACGTTGGTGCCGGCCGGGGCCAGCGCCTGATTGTTGAGGTCAGACTTTTGGGCGACGCTCACCGAGGAGCAGCCGGCAAAGATCAGCGCGCAGGCCATGGCGCAGAGAGTGACAAACAATTTTGTTTTCATGATAAGTTCCTTTCTTACTTGATCGCGTTGCCGGAGACGTTGACGGTGCGGAAGAAGAAGAGGAACGGGATGGGAATCGGCACCATGGAGCTCGACGCGGTCGAAACAATATCCACAGTCTTGGTTGCTCCGCTGGCGGCGCTTTCCTTGGTCAGCATATTGGTGGCTTCCTCGACTTTGACGGAGTTTTCGTCAAAAAAGGAGATCGATCCCGGCGATTTGCTCGAGCCGGTAATCAGCGGGAATTTGAGGAAGTAGAAACCGGTGTTGGAAACGTTGATGTGGGCTACCGTGGTTCCGGCCGCCGTCAGCGCCTGACCGTTGAGGTCGCCGCCGCTCACCTTTTGCACCGAAGAGCAACCGGCGGCAAATACCGCCGCCGCGCCGAGCGCCAACAGCATGGAAAGATGTTTCAATTTCATTTTTTCCTCCTTGTTTTGGTTTGCGCCGGGCCCGGCTTTCCGTTCCAGATCCGGCCAGGATGTGCCGCGGCGATCCGTTGCCGGATCCGACCGCTTCCAAAATTCAAGATATCATCGCAAAAAACAAAATGCAAGCTTGGTTAACGGCATATTGCGCAAAAAACTCAAAAAATTTATTTCTTTTTGAGCTCTTTGAGCTTGGCGCACTCGGGGCGGCACTTGTAAAATTCGTCCAAGGGGTAGCACCCTGACACCAGACCGTTGCGCGGCGCGGTGGTGCAATCGCCAAACGTCCGGCAGATTTTGCGGGTGTTGAGGCCGCGTCCGGCCAAGGTATCGGCGCAAATCTCGGGATAGGCGAGGACCATCCGGCCGATGCCGACAAAATCGGCCATGTTTTGCCGGACGACGTGCTGCCCGACCGGGGTCAGATACTCCTGCAAACAAGTATACCCCGAGCCGATAAAGAGCATGTCGGGGATTGCTTTTTTGACCTCGGCCACGGTGTTGATCTGCCGCGCGGCGCCGATGACCGGGTCCTCCGGCGGGAGGTAGCCGTCCGACACCGGGTAGTAGGCGGGGCGCTGGATGTGAGGGACATAATACGGACTCCCCACCGTGGTGCAGATCATCTCAACTTGGAGCGACTTGGCAAGCTTGAGAAACGCAATGGTTTCAGTTAAATCAATCCCGACGCCGCTTTTGTCGCCGCCAAAGGCGTAGGGATAATTGCCCAAGCCGATGCCGTTGACGCTCGCCATCGGCTGGCCGACGCGGTCGGGACCTTTCTCAAACGGCATAAAGTCAAATAAGCTCAAGCGTGTCGCCACCTCAAAGCCGGGGACTTCGCGGTGAATCCCCTCGACGATCTCACGGAAAAAGCGGGTGCGGTTTTCAAAACTCCCCCCATAGGGGCCGGGCCGGTGAATCGCGCCCAAAAACTCAAAGCCCAAATAGCCGTGCGCCATCTTAACGTCGACAAAGTCAAACCCGGCCTGTTTTGCGAGTTTGGCTGCCCGGATGTAGTGTTTGATGATATTTTTGACTTCGTCGTCGGTGACGACATTGGCCTGGGTATTATGAAAACGCTTGTCCAAAAGCTCGTTGGAGTAGGCGGTCACCGACTCCAATTTGTGATCGTCAAACGGGTGGCTGTAGCGCCCCGAGTGGGTGAGCTGCAAGCCGATAAAAAGGTCGTCGTCGGTGCCGAATTTGTCGCGGTGGATGGCACGCATTTCTTTGACCAAAATACCCAATTGGTCAACGGTTTCGGGGGTGATCATCATCTGGCGGGTGTTGCTTTTGCCGGAGGTCATCACGGCGGCCGCTTCGCAGCCGAAGAGGAGCTTGGCACCGCTCAGGGCAAAGTTGTGCCAGCGGCGGCGGGTCAATTCGCTCGGGTTGCCGTCGGGGAGGCAGTCCCAGCCCTCCATGGGAAGAATGCACCAGCGGTTGCCGATCACGTGTCCGTGATAGGTAATGTTTTGCGCCAAGGGCGAGGCGTCACCGGCCAAAATGGCGTCGTCAAGCTCAAGTTTGACATTGAGCGTTTGGATATGTTTGCGGAAGTCGGCGGTTGTTTTAAAAGAAGTGATTTTGGGGATGTCCATGACTAAAACCTTTTTTCTTTATGTATATGCAATATTAAAATTTCACAATCCTCAAGCACCAGATAAACGTGCTCCAGCAAAGCGTCAAACTGCAATGACTGCCCGGCCTCCAGCACGTGGACTTCGTCGGGCAAGGTAATTTGCAGTTTGCCTTGCAGCACCCAGCAAAGCTCGTAGTCGTCGCGGTGCACCTTGGGGCGCGAGACTTGCGCGTTTTTTGGGGCTTTGCCGTAGAGGCAGCGGATGTTGCGGTAGCTGATCTGGGAAAACAAAAAGTCCTCCGACCGGTGCTGCGTCGCCTCCAAGCGGTGCGAGCTTTTGCTCTCGGCCAAGCCCAGCAATTCGGCGCTGGTGATACCGAAAACCTTGGCAAGCTTGTACAGCGTGTCGAGCTCCGCCCTGGTCTGGTTGCGCTCCAATTTGGAGATAACGGCACTGGAGACGCCGCTTTGCCCGGACAAATCGGCGATGCTCAATTGATGCTGCTTGCGCAAATCGCGCAATATGGTAAAATCAAAGAGCTGCATAAATCGTCCCATTGCGGAAATCGCGCCAGATATTCTCAAACCAGCCGTCCTCGGTATCGGGCAAGGGGCGGCGTGGCACCCACCGGTGGAGGATCTTGTCCCCCGCCAGGGTGCTCTCCAAAACTTGCTCGCGGAAGGCCGGATTTTCGGGCTCGACCTTGCCGTCAATGAGAACCAGTGCCGAACCGCGCGAACCCGCGCCGGACTCGATTTGGAAAATAATGGCCGACAAGTACACCCAGTGTGCCAGGGCGAGCTGCAAATTGTTGAGCCCGCGGTTGCCCGCGTTGGCCGGGTAGCCGGTGGCGGCGATTTTGAGGTAAAGCTGCTTGGCCTCCTCACAGGCGGTGCGCACTTCGGCGAGGTCGCGGTAGTGGCTGCCGGATTTGCTCATGCGGCTTTGGAGCTCGAGGCGGTCGGCGCGCCAGTCGCCGGTACCTTTGAGCAGGGCTTTGGCGGCTTTGACCAGTGCCTTGCCCGCTTTTTTGGCTTTTTTAAGCTTGAGGGTGGGTTTGCCGTAAACGTTGGCAATGTATTCGGCGGCGCGGAAAGCGCCGACCTGACCCGCGTTGAGCGCCGAGCCGCCGGGGCGGCAGACGCCGTGGGAGCCGTTGACTTCGCCGATCGGAAACAAGTGTTTGAGGGTTAAGGACTCATACCAGTGATTGCCCGCGAGGCCGCCGTTGTTGTGCTGGGCGCACACCTCGATCTCAAGCATTTCGCTGTAAAGGTCGATCTTGTGGTCGTCATAGAGCTCGATCGCGCCCGGATTCATCTTTTGGAGGCGCTCAATGGGAGTGCCGAAGAGGGCCTCGGATTTCTGCAAATACTCCGCCGCCTCGGCCGAGAGGGCGTTAAAGTCGAGCTTGGCCGGGTTGGTGCGAAAGTCGAGGAAAACCCGGCGGTTTTTGCAGCATGTCTCCTGATAGACGAGTAAATCAATCTGCGAGGAGCCGGTGTCACTCTTTTTGACGTCAAACGGCCACTGGTAGCCTTTGAGAAAGGTCAGGGACTCGGCTTCGCCCGCCTTGGCAAAGGCGTCGTACAAAAATTCGCGAGCGTCGTTGCCGTTCTGGTCGGTCGAGACAAAGCGCGGCAGCACCTGCATGTAGGTCCCCGACACATTCCAGCGAAATTTGGTCGAGGCCAAGCCGTATTGCGACTCGGGCAGACTTTGCGCGGCCGCTCCCGCCTTGAGGGCGACGCCGATGGCGCCGTTGTGGACGGCCGGGTAGACGCTTGACTTGTACAAGGCGCCGGGGCCGCCGACGGCAAAGACGGTGTTGTTGGCGTAATAGGAGGAAACTTTGCCGGAAATCTCGTGACGCGCCACCACCCCGGCGCAGCGATTGTCGTCAATGACGATTAAATCGGTGATGAGCAAGTGCTCAATGACTTCAATCCCCGCCTGTTGCACTGCCTTAATTAAAGCGCGGCACATTTCGCGCGAAGTGTAGGGTCCGCAGCTGGTGGCCCGTCGGCGCGGGTCGTGGTCGGTCTTGTAGCCGATGAATTGGCCGAAGCGGTCGCGCGGAAACGGGACGTTGAGGTTGACCAGATTTTGAAAGCAGCGGTCCGAGAGCGCCGCCTCGACCAAAGCCAAATCGCCGTGCATTGAGCCCCCGGCAAACATGGTTTCGGCGAGCAAGCCCGGCGAATCGGCCTCGTTGCCGTATAAACTTAACTTGTAATAGGTCTGCTTGTCGCTCCCGGTGTTGATCGAGGTGCTGCGGTTGAGCCCCTCGGTCAAAATGGCGACGTCATTGACCCCCATGGACTTGAGGCGCAGTGCGGCGGCCAGACCGGCGGCGCCGCTTCCGACCACGATGGTGTGAAAATATTTCATTGGCATCTCCTTGACGGTTACAAACGCTGGACTTCGAGTCCGCCGTCCACGTTGATGACTTGCCCCGTGGAGTACGGCAATGCGCCGTTGAGCAGCGCCGCAACCGCCTTGCCGATGTCCTCGGGCTGACCCCAGCGCGGCTGCAGCGTGAGTCCGTTGGCGATGAGTTTGTCGTATTTCTCTTTGACGGTGCTGGTCATGTCGCTTGCGATCACGCCCGGGCGGATTTCATACACGTTGACGCCGAATTCGGCCATTTTAACTGCAAAAAGTTTGGTCATCATGGCGATTCCGGCTTTGGAGATGCAGTATTCGCCGCGGCTGATGCTCGCGACGGTGGCGGAGATGCTGCCGACGCTGACGATGGCGCCCTGAATTTTATTTTGGGCAAAATATTTGCCGACGATCTGAGTGAGGAAAAACGGACCCTTAAGATTGATGTCCAGCACGCGGTCAAAACTCGCCTCGGTCATGTCCAATAAATCGGCGCGCACTTCCGGGGCGACCCCGGCGTTGTTGACCAAAGCATCAATTTGGCCGAATTCGGCGACGGCATTGTCCAAAAGCAGCTGCCGGTCGGCGGCATTGGAGATGTCGGCCTGAAAGTAGACGGCCTTGACCGGATATTTTTTCATCAATTCTTCGCAGCGCGCCGCCATTTCGGCGGGGGCTTTGCGTCCGCAAAACCCGACATTCCAGTGATTTTTGGCCAACTCCTCGACGATGCCCGACCCGATGCCGCGCCCGCCGCCGGTAATCAATGCGGTTTTGCTCATAACAATTTCCTTACAATATTTTCTATAACGCTATATTTATATCAAATATATAGCGTAAAAGAAAAATTGCAAGTCCCTTTTTACTTTTTTATCAAAATCTTACCCAAAAATTGCAAAGCTCAAATAATCGCGGCGGATTTTTTGCGGAAAATTTCAGAATTTGTGATAAAATTTAGTTAGGAATCCTTGAATTTATTATATTTCGACATTATATTATGATTGATTACGGCAAATTGCCGGTCGAGAGACGAAAAAGAGAGCAAGGCGCTTTTGTTGCCGAAAGCGCCTCATTCTTATAACATATATACTGTGCAAACTTTTGGTTTATATTGACCCGGAGGAATTTCATGTTTCAATCAACCGTTTCCAAAATTCTGGCCGTCGCGGCGATGCTGTCGGCCATCGTGTTAACCGGCGCCGACGCGCCAAAGATGATGCCGCCCATCCCGACCGTCAGTGTTGAGCCGGTGGCCGAGATCATCGGCGGGGCCACCAAAAATTACATCGGTCAGGTCGAGTCCGACGAGGAAGTCGATTTGCAGGTCCGCGTCTCCGGCGTCATTACCAAGATCAACGTTAAGGACGGCGACTGGGTCAAGGAAGGCGAATTGATCGCCACCATTGAGGATACCACCTACCG
Source organism: uncultured Victivallaceae bacterium (assembly GCA_964609825.1). Classification (GTDB taxonomy): domain Bacteria; phylum Verrucomicrobiota; class Lentisphaeria; order Victivallales; family Victivallaceae; genus CAZSSH01. The sequence goes on along the minus strand of CAZSSH010000002.1, from coordinate 356,327 downwards.
CGCCAAAGCCGACGAGGCCAAGGCGATGGTCGATCAGATCAGCGCCGAGCTGGATTTGGCCAAGAGCAACTCCGTCCGGTATAACCAATTGTTTGAGAACAAGGCGACTTCGATCATCAACGTCGAGGAGGCGGCCCGCACGCTCAAGCTCAATCAGGGCAAATACGACGCCGCCAAGGCAAGTTTGCTCAGTGCCCAAAACGATCTATCCTATTGCAAAATTTACGCTCCCATCTCCGGGCGCATCGGCAAGATCAGCGAAACTTTCGGCAACTATGTGAGTTTGACCAGCAAGCCTTTGGCGACAATCGTCAAGTTTGACCCGATTTTGATCAAATTCTCGATCAGCGAGCGCGATTATCAGGAGAAATTCGGCTCGATGAAAAGTTTTTTTGAGCACGCCAAATTTACGGTGATGCTGGCCAACGGCAAACCCTACAAGGGCGAACTCTCAGCCAAAATCATCGACAACAAAATTGACAGAGAAACCGGTACGCTGGCCGTCTGGATTTCGGCCGCCAACCCGGATACCGTATTGATCCCCGGCGGTTTCGTCACCGTATCGCTGGGCCGCAACGACGATCCCAAACTGCCGGTGGTGCCGCTCTCGGCCGTGCTCACCGACCGCGACGGCTCTTATGTTTACGTCTTGGGCGAGCAAAATATGCCGATCCGCCGTCAGGTCAAACTTGGTGAAGTGATTAAAAATGTCCGCGTGGTCGAAAACGGCCTCGCTCCCGGCGAACTCATCGTGGTCGACGGGATCCATAAAATCATGCCCGGCTTGCCGGTCAAGACAGGGAAAGAATAAGCAATATGTTTTCGGAAATATTCATCAACCGTCCGCGGTTTGCGATCGTGATTTCGATCCTGATTATTTTGGGCGGGACATTGTGTCTGTTTGAGTTGCCGGTGGCGGAGTACCCGGAGGTGACGCCGCCGCAAATTTCGGTGACGACCAACTATCCGGGGGCGAGCGCCCAGGTGATTGCCGACACTGTGGCGTCGGTGATCGAGAAGCAGGTCAACGGGGTGGAAAACATGCTGTACTTTTCCAGCAAGTCCTCCGACTCGGGTAATTATGACTTGTCCATTTCTTTTGCCTCCGGCACCGACTCCGACATCGCGCAGGTCAATGTCCAAAATGCGATCCAGCGCGCCACCAACTCGCTGCCCGAGGATGTCAAAAAAAACGGGGTTAACGTCAAGAAGCGCTCCAATGATATTTTGGCCGCTTTTGCCTTCAGCTCGACCAACCCCAAGCATGACAAACTTTTCGTCAGCAACTATGTCAGCATCAACGTCAGTGATACCATCGCCCGCGTCCGCGGCGTGAGTGACGTGATGATCTTCGGCGCCTGGGACTACAGCATGCGCATCTGGCTTGACCCTTATCGCATGGCTTCGATGGGCGTGCGGCCGGATGAAGTCGCCAGCGCCATCAAGAGTCAAAATTTGCAGGCCGCCGCCGGGGCGGTGGGCTCGGAGATGAGCAGTGATTATATGCAGTTTAAGGTCAACGCCACCGGGCGGTTGGTCTCGGCCGAGGACTTTGCCTCGATTATCATCCGCAGCGGCGACACCGGCCAGCAGGTGAGGCTGGGCGACATCGCCCGCATTGAGCTTGGCTCCGACAGCTACAGCGGCGAAAACTTTTTAAACGGCAAACCGGCGGTGGTGATGGCGATTTACCGCAACAACAGCGCCAATGCCAACTCGGTGGTGGACAATGTCAATCAGGAAATCGCCCGGCTCCAGCACTATTTCCCCGAGGGGTTGCAGGTGAAATTGGTGTATGACCCGACCGAATTTATCCGCACCACCATGCACGAAATCGCCCTCACTTTGCTGATGACGCTAGTGTTGGTGGTGGCGATCACTTATTTGTTTTTGCAGGATTGGCGCGCCACGCTGGTGCCGACCGCGGCGATCCCGGTGTCGATCATCGGGACGTTTCTGGTGATGAAACTCTTTGGGTACAGTATCAATGTATTAACCATGTTTGGCTTGATTTTGGTTATCGGCTCGGTGGTTGACGACGCCATCGTGGTGGTCGAAAACACGATGCGCCTCATTGAGGAGGAGCATCTCTCCGCCCGCGAAGCCGCGCTCAAAACCATGAAGCAGGTGAGCGGCGCACTGATTGCCACCACGCTGGTGGTGCTGGCGGTGTACGCCCCGTTGAGCTTCTCGGGCGGGATGGTGGGGATCATTTACCGGCAATTTTCGCTCACCATGTGCGCGGCTCTGGTCATCTCGACCTTTATCGCCTTTACCTTGTCGCCGTCCTTGTGCGCCTTGCTGCTGCGGCCGCATCGCGAAAACAAACTTTTTCGCCCCTTCAACTTTTCGTTGGATTTAACGCGCAACACGTTTCTCTTTTTTGCCAAGATATTGACCCGGCGGATTTTGCTCACCGCGATTTTATTCGGCGGCGTGCTCTATCTCAATTATTTCTTTTTTAACAAAATGCCGCCCGCATTTTTGCCCACCGAGGACAAAGGGGTGCTCTTTGGCGCGGTGCAATTGCAACCCGGATCAACTCTTGCCCGGACCAAAGAAGTGATGCTCACCGCCGAAAAACGGATCCGTGAGGTCTCCGGCGTCAAAGATGTGCTCACCATTTGCGGCTTCAGCATGGTCGGTGGCAACAGCGAAAACGTCGGGATGATGTTTGTGATTTTGGACAACTGGTCTTTGCGCACCACGCCCGACAAATCGGTGCAGGCCTTAATGGGCAAAATTCAGGGTGCCTGCATGACCATCCCGTCGGCGCGGATCGACCTTTTTATGCCGCCGGCGATCATGGGGCTGGGGATGACCGGCGGGGTCAGCGCCGTTTTGCAGGCGACCGAGGGGCAGAGTGCGACCGAGCTTTACTCGACCTTGCAGGGGTATTTGGGCGCACTCATGCAGCAGCCGGGGACAGCTTATGCCTTCAGTGCCTACGAGGCCAACACGCCGCAGATTTTTTTGGAGATCGACCGCGCCAAGGCGGAGGCTTTGGGAGTGCCGGTGGACCGCATTTTTACCACGTTGCAGAGCAAGCTTGCCTCGTTTTACGTCAATGACTTTAACTTGTACGGGTATACATATAAAGTTAAAATGCAGGCCGACCGCCAGTACCGCGCCAATATTGAGGACATTGAGCAGATCAACGTCCAAAACAACAACGGCAAACTGGTGCCGATCTCGACCATCTGCCGGGCGCGGATGGTGGTCGGGCCGCGTCAGATCATGCGCTTCAACCAGTTTTTGTCGGCGGACTTAAACGTGATGAGCAAACCCTTTTTCAGCTCCGGTCAAATGATGGCCAAGATGGAAGAGCTGGAAAAGACCACGCTCCCCAAGGGCTACCGCATCAGCTGGACGGATATGAGCTATCAGGAGCACGGCAACCAGGGTAAAATCGTCTTTTTGATGGCCTTGGCGCTGATCTTCGGCTACCTCTTTTTGGTGGCCCAGTATGAGTCGTGGACGATCCCGGTGCCGGTGATCATCTCGGTTGCCATGGCGACTTTGGGCGCGATTTTGGGGTTGATGCTGATGCGTATGCCGCTCAGTATCTACGCTCAGCTGGGTTTGGTGATGCTGGTCGGGTTGGCGAGTAAAAACGCGATTTTGATGGTGGAGTTCTCCAAGCAGCAGCGCGAAGCGGGCGTCCCGATTGTCGAAGCGGCGTTGCAGGGGGCAAAGACGCGTTACCGCGCGGTGCTGATGACCGCCTGGTCGTTTGTACTGGGGGTGTTTCCCCTGGTCATCGCCACCGGGGCGGGCTCCGGCAGCCGCCGGGCGATCGGGGTGCCGACCTTTTGGGGGATGTTGCTGGCGACGGTGGTCGGGATCATCTTTATCCCGGCCTTGTACGTCGCGTTTCAAGTAACGCAGGAAAAGGTTACCGGCTGGATCAACCGCAAAAAGCCGGAGTAAATGACGCTCTCTTTGACCGTCCGGGAAGGCATTGCCGACCGGACGGTTTTTTTTGTCGCTTATTCTGCCTTGGGGGCCGGTTTGGTTTTTAACGAGCGGATGGCGGCGGAGTAGTCGGCATCCGCGACGCCGGTTTGGATGGGGACCAGCGAGCGGCGTTTGAGCTCGTCAAAGCTTTCGCCGTCGTTGTGCGCGAGATAGCCGAGCTCAAAGAGCAATTGGTCGCTCTCGCCGTTGAGCAGTAAGCGGATGTCGTGGGTAAACGAGGGGTTGATCAATCGCAGCGCGGGAGTGAGCGAGGTGGTGCAGTTGCGGGTCAGGCTGTTGTAAAACTCGGGCTTGGTGCGCAGCTCCTCGGCGCGTCCGGCCAGATAGCAAAAAATCGCCCGCGCCTGTTCCGGCGTGGCATTGGTCTTGTACAAATACAGCGACTCGCGCCGGAAATCGGTGCGGAGGCGGAATAAATCCGTTTCGGTGCCGAAAATCGAAATGATTTCATAACGCTTGTACAGCCCGCGCAGAAAGTCCTGCGGCACTCCGACCGGGAGGCGGATCTCATTGGAGACCGCCAGAAACCGGCCGTCGGCAAAGCCGAAACTCACCATCGTGTGGGCGATGTCCTGATTGCCGCCCCAGTAGGACACCGCCACCCACATCGACTCCAATTGGTTGAGGTCAAAGTTGTCGTCGATATAACGCTGGTTAAAATCATCGACGGTGCGGTACTCAAAGTGGCGGATGTTGTTGATGTCCACCTCCGTCCCGGCAAAGCCGATCTCGGGCATTTTTCGCCAGGACGGCTCAAATTGGGTATCAGCAAAAACTTTTTGGGGAGTGAGACCCCAAAAATAGACAATCAGCGCCAGCTCAAACACCCCGGCCAGCAGCCAGCAAAAGCGGTATTTGAATCCCGCTGCCGCGTCGCCCAGCATCAGCAGGACAAAGACGATCATCCCCCAAAAGCGCAATGCCTGTGGTAAATCGAAGCAAAAGTAAATCACTCCGGCTCCCCACAATGCCGCCAGAGCAATGAGAGTAGTCAGTGCAATTTGCCAAATAAGATTGAGCCGGCGTAATTTCGTCATGACCATGAATATAACATCAAAAAATCAAATAACAATAAAAAATCAACAAAAATTTCAATTAATTCTTGACTTGACCGGCGGCTTGTGCTATAATATAAGGGAATGTAATTAACGACAATACAATCAACATGGCAGCGATACAACATGTTGATTTTTATTTGATTATAATGTATCGTAAAAAGATACAATTATGGAAAAGAATTCAAAACAAGATCGCTTGCACCATTTGCTTTTGGAGCGCCTCGCTTTTATGAAGGACGGTGAAAAGTTTCCGACCGTGCGCGAAATCATGCAAGAATATGATGTCAGCCAATTTACCGCCGCCCCTGCGGTGAAGCGCCTTCAGGAGGACGGCTTGATTGTGTCGCAAGTGGGCCGCGGCAGTTTTGTCCGCAAAAACGGCCGGCAAAAAGGTGCCAGAGTGATTTATTTTCGCCCGGACGGCAACTCGGCCTCGCTGGATCAAATGACGCATTACATGACCGGCGAAGCGCTGAAACGCGGTTATTCCTGCGAGATTGTCCATTACCGTTTTGACGAGGACGTCTACGCCAAGCTCGGCAATTACAAGGCCGATGCGATGATTGTCGACCCGCTGCGCTTTGACAGCTTTACCCCCGAGCAGTTGCGGGTGCTGACGAGCCCCCGCTGTCCGGTGGTGCTTTGCCGTGCGACCTTTCCGGTGTTTCACGTCAAATTTGTCGGCTCGCGCTTGATGGAGACGGGGATGACCGCCGCCAACTATTTTTACAAGCTCGGACACCGCAAGATGGCCGTGCTGTTGAGCGAAGGCCACAGCTATACCATGAATACGATGGTCGATTTTTTCACCCTTTGCGCCCGTACCCTCGGCTGCGAAGTCAAAGTCTATGATTGTCAGGTCAAGCGCGGGATCGACTCCCGCGTGGTGGTCAAAGAGTATCTGGATCAATCGCTTGACTTGGCGGCATTTGATGCGACGGCATTGTTTGTTTGCAGTCATGCCACCGCGATTGCCGCGCACCGCTGGTTTGCCGCGCGCGGGATCAGCATTCCCCGCGATTTGAGCATGATGTGCTACGGGTATGATGCCAATGCAGTGGCGGATTTTCCGATCACCTCCATCGGTTCTCCGATTGAGAAGCAGTCGGCGGCGGTGCTGGACATCATCGACCACCAATTGGCGGGCGATTACAGCTTTGACAGCCAGATCACCATCGCCCCCGAAATCATTGAAGCAAACAGCGTGCGCGCTGTCGAGCAGAAATAACAGAGAAAGTATCAGTTTTTTATGGATTTGCCGGTGTCAAAAAGTCAAAAGAATTATGATGTCATTGTGTGCGGCGGCGGCCCGGCCGGGGTTTGCGCCGCGGTGGCGGCGGCCCGCTCGGGAGCCAAGGTGCTGTTGTTGGAGCGCTCCGGCGCACTCGGGGGGACGGCGACGGCGGGTTTGGTCGCCTCGTGGTGCCCGATGACCGACGGCAAAACGTTGATCCATGGCGGCATTGGCGCCGAGATTGTCCGGAAAACCACCGGGGATTTGAAGTGCCTTGATGCCAAGGAGATCCCCCATCATCATATTTCGTTTGACCCCGAATACTTGAAATTTGTCTTGGACGAGCTGGTTTTGACCGAAAAAATCGATGTATTGTTTTTTGCCGTCCTGGCCGCCGCCAAAGTGGAGGGCAAGGTCATCCAATCGGTGATTGTCGCCGACAAAAAAGGGCTTGAGGAGTTTTCGTCCCCGATTTTTGTCGACGGCACCGGCGACGGCGATTTGGGGTTTTTTGCCGGGGCGGAGTTTCAGGAGGCTTGTGACGGCGAGGAGGAGATGCCCGGATCCTTGTGTTTTAATCTCTCCAATGTCGATGATTACCATTATACTTATGTGACGCGCGGCACCTTTGGCGGCAACCCCCAAAGCCCGATCTGGAAAATTATGGCCGATTCCAGGTTTGACGACTTGGTCTCGATGCACTTAACCAGCAATCTCATCGGTCCCTCGATCGCCTCGTTTAACGCCGGGCACTTGTACTTTGACGCGGCGGACCCGGAGTCGCTGTCGGCCGCGATGTTTGAGGGTCGCCGGGTTGCCCGACGCTATGCCGAGGGGCTGCGCGAGCTGTGCGGCGAAACGTTTGGCGCGGCGCATCTGAGTCAAACCGCCAACATGATGGGCATCCGCGAGTCGCGTCGGCTCAAGGGGGTGTATACTTTGACTATCGGTGATTATCTGGCCCGCCGCGAGTTTGACGACTCGATCGGGCGCAACGCTTATTATGTCGATATCCATCAGGGCAAGGCCAAGCAAAATTTGTGCCGGACGTTTGAGGGCTGGCAAGCTTACATGAGCCAAAGCCCGCACTCGGACTGGCATTGCAAGGCCGGCGAATCGCACGGGATTCCGTTCCGGATCATGCAATCACCCAAGCTTGACAATTATCTTGCCGCCGGGCGCTGCGTCTCGTCCGACAAGGGAACTTACGGCAGCATCCGGGTGATGCCCAACGCGATGACCATCGGCGAAGCCGCCGGGATCGCCGCCGCGCAATTCGCCGGTCAAAAATTGACGGCGGTCAATCAAATTTCGATACCGGAGCTCAGAAATCAAATTACTGCCAGAGGCGGGATTATTTAACTTAGAGGAGGTTTTGTATGAAAAAACTGTTTACATTGATCGAGTTGTTGGTCGTGATTGCGATCATCGCCATTTTGGCATCCATGCTGTTACCTGCTTTGAATAAAGCGCGCGATCAGGCCAAAAAAGTCAAATGTGTGGCCAATCTCAAACAAGTGGGCACCGGTTTTGCCATGTATGCCGCCGATTTTAAGATGTTTCCCGCCGCCAGTCCGACCGATGTCGGCGTCTGGGGGCCCAATGAGCAATATTGGCATTTCCGCGTCGGTCCTTATTTGGGAAAAACACTGCTTCCCAGCCAGATGACCGGCGACAAGTGGGCCAACGCGGCGCAATACCGCAACACCGGCGCCTTTGCCTGTCCGGTCGTCCCGACCATCGGCAATGATACGAGTTGTTACTCGATGAATAACTTCGGGATGCCGGTCACCAAGTACGGTCTCACCCCGGCCAAGGCGGCTTATACCGGCGCGGTGAGCAGCAACGGCTCTTATTATGTGAGCCCCAGCTCGGCGGCGCGCGTCGCTTTGGACGCCAATCACCCCAAGCCTCCGACCTCCGACATTATGCTGGTGACCGAGCTCGGTTACGGCAACGCCGGAGCGACATTGATGAATAAGGTCATGGTACAGACCGGTAGTGACTTGACCTCGGTAATCGAGGGGGCGGGGCCGTTGGACGGCGTCACCATGGCGTTTCGCCACAAGCAGCGGCGCAATGTGTTGTGGCTCGACTTGCACGTCGGCGATGCTGCGCGCAACGGCCTTAATTGGTGTACGGCCAAAGCATTTAACGGGGTTTTCTGATGAAACATTATCTTTGGATGGCATCGCTGTTGGGAACTTTGCTCCCCTTGGTGGCGGCGGAGACGCTGCAAAGGTTTCTCAATTTTGACGACGGCGAAAAGTACACGGTTGCCTATTATAACGGTGAGGGGCAGGCGCAATTTGCCGGTGATGTCAAACTCTCCGGCGATGCCGCCAATATCATGCTGCGCGAGCGCAAATTTCCGCTTATTGTCTATCCTTCCCCCCTGCGGGCGGTGGTGAGTTATGAGCTTAAGGGCAAAGCCTCGCTGCGCTTGACCGGTTTTAACGGCAAAAGTGCCTGGCAGAGTCCGGCGGTAGCTTTGGATGCGGCCAAAACGCAAACGGTCATTGATCTCTCCGGCGCCGGAGCGGATTTCAAATTTGCCGGGGTAGAGGTTTTGAACCCCGACCGCAAAGTCGATTTGAAGCTGCAAAAAATCGATTTGGTGTTTGATGCCAAAACGCTTGCCGACAGTGTCAGTTTGACGGTTGACCGTCCGCTTGGCCTCGTGCGTCCCGGTGACAAGGTGCCGTTGATCGTCACCAATCTGGCGCAAGCGAAACAGGAGTTGTCCTTTCAGCTTGAGCTCAGGAGTTTCTACGGCGAAACCGTCAAATCCGAGCAAAAGTTGGTGCTTGATCCCGGTAAAAGTGCGCCGATTGCGCTTGCGCCGCTGTCGGTCAACGGCTACTGGCAAGTTAACGCCGTGTTTGCCGATAAATCAGTACAGAGTACCGCTCTGGCGGTTTTGCCCGAGCTCCCAACTTACACTTACAACCAGGGTGATTTTATGTTCGGCGTTTGCTCCCACACTGCGCGCTGGTCACTCAAAGAACAGCAGCTGGAGGCTTTGGCGGCAGCCAGTGCAGGGGCCAACTTTGCCCGTACCGGCATGGAGTGGGGCAATCTCCAAAAAGCACCGGGGCCGATTGACTTTACTGAATTTGATCAAATTTACAATATTTATGCCAAATATGACATCCGGCTGCAGGCGATGTTTGCCTTTTGCGCCCGGTTTGCCGCGCCGGAGGAGTTGCAAAAGAGCGAAAAATACTCCGACTGGAGCCGCGCGAAGCCGGATTTGGCATTGTGGCGCGATTATGTCAAACAATGTGCCGCGCACTACAAAGGCAAAATTCAAATCTGGGAAATCTGGAACGAGCCGGATTTGTGGACCTTTGCCCACTTCCCGGTGACCGATTACCTTGATTTGGCCGCCGCTGCCTCGGATGAGCTCCGCAAGGTGGACAGCAACATCACCATTTTTACCGGCGGCTTTGCCGGTTTGGCCGATTTGCCCAACCGCCGCGACCCGGAGTATCAATTAAAAGCCATGCGCGACGGGCAGCAGTATTTTGACGTCCATGCCTATCACGGTCACAGCGCCTTTGCCGCCTTTTCGCGGCAGATTGACGACAAACTTTTGCCGTTGCGCCAACAAGCCGGGGTTAAAATCCCGTGGTATGCCAATGAAACCGCCATCAGCGCTATTAATCACAACGAAGCGTTGCAGGCCGACAGCTTGTTTAAAAAGCTCCTGTTTTGCTGGAGTCGCGGCGCCGCCGGCTACAATTGGTACGATTTGCGCAACGACGGCTTTGCCGCCGGGGACCCCGAGCACCACTTCGGGCTTTACACCAATGATTTTGTGCCCAAACCGGTGCTGGCGGTGTATCATACGCTGACGGCGCATTACCGCGGTGCAACTTATCGCCGTCAGCTCGAGCTTGGGCGCGGCGTCTGGGCGTTTGAGTTTGTCAATCACGACAAAATCTTGCTCCCGGCGTGGGTCGAGTCCGGCGACGGTAGTACCCTGTTGCTCTTGAGTAATGTCAAGGGCGAAGTCAAGTATTTTGACACCATGGGCAACAGCAGCATTGTCGGTGTCGACCAAAATCTCGCCCTAGCTCCGGTCGGCCGCACGCCCGGCTTTTGGGAGCTGGCCGGTTCCGCCGAGTTGAAACCCTTGGTGGAAGTCTTGCCCGTGCTGGACGACGGCAAAGGCAAGGGGACGGTCACGGTCAAAGTCAACAATCCGTTAACCCGGTCGCTTTCACTTCATTTGTCGGTCGGGTCCGCCGGTCAGCAAGTGGAGCTTGCCGCCAATACCGCCAAAGAGGTCGAAATCGCAGCGGCCGATTTCAAAAACAATCATAGTGTCGTTTGCAAAATCGCCGGGACCAAGTTGCGCGCCGAGCTTGCCTTGCCGGTGCAAAAGGCGACACGGATTCCCGCCGGGACCGGCGAATACAAGCGCAAGCCCGATTTTACCTTAACAAGCAAAGACCAATTGGTTTCGCTTACCGAGGGCGACCCGGCCTTGCGCGATTTGGCGTGGCAGGGCCCGGATGACTTGAGTGCGATTGTCTTTTTAAGGATGGACAACGAGGCTTTGGAGCTCTATGTCGGCGTCAAGGACGATATCCAAACCAGCGACAAATCCGGCAACGCCATCTGGCAGCAGGACAGCGTGCAAGTCGCCTTGGTGATCCCCGATCAAGATGGGCAGTGGAAGATCGGCTTGGCGCAAATCGCCGGCAACAAACCGGAGACCTTTATCTGGCAAGCTCCCAAAGGTTTCGACCCCGCCTTGTGCGCCCAAAAGATCAAGCTAACCACTCATCGCGACGAAGCCAAAAAGACGCTCGCCTACCGCGCCAAGTTTGACCTTGCCGCCTTTGGCCTCACTCCGGAAAAGCTGCGGCAGGGTATCCGCTTTAATTTGCTCATCAACGACAATGACGGCAATTTGCGCGAGAGCTTTATGCAGCTCGCCCCCGGCATTAGCGAGTGGCGTAACTTTGAGCGATTCCCCCTGATCGTATTTGAGTAAACGACAGCCCCTTTTGGCGCGGCCGGATCTGAGTTTCAGGTCCGGTCGCTTTTTCTGTCGTTTTTGCCGGTCGGCCGGTCGCGAAACTGTCCCGGAGTTTCCCCGTAGTGTTTTTGAAAGAGTTTGCATAAATTGTGGATGCTCCCCAAGCCGGTTTCCTCGGCGATTTCGGCGAGTTTGAGCTTGGGGTCGGCCATCAGTTGCCGCGCTTTTTCGAGCCTGAGACCGGTGACAAATTGATGGATGGTAGTCCCGGTGTATTGGCGGAACAGCAAGCAAAAGTAAGTCTTGCTGATCCCGGCCTCGCCGCTGATTTCCGCAAGCGGCAGCGGCCGCCGGTAGTGGCGGTGGATGTAGCCGATCGCCTGCTCGATGTTAAGCCAGTTGCGCGACTGGCCTTTGCCGCTTGTGACCTGATCGGTTTGACTGAGAAACAAGGCGATGATCTCCAAAATCGCGGCTCGTTGCCGCAGAATTTTGATCTCCTCCGGGTCGTCGCTGTTGAGCTCGCGGCGCAAAAAATCATAGTGGCGGAAGCACTGCGATTGCACCGCCGGGGGCGGTTGGCGGCGAAAGTTGAAAACATCGGCCAACGTTGTCTCCGGGTCGTCGGCATGACGGACAAATTCGGCAAAGGCGGGCATCGGCCGCCTTGCGGTCGCCTTGCAGCAAAAGAGATCAAAGTGAATGACGCACTCCTCCATCGTCTCCCCGGGGCAACTGCAAACGATGTGCTGCTTGTAAGGCGGCAAAAGCACCATGTCGCCCGCCTCCACCGGATACTCGCGCCCGTCGATCACATAGAGTCCCTTGCCCGCTTTGACAAAGCAAAAAACATACTCCGGGTCAATGTACGACGATGCCAGCGTTTTGATCAAATTGTAGCGGACGTGCCGCAACACGGGGGCAATGGATGAAATCGTATTTTTCATAATTTTTGACAACTTTTCGAAATTTCCGCCAACGAAATATGATCCGGATTTGGCTATATTAAAATAAAAATCACCACTGCAATCAGGAAAATATCGGTTATTTACCATACCATGCGGCTGGGTGATTGTCAAGGGTATTTCATAATATTAACCAATCAGGAGAAAAAACATGAAATCGCGGAAAATTGTTTTTGCCGCTCCGTTTCAAGTGGAGCTCGGCGTCGAGGAGTTTGATCCGGCGGCGGTCCCGGCGGGCAAACTTGCCGTCAAAACAATGTATACTTTGGTCAGCCCCGGCACCGACATGTCGTGCCTGGCGGGCAAAGAGAGTTGGTTCAAGCTCCCCGGCACTCCCGGCTATACCGCGGTCGGCGAAGTGATCGCCGCCGGTCAAAATGCGGGGGATTACCAAGTGGGCGACCGCGTCTTTTTTTACGGCGGCAACCGGGCGTATCAGCTCGCCGATCCCGGCGAACTCGCGCTCAAAATCCCGGCAAAGGTGGATCTTGCATTGGCTCCCTTTGTTCGGCTGGCCACCATCGCGATGACGGCCGTCCGGGTGTCGCCGGTGGAGTTGGGCGACACGGTGGTGGTTTCCGGTCTCGGGCCGGTCGGCAATCTGGCGGCGCAACTCGCCAAGCTCGCCGGGGCGACGGTGATCGGGCTCGACCCCTCGGCGGCGCGGCGCAATTTGGCGAAACAGTGCGGCATCGATCTTGCGGTCGACCCGCTGACGGCAGATGTCTCCGGTTTGGTGCGGCAAATCACCGGCGGCGCTGGAGCGGATGCGGTGATTGAGGCGAGCGGACTTACTCCGGCGATTGCGGCGGCGCTCCCCTTGGTGAAACCCTTGGGCGACATGATTTTGCTCGGCACGCCGCGGCAGGAATATTTGACCAATGCGACAACAATGTACCGCCAGAGCCATGACGGCGCCTGCGTCAACATCAAGGGGGCCTCGGAGTGGCGCTACCCAGTACGGCAGGAAAAGTTCGTCAAACACTCGATGGAGCGCAATTCGCAAATCGTTTTTGATTTGATTGCGAAGGGCAAATTAGCGATCAAACCGTTGTTGAGCCATTTGCTGCCGCCCGCCGAAGCGCCGATGGCGTACGAGGGGGTGCGGACCGACCGCGAGCATTATTTCGGCGTCGTTTTTGACTGGACCAAAGCATAAAAAATATGGAGAAACAATCATGACACTCAACATTGGATTGGTGGACACCGGGTTTATTTCGGAGTATCATTTTAACGGTTTCGCGGCTTCGCCGCAGAGTAAAGTTGTCGGCGTCGCCCGCACCTGGCGTGAGGGCGACCGCGCAAGTCAGCAGCAAAAACTCAACGACTTTGCCGCGTGTCACGGCATCAAAGCTTACGTCTCGTTTGAGGAAATGGCATCGAGCCCGGAGATTGACGCGGTGGTCGTTTCGAGCGTCAACCCTTATCACTTCGGGCAAATCAAGTTTGCCTTGGAGCACGGCAAACATGTGTTGGCCGAAAAACCGATGGTCAAAACCGAGGCCGAGCTCGAGCAATTGGTCAAGCTCGCCGCTGCTGCCAAGCGATGCCTTGTCCCGGCTCATAACTTTGCCTACCGGGGCGCGGTATTGCAAGCCAAAGAGTTGATCATATCAGGAAAATTGGGCAAAATCCAGTACGGGAGCTTTACCCAGAGTTTTTTGTGCAGCGCATTGGCCGACGGCTCGTGGCGGAGCAAACACGAGACCGCCTGGGGCGGCGCGTTGATCGACTCGGGGACGCACTTGGTGTATCAAACCTTGCAATTGGTGGGGAAACCCGTCGCCGTGCAGGCGATGGCGGCGCGCAACGTGTTTGCGATGGACGATGAGGACATCGCCTCCGCCCAGCTCCAGTACGCCGACGGCGCGATTGTGCATGTGATGCAAAACTGGGGAAGCACTTTCGGCGACGATATTGAGGGTATCCGTCTGGTCGGTGCTTTGGGGCGCATCAAAATCAGCGACGCCTTGTATTTTAACGGGGAAAAACTTTCCGGCGACACCGGCTATGCCGACTCCTTTGCCAATCAGGCGCGCACCTTTACCGCTTGCGTGCTGGAGGGCAAAGACCCCGCCTCCACGCTTGAGGACGCCCGCTGGACCTTGCGGATTATCGACGGTGCTTATGAGAGCATCCGAAGCGGCCGGACGATCCAGCTTTAATCGTGAAACTTGGCGCGGCGGATCGCCTGCGTGAGGGCGGCGTCAAAGCTGCCCGTGTCGGCGACGCCCTGCCAGGCAATCGCAAAGGCGGTGCCGTGGTCGGGGCTGGTGCGGATGACCGGCAGCCCCAAGGTTGAGTTGACCCCGCGGTCAAAGGCGAGCATCTTAAAGGGGATGTGCCCCTGATCGTGGTACATGCTCACAATGCCGTCAAATTGCCGGCGCGTTTCCCCGATAAACAAGGTGTCGGAGGGAAAGGGGCCGGTGACGTCAAATCCGAGCTCTTTTAATCGGGCAACCGCCGGTTTGACCACGGTTTCGTCCTCGGTTCCCATAAAGCCGTTTTCGCCCGCATGGGGGTTGAGCCCGGCAATCGCGATTTTGGGGTGTTTGATCCCGTCGCTTCGGACGGCATTGTCAAGAAGCTCTGTCACCTTGACGATGCGCTCCAAGGTGACTTCTTTGGCGACTTCGTTTAAGGCAATGTGGGTGGTGACAAAGACGACGCGCAAATCGCCCGCCGACTGCATCATGACATAATCCTCAACGCGGCACAGCTCGGCAATGCGCTCGGTGTGGCCGGTAAAGGGGATGCGGGCCAAATTGACCGAGTATTTATTCATCGGCGCGGTGACAATGGCGTCAATTTTACGGGCCAACGCATCCAAGGTTGCCTGCGACAAGGCGTCATAGGCGATTTTGCCGCAAACGGGGTCGGCTTTGCCGATGGCAAGATCGGCAAACTTGAGATTGCCGAACGAAACTACCTTGGGGTACTCGCCCTTGCCCCAGCGGCGCCACGCCTCGGCAATCACTTCACCGGGGCCGTACAAAACAAACTCCGCCTGACGGCGGAAATCGTCGTTGCTTACTGCTTTGACCGCCAGCTCGGGGCCGATTCCGGCCGCATCGCCGACGGTGATCCCGATGACGGGAAGCTTACCAGATTTGGCCGCGCTTGGCATAATAGGCCGCTACGTTGGGGACGATCGGTTTGATCAATTCTTTGATGGCGCTCGCGTATTCGCGGATTTCACTCTGGGCGTGCTCGCTGTCGCGGAGCTCCAAAAAGTGGAGGAGATTGGACAAATCCACCGTGCCCCAAAACGTCACCATCATATTCTGCGGCAACACGCCGCGCGCCTGCTCGCGGCAGACGCCGGAGTTGAGCAAATGTTCGTACAAAGCAAGGCTGTCGAGGTTGTGCTGATAAATCTCCTGACGCAGTGTGCTGTCGTCGAAATCGGGGTCGGAGATCGACGCCTGACGGTTGACTTCGGCCTGGCGGCGCAGCTCGGCCGGGGTGAAAAACTCCAAATCGATCTCAGTGTAGCGCCGTGAAATCTCGTTGTAGCTCCAGGTGCGGTGACGGTGCCATTGGCCGCGGACAAACAGCGGGCAATGGACGCTGAAGGTAAAAACCACGTGCTCGAGTGGGCTGGTGTGGCGGTTTTCGATCAAATAGTCGAGCAACTTGACATCGCGGTCATCCATGTCGCTTTTGAGTTTGCCGAAAGAAACGCGCGCGGCGTTGACGATGGTCGCCTCCGAGCCCAAGTGATCGATAAGGCCGACCCAACCTTGGCCGTCAAGGACTTTGACGTGGTTGGCGGGCGGGATATTCAAGTGTTCCATAGCATTCCTTACATCATGTATTGATAAATTTGTCTTATTGCTTAATGTACCGTAATTTTGGCAAAATGCAAGGAAATATGCAGCTTACAGACTGATTTTTTTGAATTCGTTGCAGCACCAGTCAAATTCAAAGAGCTGCCCGGCTTTGATGTGAAAATACCAGCCGTGGATCGCCAGCTCTTTGCCGTCGACCTTGGTCTTGATCCACGGAAAGGTGAGCAAATTTTCGAGCGCCAAAACCAGTGAGGCCTCTTCGCAGGCGCGGTGGCGCGTGGCCTCGGAGGCGGCTTGCAGGTTTTGGTTGACCTCCAGCTTGGCGGGCAACGCCAGGTCGAGCCACTGGTCGAGGAACTCGTTTTTGCGCGGCACGTTTTCGTTGCGTTCCATCAAGGCGCGAATGCCGCCGCAGTCGGAGTGGCCCAAAATAATGATGTGCTTGACCTGCAAAAAGTTGACCGCGTACTCCAACGCCGCGCTGACCCCGTGGTACTGCTGGTCGGGTTGGTAGGGCGGGATCAGATTGGCGACGTTGCGGATGACGAAAATATCGCCGGGGTCGGAGTTGGTGATGATCGCCGGGTCGACCCGTGAGTCGGAGCAGGCGATGATCAATACCTTGGGGCGTTGGCCGCGCTTGATTTCGTCATAGAGCTCGGGATTGTTGACACAGTAAAAATTTTTGAAATTTCGGAATCCGTGCAGCAATTTTTGTATGGCTTCTTCCATGGAGCTCCTTTGCTCTTGGTTATTTTTTACAACGGTAGATAAAGGCTGGCGGGAGATTGCGCCAGACGACCTTGCCGGTTTCCACTTTGGAGAACGACTCCTTTAAAAGTTTCTTAAAGCGCAATCCGGCCGGGAGCACCACCCCCTGCACATAAGCGAAGGTGGTGAAGTACCCGTCATCGGTCAAATTGTCGGCAATGTTGCGCAAAATCTGCCGCTGTAACTCCTCCGGAAAAATCGCCCACGGCAACCCGGAGACGATGGCATTGGCCTTGCTGAGCCCGGCTTTGCGCAAAATTTCGCCGAGATTGCCGGCGTTGTCGTTATGCATCTCAACTTCGGCAAAGTTGCGGCACATTTGCTGATAAAAATCCGGGTCGAGCTCGATGGCCAAAATCCGGCAATCCGGCTTGGCCGCGCGGATAATTGAGCGGGTGATGACGCCCGTCCCGGGGCCGAGCTCGACGATGACATCGGCTTGGTCAAGGTTGATTTTGCTGACGATTTCCTCGCAAAGATGCTCGGAGGACGGACACAAAGCGCCGATTTTGGCCGGATTGGACAAAAAACATTTGAAAAATTTGAGATGGCTCATGTTATTCCTTGCCGACCGGGAATTTCACAATAATGATGTTGTCGAGCAGCAAATAACGGTCCGGAGTGAGTACGATATCCTGCTTCAAGTCATTGCGGAAGTCCTGTTCGAATTCCTCTTTGGTGGTATTGCGCTCGATGTAATAAAGGTTGCCGCGATTGCGCGACTGAATCAGCTCGGCCATCATTTTGCCATTGATCAATGGCGACAGTTCGCCGGTCGTTTTGGCGACGTCGGTCCCGTATTTGAGCTCGCCGACACGTTTGTAGAGCTTGACGTCCGGTCGCCGGTAGACATAGGCGACCGCGTGCATCAAGGTCGGGTGGGTGATGAAAATGTCCTTTTGCGTGTCGATGGCAAAGGTTTCCGCCGCTGCAAGGAGTGCCTGCTCGGGGGCTTTGCCGCGCAGCATTTCCGGTTGCAGCACAAAGCTTCCGGGAATCGCGCAAACCGAGATCCCGGCAAAAAAGATGCCGAGACGGCCGCGCCAGCTCAAATAGTACCCGTAGGCCAAAAGTACGCCGTACACAAAAAGAAAGCCGGCAGTGATCAGCACCGGTTTGACCGGGAGCGCAAAGGGCAGCGTAAAGGGAAGCCGGGTGTAACACAGCACAAAGACAGTTCCTCCCGCCGCGGCGATCATCAGCACAATGCCATAGATGCTCATCAAGCGCGAGAAGCCTTTGTACTCGTTGCCGCTATGGAAATACTCGCGGACCAAAATCGCCATCATGATCGCCAGGGGCGGCAGACAGGGAAGGATGTAGGTCGCGAGTTTGCCGCTGCATGCGGAGAAAAAAATAAACGGCAAAACCAGCGCCGAGAGACAAAAACGCATGAGTGAGCTGTCAAATAATTTTTTGAACTTGCCCTTGCCGCCCAGATAGGCCAGGATGACGAGGAGTCCCGAAGGCATGATGCCGCCGGCCAGCACCGGCAAAAAGTACCAAAACGGCTCCGGATGCTGGCTGCTGTTGTCGGCGGTGAAGCGTTCCCAATGCTCGACCACGGTAAAATAACGCCAGAAATCCGGGTGCTCGCGGTGGACGGCCGATGCCCAGGGGGTGATCATCAGCAGTGCGACCATAAGGGGGATCCACGGCAGGATGAGAAATTCCTTCCACCGCTTTTCCCAGACGAGAAAACCGGCGAGAGCCAGCCCCGGCACCGCAAAGGCGAGGAAGCCTTTGGTCATAAAAGCGAGCCCCATAAAGACTCCGGTAAGGACCAGCAGTGCAAATTTGCGCTTGGTGAAACTTGGCTCCAAAACCGCCAAAAAGAGGCAAAACGAGATGCCGGTTACAAACGCGGTCAATTGACTGTCCAGCACGGCAAAGGTGCCGACCCCGTAAACGAGGCCGAAGGAGAGATAAATGACCGCCGCCAGCGCTCCGGTTTTGCGGTCGCGGAACAGCTGCTCCATCAGGAGTGCGATCAATAAGGCGGTCAGCCCCGCGCCCAGCGCGGCGGGGAGCCGGTCGGCAAAGGCGTTAATCCCGAATAATTTAAAACATCCCGCCGTCAGCCAGTAGCCGAAAATCGGTTTCTCAAAATAATCGACGCCCAAGAGTGTGGGCGAGACAAAGTTGTCGTTATAGATCATCTCCAGCGGGATTTGCGCATAGCGGAACTCATCCGGGACCACCATCGGACGGACGCCGAGCACTGCAAGGTAAGTAACCACAAAAAACGCGAATACCCAAAAATAATATTTCATAGTCAAATAATTGCCTTTGATAAAAAAAACACAATATTATCTTTAAAATATCACACAAATGCAAAATTAGCAAATTTTTACTTGAAAATTTATTTTTTGGATGTATTGTTTGGGCGAGTCACATGCCGTTGTTTTTTGACGGAAACCTGTCCCGGCAAAGCTCCTTTTGAGTGCAAAAACGTAATTTTTAAATCATATGGAATCATTATGAAAAGTTTGAGAATCGAAGGATCCCACCCGATCCATGGCGAAGTCACCGTGAGCGGCAACAAAAATGCGGCATTGCCGATGATCGCCGCCCTGCTCCTCACCGACGAGGAGATTATTTTGCGCAATGTGCCGGATATTTTGGATGTGCGGACCATGCTTGACATTGCCGGTGAGCTCGGGTGCGAGTACACCTTTCAAAATAACACGATCCGCTCGCGCTGCCGCGACCTTAAGACGCATCTTGTTTCCAAGGAAATGTGCGGGCACAACCGTACCAGCATTTTATTTGCCGCCCCCCTGATCGCCCGCTGCGGCAAGGCGGAGTTGTACCCGCCGGGCGGCGATGTGATCGGCCGCCGCCGGTTGGACGGGCACTTTTACGGGTTGAAGACGCTGGGCGCGTCTTTGGAGTTTGACCACACCTATCAGTTTCGCACCAAGGGCCGTCTGGCCGGGCGCGAGCTCTTTTTGGACGAAGCAAGCGTGACAGCGACCGAGCAGATTTTGCTCGCCGCCGCGACTGCCTCCGGGGTGACTACCCTTTACAATGCCGCCTGTGAGCCGCATGTCAGCGACTTGGCCGTCCTTCTCAATGAAATGGGTGCCAAAATCACCGGCCACGGCAGCAATACGATTGTCATCGAGGGCGTGGAAAAACTGCACGGGGTCGATCACACGGTGATCTCCGACCACATCGAGGCGGGGAGTTTTTTGGCGTTGGCGGCGGCGGCGGGCGGCGAGCTTACGGTGCGCAACACCACCAAGCGCCACTACTGGATGCTTAAGCGCGTATTTGAGCGCCTCGGCATCGAGCTGGTGCTTCATTCGGATCACATTTATCTGCCCGGCCACCAAAAAATGCAAATAGAGTGTGATTTCGGCGGCCACATCCCGCAGATTTCCGACGGCCCGTGGCCGCAGTATCCGTCGGATATGATGAGCTGCACGATCGTGCTGGCCACCCAGTGTCGCGGCACGGTGATGTTTTTTGAAAAAATGTTTGAGAGCCGCATTTATTTTGCCGACCGGTTGATCAGCATGGGGGCCAATGCGATTGTCTGCGACCCGCACCGGCTGGTGATTACCGGCAAGGCGCAGCTGCACGGGATGGTGCTCTCGAGCCCTGACATCCGCGCCGGGATGGCGATGGTGATTGCGGCGGCCTGCGCCAAAGGGGTGAGCACCATCAACTCCGCCGAAGTGATTTACCGCGGTTATGAAAATCTCGTCGGCAAGCTCGCCGGGATCGGGGTCAAGGTCGAGGAGCTGTCGTAAATTATTGTTTTTTTGGGGCCGGTTTGCAGAAACCGGCCTTTTTTTGCCCTTACAATGCATCAATGTAGTTATAAACGATCATTTTTGAGCATAAAATACTAATTTTGTGTATTTTTTTGATTTTTTTTTGCATTTGCTATTGACTTTTGATTTTATTTTTAGTATAATATAGTCAACTGGAATTTACTGAACTTGGAAGTTAAAATTGTAGCAGTTATAAGCAAATCGAAAAATTTCTGATGGATGATATCCGCTCTTTGGGTGAGCGGGTTGTTCATAAATTCTCGCCGGAAAAAATACCTGACCGCATGATCGCATTAGCCCCTGTCTGTCTAAGTATACGGTAAGAATGTCTATAGCGGGCCGATGCAGGATACAAAATAAAGAGAGAAAGGTTATCAGGATGAACATTTACGTAGGGAATCTGCCGTACGGGATCACCAAGGATGAGTTGAAAAGCGCTTTTGAAGTGTACGGCGAAGTGAGCTCCGCACGTATTGTCACCGATCGCGAAAGCGGCCGGTCCAAGGGTTTCGGTTTTGTCGAAATGACCAGTGACGATGATGCCCGTTCGGCCATCGAAGGGCTTAACAATCAGGAAATTGGCGGTCGCAAAGTCGTCGTCAACGAAGCGCGTCCGCGTGAAGAGCGTCCCCGTGAAGCCAGCGGCTTCGGCGGCGGCAGCGGCTTTGGCGGCGGCAATCGCCGCGGCGGCGGTTTCAATCGCTAATTTCGCAGTTTTTTAAAGATTTCCGGCGGGTTTCCGTTTTTTCGGGAGCTGCCGGTCAGCAGTTTGCCCCGGTCATCTTTTGATCGGGGTTTTTTATTTTCAGGACCTTTGTGCGGCATAAAAAAGTAATCAAAAAATTAATTTATGATGAATCGTGCGTGTTTTTTGGATCGGGACGGGGTGGTCAATGCGGAGGTCAATTATCTGCATGAGCCCGAAAAAGTCATTATATTGCCCGGAGTAGTGGATGCTCTGCGGCTGTTGAGAGAGCATCAGTGCAAAATTATCGTGGTCACCAATCAGGCGGGAGTGGCCAAAAATCTCTACGGCGAGGAGGATATTTTGGCGGTGCATCAGCGTATCGCCGATTTGATCGCGCCTTTTGAGGTCGGGATCGACGCTTTTTATTATTGCCCGCATCACCCGGATCATTCCGGCGAGTGCGAGTGCCGCAAGCCGATGCCCGGCATGCTCTTGCGGGCGGCGCGCGAGCACAATATCGATCTCGCCGAGTCGGCGATGATCGGCGACCGGCTGAGCGACATCGAGGCCGGGCGCAATGCCGGGTGCAAGTTTAACTGTCTGGTGAAAACCGGCTACGGGCAGGAGGTCATCGCCAAACACGATGTCTCCGGGATCATCGTGGCCGACAATATATTGTTTGCGGTGGAAAAATTTCTCGGTCTCGATTGACGGTGTCACCCCGGGGCCGGAAACCAAACAGCGAAAGGCATCGCTTATGCGGTTCAGTATTTTTTTGATCATTTTGGCGGCGGTACTGGCGTTGACGGCATGGTCGCTCAAAAGCCCCGGGGTTTGGATTACCGATAACGGCAACAAACTGATTTTATGGGAAAATCTTTCCCAGTACGGCGACATCGCAATCTCCAATCCGGCCGGGTTGCTGGACTTGGGGGATGAGTTTTTTCCGGACGCCGTGTTTCATTTTCAAAAGCTCAACGACAAATATTACTCGATCTACCCGGAGTACTTCTCGGTGCTCAATGTGCCTTTGTATGATTTTTTCGGTTTCCGTCTCTGGTTTTTGCTGCCGTTGATTGGGACGCTCGTGACGCTGTATTATTGGTACCGGCTGTCGCCTTTGACCGGGCGGACGGCGGCAAAAGCCGCACTCATATTGCTTGCGGCCACGCCTTTGCTGTTTTATACTCTCGTCTTTTGGGAGATGACGCTGGCGGTGGCGGCGGTGATGGTTGCACTTTACTTTTTGGTCAAACGTCATAAATATTTTTTGTCCGGCCTCATTTTGGGAACGGGTCTGTATTTGCGCGAAGAAATGTATTTTGCGGCCTTTGCCGTCGGCGTCGCGCTGTTGATCACCGACCGCCGCCGCTGGGTGTCGTCCGGACGTTTCGGCATCGGTTTTTTACTGGCGGCCATCAGCATCTGGCTGCGGCAGCTGTTTGTTTACGGCCATATTTTGGGCCTCCACGGCGCGTTGTACTACAGTCACAATGCAACCGATGAGGCGTTGACGCTGTTCTCCCGGGTGCGGCATATCGTTGAGGGTTATTACGTCTATCTCTTTCGCTTTACCGGCAATTTTTACTGGCACCCGGCGATTTTTTTGCTGCTGGTGATTCCGCTTTTGGCGCTGCTCTTCCTCAAAGTCAAACGGCGGCTGCCGGTGTTATATACAGCGTTGGGGGCATATCTCATTTTAGCGTTGTCGCTGCTGCTCAACCCGGATAAAATGGAGGTCTCCGGCTTGACTGTGGGGTTGGTGAGTTCGCTTCCGGTGTTTGTCCTTTTTTGGGGGTACTGGCCGGAGCTGTTGCGCGACCGCCGCCAAAAGGTTCGCTTTTTGACCGTGTTTTCGCTTGTGTATGTCGTGTTGGTGCCCCCCCTTCTTACATTGACTGACATCGGTGTCATTTGGGGGGCACGGCACTTTTTATTGATTATGCCGGTATTGCTTTTGCTCTCGCTGCGTTATGCCGCGACGGCGCGGAGCCGCCGGGTGTGGGCAGTCTTTTACGTCGGGGCGGCGCTGGGGGTGTTGATCCAGCTGAGCGGGCTGACGGCGCTTAAAAAGGCCAACGACACTTCGGACGAAATGACCGCGTTTTTGCGCCAAAACAGCAGTCATGTGATCGTGAGCGACCTCTTTTTTATCCCCGAGATGACGCCGGAAATCTTTAATTGCAAATGCTGGCTGTTTGTCAAAGACCCGAGTCAGATCGATGCTTTGACCCGGCTGCTGCGCCGTGACCGGCTCGATGAATTTACGTTTATCACCTCCACTCACACAAGATTCCGGCGGCTGGACGACCCCGCCATCAAAAGACTGCTGGCAATGTCCTCCAAGCCTCCTCAAATCAAAGTCTTTAAGGCTCCGGCCGGCAACTTCCTCGACTTTGTACTGGTGACGGTCAAACGGGATGTTAAATAAAAAAGTTCGATATTTTTTTATCTATTTCCCGTTTTGCGGCTTGAAAAACCCCATGCAATCGTGTAAATTAATAGGGAAATGAATTTACCGCCGGGAGCTTTGCGCCTGACCAGGCTTCGCGGCAGCAAGGGAAATTATGCGTCCAAAAATCGTTATTTGTTTGGGGAGCTCCTGTTTTTCGCGGGGCAACGGCGACAATATCAAAGTCGTTGAGTCGTATCTGGCGGCCAACCGTTTGCAGGATGAGGTCGATGTTGAGCTCTCCGGCGCCTTGTGCCGCAACCGCTGCGCCGAGGGGCCGATCGTGATCATTGACGAGACGGTCTACACCAAGGTGGACTCCGGCGTGATGCTTGACCTGCTGCGCAAATTTCTGCCGGCGGGCAAATAACCGAAACGGGGTGGAGCGATGAATTTGCATTTCCCGGTATACACCACTGAAAACATCTGTCACGACTGCTACAAGTGCATCCGGCACTGTCCGTGCAAGGCGATCCGCATCGTCGACGGGCGGGCCGGGATTATCCAGGAGCTGTGCGTGGCTTGCGGCAACTGTGTGCAGATTTGCCCGGCCAAGGCCAAAAAAATCCGGCCTGATCTCTCCCGTGCCAAATTTCTGCTCGGCTCGGGCAAAAAAGTATATGCTTCGCTGGCGCCGAGCTTTGTGAGTTTCTTTGACAAAGTCGAGCCGGGGGCGATGGTGACGGCCTTGAAGCGACTGGGGTTTGCCGGGGTCAGTGAAACCGCCTTGGGGGCTCAGCTGGTCAGCGCCGAAACCGCCAAATTTTTAAAAGACGCGCCCAACGGCGTGTATCTCTCGAGCGCTTGCCCGGCGGTGGTCGATTATGTCAAAAAATATGCCCCCGGCTTTGCCGGCAATGTGGTCAAAGTAAGCTCCCCGTTGCTCGCTCACTGCAAACTTTTGCGCCAACGTTACGGCGAAGATATCGCGGTGGTGTTTTTCGGCCCCTGCGTCGCCAAAAAAAATGAGGCCGACCGCCACCCGGACAATCTCAATTTAGCCCTCACGTTTCAGGATTTGCGCGACTGGCTCACCTCGGAGAATATCAACCCCGAGGCGATCAACCCCGTGGATTACCAGCCGATGGTGCCCGAGCACGCCGCCGAGGGCCGCGTCTATGCGTTGGAGGGGGGGATGAATGATACCTTGCGCGACGTCAAGAGCGATGTCAAGTATCTCTCCGTTTCCGGCTTGTACAATCTCAAGCGTTTGCTCCAGGATGATCCCGAGGCCGCCAAATCGCAGGAGTGCAAACTCTTTATCGAGTGTCTGGCGTGCTCCGGCGGCTGCGTCCGCGGGCCGGTGATGCCGCGCGCCAACAATACCTTGCGCTCGATCATCAAAGTCGCCAAGGATTACGATCACGGCAACAGTCTCAAGCGCGACTGCGAGCTCAACATCGACGAGCCGGTGGTGGCCGAAACGGTGCCCGACGCCGACATCCCCGAAGAGGACATCAAAGGGGCTTTGGCGACCATCGGCAAATTCACCCCCGCCGACGAGCTCAATTGCGGCGGCTGCGGTTACTTCAGCTGCCGCGACTTTGCCAAAGCGTTGATCCAAAACAAGGCGGAAAACTCGATGTGCCTCTCCTATTTGCGGCAAATGGCGCAAAAAAAGAGCAACGCATTGATCAAATACATCCCCGCCGGGGTGGTGATCGTCGACCGGCACTTAAAAATTGTCGAGTGCAACCGGATGTTTGCCGAATTGTTCGGCGAGGACGCGGTGTTGGCCTATGACAGCTGCGGTGGGCTCAACGGGGCGGAACTCAATGCCTTTGTCGACTTTCCGGATTTGTTTGAAGGCGCGATTGCCTCCGGCGGCGAAGTTCACCGGTTTCACCAAGTCTGCGGCGATAAAATTTTCAACATCAGCGTATTTACGATTTCGCCGCACCAGCAAGTGGGCGGGATTATTCAGGACGTGACCAGCATCGAGCTCCACCGCGAGCAGATTTCCGAAAAAGCGCGGGCGGTGATCCGCAAAAATGTGATGACCGTCCAAAAAATCGCCCGCAGCTTGGGCGAACACATGGCCGAAACCGAAATCCTGCTGCGCGAAGTGGCGGGCTCTTATGACAACAACCCCAAAGAGTAAAGTACCATGTCCGGCGACGTATTTGTGGAAATGGAGTGCTGTCAACTCAATCATGACGGCGAAACCGTGTGCGGCGACGACTTCGCTTTTGAGCGGCTGGAGGCGCAAAACCGCCATCTGGCGGTGTTGTCCGACGGGCTGGGGAGCGGGATCAAGGCCAATTTGCTCGCCTGTATGACGACCACGATGGCGATTGAGTTTATCCGCAGCAACATGGATGTTTTAAAATCGGCCGAGACAATTATGGACACGTTGCCCGTGTGCGAAATCCGTAAGATCAGCTATGCCACGTTTACGGTGGTCGATTTGCGCATCGGCGGCAAATCGCGGTTGATCGAGATGGACAACCCGCCTTTGATCCATTTGCGCAACAACAAGGACATTGCCGTTGAGCGCCGCGCCCTCACCAGTGAGCGCTGGCCCGACCGGGTGGTCCAGACGGCCGAGCTCTGCGCGATTGCGGGCGACCGCTTGATCGCCTTTACCGACGGCGTGTCGCAGGCGGGTTTGGGCCAGCCGGGCAATAAATTCGGCTGGCGGCGCGAGGGGGCACTCTTGTTTATCCAAGAGCGCATCGCCATCGACCCGGCGATTTCCGCGCGGGATCTGGCGCGTGCCGTCGTCAATGCCGCCCGGGCGCAAAACAAGGACAACAAGTGCATCGACGACATCAGCTGCATGGTGATTTATTTGCGCAAGCCGCGCAAACTGCGGCTGCTGACCGGGCCGCCGTTTCGGCAGGAGTCGGACCGCGCCTATGCCGAATTGGTGCGCAATTATGACGGCCGGATCATTTTGTCGGGCGGCACTTCGGCCAACATTGTGGCGCGCGAGCTCAACCGCAGGATTGATCTGGATATGAAACTGGTGAAGCGCGCCGGAAGTTTGCCGCCACCTGCAAAAATGCAGGGGATCGATCTCGTGACCGAGGGGATTTTGACCTTGACCGAGACCTTGCAGCGCTTGGAGCGCAACGACTGCTCGGCCAATGTCCCCTTGGCGGCGCGCGAAATCATCAAATTGATGCTTGAGAGCGATGAAATCGAGTTCATCGTCGGCACCAAGGTCAACGAGGCGCATCAGGACCCCAATTTGCCGGTGGACCTGGAAATCCGGCGCAACATCGTCAAGCGCCTCAAGGAAGTTTTGGAAAATCAGTACCGCAAACGGGTGATGATAAGATTTTTTTAATTATAAATAAGGAAAACAGCCATGCTCAAAGTTGAAATTTGCCTCGGGACAACCTGTTATGTGTTGGGCGCCTCCAAGCTCGCCAATCTGGAGACGCAGCTCCCCGCCGACTTGCAGGACAAAGTCGAAGTCGTCGGCAGCCCCTGCCTCGGCGTCTGCCGCGACCGCAATTACGGCAACGCGCCGTTTGTACGGGTCGGCTCGACCATGGTCGAGCAAGCGACGGTGCAAAAGATCATTGAGGTCATTTATCAGGAAATTGCCGGGTGAAATTATGAACAATGCCGAGAGAATCCGCCGCGAGCTGATGATCAGAGTCATCGGCGAATTTATGCATGGCGATCTGGAGAGTGACATCGACCAGATCCCGATTTTGATGCGGCCCCGCCAGTCGGAGGCCAGCCGCTGCTGTATTTACAAAGACCGGGCGATGCTGCGCTACCGTTTGATGGCATTGTTGGGTTTCGGGATGGAGGAGGAAACCGACGAGCTGTATCCCTTAAAAAATTACCTCAAAGACGCGCTGGCGGGCAAAAACCGCACCCGGCCGGTGCTGACGGTGTGTTCGGTCGGCTGTCACGGCTGCGTCGACAGCCACTACAAAGTCTCGGAGGACGCCTGCGTCGGCTGTCTGGCGCGGCCCTGTGTCAGCATTTGCCCCAAACAGGCAGTATCGGTGACCAACCAGTGCTCGCACATCGACCGCGCCAAGTGCATCGACTGCGGCAAATGCATGGAGGTTTGCCCGTACAAAGCGATTTTCCGCAATCCCCTGCCGTGCGAGGACGCCTGCCCGGTGGGCGCGATCGACAAGAGCGAGGAGGGCTTGGTAAAAATCGATTTTGAAAAATGCATCTACTGCGGCAAGTGCTTCAATGCGTGTCCCTTCAGCACGATCCTGGAGCGCTCCCAGATCATCAATATTCTGGCCGCCATCAAGGCCAAAAAACAAGTCGTGGCGATGGTCGCCCCGGCGGTGACGAGCCAGTTTCCGGGCAGCATCGAGCAATTGTTTGCGGCGTTGAAACTGGTCGGCTTCTCGGAAATTTTTGAAGTCGCCTTGGGCGCCGAGCTCACCACCAAGCATGAAGCCGAGGAATTTTTTGAGCGGATGAAGCGCGGCGACAAACTCATGACCAGCAGCTGCTGCCCGGCCTATGTCGAAGCGGTCAAGCGTCACGCCCCCAAACTTCTGCCGATGGTCTCCGACACCCCGAGCCCGATGCGCTATGCGGCAGGATTGGTGCGCGAGAAATTCCCGGATGCGGTGACCGTTTTTGTCGGGCCCTGCATCGCTAAGCGCCGCGAGGCGCAAAGTGACGCGAGAATCGATTACGTGATGACCTTTGAGGAATTGGGTGCGTTGCTGGCCGCCATGTCGGTTGATATTTTGGAGCAGCCTAAGACGCCGCTCGCCACTCCGGCCGCCTCCTATGCCCGCAACTTTGCCAAAAGCTGCGGCGTCACCGAGGCCATTTTGCAGGAAGCCGGGCTTTCGCCTGAGCACCCCTGCCAAATCGATCACAAATTCATCAACGGCCTTGACCGCAAGAGCGTCAAGATGCTTGCCTTGTACGCGCAAGGCAAATTGCCCGGCAACTTTTTGGAAGTCATGGCATGCTCCGGCGGTTGCGTCGGCGGTCCCTGTTCCCTGGTAAGATAAGGAGAAGAAATCATGAAATTTAAGATGGTTCACAACAATTTCAACGTCCGCGATTTGGACAAAAGTCTGCAATTTTACCGCGAGGCGCTGAACATGCACGAAACGCGGCGGGTCACCGCCTCCGACGGCTCCTTCGTCATCGTTTACCTTGGCGACAATGCGCACGGGACGCACCTTTTGGAGCTCACCTGGATGCGCGACATGGATCGCCCTTACGACTTGGGCGACAACGAAATCCACCTCGCCTTTGAGACCGATGATTTTGCCGCCGCCCATGCCAAACACAAGGCAATGAATTGCATTTGCTACGAAAATACGGCGATGCATATCTATTTTATCGCCGACCCCGACGGCTACTGGCTGGAGATCGTACCAGGCAAGTAAGCCTTACAGCAAAGCAAAACGCTCAATTCTTTTGTCAGGATTGAGCGTTTTTTATCAGCTACAAAAAATCCGGGCATAAAAAAAGAGAGGAAATTTCTTTCCTCTCTTTTTGCTTGCAACCGGTACGGCTTAGTTGCCGAAGTATTGCTTGTATTGGTCAAAGTTGCTCTTGTCAACCACCACATAGCGGATGTCAAAGGCTTTTTCCATGTCGGACGGCGCGGAGACGTCATACTTGGCGTTGGGGCTGGAGATAATGATCCCGGAGATTTCGCCGTTGGCCAAAGCGCTCGGCAGACCGGTGATCCCGTTGGCGGGCATACCGATCAGGAACAGGGCCGGACGGTCTTTCATCTTCCAGAATTTCATCGCGCCGGCATCGGAGGGCAGACCGATGGTGGAGATGATCACCTGGGCATCTTTGTACTTTTCGACCACGGCGTCGAAGTCCTTGGCCTTCATCATCATAAAGAGCGGCATCGGGGAGTCTCCCTGATTGCCCGGCAAGGCGATGGTGTCCACAACCACGTTGTCGCTGCCGAAACCGGCTTTGACCTGATCGACGAGACCCTTGATGTTTTCGTTGGTGTCAAACCCGGGGTCGGTAATGATGAGGAGTTTTTTTCCGGCATGATTTTGGCCCAGGATTTTCCCGGCTTTGTAACCTTGAGAAGCGTAAAACTTCATTTCATTGCTGAGCAAGCTGTTGTTGGAGCTGCCGAAGACGCCCATATCTTTCATCAGAAAGAAACCGGCGACGCAAACGACAACTAAGAGGACGAACGCAATCGGCTGCATGGCCGGGTTGGTTTTTTGCTTTTTGCTGCAAAAGATCATCCCGCCGAGGGCCGCCAGCATCAGAATGCCGTAAATCACTGTCATAATACTATTCTCCTAGTTAAGGTTGATAAAGTTTTTCAGTCGAGTTTTACAACTCATTTCTCTACTTACCTTATATTTCTTTTTCAAAATTGCAAATCATTTCGGCAAAAAAAATAAAAAAAATGCCGTTTTTTCGGGATTTTAAGCAATATTTCATCTTTTTTTGCGTTTCTAGGCGCGGAAATAAGTAAATGCATTTCTGATCAAATTAAAATTATTTTCACTTTTATGTAATCTCAAGCGCATCTTTGACAGGCAACTCCGGAAACTTGGCGACCGGCAGCGTTTGGTACCAGTAGGCCACCGAGGCGATGTCGTCCTGCAAGGGTTGGTAGCGCCCGTCCGGGTACCAGCCGAGCGCCTGAATGGTGACCTTGAGATTGTTTTCAAAGCGGACCGGATCCGGAACGTGCCAGCGGTAGAGCCCGAAGCGCTGCTGGCTCCGGTAGAGCCCGTCGGGGCGGATGACTTGTGCCAACCCCGCATAGGGGGTACAAAATTCGCAGTATTGCTTTTGAAATTGGTCCTCAAAATTGTACGAGCCGCAAAAGTAATCCTCGGTCCCGGTGCCGCAAACGGTCGGAAACTCGCGGTCGCCGTCCAGATAAAACTTAATTTCCCCCTCGCCCCACCAGCCGTCGCTTTTGACGCTCCAGGCAAGATACGTGCCGACATAGTGTCCCTTGCCTGTGACACCGTCCAAAATCGTATAGGCGCTCTTGGCAGGCAAGGGATTGACCCGGCGGAACTGGGCGCAAAAGTAGGCGCAGTCCTCCGGGACTGGCGTTAAGGTGTAATCAATCTGATAATAGATCCTCACCGGTTCGCGGTCGAGATTGGTGAGGGTGATTTTGCAGTGTTTGCGAAATGGCATCTCCCAATAACAGTTAAAAGCGCTGCCGGGGTTAAAGGTGACCATCATGCTGTTGAGCAAAGTTTGCTGCTGTGACGGCCACGCCATGGCAAAGAAGTCGCCGACCGGGCACTCGACGGCGGGGTCGGTCATGCCGTCATAATAAACCCTCAAAATATAAAAACGGTAACGTTTGGCGCCAAAGGTCATCCACATATGCTGGATTGCTCCTTCGCCGTCGATGTCGGCGAGATCCAAGGTTTCGCCGGCGGCAATGTCAATCGACGGGCTGACCTTCCACCCTTGTCCGAGATCGCGGGCGCAATGTTGACCGGTGCCGGTGACGGCCATGCCGCCCTTGCCGGGCTCGCCGTTGCGGTGCTCGGGGGATATTGAGCGGCTTTTGGCGTTGCTCAAGCGTGACAGATTGCCTTGATTCATTCCCAAACCGTTGAACATGATAGCCTCCTTATGGTTTAACATTTTATCTTAATATAATTTGAAATATACCATTATCAAGCTATATTATTTAGCAAATATTATGATTTATTTGGGAGAAATTATGGAGCAATCTTGTTTGCGTTTTGTCAAATATGTCGGAGATTCGCGGCGGGAGGATGATTTTTTGCGGATCAACGGTGTCGGCATCCATGAGCCGATGACCGGCGCGGTCGACCGTCCGGGCGGGACCAATGACCGGCTCTTGATGTTTTTTTATGACCCGGTGGAATTGCGCCGCGGCGGCGGTTTGCAGTTGCCTATGACACTTTATTTGTGGCCCGATAAAGCGCCGCATTTTTACGGCAACCCGGTGCCCGGTGCGCGTTGGATGCACTCGTGGATCCATTTTCACGGGACGTATGCCGAGAGCTTATTGGAGGAGTGCAATTGGCAAAGCGGTCAACCCTATTTGCTGGCCGATGTTACGGTGCTGGAGCGCGATTTGCATGACTTGTATCGGGAGATCCTTGATTCCGCTGCCGATCCGGCGGTGGTGCGTGCGATGTTTGAGATATTGATCCGGTCGCTGGCCCGGCAGTTGCCGGACAACCTTAAAGCGCATGTTCCGGAGAAACTCGCGCAGGTCAAAGCCGCCATGACCGCACAGGCCGGCAACGGACGCGACCTTGCGGAGTATGCTTTGAGGGCGGGGATGTCTCCGTCACATTTTTCTGCTCAATTCAAGCATTGTTTCGGGATTTCGCCGGTGGCCTTTGCCCGGCATGCGGCGTTGGAAAAGGCGGCGTATTTGCTGCAAAACCGGCAGCTGCGCATCGGCGAGGTGGCGCTGATGACCGGGTTTCCCGACATTTACAGTTTTTCGCGCGCGTTTAAAAAGCACTTTGGCGCGGCGCCGGGAGAGCTGCGCGGTCAAAAATAAATTTACCAAAGCGGCGAACCGATGATTTTACTGCGTGACACCTGGCCGAAACGGTGGACATCGATATCCTGGCTGCGGTTGTCCCCCACGACATAATAGTGGTTGGGCTCGACTTCGCGCTCCGGCAAATTCCAGTAGGAGACAAATTTGACGTAGGGCTCATTTTGTTTTTTGCCGTTGATGATCAAATCGCCGTTGACAAAGGCGATTTTGTCGCCCGGCAGCCCGACGATCCGCTTGAGAAAAAAGACGCGGTCGGCGTATTTGATAATCACGATATCGCCGCGCGCCGGCTGTTTAAACCAATATTGGCCGCGCCAGCAAAAGGTGAAGCCTTTGCTGTTAAATGTCGGCGCCATGCTTTCGCCATTAATCACGCAGGGGAGCAAAAAAAAGCGGAAGATGATCACTGCCAAGACCGCCACGATTGCGAGGCGCAACATAAAAAAACGGTTAAAACGCGGGATGAAAAAGTCGACAAACGTCCCTGCCGCAGTCGAGTCCTGCGTGCGGTGAAACGAACAAATTTTGAGCCAACCGTCCATGATTTTTTGCCACATGACGGACTCCTCTCTAAAACAGCATCCAAAACTTACTTTTCCAGCCGGATTGCCGCCTGCGCCGCCGCGAGGCGGGCCACCGGCACCCGGAAGGGGCTGCACGAAACATAATTTAAGCCGATTTTATGGCAGAACTCGACCGTCTTGGCCTCGCCGCCCTGTTCGCCGCAGATACCGATCTTGAGCTTGGGCTTGACGCCGCGCCCGAGGGTGACCGCGGTGGTGATGAGTTTGCCGACGCCCTTTTGGTCCAAGGTTTGAAACGGGTCGCTCTCCAGCAGCTTTTGATTGAGATAATCCGGCAAAAAGTTGCCCGCATCATCGCGGCTGAAGCCAAAGGTCATCTGCGTTAAATCATTGGTGCCAAAAGAGAAGAAGTCGGTCTCGACAGCGAGCTCGTCGGCCAGCAGTGCCGCGCGGGGAATTTCGATCATGGTGCCCACCAGGCACTCAATACCGGCAAGTTTGGTTTGTTTCAACACCTCGGCTTTGACTTGATCAAACAATTGCTTTTGGGCGCGGATCTCCGATGCGTCGCAGGTGACCGGGATCATGATCTCGATTTTGGCTTGTCCGCCGTCCCGGATGATTTCTGCCGCGCTTTCCAAAATGGCGCGCATTTGCATGACGGAAATTTCCGGACAGGTGATTCCCAGCCGGACGCCGCGGTGGCCCATCATCGGGTTGGACTCATGCAACGCGTCGGCGCGTTTGCCGACCTCTTTTAAGCTGATATTTAACGCATCGGCCAGCTCCTGACGCGCGGCCTTGGCCTGCGGCACAAACTCATGCAGCGGCGGATCCAGCAAGCGAAAGGTGACCGGCAAGCCATTCATCACTTTAAGCGTCGCCTTGACATCTTTTTTGACGTAGGGAAATAATTCGTTGAGCGCCTTAATCCGCTCGCTTTCGGTGTTGCTCAAAATCATTTTACGCAAATAAAAGAGCGGTTTTTCGCTGTTTTTACCGTAAAACATGTGCTCGGTACGAAAGAGCCCGATGCCCTCGGCGCCAAAACTGCATGCCACAGCCGCATCGTCGGGGTTATCGGCATTGGTCCGGACGCCGAGTTTGCGGTATTTGTCGGCCAGCGCCATGAATTTTTGGAATTTCGGGTTTTCGCTGGAGCTGACGGTGGCGACTTTGCCGATATAGACATTGCCGTGCGTCCCGTTTAAGCTCAAGTGATCGCCATCGGTAAAAATACTGCCGCCAAGTTTGACGGTTTTGGCTTTTTCATCGATTTTGAGAGCGCCCGCTCCGACTACGCAGCATTTACCCCAGCCGCGGCAGACCAACGCGGCGTGGCTGGTCATCCCGCCGCGTGCGGTCAAAATCCCGGCGGCGGCGCGCATTCCTTCGACGTCCTCGGGGTTGGTCTCCTCGCGGACCAAAATCACGCTTTCGTTTTTACCGGCGGCTTTGACGGCCTCTTCGCTGGTAAAGACGATGCGGCCCACCGCGCCGCCCGGACCGGCGGGCAAGCCGTGGGTCAGCAAATACGCGGTCTTTTCCGCCTTGGGATCCAAAATCGGGTGCAGGAGCTCATCGAGCTGGCCGGGCGAAACGCGCATGACGGCGGTTTTGGCGTCGATTAACTTTTGTTTGAGCATGTCCATCGCCATATTCAATGCAGCCGTGCCGGTGCGTTTGCCGACGCGGCACTGAAGCATGTAAAGTTTGCTTTCCTGAACGGTGAACTCAATGTCAAGCATGTCCTTGTAATGCGTCTCCAGTTTGTTGCGGATGTCAAAGAGCTGCCGGTAAAGTTCGGGATAGAGCTCCTCCATCGACTGCAAATGCTTGTTTTGATCGTTGCGGGTGGCTTTGTTGAGCGGATTGGGGGTGCGGGTCCCGGCAACGACGTCCTCGCCTTGAGCATTGATCAGCCATTCGCCGTAAAACTTGTCCTCGCCGGTGGCCGGATCGCGGGTAAAGGCGACACCGGTCGCCGAGGTTTCTCCCATGTTGCCAAAGACCATGCTCTGGACGTTGACCGCAGTCCCCCAGTCGTCGGAAATGCCTTCGATGCGGCGGTAGGAGATGGCTTTTTTGCCGTTCCAGCTTTTAAACACGGCGCCGATACCGCCCCACAATTGGGCCGCGGGGTCGTCGGGAAACTCGACGTTAAGCGTTTTTTTGACCGTCTTTTTAAAGATGTCGCAAAGTTGTTTTAAATCCTCGACGGTGAGCTCGGTATCCATCGTATAATGCTTTTTATGTTTGAGCTCCTCCAAAATCGCATCCAGTTGCTTGCGGATGCCGACGCCGTCGGCGGGCTCGATGCCCTCGGCTTTTTCCATCACCACATCCGAGTACATCATGATCAAACGGCGGTAGGCATCATAAACGAAACGTTCGTTGCCGGTCTTTCGGATCAAGCCGGGGATGGTTTTTGTGCTCAACCCGACGTTGAGTACTGTCTCCATCATCCCGGGCATGGAGCTGCGGGCGCCCGAGCGGCAGGAAACGAGCAAGGGATTTTTGGCGTCGCCGAATTTCATGCCGATGGTTTTTTCGACCTTGGCCAATGCCTCCGTCACTTGTCTTTCCAGCCCGGCGGGATACTTATTTTTACTCTTAAAATAATCGACGCAACACTCCGTGGTGATGGTGAATCCCGGCGGCACCGGCAACCCCAGCTTGGCCATTTCTGCCAAATTGGCTCCCTTGCCCCCCAGCAGATTTTTCATCGTACCGTCGCCGTCGGAGCCGTCGGGACCAAAGCAATAAACATATTTTTGGGTCATCGCTTGTTTCTCCTTGCCAGTGGTGTCATCGGAAGTTTTCAAACACTTTGACGATTTCTTTTTTCTTGGGGTTTTTTTCCTGACCAAAGAGAATAAACGAGCCGTTGATCACCACCGGGCGCTTGACGCCGAGGATGTAAACGCAGTTGCTCTCTTTGATCTTGTCGAGGCGGTTGCGCATCAGCCGCACCGTTTGGTCAAACTTGTAGATGCCGATCTCCGAGCCGTTAATCATGATCGCGCAGGCCTCGGAAGCGCCGAAGGGGTCGCCGGGGATCGGCCGCACACCGTCGTTTTTGATTCCGGCGCGGGTCAGATAACTGACAAAATCGGTGGGGCGCAAGTAATTATTGGCGTCGGACGCGGTGCATCCGGCCAAAAAAAGCAGCATAAGGAGCGGCAACAGTAAGTGTTTTTTACAGCGAAACAAGGATAAAATGAGGGATTGCAATTTAAGTGACTCCTTATATTTATGTCGTAATATACACCAAGTTAATCAGAATGCAAGCGCTTTTTAAAATGCGGCGAGTCGCCCCACTCATTGTAGACGACTGTTTCGCCGATGCGCCGGATGGATGCTTCGAGTTTTTGGCGGGCCGCGTCCGCGTTTTCGTCGAGGCCGGGCTTGTTGTCGTACAATAAATAATTGTGCCGGTAATTAAGACTGCCGATGTTGGGCATGATGACGTTGGCCCCTGCCAGCAATCCGCGTTCGCGGCCGTCCGGGGCCAACGTTTGCAGCGCGGTGGTGCTGGCGATGTTGACGTTTTGGAGGAAAATCCGGGTGACGGCGATCATTTTAAGGCCGAGCTCCAGCGATTGCGCCGGATCGGCGGCGGCGTATTGCCGCCCCAGCGGCGTGTCGTGGTGGGGGAGGTAGGGCCCCATCCCGATCATATCGACATCCGTTTGGCGGAAAAACTTGAGGTCGTCGACCAAATCATCCAAGGTTTGCATCGGTAGACCGATCATCACGCCGGTGCCGACCTGATAGCCGACCTCGCGCAAAAGCCGGAGGCAGCCGACGCGCGTGTCATAAGAGTGATGCGAGTCGCCGGGATGCAATTTTTGATAAAGCTCACGGTTGGAGGCCTCGATGCGCAGCAAATAGCGGTGGGCCCCGGCGGCAAACCACTCCTCCAATACTTCGCGCGATTGCTCGCCCAAGGAGAGGGTGATCCCGAGTTTGCCCCCGGAAATTTGTTTGACCTTGCGGACGGCCTGAGTGATCAATGAGGTAAAGCTTTGATCGCTGCGCTCGCCGCCTTGGATGACCACCGAGCCGTAGCCGAACTCGACGGCGAGTTTGGCTGCCTCGGCGACTTCGTCCAGCGTCATGGTAAAGCGGCCGACATGGTGATTGCTCTTACGGATACCGCAGTAAAAACAATCCTTGGTGCAAATATTGCCGATCTCAATCAACCCCCGCAGCCGGACGATGTTGCCGACATGTGCGAGCTTGATCTGATAGCTGGTCCGGTAAAGACGCGCCAATTCGTCGGCATCGCTGAGGCCGAGCAGAAACTTGAGCTCCGCGTCCGTTAATTCGCGCCCATGGCGGGCGGCTTTGGCAATCACATCGTCAAAAATCATTTCTCACTTGGTCTTTTATGCCGATTGCCGGAGTGGGCAGTCGTTTTAAGGCTTGTTATCGGCGGCGAGTTGCCGCTCGTATTGATCAAAATATTGCTTTACCGCAGGCGGCGGGGCATTGCCGACGGCGGTTTTTGCATTGCGCAAGGCTTCGGTTTTTTCGGCCGGAGTTTTGGCATTTTTCAGCGTTTGGACGGCTTTTTGGCAACGCTCCAATTGGCGCAACGCGCTTTTAATCTTGGCGAGCTGGCGGTTAAACGGTTCCTCTTTTTGCGCCCGATCGACGATAAGGTTGGCTTGCGCAAGATCGCCTTTGTCCAGCGCCTGTTGAATTTCGGCGGTTACCGCATTGACCTTTTGCTGGGCGGCCAGCCGCGCCAAAAAATCATCGCCGGGATTGAGTAAAAAAAGCTTGTTGGCCTGATCGGCCGCGGCGGCGTGTTCGCCTTTGCGCACGGCGGAGAAAAAGCGCAGCGAGAGCTTGTTTTGCTCATCGGACAACGTTTGCCGTCCCTCGTCTTTGCACGAAGTGAGCAACATTGCCAGAAGTAAAAATCCCAATATACGCTTCAAAAAGTCACCTGTTTATTTTTTCTTTTTATCGGTCGCCTTGACGGCCGGTTTGGCCGCGGGCTTGGCGGCGGCTTTGGCGGGCGCGACGGCCGGGGCGGCGGCGACTTCCGGCTTGGCGGTGCCATTTTGCAGCGCCTCGGCGCGGGCGTAGCCCCAGTCGATCAGTTTGCGGCAAAAGCGGTCGCGCTCGACCCCGGTTTTAAAACCGGTGACACAGCCGACGATGCGTTTGCCATTGCGCAATACGCTGAAGGTAAGGCAAAAGCCCGACTCGTTGATAAACCCGGTTTTGAGCCCGTCGACTCCGGGCCAGTGGGGGTTGATGAGCTTGTTGGTGGTGGTTAGGACCGTCTTTTTTTCGCCTTCGCGGATCGAGTCCTGCAAGGTGGAGCTCAACTCCAGGACCTTGGGGTAAACGAGGAGTTGCTCGCCGATGATCACCATGTCATTGGCTGAGCTTGTCGAGTTGCCGGCGGTTTTGTCCGGGAGACCGCAGGGGCTGGCAAATTTGCTGTCGGTCATGCCGAGCTCGAGTGCCCGCGCATTCATCATTCGCACAAAGCTTGAGACATCGCCGCCAACAAATTCGCCCATTTGAGTGGCCGCGTCGTTGGCGCTTTTGATGATGATTGCTTTTAACAAATCAGAGATCGGAAACACTTCGCGGGTGTCCAGCCACACCACGCCGGTGCGCTTGACGTTGGTCGCGGTTTTGGTGATTTGGACGGGGGTGTCGAGGTTAAGGGCGGGATTCTTTTCCATCGCTTCAAAAATCAGCAAGGTGGTCATCATTTTAACCATCGAGGCAATCGGTACGCTTTTGTGCGGGTCTTTTTCCCACAACACATTACGGGTGTCCAGATCGACCATGATCCCGGTAACGGCGCCGTCGCTGCCGGGGACGCTGATGTTGCCCTTGGCTGCGGTGCTGAAATTAAAAGGTTTGCCGAAATTGGGGTTGGCGCTCGGTACTTTGTACTTAAATGCCGGTTTGGGCGGCTCGACCGGCTTGGTCGGGGCGGCGGGCTTTACTTCCTCTTTTTTGCCGAAAAGCCGCGACCAGAACCCGGGTTTGGGCGGCGCGGGCGTTTCCTCGTTGGCATAGGCCGTATCGGTCTTGGCCACTTCGGCGGCGGCCTGACTGGCGGCGGGAGCGGCTTCCGTGTCTTTGTTCTTGGCTGGCATCAGGAAAAAGATGACCAGAATATGTAAAACAATGATAAAAGCAATGATGCCGACGAAAAATTTCACCCGGGTCTTGGTAATTTCATTCATTTTTTTAAATCTACCTTTAAAGGACTTCTAAAATTTGTTTGCGGGCGGCGCGGTTGAGTGCGCTCACCAATGCGGCAATGGCCGCGCGGTCGATGTTGGAGTGCTCGCCCGCGCCGTAAATGAGTTGATCTTTGACCCTGAGCCCGACAAAGGCGATCGCTTTGGCGTCGGCATCGCTGCCGAGGGTTTTTTCGGTAAAGTCCTCGAGCTTAAAGTCGGCGACGATATTCGCTTCTTTAATCGCGTGCACGACCGCCGATAAGGGACCGTTGCCCTGACCGGTGAAGTCGTACCGCTGATCGTTGACAAACCACGTAAACGTCGCGCCGCTGCGGTCGCCGACCGAGGCACGCGAATAATTCTGCATTTTAAACGGCCCCTCGATATTGACGAAGCTGTCGTGAAAAATCTGTTTCAAGAGTTTGGAGTCGATCTCACCCCCGTTTTGATCCATGTAAGCTTGGACGACCTGACCGATCTCCGGGTGCATGGCCTTGGGGGGATGGATGCCGAACTCCTTTTCGAGCACGTAGACGATGCCGCCTTTGCCCGACTGGCTGTTGATGCGGATCAGTTTTTCGTACTGCCGCCCGAGGTCGGCCGGATCAATGTGCAAGTATGGAATTTTCCAACCCTGCTGAAAGAATTTGCCGATTTCCTCGCGCTCCTCCATCCCCTTGCGGATGGCGTCCTGATGCGAGCCGGAAAAAGCGGTGAATACCAATTCTCCCGCGTACGGATGGCGCGGATGCACCTCGATCCCCGAGTTGCGCTCGACGATGCGGACGATTTCGGGCAGGTTGGAGAATTTGAGCCCGGTGGCGATCCCGCGCGACTCAAAGTTGAGCGCCAAAATCGCCAGGTCGAGATTTCCGGTGCGTTCGCCATGACCAAAGATCGTGCCCTC
Source organism: uncultured Victivallaceae bacterium (assembly GCA_964609825.1). Taxonomy (GTDB): domain Bacteria; phylum Verrucomicrobiota; class Lentisphaeria; order Victivallales; family Victivallaceae; genus CAZSSH01. The sequence continues at coordinate 316,502 of CAZSSH010000002.1, read as the reverse complement.
GACGCGGTCGGCGCCAGCCAAGATGGCGAGCTCGCTTGCCGCCACCGCGCACCCCTGATCGTTGTGCGAGTGGATGCTGATGCTGGTCTCGTCCAAGTACGGATACTTGCGGCAAAAATACTCGATCATGTCGGCGTAATGATTGGGCGGACGACGCTCGACGGTGGCCGGGAGATTGAGGATAAAGTCGGACTTGGCCGATTTGCCCCACGCTTTTTTGACCGCGATACAGAGATCGACGGCAAAGTCAAGGTCGGTATCGGTGAACTCCTCGGGCGAAAACTCGTAGGCAATGTGATTGGTCAATCCGGCGCGCGCGATTTCCTCTTTGATGAATTTGGTCGCTTCGACCGACATGGTTTTTACCTCTTCGCGGCTCCGTCCGAAAACAAAACGGCCGTGCAAATCCGAGGTCGGCACATAGCAGTGTAAAATCGCTTTGTTGACTCCTTTGAGGGACTCGACGGTGCGCTCAATCAGGTGTTTGCGGGCTTGGGTCAGCACCGAAATTTTGACATCGGCGGGGATCAATTTTTGCTCAATGAGCATCCGCACAAAATTAAAGTCATCCTGCGAGGCCGACGGGAAAGCCACCTCAATCTCTTTAAAGCCGATGTTTACGAGCATGTGGAAGTATTCGAGTTTCTGCTCCGGGGACATCGGGATCGGCAAGGCTTGGTTGCCGTCGCGCAGGTCAACCGACGCCCATACGGGTGCGGCGGTGATTTCCCGGTCCGGCCACTGGCGGTTTTGGATCGGGATCCGTTTCGGATACGTGTACTTCGGGTTATTCATTTTTCATCTCTGGTGTGTTGACCGGGGGGATTAACGCTGCGCGCCGGCGCCGTGGAATCAGCGCGGCAGCACCGGCAAAATCCGTCGGCGACGAATTTCACAGCGTCATTATGACCCCGAAAAAACGGTCACAAATTTGTGCAATTATATTAATATAATCCGTCAACGCTTAAATATCAATGCAAAATCAGCGGATTTAGCGCATTCTCCTGCCGTTTTTTGTTAAAAAACTGCCATAACGCACTGTCTCGGCCGATTTTTTTGACCGTCGCCGTCGGCGAAATCCCGAGTCTGGCAGCCATTTGCTGGTGGTCAAACCGGCACTCCTCCGCCAAATCCAAAAGCTGCGCTACCAACAAAGGGTATAAGGCGTGGGTCATGGAGCAGTCGAGATTGCTCACTTTTTGAAACGGCAAGCGCCGATCATAAGCGATCTCCAGGCGGAGTTTAAGGAGTGCCTGCGCCCGGTTGTCATGCTGACTGCGGCCGCTGCAATCCGAGGCCGTGAGCTCGGGATCACTCAGCAGTGTCACCCGCGCCGCGCTGGAGGTTTTGTTGCGCTTTTGGCCGCCGTTGCCCGAGCCTTTAAAGAATTCGAGACGGCAATGCCGTGAGAGCTCCTCGTCACTCATTTGCAACAGTTGATCGCGGTCAGTCACAAGTAATCTCCATTAAGGCCTGCTCGACTTTTTGCCGGTAAAACTCCAACCCCGCCTCATCCAAGTCGGCCGGGATGTCGATTTTGTCGGCCAAAACGAGCGTCAGTTTGCAAAACGGGCGCGGGATTTGAAAACCGTCCCAACTTTTGAGCTGCCAGTAACTTGACGCATTGACGCTGATCGGCAGCACCGAGGTGTGATTGACGCTGGCCAAGTGGATCGGCCCGGTTTTCATCTGATATTTGGGCCCGCGCGGGCCGTCGGGGGTGAAGCTCACAATTTTGTTGCTCTGGATGGTGCGCATCGCGCCCAGCAAGGCATTCATCCCTTTTTTGGACGAGGAACCGCGCAGGCTTTTGACTCCGAATTGGGCGATGAAGTCGGCGATGTACTGTCCGTCACGGGAAGCGCTGATCACCGCCAAGGTGCGGATCCGCGCTCTTTTGGGCATGATGGGGGCAAAAAACATCAGCCGGTTGTGCCAGGTGACGGTCACGATCCCGGTCAGGTAATCGATGTAATGGTTGGGGTCCTTGATCTCAATGCGGTAGCATGTGTGGAGCAAGAGCTGCACCAGCTTGGCCGGCAGAAACCAGAACCAGTCAGGGAACTTTTTGATGCTGCGGAATTTTTGCTTGATTACGCCCATTGTTTACAACTCTTTGCTGATCCGCATCGAGCAAAAGTTGGGACCGCACATGGTGCAAAACCGCTCGTCGCCGTGCGGATGGTCGGTCGGCAAATCGCGCTCGGCCAGGGCCTCGTTGCGAAATTCGCGCGCCTTGTCGGGGTCCAGCGCGAGCTCAAATTGTTTCTCCCAGTCAAAGTCGGCGCGGGCTTTGCTGATCGCGTTGTCGCGGTCGATGGCGCCGGGTTTGCCGAGCGCCACGTCGGCCGCGTGGGCGGCGATTTTATAGGCGATCACGCCATCGCGCACGTCGCGGGCGTTGGGCAAACCGAGGTGCTCCTTGGGGGTCACGTAGCAAAGCATCGCGGCTCCGCTGTAGGCGCCCATGGTGGCGCCGATGGCGCTGGTGATATGGTCATAACCGGGGGCGCAATCGATGACGACCGGGCCCAAAATATAAAACGGCGCATCCTGACAAACTTCACGCTCGCGTTTCATATTCATCTCAATTTGGTGAAACGGGATGTGACCGGGGCCCTCGACCATCGCCTGGACACTCGCGGCGCGGCAGCGCTTGACCAATTCGCCCAAAACACTGAGCTCGGCAAACTGCGCCTCGTCGCTGGCGTCGGCGAGACAGCCGGGGCGCATGCCGTCGCCGAGCGACAAGGTGACGTCATACTTTTGGCAAATCTTTAAAATATCGTCAAAACGGGTGTAAAACGGGTTTTCGCGGTTGAACTTTTGCATCCAGCTCGCCAAAATCGAGCCGCCGCGGCTCACGATGCGCAACAAGCGCTGTTTGGCCGCGGGGATTTGCTCCTTTAAGAGTCCGGCGTGGATGGTCATATAATCGACCCCCTGTGCCGCCTGCTCCTCGATGACGGAGAGCAACAGCTCGTCGGTGAGATTCTCAATCTTTTCGCAGCGGGCGAGCATTTCGTACAACGGGACGGTGCCGATGGGGGCCGGGCTGTGGCCGATGATGGCTTGACGGATCTGCACGATGCCGCCGCCGGTGCTCAAATCCATCACCGTGTCGGCACCGTATTTGAGGGCGTAGCGGAGCTTCTCCAACTCTTCTTTGGGACAGCTGGCCAATGCCGAGTTGCCGATGTTGGCGTTGATCTTAGTTTTTAAGGTACGGCCGATGCCGATCGGGACGAGGCCGCGGTGGTTGACGTTGGCCGGGATGACGATGGTGCCGGCGGCGACCCCTGCACGGATGACTTCGGCATCCAAAAGCTCGGCCTTGGCTACGGCGGCGATTTCCGGGGTGATGATATTTTGCTTGGCCTTGGCCATTTGGGTGTTGATTTCGTGCATTATTTTTCTCCTGCGATGGCTTCCAGCGCCTCGATGGTTTTTACGGTGGCTCCGGCATGGCGGCGGATGGCTTCACCCGCCCGTTGGCCCAATTGCCGGCGCAAAGTTTCGTCGGTGAGCAATTTGGCGAGGACGGGGCCGAGCTCGGCATCCGAGCTGATGGCCGCTACCGCGTCTTTTTGCTGCAACACGTTCAGAATAAACCGGAAATTGCGCAAAACATGGCCGGTGACAACCGGCTTGTCCAGCAGCGCCGGCTCGATTAAATTGTGCCCCTCGTCGTGACCGGCCAAGCTCTTGCCCATGATGACGACATCGGCGCCATTGATGAGTTTGAGCATCTCCCCGGTGGTATCGGCCAAAATGACATCGACCGCCTGCGCCGGGATTTGTTTGCCGCTGCGGCGGGCAAAACTGAGGTTATATTTTGCCAGCATTTCGGCAATTTCGCCGCCGCGCTCGGCGTGGCGCGGGACCAGCACCAATTTGAGATTGGTGATATTTTTGCGCAACTCCAAATAAGTTTGCGCGATGAGCTCCTCTTCGCCGCTGTGGGTGCTTGCCGCGAGCAATACCAAAGCGTCTTTTTGATGAAAATATTGCGCAAACTCGTGATCGCCCAGGACCTCGGGGATCGACTGGTCAAACTTGAGGTTGCCGGAGACCTTGACCTTGGCCTTGGGCGATACCGAGAGGAAACGTTTGGCGTCATCATCGGTTTGCACCATGATTAAATTAAAAGATTTGAGGAGCGGGCCGAAAAACATTTTGGCCTTTCGGTAGCCGCGGACCGACTTGTCGGACATGCGGCCGTTGACCAGCGCCACCGGGATGTGGCGCTGGCGGCACTCTCCGACCATGTTGGGCCAAATCTCGGTTTCAAAAATCACCAGCATCGAGGGCCGGATGACCTGCAACGTTTTGCGCACCATCCACAAAAAGTCGATCGGGCAAAAGATCACCGCCGTGCGGCTGTTGGCCGACTTGCGGGCGAGCTCCTGACCGGTGGTGGTAGTGGTGGAGAGGACAAATTTGCGTTCGGGGTGCAGCTCGGAGTATTTTTTGATCATCGACAATGCCAATACCGTCTCGCCGACGCTCACCGCGTGCACCCAAACGGCGCCGTGAAAGGCGGCAAGCTCGGTCTCCCGCGTACTTGTGAAGCGGCCGAAACGCTCACCGAACGACTCTTTCCATCCTGGCCGGTTGCGGTACTTGAGGTACAGCCCGGGGACGAAAAAGACAAAGCCGAACGGCAAAAAGACATTGTACAACAGTCGCAGCATAATTTATTCCACCGTCACGCTCTTGGCCAGGTTGCGCGGCTGGTCGACCTCGCACTTGCGCTCAATGGCGACATAGTAGGCAAAGAGCTGGAGCGCCACCGCCGTCGGCAGCGGAGCGACAAAACGCGAGCATCGCGGGATCTCAATAAGGTCATCGGTCAAGCCTTTGAGGCACTCGGCGTCACCCTCGGTAATCACGGCCAAGACCGGAGCTTTGCGGGCGATGCACTCCTGGATGTTGCTGATCATCTTGTCTTTGCCGGGGATATCGTTGGCCAGTGCGATCACCGGATGGCGCTCATCCAATAAGGCGATCGGTCCGTGCTTGAGCTCGGCCGCGTGGTAACCCTCGGCGTGAACGTAACTGATTTCCTTGAGTTTCAGCGCGCCCTCCAAAGCGGTCGGGTAAAGGCAGCCGCGCCCGATGTAAAAGAAGTGCTCGTTGTGCGCATATTTGACCGCCATCGCCTTGATGTTGTCGGCCTGCTTGAGGACCTGACGCAAGAGTTGCGGGATCGACTCGATTTCCTTGATGAGCTCGAGTCCCTCGGTGCGGCTCAAGCGGCGGTTGCGCCCCATCAATAAGGCAAACAAAAGTAATATCGCCACCTGGCTGGAGAAAGCTTTGGTCGAGGCCACGCTGATCTCCGGCCCGGCGTGGAGATAAATTCCGCGCCCGGCTTCACGGGCGATGGTCGAGCCGACGACGTTGCAGATTGAGGCGACGACGGCGCCCTTGGCGGAGGCTTCGCGGACGGCGGCGATGGTGTCGGCGGTTTCGCCGGATTGGCTGATCGGGATCACCAGCGTGTTGGGCTCGATGATCGGGTTGCGGTAGCGGAACTCGGCGGCTTGCTCGACCGAGGTCGAGATGCAGGCGATGTCCTCAAAAAAGTATTCGCCGAGCATCCCGGCGTGCATGCTGCTGCCGCAGCCGGCAATCACGATGCGGTTGATCATAGCCAACTCGCGCGCCGAGAGATTGAGCCCCGACAAAATCGCGGTGCCGAGCTCGTGATCGAGGCGGCCGCGGATCGCGTTTTCGATGGTTTCCGGTTGTTCAAAAATTTCTTTGAGCATAAAGTGCGGGAAATTGCCCTTTTCGGCGGCGCTGGTGTCCCAGTCGATTTTGGAGATTTCGCGCTCGACGGGGACGTTTTTGATGTTGCGCAAATCAACTTTGTCGGGAGTCAGCATGGCGATGTCACCGTCGTTGAGGTAAATTACCTGCCGTGTGTGGGGCAACAGGGCGGAGATGTCGCTCGCCACCAGATTTTCGTGATTGCCGACGCCGATGACGATCGGGCTGCCTTTACGGGCGACGACGATGGTGTCGGGGTGCAAGGTGGAGACGATGGCGAGGCCGTAGGTTCCGGACAATTGCTCAATCGCGGCGGCGCAGGCCTTAAAGAAATCGCCCTGATAGCAGGCGGCGATCAAATGCGCCACCACTTCGCTGTCGGTCTGAGAGACAAATTTAACGCCTTTGGACTCAAGGTGTTTGCGCAAATCCTGATAGTTCTCAATGATCCCGTTGTGAACGACCGCAAAGCGCCCGGTCGTGTCAAAGTGCGGGTGGGCGTTGGGTACCGAGGGGGCGCCGTGGGTAGCCCAGCGGGTGTGGGCGATGCCGCAGCCGTTGGAGCTGTTGATTTTTTGATTGCCGGTACAGAGGTCCTCGAGTTTCTTGACTTTGCCGACCGCCTTGGCATTTAAGAGATTGTCGCCGTCGACGATGGCCAGACCGGCGGAGTCATAGCCGCGGTACTCCAGACGCTTAAGACCGTCGATCAATATCTCGCCGCACTGGCGATTGCCCACATAACCAATGATTCCGCACATAAAACTCTCCTTTAATCCGTAAAATGAGTGTTGATGTATTCGGCCGCGCTCTCCAGAGTTGGCAGAATTTTGGTCGAGTACCGAACCATCCACGGGCTGCAGTCCTTAAACTCAAACGGAGAAAAAGTGACCACAAAGCGCCCGAGGTTGTGTGAGGCGTAAAACACCTCCATGCTGGTGCCGATGCTCGGTTTGTTGTAATTAACTAAAATAATGTCCGCGTCGCGGACGTCCTGCAAATCAAACTCGACGATCTCATTGGCGCTGTCCACCTGCCGGTCGACAAATTTGCGCCGCATCGGGTCCAGGAGCCTGAAGTTGCCGCCCAGCATTTTTTTGGCGGCTTCGCGCCACTCGCGGGCATAGCCTTCGTGCTCGTCCATGATCGGGCCCGAGAGATAAATCGTCTTTATCTTTTTTTTGGTCATAAATTGCTGCTTTCGACAAAGTCCGGTACGTGTTTTTTTAGAAATTCCTGAGATAATGCAACCGACTCGAGCGAATTGGAGCAATTGAGCGCGGCGCGCGTCAGCTGCTCGGCGTCGTACAGCGAGATGCTGCGCACCATGCGCCGCACCATCCCGATGGACGACGAGTCCATGCTGAGTTCATGTACGCCCAAACCGACCAAAATCGGCACAAACAAGGGGTCGGCGGCCATCTGCCCGCAAACGCTGACCCAGATATTGTATTTTTTGGCGGCCTCGACAGTGCGGCGGATGAGCTCCAAAATTGCCGGATGCAGCGGCCGGTAAAGATACGCCACGCGGTCGTTGCCGCGGTCGATGGCCATGGTGTACTGTACCAAATCGTTGGTCCCGATGCTGAAAAAATCGACATGGGGCGCAAATTTTTCGGCAATGATCGCCGCCGCCGGAGTTTCGATCATGATTCCCAGCGAGAGGCGCGAGACAAACTCGGTTTTTTCTTTGGCCAGCTGCGCCTTAAGCTCCTCGATGAGCTCCAACGTATCTTTGAGCTCGATGACGCTCGTCACCATCGGCAACATGACTTTTAAATTGCCGTAAATCCCGGCGCGCAGCAAAGCGCGCAGTTGAAGGCTGAAAATATCGCGTCGCTCTTTGAGGCAAAGCCGGATGCCGCGCAAGCCCAAAAACGGGTTCTCCTCATTGCTCCGGTAAATGTTGCTGTCCATCTTGTCGCCGCCGACGTCCAGGGTGCGGACGATGACCTGCTTGTCCTCGCAGGCGATCAACATTTGCTTGTAAACCTCAAATTGCTCGTCTTCGGTAGGGAGTGTATGCCGGTTCATAAACAAAAACTCGGTGCGAAAGAGTCCGACACCGACCGCTCCGGCTTCTTTGGCCGCCGCCACGGCGTCGACCGACTCCAGATTGGCGGCCAATTTGATGATGAAACCGTCGCGCGTTTCGGACTCCAATGCGCTCTCTTTTTGGAGAGCGTTGTAAAGCTCGCCCTCGGCCGCCGCCTTGAGCCGGTAGGCCTCCAGCGTGCGGGCATCGGGGTTGACGATGAGTTTGCCTGCCGAGCCGTCGATGATGATTTTATCATTGAGCGTCAATGTGCTGTCAAGGTTGGCGGGGATGCCGACCACGGCCGGGAGGCGCATGGAGCGCGCCAAAATGGCGGTGTGGCAAGTGGTGCTGCCGGACTCCACTGCAAAACCGAGGACCTTGTTGCGGTCAAGCCCGGCGGTTTCGGAGGGAGACAGCATGGGGGCGATGACGATGCGTTTGTCGTCGGCGCCGATCTCGATCTGATCGCGGTCAAACAAATTATCGATGATGCGCGAAGCCACGTCGCGGATGTCCCCGGCGCGCTCACTCAAATACTCGTCATGGATGCTCTCCAAGGTTTGCGAATATGCCTCGGTGGCAGAGTAAACCGCGTACTCGGCGTTGACGCTTTTGCCGCGGATCATTTTTTCGACATCGCCGATGAGTTTGGGATCGGAGACCAACAGCAAATGGGCGTCAAAAATATCGGCATCCATGGTTTTGAGCTCACCGCGCAGAGTTTCCTGCAAATTGACGATCTGCTCTTTGGTGCTTTGCAAGGCATCGTGAAAGCGCGTGATCTCCGTCTCAAGTCCACCGGCTTCGATTTTGATCTCGTCGGGCTTTTGGTAGCGGTCATGCCGCCGGATTTTGAGCACCCGGCCGATGGCAATGCCGGGAGAAACGCCGATCACGTCATATGTTTGTACTGTTGGCGGCATAAAAGTCCTCGGGGGAATGGGTTAATCTTCGCCGAATTTTTCTTCAAAGACCCGGGCGATTGCTTCCAACGCGAGCTCGGCGTCTTCGCCGTAAGCGCGCAACGTGAGCTTGGTTCCGCTGCCCGCCGCTAGCATCAGCAACCCGAGCAAACTGCGGCAATCCACCTCGTCATCGTCATCGCGCTGGAGGGTGATTTCCGCCTTGTAGTTGTTGGCATGGCGGACCAAAAGCGCGGCCGGACGGGCATGGAGGCCCATCGTGTTTTTAATTTCAACTTCTTTTTCGCAAAGTTGCTGTTTTGCCATGACCCGCCGCTCCGGATTTTTGGGTTGTTAATGATCGAAACTTAAGCATTCTTTAATATACACCCTCTTTGCTTATTTTCAATAAAATCACGCGAAAAAGATCAAAAATACCTGTGACGGGCAATTGCATAATGTTGCGGCCGAGGATATATTTTATCAAGCTGATTGTAAAAAAAGAGATCATAGTAACGGGGGGACGTCATGGATCATTTGGAGTTGGATCGTGAATTGTTGCGCCGGGCCCGGGTGGCCGACGGCGACCCGGCGGCATTGGCACGCTTCCGCGCCTTGCTGGCGGCGGGCAAACCGGTTGTTTACGGCGCCATCGGCGGGTCGATCACCGAGGGGGCGTGCGCCTCGGGGGCGGCGATGCGCTACGCCGGTCAAATTGCCAACGCGTTAAGCAAATATGCCCCCTGCCAGCTGGTCAACGCCGGGATCGGCGCTTCCAACAGTATTTACGGTGCCTTCCGCGTCAAGGAGCATTTGCTCAAATACCGGCCCGACTTGATTACCGTTGAGTATGCGGTCAACGACCCGGACGACCCCGCTTTTGCCGCGAGTTACGAGGCGGTGGTGCGCCAGTGCGTGAGTTTGCCCAATCGGCCCTTGGTGATTTTGATTTTTACGTTGAATCTGCTCGGCAAAAATGCCCAGGGTCATCAAATCCCGGTCGGTAACCATTATCATTTGCCGATGCTCTCCTACCGCGATCTGGTGTGGCCGGAGATCGAGGCCGGGAAGTTTGCCTGGAGCGATATTTCTCCGGACACGGTGCACCCCAACGACTGCGGGCACCGGATCATTGCCGATCTGGTTTGCGATTACTTGTTTACTCCCCTGGCCGAGCCGGCGGTGCCGCCGTTGCTTCACCCCGAAGCAGACCAATATCTGGACGGTAAAATCCTCGATGCCGACAATCTCTTTTTGACCGCCAACCAGGGCTGGGAAACCGTCAACCACCGCAACGGCCAAATGGGTTTCACCTCCAAGACCCCCGGTGCGACACTCGCCTTTGATTTTGTCGGGACGGCGGTTACGGTCGGGTTCCGCAAATATGCGGGCGACTTCGGCATTGCCGAAATCAGCATCGACGGAGTTGCGGCGGGGGAGTTGGACGGATTTTTTGTGTTGCCCGACCCGCATCAGACGTGGCTCGGGGGGCACACTTATCTGCAAAAAGCGGCGACCGGTTTACCCTATGGCAAACATCGCGTCGAGGTGCGGCTCTCGGATAAAACCCATGCGCAAAGTCACGGTCACCAATTTGATCTGGGGTTCTTTCTGGTGAAATGATATCCGACTTGACCAATCTCGTCAATGTGGAGATTGACCACAGCTACACCATTTTGTCCGAGCTGGGGCGCGGCAACAACGGGGTGGTGTTTCTGGCGCGTCAAACCTCGCTCGGCCGGATTGTGGCTTTAAAAATTCTGCTGCCGTCGCTGTCGGACAACGAGGCATTTACCAATGCTTTTATCACCGAGGCGCAGATTTCGGCACAACTCGATCACGAAAACATCATCCAGGCCATCGGCGGCGGTTACGATCATCAGCTCAAGCTCCATTATTTTGCAATGGAGTATATTGACGGGATATCCTTGGAGACGATCCGCATCGAGTACCCGGACAAGCTCGATTTTTTGCCGGTGATGAATTGGATGACCCAGCTCGCCCGGGCTTTGCATTACGCATGGGAGCACTTGCAGATGATCCACGGCGACATCAAGCCCGAAAACGTGATGATCCGCCGCAGCGACGCGGTCTTAAAGCTCGCCGATTTGGGTTTGGCCAAGATCATCGGCCAGTCCGAGCACAATATCATTATGGCGACCCCGATGTACGCCGCTCCGGAGGTGATCGACGGCAACGTCGCCAAAATCGGGGTCAAATCCGATATTTACAGCTTTGGTGTCATGTGTTACGAGTTGTTTGCCGGAGCGCCGCCCTTTGACGGCGAAACCACCGACGCAATTTTGGAGCAGCATCTCAACCAGACGCCGATGATGCTCGCCGACGTCAAAAAAAGTTTTGATATATTGCTTTCTGATTACATTGATCGGATGATGAATAAAGATCCGATGCTGCGACCTGACAGCTGGGGCGAGGTGGTGGAGTTTTTTACCGCCGCACTGTACCGGCTCAAGTGCAAGCAAGAGCAGGACGATGTCGGGATGTTTGCGCCGTTGAAATCACTGGCCCTTTTCAAACTCAAATGATTTGCTCATCCGGGTGCGGACGATGATTTCGAGCATCCGGGCGCTTTTTTCGGAGAGAATAATCTCGCGGATGTACGGCTCGGCATCGTCGAGCGGGAGATATCGGGGCGGCGTCTTGCCGTTGAGCTTGACCAGCAAATAGCAATCGGTGCGCTCAATGACCGGGCTCAGGTCGCCGATCTGGAGTTTCTCCGCCTCGCTGCGCGCCAGCGCCGTGAGCTGCGGGTATTGGCGGTTGACCCCGTCGGGGTCGACTTCGCGGGCGACCCGGTCAAAGGATTCCCCCTGCAAAACCCGCATCCGGGCGTTTTCGCAAAGATCGGCGGCGCCGGGCCGGTCTTTGGTGACTTGCAAAATTCCGAGCTCCATCTTGCCCGGGATCAAAAATGCCTCCTGATGATAGCGGTAATATTGCTCCACTTCGGCCGCGCTCACGGTCATTTTGTCGGGCAAGGTATTCAAAAAAAGCTGCTTGACCGCGACTGAAATCTGATAATCCGGCTCCTCGGCGGTTCGGGCGCGGTTGAGCCCGGGCAAACCGTAGGGCAACAGGCGATTGAGGTTGTCGAGCTCCTTTTGCGCCATTTCCGGCGAGGGTTTGATGTCCTCGGCTGCAAGGAGGTCATTGACGATCATCATGCAGGCGGCTTTTTCGGCGCAGTCGCGCAAGATTTGTTTGCGCAACACCGGGTCATTGATGTTTTCGGCCAGCAAATCGCGCTTGAGAAAGGGCGCGATCTCCTTTTCGCCGATCACTTTGCCGTCCAAGCGGGCGATGACCGGCGGGACGTCGCCCGCGGCAACTTCCCAAAGCGTCAATAAAAAAATGATGGCACAAAGTAGTTTCATGCCATCAATATAACCCCAAAAAGGGCAAGTGTCAAGGCTGCCCCATCCAAAAAGGCATCCTGATATCCGCAGCCTGCCAGTCGCGGGGGATCAGGGCGGTTTTGATGTTTTCGGCGTGGCCGTCGACAAATACCGTGTTGGCGCTTGCTCCGTCGCCGTGCACCGGACCGAGCGCGGACAACGAAAGATTGCCCGCGCTGTTGTGCGTCCCCCAATTGACGGAGGAATACCAGTAGGTCGCGGTCCACGGTGCGTCGCCGAGGAGCATCATGCGGGCCGGACGGCGGTAGCGGTTGCGCGTGCCGTAACTGGCGTTGGCGTTCATCGTATAATTGAGCTGCCAGTAGGAGCTCGAAAATGTGCGTGAATGCGCTTTGCCGCCGCTCAGACAATAAATGATCGGATAAAGATTGTTAAACGGGTCGGCGACTTGCAGATAATTATTCTTTTTTAAAACTCCGTACCAAAAGCGCGCCTCGATGGCTCCTGCACCGGCATCGGCAACGGTGAATTTGTCTTTGTTGTCGTCGGCGTAAAAGCTTTGCATCAATCCCAGCTGTTTGACGGAGTTGAGGCATTTGTTTTGCTGGGCGAGTTCGCGGGCCCGGTTGAGCGCCGGGAGCAGCATTGAGGCAAGGATAGCGATAATCGCAATCACGACCAGCAACTCAATCAAGGTGAAAAACGTTTTTTTAATCATGATTTCTTCTCCTTTATTTTTGGGTGATTTCATAAACAAGCACGCCCCGGCCGCCGCTCACGGTGTTGACTTCAAAGCAAAGTTTGCCGTCAACAATGGTTGCCGCCACGTTTTGCCGGACAGTTCCGTCCATATTGAGCGCATTGACCGTCAATTTTTCGGCATTTTGATGCGTCAACTCGATTTGCACTTCGCCGCGGTCAACCAGATGGGGCATGATGCCCGGATCAATGATGGTGCGGCAGGAGTCGTCGGTAAAGCGCGCCTTGAGATTGTTGGAGTTGGTAAGGTGAATCACCAATATCCGGCGGCTTTGATCCAGATCATAACGGTCGCGGGAAGCGACCAAAACGACATTCCACGCGGTTTTTGCTTTGACCCGGACGTGTTTCCCGGCCAGTTCGCCGATGCTGCCCAGTACAAAGCTCTCACTGCGGCCGGTGACGCTTTGAAACATCCCGTTGCGGCTGTCAAGCATGAGTTCGCCGGTGTCGGAGCGGAATTTTTTTTGTGCGGCATTGAGATTGCCGGCGCTGACAATGTTGCGCCGGATCAGCTCTGTTTGCAACTGGGGGGAGTACAAAACGGTATCAAGCGCGATTTGACTGCGCTGCCATGCCGGATCAAGCGCGACGGCCACCGGGTATTTTTGCGCCGCCGCGGGGCCGCCGCCGATAACGAGGCCGATTTGCGACACCAATCCAAGCTCGGCATAGGCATCGGGGGCGTCGCCTTTGCGCCAAATCAGCGCTTCCGGGCGATTCATCACTTCCCAATCGTAAATGAGCGGAATTTGACGGATGCCCGGACGGATGTTGCCATCGCGAAACAGCAGTACGGCGATGCGGTCGGAGAGCAGCGACACCGGATCGGTGACGATGTCAAAGCGGCCGAAGACCGACGGATTGTGGACAAATGCCTCCCAGTGCGAGTAGGCAAAGCGCTGGATGACATCGTAGTCCTGAAGCGCGCTGTAGGCTCCCATCAGCGGCCCGGCCTCGGCGCGGTAGCGGTTGGGGGCGCAAAAGTTGTATTCGCTGACGGCAAACGGCTTGCCGAAAATGCGGGTCGGCATCAGCAGCCGCGGTACTTCGGCATTGAGCCGGACGGAAGAGGTATTCTTAAATTCATTGGGAAACTTGCCGGGGCCGCCGATGTATTTGGGGTGATCGTGATAAATGTGATTGTCGACATAATCATAGTGGTCGCGGACCAGTCCGAGCGCCAGCAAATGATGCATATTCATATCCGTGAGCGGTACTTCGCAACCGAGCGAGCGGACAAACCCGGCGGCTTTTTGGTAAAACCGGATTTGCCGTTTCATCAAAAAAACATTGAAATTTTGAAGCGTGCCGCCGCCTTCGCTTTGAAATACCGTTTCAAACAGGCTGCGGGTGGCGGGGGTGGTATTCCAATGACCGTTGAGATTGTTTTCGTTGGAGAGACAGATGTTGATGAGCGCCGGATCATCTTTCCACATCATTTTTGTGTAAGGATTGACATGTGTGAGCAACGCAGCGGCGAAATGCTTCCAATTTTCAAACACTTCGTCGTTTTCGATGGCGAACATTTTATATTCCTGCAGCCGTAATTCGCGACCGCCGATCGACTTAATCTCACCGGTTTTGGTCGGGCGCAGCGTGTAAAGATCGATGGCGATATACAGCCCGTGTTCTTTTGCCTGATAAAAGAGGTAATCGAGCTTGTCGATGTTTGCGGGATTGAAGGTAAACGAATTGTCGGCGGCAGGGTCGGTGAGATCGCGGTCATAGTGATGGATGCGCAGCGTGTTGTAGCCCATTCTCACCAGTTCTTCGACGGTTTTTTTGAGGTTTTCCTTGCTTTGATAATTGACGTTAAAGCAGATGTTGGCGCCGTAAAATTTTTGCGGCATCCCCGGTTTGCCGGTAAACTCAAAATGACCGTTGCGAATCACCGTCCGCCCGTATTTGCCGGCCGGAGCGTCCGCCAAGTCCGAGAAATCAAGGATGCTTCCCGGCTTCACCGAGACTTTGAAATCCACCGGAACGCGGTCCGGCCCCGGCATGATCCAATAATCCGAGTCGGGCGTTACGGCAAAATTGTCGCCGGCGGCAATGGCGGCAATCCGGTAGGCGTCGTGGCGCGAATTCAGGGTTATTTTTTTGATTTTTGTTTTGTCAAAAGCGATTTTGGAGAGTGATGCGCCGCGCAGCGCCGCCGCCGTCTGATCTTTGGCAAGTAAAACTTGCCCGTCGGGGAGCTCGCGCAAGTCATCGTAAAAAGTGACATCGCGGCCATAACAAATACTCTGCGTGCGGCTGCTTCCGTCGGCGAGCTGCAGCGTGAGCTCCGCCAGTGCTTCGCCGTCGGCGATGTCGGTTTGCATGGCGGTGTGAAATAAATACACTGCATCGGCGTCAATGGTGAAACTTTGTTTGCCCGGCCGCTTGAATTGATCGGACGGCAGTACAAAAGGCTTGATTTTTGCGGCATCAAGGGCGATGGAGACCGGCTTGTCGCCGGTGATTTCAAAAACGGTCAATTGCCGGGGAGTAAAGATAATATCCAGTTTGAGCCCGGCCCGGCTGATGCCGCCGGAGGAGGGCGCAAGGCCGATGCGTAAATCGTAAGCGGAGTTGCCCGGGTAGATGCGGTCGTCCTGAAGTTTGACCTCCATCGTGTCATTGGCCAAAGCCGAAATGATCAGGGTGCCGGAAACCGTATCGAGTACAATCTGCCGGGTATCGCGTTTGCTGTATAAGACCTCTTTGGCGGCAATTTCGGGCAGTTCCAACGAGACGTCATCGACGGTGATGCTGCGTTTGGCGTAAGTTTTGGCCGGAATTTTGAGCGACAGTGCCAGCAATTGACTTTCGATCGCCGGATCGGCCGAGAGCTCATATGATAGTTGCCACCGGCCGGGTGCGGCCAGGTTGACGGTCTGGACAAAATCAAAGCAGCGATTTTCGGTCAAAAACTCTCCCTTGAGCGCGAATCCGCCGTCGGCTCGGCGAGCCGGCGAACCGGCTTTGACGGTGGAGGTTGACTGCTCGCGGCGGCCATTCCAGTTTTTTCCGAAAAAGAGCAGTCCGCCGCGGATTGAGTCAATCCGGAAACTGCCGTCATCGGCAATCGCGATCATGTCTTCGCCGTTGACCGGCGAAATCCAGAGCAAAGCTGCAAGAGCAATGTAATTGATGTATCGCATCGTTTCCTCTCAATTGATTATTTTGTATGTTTCAGCTCTCTGATGGTGGTGAACAACCTTTTTATCTCCCGATGGATCAGTCGGCGCGGCCCGGAAAGGCGGCGGCTACAAGCCGGGTATAGCCCCCGGGGGTGACAAAGTCGCCCTTCAATACATCCGTTTCGGTAAAACGGGCGAGGAGGATTTGGCCGTGTTTCTGACGGTCATGATCGTAGACGACATGGATAAAACCGTCATTGGTTTCGACAATGTCGGGGTAAGATACGCCGTTGCGCTCATCCAGGAGGAGCCGCCCCCGCCAGCTTTGACCGTCATCGGTCGAGAGCCATGCCATCATATCCTTGCGGTCAGTGCCGCCGCGCTCCTCGCCCGGGAGAAGTTGGGGAGTGTCGTTATTGATCAGCAAAAGGTTGCCTGATTTGAGGCGGCGGATCGCCACCCGGGAGTTGGGGCCGCCCAAACGCGAATCGACGCCCGGCGACCATGTTTTGCCGCCGTCCGTACTGGTGCTTTGGCCAATGCCGTAACGGGTCCTCACATAGACGGTCCAGTGTTTGTCCGCGTGCTCAATAAGCATGTGTTCGTCAAATACCCGCTGCGGCACGTCGGGCCCCTTGATGAGGGCAAAGGTTTGGCCGCCGTCGTCGGTGACAGTGAGATTGGAAAAAGCGATTTTGCGGGTTTCGTCGGTCAGTTTGTCGGCAAAAATACTCCAGACGGCGGTCGGAAATACCCAGCGTCCGTCCGACAGCACGGTCGGTTTGCACATCTGGATGCCGTCGGCGATGCGTCTCGCCTCGCTCCAGCGGAGGGGATCGGCGTCGGGCTGATCGCAAATGCTCGCCCAGACGCCGCCGATGCCGTCAAAAGGATCCCATAATTTATTGGACAATGATTGATTCCAGATCAGCCACAAGCGGCCCAAGGGGTCGAGCCAAATGACCGGGTCAAAGGCGCGTTCCGTCGCCGGGTCAACGGGGGCAACGACGTTGATTTCGCGCCAGCTTTGCCCGTGGTCGTCGCTCATGGCGAGGACGACATAGTTGCCCGGCCCTTCGCCCGCAAGCGTGTTGGCATAATAAACGGCAAACATCCGCCCGGAGGAGAGAATCTCCAATCCGGGGATGCCTTGAAAACGCCGGGTAGCGGGTTCATATATGGCGGTCATGCCTTGGACGGCAAAGGGTTGGTCGCAAAATTGATTCATTTTTTATAACTTTCCATCAGTTGAAATTATTGATTGTTGCTTTATATTATAGCAGTAAAGCAAGCGATGGCAATATCATTTATGATCAAAAAATATACGAAATGACAGTTTTATGAAAAAAAGTCTGCTGGAGGCGCTGCAAGTCGCCGCGGTTTTAAAAATCAACCGTTTTTTTGTCCCGGACGGGGTCGCTCGGCGTCAAGTGCATTGCGGCGGCGAGCAGCCGTATGACCGGCTGATTTTTACGTTGAGCGGACAAAAAAACGAGTGGATGTCGCTTGGCGGCAAGCTCGTTTGCCTGGAGCTCGGCAAAGGTGACGTTTGTTTGTTTGCCAAAAACATCTGGGAGTACCGCGATGTCTCAAAGCACCATGATATTTTGTGCATTATCCCCAAATCGGATTATTTGCGCATTTCATTTTATCAGTTTGCTGGGGGCGAGTGGGTGCAACCGGAGGCAATCCATACCACGCGACCGGTGCCGGAGCGGCTGTTGAAGGTTTTTGAAGCCTTATTGGCCGACGGCGACCCGGAGTCTCCGGCTGTCGGTCATTTGCTGCATGCGGCGGTGATTTGCGCATTGGCCGAGTGTGATGCGGGCAATATTGCCGCTTCCGGCCGGGCGGCCGATACCTTTGAAATCATCAGAAGCTACATTGATCACCATTATACTTACTGCCTCAATCGTGAAATATTAGCCGCCAAATTCGGTTGCAACGTCAATTACATCTCGCAATTATTTCGGCAGATGGCCAAAATGAGCGTCCACGCGTACATTGAGCAGCGGCGCTTTGCCTTGGCGCATGAGTTGCTGGCAGAGCGGCAGCTGTCGGTCAAGGAAATCGCCGGGCGCTGCGGCTTTGCCAGCGACGTTTATTTTGTACGCCGCTTCCGCGAATTGTACAACATTGCACCCGGCCGCTCGCGCCGCGAGGTGTGATATCGCCCTAGACGGTAAGCGGGGCAATTTGAATCAGCCGTTTGAGCTCATTAAGGATGGCATTTTTGCTTTGCTCGTCCGGGAAACCGATCGTGGTTTCTCCGTCGATAATTTTTTGGAGTATCGATATCCTTTGTTCGGCCAACGGCAAATTCTGATTTTGCTCCAGCCACTGGTGAAACTCCGGGGCGGTAACAATAAATTGCTGAAAACGGTTTTGCCAGCAAAACGGCCGCCGGTGCATCTGCCCGTCCGCTCCCTTGCGCTCCGGGGTCATAAACAATGATTTTTCCCAATAAAAATCAGGCGGCAGCAGTTGCCGCACCAGCACCGATAAACAAAAATCACCGGCGGTCAGTGTTTGTTTTCCCACATGCCAAATAATGCGGCGGTCCTCGATATCAGGCAGCAGGTCGAGGGAGATACGGTCCTCAAAGTTGCCGTACAAGCGGTCAAAAATCCGGTTGAGCTCATGCAATTGCTCCTCCGGGACGGGCGGCAGCATTGCGAGCTTGGCAACATCTTTTTGATTGCGCAAGATTCGTAAGTTGCGTTTGGAATCGGCTGGTTCCGGTCCGTATTGATTATCGCCGGGGTCGGAGTCAAGGCTGAATAATTTACCCCGGTCGCTCCGGTAAAAAGCGCTGACGTTTTGATTTGCCAAATCGTGGGTGCGGCGGATGCCGACAAAATTGCCGATGAAAAATAAGTAAAGACCGCAGATGATAAATGCCACCCAATGAAGCAGCCATGACAGAAACACTAAAATGATACAGCTGATCGAAATAACCCGGTATTCCCGGACGGAGGCGCGCCCCTGCCAGGAAAAATTGGTCATCATTTTGAAATAATCCGGGATTGACAAGATTGCTGCCCCGTTTCGCTCCCCCGAGCGCTTTTATTTGCTGTTTTGCAGCATGGCTTGGGCGAGTTTGAGCCCGTCTACCGCGGCCGACATGATGCCGCCCGCCGCGCCGACGCCTTCGCCGCCCAGATAAAGATGCTTTACCGAGCTCTCATTTGACTCGGTGCGGACAAAGCGCACCGGGGCCGAGACGCAGCTTTCGATGCCGATCAATTTGCCGTTTTGGACAAAGCCGGGGTAGTGGCGGTCAAAGTATTTGAGCGCCGAGCGCAAGCCGTGAAACAACTCCTCCGGCACCATCCGGTCGATGCGCCCGGACACAAGGTTGGTTTTAACGCTGCTCTCACTGTTTTTAAGGCTTTTGGTTTTGGTTAAAAAACCGGCGGCGTCTTGAGCCACCAGCGAGTAGTCGCTGCCGCCCGCCAAAAAAGTCTGCCGCTCCAGATCGGCCAAAAAGTTGTAACACTCATCGATTTTACCGAATTTATCCGGCGGCAGTGTGACGATCAAACAGGAGTTGCCGAACTTTTGGTCCCGCAAATAATTGCTCATCCCGTTGGTGAGCGAGTGGCCGCGCCAGGCGGTGGCGTTCAGTACTTCGCCCCCCGGGCACATGCAAAAGCTGCTGACGCCGGGGGCTTGCTCCGGGCGTGAAACAATGTGGTACTCGGCCGCGCCGAGCGATGCCGGGCGTTTGGGTTGGTGATAAAACGTGCGGTCGAGAAAGGACTGCTCATGCTCGATGCGGCATCCGATCTGAAATGGTTTGAGCTCATATTGGGCATGTTTACTCAAGGTTAAGACGAGGTTTCGCCCGCCCAGACCGGGAGCGATCATCACCGCCGGGGCCTCCAGCTTTTCGCCGTTGGCCAACGTTACGCCCTTGACCGCGCCGTCTTTGACCACCAGATCGGTAACTTCACTGTGAAAGCGGAATTCGCCGCCCAAATCGATAATCATCTGCCGGAGCTTGGCGCAGACGATTTTTAATTTATCCGAGCCGATGTGGGGGCGCTTGTCATACAATATTTCAGACGGAGCGCCCGCGTCGACCAAGGTTTTCATCACATAGCGGCTGCGCGGGTCTTTGGTGCCGGTGTAGAGTTTGCCGTCGGAGAATGTCCCGGCGCCGCCCTCGCCAATGAGAAGATTGCTGTTTTCCTTGAGTTCGCGGGTCTTTAAAAACTCCGCGTAGTCGCAGCAGCGCTCCTCGACCGGGGCACCGTAATCCAGGACGACCGGCTTGGCGCCCGCCTGAGCCAGCGCCAAGGCGCAAAAAATCCCGGCAGGACCGGTACCGACCACGATCGGATGACTGATCTTGGCTGGCTCCAACTCCAACTCCGGCTCAAAGAGGTTTTTGAGCATGGCTTCGTCGCAGGGCTCAAGGCCGTCGATACGGTGCTTGAGGTCCAATACGAGGGAGTAAACCAAAATCGGTTTGGCTTTGCGCGAGTCAATGCTTTTGCTTAAAATCTGAAATCCGGCCAATTCGCGCGGCGGGATATTTAACTGCTTCAATGCTTTGAGGGCGATACTCTGGTCGATTGCGGCGTCGCAGCTCAGGGCGTCGACCCGTAAATCGCTGATTTTATACTTCATATTTTGATGTCAACTTTGGTTTTTGGCTGGGTTTTGAGTTGGATATTGGTATCTCTTGTTTGAGTTTTGAGCTGGACATTGCCGTCGCGCGGCGTCGGCTGGCTTGTGGTCGTCGTCGCCGGTTTGGGCCGGTTGGGGGTGGTGGCCGTGCCAGTGGTGGTCGTACCGGGTTGACCGGTAGCAGTTCCATTGCCGGTCGGGGCGGCAGGAGTATTGTTTTGGGCTTCGGCGGGCGGTGCCGGCGGCTCCGGCGGCGCGGGCCGCAGCGAGATGAGATATTTTTCGCACTTTTCGCGATCGAATTTTTGCAGTGAGGCATAGTTGACGACCATGGTCACTCGCTCCATGTTTTGAATGGAGTTGTTACGCAACAAATCGGGGCTGAAGGAGGTCACCGTGTCGGTAAACGGCGTCATGGTAAAGACAAAAACGACGAAATTGAGCGCCACTGAGCCGGTCAGATAACCGCAGAGGGCTCCGGCGATTTTATCCGGGGCGTGCGGAAAGTTGAAGAGCTTGCGCGAGGCCAGCGAGTTGTAAAAAAGCCGGTTTAAGAGGAAAAAGACCGCAAATCCGGTCATACCGACCGTGATCACTTTTTTGTAATTGACAAACATCCGGTCGTCGAGGATCGTCACCAAACTGGCCGGAAAACTCCAGTACAAGCCAAAATATACGCCGAAAATTACCGCAAACAAGAGATAGACGGTTTTAAAAAACCGCATTTTTACCGCACAGATTGCAAAGGCCAGCGGGACGCCGTAAAAAAGTATGTCATTCATAGTGCATCAATCCAATTTTAATGTTACCCGCTCGACCTCTTCGATCGAGGTTTCTCCCGCGGCGGCCAGTTTAAACCCCTCGTAAGCGAGCATGGCGCCGCCGGATTGGGCAAATTTTGCCTTGATAGCGGTCATGTTGGCATTGGGCTCCTCCAGCGCGTGCTTGAGCGCCTCGGTCATGACGAGAATGTCAAAAATCGCCATTCGCCCGGCGAAACCGCTGCCCTCGCAATCGCGGCAGCCGCACGCGTGATAAATATTGTCCGCGGGTAAATTGGCGTCGATAAAGTACTGGCGGTATTTTTCGGGAAGATAGGTCTTTTCTTTGCACTTGGGGCACAGTTTGCGGACCAGCCGCTGCGACATGATCATCCGCACGGTGGCGGCACTGGTACGCAAGGCGACCCCGAGGTTGGTCAAACGGTCGATGGTCCCCATATTGTCATTGCTGTGCAGCGTCGCTACGATCAAGTGTCCGGTCTGGGCGGCATGGACGGCGATTTCAGCGGTTTCCTCGTCGCGGATTTCACCGACGCAGATCACATCCGGGTTTTGGCGCAACGAGTTGCGCAGCAAACTGGCAAAAGTGATGTCCGCTTTGTTGTTGACTTCCATTTGGCTCACATTATCCATCACATGTTCAATCGGGTCCTCAATGGAGATGATGTTGCGCATCGATTTATCCATCGACTGGAGCATAGCGTATAAGGTGGAGGTTTTGCCGCTGCCGGTGGGACCGCATACCAAAATCAAACCCGAAGGCAGTTTGATCGCGTTTTGAACAATTTTAAGATTTTCGCCGTTGAGACCGATGTCATTGAGCTCCAATGGGCCGGTGGCGGCGGCCAAGACCCGCATGGTGATTTTTTCGCCGCCGAAAGCGCCGACGCTGGCCACGCGAAACGAGGATACTTTTCCGTCTTTGGTTTTGGCGCAAAAGGAGCCGTCCTGCGGGCGTCGCTTTTCGGCAATGTCCATCCCGGCGGCGGCTTTGATCGAGCTGATCAGTGCCGAGCCGGAGGTTTCGCAAAATTCTTCGATGACTTTAAGGCCGCCGTCGACGCGGTAGCGGACGACATAGCTGCCGTTGGGTTTGGGGTCGATAAAGACGTCGCTGGCGCGGCGGGCGATGGAGTCGTAGACAATGCGCTTGGTATTGCTGACGGTTTCACTTTCCATCCCGCGGTCGGAGATGATCAAGTGACCGCGTGAATCCAGCAAATCCACCGCAAATTTATTATCCGGATTATGGCGCTTGTTAAAGTTAAAGTTGATTTGAGTTGCCCACTCATATAACTTTAATACCGCCAATACCAGCGGCCCGGCAAAGATCGCCGCCAAATTGAGCGCAACGCTCCATTTGCCGACGACCTCCTGATAGCGCTCCGCTTCATTGATGGCAATCAGGCCGGTAAACAGCCAGGCAATCAGCAATGCGACATTGAATAAATTGTAATCCAAGGGTTGATCTCCTTACTATAGCTCGTGTTAACTATACCCTTAAGATGTCAGCATTACAAGTTTTCTTAGTGAAAAAACTTCAAAAAACTTCAAAAATCAGGATAATTGCAACATTTTGCGGATCGGGAGCTCGGCCTTGGCCCGGATTTCCTCGGGGACCGTAATCTCAAAACGCTCGTTTTGCAAGGCATCCAAAACATTCTCGAGCCGGATCAATTTCATATGCGGACAGACCGCCTGCTCGGACAAGATGATGAATTTTTTATCCGGGTTCTCTTTCTCCATCCGGTGCAAAATGCCGATTTCGGTGCCGATGATGAATTCTTTGGCGCTTGACTGCCTGACGAAACGCAGCATCTCACCCGTACTTAACGCATGATCGACCGCTTTTATTGTGTCAGCCGGCGCTTCCGGGTGGGTTAACACGATCGCCCCCGGGTATTGGCTGCGGCGCTTTTGCACCATCGCCGGAGTCAAACGCTGGTGAACCGGACAAAAACCGTCCCAGTAAATCATCTCGCGATTGGCGGCGCGGGCGCAAAATTCGCCCAGATTGCGGTCAGGGACAAAGATGATCGGCGTTTCTGCCGGGATCGAGCGGATGATTTTGACCGCATTGGAGCTCGTGACACACAAATCGCACTCGGCTTTGACGGCGGCGGTGGTGTTGACATAACAAACCGTCAGAGCACCGGGGTGTTTTGCTTTAAATTGGCGCAAGGCATCAGCCTCGACCATATCGGCCATGTCGCACGGGGCCTCCGGGACGGGCAGCAGCACTTTTTTGCCGGGCGACAGAATTTTGGCGGTTTCGGCCATAAAGCGGACACCGCAAAAGAGCAAAATATCCGCCTCGGTCTTGGCCGCCATTATCGAGAGCTCCAGCGAATCGCCGCAAAAGTCGGCGATGTCCTGAATCTCCCCCAACTCGTAATTGTGGGCTAAAATCACCGCGTTTTTGGCGCGGGCGATTTCTTTGATCTGTTGCTGGATGGTCATTAACGCAGCTCCACCTTGAGTTCTTTGGCCAATTTGTCGCGCAACGCTTCAAAGCAGCCGTTGACTTCGGCATCGGTGAGCGTGCGCTCGGCATGGCGGAAGGTAAGGGTGTAAGCCATGCTCTTTTTGCCCTCGCCCAACGTTTTGGCATCGGCAAAGAGGTCAAAAATCCGTACCGACTCCAGATTGGCAAGCTTGCACTTGCGGATGAAGTCAAGCACTTTGGCGTGCTCCAGTGACGCGTCGCACAAAAAGGCGACGTCGCGGCTCACCGACGGAAATTGTGAGAAACTTTGATACAGCTTTTTGCCGCGTCCGGCGCGCAGCAAGGCGGCCACATCCAACTGGGCGGCGAAAACTTTGCTCGTGGTGCGCCAGGATTTGGTCCAGGAGGGGGCGACTTCGCCAAAGTGACCGGCGGTCTTGCCCTCAATGACGATCTCCATCGCCGTATTGGGGGCGAAGCGCTGATCCGTCACCGGTTGAAACCGGTAGTTGGTGATTTGGCAGAGCTCAAACAGCGACTCCAATAAGCCTTTGAGGTCATAAAAATCGTAATCACTTTTGAGCTCGACGCCATAGCGCTCGGGGAGTTTTTTGCCGGTGAGGGCAATGCAGATCTCGAGCCGCTCCTCAGAAAACAGTGCCGGATTTTTGCAAAACGCCTTGTCGATCTCAAACAACCGCAAATTGAGGTTGCGCCGCGAAATATTGCGCTCGACGGTGTGGAGCATTTCGCCGTACAAACTCGGGCGCATATAACACAAGTCGGGGCTCATCGGGTTGGCGAGCTTGATAAGGTCGCTTTCGGCAAAACGGCTGTCGGTGAGCGCGGTTTCGCGCGTCACCATGCTGTAGTGGATGCACTCATACAACCCGAGGGCGATCAGTTTGTCGCGCAGTTGCTCCACCGGGAGATAGGCGTCGTCGGCGATCGACGAAACGACTTTGCCGGTGACCGGGATTTCGGGAATCTTGTCGAGACCGTAAATGCGCACGACTTCCTCGGTCAAATCCGCTTCGCGCTCCAAGTCGAGGCGAAACAAGGGGGCGGTAACTTCGCAGCTGTCCACTGTAATTTTGGCGACTTTGAGGTGGAGTTTGTGAAAAATATCGACCATCTCAGCATTGCTGATCTCGGCGCCGATCAAGTCGCGCACTTTTTGGAAACGGCAAAGGATGACCTTTTCCGCCGGGCGGCCGTCATTGACGTCGATTTTTTCGGTGGCGAGCGTACCCCCGGCGATTTCCAAAATCAGCTGAACGGCGCGGTCGGAGGCCAAGGCAGCGTTGTCATAATCGACCCCGCGCTCAAAGCGGTAACTCGAGTCGCTGGTGATTCCGAGCTCGCGGCTGGTGGCGCGGATGTTGGAGCTCCAAAAGACGGCGCTCTCCAACAAAATATCGACGGTAGACTCGGTAACGCCGCTGTCCAGCCCCCCCATGATGCCCGCAAGCGCCATCGGTTTCTCCGCATCGGCGATGACGAGGTGCCGCGGCTCAAGTTTCAAAACTTTGCCGTCCAAGGTGGTGATCGTTTCCCCGGCTTTGGCCGGACGGGCGACGACGCGCTTGCCGGCGAGTTTAGCGAGGTCAAAGGCGTGCAGCGGGTGGCCGAGCTCCATCAACACAAAGTTGGTGACGTCGACGACGTTGTTGATAGACCGCAAACCGATCGACTCCAAACGCTCCTTGAGCCAGGCCGGGCTGGGGCCGACTTTGACGTTGCGGATGATCCGCCCGATGTAACGCGGGCAGTACTTGAAATCTTCGACCGTGACGAGGTTGTCGGCGGTTTCGGGCCTGGCGACCGCCGGGACCTTGATCTCGGGGAGCTTGGCCTCGACGTTAAAGAGGCACGAGACATCGCGGGCGATGCCCCAGTGCGACAGCCAATCGGGGCGGTTGGGGGTGACTTCCACCTCGATTTTGACATCGTTTTTGAATAACGAGGCGACCGGGGTCCCGGCCTCCAAATTGGCGTCCAGCTCCAAAAGTCCGCCGTGCTCCTCGGATAAGCCGAGCTCCTTGGCGCTGCACATCATCCCAAAGGACTCGACGCCGCGCAGCTTGGTCGGTTTGATTACAAAACCGCCGCCGAAATCGGTGCCGTTGGTGGCCAGAGGGATGGTCTTGCCCGCGTCGCAATTAGGCGCGCCGCAGACGATCTGCAACACATTTTTGCCGTCGGAGACCTTGCAGACCGAGAGTTTGTCGGCGTTGGGGTGGGGATTGCGCTCCAGAATTTTGCCGACGACGACGCCGTCGGGGATCATCCCGGCGGCCTCAAGACCCTCGACTTCGATCCCGGCCATGGTCAATTTGCGGCAGAGTTCGTCGAGCGAGCAATCGACTTTTACGTATTCGTTTAACCAGTTTTTTGAAATATTCATGATTTATGCCTCAAATTGTCCTAAAAATCTCACATCGTTTTCGTACAAAAACCGCAAATCGGGGATGCGGTAGCGCAGCATGGCCAGCCGCTCGATGCCGAGACCGAAAGCAAAGCCGCTCCATTTCTCCGGGTCGTAGCCGACGTTGGCCAACACGGCCGGATCGACCATGCCCGCTCCGGCGATCTCGATGTAGCCGGAGTGCTTGCACACCGGACAGCCCTTGCCGCCGCACATGATGCAGGAGAAATCATACTCGACGCTAGGCTCGGTAAACGGGAAAAAGTGGGGCCGCAACCGGATTTTCATATCCGCGCCGTACATCTCGCGGGCGAAGTCCAGCAGCACGCTCTTGAGATCGGCCATCGACACTTTTTTGTCGATGTAAAGCCCCTCGATCTGGTGAAAATTCATGCCGTGGGTCGCATCGGGGGTGTCGCGGCGGAAGACGCGGCCGGGGGCGACGATGCGTACCGGCGGCTCAAAGCTCTCCATCACGCGGATTTGCACCGGTGACGTCTGGGTGCGCAAAATCCGTCCGTCCTCAAAATAAAAGGTGTCCTGAGGGTCCCGCGAGGGGTGATCCTTGGGGGTATTCAATGCGTCAAAATTGTGAAAAATGTCCTCGATCTCGGGGCCGTCGGCCACCACGAAACCCATGCGGCGGAAAATCGCCGCGCACTCGTCGGTGACAATCGAGATCGGGTGCTTGCGCCCGACGGCCGGGCGGCGGCCGGGGAGGGTCAAGTCGAGCTTGGCCTCGACTTTTGCGTTTTTGTCGCCCAATTTGGCGGTGAGGCCGTCGATCAGCTCTTGGATGACATTGCGCGAGTTGTTAAAGGCCAGTCCGGTCTCTTTGCGCTCCTCGGGCGGCACTTGACCCATTTCTTTGGAGAGCAAAGTAAAGAGGCCGTTGCGCCCCAAATAGCGGACGCGCAGTTCTTCGGCGGCGGCCGCATCGGCGGCAGTCTGGGCGAAAAGCCGGGCCTCGGCGAGACCGGCTTCGATTTTTTCGATGATTACATTCATATTATCAACCTTATGCGTATAAAATTGCACGGGAATTCTTCGGCTTTAATATACCCTGACCGGGAGGCGTTTACAAACAAAAAACGGCGAAATTTTTGGTAAAACTCCGCCGTCACCGTCCGTTAACGGTTTTTTCGGCGTTTCTTGAAATCCTCAAACTCGGCGAGCGTACCCGGGAAATCGGTAACTTTGCCGTCGGCAATCTCAATGATGCGTGTCGCCAGACTGCTGATAAATTCGCGGTCGTGGCTGACAAAAATCACCGTGTTGGGGTACAAACTTAACGAGTAGTTCAAGGCCTCGATCGACTCCAGATCAAGGTGGTTGGTCGGCTCGTCAAGCGCAAGCACGTTGCCGGCCTCCAACATCATTTTGGCGAGGATCAGGCGGGCTTTTTCGCCCCCCGACAAGACTTGCACCACTTTTTTGACCTCGTCCCCCGAAAAGAGCATCTTGCCCATAAACGACCGGAGCTCCATCTCGGTAATCCCCAGCTCGGGGGCGAAGTGGCCGAGCCAGTCGATCGCGCGTTCTTCGCGGATCAAAATTTCGGAGGGGTCCTGCGGGAAATACGAAATTTTGACCGTATCGCCGTGGCGGACGTCGCCGTTGCAGGGCTCGATGAGTTTGAGCATGAGTTTAAGCAAGGTTGATTTGCCCGCGCCGTTGGTGCCGATGATGGCGATTTTTTCCTGATTGCCGATGCTCAAATTGACGTTTTGAAACAAACTCTCGGCATAACTTTTGCCGACAGCGGCAAGCTCGATCACCTTTTCCCCCAAGCGCAGGGGGGAAGCAAAGCGGATGTAAGGCGACACGCGTGAGCTCGGCGCAATTTCCTCGACTTGGATTTTGCTCAATTCTTTTTGGCGGGAGGTCGCCTGCCGGGCCTTGGAGGCGTTGGCGCCGAAGCGGTTGATAAACTCCTTGAGTTCGGCGATGCGCGTCTCTTTTTTCTGATTTTCGCGTTTGACATTCTCCAACGCAATCGCATTGGCGGTCATAAAATCGTCGTAGTTGCCGGTAAACATCCGGACCGAGCAGTAGTCCAAATCGGCGATGTTGGTACACACCTCGTTGAGGAAATAGCGGTTGTGCGAAATCACCACCACAGTTCCTTTGTGATTTTTGAGGCAGCCGCAGAGCCAGTCGATGCTGTCGATATCAAGGTGGTTGGTCGGCTCGTCAAGCAGCAAAATATCCGGATTGTAAAACAACACCTGCGCCAACAAGACCCGCAGCTTGAAGCCGCCGGTGAGCTCGGATAAGGGGAGCAAATGCTTCTCCTCGGGGATGCCGAGGCCGATCAGCATTTTGGCCGCGTCGGCCTCCATGGTGTAGCCGCCGGCGTCGGAAAACAGCCCCTCGATTTCGTTGGCGCGCTCCTCCTCCTCCTCGGTGAGGTCGGCCTTGCTGTAAAGGTATTCGCGCTCAAGGTGAATTTTCCAAAGTTTCTCATCGCCCATGCAGACGACGTCGAGGATTTTCTCATTTTCGTACTGGTAGTGCTCCTGCTTCAAAAAGCCGAGGCGGCAGCCTTTGTCAATGGCGATGTCGCCGGTAGAGCCTTGAAGCTGACCGGAGAGGATCTTCATAAACGTCGATTTGCCGGAGCCGTTGGCGCCGATGAGACCGTAGCGGTTGCCGGAGTTAAACTTCACCGAGACATTTTCAAACAGCACCTGCTGCCCGAAACGCATGGAGACATTGGATGCGGATATCATATTAATTACCTTTTTTTCTTGATTAAGATAATTAATATAACATCAAAAGTGCTTTTTTGCAATCGCGTTACAAATTTTTATTCGTGACTGTAGGCAAAGCGCGGCGAATCCAAATGGATATCCCCCCACGTCAGGTGCAAATCCTTGTCCGTGCGCAGCACCGGGCGGTTGGCGTCGGGCACTTGGTCGCGGCGGATGACCTCGACGGCGCAGCCAGCGTCAATTGCGAGTTTTTCATCAAATTTCACGGCGATTTCGGGCCCTTCGTAAAAGACAACTTCGACACAGACGCGATCCTCGGCGGTGTCGCACTGCCATTTGACCGGATGGCCGTTAAACTGGCCGGCCATGGTGTGGATGATGGCGCGGTATTGCCCCGAAACCAGCTCAAAGCGACCGTCGGCGAGCCCGCAGACCTTGGCATCGGGGGCGGCCAGGTCAAAACGCGCCGAGAGTTTGGTAAAGCGGAAAATCCGGTCGGCCGGGAAGTCGAGGTGGATATGGTGATCGCCGCGGTCGGTCAGGAGGTTAAAAAAGCACAGTACTTTATTCTCTTTTTGCGCCATCCTTACGCCGAGAGACGAGAAGTCTTTGCCGTTTTTCAGCCCGCGCAACCGAAACATTGCGGGGATCGCCGTGCTGCTCGGCCAGTAGCCGAGCATGGGTCGGGCCTGTGCCCAAAAAGCGTTGCGGTTGATCGAGCCAAGGACTAGCTCCGGGGTCATAAAAAGAGTGCTCACAAAGTTCTTTTGCGGGTTGTCGCGCTTGGCGCAAACTTTCACTTTTTCGCGTTTTTCGCCGTCAAAACTTTTGAAGTATTTGAGCAAATCCGGCGGGCAAGGCAAATGCCGTAAGCTGTCGTATTCGCTGGCGGTCGGCGTGTTGTCAACAATCGCCGGTTGGAGATCAAGCCCGGTCGTTTCGTTAATTACCCGGAGGATGCCGGGCGTGAGATACTCATGGTAAGCGCGCGACTGGGTGCCGCCCAGTTGAACGGTGGCGACGTGAAAATGGGTTGCAATTTCCTCCCAGACAAAGTGCCGGAGTTTTTCGGCGTATTGCCGCAATTCGTGATCTCTGACCAGCTGCAAAATGCGTTCGACTTCGCCCAAAGCCACAAAGGTGTAGGTCGGGCTGTTGAATTCGTTTAAAATGCCGTAGTCGAGAAATCCCTTGAGTCGGGCACGGGCATACTCGACCAAAAACGGGATATTAAGGACTTCGCCCGCGCAGCCGGTGACCGCCGCGCCCATCAAGGCGATGTTGGTATACCCCGGCTGGACGTTGCGGCGAAAAATCGACCATGCGGCGCGCTCCAAGGCTTGTGAAATTTCACGTTTAAGCGCCTCGTCGAGTTGATCGGAGTGCTCGCGCAGCATATGGCACAAGGCGGCGCCGATAAAGTCCGCCCAGTTCCAGTCCGGCGGCGCCATCTCCGAGACCGGCTCCTCATCGAGCCACGGCCAGATGCCGAAAGCAGGGTTATAGGGATCGGTCACCTGGGATTTGAGCACCGCGCGAATGACTTTGGGCGCGCGCTCAAGATACTTGGCTGCGCTGCTGTCCAACAGCGCCAAGGCATAGTAAATCGAGCTCCGGGTGGAGTGATAATAGCCGCCGTTGGGTAATTTGGTATGATACCCCGGCCCGTTCCAGATGCCGCCCAACAAGTTGCGTTCCTTGCTAAAGTTTGCTTCCTGCGACTCAAGATACCGCAACACCTCTGCCTTGGCGTTTGACATGAGAAATCACTCCTTAAAGAATTTTATTAGCAAAACATGGTTGCCCAATGGGAGATCGCGGATCACGGCTTTGCCGTTTTCCTCCGAGACCGCAAGATCGTAGGATCTTTGCGTCACGAGGTCGATCGCCACGGGTTTTGCTTTAATATAATCCTTTAAGTTGTCAATTGCAATTGCGACAAAGCGCTGATTGAATTCTTTTGAGTAAGGTTGCATCGACCAGACGGCGATCATTTTTTCATTGGGGGTGTCCGGTCGGGCAAAAGCGTAGGTCCGGACGCCGTTGGCGGCGGCGATTTTGGCGTCGTCCCAGTCGTTGACCAAAGTGCCGCGGATCATGCCGCGGTGGAGCTGGTCATTGGTGACTTCGACTGCCAGAACGGCGTCGGGCTCCGCCCCGGCCAGCAGCGAATTCATGTGCTGCATGACATACCATGACGGTTTGCGTGAGTAGTCGCTGCGCAGCAAGCCAAAGTTCGCCTCGTCGGCCAAGGGCTCGGAGCCGTAATCGTCGACAAAGTCGTATTGGCACGTGACGGCGATGGGCAAGGCGAGGCTTTCCACAAAGCGGCGTAAAAGGTAGACGGCTTGCGCCTCCTCGCTGTATCCGGCGTACAGCGCTTTGATTTTTTTTGGCCCGACCGCGTAAGTCGAGAAGCCGAACTCGGTCACCCACAAGCTGCGTTTGACCCCGGTTTTGGCAAACATCGCGTGATAGGACTCGACCAATCCTTTGAAGCTGTTGACGTCATCGCCGACCGCGATCCCGTCGCGTTGGGTCAAATTGAGGCCGAAAGGCACTTTTTCGGGCGGCAAAGCAAAAGTGTACGGGTGCTCGGTGATGCCGTCAAGATTGGGCGAGACACCGAGGGTGAGCGCGTGAAAATTGGTGGGTGCACAGGCCCCGAGGCCGATCACGGTTTTATCGGGGGCGATTTTTTTGATCAAGTCGGCGGCGGCATTGGTGTACTTTAAGTGAGCTTTGACCCATGGGGAAACCGAGCCGTCTTTTTCGTACCCGTTCCACGTGCCGCCGTATTTTTTGACCCAGTTGCCGAAGTTATTGGGCTCGTTGCCGAGCTCATAGACCTTGACCAAATGTTTGCTCTGGTCGACAAAGGCGGTGACTTTTTGGAGAAACTCCTCCAATGACTCGTCGGCGGACATGCCGATGACGGCGATTTGCTCAATCTTGCGGTCATGCAGCATTTGCAACGTTTTGAGATCGGTTTCGCGCATCTTCCAGCTGCCGTCGGCTTGCTTGTCCATCATCAAGCCTTCGCGGACATATTTAAAGCCGCAGGCGGAAATTTCGTCAATGATCCTCTCTTTGGGGTACCAGCCTTTAAACGCGCCCTCGTTTTTTGGGGCGTAGCTGAAGTGAGCGCAGGTGCCGAATTTGGAGGCGGCAATCTCCAGGCTGCTTTTGGGTGCACCGAGGTTGACGGAGTCGCTTAAGTTTCCGGCGACTGGCGCGGAGAAGCCGGCGGTGTTTCCCTGGCGGTCATCCGCCCGGAGGGTGATTTGATAAACGTTGCGTGGGTTGACGCCGTCGGCAAAGGGCAGAGCGTAAATCAGCTCCCGGGGCGAACCGGCGTCGAGCCGGAAGCGCTTGACTTTGTCGCGGATCAAATCCGGGAATACAATTTCAAGATCAATCGGCTTGGCTCCCTGATGGATGGTGGTGAGCTTGAGTGCCGCCCCGTTGATCAACGGGAGGTACTCTCCGGCAAAGCTCCACCCGGCCAAGTTGCACTCAAAGGGGTTGCCGGTGGCCGCATTGGCTGTCACCCTATCCATGTTGGCGGTAAAAGATTTGATCAAGAGTGAGCCTGTTAACGGCGAGTCGGCGGTTTTGGCAACCATCAGCCACACCGATTTCACCGGCGAAACCACGCTCTTGCTGCCGTTGTCACCGCCCCAGATGCTCAGCCAAGGGCCGTTGACGGAGAGGGCAAGTTTGGTTTCAACTCCGGCTTTGATCATAGCCGGTTTCCCTTGAAACACCCGGCCGGTGTTGTCGATGATCCGGTAGTTAAAGGAGACGTCGGCGGTACTTTGCAGCACCGCGTTGAATTCTTTGACGTCGGGAATCAGGAGCTTTTTGTTGTGGCACCCGACATAAGCGCCGCCGCCGGTAAAATCATAATCGAGTTTGATCCCCTCGGGGGTGCCGGTGAGTTTACCGGTCGCCCCTTTAAACTCGGCGCCGTTAAAAAAGGTCCAGTTGTCGGTTGAGCGGCAGAGATCGACGGCGATATCGGCCGCATTGAGGGCGGCAAAACAACCAATAGTCAATAGTGTGATGAGATAACGGTACATGGTGATTTCTCCTTTACTTGCGGCGGTCGGGGTTCCAACGGTTTTCCGGTTTGTTGGCGTCGACATAATAGTCGCCCAAAACGTTGGCGGCGTAGAGTCCGGCAACGACGGTGCTGGTGCCGGGGGTGCCGGAAACGGCTTTGACCGTGCTCACATGACCGTCCAGCCAAGTCACATTGGCCTGCATGTCATGCCAGGCAAAAGCGGTCGGCTGATTCGTGTCCGGCCAGGCGATGGCGAAATAGTAGCCGCGCGGCTTGGTCTTGGTATCGGTCGAAGCCTCGGCAAACAAAATGGTATTGGACGGCTGTTTGGCCCGGCTGATTTTGTAAGCGCGCAAATAGTTGCGGTTAAAGCCGTAAGAGACATAAAAGGTGTCAAAGGCGCTGGTTTTGTCCGCCAGTTGATTGACCATGTCATTGGGACACCACCAAAAATTGGTTACGGTTTTGGAGGTTGTCGTGTAGTCGCGCAGCAAATAGTGCCAGCGCGGGTAAGTTCCGTTGCTGTCCAAAAACAAAAAGCCGTTGTTGTTGTCGGTATACATGGCAGTTGCCAGACCGATGGTTTTCATATTATTCATGCAGCTCGTTTTGCGGGCGACGGCACGCGCCTGATTCAACGCGGGCAACAGCATCGACGCCAAAATGGCGATAATAGCAATCACCACCAAAAGCTCAATCAATGTAAATACACTCGGTCGCTTCATTTTATTTCCTCCGGTTGTTATTTGATATTTTTTACCGATTCGCGGTCAATCACATAAGGCTCCATGCGGACATGGAAATGGGTCAGATCGTTTTGAAAGAGCTCGTCAAGTTTGGTAATGCAATTGCGCACCTGCTCTTTGAAATCGACGCCGACGCTGCATAATGGCGGGTCCATAAATTTGTTGTTGGAGTTTTCGTCATGGGCGATGATGCTGATGTCATTTGGGATTTTGAGGTTGAAATCGGCCAGCGCTTTGTAAATCTCCAGTGCCGGGGCGGCGCTGGCCAGAAACATGGCGGTAAAATCGACGGCATGGTGTTTCAAATACTCGGTCATCGCCCGGTAGCAGACGTCCTCGCCGCGCTCCCAGGATTTGACATGGCAGTCGATGACGGTGGTTTTAATATTGGAGTAACGGGCAAAATCAAGAAAGCATTGGCTGCGCATATCCAAATCATCGCCGTGGGGCTCGGTGACCAGCAAGGCCAATGATTTGTGCCCCTTGTTGATCAAATGCGCGGCCGCCAATGCGCCGCTCGAGTAATTGTTGACGCCGACCATTGAGATACTGAGGTCGCCCACCTCGTGGTCAAAAAGCACCACCGGGACCGACAGCGAAAAGAGCCGGCTCAATGCCGCTTTGCTCAACGGCTCGGTCGGCGGCCAGATGATGATTGCGTCGCAGTCGTCGACTTCGATGTCTTCCAATACCCGTTTCTCCGGCTCAATGCTGCGGCAGGAGCAGCGGAAATGGTATTCTCCGGCAAATTCATAAAAATAACTCTCCATGCGTTGAATCAAGTCGCTGCTCCAGCGCGGCAGATATAGCCGGTAGTGACGGCGGCGGTCGCTGCCGTTTTCGCGGATAAAATACCCGTTGTTGGGCTGCTTGATCAGCAAATTTTCGGCCACCAATCGGTCGATGACATCCTCAATCACGCGCTGACTGGCGTTAAAACGGGACATCAGCTGGCGGATCGGGGTGAAGCGTTCGCCCGCGGTTTTTTGTCGGATCTCATTGGAGAGTTCTTCGATAATGGATTGCTTACGGTCTTGCATACGACTTAATACATCCTTTGATTACGTATTATTACATAGTATAGCAAAAAAATAAATTTTGTCAATACCAAAAATAAAAAAAACGGAAAAAAATACACTTTTTCCGTTTTAATCCAGTAATTGTATCGTTTTTTAGTGCGGGGTCGGGGTCTTGCCGGCGGCTTCCTCCTCGGCCTCCAAGTACTCCATAAAGCGTTTTTTGTCGTTGGCTTTCATATACGCTTCCTCGGCGGTGATGCGCTCGGCGGCCAAAAGCTCCATGACCGAGCTGTCCATTGAGCGCATGCCGCGCCCTTTGTTGGCGTCGATGATGGTGCGGATGTTGGCGATCTGACCTTCGCGGATGGTATTGGGCAGGCCGTCGGCCCAGAGCAGTACTTCGTGGACAGCGGCGCGTTTGCCGTCGGTGGTGCGGCACAAGAGCTGTGAGACGATGCCCTGCAAGCACTCGGCGAGCATGGTGCGGATCTGCGCCTGCTCGTTGGCCGGAAAGGCGTCGATGATACGGTCAACGGTTTTGGGTGCGTTGTTGGTGTGCAAGGTGGCGAAAACGAGCATCCCCATGGCGGCGCAAGTCAGGCCGAGGCGGATGGTCTCGTTTTCACGCATTTCGCCGATGAGTACGATATCCGGGTCGGAGCGCATCGCGCCGCGCAGCGCTTTGGGAAACGAGTCGCTGTGGATCCCTACTTCGCGGTGGACGATGGTGCAGTTTTTATTTTGGTGCACAAACTCGATCGGGTCCTCGATAGTGATGATGTGTTTGGACTGGTTGGCGTTGATGTAGTCGATCATCGCGGCCAGCGTGGTCGACTTCCCGCTCCCGGTGGGCCCGGTGACGAGCACGAGCCCGGATTTGTACTCGCAAATATCGCGCAGCACGTCCGGCAGCTTGAGCTGCTCCAGGGTCAAAATTTTGCTCGGGATTTGCCGCATGACGCAGCCCATGCCGTGATAGTTGTAAAGATAGTTGCAGCGGAAACGCGCAAGGCCGGGAATTTCGTGGGCGAAGTCGAGGTCGTGGGTTTCCATAAACTTATCCCAGCGCTTGGGCATGCAGATTTCTTTGAGCATCGACTCCATATATTCGGGGGTGACGATCTCGTCGTTAAGGCACTGCATGTTGCCGTGGATACGCGCTTTGGGCGGGAAATTGATGGATAAGTGCAAGTCCGAGCCGCCCATGCTGAGCATTTGCCGCAAATATTGATTGATGATGGGTTCCGACATGATTATTTTCCTTTGTTGAGCTTTTGAGCTTCGCGCATGGCCCATTCCTGCTTGATCTGGGCGATCACGGAGGCGTCGCGCATGTAACCCAAGGCGACATCGTAGTCGACCATATTCTTTTTATATTTGTCAAAAAGACACTGGTCAAAGGTGCACATCCCCTGCTTGCTGCCGGTTTGCATGATCCCTTTGAGGCGGAATGATTTGCCTTCGCTGATGGTATTGGCGACCGACATCGTGTTGGTCAAAATCTCGTAGGCGACAGTGAGGCCGCCGTCCAGCGCCGGGATCAAGCGTTGGCAGATGATCCCGCGCAAGCTCCCCGCGGTCATGGCGCGGATTTGCGCCTGTTGGGTCGGGGGAAACACGTCGAGCAAGCGGTTCAAGGTATTGGCGGCGTCGCTGGTATGCAGCGTGCCGATGACCAAGTGCCCGGTTTCGGAGGCGGTAATCGCGTTTTCGATCGTTTCCAAGTCGTGCATTTCGCCGATAACAATCACGTCCGGGTCTTCGCGCAGCGCGGCTTTGAGGGCGGTGCGGTAACTGATGGTGTGTTTGCCGATTTCGCGCTGTGTAACTTGACAGCCTTTGGACAATTGGATGATTTCGATCGGGTCTTCGACGGTGATTACGTGGTCGGTGCGTTTTCGGTTGATGACGTCAACCATGGCGGCCAACGAGGTGGTTTTCCCGGCACCGATGGGCCCGGTCACGAGGACGAGGCCGTTGTGGTAGTCAAGCATGCGCTTAATAGTGACAATGTCGTGTTCCATAAAGCCGAGCTCCTCCAAGGAGCAAATGTGGTCGGGGACCAGACGGTAACTCCCGGCCATCCCGTCTTTTTGCATCATCAAGGCGACGCGGAAGCGGTCGCTGCCGACCTCAATGGCGAGGTTCATATCGAGTTGGTTGAGAAACATTTCGCGCCGCTCGGGGGAGAGGAGCGCCATGTTGAGCTTGACTGCGTCCTCGGGGGTGATGATATCCTGGGCAAAGCGCTCGATTTTGAGCTTGCGGCGGACAAACGGGGGGGACATGGCGGAGAGGTGAAGGTCGCTCGCTCCCAATTTACGCAAACAGGACAACAAATAAATCATGGTTTCGGCGGCTTCGGCATCGCTCACTTTGGCAATGTCCTTGAGACTCGGGAGGTCATCATAGCTGTTGATGCCGGAGAGGTCAAGCTGACGCGCCTCAAAAGTGGTTGAGCCGGCCTCCACGAGACCGGTGCGTTTCCCTGAGTTGGCGGCGATGCGCTTGGCGGCTTTGGCTTCCTCGTCGTCGTCATCGTCGGCGGCAGGCGCGGGGGCCGCTTTGGCCTTGGCGGGGGCACTCTCATCGGGAAGCTCCGGGGCGATCCCGGTGGCGGCCTGGCCGGTGGCAAACTCGATGACCGAGTTGATCTGCTCAAATACGCTCTGGGCGTCTTCCTGCGACAAGCCGTCGACCAGCTTGTCAAGCACGACTTGCGCGTAATCGGTGAGATCTTTGCTGCCCTTGAGCTGATTGTAGATATTTTTAGCCTCGCTGTAAGTCAGCACCTCGTTGCTGACCAATGCAAAAATAAACCACTGGATATCAAGTGTCATATTGTCATCCCTGTTGTTTTCCGGCTTTTGCCGGTCACGTCTTGTTACCATTGTACATTCGGTGTTATTATAGCGCCGAAAATATTTTTTTCAAGTTTGAAAAAGCAATTTTAATTGATATATTATAAAAAAAGAAAGTACCGATATGCAGATCAATCAAGAGTTTCAATGTACCATCGAAAAAATCGCCATGGGCGGCGACGGCCTTACCCGGGTCGACAATGAAGTCATCTTTATCGCCGGGACTTTGCCGGGCGAAAAATTGATCGCCCGCTCGGAGTCGGCCAAAAAGAATTTCTCGCGCGCCAAGGTGGTGCGTTTCGGCGAAACGAGCCCCCATCGCATCGAGCCGGTGTGCAAATATTACGGGCGCTGCCCGGGCTGCCGCTATCTCCACAGTGATTACCCATATGAGAGCGAAATCAAGCGCGATCAGATGCTCGACTCCTTTGCCTCTGCTCGTTTTGATCTCGGCAGTGCCGAGTTTTCCGTCTATGCCCCCGCCGAGCCGTTGCATTACCGCAACAAAATTGTCTTTCACGTCCATGTGGTCGGCAACGAAAAATTTTTCGGCTATGTCAACAGCGACAATGTGACCGTGGTCGATATCGACCGCTGCCCGCTGGCGCATCCGGCAATTAATGAGGCGATCGATAGAATGCGCAACGACCGCTCGTTTATGGCCTCGTTGCGCGAGGGAATGGATGTGACATTCCGCTATACTGAGTTGGACGGCGTTAAGGTCTGGCGCAACAACCCCGAAAAAAACGCGTCATGGCTCAAAGAAACCGTGTCCTTCGGCCAATTGAGCGTGCCTTGCGGCAGCTTTTTTCAGGTTAACCGCGATGGTTGCGCCCGGCTGCTGGCACAAGTGGCCGCGGCCATCGGCGAGCTCAAGATTGACACCTTGATTGACTTGTACGCCGGCAGCGGTCTCTTTGCCGCGTTGGGGGCACATCTGGGCATCAAAAATATTTTGGCCGTCGAGAGCGACGAAGCCGCGGCCGCGGCCGCGAGATACAACTTAAAGCAATCCGGCATCGTCGAGCCCTTGGTGATTGCGGGCGACGCCGCCGAAGCCTTTGGCCACCCGATTTTTGCCGCCGGAGCCAATTCCTTGCTGGTCGTCGACCCGCCGCGCTGCGGCTTGTCGCAAAAGGCGGGGACCGAGATCATCAAAAGTCCGCTGCGGCACTTGGCTTACATCTCCTGCAATCCGGCCAGCTGGCAGCGCGATGCGGCCAAATTGCAAAAGGGCGGCTTTGTATTGCGCAAACTGGAGTTGGTCAACATGTTTCCGCGCACCGAACACTTTGAGTTATTCAGTTTATGGACCAGATAGCCGATCACAAATCCGGGCACCGCGCCCGGCTGCGCGAACGCTTTTTGCGGACCGGCGTGGCCGGGCTGCACGATTATGAAGTCTTGGAGTTGTTATTGATGTACGCGATCCCGCGCCGGGATGTGAAACCCTTGGCCAAGGAGCTCTTGGCGCACTTTGGGTCACTTCCTAAGGTGATCGATGCCACAGTGGAGGAGCTGACCGCTTTTCCCGGCATCGGCGAAAATGCGGCCGGCCTGATTATCCTCACCAAACAAGTCTGCGGCCAGTATCTGGAGCAGCAAATCCGTACCGTCGATGTGCTGGACTCCGCTTCCAAAGTCATCAATTACCTTAAAATGAAATTGGGCGGCAGCAAAAAAGAGATTTTTATGGTGCTCTTTTTAGACGCGCGCAGCCAGTTGATCGGGAGCGAGCAGTTTCCCGGTACGGTTGACCGCGCCAACGTTTACACCCGCGAGGTGGCGGAGAAGTGCCTGTTGTGCCGGGCGAGCAGCGTAATTTTGGCGCACAACCACCCGACCGGCGTCTGTGAGCCCTCGGCGGAAGACCGCTTGCTGACGCATAAACTTAAAACCGCCTTGTGTGCGCTCGGCATTTCCATTCATGATCACATCATCGTTTGCGCGAGCTCCTACTACAGCATGAGCGCCCACAAAGAATTATAACTTCTTCGGGGAAAAACCACAGGAAAATTTTAAGCAAATTTTCTTAAGGTTATTTTTTCTCGCAAATGTTTTTTTATCTTCCCTACTCCGGCAGCAATTCGCCAAACAAAGAGACTGCGTTGACGCGGGTGATTTTGACCTGACGCAAAGTACCCGGCTGCAATGTGGCGTCGGGCTCAAAGTGAACGACGCGGTTGTGGACGGTGCGCCCGGTATAGCGGTCAATATTGCGCGGACTGACGCCCTCGACCAGGACTTCCTGCGCGGTATTGAGCAAATGATCCATATTGTGTTCGACGCGGCTTTTGAGGTCGGCGAGTAAAATTTGATTGCGCTCTTCTTTGACTTCCTGGGATACATCGTCGGCCATGCCGGCCGATTTGGCACCGGGGCGCGGCGAATATTTAAAGATAAAAGCATTGTCAAAGTTGACGAGATTCATGACTTCGCGTGTTTGGTTAAAGTCCTCGTCAGTCTCGCCCGGGAAGCCGACGATGACGTCGGTGGAAAACGTGAGGTCGGGCATGGCGGCCTTGAGGTCGGCGACTTTTTGGAGATAACTCTCGCGGGTGTACTGCCGGTTCATCGCTTTTAAAATTCGGTCGGAGCCGGATTGCAAGGGCAAATGGAGATTGTGGCAAACCTTGGTTGATTTGGCCATCGCCTCAATCAACCGCTGATTAAAATAACTCACGTAAGGGGAAGTAAAGCGGATACGGAG
Source organism: uncultured Victivallaceae bacterium (assembly GCA_964609825.1). GTDB lineage: Bacteria > Verrucomicrobiota > Lentisphaeria > Victivallales > Victivallaceae > CAZSSH01. Next base: position 276,116 of record CAZSSH010000002.1, on the reverse strand, counting down.
CAAGCCGGGGATGGCGTTAAGCGCCTCCAAAAGGTCGGCAAACGGCGAATAATCGTCGGGTGGCGGATTGGTGTCTCCGTTGAGGCCGTAGGCGGCTACGTTTTGCCCGAGGAGCATGATTTCCTTTACCCCTGCCGCGACCAGTGATGTGGCTTCGGAGACGACGTCGCTTTGCTCGCGGCTGATTTCGCGGCCGCGGACGTAAGGCACGATGCAATACGAACAAAAACGGTTGCAGCCGCGGGTGATCGCGATTTGTCCGTGCCACGCGGGGCTGCCCGCCGGGGTGTGGTGCGTCCCCATTTCGGTTAAGACATCGCCCGACTCGGCGGTGAGTGCGAGTTGTTTGCGCTCGTTGCGCAAGGTTTCGACGATCTCCACCAGTTTATGCAATTGACCGGTGCCTAGGACGAAATCAAGGTGCGGCAATTCGCGCAAGAGCTCCTCGCCTTTGCGCTGGGCCATGCAGCCGATGGCGCCGATGATGAGCTCGGGCTTGTGGGCCTTGAGTTTTTTCATATACCCGATTTTGCCGATGGCTTTGCGCTCGGCCTGTTCGCGGACGCTGCAAGTGTTAAACAGCAAGACATCGGCCTCCTCCTCGGTTTGGGCAATCTCGTGCCCGGCGCGGATCAGCATCCCGGCCAAGGCCTCGGAGTCGCGCTCATTCATCTGGCAGCCGTAGGTTTTAATATAAACTTTCATCGCAATTGTATCGGGGGTTGGAGGTTTCAGAAAATAACAACAAGCAATATTCATTGTTTGCACATGAATATTGCTTGAATTTTGGGTCGTTTGCCGCCCCTCAAAAAGGGGATTGGAGGCCCGGAGGGACCGCTCCCTCCGGCAACGGAATTTTATCGATCGGTCCCGATTACTCGGCGGGGATCACCAACTTCATCCCGGGTTTAACCGAGTTGGGAGTCTTTAAGACTTTTTTGTTGGCTTCAAAAATTTTGTTGTATTTGCGGCCGTCCTTGTAGAATTTTTTGGAAATAATTGACAAGGTATCGCCGGGCTGGACCACATACTCGGTGCTCTTGCCGGCGGCTTTGACGGTTTTGTCTGTTTTGTCGGCGACTTTGTCAACCGCGGGAGTCGGAGCGACCGGAGCCGGGGCGACCTCGGTGGTCTTGTCGGTGACGATCATTTCCGTCGGGATGCCGCTGCTGTTTTCGTCCACGATGACAGTCGTATCTTCGGTGACAATGCCGGGGGCAACCGGAGCCGGAGGAGCGGACTGGAGCTGCATTTGCTCATCCACGCCGGGGGCGCGATTGTCCTTGATGGCGGGGGGAGCCATACGCGGGGGTTTGAAGCCCGAGTAGCTCTTGCTGATCTGCTGCTGCCATTGCGCTTCGACGGAGCCTTCTTTGACCTGAGCCAACTCCGGTTGACAGCCAACCAGCGCGAAACCCAAGACGGCACCACTGAGTCCTAAACCTAATAATTTCATTTCAGCCTCCAATTTACAAAACTGATCATTCAAATTTACGGAAGGCAACTACACCGTTATGTCCGCCAAATCCGAGGTTAATATTTAAAGCAACTTTAATATCGCGTTTCTTTGCCACATTGGGAGTGATGTCAAGGTCGCACTCCGGATCCGGGGTCTCATAGTTGATCGTCGGGGGGACGATGCCCGTCTCAATCGCCTTGATGCAGGCGATCGACTCGAGGCCCCCCGCAGCGCCGAGACCGTGACCGGTGGTCCCTTTGGTGCTGCTTACCGAGACTTTGTAAGCGTGTTCGCCGAGCGCCGCCTTGATGGCGAGCGTTTCATATTTATCGTTGAGCTCAGTGCTGGTCCCATGGGCGTTGATGTAGTCAACATCTTCGGGCTTGAGCCCGGCATGCTTGAGCGCCATGGTAATCGCGCGGGCGGCGCCCAACCCCTGCGGGTGGGGACTGGTAATGTGATACGCGTCGCCGGTCGCGCCGTAGCCGACAATTTCGGCCAAAATAGTGGCACCGCGTTTTTGGGCATGCTCAAGCTCTTCGAGGATCAATACTCCCGCGCCTTCGCCCATTACGAAACCGTCGCGGTTGGCGTCAAAGGGGCGGCTGGCATGCTTGGGGTCGTCGTTGCGGCTGCTCATTGCTTTCATTGAGCAAAAACCGGCGAAGCCAAGGGGGATGATGGTGGCTTCGGAGCCGCCGGAGATCATAATATCGGCATCATCGCGTTTGATCATCCAGTACGCTTCCCCGATGGAGTGGCTGGCGCTGGAGCAGGCGGTGACGATGCCCATGTTGGGGCCGCCGGCGCCGTAACGCATGGAGATATTGCCGCTGGCAATGTCGCCGATCATCATCGGGATCAACAACGGAGAAACTTTGGAGGGGCCGCGCGAAGTGAGCACGCGGTCCTGATCGCTCATCGTCTCCAACCCGCCAATGCCGCTGGAGACCAAAACGCCGACGCGGGTGGGGTCGATGGTACTCGTGGCGAGCTCTTTGGGGAGCTTGGCCGAGTCCATGGCCTCATCGCTGGCGGCGATGGCATACTGGCAAAACAAATCGAGACGCTTGGCATCTTTGGCCGACATATATTGGGTAATGTCAAAATCTTTGACCTCACCGGCGATTTGAGTTCTGAATTCGGCAGCGTCAAAACGAGTGACCTTATCGAGGCCGCAACGGCCGTTGACCAGAGCGTCCCAAAAATTGGACACCCCATTGCCGACACAGGAGATGACTCCGTATCCGGTAACTACAACCCGTCGATTATTCATAGATAAAATTTTCTCCGTATATTTCAAGCAAAAAGACCACACTACGATCAAAAAACCGAAGAGTGGCCCATTCGTCTACGCATTTGCCTTGAGACCATTTTCCGTCTTTTGACAATACCGCTACCTAAGACAACACCGACAAAAGCACGAAGTCCTTTGCCGGCTTAAATGTCGTCTTAAGCTCGAGACAATTACTTTTGGCTGTTGCCTTCAATGTATTTGATCGCATCGCCGACAGAGGTCAATTTTTCGGCATCTTCATCCGGAATATCCGCGCCGAATTCTTCTTCCAAAGCCATCACCAACTCGACCTGATCGAGGGAGTCCGCGCCGAGGTCTTCAATGAATTTGGCTTCCGGGGTAACCTGATCTTCGGAAACACCAAGCTGCTCGACGACGATTTTTTTAACTTTTTCTGCTACAGAAGACATTTTAATTGTACTCCTTTGGTTATACAAACTCTGTTCAGTTTCTTTTTAATATTTGCTACACTTGCATTAATATGACACCGTTTTAGCGGATTGTCAAATCTTTTTCGTATTTTTTTTAAAAAATTACATCAGCATCCCGCCGTCGACATTGATCACCTGACCGGTCACGTAGTCCGAATCCGGCGAGGCGAGGAAGTAAACGACGTCGGCCACGTCTTTGGGCGTGCCGCCGCGGCCGGCCGGGATGATCTTGAGGAAATTGTTGGTCGCTTCCTCGGAGAGCTTGCCGGTCATGTCGGTGATGATGTAGCCGGGGGCGACCGCGTTAACCTGAATGTTGCGAGAGGCAAATTCTTTGGCGGTGGTCTTGGCCAAGGCGATCACGCCTGCCTTGGAGGCCGAATAGTTGGCTTGACCGGCGTTGCCCATGCGGCCGACGACGGAGGCGATGTTGATGATTTTACCGGCGCGCTGCTTCATCATCGGGCGGCAGACCGCCTTGGTGAAGTTAAAGGTGCCTTTGAGGTTGACGGCGATCACGGCATCCCACTGCTCCTCGGTCATACGCATGATCAAGGTGTCTTTGGTGATCCCGGCGTTGTTGACCAAAATGTCGACGCGGCCGAAGTCGGCGACTACGGCATCGATGGTTTTGTCGGCATCTTCGAGTTTGGCCACATTGGCGGCGTAGGCGCGGGCGGTGACGCCGGCGGCGCGGAACTCACTTGCGGTGCCTTCGGCGACATCAAGCATGATGTCCACAATCGCCAAAGAAGCTCCTTCGTCGGCCAGGCGCTGACAGATCGCTTTGCCGATGCCGCGGGCTCCGCCGGTAACCAGGGCGATTTTGCCCTCCAAACGCTTTTCTTTGCTCATAATCGTTTCCTTGTTTTATTTGAATTGATTGAGTGACTCAAGACTGTTGATATTGTAACGGGCGAGCTCGGGGACGATTTTGCCGACGAGCCCGGTCAACACTGCGCCGGGGCCGAACTCGATGCAGATGTCGGCCGGGGTTTGGCTCATGTTTTTAACGCATTCCTCCCAACGGACGCTGCCCGCCACCTGGCTCGCCAAATTGCTTTTAAGCTCGGCGACCGAGGCCGGAGTTTGGGCGGTAAAGTTTTGGTAAACGGGGATTTGGGGAAGCTGGATGGCCGCATCGGCCAGCACTTTTTTGAGCCCTTCGCCCGCGGTGGTCATCAAGCGCGAGTGAAACGCGCCCGCCACGGTAAGCTCGATGACTTTGCGCACACCCGCCGCTTTGAGATCGGCGACGGTCTGGGCAAGTTTGGTCTTTTCGCCGCTGATGACGATTTGCGAGGCACTGTTAAAGTTGGCGACATCGACATCGTTTTTGGCGCAAATTTCTTTGATCACCGCGGGGTCGGCGTTGAGCACGGCGGCCATCGAGCCACTGGTGCTTTGGCAGGCTTTGTCGATCAAAGCACCGCGCTCATTGAGGAGACGCAGGCCCTCTTCAAACGTAAAGGCGCCGCCCGCGTAAAAGGCCGCGTACTCGCCCAAGCTCAGCCCGGCGCAACCGACGGCTTTAACTTCGGGGTGGTGCTTTTGAAACGCCGCCAAACAAGCGCAGCTCATGGTGTAAATCGCGGTCTGACAGTAGGTGCTCTGGGTCAACTTCTCGATCGGCCCCTCAAAAATCACCGACAGCAAACCGTTGTTGAGGACTTGATCGGCCTTGTCAAAGACGGCCTTGGCCTCGGGACAGTTGTCATAAAGATCTTTTCCCATGCCGACGGTCTGTGCGCCCTGGCCGGAAAACACAAAAAATGCGTTCATAGTCGATCAATTCCCTTCTGCTTGTATTGTCTGCGGCCCGCGATCGGAAATGCGGGCCGTCATATAAGATACCACCAACTTGCCGATTTTTCAAATATCGGCGAGTTTGGGCTTGCGCGCCGCCGCCGTTTCGTCCATCCGCCCGATCACGGTGGTGACCGGCGCCGCGTGCAACGCATCCGGATCACTGTGAGCGCGTTCGGCGATTTGCAGCATGGCTTCGATGAATTTGTCCAAGGTGGCGCGGCTCTCGGTTTCGGTGGGCTCGACCATCAATGCCTCCTCGACAATCATCGGGAAATACATGGTTGGCGGGTGAATCCCAAGATCGATCAACCCCTTGGCCACATCCAGCGCGCGGATGCCGGTTTCGCCCGCCAGCTTGCTCGCCGACAAGACGCACTCATGCATGCACGGCCGGCCGTATTTGGGGGGATAGGCGTCCTTGAGCTTGGCCAAGACATAATTGGCGTTAAGCACCGCGTTTTCGCTCACTCTCAAGGCCCCTTCGCGCCCGATGGTGAGCAAGTAAGCGTAAGCGCGCAAAATGATCGCAAAGTTGCCGTAAAAAGGCGCGATGTAACCGATGCTCTCGGGGAAATCGTACTCCAGGGCAAATGTCCCGTCCGAGCGCTCCGATACCCGTGACACGGGCAGATACGGCCGCAATTTCTCACAGACGCCGACCGGGCCGGAGCCGGGGCCGCCGCCGCCGTGAGGCGTGCTGAAGCTCTTGTGCAAATTGACGTGCATCACGTCAAAGCCGAGGTCTCCGGGGCGCACCCGGCCCATGATGGCGTTAAAATTGGCGCCGTCACAGTAGGCAAGACCGCCCGCGGCATGGACGATGCTGCAAATTTCTTTGACGTTGGGGTCAAAAAGCCCGAGGGTATTGGGGCAAGTGAGCATAATCCCGGCGACTTGATTGGACAATTTGGACTTCAGATCAACCAGATCGACGTTGCCGTCGGCGTCGGTGTTGACCACCTGACACTCAAAGCCGGCCATCGCGGCGCTGGCGGGGTTGGTGCCGTGTGCGGCGTCGGGGATGAGCATGATTTTGCGCGCGGTGTCGCCCCGGTGGCGGTGATAGGCGGCAATCAGCATCACGCCGGTGAGTTCGCCGTGAGCTCCGGCCATCGGTTGCATGGTGCACTCGGCAAAACCCAGCAAGTCGGCCAAAATCGTCTGCGTGCCGTGGATGACCGCCAAGGCACCCTGCGTCAAAGCGCCGCCGCCGCGCAATTGGGGCAGCAGCGGGTGCAACTCGGCAAAGCCGGGCAAGGCGGCGATTTTTTCATGAAATTTGGGATTGTACTTCATCGTACACGAGCCCAGCGGGTAAAAGTGGGTGTCAACGCTCAAATTGAGGCGCGACAAATTGACAAAGTGTCGCACCACATCCAGCTCGGAAACTTCCGGCAAGGCGGCCGGGGTTTTGCGCTTGAGGTGACCGGGGATCGCCTGTTCGGCGGGGAGCTGCAATTTGGGCAGCGTCGAGCCGCGGCGACCGGGGGAGCCAAGATTAAAAATCAATTCCATAATACCGCCTCCAATGCCGCCACCATGCTTTTGATCTCCTCGGGGGTGCGTTTCTCCGTTACTGCGATTAACAACTCGTTCTTTCGGTCGGGGTAATAGCGCCCCAATGGGAAGCCGACGGCAAAGCCGCGGTCGATCATGTGCCCGGCCGCCAAGGAGGCGTCCATCGGGAGTTTGATCACAAATTCGTTGAAAAATGCTTCGCCGCCCACCGGTTCAACGTGTTTGATTTTCAAGAGCTCGTTGCGGGTATAGACCGCGTTGGCGGCGCAAAGATTGGCGACTTCGACGAAGCCCTCTTTGCCGAGGGCTGAGAGGTAAATCAGCGAGCGCAAGGCGCACAAGCTCTCGTTGGAGCAAATGTTGGAGGTCGCGTTTTCGCGCTTGATGTGCTGCTCGCGGGCCTGCAAAGTAAGCACAAAGCCGTCGCGGCCGTCGTGGTCTTTGGCGCGGCCGACGACACGGCCGGGCATTTTACGCATGTATTTTTCGCGCACGGCCATAAAGCCCAAATAAGGTCCGCCGAAAGAGAGCGGGATGCCGAGGCTCTGTCCTTCGCCGGTCACGATGTCAAAGCCGAGTTCGCCGGGAGGCGTGATCAAAGCCAGCGCGGTCGGGTAAGAGGAGGCGATCGAGATCACCTTTTTGTCCTGCAAGGCCTTGGTAAAGACGCTCCAATCCTCGATGCGGCCAAAGAAATTGGGATACTGGACGATGACGCAAGCGGTGTTGTCATCGACGCTGTTCAGCAATTTGGCCATCGCCGAGTCGTCAACGCCGGCGGCGACTTCCGCGAGCTCGACATCCAAATTGGCGCAGTAGCAGCGGATCATGGTGCGGAAAATCGGGGAAACTGCTTCCGAAATCACCGCACGGCGCTTGCCGCTGATGCGGACAGCCATCATCATCGCCTCAAACAAGGCGGTACCGCCGTCGTACAAGGACGCGTTGGAAATATCCATGCCGGTCAAACGGCAGATCATCGACTGATATTCGTAAATCGCCTGGAGTGTCCCTTGCGAGGCCTCGGCCTGATAGGGGGTGTAGGCGGTGTAAAACTCTGAACGGCTTGAGAGCTCGTCCACCACCGCCGGAATCAGGTGGTCATAGTAGCCGCCGCCGACAAAGTTCACAAGATCGTAGGCGTTTTTTTGGGCCAGGCGTTTGAGTTTGCCATAGACTTCAAATTCGGAGCGGCCCGATGGGGTTTTATCGAGTGATGGTTTGGGATCGGTGATCCCGAGCTTGGTCCACAGCTCGTCGAAGGAGGCGCAGCGGATGGCGGAGAGCATGTCTTTCTGATCTTGCGCCGTATTGGCAATGTAGGGCATAGTTACCTCGGTTAAATGGTCTATCAACGAAAATGCCGCCATAATCGTTATGACGGCATCAAAACTGCGCTTGGCAAGTTACAATTTGCGCAGGTATTTCTGGTAAGCGTCCTCATTCATCATATCGTCGAGCTCGGAGCTGTCGAAGTTGATGAGTTTGCAGAGCCAGCCTTTGTCCTCGGGCGACTCATTGATCAAGCCGGGTTCGTCGGCCAGGGCTTCGTTGATGATCGAGACGGTACCGCTGATCGGGGAATAGATATCGGACGAGGCTTTGACGGACTCGACTTCCCCCAAGCGGTCGCCGATGATGAAGTCGTCATCCTCTTCGGGCAGTTCGACATAGGTGATGTCGCCGAGCTGATTGGCAGCATATTCGGAGATGCCGACCGTCGCTTCGTCGCCGATAATTTCCACCCATTCATGATCTTCGGTATAATATTTCATTCAACAATTCCTCCAAACGATATAATTTTGCAATAATTCCACAGTGAATTATTTGATTGTTTTGTCACGCAACTAATGAACCACAAAACGGATAAAATTTCAAGTTGATTTCATAAAAAAATCCAAAAAAAGTTGTAAAAACTCAATTGATCCGCAATAAATTGTAGTCGCCGCTGTCCGGTACATTGATGAGCGAGAGCTTGTTTTCACGTATCAATTGGCGCAAAAGCAAGGTGAGTTTCATATTTTCCGGGTCATAGGACTCAAGATGGTCCGGGTTGCGTCCGGTGGCGCCGATAAAGAGATAAGTAATGTTATTTTGCTTTAAAACATCATAGACTTGATTGGCGTCGTCCGGCACCGGGGTAAAAAATTGCGCCTGAAAATACGGCGTCCCCAAGACGTAATCGCCCGGGAAATAGAGCGTCCGGCGTTCAAACAACAGCATCGTCCGCTCGCCGGGCTTGAGGTAGCTTTGACAAAAGTCGAGCATGGCAAGATAGTCGGGCTCGCGGCAGCCGATTTTTAACACCTTGACCGGATTTTGGCGGCTGTCGGGGAAAAATTTCCAGCAGTAATAATAGTGGCCGACAAACGGCATCTCGATGCTGACGACGCTTAAAATAATCAGCGCCGCGCCGATGCCGAGCTGGATCTTGGGCGTGAAGCGGCGCAGAAACCGGAGCGCAAAGTATCCGGCAAAAAAGAGCAAAGGGAGCATAAAGCGTGACTGCTGCGAGGTGAGCGCCCAATAGAAGTAAATGACCAGCCCGGCCAGCGCAAAGCACGCGAAACGGCGGTTTTTGATCATCGCAATCGCTGCCAAAAAAATGATGAGAAACTGCCACCCGAGCACAATCCCGTCAAACAACGGCTCGTCATAAATCGCAAAAAACCACCCGGTAAAGACGCCGAAAAGACCGTCCACTCCGTAAAAATGGGTGCCCAAAAGCCGGTGGTAGGTCTCCGCCGCCGCGTCGGCGCTCCCCGGTTTGAGAAAATTTGAAGCAAACGGGTAAGCCGGATTGCCGGTGGCCAAAAAACTTTTGGCATAAAAGAGCAGCGCCGGGAAGCTGGCGGCGAGGAAAACTCCGAGATATTTGAGTTTGCGCACTTTTTGCATACCCCAAAATACGATCAAAATCGCCAGTGCGACTCCCCCGGCGGTGATTTTGACCGCCGCCGCCATCCCGGTGAAGAACCCGGCCAGAAGCGCCGAGCGGACAGGGTGTTTGCGCTCTTTGACCACCGCTTCCATCCCGGCAAAGAGGTTGACGGCGATGAAAATTTCCATATACACGTCACGGTTCATGGCCAAAATGCACGGCGACAGCAAAAAGGCGAACAATAATGGGTATTTGAGGCGCCAATTGAAGTTTTTGAGCCACTGGTAAAACCATAAAAAGAGGATCACAAACAATGCCGCCACCAGCAACCGCGGGAAATTAAGCCCGCCCAATTTCACCCCGAGCGTCATCAGCACCTGTCCGCAGGCCGGAAACGCCGAGTACGGGTTGTCGGGGTAAAATAAAAAGGCGTTGGCCTTGATGTCGCGGACGATCAACCCGACTTGGTATACTTGCTCATCCCACGCATACGGCGGGCAAAAAGCCGAGCCCATGGTGACGGCAAAAAAGCCGAGCCCGATCAGCCACAGCGGCCAGTCACCGGCCGATTCCGCGAGCAGTATGATGCCGAAGACGGCCGGTACAGCCAGCAAAATACCCCAGACCCAGCCCGGGAGCGCAAACGTGAGCGGCAAAGCGGCGACGGCAAGCAGATTGAGCCCGAGCGCAAATTGGACGAATTTGCCGCAATGGCCCCGGTTGATGATCCGCCCGAGGCCGAGCGCCGCCATCAAAACGAGCAGCAGCACCCCCAGCGCGGCGGGTACGCTTGACTGCATGCCGATGATATAGCTATTGATGTTGGTCAACATGGGTTTTGAGCTCTGCCAAATTATCGTCGAGGAGGTTGTTTTTAAGCACGCAAGGAATTTCCCGCGAAGGGATGTTTTTGAGCGTTAATATCGTGTCAAACTCTTGTTTGTCAAATGGGATGTTGAGTTTGTTTTTCACTTGATTAAAATAGTATAAATTGATCAAACTCAATGGAAAATTGCGCTTCTCCGCCTCAAAATAGGGGATTGACTCTGCAAATTTTCCTTGCGCCGCCAGCGCGCGGGCCAGCCGGCCGTTGCGGTGGCTGTAATTATTTTGATTCATCGCCGTAAAATATTTCTCCGCCCTGACCGGGTCTTTTTGATGAAACAAGGCGATGGTACCGGCCAGATAAAGATTGTCATTGCTGGGGCGGGTGTTGATGCTCCACAAAATGCGTTTGGCGGCCAAATCGGCATTGTTGTCTTGAAGCGCCAATTTGGCTTCGCGATAACAATAGTTGCTGACGACGTTGGACAGCAACAGCAAACCGGCCAAAACAAAGGCAAGGTTGGCCAACAGCCAGTTGGGGTAATTTCGGAATTTGCCGTTGCTTGCCAGGATCCCCGTCAGCAGCAAAAACACGCTTCCGATGATCACAGTGCTGAGGACGGTGTCAACCAGTCCGTGAAGCAGAAAAAGCAAAAACGGCCAGAGCAGCACCGGGTCGGCCGAGAGCCGGAAACTGTTGCGGAGCGCCATGTACAGCAAGACCGTCAAAAATACCAGCCCGGAAATCCCGTAATCATTGGCATAAAGCAGCAATTGGTTGTGGGGGTGGATATGGCGGTCGGCCGCAAAGGGCGAGAGAAAATATCGGGTCGGCAAATGTCCGGCAACCACATTTTCGAAACTGCCGGGGCCGTGACCGGTGAGCGAAAGGGTGGCCAGCGAGCCCTGCCACAAATCGCGGCGGATGTCCGAATCAAGTTTGAAATAAGGCAATACGCAAATGAGGATCACCGTCGCCGCCGCGGCCAAAATCAAAAACTTGGGCCAGGAGAGGAAACGCCGCAGCAGCAAAAACATTGCCGCCAGCGTCGCCGCGATCATAGTACCTTTGGAGAGATATTGCGGAAAGAGGACGGCGGGCAACAGCAGCGCAATCACGGTCAGCGTCACCGCACCACCCAATCGCCAGCCGGGCGGCAACATCAGAGCCGCGGCGGGAGCACAGGCTGCCAGCAGCGTCCATGACCAGTTCCAATTGCCGGTAAGCCCGTAGGGATAAGGCGAAAGGGCGCCGAATACAGCCAAATGGACAAGATTGACGACAAACAATGCCGCCAGTACTTGCGGCAGATATTTTTGACCCTCGCGACGGTAGACCATCCCCAAAAGCGGCAGTACCAGCAACCCCAGGCCGCCGACCAATTGATCCATCGACTCGCGGTTGGCCCGGTAAAAATACAACGATAAAATGACGCAGAGACCCAAGGCTGCAAACCAGATTTGCATCAGTTTCCCGCTGTGCCACAACCGGGCAAAAGCTGTGGTCCGCAGTGCCAGCAAGCCGAGAGCGAGCGGCGTCAGCACATTGAAGTCGGCAACCGCCAGGTCGCCCGGAAATTTTGAGGGAACCAGCAATAAAGGATAAGCCGTCAGCAAGATGGCTGTGATGATCGCGGCGGGATATTTTTGGAGCAATGACAAGATTGTTTCCTTTTTTTGATTGGCGTCATGGAAAGCGTTTGGGTAAATTAGTTTTGGCGTTGCAATAAAATAAAAAAGGAGGCCGAAGCCTCCTTTGATTCTGTTCTAATTTTTACAAATTAGATTGTGAGCCCAGCTCAGCTGATTCTTACCAGCCGGTAGCGGCTTCGTTGTTCGGGTAAATCAAAGAGTTACCGCGGTTGGTGGCATTGTACCATTTGTTGCCGGAGAAGCCTTGGACATGGCCGCCCTGGAAGAGGATGTTACCGAAATCGGAGTGGTTGGCGGCATCGCCGTTACGGGCAGCAGCAGTCACTTTGTTACCAATGTCGGAAGCGATACCGGAATCGGAACGACCGTAGACCTGAGAGTCACCTTCCATCATGCCGGCGGCATAAGCATAGTCAGTGTTGACGAGGATGTCCAAAGAGACGGTGCCGGTGCCTTGGGCGGTGGTGGTGGAGGCGCAGGTGTAGACGCCGTAGTCGGTCAGGTAGTCATTTTTGCGGAGCAACTCAAGACCGGTGCGGTTGTCAGCAGCAGCAACGGTGTTGCCGCAGGGGAAACGGTCGGCATAGTCGATCGAGTACTGCTTGAGGGTCTGGCCAATCTGACGGAGATTGGAGGTACAGGAGATACGACGGGCCTTTTCGCGAGCCTGGTTCAAGGCGGGCAACAGCATGCCGGCCAGGATGGCGATGATGGCAATCACGACGAGCAACTCGATCAGGGTAAAACCACGACTTTGTTTCATTTTGTTTCTATTCCTTTTTATTTCGTTTCTTAGTTCATGCTTCTTATCCAAAAAAACCGTTTTTGGAAGGCATTTAACTGTCACTGTATATATTTTAGCAAAAAAAACCGCAAAAAGCAAGTCCAAATACGAAAAAAATCAATTTTTTTTTGTTAGAATTGTATTTTTGAGGCCAAAATTAACTTTTGAGGTCAGATTTTAGACTAATACCCTTGTTAAAATTGTTGAAGAGACTGATGGCGGCGGCCACTTCGACGGCGGCTGATATTTCTTCGTCGGTTACGCCTGATTTGAGGGCGATCGAGCGGTGGGCGTCAAGGCAGTATTCGCAGCCGTTGACGGCGCTCACCGCGATCATGATCAATTCTTTGGTTTTGGGGTCGAGCCCCTTGCCGGAAGTTTCCGCTACTTTGAGCACGGCTTCCAAAAAATCGCCGTTGCGGCCCATGACTTGAAAGACCTCGGGGACAAAGCCGAATTTCTTGGCCATGCCTTTTTGGATTTCCTGCGCCTTGGCGTCTCCGGTCTGGTTGTACATTTTAATGCCGGCCATGATTTCTCTCCTTTAAATAATATAAATGCGGTTAAAAAAAAGGCGGCGCACGGTGCGCCGCCGGGTCGGATGATGATTTTTTTACTTTTCGGCGATGAAATTGACGGTAAGCGCTTTGGATTTGGCCGTACTGCTGTCGGGTGTGAAAAAGCTGCCTTTTTCCTCCGCCTTGACCGTCTGGGCGCGGCCGTCGAGAAAGAACATGTTGGTATCCTTGCTGTGGATGGCGTAGGGATTGCCTATTTTAGCGGTGGCGCTGCTCAAAAAGTCGATTGCGGGGCAGGCAGTGGTGCTGCTGTTGACCGAGCAGCCGCCCAAGGCAAGCGAGCTCGGGGAAATGCTGTTGCTGCCGTCGGTCAGGTATTTGGTGCCGCGGAAGTCAAACCCTTCTTTGCCGGTTGTGTAAGCCACTACGCCGTAAGCTTGGCCATAAGCGGTGTTGCCGGTTTCGGGAAGGTTGAATTTCATGGCCGGGCAGCGGTAGGGCTTAAAATTTTGGATAATGTCCTTGTCGAACAGATATTTGCTCCAATAGGGCATGTCCGTCGCCGAATCGTCAAAGGATTTCAAAAACTGGTCATTGGCATTCATCGACTCCTGCAAGCTGTGCATGGTTTGCTTTTGGTTGCTCAGACAAGCCGCGGTTTTGGCGGCGGCGCGGGCGTGGCCCAAGGCCGGAAACAGCAAGCCGGCCAAAATGGCGATAATCGCGATGACGGTTAAAAGCTCAATGATGGAGAAATTGCGGCGTATCATATCTTGTCCCCTCAAATGGTTGGTAATTAAAAATGTCCTATCTGAAACTATACTGTAAAATAAGATATTTTCAAGTTTTTTCGGCAAATATTGCGCTTTTTTCACAAAAAAAAATAAAAAGACGTTGAAAAAATGCCCGAAACGGCTTAGTATATATAAAGTACGATTTTGTGGATCAGTCTGTATTAATATAAAGGATAAAACAATGAAGCAACGCAAAAATTTCTCCCTGGTGGAGCTGTTGGTGGTCATTGGCATCATCGCTATTTTGGCCGGTCTGGTGTTGCCCGCGGTGATCGGCGCCCGGCAAAAGGCGGCAATCGTCCAGGCCAAATCCGATATGGCGGCCATTTTGATGGCGCTCAAAAACGTGGAAACCACCTACGGCAAGATGGTCACCAAATCATCAAATAAAGTTACATTTAACGGCAAAGATGCAAAATCCTATGACTTAGACAAATCTTTCCAATTCGGCGAGGTGGATTCTGATGCACAAGGTGCTTATGATGCTTTGATTGCCGAGTTGACCGTTCCCAATAATACGGGGTTGAGCTCGCTCAATATCAATAGTCGCAAGCTCAAATTTCTTGATCCCAAGCCCAAGTTTGATAATGGCAAAAAATATGATGCCGATGCCGATAATCTCAAGCAACTGTGGCGCGATCCGTGGGGCAACCGATATACGATTATCATTAACACTGATTACAGCGACAAGATTCCCAGCCCCACCGGCAGCGGCAATCTCTCCGCCAAAGCAGTGATTTACTCGTACGGCCCCAATGGGCAGAATAACGATGGCAAAAACATTTTAGTGGACGTGGGCGGCCCGGCCAAGACGGATGACGATGTGGCAAGCTGGAATAATTAAGATCGGCAGCGCTCTGGCGCTGATGCTGGTGCTGTCATCGTGCAGCACTTTCCGCGAATACTTTGACGAGGATCCCGCCAAGGCAAAAACCAAGGCCGACGCCAAGGCGGAAGCCGCCAAAAAAGCTTCGGCGCAGGCCGCCCCGGCCAAGCGCGACGAGGTCATTCCCGATTATTTCGGCACCCGTAAAAAGGATGATTACATCCTCTTCTCTGATTTGAGCGATGCCGAAAAAGCCAGTCTCAAAAACACCAATATGGATGTCTCCGGCGCCGATATTGACGCCATTAACCGCAAAAACGAAGAAATCAGAAAGAAACAGCGTCAAAGCGTTTACGGGTTTTAACCGATCATGAGTCTCATCAAGCTGAACAATATTACCAAAACTTATTTTTTGGGAGAAATTACAGTGCCGGTGCTGCGCGGAATCTCGCTGGACATCGGTAAAGGCGAATACGTGGCCTTGATGGGCGCCTCCGGCTCCGGCAAGAGCACCTTGATGAATATTTTGGGCTGTCTCGACCGCCCGACCACCGGCGAGTATTATCTGGACGGTCAGGAGGTCGGCTCATTGGACGGCGACCGGCGGGCAATGGTCCGCAACAAAAAAATCGGCTTTGTCTTTCAAAGCTTCAATCTTTTGCCTCGCACCAGCGCACTGGAAAACGTGATTATGCCGTTGTCCTACACCGCCGGCGGTCTCACCCGCCGCGAAGCGCGCAAACGCGGGATGGAGATGCTGGAGAGGGTCGGCTTGTCCAGCCGTTTTCACCACTACCCCTCGCAACTCTCCGGCGGCCAGCAGCAGCGGGTCGCGATCGCCCGCGCTCTCATCAACCGCCCGCCGGTGCTGTTTGCCGACGAGCCCACCGGCAACCTTGACTCGCATACCAGCGAGGAAGTCATGGCCATGTTTCAGGAGCTCAACGATGACGGCATCACCATTATTTTGGTGACCCACGCCACCGAGGTGGCCGACTTTGCCAAACGCAGCATCCATATCCACGACGGCCAGATCATTTCCGGCGTGTTTGCCAAAAAAGAGGGGCAGCACGCATGAAGCTTGATAAAACCGTGACCGTCGCCTTTCGCGCTTTGTTCCGCAACCCGACCCGCGCCGTGTTAACCACCTTGGGGATTGTCATCGGCATTGCCGCCGTCATCGCCATGATGGAAATCGGCAAAGGCTCCTCCACTTCGATCAAACGCTCGATTGAGAAGATGGGGGCCAATACCGTCCTCGTGATGCCCGGCTGGTCGCGCCAGATCGGCGTCAATATGGGCGGCGGCTCGGCGATGTCTTTGACCCCCGACGACGCGGCGGCGATTGCCCGCGAGTGCGTCAACGTCTCCGGCACCGCGCCGATTGTGCTGGCGCGCGGCATGCAGCTCATTTACGGCAGCCTTAACTGGACTCCGGCCCAGTTCATCGGTACCTCGCCCGATTATTTCAGCATCCGCAATTTTAACCTCCTTGAGGGGCGTGCTTTTACCACCCGCGAGGTCGAATCGCAGGCCCGCGTCTGCGTGGTCGGCCAGACGATTGTCCGCGAAGTCTTTGGCGGACTCTCGCCGATTGACGCCGAGATCCGCATCAAGGACGTCAATTTTAAGGTCATCGGCGTATTGGAGGGCAAAGGGGCCAATATGATGGGCTCCGACGAGGACGACATCGTGCTTGCTCCGTGGACGACGATCCGCATGCGCATCACCGGCTTGCGCACGGGTTCCCCGTCGTACACTACCAGCAGTGCCGCCTCGTCGCCGAGCTCAATGTACCCGGGGAGCGGCGTCGCCTTGTTTCCGGAGCAGGACAACAATTTCCGCACCGACACCATGATGGTGCCGCGTTTTACCCACCTTGACCAGATTTTGGTCGGCGCGGTCGCGCCCGGCAAGGTCAAAGCGGCGATTGAGGAGCTGACGCAGCTGTTGCGCGAGCGCCACCGGATCAAGCCCAATTATACCGACGACTTTTGGATTCGCAACTCGACCGAGTTTATGAAAACCTTATCCGGGACCTCGGCCATTATGACCAATTTGCTGCTGATCGTCGCCTTGATTTCGCTCGTCGTGGGCGGGGTCGGGATCATGAATATCATGCTCGTTTCGGTGACCGAGCGTACGCGCGAAATCGGTCTCCGGATGGCGGTCGGGGCGCGCTCGATTGACATTTTGCAGCAGTTTCTCATCGAGTCGATGGTGCTCTGTCTGGTCGGCGGGATCATCGGGATCATGCTTGGGCACGGGGCGGCGCTGGCGGTCGAGTACTTCCAGGGCTGGCCGGTCGAGTCCAGTCCGGGGACGGTGTTGGCGGCGGTGCTGGTTTCCGCCGGGGTCGGGATCGTTTTCGGCTTTTATCCGGCGTGGAAAGCGTCCAAGCTGGACCCGATCGAAGCCTTGCGCTATGAGTAGCAATCCCAGCTCAAGACTGCAATGGTACGCCGGTGTTTTCGGCTGGGTCTTTGCTTTTTTGCTGCCGCTGAAATTCGGCTCGTTGTCAGTGATGCCCGAGGCGACCAGCTTTTTTCCCGAGGACATCTACGCTTTGATCATCATCAACTGGCCCGCCCACAGCTTTGGCGTGGTGGCCGGTTGCTGGCTTTTGCTGACCTTGCTCGCCTTCCCCCCCGCCGCCGGTTGGTGGCGGAGCTTATTGGGGCGGGCGGCGCTCTGTTTGGGCGTGCTGCCGGTGTTGGCGGCTTTGCCGGGGTTTCTCCATGCCGAAACTTTGGATTACCCGGTTGACCAGTTTTTTTACCTCTGCGGCCTCTCCGCGTTTTATTTTGCCGTTGCCTTGACCTTGAGCCGCCGTCCGGAGTGGGGCAAATATTTTTTGTACGCCTTGGGGGCGGGGACTTTGATCACGGTAGTGTCGGGGCTCCAGCAATATTTTTACGGCTTTGCCGAAACCCGCGATTTTCTGGCGCAGCAAATGGCCGCCGGGCTCTATGTCAACCATGTGATGCAAGCGCGCATCGCCGATGACCGGGTGTTTGCGACCTTTGTCTCCTGCAATGCTTTGGCCGGATTTTTGCTTCTGGCGCTTCCGGTAACCATTTATTTTTTGGTCAGGTTGTCCGAGCGCGTCGAGCCGGTGCGCCTGACGCGCTGGCTCTTTTTGATCCCCGGCATCGGCGGCCTGCTGGCGGTGCTCTTTTTGACCCGGAGCCGTGGTGCGGTGCTGTGTTTGTTGATTGCGGCGGGCTTGTGGTGTCTCGACCACCCGATGAAAAAATCCCTCAAAATTACGTTGATTGCGCTGGGCGTGTTGGCGATTGCGGCGGGCGGTGTTTATGTCAAATACTCGAGCCGCGGACTCTTGTCGGCCGACGAGCGCGTCAATTACTTCACGAGCTCAATCCGGCAAATCGGCGAGCAACCCCTTGCCGGGTACGGCTGGGGCGGTTTTTTTAACCGGCACATGAAAATCAAGACCACCGACAGCGACGAGTCCGCACGCGACCCGCACAATATTTTTTTGGCATTCGGCACCCAGTGCGGCGTATTATCTTTGCTGATGGTGCTGACGGCGTATCTTTACCCTTTGTTTCTCGCGTGGCGCAACCGCAAAAAGTCACTGTTGCACCAGTGCGCCTTTTGGGCGGCGGCGGTGTTTTTATTGCACAGCTGTATGGAGATCAATTTGCAGATTGCGGCCAGCATGGCTGCTTTGGGGTTGATGATTTTGCTTGCATTGATGCCCGAAGCGGCGGAATCGGCGGCGAAACGCTCCTATGTCGGCATGGGGCTCATGTTTTTGCTCGGCGTGTTGGCGATTTGGGGCAATTACCGGGTTTTGCAATTTGACAAGGCGCTGGATCAATTGTACGCGGTGAGCCGCCCGGGGACGCGCGACGCGCCCAAACCGGACGAGGCCAAAATCATTTATGCGTTTAACGAAGTCAAGGCGATTGCGCCCTATTCCCCCTTTGGCTACGAGGCGGTGGGGGATTATTACTTGCAAAACGGTAAATTGGTGCTTGCCGAGGAGTATTATTTGGAGGCGGCCAAGCGCACCGCCGACAAGCCGAGCTTGCACCAGCGTTTCGCCGACATTGCCAAGCTGCGCCGCGATTACGCGACCATGCGTAAACACCACCAGCGGATGAAAGAACTCTTTCCGTCCAACCCCAAATATCAAAACTTGGAGTAAGCTCTAGCGCTCCATTTTGCCGACGATGTCGGCGACGCGGGCAATTTGTTTGCGGTCCAAATAAGCGTTGATGCCGTCAATGATTTGGATGGCCGCCATCGGGTCGATAAAATTGGCCGTCCCGACCGCAATCGCGTCGGCGCCCGCCAAAAAGAACTCAATCGCATCCTCCCACGTGGTGATGCCGCCCATCCCGATCACGGGGATATCCACAGCTTTGCTGACCTCGTGCACCATTCTTACAGCGACCGGTTTCACCGCCGGGCCGGAGAGGCCGCCAGTCAGGTTGGCGATTTTGGGCTTGCGCGTTTCGATATCAATCGCCATTCCGGTAATGGTGTTAATGAGTGAAACCATATCCGTCCCCGCATCGGCGACGCATTTGGCAAAGTCGCCGATTTTGCTCACATTGGGGCTCAGCTTGGTGATTAATGGCAGCTTGGTCGATTTGCGGACCAGCGCCACCACTTCGGCGGCGAGCTTCATGTCGGTCCCGAAGGCGACTCCGCCCGCTTTGACGTTGGGGCACGAAATATTGATCTCAAGGGCGGTGATCCCGTCGCTTTCGGCGTCGAGACGCGCCGCGACTTCACCGTATTCCTCCATCGTTTTGCCCCAAATGTTGACGATCACGGTCGCATTGACCTTGCGCAAAAAGGGCATATAATCGCTTTGGTGCAAAAATTTCTCGACGCCGGGGCCCTGTAACCCGATGGCGTTGAGCATCCCGCCGGTGACTTCGGCGATGCGCGGCGTCGGGTTGCCGTGCGACGGCTCCATTTTGATCCCCTTGACCACCACCGCTCCGAGGCGCGAAATATCGTAATACTGGTGATACTCTTTGCCGTAGCCAAAGGTGCCGGAGGCGGTCATTACCGGGTTTTTGAGGGTAATTTTACCCAAATTGCATGTTAAATCGGCCATAAATTACTCCACAAACACTTCGTTAAGGTCAAATACCGGCCCGTCGGCGCACGCCCGCGAGTATTTCCACCCCTCGGGGTTGTCGGCTTTGGTCTTGACCACGCAGCCGAAACAGCTGCCGACGCCGCAGCACATCAAGTGGTCGATGCTGAGCTCGCCGGGGAGACCGTGCGCTTGCAATATCTTGGCCAGCGCCATCAGCATCGGGTGGGGGCCGCAGCCGTAAAATTTGATTTTTTGCCCGGCGTATTTGGCAATGACTTCTTCGACCAGCTTGGTGACAAAGCCCTGAGCGCCCAGACTGCCGTCATTGGTGGCAATCAACACCTGATAATTTTGCGCCTGATAGCGGTCTGTCAAAATCACATCGCCTTTGCTCCTTGCGCCGATCAAAAAGAGTCCGCGCGCGGAGGATTGTTTGGTCAATAAATACGTCGCCGCCGCGCCGTAGCCGCCGGCCACGATCACCGGGATTTCATCCTTGGCGGGGTCGCTGAAGCCTTTGCCCAGAGGGCCCAATACTTCGCAGACCGCACCCGGTTTCAACTTGGACAAATTGCGCGTCCCCGCGCCGACGACCTTGTAGACCACACTCAGGCAACCGTCGGCACTGACATCGTGAATGCTGAAAGGGCGGCGCAAAATATGATCGAGCCGGTCATCGATGCGGACGTGGACAAACTGCCCGGCGCGCGCTTTGGCCGCGATTTCCGGGACGTAAAACCGGACGATGTAGTAGTCGCCCTGCAAATTATCGTTGCTGACGATTTCACCCGATTTCATCGTACTTGGCTCCCATGTCTTGAAAGTGACGGATAAATGACGGATAAGTGACGGAAAGGGCTTCGGCGTCGTTGATCACGGTTTCGCCCTCGGCGCTTAACCCGGCGATGGCCAACGACATGGCGATGCGGTGGTCGAGGTGGCTCTCCACCACTGCCCCGTGCAATTGCGACTTGCGGATGATCAAACCGTCCGGCAATTCGGCGATGTCGGCGCCCATTTTGCCGAGCTCTTTGGCCATCACCGCGATGCGGTCGGTTTCCTTAAAACGGGCCTGCGGCACGTTGACAAGGCGCGTTTCGCCCTCGGCAAAACACCCGGCGACGGCCATAATCGGCAACGCGTCGGGAGTGAGGTTTAAGTCAAAGACGCCGCCCTTGAGCTTGCCCGGATTGCGCACCGTTACCAAATCGGTATCGCGCGTAATGTCCGCCCCCATATCGGCCAAAAAGTCAAATACTTTTTTGTCGCCCTGCAAATCGCTGAAGTCAAGGTTGCGAATGCCGACCTCGCCGCCAGCAATCGCGCCCGCCACCAGCGGGAAACAGGCGGTCGAGAAGTCGGCCGGGATCACTTTGTCAAAGGACTCGATCGTTTGTCCGCCAAAAACCTTGAAGCCGAGGAAATCGGGGGAGACCTCATAGCGGATGTTGAGAAAGTCGAGCCAACCCAAGGTGATCTCGACATAGGATTTTTCGTTCAGATAATCGAGTTCAAAAATGCTGTCATCCTTGAGCGTCGTTGCCGCAAACAACAATGAGGTCAGAAACTGCGACGTCACCCCGTCCACCTTGGCCCGGCCGCCCTTGACGGGGCCGTGGACCGACAGCGGGCATTTGCCGTCGGTCGACTCGACTTTGGCGCCCAATTGACACAAGGGGTCGAGCAAGCCTGCCATCAAGCGCGTGCGCAACGAGTTGTCGCCGTCAAAGGCGATCTTGAAATCCTGCGTCGCCGCCATTGCGGTAAGCATCCGCAATCCCGTCCCGGAGTTGCCCAAATCGAGTGTATGGCCGGGATTATGGAAGCGTTTGCCGGGCCCTTGGATGGTCCAGCAATCGTCGGTGACGGTTACCTTGGCCCCCATCGCCTCGGCGGCATGCAAGGCCGATAAGGTGTCGTCGGAGACCAGAGGCGAGCGAAGCACGCTCGTTTGGCCGATCAGCCCGGCGGCGATGCCGCGGATGGTATGGGACTTGGACCCCGGCACCGCAACGGTGCCGGAGAGCTTGGACGGAGTCACTTTGAGTTTCATTTTTTTACTCGGTAATGATTGATTTATAGTCCATGCCGGGCGGGATCATCGGCAGCACGTGCTCGTCATAGCCGGTGTAGACGTCGACCAAAAACGAGCCGGGCGCGGCGAGCATCTCCTCCAGAGCGGGCAGCAACTCGGCACGGTCATAGACCCGGCGGCCGGGGATGTTGTACCCGGCGGCGATCGTCACAAAGTCGGGATAATGCTTGCCGGTGCAAATTTGCCCCTCGCAATTGTCGCAATTTTTGACATCGCGTTTGCCGCAGGAGCCGTAGCAGCTTCCCAGCACGGTGTTGCCGCGGTTTTGACCGTAAAAACGGTCCTCCCACTGTGCCACCATGCCCAAGTGCTGATTGTTTAAGATGATGATTTTAACATCGATTTTTTCCACAAACAAGGTGCCGAGCTCTTGAATATTCATCTGGAAACTTCCGTCGCCGTCAATGTTGACCACCAAAGACTCCGGTTTGCCGACCTTGGCACCCATCGCCGCCGGGAGGCCGAAGCCCATGGCACCGAAGCCGCCGGAGGTGAGAAACTGGCGCGGATACTGATAATCATAGTATTGTGCCGCCCACATCTGATGCTGACCCACGCCGGGGACGATGATCGCCTGATTATTGGTCAATTTGGCCAAAGTCTCGATCACAAACTGCGGCTGGACGCGCTCCAATTTTTCTTTATAATGGCGCGGAAACTCCTTTTTCCAGGCGGCAATGAGGGCGTGCCAGTCGGCGTAATCCTGCCGGACGGGCTCACGGTTGAGGGCTTGCAGCAAATCTTTGATATCGGCCACCACGCCAAAGTCGGCGCGCTTGTTTTTGTTGATCTCCGACTCGTCGATGTCAACGTGGACAATTGTCGCATGGGTGGCGAATTTGGCCGGGTTGCCGGTTACACGGTCGTCAAACCGTGAGCCGAAGGCCAGCAAAAGGTCGCACTCGTTGGCGGCGCGGTTGGCCGCGACTGTCCCGTGCATTCCGAGCCAGCTCAAAAGGAGCGGGTGATCCGAGGGAATGCTCCCGATGCCCATCAAAGTGGTAGTGACCGGAATATTGTAGGATTCGACAAATTGGCGCAAGTCCTTGGAAGCGTCCGCCGAAACGATCCCGCCGCCCGCATACACGCAGGGGCGCTTGGCGTTGCGGATCATTTCTTTGATTTTGTCCACCGTCCCAAGCTCCAACTCTGGCTCCGGGTGATAATATTTCAAGCTCACCGGGGTCTCAAAATTGACCGTGCAGCGCTGCTGCTGGATGTTTTTAGGGATATCCACCACCACCGGGCCGGGGCGCCCGCTTTTGGCCAAATAAAACGCGTCGCGCATCACCGTCGGGATGTCGTGCGCGTCCAAGACCAAAAAGCTGTGCTTGACAATCGGCCGGGTGACGCCGATGATGTCGGTTTCCTGAAACGCGTTTTTGCCGATCAATGTCGCCGGGACCTGACCGGTGATAAACACTGTCGGGACCGAGTCCATATAAGCATCGGCAATGCCGCTCACGAGGTTGGTCGCGCCGGGGCCGCTGGTGGCCATGCAGACACCGACTTTGCCGGTCGCGCGGGCGTACCCGTTGGCGGCAAAAGCGCCCCCCTGCTCGTGGCGGGGGAGAATCACCCGGATCGGCGACTTGCTGAGCGCCTGATGCAACTCAATGGCCTGACCGCCGGGATACGCGAATACTACATCGACACCCAACTTCTCCAGGGCTTTGATGGCGATTTCGCATCCTTTGAGTGGCAGTTTTTCGGCATTGGTTGACATTTTTCCCTCCGTGTTTTTGATGTCAGATGGTGATCCCGCGATATCGGCGCGGGGGACTTTTAATATTTTTTGTCGGCAAAGTTCAACCAGCCGCCCGCCTTGACGAGCTCGAGGTCAAAGTCACCGATGGTGAATTGATAGCTTTTGGTTTCCGCTCCGGCGGAGATTTTGAAACTCAGCTTGGCCAAGTCGGTCTCCACCGTCGCTTCTTTGCCAGCGAAACGCTTAAAAATATCGTCGATGTCCGCCGCGCTCAACGAAATGGCCATCAAGCCGCAGTTGAACATGTTCTGGCGGAAAATACGGGCGAAATTTTCGGCGATCACGAGGTTGATGCCGTTGCACTCCAAGACCCACGGGGCATGTTCGCGCGAGGAGCCGCAACCGAAGTTCTGGCGCGTCACGATCACGCTTTTGCCGGCGATGTCGGTTTTGGGGTCAAAGCCGGGGAGCGACAAGTCCTCCAGACAATACGGCTTGAGCGCCGCCTTGGTAAGCTCGGTCAGGTACTTGGCCGGGATGATTTCGTCGGTATTGATGTCCGAACGGTCCAGAAATAAGATTTTGCCATTAAAATTTTTCATCGTATTAACCCTTGTAAAGAGGAGAGTTGGTGATTACGCCGGCAATCGCCGTCGCCGCCGCGGTGGCGGGGCTCATCAAATGCACGGTGCCGCCTTTGCCCATCCGCCCGTTAAAGTTGCGGTTGGTGGTCGAGGCGCAAACTTCGCCGTTGGCCAAGACCCCGTTGCTCATCCCGAGACAGGCGCCGCAAGTCGGGTTGGTGACGCAAAAACCCGCGTCCATAAAAATCTGGATCAACCCCTCGGCCAACGCGTCGCGGTAAATCTTGGGCGTGGCCGGAGAGACGATGCCGCGGACATTGGCGCTGATCTTTTTGCCTTTTAAAATCCCGGCGGCGATGCGCAAATCCTCCAAGCGGCCGTTGGTGCACGAGCCGATGTAGATCTGGTCAACTTTGCTCCCGGCGAGCTCGCGCACGGTTTTCACCTGATCGGGCTTAAAGCCAAAGGTGGCCACCGGCTCCAGGTCGCCGACGTTGATGTCGATGACTTGGACATACTTGGCGTCGGCGTCGGGGAGCCACTTGCTGTAGGCTTTGAGTGCGGCCTCGGGAGTGGCGAACTCGTCCTTGATGTAAGGCCAGAGGTAATCGACGGTGACCTTGTCGGGGTAACAGACCCCGCAGGTGCCGCCCGCTTCGATGGCCATATTGCAGAGCGTCATCCGTGACTCCATGGTCATCGCACTCACCGCGTCGCCGGCGAACTCGATGATTTTGTCGGTCGCGCCGTTGACGGTCAAGGTTTTAATGACGTAAAGAATCACATCTTTGGCGTACACGCCCGGCTTGAGTTTGCCGTTGAGATTGATTTTGATGGTCTCCGGCTCGCGCATCGCCACCACTCCTTTGAGGATGCCGACCTCAAGGTCGGTCGTGCCGACGCCCGCGGCAAATGCGCCGAAGGCGCCGTGGGTGCAAGTATGCGAGTCGCCCATAATAATGGTGAACCCGGGGCGGACAAAGCCTTTTTCCGGGAAAATCGCGTGACAGACGCCGTTTTCGCCGATGTCAAAAAAGTCCTTGATGTGATTTCGGCGGGCCCACTCGCGCATGGTTTTGCCCTGCTCGGCGGTCTTGGAGTCTTTGGCCGGAGTGACATGGTCGATCACCGCTTTGATTTTGGCCGGGTCAAACACGCGATCCTTGCCGATGGCGACCAAATCATTGATCGCGATCGGGGTGGTGATTTCGTGGCAGAAAACCCGGTCGAGCGACAAAACCCAAACCCCGTCGGCCGGCTGGTCGACCCGGTGGGCGTCGAAAATCTTTTGAACAACTGTCTTTCCCATATCAATACTCCATGGTTGGTAAATGATCCTCAGGGCCGGACGCAAAAAATCCGGCTGCATGTTCTGTTAATATATCACTTGTTTGGGGGATTTTCAAAACTATTTCAAATTTTTTTGGGAAAATTGCTTGACTTTTGGGATTTTTCGCAGTATATTTAACACACAACAAGCCGAAGTGGCGAAATGGCAGACGCACTAGACTCAAAATCTGGCGCCCGCGAGGGCATGTCGGTTCGACTCCGACCTTCGGTACCAATTGAATTTACCGGCTCCAGTCAGGGCCGGTTTTTTTGTGCCCGGGATTGTGCCGGGGCTCTTCGCAAAATAGTGGACTTAAGCTGAAATCCGAAACTTGCAATTAGCAATCAAGGTGTTATATTACCAAAAGTTAGTTGCGTAATTTTTTGTCGGCAGTACGGCTCAACGGATGAATCGGAGTAAAATATGACATTGGAGAAACAGATCGAGGAGGCATTGATTGCCAAGCTGACCGGTCTCAAATATACCTACCGGCCGGATATCACCGATCTGAAAACGTTGACCGGCAATTTTAAGGCCAACTTTGAGCGGCTCAACAAAGTCAATCTCTCCGATGCCGAATTTGAGCGGTTGCAGGAGCAAATCATTGGCGGCGATGTCTATGCCGCCGCCAAACATCTGCGGGAAATCAACACCTTTGAGCGCGACGACGGCACCCCTTTGCATTATACCTTGGTCAATATCAAAGATTGGTGCAAAAATAACTACGAGGTGATCAACCAGCTGCGCATCAATGACCGCAACAGTTTTCAGCGGTACGACGTCATTATTTTGATCAACGGCGTCCCGGTGGTGCAAATCGAGCTCAAAGGACTGGCGATCAGCCCGCGCCGGGCGATGCAGCAGATCGTCGAGTACAAGAGCGCCCCCGGCAACGGCTACACTCACACGCTGCTGTGTTTTATGCAGTTGTTTATCGTCAGCAACCGCACGGATACCTGGTATTTTGCCAACAACAATCCCCGGCACTTTAATTTTGACGCCGACGAGCGTTTTTTGCCGCTCTACCAGTGGGCGGCCGAGGACAATAAAAAAATCACCCATCTCGATGCTTTTGCGGAGAAATTTTTGCCCAAGTGCACCTTGGGCGAGATGATCAGCCGTTATATGGTACTGGTGGCCTGCGAGCAAAAACTGCTGATGATGCGTCCGTATCAGATCTATGCGGTCAAAGCGATCATTGACTGCATTCACCAGCACCGGGGCAACGGGTACATCTGGCACACCACCGGCAGCGGCAAAACACTGACCTCGTTTAAGGCCTCGACGCTGCTTAAAAACAACCCGGACATCGACAAATGTCTGTTTGTGGTCGACCGCAAAGACTTGGACCGGCAGACCCGTGAGGAATTCAACAAATTTCAGGCCAATTGCGTGGAGGAAAACACCAATACCAAAACACTGGTCCGGCGGCTGCTATCCGACGACTACGCCGACAAAGTAATCGTAACGACGATCCAAAAGCTGGGCCTGGCGCTGGATGTCAACAGCAAGGACAATTATCACGAGGAGCTGCGCCGGCTGCAAGACAAGCGCATGGTGTTTATCTTTGACGAGTGCCACCGCTCGCAGTTTGGGGACAATCACAAAGCGATCAAGGCGTTTTTTCCCAATGCCCAACTGTTCGGCTTTACCGGGACCCCGATTTTTGAGCAAAATGCGAGATTGGTGCAAATCGCCGGGGACGAGGCTTCGCGCAAAAGGACGGTGGATATTTTTGACAAAGAGCTGCACGCCTATACCATCACCCATGCGATCGAGGACCGCAATGTCCTGCGGTTTCATGTCGATTATTACCAAGGGACCGATGGCATCCCGGTCAAGCCCGGCGATCCGCAGGCCAAGCCGGCGGTAGTGGCGGCGATTTTGGACAAACATGACGCGGCGACGGCGGGGCGCAAGTTTAACGCGCTGCTGGCCACCGGCTCTATTGATGACGCGGTGGAGTACCACCGGTTGTTTGCCGAAATGCAGCGCAAGCGGCAAGCCGCGGACGAAACCTTTGTCCCGCTCAATGTGGCATGCGTCTTTTCGCCCCCGGCCGAGGGTGATCCGGACGTCCGGCAAATCCAGGAGGATCTGCCGAACGAAAAGGCGGACAACGAGGTCGACCCGGCGGGCAAAAAAGCGGCGCTGGCCAAAATCATCGGCGATTATAATGCGCAATACGGCACCAACCACACTCTCGGCTGCTTTGACCTTTATTATCAGGATGTGCAAAAGCGCATCAAGGATCAGCAATACCCCAACAGCGACTACGCGCACAATCACAAAATTGATCTGATGATCGTGGTGGATATGCTGCTGACCGGCTTTGACTCCAAATATTTGAATACCCTTTACGTGGATAAAAAATTGGAATATCACAATTTGATCCAGGCCTTTTCGCGCACCAACCGGATCTTAAACGACTCCAAGCCCTACGGCAATATTTTGGATTTCCGGATGCAGACCGCGGCGGTCGATGACGCGATCGCTTTATTCAGCGGCGAAAAAGTCGCCGAGGCGCGGGAAATCTGGCTGGTGGACGCGGCTCCGGCGATGATCGGCAAACTGGATGCGGCGGTGGCCGCGCTCCGGCAGTTTATGACCTCGCAGGGGTTGCCGTGCCAACCCGAGGAGGTCAACAATCTTAAGGGCAACGAGGCGCGCGGCCAGTTTATCAACCTCTTTAAAGAGGTGCAGAGGATCAAGACCCAGCTTGACCAGTACACCGACTTGACGGCCGAAAACACCGTCCAAATCGACAATATCGTCGAGCCGGATGATTTGCGCGCCTTTCGCGGCGTATACTTGGAGACGGCGCAGCGGCTCAAGGCCGAGCAGGGCAAGCCGCGGCCCGAGGGCGGCAAGCCGGACGAGTCGGCGGCGGACGAGCTGGATTTTGAGTTTGTATTGTTTGCCTCGGCGATGATCGACTACGATTATATCATGAATTTAATCGCCAACTATACCCGGCAGCTGCCGGGGCGGCAGCCGGTCACCCGCGACGAGCTGGTCGGGCTGATCGACGCCGACGCCAAATTTATCGACGAGCGCGACGACATCCGCGAGTACATCGACACCCTGCGCGGCAATGAGAAACTCACCGACCAGCAGGCGCGGCGTGGCTACGAGGCCTTTAAGGCCGCCAAGTCCGCCCGCGAGCTTGCCCGTCTGGCGGCCCGGTATGACCTTGCACCGGCGGCGCTGCAAAGTTTTACGGATTTGGTGCTGCAACGCTTGATTTTGGACACCGAGGCCCTGAGCGACTTGTTTGCCCCGCAGCAATTGGGGTGGAAAGCGCGGTCGAAAAAAGAATCCGAGCTGATGCGCGAGCTCGGCCCGTTGCTGCGCAAACTGGCCCAAGGCCATGAAATCTCGGGGTTAAGCGCTTATGAAAACTAATACCCCGCAACTGCGTTTCCCTGAGTTTCAAGGGGGATGGATGTTAAACAGACTTGATGATATCGTCACGGTTATCAATGAAAAGGCAGGATGTAAAAAATATACTCTTATGAGTATCACATCGGGAATTGGCTTGGTTTCCCAGATTGAAAAATTTGGAAGAGAAATTGCCGGAGCGCAGTACAGAAATTATTATGTTATTCGTAATGATGATTTTGCGTACAATAAAAGTTCGACAAAAGATTATTCAGCCGGATTTATCGCTTTATATTCTGGCGTAGAAGAAGCCGCTGTTCCCAATAGCATATTTACTTGTTTTCGAGTATGTAATAACAGCATTTATCCGAAATATTTAAGCTATCTCTTTGAAGGTAATCTGCACGGGAAATGGTTAAATAAATTTATTGCAGTAGGAGCTCGGGCGCACGGCTCTCTAAATGTTGACAATAAAGATTTGTTATCTTTACCAATTCCGATTCCTTCAGGAGACAGCTCTTTAGTCGAACAGCAAAAAATCGCGGATTGTCTTACTTCGCTGGATCAGACCATCGGCGCGGAAAACGGGAAACTGAAGGCTTATCAAAAGCACAAAAAATGGTTGATGCAGCAATTGTTTCCCGCCGACGGCGAAACCGTCCCCCGGTTGCGCTTCCCCGAGTTTCGCAACGCCCCGGAGTGGCGAAAAATGAAGTTGGATGACTTATTTAAAGAAAGAAAAGAAACAGGATTTTGTAATGTCCGATTGCTTTCACTAACAGATAAAGATGGTATTGTTCTGCAGTCAGAAAGTAATAGAAAAGACAATTCCAATGCTGATAAGTCAAAGTATTTACGAGTATGTAATGGCGATATCGTTTACAATACAATGCGGATGTGGGAAGGTCGATGCGCGTTAACGAAAATTGAGGGAGTCGTTAGTCCTGCCTATACCATATGTGCTCCTCAAAAGGATGCGTATGGCCCGTTTTTTGCTTTTTACTTTAAAACAAATCAGGTGATTTCTCTATTTGAAAAATACTCTCAAGGTCTTGTTAAAGACACATTGAACTTAAAATTTGAGGCTTTTTCAAAAATTTATGTTTTAGCCCCTGAGTTTGCCGAACAGCAAAAAATTGCGGATTGTCTTTCCTCGCTGGATGAGTTAATTGCGGCGCAGACGCAAAAAATCGAGCGGTTGAAAATCTTTAAAAAAGGATTGATGCAGCAGTTGTTTCCCGCAAACAATGAGGCCGAGGGATGAGCGATAAACCCAAAATTTATCATTTAAACGGCGTTAAGCGTCTGGCGCAACGGTTGCGCTCCGATTTCAATGATTCGGATTTTATTTTGCTGTTTGCCTACAACGGCACCGGCAAAACCAGACTCTCCATGGAGTTTAAAGACGCCGGCAAAAGAAAAAATAAAATCGAGCGCGATACTTTATACTTTAATGCCTACACCGAGGACTTGTTTCATTGGGACAACGATCTCGAGGGCAATGCCGCGCGGGTGCTCAAAATCAACTCCGGGTCCCGATTTTTCGCCGGATTCAAACAATTGGCGCTTGAGGATAAAATTTTCTCTCATTTGGAGCGCTACGGCGATTTTAACTTTAAAATCGATTACGAAAATTGGACCGTAAGCTTTTCACGAAAAGTGATCACCAAACACAAAGAAATAATCACCCGCAAAAAAACGGTAACCATCGATGGCAAACAAGAGGTCATCGATCAAAAAGAAGCAATTTTCAGCGACAGAGAGGAAATCGTCAATGATATCAAAATATCGCGCGGCGAGGAAAACATATTTATCTGGTGTGTGTTTTTATCGCTTTGCGATTTGACGATTGACGGAGCAGAGGCGTACTCGTGGGTGGATTACCTCTATATTGATGACCCGATTTCGTCTTTGGATGACAATAACGCGATTGCCGTGGCCAGTGACTTGGCCAAAGTTTTGCGGCGGCAGTATCAAAATGATGACGGTCAACCAACCGATGCCACCCGCAAACAAGTCAAAGTCGTGATCTCTTCGCATCACAGTCTTTTCTTTAATGTCATGTGCAATGAGCTCGGCAAAATGTCCCATAAAAAATATTTTCTCCATCGCGGCAAAACCCCGGACTCCTACAGCTTGAGGGCCACCGACGATACGCCGTTTTTTCATCACGTCGCCATGCTCAGCGAGTTAAGGACGGCGATTGACTCGGATCAGCTTTATACCTATCACTTTAATATGTTGCGCAGCATTATGGAAAAAACGGCCACATTTTTCGGCTTTGATGATTTCTCGGATTGCATTCCCAAGGACCGCGATCAGGATTTGCACGCACGGGTGCTGAATTTGCTCAGCCACGGCAGATACTCCATTTTTGAGCCCAAAGAGATGGTAAGAGACAATAAAATGATATTCAAAAATGTTTTCTCTGCGTTTATGGGAAAATATCAATTTAATTTGCCCGAGATATTTGGCGAAGATACTAAGAAAGCGAATACAAAATGACCGCTGTCGAGCAACAACAACTGGGAAAAACACTGTGGGGCGTCGCCGACCAATTGCGCGGGGCCATGAGCGCCGACGATTTTCGCGATTATATGCTCTCCTTTTTGTTTTTACGCTATCTCTCCGACAATTATCAGGCCGCCGCCAAAAAAGAGCTGGGCTCCGACTATCCGGCGACCGGCGCCCCGCTCCAGGACTGGTATGCCGCCAACGGCAATGATATCGTTGACTTTGAGAAGCTGATGCGCCGCAAGATTCATTATGTCATTAAACCCCAATATTTGTGGAGCGGCATTGCCGAGATGGCCCGGACGCAGGACCCGGAGCTGTTAAATACTCTCAATGACGGCTTTCATTACATCGAAAACGAGTCCTTTGAGAGCACCTTCGGCGGGCTTTTCTCCGAAATCAATCTCTCCTCGGATAAATTGGGCAAAAATTACACCGAGCGCAACGCCAAATTGTGCACCATCATCTCCAAAATCGCCGAGGGCATCGCCGACTTCTCCTCTGCCAGCGATACCCTGGGCGACGCTTACGAGTATCTGATCGGCCAGTTTGCCGCCGGTTCCGGCAAAAAGGCGGGCGAGTTTTATACCCCGCAGACGATCTCCACCATTTTGTCCGAGATCGTTACCCTTGACAGTCAGGACCCGGCCACCGGCAAAAAAAGCCATCTGGCAAGAGTCTTTGACTTCGCTTGCGGCTCCGGGTCGCTGCTCCTTAATGTCCGCAATCAGCTCGGGCCGCGCGGCGTCGGCAAAATCTTCGGGCAGGAAAAAAACATCACCACCTATAACCTGGCGCGGATGAATATGCTGCTGCACGGGGTCAAAGACTCCGAGTTTGAGATTTTTCACGGCGACTCGCTGACCAACGACTGGGAGCTTCTCCGCGAGGCCAACCCGGCCAAAAAAATCGTCTTTGACGCGGTGGTGGCCAATCCCCCTTTCAGCTATCGCTGGGATCCGACCGCGGCCATGGGCGAGGATTTCCGCTTTAAAAATTACGGGCTTGCGCCCAAATCGGCGGCCGATTTCGCCTTTCTCCTCCACGGCTTTCACTTCCTCGCCGACGAGGGCACGATGGCGATCATCCTGCCGCACGGCGTCCTCTTTCGCGGCGGCGCCGAGCTCAACATCCGTAAAAAATTGCTGACCGACGGCAATATCGACACCATCATCGGGCTGCCCGCCAATCTCTTTTTCTCCACCGGGATCCCGGTTTGCATTTTGGTACTCAAAAAGTGCAAAAAAGAGGACGATGTTTTATTCATCAATGCGAGTGAATTTTTTGAAAAGGGCAAGCGCCAAAACGTGCTCTTGCCCGAGCATATCGCCAGGATTGTCGAAACGTATCAGTACCGCCAAGAGCTGGAGCGCTACTCCCGCCGGGTTTCGCTCGATGAAATCGCCCGCAATGATTACAATTTAAACATCACAAGGTATATCAACACCGCCGTCGCGGAGAAACAAATCATTTTGAGCGAAGTACAAACAGAGCTCGATGATTGGGAGAAGGCACGGCTGGCCGCGCTCGCAAAACACAACGAGTTTTTAAATGAACTCGGTTTGCCGCCATTGCCGTAAAAAAAACGACGGCATCCCGCTGGACGCCGTCGCTTTTATGCCCGAAAAATTATGGTTGCTGCGGGGGTGGTTGACCGGAAGTTTCCTCCGTCGGCAGCATATCCGCACCGTATTGCGCATCGCCGAAGCCCAAAATCGGGACAAAGATAATCGGGAGGAAAAACAACCCCAAAGTGTAACCGGCGCCCTTGCCGAATTTGCTGGCCAGGCCGACGCACTGCATGATTGCCACCACGATCCCGCCGACTCCGGGAACCAATGCCAGCAAAATATACCAGCCGGAGAATCCGGCAATCTGCAACAGGACAATCGCGTTATAAACAGGGATCAGCACCAGCCACGGGTTGCGGCCGGCCTTGGCAAAGATTTTGCCCAATGCAGTCAGAAAAAAAATCACGATCGCCAACGCCGCCAAAAAACCGATCACTTCCATGATATCATCCCCCATTTTGGTTGTTATGCATGAGACCGTCTCATTGCCGTCAAAGGTTAATATATCACGGGAAAATAATATATCACGTTAATTTTGTTTTTTTTATTCTTTTTCCTTCTCCACCCAGCCGTCGTCAGTCGGGTCCTCTTTGCGGGCGGCAAGGTCGCGGAAGAGGCGAAAAAGATCAAGCGTTCCGCCCCACATAAACCACACCGTTGACACCGCGCCGACCACCAGACCCACCACCACAATGGTAAAGTAAAAATAAAAGCTCCACCAGTGGGCGGGCCACGGCGAAATCAGATTCCAGATCAATACCCCGACAAAGGCGATCAAAAACTGGTAGACAATCGCGTAAAAGAAAACGCTCCAGGCGATGATTTTGTCGCCGCGCGTATACTCGGAGGTGATGCCGATCAATTTGGAGTAGACATTGCGCCAGGTCCAGGCCGACTCGGGGGAGACCGCCGCCTCGGCGTATTCGCCGCGATGCAAAAGTTTGTCAAGATTATAGGGTTTGCGGTAGGTCAAAAGCGAGCCTGCCACATAGCCGCCGATGCCTAAAGTCGCCGCCAAAAAGTAGATTTCAAAAGAGTTGATCGGAAACTTGTGGGCGCTCATCTCCCAGACCACGATCGGCGAACACCATAAAGTTACTTTGTCAAAGACCAGCCCCACGTATTGCAGATAGCCGCTGCTCTCCAAATAAGGGTAAATCGTCTCCGCCCAGTTGCGCTGGCAAAAGAGCCCCGTCACCGCCGTCCCGGAGCCGAACAGCAATGCCGCAAAGGCGCCGGTGGTGTTGCCCCAGCGGGTGTAAAGTCCTCCCAGCATGATCGGCCCGGCCGCCCCCAGCCACAGCGAGCACATGATGCTCACAAACATGTTGATGTAGTCAAGCTGCGCAAAAAAGATCGAGGCGAAAAAGAAAAATCCGCAGACCGCCGCCGACATCCCGCGCAGCCAGGCCAAGTGCTCTTTGAGCTCAAACGGGCGTTTGCGAAACGGCATAACGACGTCCTGCACCAAGGTTGCCGAGGCGTTAAAAATCCGGCTGTCGTCGGTGGACAACAAAAGCATCAGCATCAACAGCAAAAAGAGCCCGGCAATCCCGACCGGAAGCTTGCTTTTAAGGAGCGAGGGACCCATCATCTGGTAATACAGCGTCCGGGTCTGCTGAAAGACGCCGTTTTCCGTCCCGCGGATTTCGGCGGCTTCCAGTCCGGCCGGGTTGAGGCCCTTTTCGGCGATGCGTTTTTCGGCGACGGCTTTTAATTGATTATGCACCGCGTCCAAAAAATCGGTGTCGGGGTTGGATTTTTTGGAGTAGGGCTCATCGACGCCGATGGTGTGGATGGCCGGCGGCAGCGTTGAGAGTTTGGTATTGATGGCGTCGCGGACCGCCGGATCCGGTACCGTTTCGCTGATCACGCGGCTGATAATTTTGACGCGGATATCACGCGCCTCGTCTTTGAATTTGGCCGCATGCATTACGGTAATGATAAATAATGCCAGCAAGGTCATCATCAGCCACGAGAAGCCGTTACGCCACGCACCGAGGACGCCCGCCATCTTTTGCTCGTGCGGCGTGCGCCCCGAGGCGGAGGTGTCGTTGCCGATCCAGGCGCCGCGGTTGAGCACGTTGCCGAACATAGTGACCAGAAGGGCGAAGAGATTGAATTCGCGCAGGTTTTGAATATCGCTCGGGTTGAGGAAGCTCTCGCCCCGGACGCGGTCCATCATCACCGGGACGACGTCGCTGTTCCACGAGATTTCACTCAGGACAAAGCAGCTGAAAATCACAAAAATCGGGTAGCTCATCAAGCCTTGCAACGCATCGGTGACCAACAATGAAATGCGCCCCCCCGGCCAAACCAGCGTCAATGCCAAAATCAATAGAATAAGCACCGTGAGCGCATAAGTGGGGATGTTGAACCCAAAGCAGCTGACATAGGCCGGGATGCCCAAAAAGTAGAGAAAAAAGCGTGCCGCCACCGCCGGG
This sequence comes from uncultured Victivallaceae bacterium, assembly GCA_964609825.1. Classification (GTDB taxonomy): domain Bacteria; phylum Verrucomicrobiota; class Lentisphaeria; order Victivallales; family Victivallaceae; genus CAZSSH01. The sequence goes on along the minus strand of CAZSSH010000002.1, from coordinate 240,611 downwards.
CCGATTGCGTTGGTCATCATTTCGGCCACCGTCCGTATCGAGGAGGCGATGATACGCAAGGGGCGGTTGTAGCGCGTCTCCAAAAATTGTCCCAAAGACAATGCTTTGGTTTGCCGGTAGCGGTATAAGACGTAACCGGTCAACGACATGAAAATACTGATGGGGATGCTGACTTTGCTCCAAAAACCGATGGCGAGTCCGCAGAGATACTCCTGCTCGCAGAGTGCCACCAAGGTGATGACCGACAGCGCCGCCTGCATGTCGCCGACACAAATAACATAGCGTCCGGCCACCCGCCCGGCGGCCAAAAAATCGGCGATGCCCCGGACATACCGCTTGCAGTAAAACGCGAGCCAGATAATCCCCAGCAAGGGCACGGTCATAATCAGCCAGTCGACAATACTCATGTCTGCCTTTCTTTTGTGGTAACGTTATCTTGAACGGCTGTCAAAAACGGCGGCCCGACGACCGCCGTTGTGACAATATAGCATGCCATTTGCTAATTTGCAATCGCTCCCACCGCCCCTTTTTGAAAGGCTTCCTGCGGGTTGAAGCGGGTATTGTTGAGCTTGGTGTTGCTGCTGTCCATCCAGTCGCCGCGCATCAGGTTGGCGGCGTGACCGTCGAGGAACAGGGCGCCGTTGTTGTTGCCGTGCGCACCGTCGCGGTCGGCCGGCGAGAAGCTCGAGTCGCGCGAGTTGTCGCGGCTGGGGCGGAAAAACATCTTTTCGTTGTTGTTGCTCCCGGCCGAGGTGGTGACCAAAGTATCCATCAACAGGATCTTGCGCGAGGCGTCTTTGACACTGGAGGGTTTGCGGCTCGCTGTACCTGCTTTGTTGTGCCACAAGTAACCGTTGAACCATTTGCCGCAGTAAAAGGTGGTGGTATAGGGCCCGTAATTGAGGAGGCGCGGGCACTCCCACTGTTTGTCGGCGCGCTCGTTGTTGCCGGCGGGGGTGGTTTTTCCCATATAGCTTTGCAGCATAAAGGGGATCGATTTCCGGGAGTTGGCAAACAAAGTGTCGCCGCCGTCAGCGGCAGTGGTCGGGGTAAAGACCAGATACCCTTGGTTGTCGTCGACATACATGGCGCTGGCCGCACCGATTTGTTTGTTGCGGCTGACGCAATTGATGTCCTTGGCCCGGTCGCGGGCTTTGTTAAGCGCCGGGAGCAGCATCGAGGCCAAAATCGCGATGATCGCGATCACGACCAAGAGCTCGATGAGTGTAAAAAATTTACGCATAATTACTTCCTCCTGGGTTATTTCATGTTATTGTTTAACTTGCCGTCAATTCGGTACTGGTACATATTTTCGCCGATTTCCCGGGCCACTCGGGTCAGCTCCGGGTACGGGGTGTCGGCCGCGTCGACAAAGCCGATTTGATACCCTTCGCCGTCCCACCGTCCGGTGAGCGGCTGATCGCGAAATTGAAAGTGATGAGCGCCGACCACATCCGGGTGAGTCAATGCGCCCTGGACAAAGCGCATATAGGCAACCGCCCGCTCGGATTGGGTGGCTCCGGCCGGGCACAAGCTGGCCGAAAACATCCCGCGGTCATAGATGCCGAAGTGAAACTCGCCGATCAAAATTGGTTTGCCGCCGAAAACTTTGGTGTCGCAGTTGGCCATGGTGGCGGCATAGACGTTGACGCCGATCACGTCGCAGTATTTGGCCGCGGCTTTCCACACATCAGCTGACTGGCGGCCCGCGCTGAAGCCGACGAAACGGCTCCCCAGATACAGCCGGTGCGGGGCGACGCTTTTGATCCCCTCGCGGCAGATTTCAAAGTAACGGTCGACGAATTTGGCGTAAAACGCTTTTTTGTCGGCCTTGTAGGCTTCGGTCCGGGCGTCTTCGGTCATGGCGCGGGCGGCGTCCCAGTCGGCAAAAGTGGTGTCCCAGGCCGCATTGAGCCCATCGACAGTGCCGTATTGCGCCCTCAAATCTTTGAACCACTCGATTTTGGCCGGTTGCTCGGGCGATGCTTTAACGATGGCGGCGCCGAGCTTGTCAAACTCGAGCTCATTGTCGATAAAGTAGCCAATGCACCAGGGGTCGTTCACCGACTTGGCGGTCATCGGGTCGGCGGCGATGCGGTCGCGGAGAATGTTGCCCATCTTGGCCGCGAACTCGGGGTCAAAGACATCGTAAAACTTGACCTTGTTGTTGCTTTTGGCAAAGGTCGGAAATTTGCGGTTGAAGTCGGTCAACTGCAACGTATAGGGCATTTGTCCCATGGTCATGATTTCGTTGGCGCTCCAGTTGCCCAAAGTATTGATGCCCCAAGCCCGGAAACGTTTGACGACAAATTGGAAGAAATCATTTTCGTAATCTTCCTTGCCGTATTTTTTGCGTAAATTGGTGTCTGTAAAGGGCAGCACATCGCCTTTCTTCACTTCTTGGGCAAACCACGCCGGGTCTTTGACCGTGGTGGCATCGGTGTGCGAACGGACCACATCCACGCCGAGCGACCAAAACAGCCGTCCCGCCGGATCCACAAAGAACCACTTGCCGTCATATTTTTGAGTCCGGAAATATCCGGTGGCCTCGAGTTCCGGCCCGTTTTTCCAGCCGCCGTACTCGTCCCAATCGGCGGGGGCGGCGACATTGGCCAAGGCTTGCGCTTCCTCGGCATGGCGCTTCACCAGATCCGAGTCACTTTTGATTTTTTCCGGCCAGTCGGCATGGATGTTTTGGCCGTAAATGTCGATAAAGGGGAAGTATTTGTCCTCGGCGACGGCGGCCGCATGGTCGGGCTCGCCCTCCAAACGCAAGTCGGACAATTGGCAATAGGTCAAGTCTTTGGTCTCCGGCTCAAACGGCCACTGCATCTCAAAGGTGATCGCGTTAAGGTTGGCCGTATCCAATGTCCGCAGCCCGTGGCCGCCCTGCGGGACCTGATAAATGTAACGGTGGGGGAGCATCAGGCGCATGGTCCGGCTTTCGCCCGGATTGAGCGCAATGCCGGTGTTGGCTTCGCGGAAATTTTTATCCTCTTTGCTGCCGGAGTTGATATGCATGGTTAACCGCAACTGACGCGTGTCCGAGAGATTTTTTACGTCGACGGCGAGATATTTGCCGCCGGTAAGATCCCATTTTTGGCCCGCGGCGGGATTGAGTACCACTCCCGCATCCCAATCGGCGCGGTCAAACCGGAGCTCGATCACGTTATTTGCATCGAGTTTGGCCTTGGCGCCGTATTTGGTTTGCAATTGCGCCGCGTCAAACGGCAGATTGCCGCCAATGACCCAGCCGCAACCGCTTAAAAGCACGCCGGCCAAAAGAGTTTTTCCAAAGTTCTGCATGGTGATCCTTTCCTAGATATTCCTCGCCCCAGGGCGCTTGTTATTTGCGGTTGATATCGGCCACCGAGTTGCGCTCGATTAAGCGTGTCGGGAGCTCGACTTTTTGCAATTTCTCATGTTTTTCGCCGAGGATGAGCTCGACTGATTTCTCAGCCAAGTCCTGCAGCGGGCAGTAAATCGCCGACAGCGACGGGCGCTGAAACTCGGAGATGCCGGGGTTCTCAAAGCCGAGGAGCGAAATTTCCTCGGGGATGCGTTTGCCTGCAAGTTCCTGAATCAGCCAGTTGACCTCAAGTACTTTCATATCTTCGCCGGTGACCCATACCGCCGTGCAATTGGCATCGATCAATTGTTTGACCGCCAGGTGCAGCGGCATGGTGTTGACCACCTTAAGGACAAACGAGCCGGGCCGGTGAAAGACGTCCTCCACTCCGGCGATGCGCTGCATCCCGGAGTAGTCGCTCTCATGGATCACCGCCAGCCGCCGGTGACCCTTGCTCCACAAATATTCGCCGGCAAGTTTGCCCGCTTGCCGCGCATTAAAGTACACGCTGTGAAAGTGATCGGCGTGATTGTCGCTTGTCCACACCACCGGGACGTTGCGCAAACCCTTTAAGAGCTCAATCGTGCGCTCCTGCCAGGCAATCCCGATCACCCCGTCAAACCAGTGGGCGGCCAGATTGTCGATCCGGTCCTCGGTGATCATGGTGATTTCGACATTGGCCCGCGAGAGGGCAAAACAAATATACTGCGTCAAACTGTTGACATACCCGCCCATGGCGGTATGCTGCGGCGGCTCGGTGATGATTGCGATTTGCCGGTTGCGCACACCGACGCGGGGCCGGAAGCCGAGTTCGCGGGCCGCGTCCAGGACGCGGATGCACGTTTCGGCCGGGATTAAACTGCTGTTGTTAAACACCCGGCTCACGGTCCCGGAGGAGACATTGGCCAGGGCGGCCACTTGGGCCAGCACGCCGGAGCTTTTGGGTTTTATCATTTTCTTTTCCATATATATTATCGTTTCGTTGGGGTTTTCCAATATAATTATACTATATTTTTATGCAAAGTCAATAGCAAAAATGAAAAAAATCAAATAATTGTGTAAAATTTGCATAACAATTGTGAAAAGTGCACTATTGATACAAAAACAAAGCAAGGATAGGATGAAGGAGGGTGGCTGATTAGACCGGATCGCCGGGGCGGTCGGGCCAGTCGTGCTTGGGGTAGCGTGATTTCATCTCTTTTTGGACATACTTCCAGTTTTCCGCCCAAAAGCGGGGGAGATCGGAGGTGATTTGCACCGGGCGGCGCGCCGGTGACAAGAGCTCCAGCTTTAAGGCGATGCGCTTGCGCCCCACTGTCGGATGGACATTGACGCCGTAGAGCTCCTGGACCCGGAGGGAAATTTGCGGCGTCTCGCCTGAGTAATCGATTTTGAAATTGCGGTATTTCTCCGGGTAATCGCGGTCGAGCTGCTGCAAGCGGCCGCTCCCGAGCTCGTTGGCAAGCACTGTCCGCCAGTCGAGGTTGGCGATGTCGGCAAAGCTTTTGGCGGCGGGAAGATAATTGCGGGCAAAGTCGAGCAGCATTTGGCGGTCCCACAAGGGATAGGTTTCGGGCTCGTTGCGCGCGGCAAAGCTGAGGCGTTCCCAAAACGGGATTTCGGGCAGCAGCGCTTGCGCGGTTTTGGCGGCGGCGGCAAACAAGGCATCGGTGATTTCGCCGGGCTCCGGGCGGTAGGGCGCACTCTTTAACACGAGGTTGCCGAGCATGGTCAGCCGCCGGGCCTCGACCGCCTTTTTGCTTTCGTCAAACACGACTTCGCGCGTTTCCTTTAATAGGTATAAGAAATGTTGCGTGATCCATGCCTCGTCAAAACGGGCGGCGAGACGGATTTGCGCCTTGACATCGCCCGAGAGGCGACAGACGCTTAAAAACTCGTGCGCCCCCAAATCGTCGTCCGGCGGCAATACCGCCCCGCGCCCGGAGACGAGCTGGTAATCGCGGCTGTGAAACGCGCGCTGGCGGCCGATCCACTCGGGCCAGGCAAAGGCGGTCAGCAAACCGGCGTAAGTGAAATCGCACGCTTGATAACGGCAGCCCATCATCCGGAGCAGCTGGTCACGGATGATGATTTGCTGCTGAAATTTGCCGGGTTTTTGCCGCATCTCCATAATCCGCAAGTCGAGATCCGCCGAGCTGAAGTCCTGAAAGCGGTCGCGCTCCTCCAAAATCCCGGCGATTTCACACCCGAGCGAAGTTAAGTTGAGCTCCGCCGCTTTGAGCAGCATCGCGCCAATTTTGGGGTGTACCGGGAGCTTGGCCAGTTTGCGCCCGATGGCGGTTAGGTGCAAGTCGCGGTCAAAGGCGTCAAGCTCGATCAAACTTTGCTCGGCGGCGGCGAGATTGCCGGGGGGCGGCGGGTCGGGGAAACATAAATCAGTACAGCTTGCCCCCCAACGGGCGACTTCGAGCCGGAAATTGGTCAAGTCGGCCGATAAGATTTCCGGCGCGATCGCCGCCGGGCGCTGCTGATGCTCAAAAATGGTCCATAACCGGTAGACCGTGCCGGGGGCGGTGCGCCCCGCCCGCCCGGCGCGTTGGGCGGCGCTGGCTTGCGAAATCGGGCCAAGCTTGAGCTGCGGCATGCCGCAGCCGGGGTCAAACTCGAGCTTGCGCTCCAAGCCTGAGTCCACCACCGCGGTGACACCGTCAATGGTGATGCTGCTCTCGGCGACGTTGGTGCTTAAAATAATTTTGCGTTGGTCGCGGCGCGAAACCGCGCGCTGCTGCTCGGCGGCACTCAAGTTGCCGTGCAGCTTTAATATTTCGACGTTATCATACGTGAGTAGCTTGGCCAAGTCGTCGATTTCGCGCAACCCGGGCAAAAAGACCAAAAGATCGCCCGTACTCTCTCGCAGCGCCTGACTGATTCGGCGCAGGCAGATTTTATATAAATCGCTGAGGGCAACTTGCTCCTCCTCGTGGCGGACGGTGAGAGGAAAAAGTTTGCCGGGACTCTCCAATACCGGGCAATCGCCCAAAAAGGCGCTCACTCTGGCCAAATCCATGGTGGCCGACATGACGATGATTTTGAGGTCGGGCCTGAGATTTTTCTGGATGTCGAGCGCGAGTGCGATATTTAGATCGCAGTTTAAGCTTCGCTCGTGAAATTCGTCAAAGATGACGGCGGTCACCCCGGTAAGCTCCGGGTCGTCCTGCATGATGTGGGTCAAAATCCCTTCGGTGATGAAAACGATGCGTGTTTGTTTGGTGACACGCTCCTCGCCGCGGACCATAAACCCGGCGTAATCGCTTTGGCCGGTAAGCTCGTTGATCCGCGCCGCCGCCATCCTTGCGGCGATCCGCCGGGGTTCCAGTACAATAATGCGCCCCGCGAGCGCCTGCGCCGCCCAGTGCGGCACCACCGTGCTTTTGCCCGCGCCGGGGCTGGCGGCGACGACGAGGCGGTCGCTTTGCTCGAGCGTTTGGTGAAATGAATCGGCGATTTGCCGGATGGGTAAAAAGTTCATCGTTGTCCCGTATTGGTTGTCAAAGCTTATACATTAATCCGTAAAACCTTAAAAATCAATTTTTTTTCAAAAAAAATATTGCATAAATCCACATTTGTGTTATATTAATGGACTTATATGCGACAATGATACAAACTTATGGCCGAAATCCTCTAGGCCTGTGAGTTTGCCGCCGCCGGTTTTTTTGCGAAATGTAGCTGTGGAGCAAATACGTCTGACCGGATTGGCACATCGTGGCACAGCGACTCATTATGAAATTGTAAAGAGGTTAAAATTAAATGGTTAGAGTAAGATTAAAGCGTACCGGGACCCGCAATGCGGCCTGTTTCCGCGTGGTGGTGATTGATCAGCGTTCGAGCCGTGACGGCAAATCCATCGAAGAATTGGGCTTTTTCAACCCCGTCACCAAAGAAGAAAAAGTGAATCTCGAGCGCGTTGCCTACTGGCGCGGGGTCGGTGCTTCGTTTACCGAAACAGTCGAAGCGATCATCGCCCGGGTGACCGGCGGCGTCAGCCTCAAGGACAAAGTGCGCAAGCCCTCCTTGTCCAAAAAAGCCAAGGCCAAGGCCGAAGCCGAAGCCAAGGCCAAAGCCGAAGCGGCTGCTGCCCCGGCTGAAGCGTAATAGATAAGGATAATATCATGCTTAAAGCATTGATCAGTTTTTTTACCGGTAAAAAAGCCAGCAGTGCTGCCGCGTCCAAAAACGGCGGCAGCATTCGCGATCTCGAGGGCTTCGTCCAATATGTGGTGAGCGCCCTGGTGGACGCCCCCGAGGAAGTCCGCATTGAGACCGTCGAAAACGACGAGGGCTATGTGATCCGGATCAATTGCAAAAAAGAAGACATCGGCAAGATCGTCGGCAAAAAAGGCAAGACCATCATGGCGATCCGCTCGCTGGTGAGCGGCGCTGCCGGGCGTCAGCAGAAACGCATTTCCGTCGAAGTGCTGGACTAAATGAAGATCGATATTTTGACGCTGTTTCCGGAAATCTTTCCGGGGCCGTTGGGCGAGAGCATCATCGGTCGCGCGGCGGACCAAAATCTGATCCAAATCAATGCCGTGGATTTGCGGCAGTATACCCACGATTTGCGTGGGACGGTGGATGATAAGCCTTATGGCGGCGGCCCCGGCATGTTGATGAAGGTCGAGCCGCTGTTTGAGGCTGTAGAAGCGCTGAAAAAACCGGAAACGGTGGTGATTTACACCTCGCCGCGCGGAAAAGTGTTTGACCAGGCAATGGCCCGGGAGCTCTCAAAGGAGAACCATCTGTTGATTGTGGCGGGCCATTACGAGGGCGTCGACGAGCGATTTGTCGAAACTTTGGTCGATCGCGAAATTTCAATCGGCGACTATGTGCTCACCAGCGGCAATCTGGCCGCGATGGTGATCACCGATGCGGTCGCAAGACTGCTGCCGGGGGTGTTGGGCTGCGACGAGTCGAGCAAAGACGAGTCGCACTCGGAGGGACTCTTGGAGTACCCGCAGTACACCCGTCCCGCGGAGTTTCGCGGGATGAAGGTGCCGGAGATCCTCCTGTCGGGGGATCACGGTAAAATTAAGGCGTGGAGACAGTCGGAGTCGGAGCGTTTGACGAAAGAGCGTCGGCCCGACCTGTGGGAAAAATTTAACCAATAAGGGTTTGTAAAAAATGAACATACTGGACAAAATTCGTGCAGAGCAGGTCAAAGTTGACCGTCATGAGTTCAATGTTGGTGACACGATCAAGATTTTCGTCAAGATCGTTGAAGGGGTCAATGAGCGCACTCAGCAATTCGTCGGTACGGTGATTTGCCGTCGCGGCGAAGGTGTCGAGGAAACATTTACCGTTCGCCGCGTGACCGCCGGTCATGGGGTTGAGCGCGTTTTCCCGATCAACAGCCCCCGTGTCGAGAAAATCGAAATCGTCCGTCGCGGCGACGTCCGTCGCGCCAAGCTGTTCTATCTCCGCGACAAGGTCGGCAAGTCCGCCCGCGTTAAGGAGTTGCGCAACGCATAAGCGCAACAGGTGGACCGCTTTTTAAGTCCAGACGATGAGCTCCTCCAACCGGAACGCGAGTGCCGGATGGAGGGTTTTTATTTTGTGGCCGGGATCGACGAGGTCGGTCGCGGCCCGCTGGCCGGGCCGGTGGTGGCGGCGGCGGTGGTGCTGCCGTTTGGCGTGCCGGTCCCGGCGGTCTTTGACTCCAAGCAAGTCAGGGAGTCGGACCGCGAGGAGTTGGCCAAACGGTTGTACGAGTTGCCAGGGATCGCGATCGCGATTGCCGAAGTCGGGCCGGAGGTGATCGACGAGATCAACATTTTGCAGGCCACGCACCGGGCGATGCGGCAGGCGGCGTCACAGCTCGCCAAGGTCGATTTTTTGCTGATTGACGGCAACCCGGTCAAGCATATGCCGGTTGCCTGCAAATCGATGGTCAAGGGCGACGCCAGATGTGCGTCGATCGCGGCGGCGAGCATCATTGCCAAGGTGTACCGCGATGCGTTGATGGTCAAGTATAGTGAGGAGTATCCCGGCTACGGGTTTGCCGCGCACAAGGGTTACGGGACCAGAGTGCATCTGGCGGCGTTGCGCGAACTCGGGCCGTGCCCGATTCACCGCAAAAGTTTTGCGCCGGTGCGGGATTTGATTGCGCCGCCCCCGGAGCAAATGAAGTTGTTTTGATTCGCCGGGCCGCAAGGCCGGCGGTTTTGATGATAAAAAGTTGACAGTGTTACGTTAACAGTAAATACGATAAGGTAAAAAAATGAGCAAGTATCCTTTGGAAACGATCCGGCACAGCGCCGCCCATTTGATGGCGGCGGCGGTGAAGCAGTTGTTTCCCGGCGCCAAATTTGACATCGGCCCGGCGACGGAAAACGGTTTTTATTATGATTTCGATCTCGACCGCCGTCTGACCCCCGAGGACCTCAAAGCGATCGAAAAAGCGATGAAAAAAATGATCGGCCGCAAATTACCGTTTGAACAATTTGAGCTCTCTCGCGCCGAAGCCGAAAAAATGCTCGCCGCCGATCACCAGAGTTACAAGCTGGAGCGCCTCAAGGACATTCCCGACGATGCCGTCATCACCTTTTACCGCACCGGCGACTTTGTCGACCTTTGCCGCGGGCCGCATGTGGACAACTCGGGCGAAGTCGGCGCGGTGAAACTCCAGTCAATCGCCGGGTCCTACTTTAAGGGCGACGAAAAGAATCCGATGCTCCAGCGCATTTACGGCACCGCCTTTGCGACCGAAGAAGAGTTGCAAAATTATCTGACGATGATGGAGGAAGCCGCCAAGCGCGACCACCGCAAGCTCGGTCAGGAGCTTGATTTATTCAGTATTTCCGAGAAAGTCGGTCCCGGTCTGGTGTTGTGGCACCCCAAAGGGGCGATGATCCGCAATATTTTTGAGACCTTCTGGCGCGCCGAGCATTATAAGAACGGCTACGATTTGCTGTATACGCCGCACATCGGCCAGAGTGTCTTGTGGGAAACCTCCGGCCACCTCGACTTTTACAAAGAGGGCATGTATGCGGCGATGAAGATCGATGACAAGGATTATTATGTAAAACCGATGAATTGCCCGTTTCACATCGAGATTTATCAGTCGCGGATGCGCTCGTACCGCGAGCTGCCGCTGCGCTGGGCCGAGCTCGGCACGGTATACCGCTATGAGAAGTCCGGCGTCGTCCACGGGATGCTCCGCGCCCGCGGCTTTACGCAGGATGATGCCCACATCATTTGTACCGTCGACCAGATTGAGGACGAAATCGCCGAAGTCTTGCGCTTCAGTCTCGAAATCTGGAAGGCCTTTGGCTTTACCAACATCAAGCCCTATCTCGCCACCCGTCCGGCCAAAGCCGTCGGCGAGCCCGAGCGCTGGGCCAAAGCCATTGCTTCACTGGAAAAGGCCGTGCGCAAAGCCGGGTTGGAGTGCGAAGTCGACGAGGGCGGCGGCGCCTTTTACGGCCCTAAGATCGACCTCAAGGTCAAGGACGCCATCGGCCGCGAGTGGCAGATGAGCACGATCCAGTTTGACTTTAATTTGCCCGAGCGCTTTGATATGACTTACATCGGCGAGGACGGCAAAAAGCATCGCCCGTTTATGGTGCACCGCGCCTTGATGGGCTCGATCGAGCGCTTTTTCGGCATTTTGGTCGAGCATTTTGCCGGGGCGTTTCCGGTATGGCTCGCCCCCGAGCAGGCCCGCATTTTGACCTTGACCGACCGTCAGCACGAGTTTGGCAACAACCTCAGGACGGAGCTGCGCAAGCTCGGTTTTCGCGTCGATGTCGACAACCGCTCGGCGAGCTTGGGTGCCAAGATCAAGGACGCGCGTCACGACCGGATTCCGTACATCTTGGTCGTCGGCGACAAGGAGATGGAGGACAACAGCGCCTCCGTCCGCAGCCGCCGCGAGGGCGAGCTCGGCGTGCTGCCGATCGCACAAGTGATCGAAAAATTGCGTTATGACCTTGACAATAAAATTATTTGAGCTAAGTTATAATATAAGTCGGCTTTTGGCTGGGTGTTGCCAAAAGCCGCAAAGCAATAAATCGTACAGTTATAGTAAAGGAGGGTATCGTTATTGCTAAGTTGCTGAAACCCAATGACCGGTCGTTTACCGCCACCGAGGTGCGACTCATCGGTCCCGACGGCGAACAGTTGGAAATCGTCGGTTATGACAAGGCCAAGGAAATGGCCAAAGAAGCCGGACTCGATCTCGTATTGGTATCTGACCGTGCGGTCCCGCCCGTGGTCAGAATCATGAATTTCGGAAAGTTGCAGTATGAGCAAAAGAAGAACGTCAAAGCTCAGCGCAAAAACTCCGCACAGCAAAAAGTCAAAGAAATCAAGTTTCACGTCAACATTGATGACCACGATTATCAAACAAAATTGAAACACGGACTTGACTTTTTGGAAAAAGGGTGTAGATTAAAAGTCACGCTTACTCTTCGCGGCCGCGAAATGGCCCACCAGGAGTTGGCGTTTCAGCTGATGGACAAGGTGATGCTGGATCTGGCGCCCTACGGGGATGCCGACGGCAAACCCAAGTTGCTCGGCAAAAATATATCAGTCAATTTCGCGCCCAAGAGCAAGTAAGGGCCGAAATGCACCGCAGCCGGTAACGCATTGACCGGCTCGGTGAAATTACAAAAACCAATCATTTGAGAGGAAAAACAATGCCGAAGTTGAAAACTCGTAAATGTGCCGCCAAGCGGCTCAAGCAGACCGGTACCGGCAAGTATCGTCATAATAAAGCCGGCGGTCGTCACCTCAAGACCTGCAAAAACGCCAAGCGCAAACGTCGTCTCCGCAAAGACGGTGCCGTCTCGTCGGCCGAAAAACGCCGCATCAAAGCCGCTTTGCCCTACGGTTTATAATTTAAAGACGGAGGAAATAATAAATGTCTAGAGTCACTTATGCCGTGCCGTCTCGCAAACGCCGTAAAAGAGTTTTGGAGCAGGCCAAGGGTTTCTACGGAAACAGCAGCAAAAACATCCGTACCGTTTATGACGCCGTTGACAAGGCTTTGGTCCATGCCTATCGCGGCCGCAAACAAAAGAAGCAGCAGTACCGCGCCTTGTGGGTTGTGCGTATCAACGCCGCCTGCCGCGCGCTCGACACCAACTACAGCCAGTTTATGAATGGTCTTAAAAAAGCCAACATCGAGCTCAACCGCAAGGTTTTGGCCGATCTCGCGGTCAACGAGCCGGCGGAATTCAAAGCGCTGGTCGAGCGGGTGGTCGCTCAAGCGTAAGGCTGATTTCCCGCCGCTGCCGCCGCCAAAGGGTCAATACTTGCAAATCTTTGGCAAGTGGGGCGACCACGCGGGAAATTTACCGGACTTTGACAGCTTGAACTTGGTTTTTTGCCAATTTCAAGCTGTTTTTTTTTGTGGCGGCGCTTGGGAGCCGCGGGCGGGACGATTTTCGCCGTTGCTCCCAACTGTCGCAGAGTCTATCAATTGATGAGGAAAGATGATGATGAATCTTTTTGATGAGTTAAAGGCACGCGGGTTTTGCTACCAGTGCACCGACGAAGCTGCCATCCGCAAACTTTTGGATCATGGAAACGTTCGGTTTTACGTCGGCTTTGACCCCACCGGCAACAGTCTGCATGTCGGGCATTTGCTCCCGGTGATGGCGATGCGGCTGATGCAAAAGGCGGGACACGTGCCGATCGTTTTGGTGGGCGGTGCCACCGCCCGCATCGGCGACCCCTCCGGGAAACAGAGCGCCCGGCCGATCCTCACAGTGGAGGAGGTCGATCAAAATGCCGAGTGTCTGCGCCGCCAGCTGGCGCATTTTATCAGCGATGAGGAGGGCAAGGCTTTTTTTGTCAACAACGCCGACTGGCTGTGCAAGATTGGCTACATCGACATGCTGCGCGAAGTCGGGCATATTTTCAGCGTCAACCGCATGCTCGGGCAGGACTCGGTCAAGCAGCGTCTGGAGAATGGGCTCTCCTTTTTGGAGTTCAACTACTCCATTTTGCAAGCCTATGACTTTTTGCACCTCAACCGGACGCTTGATTGCAAAATGCAATTCGGCGGCCAGGATCAGTGGGGCAACATGGTCGCCGGGACCGAGCTCGTGCGCCGCAAGTCGGGCAATGAGGTCGAGTGCATGACCATTCCCTTGTTGTTGGACGCCAACGGCCAGAAATTCGGCAAAACCGCCGGCGGCAACAACGTCTGGCTCTCCACCGAGCGGACCAGCGTCTTTGATTATTACCAGTTTTGGCGCAACAGCGAGGACGCGCAAGTCGAGCAGCTGCTGCTGTACTTCAGCTCGCTTCCCGTCGAGGAAGTCATCCGCTTGGCCGATCCCTCCGGCAACATCAACCGCGCCAAGGAGATCCTCGCCTTTGAGGCCACCATGCTGGCACACGGCCGCGAGGCGGCGGCGGAGGCTTATGTGACCGCCGGGACCAAATTCGGCTTTGCCGACCGTGACAATAAAGTTTACACCAGTAGCTTGATCGCTCAGGTGGCGTCCGACTCGATTGAGATCGAGCTTCCCACCTATGAGCTCAATCCCGCCGAGTTGGATGACACGGCCGGTCTGACGGTGTCAAAGCTGCTCGCATTGAGCGGATTGTGCAAGTCAAGCAGCGACGGGCGGCGGTTGATTCAGGGCAATGCTGTTGCCATCAATGATGTCAAAGTCACTGACCCATCAGCCAAAGTCACCAAGGAGCTGTTTGCCGATGGTGCTCTGGTGCTCAAGGCGGGCAAAAAGAGTTTCCGCAAAATATTGCTTGGCTGAGCCAAAAAGGGAGAACCCGATGGGGCCGTATCGCGAAAAAAATCTGCCGGGCGTCGTCAACGCGTTTGCTTTGGTGATCGTCTTTTTGGTGATGTACCAGCCGTGGCAGCTGATGGTACAGGAGCTGTCGGCCTCCGAGGGCTTTTACGCCGTCCAGGCGATGGAGCTCTCCGGCCGCAACTATGTGGTGACGGCGCACGGCATGGCGATCCAAAATGCTTATCCCTTGTATCCGCTGCTGGTTTCGGTCCTGTGGAAGTATTCGCATTTGCCGCTCGAGCTGGTGATGCGCCTGATTTCCGTCTTTTTTACACTTGCCGCGGGATTGATCGTTTATATCGGCGCGGCCAATATGCGCAGTCCGCGCGCCGGGCTCATTGCCGCCGCCGCGTTTCTGACATGCAATCTCACGATGGAAAAAGCGATTGAGGGGTTTCCGCTCACCATGTCGCTCTTTTTTGTGCTCTTGGCGGACATGCTGTTTTTTTATTACAGCATGCGCAAAAACAACTGGGACATGGCCTGGCTGAGCTCATTGTTTTTTGCCTCGCTGGCATTTCTCTCGGGCGGTTTTTTCGCTTTGCTGGCGTTTGCGGTGCCGCTGTTGTTTCTGCGGCGGCCGATGTCGATCAAAAACCGCTTCAACCGCCCGGGATTCATCGCCGGGATCACAGTGCTGGCGATGACGGTGACGTTGTGGCTGCTCCCTTATTATTTGTTTTCGCATGACCTCACGTTTCAATATTTTTGGTGGCACCGGTTTTTACGATACAGTTATTTTACTGATTTATTGACCATGCCCGCCGACTTTTTGCTCCGGTTTCTGCCGTGGACGTTGATCGCCTGGATTCCCTTCTGCGTGGCGTTGCGCAGTGTCGATGAGACACCGATTTACAGCATGTTTCTCCGGACGTTGGTGATCGCCGGTTTCTTTTTGATCTGGATTTTTCCCGAAACGGAAAACCGCGACATGCTCTATTTCATCGCCCCGTTGTCGATTTTGATCGGGATCAACTACGATATTGCTTTGCGCCGCTACGGTTACAAGATGCGCAAATTTCAGTTTTTGGCCGAATTCTTTTTGCTGCATGTGCCGCTCACGCTGGTATTGTTTTGCTTTTTGCCCCAAAAGTATCTGGAGTTGGTGGTGAGTTTGAGCTCGTCGATTGAGTTTCGCCACGGCGACCATTACCTCTGGTACTCCGGTATCGTCTCGGTGATCATCATCATTATTTTTTTCTGGGTCCGTCGGCGGCGCGAAATCATCCCCGTGTGGTCTTTGCTGTCGCTGGTGGGGATGGTTTGCGGCCTCATGTTTTGGGCGACCATCTTTATCTACCGGACGCAGGAGAGCCCCAAACGCGTTTTTGGCGCCACCGTCGCCACCGCTCTCAAAGGGGAAACGGTTGACGTCCTTTATAAAGGCAACATTCTTGATTTGTACGGCGAACTTTATTATGCCAATGTCAAAATCAAAAAGATCAATGACCTGAGCGAATTGCCCAAAGGTCCCAAGGTGGTTTACCTCCTCAATACCGAGTTTCCGCAGATGCCGGAGCGCAACTGGACCAATTTGCTTAAAAACAACGACAACTCGATCAGTTACCGCGGCCACAAACTTTATTTGTGGAAAGGCGTGCTGCGCGACGAAAGTGCCGACTCCGGCGACAGCGCCGAGTGAACAATCAACCCGAGCGAAAGGACTGCGGTCATGAAATTAAACGAATTGTGCAAATATTTGGATGACCGCCTCAATTTGGCCGCCTTTGCCAAAGACTCCTCCAACAACGGCTTGCAGCTGGGCGGCAAGAGCGAAATCAACAAAGTCGGTTTTGCGGTGGATGGTTGTTACGAAACCTTTGCCAAGGCAGTGGCTGCAAAAGTCGATTTTTTACTCGTGCATCACGGCCTCAGCTGGGGCGGCGAGCCGCGGCGGTTTACCGGGGTGGTCGGCGAGCGGATGCGGCTTTTGTTTGTCAACGACATCAATCTTTACGCGGTGCATCTGCCTTTAGACGCGCACCCCGAGCTCGGCAACAACATTGTTTTGGCCAAAACCGCCAAGATTTACCAGCCGGCCGCTTTTTGCGAGTATGACGGGGGCTTAATTGGCTACTATGGCGAAGTGTCGCACTTTTGGACGTTGACTGAGCTGCAAAAAGTTTTTGAAGCGGAGCTGGGTGCTCCGGCGCAACTGCTGGCGGTCAATGACCGGCGGCCGCACATCGCGGCGGTCGTGTCGGGGGGCGGCGGGCTTCACGCCTTGGAGGATGCGGCCAAAGCGGGGGCTGATCTGCTGATTACCGGTGAGCTTACGCATGTCATGTATCATTATGCCAAAGAGCTCAACGTCAATGTCTTGGCGCTGGGCCATTATGCCTCCGAGACGGTCGGCGTCAAGGCGGTGATGCATGAGTTACGGCAAAAGTTTGACCTCGACGGTGTATTTCTCGATACTCCTACTCAATTATAACCGTTTTGCAAGGGCGGCGCCTTTTGACTTTTTCAAAATATATGCTATATTAACCTCTTGATTTAAATTTTAAAAACAGAAAAAATATGTGCGTAAAAAAAAGCCGCTTTAACGAGGACTCGTACGACACGCCGGAGAATGCCCGTAAGTCGATCGTATACAAGCTTTTGGGTAAAAGTAGATGGTACTTTTATTTCTATTCTTTCGGCATTTTTGTCCGCAGCGGGCTTTGTGCCAAACGCGGCGGTCTCGACAAAGAGCATCAGATTTCCTACTCAATGGAAAACATCGACTTGATTGAGCGCATCGGCGGCAAAGTCCACGTCCGCGGTCTCGACAATTTGCGTGCGTTAAACGGCGGACCGGTGATTTTGATCGGCAATCATATGAGCTTGCTGGAGACGGCGGTGTTTCATGCGTTTGTCCGCGAGTATCTTGATTTCTCGTTTGTGATCAAAAACACGCTGTACAATGTGCCGTTTTTTAAAGAAATCATGAAAAATCTGGAAGCGATCCCGATCGGCCGGGCGAACCCCCGCGACGATTTGCGTGCGGTATTGGAGGACGGGCAGAAACTCTTGGAGAAGGGTCGCTCGATCATTATTTTTCCGCAGGCCACCCGCAGCGAGACGTTTAACCCCGAAAAATTTAACTCGATCGGGATCAAGCTCGCCAAAAAGGCCAATGTGCCGGTGGTGCCGTTTGCGCTCAAAACCGATTTTTTGGGCAACGGCAAATACCTCAAGGATCTGGGGCCGGTGCGCCCGGAGCGCGAGGTGTATTTTTCTTTTGCCCCGGCCCGCATGGTCGAAGACAACGGCAAAATACTGCAGGATGAAATCATCCAGTTTATCGAAAGTAATTTGAACGAGTGGAAAAGCAAAGAACAAAGGAATCAGCGATGAGTGTGACGATCCCCGCAAAAATGTTGGCCTGGCCGCTTTTCGGCGCCGGTATGGAGAAGTTGGGTTGCAATGATCAGCCGTGTCTGGTGGACGTCCCGCAAAACAAAGCGGATGAGCTCTTGGTCAAAATCGACGCCATTGGCCTTTGTTTCTCCGACGTCAAGCTAATCCGCGCCGGCGGCGAGCACCCGCGGGTGATTTCCAAAGATCTGGCCGCCGACCCGGTGATCCCCGGTCACGAAGCGGTGATGACTGTCGTCAAAGTCGGCGACCAGCTCAAAAATCAATTTAAAGAAGGCCAGCGTTTCATCATTCAGGCCGATATTTACGTTAACGGCAAAGGTTTTGCCTACGGCTATGCGATCAACGGCGGGATGGCTCAGTACAGCGTTTTGGACCAGCGCGTTCTCAACGGCGACGAGGGTTGTTATTTGCTGCCCTTATCGCATAACATGCCCTCGGCGGTCGCCGCCTTGCTTGAGCCCTGGACGTGCGTCCAGGCAAGCTACATGATCCGCAACCGCAAAGCTCCCAAGGACAACGGCAAAGTGTTGATCGTCGCCGGCGACAGCCAAGTCTATCAGGCGGGCGAACTCTTGCAAAAAGCCGTCGGCATCGAGGTTTACGGTCTCGGGCTCTCCGTCGCCGCCGTTGCTTCGCTGGAAAAAGAGCTCAAAACCAAAATCAACGTTATCTCCTCGGTTGAGGATATGAGTTTTGACGATATTTTTATCTGCAATTTGTTGGATCGCGCCGTCGCCGAAAAAATCGCCAAGGCCGGGAACCGCAACGCGGTGATCAGCTTTGTGGGTGTGTATCCGTCCGAAAACTGGCTGTTTGACGTTGGCCGGATTCACTATGAGGGGTTCTTTTATCAAGGTACGACGACGAGCAACCTCTCGGCCGCCTACAATAAAAACGTCCGCAGCAATCTCAAGGCGGGCGGTACTTGCTGGCTCCCGGGCGGCGCCGGGGCGATGGGTCAGATGCACACCCAGTTGGCGGTTGAGTCGCCCAACGGTCCCTCGCGGATTATCATTTCCGACATGGATGACTCCCGCATTGCCAACGTGATGAATTTATTGGGCGATGCGATCAAAAAACGCAACGTCGAGTTTAAGGCGGTCAACCCCTCCAAGATGAGCGCCGATGAGTTTGATCAAGTCCTGCGCGACTTTGCCCCCGGCGGCTTTGACGACATTGTGATGCTGGTACCGGTGGTGCCGGTACTCAATCACGCCGCCAGATTTTTGGGCAAGGACGGTTTGATGAATATTTTTGCCGGGATTCCGGCGGGCAAAGAGGGCGAGCTCAACGTCCGCGATATCGTGGACAAAAATCAGCGCTACATCGGCTCGAGCGGCAGCTTGACCGAGCACTTGCGCCACACTTTGATGCTGGCCGAAACCGGCAAATTGCAGCCGGTCACCGCTTTGGCCGCCATCGGCGGAATGAAGTCCCTCAAGCAGGGGCTCGAGGCGGTGATCAATGCCGCGTTTCCGGGCAAGACGGTGATTTTGCCCAACTGCCCGGATCTGCCCTTGACCGCCATTGGCAAATTGCCGCAGCTGGATGCCGCCATCGCCGGATCGTTGGACAAGTCGGGGTTTTACACGGTCAAGACCGAGGAAATCCTGACGCAGAAATTTGAGGTCTGAGTTGATATTGCCGCTCTTGAAACGTTGTTGTCTGATCGCCGCGGTCGGCTTTGCCGTCCTTGCAAATGCGGCGCCGGCAACTTCGTCGGGCGGCCCCAACCCCTTTGACTCCTACAACAATGCCACCGCCGCCGGTAGCGGCGTCAAAAACAAAGCGCAAAAGTCATCGTCCTTTATGGGCGGCGCCAAGATCAAATTGAGTGACCTCAAGCAGATTGACGCCGACGACTGGAGCGTCACCGGCAACAACATCATTGTGCACGGCAACGTGCATATCCCCTTTGGCGATTTGGACATTTTTGCCGACAAAGCGGTGATTAATATCGAGAGCAAGGATGTCGAGGCCGTGGGCAACATCCAGCTGTATTACTGGCGCAGTGAGACCGGCAAAGTCGACCCAGACAAGCTGGCGCGGCTGCAACGGATGAATAACATGCTCGTCACCATCACCGGCATTGAGACTGACGTCTGGGGCAATCAATTGATCCAGGTGTCGATCCGCGGCACCGGCGACAATGTCAAAGCCCACCGGATCACCGGCAACATGGAGACCGGCTTCTTTCAGATGGAAAAAGCGCAGATCCAATTTAAAACCTTTGTGTGCAAAGCCGATTTTGCCGAGCGCCGGTCAAACGGTGTGTTTCATGTCAAAGGCGCCGAGGTGAGCGGCTGCGAATATTTGAGCGAAGACAACGCGCACTACTCGCTGGAGTTCGGCGAAGCGACTTTTTATCCGCCGTCGGTGGATTTTTACGGGCTTGATCAATTCAGCTCGGACATCGGCGACCACTCGATTGTGGCGGCCAACGGCAAACTTAAAATGTACGGGGTGCCGGTGCTGTGGATGCCGGTGTTTTATAAGCCCAAAGAGGAAAACATCGGGTTGGCCGCGTTTAAATTCGGGAAAAACAGCGACTGGGGCTATTATTTGATGTTTTCCAAAAACTTCCGGCTGTACGATTATCCGCTGGCCGAAGTGAATCTGATGTTTGACTACTACTCCAAGCGCGGGATCGGCTACGGGATGAATGCCAACATTGTGAGTGAAAACTCCAAAACTTATTTCTTTGCGTACAGCATCTATGACCGGAACCCCAATGAGGCAGAAAACTATGACGCTTATTTCCTCAATGTTCCCAATCAGCGTTACAGCTTTACATTAACCAACGTCACTCATATCACTCCCCGGCTGGACTTCCGCGGGCAGCTGAATGTATTGAGCGACTATTATTTTAATAATGACTTTTTCACTTCCATTTTTGACTCCAATCCGCAACCCTCGACCTACGCCGCCTTGGAGCAGGAGTTTGACCACTTCAGCGCTTCGATTTACGTGCGCCCCAAGGTTAACAGTTTTTACACCACGGTTGAGCGGCTGCCGGAAATCCGCCTCGATATTCCGCGACAGGAGCTCTTTGGCAGCAATGTCTATTATCAGGGCGATTTCTCCATGGGGTATCTGGAAAACGATTGGATCGACTTTGACCGCAATTTCAACTCCAGATTGTATCCCAATTATCAGCCCGGGCATTATACTCCGGCGCAAATCAAAGCGGCGCAGCTGGACAATTATCAGGCGTTCCGCGTTGACACCACCCATTTCTTGTATTATCCGTTGAAGTTCTTTGATTGGCTCAACATCATCCCGCGCGCCGGTTTTAAAGTGACCGGCTATACCAACTCGACCAAGTCGCCGATCAGCGACAACGATCTCATGTTGCTGTATGCCGCTGCCGATCCGCAAAAGACCAAAATTTTCCCGGTCAAAAACTATGACAATGACGGCGGCGCTCAAGGCCGTTTTGCCGGGGAAATCGGGGCCGAGGCCAACACCAAGATTTACAGCAGCTGGCAAAACGTCAAAAGTAGTTTTTTGCGCCTTGACGGTTTGCGGCACGTGATGACGCCGTTTATGAATTATACCTTGATCCCCAATCCCACCGTGGATCGCAAATATCTTTACGCATTTGACGATATCGATCGGATTGAGGAGCAGAATTTTGTCCGTGTCGGGGTCAATAACCGTTTGGAAACCCGTGACGGCAACAAAATACGCGAATACTTTTCGATGGAAAACTACATTGACTTTTATGCTCAGGATCAGGATGACTTCAATCGCATCGGCGACTTTTGTACCTTGCTGACCGCGACCCCGATCAAAGATTTGAAAATTTCATCCGGATTTGCGGTCAACGCCGGCGGTAACTTTGACGACACGGATCAATACTACGGGCCGGATCAGAACAAAGGATTCAGCCCTGACTGGCTTAACCGCTGGAGTTTTGACATCAGTTATACGATTTTTGACGACGTCAAACTTAATTTAGGTTATCAGTACAATCGGCCTTACGCGGCCCGCAGCGCCTACTCGATGGGCTCGACATTGACCCAGTATGAGGCCGGGAGTTTCTTTGACAAATATTATTTCTCGCCGACCGATCAGGTGACATACGGGATCAGTTTTCCGCTGACGCCGGACCGCCGGACATTTTTCGCTTTTAATGGCGCTTATGATATTTTGAATCAGGAGTGGGACTCACAAACGTTTCAAGTGATCCGCAATTTTCACTGTTTTGCCATAGCCTTGGAGTATTCGTTTGATTACGACAGCGCGACCAGTACTCAAAGCAGCAATTTTCAGACCAATTACGGCATCACCTTTTATCTTACCGGGATCACCAGCCCGATTACCAGTGATCAAAATACCATGCTCAACCGCGCGGATCAAACCATGCGTACGCCTGATACCAAGATTACTTCCATGGGCGGCAGCACCGGTGAACCAAACAACTAGTCAACCTAACGGAGGTTTTTTATGTATATCGTAACCGGGGGAGCCGGACTCATTGGCAGCGGTGTCATCTGGGGATTGAACCGGCGCGGCATCGACGACATCATGGTGGTCGACCATCTGGGGACATCGGACAAATGGAAAAACTTGACCCCGCTCAAGTTCTCCGACTACGTCGAAAAAGACGCATTTCGCGACATGCTCAAGCGTAACGAATTTGCCCCCTCGGCGATCGACGGGATCATCCATATGGGGGCCTGCTCGGCCACCACCGAGCGCAACGCTTCTTATTTGATTGACAATAATTTTAATTACACGCGTGAGCTGGCCGACTTTTGCACCAAAAACTCGATCCGCTTTTTGTATGCCTCGAGTTGCGCCACCTACGGCGACGGCAAGCGCGGTTATGTCGATGACGAAAACGATCTTGAGAATTTGCGCCCGCTTAATATGTACGGCTACTCCAAACATCTGTTTGACTTGTGGGCGCGGCGCGAAGGGTTGTTTGACGAGATTTGCGGCTGCAAATTTTCCAATGTTTACGGCTGCAACGAGCGCCACAAAAATGATATGCGCAGCGTCGTCTGCCGCGCTTATGAGCAAATCAGCCAAAGCGGTGAATTGCAATTATTTAAATCTTACCGGCCGGAGTATCGCGACGGCGAGCAAATGCGCGACTTTTTGTACATCAAAGACGCGGTTGACATCATATTGTTTTTGTTTAAGAACCCCCATGCCAACGGGATTTTTAACGTCGGCAGCGGTCGTGCCGAAACCTGGAATGCCTTGGGCGAGGCCGCCTTTGCTGCCATGGACAAGCCGGTCAACATCAAATACATTGAGATGCCGGAGACCTTGCGCGACCGTTATCAGTACTATACCAAGGCGGAAATCGGCAAATTGCGCGCGTTGGGCTACGAGTCGGAAATCGGCTCGTTGCATGACTCGGTCGTCGACTATATCCGCAATTACCGCTTGAACGACCGTTTTTTGGGCGACGAAGCGTAAATGATTGCCGAAAATATTTTACGCGAGAGCGCCGAGGCGCTTAAATTGATCGAGAGCCGGACCGCCACCCTGGACGATGTTTTGGACGGTTCGCAGATCAATCCCGAGTGGCGGCGGACGGTGTCGAGCATTTTGTTTTTGTATTTCCGCCGCAAAAAGTGGATTGACGGACTGTTGGCGGCCAAGCTCAGCCGTTTCCCCTCGATGACGGCGATGCGCATTATGAAAATTGCCTGCGTCCAAATGCTCTTGCAGGACAAAATCGGCGTCCACTCGGCCGTTAATGTGGCCGTTGATGTCGCCAAACGCGATGCTACCCCGAGCGAGGCCAAGTTGGTCAATGCGGTATTGCGCAATATTTTGCGGGATGCGCCGCAAATGAGTGATGCGCCCGCGGCGGTGCTGCCCGACTGGATTTTGCAAAAGTGGGAGCACGTTTACTCCGCCGCCGAGCTGGAAGTTTTGACTCGGTCGTTTTTGACTCCGGCCGGGGCGGTGATTCGGGTCTGTCGTGATTTTGCGGCGCCGGAGAGGGCCGATTCAGTGCCGGGGTGGGGTGGTTTTCGCTTTTGTCGTGTCAGTGATATTATGGCGGTGGTCATGAGTGAGGAGTTTGCCGCCGGGCACTATTATGTTCAGGACCCGGCGACGTCGCTGGCGGTGTCGCTGGCGGATTTTGAGCATGTCAAATCTGCGCTTGATGTTTGCGCCGCACCGGGCGGCAAAGCGATTATGCTGGCCGAGCGTCTTAACGTCGGCGCGCTTTTGACCGCGGCCGACCGGTCGGGTATTCGCAACCGGCGGACGATGGCCAATTTCCGACGACATGGCGTTGCTGCGCCGGTGATTACCGCCAAGCCGGAGGAGATCAAAGGCAAATTTGATCTTGTGCTGCTGGATGTTCCATGCTCCAATACGGGGGTGTTTCGTCGCCGTCCGGATGCATTGTGGCGGCTGGAGGCCGGAGAATTCGCCGATATCATTGCCGTGCAGCGTACAATTTTAACCGCTGCAGCCAAATTGGTGGCCGACGGCGGCCAGCTCATTTACAGCACTTGCAGCTTGGAAGCGGAGGAGAACTCCGCTCAGATCAAACAATTCATCGCCGATCACGGCGATTTCCGGTTGAGAAACGAAACGCAGCTTTTGCCGGCGTTGGACCATGACGGAGCCTACGCCGCGCTGCTGCAAAAAGGGGCAAATCATGCGTAAAGCCATATTTTTGATTCAGACGCGCGACCGCAAAGGGTTGCTGGCCGAAATCACGACATTTTTCTTTCATCATGCGATCAATATTTTGCAGTGCCGCCAGTATACTGACGTCCGGGAGGACAAGTATTTTATGCGAATAACCTTGGATCTCACCGATCCGGCGGTGACCCGCAGTTTTTTGGAGCAGCAATTCGCCGGGCTGGCGGCCAAGCTGGAGCTTGACTACTCGATTTTTTACCCGGAGAGGCGGCAGCGGATGGCAATTATGGTCTCCAAGACATCGCACTGTTTGTATGATTTATTGATGCACGCCAGCGAGGGCGATCTTGACTGTGAAATCCCGCTCATCGTCAGCAATCATCCCGACTTGGAGCATGTGGCGGAGAAATTCAACGTCCCTTATTTCTGCTGCCCGATCAAAAACGACAAAGAAGCGCAGGAGGCCAAGGTATTGGAGCTTTTGGCACACCATCACATCGATCTGGTGGTGATGGCCCGGTATATGCAAATCTTGAGCCGCAAATTTATTGACGCATATCCGTTTAAAATCATCAACATCCACCATGCCTTTTTGCCCGCGTTTCAGGGAGGCAACCCGTATGAACGCGCATGGGAGCGCGGGGTCAAGATGATCGGAGCCACCGCGCACTATGCGATCGGCGATTTGGACGAAGGTCCGATCATTGAGCAGTCGGTCGAGCCGATCACCCACGAGCTCGACCCCGAGCAACTCAAGCAAATCGGCAAAGACATCGAGCGGCGGGTGTTGACGCGGGCGGTCGCCAAGCACCTTGAGCGGCGGATCTTGATCTCCAACCGGCGCACCATCATTTTGTAAGGCAATCAGGCGAATTCGCCGCCGGCGGTGGCAAAATAGTATTTTTCTTTGATCAGCGGCCGGTTTTTTCCGCGGTACATGGAGAAAAGTTCGCGCTGGACATTAAAGTAATTGGCCTTTAAAAAGTCGGTGAATTCATTTTGGTACTGCGGCACATCCAAGACCAGCTTGCCCGGCACGGTTTCGGCGCATTTCAACAGGAGCTTGCAGGCATCCTCAACGGTTTCGGCCTCCAATGGCGTCAGGCGGTTGTGCTGATTGGTGTTGATGCGCCCGAGACAAAAGCCGCAAAGTTTACCCTGCCGGCGGATGCGCCAGGCGAGCTGCGGGAACGTATGGTACAGTGTCTCCAGCACTAAACTGCGGTCAAAACCGATCATTTGCCGGTCAAACTCATAGATTTCCGGCAAATCGGCCCCGGTGACCGGCTCGACTTCCGAGAGATCGTGTTTGCGGCCGACAAAAATACTGTCATCCTTGACCCAGCGGGTCAACGCGTAATCGTACTCAAAGCCGATGCTCTCATAAAGTTTTTTTCCGGCATTGGTCGCGTGAAGCTTGACGGTCGGGCAGTCGGCGAGTTTTTGCAACAGCTCGCCGACGATGCGTTTGCCGATGCCGCGCCGCCGGTAATCCTCATCGACCAAAATCATGGTCAAATTGGCAACGGCATGGTCATAACACACGGCGGCCCCGGAGCCGATCATTTTACCCTGACTCCAGACGCTGATCGTCATGTCCGTAAACAATCGGATAATGGTTGAGAGCTCAAACTCGGTTTGACCCCAGCCGATGCGCTCCTTGAGATGCAGCCACTGGCCAAGGTCTTCCGGCCGGATCGGCCGCACCAGATAATCGCCGTCGCGCAGGATGTACATGCCGCCGGTGTGAAACGATTTTCCTTGCTCCAAAAAGCGGCCGATTGCCAGTTGCAGCATATTTTTTTCGCCGGCCTGGGTGATCGGTTTTTCGCCGAAAACACGCCGCAAAATATCGCTCTCGGGCCGGTGAAAAAACAAGTGTCCGAGTTTTTGAAATTGGACGATGTTGCAATCGGCGGGCAAAATTTGCTGCAATTGCTCATCAAGCAACCACGAATAACAGACAAAAGCCTTGTAATTGCCTTTAAAAAACTTGTCCATCCGCTTCATCGACTCCCGGCACTCATCAATGTCCAACGGCCCCGAGGCCGGGATGTGGAGATTGATCACCGGGTCGCCGGGGCTCAGTAAAATATTCCACCGGCCCTCGGGGGAAGGCGCATCCAATGGCAGTTGAATGATTTCGCCGGTGAGCTGGTGCTGCCGGACGGTGAAGTCGGCCTCAAATTGAAAATCGCGGTTGCACTGGAGGCGGCCGAATTGCAGGACATCGCCGCGCAAAATATTGATGAGCCAGCCGGTCATCGGCCAGCTGATCCCGGTCTTTCCGAAATTTTGACGGTGATAATTGAGCCAGATTTTGATGTCCTTGTAGCCGTCCAACCGGACATCCTCGGGGATTTCCCGCCGTTGGCAAATTGCAGCCAGACGCGACGCGAGCTCAAAAATCAATACCAGATTGAGCAACGGCCCCCATTCGGGGTCTTCCACTTTTTCGCCTGCGACGATCCGGTCGGCGATTTGGTTGAAGTGCTGCAAAAAGACATCGTTTTGCACCAGCTGCTCGCGGCCGCCGACGATTTCGTCGATGTCTTCAAAACTGAGGCCGGCCAATTGGGCGTTGCGGATGAGCTCTCTCATGATTTACCCCAAAATTTGCCGCAGGATTTGGCGGGCGATGTTTTTTTTGCTGTCGAGACCGAGCTCGATCATTTGTCCATTGCGCCCCAAAATGGTTACCGCGTTGTTTTCTCCGGCAAATCCGGCATCGCTGCGGCTGATGTCGTTGGCGACGATCCAGTCGAGGTTTTTGCCGAGGAGCTTGCCGCGGGCGTAGTCGATCACATGGTCGCTTTCGGCGGCAAAGCCGACCAAAATCTGGCCGTCACGTTTGCGTTGACCCAGTGTCTGCAAAATATCGGTGGTGCGCTCAAGCTCCAACATGAGGTTGCCGGGTTGTTTTTTAAGCTTGCCCGCCACCGTCTTTACCGGCCGGTAATCGGCCACGGCGGCGGTCATGATAATCGCGTCAAAAGTGTCGGCAACGCTCAAAATCGCCTCGGCCATCTGGGCGGCGGTCTCGACATGGATCATCTTGACATGGTCAACCGGCGGCAGACTGACCGGCCCCGATACCAGCGTAACTTGGTGTCCGGCGTCGCGGGCGGCCTCGGCAAGGGCATAGCCCATTTTGCCGGTGGAGCGGTTGGTGATAAAACGCACGTCGTCAATTTTTTCGCGGGTGGGCCCGGCGCTGATCAATATATTCATCTTGGAAATCGGTTAAAAGTCATGCTAACGTTTCATTTTCAAAGTTAAAATAACGCCTTTTTTGAAATTTGCAATAATAAAATAAATTTTTCGCCGTTAATTATAAAGAATATCCCCAAAACCCGGGGAAAAAGTAAGGAAACCGGATTATGAAAAAGCTTTTGATGAGTGTATTGGGATTGATGATTGTGTTTAGCGTTGCTTCCGTGTTGTCTGCCAATGATGATCCAAAGCCGCCCAAGGCTAAGATCGAAGAAATTACCAAAGATATGACCTCTGACCAGAAAAAACAGTTTGATCAGTACCGCAAGGCCGAAAAAGACGCCGCCAAAGCATACAAAGACAGCAAGACCGATGAAAACGCGCAAAAGCTCAAAAACGCGATTCGGGACCGGATGGAGTTCGTCAATCAGGTCACCAACCGCGAGTCGGGCAATATTGACGAAAGGGTCGAAAATCAATTCAAAAAAATCACCGAAGGCAGTTCGCGCCCGGATAAAAAAGGCGACAAAGAGAAAAAACAATAGTATCGCTCCTTGCAATACGGCAGTTTTCCCGCTTGGTGAAACTGCCGTATTTTTTTGTCCGGGCGCCGCAATCCTTAAAAAACGGGTGAAATTGTTTGAACAACTGTGTTTTCGGGTAATATTTTCATAAAAAAATTTGCTTTATGCGTCTTGATGCAGTATCTTATTAATATGCGGTTTTTTATTTTCTATGGAATCGAAAGACTTACAAAACAAAAAGAAGAATTTTACAATTGCGGACGGACGGCCCGGCAAAAGATTCCAACCATACTTGAAGATAGAAACACAGACACCTTTGCCGCGTAACGGAATTTTAATTGGGATGGCCGGTCCGATCTGCAAGAAAAGCACAGAGAAGATATATGTTAAGGCTGATCAAAAAAATCATCAAAAAAGTCATCGGAAAAAACACCTCGTCCACCCCCGCCCCTGAAATCAAACGCCCCGCCAAACACTCCGAGGCGCGCGGCAAAAAACACCGCTCCGAAAACCTCAAATCCGAAAACTTCAAAAATTTTCCGGAGCAGCCCTCCAGAGAGAAAAAACCCAAAGTCAAAAAAGAGCCGGTCACGTCCAAAGTGGCCGTCGAGCGCCCCAAGGCACTGTATGATGTTCCAGTTTGCGAAGGGAAACTCCGCTTCCTTGATCTTCCGCTGCACCCCGAGCTTCAGTTTGGCATCCAGCATCAGAATTTTGAGTACTGCACCCCGATCCAGGCCCTGACGCTCCCGACTTTGTTGGAGGGCAAAGACATTGCCGGCAAAGCCCAGACGGGGACCGGCAAAACCGCTGCCTTTTTGATCGCCATTTACAATAAACTCTTGAACAGCCCGCGCCCCGAGGGCACCCGCAACGGTCAGCCCCGCGCGCTTGTTTTGGCCCCGACCCGCGAGCTGGCGATGCAAATTCACAAAGATGCGGAAAATCTCGCCGTCTTTTCGCCGATCAAAAACGTGGTGGTTTTTGGCGGGATGGATCACGAGAAACAGCGTCGCAGTCTCGACTGCCGGATTGACCTTTTGATCGGGACCCCCGGCCGCGTCATTGACTATTCGCGCGGCTCAAGCCTCGATTTGAGCAACGTCGAGTTTTTGGTCATCGACGAAGCCGATCGGATGCTTGACATGGGCTTTATCCCGGATGTCAAACGCATCGTGTCGCTGCTGCCGGCCAAGGGCAGGCGCACCACGCTCCTCTTCAGCGCCACTTTGGATGAGAGCATTTTGCGGTTGACCTCCAGTTGGCTCGCCGAGCCGGTGATTTTTGAGAGCGAGCCCGACCGGTTGGTCGGTGAAAACATTGAGCAGACTTTTTACTCGGTGTCGCGCGATGAAAAACTCGCGTTGCTTTTGTATTTCCTCAATCATGCCGAGTACGAACGGATCATTATTTTCGGCAACCGCAAGGATGTTAACTTGCGCTTGCAGCGCGATTTGAGTTTTTACGGCTACAGCGTTCCGGTGCTGTCGGGGGATATCCCGCAGGACAAGCGCATTAAATTGCTGGAAAAATTTCGCAACGGCGAGGAAAAGATCGTGATCGCCACCGATGTCGCCGCCCGCGGCATCCATGTCGACAATATTTCGCTGGTCATCAACTACGATTTGCCCGAGCGCTCCGAGGACTACGTCCACCGCATTGGCCGGACCGGCCGCGCCGGCAACAAAGGCAAATCGATCAGCTTTTTGTGTGAGTACGGCTCCTATTATCTGCCCGCCATCGAGGAGTTGCTCAAGGTGCAGTTCCCGAGCATCCTTCCCGACGAGGAGATGGTCAAACTGCCGCAACGGAGTCATCGCAAATGAGCCGGGAAAAATTGATTCCGTCCGCATTGTTCGGCGGCGCGGTGTTGATTTTTCTTTGCGGCTTAAGTTCGATCGAAATCATCCAGATCGACACCCGTTTCGGGCTGTTTGTCCGGGAGATGAATTTTTCCTCGATACTGAAACCTTATCCGTTTTTGTACGGCGAGGCGTATTGCGACTACAGTTCGTTGCCGGTTTATCTCATGTTTTTGGCAAGCAAACTCACCGGCTCAGTAAGTCAGCTCTCGCTGGCTTTGCCGAGCGCGCTCGGTTGCGCGCTTTTGGTGGTCATGACTTACCGGATCGGTCAAAAGATGCGTTCTGTGCGCTTCGGCGTCATTGGGGCGCTGTTCACCCTTTGCTCGTTTGAGTTTATCAGCATGGCCCGGGTGGCGTCGATCGATGTTTATCCGGCGCTGTTGGCGGCTCTCGCCTTTGA
Organism: uncultured Victivallaceae bacterium; assembly: GCA_964609825.1. Lineage (GTDB taxonomy): Bacteria > Verrucomicrobiota > Lentisphaeria > Victivallales > Victivallaceae > CAZSSH01. Next base: position 210,492 of record CAZSSH010000002.1, on the reverse strand, counting down.
GCATACGTTTTTTGCCTGCCGCGACCGGCGGGGGATGCGTTATTGGCTGCTGTTTCTGCTGTTGGCAGCCGGTTACTTTTTCCGCGGTCCGATCGGGACGGTGATCGTCGGTGCCGCCGTGATTGCGGCGGCGCTGCCCTTTGGCGACATCAAACAATTGCTGCGTTTGGGCATGACTGCCATGCTGGCGCTGCTGGCGGCGATGACGGCATATTTTGTTTGGACCGCAGCGGTTTTTTCGCCCGATTTCTTCGGCCAGGTGTTGTATGACCAATTGTTTGGCCGGATGTCGAGTTCGCGCTGGTTCGGCTACTATTTTTGGAATGGTTCAGGGTCGTACGCGATCACGCTGCCTCTGGCATTGATTGCCTTGGGCGGCTATTATTACCGTTACCGGATGAAGCTCTTTCAGCGTTCAGAGAGTTTGGAACGCATCGCTTTTCAGGCGCTCAGCTGTTATTTTTTGCTGATCATCGTCGGCATGAGCATCCCGGGGACCAAGCATTTGCGCTACATCGTCGGCGTACTGCCGCCGGCGGGGCTGCTGGCGGCGTATGTGTTGGAGAACCCCCAGGAGTTTTATTTCTTTGTCTGGTTGCGGCGGTTGTTTTTTGTGCTTGCCAGATGGTTGCCGGCGGCGGTTTTGCTGGGATTCATCGGTTTTCAGGCGATTTTGCTGTACAGTACCTGGCTCAAGGCATATTTACCCGAGTCGTTGATGCTGTACGGCATTTTTTGGGCGCTGCCACTGTTGCTTTTGCTGACATTGGTCAATCTCCGCAATAAAAACGAAATTTTAAATCTGGCCGGCGTGGCGGGGAGTTTTGCGGTAATCCACCTGGCGATGATCGAGCCTGTAGAGCAATCGCTTCAGCGTACCGCGATTTCGGCCGGTGATTTTGAGACCGTGCGACCGGCCGGCAAAGTGCTCTATTTTTATGGATTGGGGCCCGACGGCGACGAAAACAAATACATGCTTCATGTCAGAGAGGCGCAATGGTTTATTCCATGTTATACGCGTTCGGCCGACGAGATCGCCAAATTGCTGAAAAAAAATCCCAAAGCCAACTTGGAGCGGACCGTTGCCCTGGAGGATTTGCCGCCGGGATCGTACGTGATGGCCCGGGTGGACCGCTGGCGAAAACTGCCGGAGCCCTTGACCGGTATGTTTGAAGGAAAAATAGCCGGTAAAATCGGCAACCGCAACGTGTTATTGCTGGTCAAAAGCCAGTGAGCTCCGAGAAAATCGGTCCGAATCAAAAATAATCGGGATTTGCCGTCGGATTTTCTTGACATTTTAAAATAATCATGCTATTTTAAGGTAGCTTTTGAAATGGTTTCATGGTAAATTTTGAAAAAATGCGCCATTGCGCCGGTTATAATGAGAGATAAGCAATTAAATCAGGATAGAGAATAAGTGTTTGCCAGAATTTGGACTGCTGACCTAGTGCGTCAGCATATATTAGCAACGGCCGAAAATGAGCCGTTAAATTATTACTATTACATACAAAACTACCCGAGTGTACACGCGGCGGCGGAGCGTATTTTCGGCTCTTGGCGCAATGCGGTGGAGGCCTGCGGCTTTGATTACAGCGCTGTCCGCAAATACAAACGGTGGAACAAAAATCTGGTGGTTGAGAAAATCCGCGAGTTGGAAACCGAGAAAATCCCGCTTACTTCCAATCACAATCAAAAGAACAACAAGCCTCTGTACATGGCCTCCATCAAATATTACGGCTCATGGGGCAAGGCTGTCCAGGCGGCCGGGATTTGTTATGCCGATGTGCGGTTGCGCCGCAAGCTCTCACTGCCCGAAATCAAGTCGCGCGTCATCAGTTTGTACAACTCCGGCGCTGATCTGTCTTATACCAACATGCGTAAAAATCACCAATATCTGCTCGCCTATGCGATGAAAAAAATCGGCAGCGGCTCGTGGGGCAAAGCCCGCAATATTTGCGGGATCCACGACAATTTCCGGATTCCCAAGACCAAGCGCTCCTGAGTTTCGCCGCCAACCTAATGGATGCATTTTATGAACAGTCAAACGCCGGATACGGGATTGGTTGCCCGTTTCCTTTGTCTTTGTAAAAAGATTTCACTGGCCGGGTGGATTATTATCGCGATGGCGCTTGGGATCGCCAACGGGATGTTTTTCGGCGAGAGTTGCGCCGCTTGGGCGATAGTCGGCCGCGCATTTGTGGCGATGCTCCAGATCAGTGTCTTGCCCTACATTTTCTTTTCGTTGATATGCAGTTTTGGCGGCCTCAATTATGACGAGGCTAAAATGCTCTCCAAGCGCGGGATTATTTTGATTGCCGGGATGTGGGGGATCGTCTTTTTGCTGATGTCGGTGATCCCGCAGATTTTCCCGGACTGGAAATCGGCGACCTTTTTCAGCTCCAGCGTCTTTGAAGAGCCGATGCAAATCGATTATATCAGCGTTTTTATCCCCTCCAATCCGTTTTATGCCTTGGCTAACAATGTGGTGCCCGCGGTCACGGTTTTCAGTATCCTCTGCGGCGTGGCGCTGATCGGGGTCAAGCGCAAACGAGTTTTGCTGGACGTGCTGGACACGGTTTGCGACGCGTTGTCCCAAATTACTTTGATCATTGTCAAATTAACTCCGCTCGGGGTGTTTGCGATTGTTTCTAACGTGGCCGGGACCATCCGCACCGAGGAAATCGGACGGATCGAGATTTATTTCATCGCTTTTTGGGTGGTGGCGGCGCTCTTGGGGCTTTTGATTTTTCCCTTGTGCGTGATGATGTTTACGCCATTTAAGTACCGCGATATTTTCAGGCTCACCCGCGATGCCTTGCTGACGGTGCTTTTGACCAACAATTTGTTTATCGTGCTTCCGCTCTTGACATGCAATTTGGTTGACATGTTTAAAAAATACGACATGGCGAGCGAGGAGCGTGAGTCGTTGAGCAAAATCATCGTTCCGGTGGCTTATATCGTACCTTGCGCCGGGCAACTTTTGGACATCATTTTTATCCAATTTGCGGCCTGGTACTCCGGGACGACGCTGGCGATTTCAAAGTATTTTGAGCTGTATTCGCTGGGGATGCTCGCTTTGTTCGGCAGTGCCAAGGTGGCGATCACCTTTTTGCTCCAGTCAATGGGGTTATCGAGCAATTTGTTTCAAATCTACATGGTCTCAACGGTAATCAATGACAACATCCGCATGACCGTTGAGGCGATTGCGATTTACTGTCTTGCGTTGATCTGCATTTGCTGGATGACCAAAAAGCTGCGTTTCAGCTTTCGCCGGTTTTGGATGCTTTTGACGGTTTGCTTTATCGGCTGCTTTTTGGTCATTACCGCCGCCAAGATTTTTATTGCCAAAACGTTGCACAATGACAACAACAACGCCAAGACGCTGGCGGCGATGAAAATCGATTGGAAAATACCGTACCATTATTTTGACCGTTTGCCGGAAAATCCGCCGGAAAACTACAAAAAGTATTACAGCCGCCTGCAGGAAATTGTTGAGCGTAAAGTGTTGCGGGTCGGGGTGGACAAGGATGCGCTGCCGTTTTCCTTCATCAGCGCCCATTCGGGTCTGGCCGGTTATGACATTGAGATGGCGCAGGATTTGGCGCTGAGGCTCAATTGTGAGCGCATTGAGTTTTATCAGATCAACTACGACACCGTGGGCGATGCACTCAACAAGGGGTTGATCGATATTGTCATGTCCGAGCTCTCAATCACCGACGACCGGATCGGTAAAATTGCCTTTACTTCCAGTTACATGCAACTCAATATGGCGGTGGTCGTCCATGAGATCGACAAGGATGATTACCAAAACAATCTGATGGCACTCAACCGCCCGGAGGTTCGGGTGGGGACGCTCTCGTTGTCGTTTTATCACCGCTGCAGCCGAGTTTTGGATCAGGCCAAAGTCGTCGAAGTGCCTAACCCGGTCGATTTCTTTACCGGCAAAGTCAAGCTTGACGCCTTTGTGATGGCGGCGGAGGAAGCGTATGCGTGGCGGATTTTGTATCCGGGATTTGCGATTTTGCCGGTGCGCGGCAATGTACAAAAAGATTTGATTGCCTACGGGCTGGCCAACGGCGACCCGGATTTTTTAAATTTCGTCAATTATTGGCTGGAGCTCCGACATGTTTCCGGCAACACCCAGCGCATGTATGAATATTGGATTTTGGGGAAAAATGTGATTGAGCCGGAGCCCAGATGGTGTATCGTCAAAGACGTCCTCCATTGGCAACACTAATTAAAACGCCGCCAGCGTTTCAAAAATCCGCTCATGTTGCAATCTTTGGGCGACGGCGAAAACAACAGCTCGGCCAACTCCAGCAACAGCGGCAGTTGGGGGGGCATGTCCCAGTAACGGTACTGGCCGTAGCGCAAATTTAACAAAATATTTTTGAGTTTGAGCTCATATGGGATCGCTCCCATCGCTCGGCGGGCGGCGGGCAAATCTTTGACCGCAACTTTGCTCTCGAGTTCAATGCCCATTAAAAAACTTTCTTTCCACAATGTCAAGGCCTCTTTTTGCAGCTTGGCGACATCGACGGCGCTGTCGGCGCTTGGCTCGATTTTAAAACGGCAGGCCTGTTGATACAAATGATTGTCGTCGGCAGCCTGCCGGCGGCGGAACGAGTAATCATAAGCGTTGCCGATCACCAGCAACGCATCGTGACAGCCTAAAATGCATTTGTAGAGATTGCGGACGTTGAAGTCAACGCTGTGCTCCAAGTCTTGGCACGCAAAAAGCAATCCCGCTCCGCGGTTGAGCAGCAGTCGGAAGCCCTCCAGGTGCGGGAGCTCCGCCGCCGGGACGGTTGGGAAAATATCCAGCGCGTGCTCATTGCCGAAAACGGTGACGTGCCTGTACTTGAGCTCCTGAAACATCATGCTTCGGCTGATTTTGGCAAGCGAATCAAGGTTGCGGGCGGAAGCGAAATCGACATCAATACCGAGTTTGACGTGATATTTTTGACGCAACGGCAACAAGGCTTGATCAATGGCTTTTTGCGTTTCTTCGCCGGTACCGTTTTGGGTGATGATAAAAAAATCGAGGTCGTTGTAAGGCCGGTGATCGGGAGTGGCGCCGCCTTCGCCGCGACCGTAACCGCCGCCCAGCAGTACTGCTTCCAGCGCTTCGCGGCCTGGTAGTTGAGCCAAATCGGCCGCAAGCTCACTGACGGTTTCGGCGATCAATGCATTGACCGCCGGGTCATTGGCCAGAGTGTAATTGGTGGTCATGATAATGCGCTATTTGAGTTGGCCGCAAAGTTTGGTCAGCTCTTTGAGTAAAAACGGACACTCGTTGGTCCGCCCTTCTTTAACCGCGTTTTCCAGTCCGAGCGCGGTCTGAAAGATTTCCTGAGCGCCGATATTGGCGGCACAGCCTTTGATGGTATGGGCGTCAATGCGGACTTTGTCAAAATTGCCGCTTTGGATCGATTTCCCCAACTCCTCAAGATGCCGGTCGCAGCTCTCGTTAAAGCTGTCGATCAGCATTTTAACGGTTTCGTCGTCCGAAATACCGAGATTGGCAGCCATATACTGTTTGATTTTATTTAACATAAAAGACCGTTTCGTTTAAACCGGAATAATGTTTGCGCTGAATGGTTTCGGCAATCGACTGGATGATCGCCAGCCCGCGGCCGTTGGCGGACAATTGCTCGTTGCAGTCCTCCAGTGAGGCGTATTCGCTGATCTTGTAGGGTTGCCCGCGGTCGAATACCGTGAGCTTGACGAGATTGTTGATGACTTCGAGCTGGACCGCCGCCACCGCGTGGGTGTTTTTGCGGTTTTTGTACCCGTGAAAGACGATGTTGTTAAGAAATTCACTGAGCAAAAGCTCAATCTTGGTCGACAGCGCCTCGTTGCCGGTGTGCTCCATGGTAAAGTCGTACAACGATACGATGCTCTTGCTGATTTGCTCCATATCCAGCGAAATAATTTCAATTGCCACCGTGTCGGCGATTTTATTTTTGCGGAAGACGGCGAGCGTGATATCATCGTTGGCGCGCTCGTAGCCGATCTGCGACAAAAAGTTCATCAGCTTGTACGGCAGCGAAAAGAAGCTGTCCTCCAGTGCCATCTCGGAGAAAAGCTTGGCAAACAGCTCGGTGTCGACGGCGTCATCGTTGTTTTTGCACAGCTCGAGTAAACCGTCGGTGTAGCCCATAAAAATGTCGTCGTCGTTAAACGCATACTCGACATTGTCGTCCTTGACGTACTCAAAGTTAAAGCGCCAGCCGACCGGCATCCCGCCTTTTTTCCACGGGTTGATGTCCTTGATCTCCTTGGCGGCGGGCGAATAGCACAAAAACATCGGGTGTCCGGCGCTTTGAAAGGTGAATTTGTTGTTTTGAGTGTCAAAAATGCCGATGAGGGCGGTCATGTAATGTTCGCCCGCCAATTCGTCGATAAAAAAGCGGTTCATCCGGTTGAGAACATGGTGCGGCGCGAGCTCGTCAATGGTGGACTCGCTGATCAGCATTTTCATAAACGATTTAATCGCGCTCATGCATAGCGCGGCTTGCACCCCGTGACCGGAGATATCACCCAAGAGGACGAAAAATTTGTCGTCGGTGAGCCGGTAATACTCAAAAACGTCGCCCGATACGCGGAACTTGGGGATGTACAAAAAAGAGCCGATGAGCGACGAGTCCTGAAAGCACCACCTTGGCAGCATGATCGACTGGACTTCACCCGCGAGGTTGAGGTCGTTCTCAATCTGGCGGTAAAAGTCGTCAGCCTCGATGAGTTTGCGGTAGGCGCTGCCGACTTGCTCGATGCGGCGGATGAGCTCATTGTGGTCAAATGCCTTATTCATATAATAAGAGTACTGGTCGTCGGAAATCTTGGTCAGCAAGGAGCTGTTGATGTCGTCAACGAGCGAGGTCAAAAAGATGATCGGGATTTTGGGGTTGATCTCGCGGATGATTTTGCGGATGTCAAAACCGTTGACCGGCCCGAGCATGACGTCGAGCAAAATGACGTCAAAGTTGTTTTTTTTAAGTTCGCCGACGGCGCTCAACGGCTCGGTAAAGCCGCGGATGAAATATTTTGGTCCTTGAGGCAGGCCTCGAGTAACGTCAAATTAAACTTTTCATCATCGATTGCCAGAATTTTATACAAATGAGCCATAGCGACTTTTCCTGTTCTTTGACCTTAATGTACATGTGTTTTTTTCAAAATCAAGGGGTTCGGGAGGCAAAAAAATACTATTTTGATGAAAAAATCGTTAATATTTGGAAAATTTACTTGATATTTTTTAAAATGATGTTTTATTAATAGACAAAGACAAGGAGTTCTTTTCAGTGATTTCGCAACATGACAATGTATTACAAGTTTGGCGATGGCAGTGGCGTATGTCCGCTGCGATCTGATTTGTCGTATATTGGTTCTGTTGTTTTTTTTGTGCTTTTCGCGTTTCGACGAATTATTATAGTTGTAAGAGTTTGCAGCGGACTTGAGTAATATCTTAAGTCCGCTTTTTTTGTGTCAAAATTTTGATTTGCAATTAACATAAGGTGAAAAAATGATTGCGTTTGAAGAGTTTAAAGAGTTGGCCAAATCGGGAAACGTCATCCCGGTTTACCAAAAAGTGATCGCCGATCTGGAGACACCGGTCTCGGTATTGGCGCGTTTCTGCAATGACGAAAATGTGTTTCTGCTGGAGAGCGTCGAGAATGGCGAGCGCTTCGGCCGTTACTCGTTTGTCGGGATCGAGCCCCGGGAAATATTTGAAGTCAAGCCCGGTGTTTCCGACATCGACGATCTTAAAAAGAAGTTTGCGTCCCTCAAACCGGTGGTGCTCCCCGAGCTCCCGCCCTTGCTGGGGGGCGCGATCGGTTTTATGGCTTATGAGAGCGTCAATGCGTTTGAAAAACTGCCGACGCCCAAGGATCACGCCGACGCCGCCACCGCCGAGTTTCTGATCACCGACAAGATGGTCATTTTTGATAACTTGAAACACATCATGCTTTTGGTGGTGTCGGTCGAAACCGACCGCTTTGCCTCGTTGCGCGAGGCCTACGATTACGCTGCCGCCGAACTCGCCAAAATTCAGCGCCGCCTCCAAGAGCCCGTCAAGTTGGCCGATGCCGGCCACAACAAAATCGGCGAACTCAAGTCCAACCGCAGCCGCGAAGAGTTTATTGAGATGGTTAAAAAGGCCAAGCAGTATATTTATGAAGGGGAGATCATCCAAGTCGTGCTCTCCGAGCGCTTTTGCGCCCCCTGCGATTTGCCGCCGTTGCAACTTTACCGGGCGCTGCGTTTGATCAACCCCTCACCCTACACTTTCTTTTTAAAGATCGGCGGCAAAGTTTTGGTCGGCTCCTCGCCGGAAACCTTGGCCAAGCTTGAAAACCGCGAAATCACCTTGCGCCCGATTGCCGGGACCAAGCCGCGCGGCAAAGACGAGCAGTCCGACCGCCATTTTGCCCACGAGCTCATCAACGATCCCAAGGAGCGCGCCGAGCACTTGATGCTGGTGGACCTTGCCCGCAACGACGCCGGGCGCGTCGCCAAGTCGGGCAGCGTCCAGGTCAAGGACTTTATGACCATTGAGCGCTACTCGCACGTGATGCACCTGGTGAGTACGGTCAACGCCGTCTTGGATGACAAAGAGGACGCCTACAGTTTGTTGAAATCGGTGTTTCCGGCCGGGACATTGTCCGGCGCTCCCAAAATCCGCGCCATGGAGATCATCCACGAGCTTGAGCCGTGCTCGCGCGGCTTTTACGGCGGGGCCATCGGCTATTTCAGCTTTGACGGCAATATGGATTTGGCGATCACGATCCGCACTCTGATGCAGCAGGACGGCAAAATCACCTTGCAGGCCGGGGCCGGGATCGTCCACGACTCCATTCCCGAGATGGAGTACAACGAAGTCATGAATAAATCGCGTGCCTTGTTTGAGGCGATCAAAACCGCGGACAACAATTTGGGGATCTAATCATCATGCTGTTATTAATCGACAATTTTGACTCGTTTACCTACAACCTCGCCCAGCTTTTTCAACAGCTCGACCAAGAGGTCAAGGTAATCCGCAACAATCAAATCACCATTGAGGAAATCGAGGCGATGGCGCCGGCGGCGATCATTCTTTCGCCCGGCCCCGGCCGCCCGGAGAGTGCCGGAGTGATGATGGACGTCATCCGCCACTTTAAGGGCAAAATCCCGATGCTCGGGGTATGTTTGGGGCATCAGGCCATCGGCGAAGTTTTCGGCATGACCTTAAGCAACGCCCAAAAGGTAATGCACGGCAAGATTTCCGAAATCAGCCACGACAAGCAGGGCCTTTTTGCCGGTTTGCCGGAAAAAATCAAAGTGGTGCGCTATCACTCGTTGGCCCTCAAGCGCGAAACATTGCCCGAGGACCTTGAGATTACCGCCAGCGCCGATGACGACGGCGAAATCATGGGCATTCGCCATAAAAAGTATCTGATCGAAGGGATTCAGTACCACCCCGAGTCGATTTTGACCACCACCGGCAAACGGCAGCTGGCCAATTTTCTCAACCTTTTGTCGCGAAGGGGGTAAATCATGCTGTTAAAATATTTAAATAAAGTATTGGAGCACGATAACCTCAGCGCCGCCGAGACCAAGGAGGCCTTGAAGCTCCTTACCGGGCACGAAGTCCCGCACTCCCAGATCGGCGCTTTTTTGGCCGCATTGAGGATGAAGGGGGAGACCGCCGAGGAGTTGCTGGGGGGGGCGCAACTCTTGCGTGAAAACGCGGTTTACATCGATTGCGCCAACCGCGATGTGGTCGATATTGTCGGCACCGGCGGCGACGCCGCCCGCAGCTTTAACATCTCCACCACCAGCGCTTTTGTGATCGCCGGGGCGGGCATCCCGGTGGCCAAGCACGGCAACCGCGCAGCATCGGGCAAATGCGGTTCGGCCGATGTCTTGGAAGAGCTCGGAGTCAACCTCAACGCCTCCGCCGAAGTCATTGAGTATGCGATTGCCGAAATCGGCATCGGGTTTTTGTTTGCCCGCAAGATGCACCCGTTGCTCTCACAAATCGGCGTGATTCGCCGCGAGCTTAAGATCCGGACGATTTTTAACCTTTTGGGGCCCATGTGCAACCCGGCCGGGGCCAAATATATGGTGGTCGGCGTCTTTGCTCCGCAACTCACCGAGCTCTTTGCCGACGTCTTGCTCAAGTCCAACCTCAAGCGGGCGATGGTCGTCCACGGCATGGACGGGCTTGATGAAATCAGCTGCTGCGCACCGACCCGTGTCTCCGAGCTGCGCGACGGTCAGGTCAAAACTTATGAATTATTGCCCGAGTTGTTGATCGACAACGTTTATGAGCCCTCCGAGTTGTTGGGCGGCGACGCCAAAGTCAATGCGGCGATTATGCGCTCGGTGTTGGACGGCAGCGATCAGGGGGCGCCGCGCGCGGCGGTGTTAATCAACGCCGGGGCGGCGATTTACAATTACGGCATGGCCGAAACCCACCGTGACGGCATTGCTTTGGCCGCCAAGTCGATTGACTCGGGGGCGGCGCTCGACAAACTCATGAGCTTGATCGAGGTCAGCAATGGCTAATATTTTAGACGAAATTGTGGCGGACAAGCGCCGCGAACTGGCCAAAGATCAGGCGGAGTTGCCGCTGAAAGAATTGGAGAAGCTCGCTTTGGCGACCCCGTTACGCGCCAGTTTCCGCGCCGCTTTGACCGCGCCCAAAATCAACATCATTGCCGAGTTAAAGATGCGTTCCCCCTCCAAAGGGTTGATCCGCGCCGATTTTGACCCGGAGGAGCTTGCCAAATCTTTGGCCGGCAACGGCGCGGCGGCGCTCTCGGTGTTGACCGAGCGCGAATACTTTGGCGGCGCGCCGCAAAATTTGCAGCTGGCGGCCAAGGTCACCAGCATCCCGTTGCTGCGCAAGGATTTTATTTTTGACCCGTATCAAATCTATCAGGCCAGATACTGGGGGGCGAGCGCGATTTTGCTGATTGCGGCGATGCTGACGCGCGACGAATTTGTGAAATTGCGCGAGTGCGCCGGGTCGCTCGGCCTGGCCGTGTTGTCGGAGTCGCACAATTTGGATGAAATCAAGATGCTGCTTGACGGCGGCGCCGACATCATCGGTGTCAATGCGCGCAACTTAAAGACCTTTGTGACCGATATCAATCTGGTCAAAGAGCTGATGGCGGCGATTCCTCCGGCGGCGGTCAAAGTCGCCGAGAGCGCGATCACCGGTCATGCCGACATCGTTGCCTTGAAAGAATGCGGCGCTGACGCCTTTTTGATCGGCGAAACCGTGATGCGCGCCGCCGACCCGGGCGCGAAACTCCGGGAGTTGATTTATGGCTGACGTCAAGGTAAAAATTTGCGGTCTCAAGGATCTGACGGCGATTGAGTGCGCTGTCGAGTACGGCGCCGATTATGTCGGCTTGGTGGTTTATGAGCCCTCCTGCCGCCATGTCCCGTTGACGGAGTTGCCCGCCTTGGTAAAAAATGTGCCCAAATCGGTCAAAACTGTGGCAGTGACGGTCGATCCCGCGCCGGACTTGATCCGGCAACTTTTGGACACGGTCGATATCATCCAGATTCACGGCGCGGCCGACGAGGCGGTGCTTCGCGAGTTTGAGCGATGGCGAATCTGGCGGGCAATCAACATCCGCTCGTCCGCCGACGTCAAAAACCTCGATCAACTTTACGCCGACGCGGTGGTCGCCGACAGCGTGTCGCCGGGGAGCGGCAAGGTGTGCAATTGGGACTTGGCCAAAGAGATCACCCCTCATAAACTCTTTTTGGCGGGCGGATTGTCACTGGATAACGTATTTGCGGCGATTGCCGCGGTGCATCCCTACGGGGTGGATTTGTCAAGCTCGCTTGAGAGTGAGCGCGGTATCAAATCGGTGGATAAAATCAAAGCATTTTTGCAAGGAATAAAATCATGAAAAGTCATTACGGTATTTACGGGGGCCAGTATGTCGCCGAGACATTGATGCCCTGTCTGCATGAGTTGGAGACGGCGTTTTTGGCGGCGGTCAAGGACCCCGAGTTTCACAAGGAGTTTGGCGCGTTGCTTGCCGATTATGTCGGGCGCGAGTCGCCGCTTTATTACGCCAAGCGGCTCAGCGAGCACGTCGGCGGTGCCAAAATTTACTTGAAGCGCGAGGACCTCAACCACACCGGCGCTCATAAGATCAACAACGCTCTGGGGCAGGCCTTGCTCGCCCGCCGGATGGGCAAAAGCAAAGTCATTGCCGAAACCGGTGCCGGGATGCACGGGGTGGCCACCGCCACCGCTGCCGCTTTGCTGGGGATGGAGTGCAAAGTTTTTATGGGCGAAATCGACGTTGCCCGCCAGAGCGCCAACGTGGCGCGGATGAATGCCTTGGGGACCACCGTCGTCCCGGTGACCTCGGGGAGCAAAACCTTAAAGGATGCGATGAATGAAGCCATCCGCTACTGGGTCGCCAATGCTGAGGATACGTTTTACGTCATCGGCACCGCCGCCGGGCCGCACCCGTACCCGGAGATGGTCAAGGAGTTTCAGTCGGTGATCGGCAAAGAAGCGCGCAAACAAATTATGGAAAAAACCGGCAAACTTCCCGCCGAAGTCATCGCTTGCGTCGGCGGCGGCAGCAATGCCATCGGGATCTTTGCCGGATTTCTCGACAAGGATGAAGTCAAGCTCACCGGCGCCGAAGCCGCCGGCAAAGGGATGCACACCCGCGAGCACGCGGCGTCGATCAACGGCGGCCGCCCGGGGGTATTGCACGGGAGCCGCACTTATTTGCTGCAGGACGAAGACGGCCAAATTGAGGAAACCTACTCGATTTCGGCCGGGCTCGATTATCCGGGGGTCGGCCCCGAGCACAGCTTTTTGGCCGACACCGGGCGCGTCGAGTACACCGCCATTACCGACAGTCAAGCGTTGGAGGCATTTCACCTCCTCTGCCGTTATGAGGGGATCATCCCCGCACTCGAATCAAGTCATGCCGTGGCGCAGGCCTTGTTGAGCGCCAAACGCTATTCGCCGAAGGAATCAATCATCGTCTGCCTCTCCGGGCGCGGCGACAAGGATTTGGCGCAAGTTTTGAAATTGGGAGTCAAATAATCATGAATCAGCGTATCAGACAATGTTTTAAGTCCGGCAAAAAGCAATTGGTCGGCTATGTCACCGTCGGCTGCCCCGATTTGGCAGCCAGTGAGCAATATATTTTGGATCTGTTGGCCAACGGTGTCGATATTATCGAGCTCGGAGTGCCCTTTTCCGACCCGACCGCCGACGGCGAAGTCATCCAGCTGGCGGGCAACATCGCCTTGCAAAACAAGGTCAAGTTTGCCGATGTCATTAAGGTGGCGGCGAGCGTTCGCGCCAAATTTCCGCAAGTTCCCATCATTCTTTTCAGCTACTACAATGTGTTGCTCAACTATGGCTTGGAGCGCTTGAAGTCGCTCGATGTCGACGGCATTTTGGCAGTGGACCTTCCGTTGGAAGAGCGCACCGAGCTGCAGCAGGCTTTGGCCGGAACCACGATTGAGATCATCCCGTTGATCTCTCCCGCCACTGGGCCCGACCGGGTCAAGGCGATTTGTCAGGGGTGCGACGGCTTTGTCTACTACATCACCGTCCGCGGCGTCACCGGGGTGCGCAGCGCCTTGCCGGAGGACCTCAAGGAAAAATTGACCGATCTCAAAAAGATCGTCTCGATGCCGGTCGCAGCCGGATTCGGTATTGCGGGTGCGCCGATGGCGGCCGAGGCGGCCAAACTGGCCGACGCAATTGTGATCGGGAGTGCGCTCGTGAAAAGCGCGATCGACCGCGATTTCGCAGCCGGAGTAAAGCTGGTCAAAGACGTCAGCGCGGCAATTCGCTGATTGCTTGGCCGGAGCCCTTGTAAAACGCCGTAAAAGTGTTATATTGTGCTAACCCGCTTTTTTGAGGAACCACTTTATGAAAAATTTTACGGCCAACTCCAAGCTTGTCCGGCCCGGCGACACTTTTATTGCCGTCAAAGGCGAAACCTTTGACGGCCACCAATACATCGATGACGCGATTGCCAACGGCGCGACCGAGATCGTCCACCAGTCGCCGGTCGCGGTCAAACGTCCCGGCGTCGGGTATCTGCAAGTTGAGTCCACTCAGCGCTATTATGCATTAAAGTGCAAGCAAAAATACGGCAACGCCGATACCAGCCTCACCTTATTCGGCGTCACCGGCACCAACGGTAAAACGACCACGGTCTATTTGTTTCGCCACTTGCTCAACGACTGCGGGCTGATTTCGACCGTGGAGTATTTTGACGGCAAAAATACCGAGGCCGCCAGTCACACCACCCCCGATGCGGCCAAATTGCATGAGCTTTTTGCCGCCATGGTGGAGAATCATTTGCGGTATGCTGCGATGGAGCTCTCGAGCCACTCGCTTGCTCAGGAGCGCTCGGCGGGGGTCGCATTCCGCTGCGCGATTTTTACCAATTTAACCGGCGACCACCTCGATTATCACCGGACGATGGACAATTATTATCAGGCCAAAAAATCGCTCTTTACCCAACAATTGGAGGAGGGCGGCCTCGCGGTGATCAATGTGGACAATGCTTACGGCCAGCGGCTTTACCGCGAGTTAAGCTGCCGCAAAATTCCCTTTGGCGAAACCGCCGCGGCCGATGCCAAAATTGAAATTTCGGAGCTGGGCTTGACCCATACCGTGTTTACTTTGGCGGGCGAAACTTACCGCACCAACTTGACCGGCAGACACAATGTTTTTAACCTTGCGGGCGTGCTCCTCTCGTTGATCGACTGCGGTTTTTCACCGGCGGAGCTCCGGCAAAAATTGCTGACGCCGATTTTGGTGCCGGGCCGGCTGGAACGCATCGAGACGCCCAAAAAAGTTCACTTTTTTGTCGATTACGCTCACACCGACGATGCGTTGGAGAATGTCCTCAAACTGTTGCGCAGCGTGGCGGCGGGACGGGTCATCGCCGTCTTTGGCGCGGGGGGCAACCGCGACAAAACCAAGCGCCCGCGGATGGGCAAAGTTGCCTCGCATTATGCGGACGAATTGATTGTCACCAGCGATAACCCGCGCCACGAGGAGCCGCTGGAGATTATTAATGAAATTGTGGCCGGGGCGGAGAAACCCTGCCGCATCGAGCCTGACCGCGAGCAGGCGATTCAGCTGGCTTATCAATTGGCCGCGCCCGGCGACTGCGTGCTGGTAGCGGGCAAGGGCCACGAGACCTATCAGGAGGTCAAAGGAGTGCGTCACCACTTCTCCGATCAGGAAATAATTCAAAAATTAGTTTGACTTTCCTAAATAATTGTGATATATTTAGTTTTATTGAAGTTTAAAGTTATCAGGAATTTATGGCTAAAAACAAATCCCGCTTCAGAATCTATCTGGAATACATTCCGTTTTGGTTCTTATATCAAGTCATCCGGTTGATCCCCTTCGGGTGCGCCATCCGGCTCTCGCAGGTTATTTTTGACCTCGGCTGTTTTTTTTACCGGCAGCCGTACACCCGGTCGGTGCAGCATATTTTGCACTCCGGCATTGTGGCTGACAAGGCCGCCGCCGAGGCGATGGCCCGCCGGTCGCTGCACGGCTTCAGCAAGCTCTTGGTAGAAATCATCAAGATGAATCAAATGTACGATCCCGCCAAAATTGCTGTCGGCGGCGACGCCGTCTCGATCGACTACGCGTTGTCTCCCGATCATGACAATCACCAAGTGATTATCATTACCGCCCATTTGGGCAACTGGGAGGTGGCCGGGTCTGCTTTTTCGGACAAGGCGCGCGTCCCTATGACCTCCTTGATGCGCCAGTTTGACAACCCGTTGATCGGCAAGCTCATTTTGGACCACCGCGCCGGTGATATGCACGAGTTGTCCGACAAGCGCAACGGCATCCGCCCGATCCTGAAAGCGATTGCCGACAAGCGCAACGTCACCATGCTCATCGACCAGCACGCCTCGGGCAACGAGGGGGTCGAGTGCCAGTTCTTTGGCCACCCTGCCAAAGTACATATGACGCCTGCACTGCTGCATTTAAAAAGCGGCATTCCGATCCTGCCCGAAATCACGGTGCGGACGGGGGATGATTTCAGCTTTGAGCTGCGCGTCGGACCGTTGATCCGCTACACTCCCACGGGGGACAAGGAGGCCGATGTCAAAGAGGTCACGCAATTGTGCATAAGATCCTTGGAGAAAATGATTTGCGAAGCACCTGACCAATGGCTCTGGGCCCCCCGTCACTGGCTCGATATCAACCGCAAAAATTCGTGGCAATATCAAGCTCAAAAAAGCGAGTAATTTTCAAAAAAAAACTTGTAAAAACGGCACTTTCGGTGTATTGTAACCGGGTAACATAATATTATCTGGGAGAATACTGTTTATGAGCGAAAATACTGCCGACGGCAATCAAAAATCCGCGTCCGACTACAGCGCGAGTAAAATCACTGTTTTGGAGGGGTTGGAGGCGGTGCGGATGCGCCCGTCGATGTACATCGGCGATACCGGTCAGCGCGGGCTTCACCACTTGGTTTATGAGGTGGTGGACAACTCGATTGACGAGGCTTTGGCCGGATATGCCAGCAAAGTTGATGTTACCATCCATCGCGACAACTCCATCACCGTCGAAGATGACGGCCGCGGGATCCCCGTGGATATGCATGAGGGCGAGGGCAAGCCCGCTGTCGAAGTCGTGTTGACCGTATTGCACGCCGGCGGCAAATTTGACCACAACTCCTACAAAGTTTCCGGCGGTCTCCACGGTGTCGGGGTATCCTGCGTCAACGCCTTGTCCGACTGGCTCAACGTCACTGTGTGCCGCGACGGCGGCATGTACGAGATCGGCTTTGAGCGCGGCAATACCGCCCGCCCGTTGCGCCGCATCGGCGACTCGGCCAAGCGCGGCACCAAGGTCACCTTTAAGCCCGACGGCACGATTTTCCCGGACACGGTTTACGTCTGGGATATTTTGGCCAACCGTCTGCGCGAATTGGCGTTTCTCAACCGCGGCATCACCATCAGTTTGACCGACGAGCGGGAAGAAGAGGGCGCCCAGCACAAGCATAATTTGTTTCACTACGAGGGCGGGATCTGCGAGTTTGTCTCGATGCTCAACGCCAACAAGCAGTTGCTGCACCCCGAGGTGATTTATTTTCACCGCGAAAAAGACAACATCGACGTCGAAGTCGCCATGCAGTACAATGACGGTTTTGCCGAAAACATTTTCAGCTACACCAACAACATCAATACCGTTGAGGGCGGCACCCATTTGACCGGGTTTCAGACCGCGCTCACCCGCACCATCAACAATTACGCCAAAAGCATGCTCAAAAACGACAAGCCGATGACCGGCAGCGATACCCGCGAGGGGTTGACCGCGGTCATCAGCGTCAAGGTGCCGGATCCCCAGTTTGAGGGGCAGACCAAGACCAAGCTCGGCAATTCCGAGGTGCGCGGCATCGTCGAGTCGGTGATCAATGACGAGCTTGCGATGTATCTGGAGGAGACGCCGTCGGTGGCCAAGGCCGTCGTCTTGCAGGCGATGACCGCCTCCCGGGCCCGCGAAGCGGCCCGCAAGGCGCGCGAATTGGTCCAGCGCAAAGGCTTGTTGGAAGGAATTTCGCTCCCCGGCAAGCTGGCCGACTGCTCCAACAAGGATCCCGGCAAATGTGAAATCTACATCGTCGAGGGTGACTCCGCCGGCGGCTCGGCCAAGACCGGGCGCGACAGCACCTTTCAGGCGATTCTCCCCATTCGCGGCAAACTCCTCAACGTCGAAAAGGCGCGTTTGGACAAAGTTTTGGAAAACAAGGAAATCCAATCGTTGGTCGCCGCCATCGGCTGCGGCATCGGCGAAGAAGATTTCAATATTGCCAAGGCCCGTTATCACCGCATCGTCATTATGACCGACGCCGACGTCGACGGCTCGCACATCCGTACATTGCTGTTGACTTTCTTTTATCGGCAGATGAAGCCGTTGATCGACGCCGGGTATGTTTATATCGCCAAGCCGCCGCTCTTTAAGGTTACCCGCCGCAAACGCGAGCAGTATATCGATACCGAGGAGCAGTTGGACCGTTATCTCGTTGAGCTCGGCGGCGACGATATTGAGGTACGCAACGGCGCGGGCGAGGTGCTCACCCGGCAGCTGGTCGGCGGGCTCATCAGCTTGTATGTCCGCGCATCGGTAGTGGCGGCGGGGATTCGCCGCTGCGGCGTCGAGCCGACAGAGTATTTTAATGTCATCGGCGAAAATGGCGAGTGTCCGGTGTCGGAAGTCACCGTGCGCGAGCTTGACGGGACGAGCAACTCGCACTGGATTTACTCGGCGCAGGAAGAAGCCGACTTTGTCCGCGCCAACGAGGCGCGTTTGCTGGCCGGGCTCAATGTTGAGCTCACCGAGGAGGTCAAGAGCGATCTCGACCGCCATATCACGGTGGCCAACGTATTTGAGGCGGCCAATTGCCGCGTGATTTGCGACGACCTTAAGGCGCTGGGGCTCAAGCCGTCCAATATTTTCGGCGAGAGCGATGTGGTCTTTGAGGCCAAAAGCACGACTTCCTCGACGGTTTTGGGCACCGCCAAATCTTTGGAGCAGTTGTTTGCGATCATCCGCAAAAACGGGCAAAACGGCCTCCATATCCAGCGTTACAAAGGGTTGGGTGAAATGAACGACGACCAGCTCTGGGAAACCACGATGAATCCGGAGACGCGCAAGATGATCAAGGTCACCATGGAGGACGCGGTCGAGGCCGAGCGCTTGTTTACCCTCCTGATGGGTGACATCGTTGAGCCCCGCCGCGAATACATCGAATTGCACGCCGCCGGGGTCAAGGACCTCGATATCTAATTAGTGCTTAATAATTTAACAGGAAACATCATCATGGCAGAAAAAGACTCAAAAGCCGCCGATAAAAATAAAAATCTCGAAATTACCATCAGCCAGATTGAGAAAGAGTTTGGCAAGGGCTCCATCATGCGTCTCGGCGATACCGCCAGCGCGGTCACCGACGTCCCGGTGGTGAGCACCGGCTCGCTGGCATTGGACATCGCCATCGGCATCGGCGGGGTGCCCGCCGGGCGCATCGTCGAAATTTTCGGACCCGAGTCGAGCGGCAAAACCACCGTGTGTCTGCACGTCATTGCTAACGCTCAGGCCAAGGGCGGCAAATGTGCGATCATCGACGCCGAGCATGCGATCGATCCGGGCTACGCCCAAAAAATCGGGGTCAAAATCGAGGATTTGCTGATTTCCCAGCCCGACTGCGGCGAGGATGCGCTTAACATCGCCGATGCCTTGGTGCGCAGCAATGCGATTGACGTTTTGGTCATCGACTCGGTGGCGGCCTTGGTGCCCAAAGCCGAAATCGAGGGGCAGATGGGCGACTCGCATGTCGGTTTGCAGGCCCGCTTGATGTCGCAGGCCTTGCGCAAATTGACCGGCGTCGCCAGCCGCAGCCAGACCTGCATTATTTTCACCAACCAGATCCGCGAAAAAATCGGCGTGATGTTCGGCAACCCCGAAACCACCCCGGGCGGCAACGCGCTCAAATTTTACGCCTCGTTGCGGATGGACATCCGTAAGAGCTCAGTGATCAAAGACGCCGCCGGCAATATCATCGGTAACCGTGCCAAAGTCAAAGTCATCAAAAACAAGATGGCGCCGCCGTTTAAGACCGCCGAGTTTGACATCATGTACAACGAGGGGATCTCCAAGGCCGGTTCCGTTTTGGACGTGGCCACCGATCTCGAACTTTTGGAGAAACGCGGCTCGTGGTTCAGCTTTGAGGGCGAGCAACTCGGGCAAGGACGCGATCAGACCAAGGCTTTGATCGAAACCAATCCGGCGCTCCAACAGCGCATTTATGAAAAAATCATGGCTAAAATCGCCGAAAACGGGGGCAAATCCGTGCCCGCCGCCGGGGATGATACTGCGGATAATGCGTAAAACTTTTTTCACATTTTGGTGCGGCGCGGCGCTTGTTTTGGGCGCGGCGGCCGCCGCGACGGCGGACACCGTCAAATTTCAGCAGCTCGGCGACCGTGCGCTCGGGCTCAATGACTACATCAACGCGATTAAATTTTATGAGCTTGGTCGCAGTCAGTTTGCGCCGGAGTCGCCGCAGTACAACGAGCTTTCGGTGCGGCTGGCCTCCGCCTATTGCCGGGCCGACAAGCTTGACCGCGCGCGCTCGATCATCGGCGAGCTGGAGAAGAGTCAGGGACCGCTGTCCTTGGGGATTTTGCCCGGAGAGCTGTTGTTTGCCGAGGGGAAACCGGCGGCGGCGGCGGATTTTTTGCGCCAGCTCCTGACCGTGCCGGGATTGCCGCCGGAGCTTATGGTCACTGCCGAAACCGCGTTGGCGGAGATTTGCCGGTATGAGGGAAAATACGAAGCCGCATGTGAAATTTACCACAATTTAGAAAGCACCCCCGATCGCAAAGTCGCCGAGCGCGCTCATTTATCGCTGATCGAAACATTGATCCAAGGCGGCAAATATCAGGAAGCCGACGCCTTGCTCAAAAAAGGGGCGTATGTCAAAAATTACCCGGTGATTTACACCCAGCTTCAGTTGCTGCTAGATGCCAAACTGGGAGATTTCATTGATTTTAAGCGCAAATGGGAGGCGATTGCCTCCGCCGAGCCGCAGCAGCGGTCGGCTGATTTGTATTTTGCCGCCGCCAAACTGGGGGCGGAGTATTATTTAAGCAAAGGTGAGCGCGAGTATTCGGTCGAGCTCCTCAAATGTGCGTATGCCAGTGCTGCCAATGACGCGGTCAAAAAAAATGTGCTGCGTACTTTGATCAATCAACTGGCCGGTTACGACAAATTGCAGGCGGCAAACTGGATTTTGCAGTATTTAGAGCTGTATCCCGATGCCGCCGACGGTACGCAGTTGGTGCTGCAAGCGGCCGATATCTACTTTGAAGCGCGCGATCTCAACAATGCCAAGTCGCTTTATCTCAAGGTATTCAGCGAAAAAAGCTGCCCGGTGCAGCTTAAAAATCAGGCGGCGGAAGCGTTGTTGATGATTACCGACAAGCAAAATGACCCCGCCGCCGAAACCAAGTTACTGGAGGCGCTGGTGCGCATCAATCCGGATGTCGAGTTGCTTAACGCAAGCTTGTTTGAGGTCGCCAAATATTACCACGAAAATCAGCGTTTTGACAAGTCGTTGCGCGTTTTGGATCAGATCATCCAAAATGGCGGCGCGCTCAAGGACCGCGCAATTTTGCTGAAAGCGCAGATTTTGTTGCAGCAAAAGAAGTACGATGAGGTTTTGGAGGTTGCCAAGCCGTTGAGTGCGAGCAAAAGCGCTCTGGCCGACGAGGCGATGTTTTATCAGTCGGTCGCGCTGGAGAAACTCAACCGCAAACCGGCGGCGCGCGACCTGCTCCTTGCTTTGCAAAAGGAGTACCCCGGCAGCAAATATTTGGCAAATGCCCAGTATTTGGCCGCCCGGATTGCGTTTGAAAATCAGGAGTTTGAGGTCGCCGCGCGGGAATTTCTCGCATTTTACCGGCAAAACACCGCCGACAAACTCGCCGTCGAGGCGTTGTTTTTTGCCATGCAGTCGGCGTGGCTCAGCAATGACCGTCCGGCGGCGCTGCAAATCCTGGAAATTTTTAAGACCAAATACGCGCAGAGCTCGTTTTATCGCGATGCCTTGTTTCAGATGGTGGATTTTTACCGCGCGGACAACAAAAACGCTGAGGCTTTGGCGCAGTTGGCCGAGCTGGAGGGCGCTTATGCCAATGACCCGGAGTGCATGGCCGAAGTTTTGTTTTGCCGCGCCCAGATTTATGCGGCGCAAAAAGACACCGACAAGGCGCAGGCTTTGTTAAAGGAATTGCTCGAAAAATACGTTAAAAGTTCCTTTGTCGATGACGCCGCCTTTTTGCTCGGGAGTTTGTCCGCCGACCGCCGCGACTTTAAGACGGCGCTGGAGTACTACAAACGTGCGCTGGAGCTCAACCCCTCGGGGGCGCAAACCGCCCTCATCACCGGCCGGATTGCCGATTGCTATTACGAAAATTATTGTGAGTCGCTGGAGATGGACGACCTCAAAAAGGCGATTGAGATTTACCGCAAATCCGCCGACGAGAGTGTGGCACCGACGGTCAAGCTGCAAAGTTTGTATAAGCTCGGAAAATCGCTGGAGCTCTCCGACAATCTTGCCGGCGCTCTGGATTGCTACGAGCGGATTTTATATCTGGCCGACAATTATATCAAGGACAATCAAAAATTTGATATCGTCTGGGTGGCCAAAGCCGCTCAAAACGCATGTCTGGCCTACTCCAAAAACGACAACGCCGCCTCGCGCAAAAACATCGCGCGGATCATCGGCATGTATAAGGCGATGAATTTGCCGGACATCGGCGAACTCGACCGGATTTATCAGGAAATCCAGCGCAAAAACAAACTCAAGGAGAAATGACAATTGTTGTACTATAACTTGATCCAGGACGGCGGACCCGTGATGTGGGTGATTGCGGCGGCGGCGTTGCTGATGCTGCTGGTTTTTTTGATGAAAGTATTGCAGTTTCACCGCGAGGAAATCAACGTGCGCGAACTCTTGCGCGGGCTTTTCAACGTCTTGAAGCGCGACGGCTTTGTCGAGGCAATTACCCTTTGCGACAATACCCCCGGACCGGCGGCCAAAGTGGTCGGTTCGGCGATTTTGGCCTATGAGCGCGGCGACGAGGACATCCGGCAGGCGGTTGACGAGGCGGCGATGGAGGAAATTGTGAAACTGGAGCGCCATGTCAATATTTTGGGGACGTTGAGCTTTATTATGCCGATGCTCGGGTTTCTGGGCACGGTTTTGGGGATGATGAAAATGTTTCAAATCACTCAGGCCAACGAGTATCTGTCGTCGGCCAACATTTCGGCCACGGTGGGAATGGCGCTCATCACCACCGCCGCGGCGCTTTCGATCGCAATCCCGGGGTACATCGCTTACAATTATCTTATCTCGCGAATCAATATCATCAGCTTGGACATGGAAAAGGCGGCACTGGAAATCATCGCCTTTTTTGAACGCCGGGATATCGAAAAAGCAATGCAGGAAGGTGCGGACAAATGATCACCCGCTCGTTCGGCAAACGCCGATATCAATCCAAATTAAAACCGATGACCGGCTGGCCCGAGCTGACGGCGCTGGTGGATATTTTTTTCATCATTCTGATCTTTATTTTTGTCTCCAACTCGACCGTGCGCTTGTCGGGGATCACGGTGCAGCTGCCCAAAATCAAGACCTCCAATATGGCGAGTTTGGAGAAATTCATTATTACCATCGCCCCTGGCACGAGCAAAAGTCTGCTCTACTTTAACGACAAGGCCGTGACGATGGAGGAGCTCAAAGAGAAACTCGGCGAAGTGCGCAACCGCAGCCGCAGCGGCACGGTGATCATCCGCGCCGACCGCAAAGTGCCGTTTGAGGAAATCGCCGAAATCATGGCGTTGGCCGAAAAAGCGCAGCTCTCCACCTTTATCGCCGTGGCTCCGGCCAATGATCGCAGCGACATCATTTTTGGACAGTAAATTATGGCACGGCAAACCCCACCAGTTATTCCCCTGAGTCCCGAGTGGGAGGTCATCCGCGGCAAACTTTTGCTGCGGCGATCGCGGTTGGAAAAGCTGCGGGTGTTTTTGCTTGCCCTGTTTTGGGTGCTGTCGGCCAACGGCTTGCTGCTGTTGCTGGTCCGTTATCACAATCCGGCGGCGGCCAAGGATGCCGGCGCGGCCAACGGGGTTTTTATTTTGAGCCCCGGCTCGCTGAACCAAAAGGACTATGCCGAGTTTGTCAAATGGCTTGATTTCAACGATCCTCGTAAATTTTACGGTGTCGGTTATCCGCAAAATTACGGCAACTATTGGCGGCCGTCGGCCAACCGCACCGAGCTCTCCGAGCCCTATCACGTCGGCTCGGATTCGGTCAAAAATCAAAGCCCTGCCAACTTCCGGCCGCTGCGGATGCTGCAAGTCAACCCGCAGCTTGCCGCCGGAGAGACGGCCCCGACGGCCAAAACTGTCAATGTCCCGGCACTGCTGATTTACGATCAAAGCGACCGGCTGCTGTATCGCGGCGAGGCCGCGGGCGGGCCGCTCATTTATGAGCCGACTGTGCTCAAAAAGCAGCAATTGCGCCTCTCCGTCCTTAAAAGCTGCGGCGACACCGCCCGTGACCAACAGGCTTTGCGGCAGGTCGCCGCCGCGAGTTTTGCTGACGGCACGCTTACGATTTACTGGTACGAGAGCAAAGAGGTGCAGCCATGAGCTACGCCGACGGCATGTTTTTTTACTTTTTATGCTGGCTGATTTTGCTGGTGGTCCTGTGGCTGCGCGAAGTCCGGCGCGAGCGCCGCAACTCGTGGGAACTCTCCAACAGCAAACTTTTTCATTGCGATCACTGTCATTTGTCCTACATCATCAATGACGAGGACAGTTGGTCGCGCTGCCCGCGCTGCAACAGTGTGGTAATTTGCCGCAAAAAGAATAAATTGGAGTAGTAAGATGATGAGGCGGGTACTTGCGTTTATCGTTCTGGCACTCATACTCTCGGGCTGCAATATGATTCCCGACGGAGAACCGCCCAAGGGCAACATTGTCGAGACGCCGGTTGCCGCGGCGATGGATTTTAAGGACGCGGCCAATTACCTTTATACCGCCTTGGCCGCCTATGTGTCCTCCGAGCGACCCGAGCTTGCGGTAACGGTCAAAGCCGACGAGGCGACCAAACCGTATTTGGACACCATCCTCACCCGCATTCGCCGCCGCAGCGCGCTCAAAGTCGCCGATAATGCGCCGATGACGCTTCACTCTTACCTCAAGGATAACGTTTGGTATTTGGAACTCTTTGATGTTGAGCGCAATCTTACCGTCTGGCAGCAGCGGGTGGTCCTCAAAGACTACTCCGCTGTGATGGCGCAAAAGCGCTCGCACTATCAGGGGACCTAGCTTTTGACAAGAACAGTGTCTGCTAACGGGAATAAGCGCGGTTAAGGGGATTGCCGAGCGAATGCGAAGGCAACAAGGAGAGAAACGACGCTGCCGAACGGAGTCGAGCGAAGGCTCCACCGCCATAATGGATGCGTCAGCCATCCATGTTGAGGTGGCGTGACGGGACAGCGAAGCATACCCCGGCCGGCTGCGGGCGGAAGTCTGTAAGGCTGCATGGCCGACAAACATGATCTGTCTCAGCGGCCAGTTGAACGCGAGGTGAGCATGTCCCATCCCGGCTTGATATCACATTACTTACGTTATGCCGTCAAGCTTCTCGCCTCTCCTTGAGAGGCGAAAAAATCATATCTTACAAAACCTTGTTGGCCTTGATCACTTCTTTGTAAAATTTGGCGCTCAGCTTGGGCGTGCGCTGCAAGGTCTGGTAATCGACATAAACAATGCCGAAACGCTTCTGAAAACCGCAGGCCCACTCAAAGTTGTCCAGCAAACTCCAAACAAAATACCCTTTGTAGGGGATGTTGTCATCCACTGCGCGCTTGATCGACAGGAGATGCTGACGCAGATACATTAAGCGGTCGGTGTCATACACTTCGCCGTCGAGGCTCTTTTTGTCTTTTGCCGCGCAGCCGTTTTCGGTAATATAAAGTGCCTTGGTGCCCCACAATTCATGGTTGAAGCGGCCGACCCAGTAGAGGATCTCGGGGCCGACAAAGAGCCAGGGCATATTCATGGTCGGGTGGTTCTCAGCCTTGACGACTTCACGGTAGCCGTATTGGCTGGCCGGGTCGGCCATGATATAGGTCGGCGAATACAAATTAAAGGCGTCAAAATCGGTGGGGGAATTGATGATTTTGAGCTCTTCCTCGGTATACTCGGGCATATCTTTGCCGCAGCTTTGGATGTACTCGTCGATGTATTTCCCCTCGTGAATCACGGTGCTGATCCGGCCGTTGATGACGCGAAAGGCCTTTTTGGCGGCCGCGATGTGCTCGGGGGTATCAATCACCGGCACTGTGGCGGCGCAGTTGTCGACCAAGCCGATGTTGACTTTGCCCTGAGCGGCGCCGCGGATGGCTTGGACACACATTCCGTGGGCGAGACAGCCGTTGTGGATCGTTTGATTGACCCCTTTGGCCGGGAGGTTGAGCCCGGGGGCGAAGCCGCCGTTGCCGTAGGCCATCTGGGTAAAGCAGCTGATCTCATTGACGGTGAAATAATTTTTGACGCGGTCGGAAATTTTGGTCGTCATAAAGGCCGCATAGTCGGCAAAGGCTTTACAAGTATCTTTGTTTTGCCAGCCGCCGTTGTCTTCGATTTTTTGCGGCAGATCCCAGTGAAACATGGTGACCCACGGCTGGATGCCATTGGCGAGCAACTCATCGATCAAACGGTTGTAATAATCGAGACCCTTGGGGTTGAATGTCCCGCGGCCTTCCGGAAAAATGCGCGACCAGCCGACGGAGAAACGGTAGGCTTTGAGTCCCAAATCTTTCATCAGCTTGACGTCGTCTTTGTACAATGTATACTGCGAAGCGCCCACGAGCGGAATATCGTCGTTGGCGATGCGGCCGGATTCGCGGCAAAAGTTGAGCCACGACGTCGGACCGGCGCCGTCGGCCAGCAAGTGACCCTCAACCTGAAACGAGGCGGTGGCCGCCCCCCACAAAAAATCTTTGGGGAAATTACTCTGCATGTTTGTTATCCTCAATCGTGTTTTCGTATATAATTACTTTGACTCCGGGGAATTCTTTCTCCGCGCTGTCGGCTAACTGGTTGTCGATAAAGACCGAGGTGGAGAGCCAGTCGGCCAGCACCGCCGAGGGGGCGATGATGGTGACCGCGCCCAAAAAGTCGGTGGGCATGCCGGTTTTGGGATTCATGATGTGGCCGTATTTTTTGCCGTCGATGATCACATAACGCTCGTAATTGCCGCTCGTTGACAAGGCGGCGTCGAGGACGTTGACAGTTTCGTCCATGATTTTGTCTTTGTCAAACGGGTTGCGCATGCCGATCTCGTAGGCTTTTTTGCCCGGCGGCGGCAGATTTAAGGTACGCAGATTGCCGCCGATGTTGACCACGCCGCGCTCGATGCCGAATTCGCCGATGGCGTCCACGGCGAGATCGACGGCGTAGCCTTTGGCAATGCCGCCAAAGTCGAAACTCATCCCTTTGACGGGGAAAAAGACGGTCTGCTCGTCCTCGTTAAAGACGACCTTATCGAGGCCGACTTTTTTGAGGGTTTCGGCGATTTCGGCTTGACTCGGGGTTTCGCCGTTGCCGCGCTTGCGGTAAAAGCCCCACAAATCCATGATCGGTTTGACCGTAATGTCAAACATCCCGTTGCTGAAATCATAGGCCTGACGCGCTTCCTGGATCAAGAGCCACATTTCGTTGGAGCATGCAAAGGGTTTATCGGCGGCTGTGGCGTTGAGGTGTGAGAGCTCGCTCTCGGGGTTGTAGAGATTAAACTCTTTTTCCACCAAAGCCATGGTTTCGTCGGCTTTTTTGATCGCCCGTTTGCAGTTTTCATCCGTGCCGTACAAGGTGATGTTGATCAAAGTACCCATGCGCTGCAAATCAACGCTGACCTTGACCATTTTGTGCGAGGGACTGTTGATGTAAGCAAAGAGCCCGGCCGCGAGCAGCGCCAACACTGCCGCGGTCAGCAAACCTTTACGCGTCCGCGAATTCATTTGGTCACCTTAATGTTGCAATCCAAACCGTTGATATCGATGATTTCACCCTCAACCGGGCCAAATAACAGGCTGTCGGCCAAGGTTTCGTTGGCAATGTATTCGCCAAAGGCGGTTAAAGCGCGCTGTCCGCGTGCGTCGATTTGGCAGACGATGTTGATGCGGTCGGTGACCTCAAAGCCCTGCTCTTTGCGCATGGTTTGGACGCGGTTGACAAACTCGCGGGCGATCCCCTCGTCCTCCAATTCGGGCGTGAGCATGGTGGTGAGTGCAATGGTGATATTGTCCTCGCTTGCGGCCACCAAGCCGGCTTTTTCTTCGCGCTGGATCACCAGATCGGCCGCGCTCAACTCGACCGTGCCGGCGTCGGCAAGGGTGATTATATGCGGGTGCCCGGCCATGATGCGGCCGATTTGAGCCGAAGTCAGCGCGGTAATGAGGCTGGCCGCTTCTTTCATATTTTTGCCGAGACGGCCGCCCAGGCTCTTAAAGTTGGCCTTGGCCGAGCGGCGGACCAGCGCATCCTCGTCGTCGCTGAACTCGATCTCTTTGACATTGAGCTCCTCGGTGATGATCCAGCTCGTCGCCTCGAGCATCTGGCGCGATTTGGCGTCAGGGGCGACCAGCAGAGCTTTGGCGAGCGGCTGCCGCACCTTGAGGTTGTGCTGGGTGCGCAAAAAGCGGCCCAGCGACACCGCTTTCATGGTAAGCGCCATTTGCTCCTCCAGATACTCGTCGCGGCAGTCGTCGGCGACCGGGAAGTCGCACAAGTGGACCGACTCGGGCATCTCTTTGGTGCGCAAGGCGCGGTAAATCGCCTCGGTGGCAAACGGGATAAAAGGGGCGGCGGTTTTGGCAAACGTCAAAAGCACATAGTGCAAGGTTGCATAAGCCTCGAGCTTGTCGCCGTCATTCTGACTTTTCCAGAAACGGCGGCGGCTGCGTCGGATGTACCAGTTGGTCAAATCATCGACGAAGCGGCTGAAGCGGTTGGCTGCCTTTTGGAGGTTGTAATGATTCATCTCCAAGGTGATTTCGCTCACCATTTGCGACAATGAGCTCAAAATCCAGCGGTCGAGGACGTTGGCGGGTTTGGCGGGCGGGCGGACTTCGCCGGGCTCGGGCCGATAACCGTCGACATTGGCATAGGTGGTGAAAAAGCTCGCAGAGTTCCACATCGGGATCATGATGTTGCGCAGCACCTCTTTGACGCCCGCTTCGGAGAACTTCAAGTCCTCGGCGCGGACGACCTGAGAGCCGAGCATAAACAAGCGCAAGGCGTCGGCCCCGTAATTGTCCAAAATTACTTTAGGGTCGGGGTAATTTTTTTTGCGCTTGGACATTTTTTGACCGTCCTCGGCCAGCACGAGGCCGTTGACGATGACGTTTTTAAACGGCGGCTCGTCAAACAAGGCGGCGGCCAGCACCACCAAAGTGTAAAACCACCCGCGGGTCTGGTCGAGGCCCTCAGCGATGAAGTCGGCCGGGAAATTGGCCTCAAAATGCGCCTTGTTTTCAAACGGGTAGTGCTGTTGGGCGTAGGGCATCGAGCCCGACTCAAACCAGCAGTCCAAGACTTCGGGGATGCGCTTCAACGGCGATTTGCCGGTCGGCGAGGGGATTTCCAGCTGGTCGACAAAGTGCTTGTGGAGATCGTCGACTTTTTGGCCGGTCAATTTCTCAAGCTCGGCAACGCTCCCGACGCAGATGACCTCGCCCTCCTCATTGCGCCAGATCGGCAAGGGGGTGCCCCAGTAGCGGTTGCGGCTGATCGCCCAGTCGCGGGCATTCTCGAGCCACTTGCCGAAGCGCCCATTTTTGAGGTGGTTGGGCACCCAGTTGATGGTTTGATTGTTGGCAATCATTTTGGGCTTGATCTCGTCAAGGTTGACAAACCAGGTTGAGACCGCGCGGTAAATCAAGGGCACATCGTCGCGCCAACAGTGCGGGTAGCTGTGCTTGATCTGGCCGCGGTGGACGAGTTTGCCCTCGTCCTTGAGGCGTTGGAGGATGAGTTTGTCGGCGGCTTTGACCGGCATTCCCGCGTACTCGGTGATTTCGGCGGTAAATTTGCACTCGGCGTCGACCGGACAGACTTCCGGGATTTGGTTGGCTTTGCACACGGCGTTGTCATCTTCGCCGAAGCCGGGAGCCATGTGGACAATCCCGGTGCCGTCGCCGGTGCTGACAAATTCGGCGGTTAAAACCTTGAATGCGCCCTCGCGGCGCATGTCGGAAAAGTAGGGGAATAAGGGCTCATATTGCAAACTCTTGAGCTCGGTGCCTTTGCCCTGCCAGAGGATTTCCGGGGTTTCTTTGTAGTACTCTCCGACGCGGGCCGCGGCCAAAATATAAACGCTGTCGCCGTCTTTGACCTTGATATAATCGATGTCGGGGCCGACCGCCAACGCGAGGTTTGAGGGGAGTGTCCACGGGGTGGTCGTCCACGCCAAAATGTAAGTATTGTCCTCATTCAGGAGCTTAAAGCGGATGGTGACCGCCGGGTCGGTGACCTCCATATAGCCTTGATTGGCCTCAAAGTTGGACAACGGCGTCGCGCAGCGCGGGCAGTAGGGGAGGATTTTATAACCCTCATAGATATACCCTTTGTTCCACAAAGTTTGAAACACCCACCAGATCGACTCCATAAAATCGCGGTCCATCGTCCGGTAGCCGTTGCGGAAATCGACCCAGCGACCCATCCGGCTTACTACCGCTTCCCACTCGGCGGTGTAGCGCAAGACGATCGAGCGGCAATCCTCGTTGAATTTGCCGATGCCGTACTCCTCGATCTCTTTTTTGCTGGTGAGATTGAGAACTTTCTCCATTTCATTTTCGACCGGGAGGCCGTGGCAGTCCCAGCCGAAGGTGCGCTTGACAAATTTGCCCTGCATTGTCTGGTAGCGCGGCACCACGTCTTTGATGGTCCCGGCGAGCAAGTGCCCGTAGTGGGGGAGCCCGGTGGCAAACGGCGGGCCGTCATAAAACACAAACTCGGGGCTGCCTTTGCGCAAGTCGAGTGATTTTTGAAACACTTTGGCGTTTTGCCAAAACTCGAGGATTTCCCGCTCCTGCTGCGGGAAATCGACCTGATTGGAGATATTTTTAAACATGTTGATCCTTATTTATTAAAGCATTTGTCGAGAAGCGCCTGCGGCAATTGTCTGCCGACCAGATTGCCGATAATCAATGCGATGATCGACAGCGGGAGCGAATACACGATGGTATCCACAAACGGCCACGGAAAAGCCGAAATCAACTCCGTTTTGCCGAACATCGCCTGACAAATCCCCAGGGCAACCGACTCTTTGCGGTGTAAAAACAGTAAACCGAATAAACTCGTGCCGACTCCGACCGACATGCTCAGCCAGACGGCGAAACGCGTGGTGTTGCGCAAATACAATGCGGCGAAATAAGAGGGGAGAAACGCTGCGGCGCAGACGCCGAAAAAGATGGCGGTGCCGCGGGCAATGATCCCCGGTGGCAGCAATACGGCCAAAATAATGCTGATGATGATCCCGAAAACGATCCCGGCACGCGTCACCAATGTGCTGTCTTGGTTGCTCCCCAAATTTCGGCACAAATCGTGGCCGATGGCACTCCCGGTGACATGAAACAAGGCACTTAAGGTCGACATCGCGGCGGACAACAGTGTGAGCGAAAAGACGTACAAAATAATGGGCGGCAAAGCCTCGTTGATGAATAACGGGATGATCAAGTCGGGGTTGCCCCCGGCAGCCTCGATGGCGAGCTTGCCGGAGATATGATCGGCG
Source organism: uncultured Victivallaceae bacterium (assembly GCA_964609825.1). Classification (GTDB taxonomy): domain Bacteria; phylum Verrucomicrobiota; class Lentisphaeria; order Victivallales; family Victivallaceae; genus CAZSSH01. The sequence goes on along the minus strand of CAZSSH010000002.1, from coordinate 179,089 downwards.
ATGCCCGCGTCGGCATGGTAAAAGAAAACGTTGGACAACGCGCCCACCATATAGGCCGCGCCGACGGTAAGGAGGATGAATACCGAGCCGATGAGCACCGCGCGATTGAGTTCGCGGCCGCTCTTGACGGTCATAAACCGGACGGCCAGCTGCGGCTGCGCCAGAGCGCCGATGCCGACGCCGAGCATCAGACTTGACACCAGAGTCCACCACCATACCGAGTTAAAGGCCGGCATCGCCGTCCAGCCGACGTGGCCCAATGAGGCCTCTTTGGGCAAGCGCTCGGCGACCAGGGGCGCCATATCGGTCAATGCCTGATGGGCGGCGGTGATTCCGCCCAGTTTGACATAGCACATCACCAAAAGAAGCGTCATCCCGAAGATCATCACGCTCCCCATAAAAGCATCGACATACATCACGCCTTTGAGCCCGCCGAAAACCACGTAGACGGCGACCACCACGGCAAAAATGCCCAGAGCAACATAATAGTCAAGGTGCATCACCTCCTGCAAAAAGCGGGCGCCGCCAATCAATACGACGCTTGAGTACAGGGGCATAAAGGCAAAGATGACGATGGCGAGAAAAATTTTGAGCCCCTTGGAGTCAAAACGGTTGCCGATAAATTCGGGGAAAGTGTGGGCCTCCAGCGCCGCGCCGATGTGACGGGTGCGTTTGCCGAAAAAGATAAAAGCGACAAAAATTCCGATGGCGATATTCATAAATACCAGCCACATGAGACCCATGCCGAATTGACCGGCGATGCCGCCGAAGCCGACCAGCGCCGAGGTGCTGATAAAGGCCGAGCCGTAGCTCATGGCCATCACAAACGGGTGGACGGAGCGCCCGGCGAGGAGATAATCTTGTTTGTTGGCGGTTTTGCGGAACCCTTTGTAGCCCAAATAGGCGATGCCGAGGCAGTAGAGGCCGATCAGGATGCCGAGGATGACGGTATTCATTGCCATGGGTTGGGAAGCTGTTGCGAGCATAAAATTCATCTTATTCCTCACGATTCCAGTTGATGATCCCGTAGACGACACATACCGCGGTGGCGCCGAGACAGCTCCATACCGCCAAACTGACCATCCAATCACCCAAGCCCAGCATAGTTACCTCGCAATGATAAGTTTTAAAAGCAAAAAAGCGAGACCAGCACAGCCGTCCCGCTTATTTGAAAATTTTGTGGTATCGCAACTGACGATTATGCTTTGTCGAAATTGCCGGTGCGAATACAACGAACGCACAGATTGACCGTTTTGACGGTGCCGGCATCGTTAATTTTGACGCTCTGAATATTGACACCAAAGGTCCGTTTGACGTTTTTTACGACGTGCATCCCGATCCCGCCGGCCTTTTTGGCCAAACCTTTGCGGGTGATGCTGCCGCCGACCGCGCGGGTCTTGCCGCAGAATGCGCAACTTTTACTCATTTTTTGTACCTCTATCCTTAAATCCATTTTTTTACAGCAAAAATGGTGGGTTGACCGGGACTCGAACCCGGGACCACCGCCTTAAAAGGGCGATGCTCTACCGACTGAGCTATCAACCCACCGGAATAGTTACCGATGGCAACGCTTTTTAAGATAATCCAAATTTCGGATTTTTCAAGCGGGCTTTTCAAAAAAAATCGAAAAAACCCCCGGAGAGTGCCCTGCGCCAGCTGTCAGCGCCACGACCCGCGTCCATCCCCTCCGATATAAAGACGCATTTAATTAATATATCACTCATTGTAAAAAATGCAAAAAAAAACAAAAAAAATCTTTAAAAATTAAATTGGTATGTTATATTAAAGGACGCGACGGCATAGATAACCTGCGAGGCGGGCGGCCGTTGCCGCGGCGGAATTGCGAAAATTGCCGGGAAACATCAGAGGAAACACAAGTGAAAGAAGTCAAGGTAAGTATTATCGGGTTCGGCACGGTCGGAGCCGGAGCGGCGGAAATTTTGTTGAAAAATCGTGAAGTGATTACCAAGCGAACTTCGATGACCGTCACCTTGACCCGCATTGCCGATTTGGATATCACCACCGACCGCGGCGTCAATATCCCGAGTGGTTTGCTTACCACCAGCGTCGATGAGGCCATTGATGCGGCCGATATTGTGGTGGAGCTTGTCGGCGGCACCACGTTTGCCAAAGACCTCATATTAAAAGCGATTTCACGCGGCAAACACATCGTTACCGCCAACAAGGCGTTGCTGGCCATGCACGGCGAGGAAATTTTTGCCGCCGCGGCCAAACATCACGTCGATGTTTACTATGAGGCGAGCGTCGCGGGCGGGATTCCGATCATCAAGGCTTTGCGCGAGGGTTTGGTCGCCAACCGGATCAACCGCATCTACGGGATCATGAACGGGACATGCAACTATATCCTGACGCGCATGGAGCGCGAGGGACTCGATTTTGACGTCATTCTCTCCGACGCCCAAAAGCTCGGGTATGCCGAAGCCAATCCGTCGTTGGACATTGACGGTTTTGACACTGCTCACAAGGCGTCGATTTTGGCGTCACTCGCTTACGGCAAATGGTTCGGCCTTGCACCGGTGTTTGTCGAGGGGATTCGCGGGCTCTCCTTGTTTGACCTTCGTTGCGCCGATGAGCTCGGCTACCGGATTAAACTTTTGGCCATCATTAAAAATGTCGGTGGCAAAGTGCAGATCCGCGTTCATCCGGCGCTGGTGCCTAAAACCGCCCTTTTGGCCAATGTGGCCGAGGTCTTTAATGCGGTGATGGTTGACGGCGACAACGTGGGGAGCACCCTCTTTTACGGGCGCGGCGCCGGCCGCAGCGCCACGGCGAGCGCGGTTTGCGCCGATATCACCGATGCGGCGCTCAATATTGCAAACGGCTGCGTCAATCGCGTGCTGCCCTTCCGTGCCGGTGAGCTGTACGACGAAGTGATGCCGATGAGCGAGGTTTCGACCCGTTATTATCTCCGCTTGAGTGTGGTGGATCAGCCGGGGGTGCTGGCCGCGATCACCGCGATTTTCGGCAAAAACTCGATCAGCATTTCGAGTTTCATCCAGCATGAGGTGAAAGACGGCGGCACCGTGCCGCTGGTGATTTTGACGCACATCGCCCGGGAGGAGCAATTGCAATCCGCCCTCCGGGAAATCGAGAGCCTGCCGATCTGCAAATCGGCGGTAAAAATATTGAGGATTGAGGATATTTAAGAGGAACTGGACTTTTATGGGAAATCATACAGTCGAAAAAATCGGCGGCACCTCGATGACCCGCTTCGGGGAGCTGATGAGCAACATTTTGATCGGCAAGCGCAAAGGCGCCGATCTTTATAACCGGGTCTTTGTTGTCTCAGCTTACGGCGGGATCACCAATTTGCTCTTGGAGGACAAAAAGACCGGCGAGCCGGGCATTTATGCGAGTTTCGCCGCCGGGCACAAGGATTGGGAAGATAAACTGGAGGACACCCGTGCCAAAATGATCGAGCTCAACCGCTCTTTTGAGAGCCTCGGGTTGGATCAAAGCCTCGCCGACGCTTTTGTCAACGAGCGTATGGACGGGATTAAAAGCTGCATCCGCAATCTGGTGCAGCTGCGCGGCTTCGGCCACTTTAAGCCCACCGATTATCTGCCGACCACCCGCGAGCTTTTGAGCTCCATCGGCGAAGCGCACAGCGGTTATAACTCCACTTTGATTTTGCAAAAGCAGGGCGTCAACGCCGTGTTTGTAGATCTCTCGGGATGGAAAGACCACGAGACGGGCACCATGGAGGACACCATCGCCCGCAATATTGAGAACCTCGATTTTTCCTCTTGCATGCCGATCGTCACCGGGTACGCCAAGTGCGCTGAGGGTGTGATGGCCAAGTTTGACCGCGGCTACAGCGAGATCACGTTCAGCAAATTTGCGGTGGTTACCGAGGCGCGCGAAGGGGTGATTCATAAAGAGTTTCACCTTTCCACCGGGGACCCCAAGTTGATCGGCGTCGATCACGTCAAAATCATCGGTCACACCAATTTTGACATTGCCGACCAGCTGGCCGACATGGCGATGGAGGCGATCCACCCCAAAGCCTCCAAGGAGATGGAGTATAAAAATATACCGATTCGCGTCAAAAACGCGTTTGACCCCGAGCACCCCGGGACCTTGATTCAGCGCGATTATAAATCGGAAACCCCCAAAGTCGATATGATTTGCGGGCGCAACGATGTGATTGCGATCATCGTCCACGACCCCGAAATGGTCGGTCAGAGCGGCTATGATTTCCGCTTGTGCGAGAGCTTCAATCATTACAAGATCAGCTACATTGCCAAAAACACCAATGCCAACACCATTGAGCATTATGTTTCGGCGCGCTCGACCAATCTCAACCGCTGCATCGAGGAGATTCGCCACCGCTTTCCGACCGCGTTGGTCGAAACGCGCGAAGTGGCGATCATCGGCGCCATGGGCAGCAATATGAAGATCCCGGGGCTGTTGTCCCGCGCCGCCGGTGCTCTGGCCGGTGCTCACATCAACATTTTGGCGATGGATCAATGCACCCGTCAAGTCAATATGCAGTTTATCATCGACCGCGAAGACTTCAAAAATGCGCAAGTCGCATTGCACCGCGAGCTTGTCGAGAAGTAATTGGCTGTCGCCTTTTTTAGACCGTTCCGTATGGGGCGGTCTTTTTTTTGCATTTGAGTGCAATCAAAAGTCATTTTTATGCAAATTTTACATTATTTCCGGTGCTTGCTCTTGACTTTATGCTTTGGTCATGATATAATTATGCATGATTAATTTTACAGGTATGCTATGAAAAAAGAGATCAAGTCCGAAAAAAATAAGAGTTCCGCAGTTTTGCAAAAAGTTGCCGAGCTCTCCGGTGTCTCCGCCGGTACGGTGAGCCGGGTATTTAACAACAGCGCCTTGATTCCCGCCGAGACCTCGATCCGGGTGCTGGCGGCGGCGCGCCAATTGGGGTTCCGCCCGCGCGTCGGCGTCCGGAGTCCGCAAATTGCGCTGGTGACCGAGCCTCCGCACAAAACCTTGATGGGCGGCTATGTCAACAGCTTGACCCAGTACATTTGCTTTGCCCTCTCCCGCGCTGATGCCGAGATCACCATGGTCACCGAGGACCGCATCGATAATTTGGCGGCGCACTGGTTTGACGGCGTGATCGGGATCGCCTGGGAGCCCAAAACGATTGCGGTATTAAAGAAATTGCGCAACGTGCCGATCGTCTGGACCAGCGACGAGCACGCCGATTTGTTTGACAGCGTTTACTTTAACCATTATGCCATCGGTCACCGTGCCGGCGAGTACTTTTATGCCAACGGTCACCGCAAAGTTGCAGTGATCCATGAGGCCGATTACTCCGGGATGCGCCGGGTGGCCGGGCTCGCCGACCTTTATCAAAAGGCGGGTCTGCCGGTCCTCAAAATCGTCAATACCGCGCCGCCGCACCTTGCAGTCAAGCAACTCATTGATGCCGGAGTGACGGCGGTATGGGTCACGGGGGAGGATATGAAGGTTTTGGAAATCAACTGGCTGATTCAGGAGCTGGCCAACCGCAAGATCCCCGACGACATCTCTTTGCTGGGCTTTGAGAATCCGGGGATTTCCGAGTTTCAGCGCCCCTCCCTAAGCACTATTTGCTGCCCGTTGCAAAAGATGGCGGAGACCGCAGTCGAGCTGGTGTTGCGCGAGAATTCCCCGGCTGCAAAAGAAAAAATCGAGCTCCCGTTTTCGCTCATTGAGCGCAACTCGGTGAGCCGGATTTATTGACCGCCGTCGGCGGTTTTGCGCCCGGCGCCCGGTGAGATGCCGAACATTTTGCGGTAGTTGCGGATAAAATAACTGGTGTAGCAAAAGCCGCATTGCATGGCGATTTCGTCAACGGTCAATTGGGCGTCGCCGAGCAGATTTTGCGCATACTCGAGGCGGATAAAGTTGATATACCCGCGCAACGTGAGACCGCTTTTTTGCCGGATCAGCCGCGACAGCGCGGCACTGTGGAGCCCGACCGCATCGGCGATGTCGCGGCGGCCGATGTCGCGGCAAAGATTCATCTGGATATACTCCTGAATATTGCTCCACGCTTGTTCCCGCCGTGACAACGGCGCGGCGAGCGACTGCCGGAGCTCGGTCTCCAATTGGTACAGCAGCGCACTGCAATTTTGTTTGGCGGCAAAGTCATCGCCGTCGCCGCATAAAATCGCCTCCAACGTGTGATTGCCGCTCTTTGACAGCGGTGTCGCCGTGTGAAATACAGTTTTGGCCGGGGGGGTGCATGTCATCTTTTTCACGGACGAGGTGGCGGATGAAGCGGATGCCGTCATTGAGAAACACGGCCGAAAAAATTTCATGCGGCCCGGTGAAACTCTCCTCTACCCATGCTCCGGGATGGGCAAAAAGCATGTTTCCCGGCCGCAATACCATCGTTACGATCCGGTGGTCGCGGGCAAACGTCATTTTACGCTCGCCGGAAATCATCACAATCAACCGCCGGTACGGGTGCAAATAGGTGCGCAGCGGCGCCGGCGGCAATGGCCGGGCATCGGCGAAGCTGATTTTTTCGCCCGCGGTCCGCCGGACGCGGCCGAGTGCTTTAATCATTATATTGATTTCGCTCAATTATTGTTACTCCCTGTAATAACATATCTTAAATCAAATCAAATGCAAGTTGTATTCCCAAAAAGTGTTAAATTTGTATTATTATTAAACTCTTTTTATCATTGACACTTCTCTGTTTTATTGCTATACTATAACGCATGCAACAAAAAAAGAGTGCCAATATGCCGACTAAAAAAGTTGCGGTCGGCAATGATCGGGCCGGATACCCCGGCTTGGCCGGATGCGGCTCTTTCGTCAAAAAATAATCAATCGGAGAGATCATTATGAAAATCACCAAATTGACCGGTTTGCTGGCCGCCCCGTTTACCCCGTTTGACGGCAAAGGAGAAGTGAATTACCAGGAAATTGAGAAACAGGCAAACGCTTTGATTGCCGACGGCATCGTCGGCGCTTATATTTGCGGCACCACCGGTGAGGGGATTTCCTGTTCGGTGGCCGAACGTCTCGAAATCATGCGTGCCTGGAGTACTGCTTCCCGGGGAAAATTGAAGCTCATTGCTCATGTCGGCGCGCTGTCCGTTAAAGATATGGAGGTTCTGGGCAAGGCGGCACAGAAATTATCCTATGACGCCACCTCGATTGTGCCGCCTTGTTATTTTAAGCCAGCCAATGTGGCGGCGCTCACCGAACTTTGTAAAAAGGTCGCCGCTTTTGCGCCCGAGTTGCCGTTTTATTACTATCATACGATGAATGCCAATGTCAATTTGCCGATGGCGGAATTTTTGGCGTATGCCGACGGTAAAATTCCCAATCTCGCCGGGATCAAGTTTAATCACCACAATTTTTACGAGTATCAAAACTGTTTGAATTTCGCCGACGGCAAATACGATATTGTCTATGGCGTGGATGAGTTTTACGCCGGGGCATTGGCGCTCGGAGCCAAAGGATTTATCGGCAGCACTTACAATTACTCGGCGGAGCTTTACCGGCAAATCGACTGCGCGTTTGCCGCCGGAGACTGGGAGCGGGTAAAGCTTCTCATGCGTCAAGTGTGTCAGGGGGTGGATATTTTGGTCAAATTTGGCGGGATTGCCGCCGGCAAAGCGATGATGCGCCTTAAAAACATCGATTGCGGCGACCCGCGTCTGCCGCTGTTGCCGCTCAACGAGGGGCAAAAACGCGAGATCGCGTCGGCGATGAAAAAAATTATGGACGCGTCAACAATTTTGGTTTGCTGAGGCTTGATTTTGCCAAATGGCGAGCGCAATCTCCGGGAACCGCATGCTTACCGTAATGCGGCGGCCGCGCGCGGTGACGAGTTTTACTCCGCGGCTGCCGAGGATAAAGCCCCAGCCGCACTTGCTGCCGTAACGGATGCCCCAGCCGCCAAACTCGCGCACCGGGTTGAACTCGGTGACTTCCGCCGTTTGGATATCGGCCAATTTGAGATTCAATAATTTGATCTTAAGTATCCCAAAATATACCGTGAAGCGCTCACGGCTGACCGCGACATGAAAGCCGCCGACAAACAAAATTAAAAACATCCCGAGGATAATCGGTACTGCCGGAAATTGCCCCATTGCCATCGGGATAAATGTGATGCAACTCGCGAGAATTAATAAAATATTAATCCACATCGGGTTGCAGTGCTCGTAATAGCAAAAATTGCGGTCTGTCAAAGCGGGGAGCGCCGGCGGGGCTTCCGGTTCGGCCGGCGGCAATGGTTGTCGCAATGCCTCCAATGTGTAAGCGGCTCCGGCCATAGCGAGCGCGAACAACAATTGACCGCTTAAAAAGTGTTCGATTATGCCGGTCGGCCCGACTTGATACTGTCGCCATAACGGATAAAAAAAGAGTGAGTTGATCAATGCGGCCAAAGTACTCGCAAATTGCCATTTGCGCGAACGCAGCTGGCGCAATCCCTCGTCGAGGGCAACCATCATGGCGGTGAGAAAAATTTCCACCCCCAGCAACGGCCACAATTGTTTCACCTTGCCGAACGCATCGGCTTTGCCCGCAAAATTATAATGCGTCGGCCAGTTTTGCGCCGGGTCTATCCGGCTTAAAATGACCGCCGTTCCCGCGATCAGCAGCAAGGCGGGAAGAAAGCTCCATTTTTTCCAATCCAAATTACGCATGAGACTCCTCCTCGTTTTGAATGAGCAGCCACAGCTGTTGCGCATCGACGCCGCGCAAAAAGGCTTCGCGGCGCAGCTCCGCCCACTTTTTTAAGAGATAATTGGCGGTTTGCCGGTCAGGCTTGGCGGCCGAAGGCAGCGGATTTACGGTGGTGCTTTGCCCGAGGCGCAAGCGGACGATGTTGTCATCGGCCAGCAGCCGGTAGGCGTGGCGGACGGTGTGCATGTTGATGTTGAGTGTTTCGGCCAGGACCCGCACCGGCGGCAGTTTGTCACCCGGCTGGAGTTTGCCGCTGTGGATTTGCTCTTTGATGTTGTCGGCCAATTGCTCATAGAGCGGCTTGGCGCTGTCGGGGTTGACGGCAAAAAACATGGTTGCCTCGCGTTTTGTTATAGATGTTCTATATCTATTATAACACTAAGGGAATAATAATCAAGCGTCGAATTGATATTTTGTTAAAAATTATACGGTTTTGCCGCGCCAGCGGCCGCTGGTCATATAGAGAAGCGAGAAACCGAGCAAAAAGATTTGGTAAATGAGCTCGGTGGACCACGCCAAAGTGATGCCTCCTTTGAGATAGCTTACAAAGTAGAGCACGCTTACCGTGTAGATTGCCAGCGTCGCCGACTCGATGATGAGGGTAAATTTGGTGTTGCCGGTCCCCGAGACGGCGCTGAGCCAGATAAAGGCGGGGACTTGCACCAAGCTGGCCAGCACCATCATCCAGGCGCTGGCGGCGGCCGCGTCGACGAGCCCCATATTGTCGGTGTAGAGCATAAAGGAGAGTTGCGGCAGCAGTAAGACAAAGAGCAGAACCGGCCCGACAAACATCAAAGCCAGCAGCGTCGTCCGGTTAATGAGTCGATAGATTTGATCCTGCTGTCCGGCACCGATCAGATTGCTGATCAACGAGTTGGTCACCGAGGCAAAGGCGTTGGTAAACAAAAAGGGGATAATGGCGCAGGTGCGGATGAGGTTGACGACCGCCAGCGGCCGCTCGCCCAGCCGTTCGACGGCGAGAAAAAAGACAAACCAAATGCTGATGGCGAGAAACGACTGGAGCATCGTCCACGCCGAAGTGTTGAAGACCCGCCCGAGGATCGCCCACTCAAAGTCAAATTTGCGCAGGCCGTAGCGCGTAATATCGACCCGGTAGAGGGCGTAGACGATAAAGAAGCCGCAGCCGATCATCTCCGCCAGCGCCGAGGCGATCGCCGCCCCGCGGATGCCCAAGGCGGGCAAACCCCAGTGGCCGAAGATCAGGAGATAATTGAGCAAAACATTGGCCGCCACCGTCACCACGGCGGCGATGCTCAAAATGTGGGTTTGCGTGATCCCGATGAAAAACGCGCGAAACATCAAGATGGTAAAGATAAAAAAAAGCCCCCAGACGCGCCAAGTGACATAATGAATGGTCTGCTCGTAAATCGCTTCGGAGGTGATGAGTTGCCGCAGGAGCCACGGTGCCAACAGCTGGGTCAGGAGAAACAGCGCCGCCGCCAGCATGAGTTGAAAGCCGACGCCGGAGTAAAACACTTTGCCGATGGCGGAAAAGTTTTGCTCGCCGTTGCGCCGCGCAATGATGATCTGCGCCCCGGTGCTGAAGCCGGCGCCGACCACAAAGATGATCATGTAAAAGATATTGGCCAGCACCGAGGCGGCGAGCTCGGCTTCGCCGACGCGCCCCAAAAAGGCGGTGTCGGTGATCCCGATCAAATGCTCCATCAGCAGGCTTGCCAGTACCGGCAGCGCGGTGCGGATAATCGTGCGGTTGTCAAAGCTCATGGAAACTTGAGTTTCTCCGCTTTGTCGACCAAGCGTTTGTTGCTCCAAAAGTCGGCGAGATCCTGGCTCAGTTTGTCCATGTCGATTTTGTCAAACGCAGTCTGATTGGCCTCTTCGTAATCTTCGCCGTTGCGGATAGCCTCGTAATACTTTTTGGCAATTTGAGCGTACTCGGGCTTGTCGGCGGCGACGCAGCCGCGCAACAGATAAATCATCAACGCATTGGCCAACAGATAATTATTTTCTTTGTCTGCGCCATAAAAGGCATCGCGGTCCATGTTGATCAAGGTATTCAAATCCTTTTTTGGGCGTGCGGCAAACATCTCGGTGATCTTTTTAAGATGATGCTCAGGGATTTCATAACTCGGCAGATTTCCCCGGAAGTCGACGCCCTCAAAAAATTGGGCGGCCCCTTCATTGAACCACATCCCCGGGTTGCGCTCGCCCAAGGCATAAAACAAATATTGGTGGCACCCCTCGTGAAACACCACCTGCTGAACGATTTCGCGGCGTGCTTTTTCGGGGAAACGCTCGTCGATCGGCGAAATCACCAGCTCGGCCTTGGCGGGCGACCAGATGCCGCCCGACCACTCCATGTCTTTGCCGACATAGGTCAAATATTCGTTGCGCTGGTTAAACACTTTGATGACGCTGATCGACTTGAGCTCGGTTTCCAGCGGGAAATACTTGGCGTAAACCTCGCGCGCGTGCTCAATATCAAGCTTGAGCCGGGCGATATTTTTCTGATTCTTTTGGTTGGAGACAAAAATAAAATTGTTGCCCTCCATATACCACCACTCGCGCAGATTTTTGATGTTGTCAATCACCCGCTGGCGGCTTTCCTGATACTCGGCGGAGTAGTTTTTGTTGCCGAGCGCGATTTTGGCCTCTTTGGCGGCGGTGGCGGGCGGGAAACAGTTGATCGAGTTGACCGACTGGTTGATCATTTTTTCGACCCGCGGGTCAAAGGCGTCCTCATCGACGGTGTAACAGATAAAAATGAGATTGCTCTTAAAGTTGGTCGGCTGGATGATAAAGGCCATGTTTTTAAAACTGCGCTGCCGGTCAAACTCGCACTCCAAGGCTTTGATCCCGGCCAGGTTGCGGCCCAGGGGAGCAATGTTTTTGACCGTGAGGCCGGAGAAATCGCCGACCCATTTTTTGAGTATTTCGTTATTGATTTCGCCGACGGCTTTGAATTTACTGTCGAGCTCTTTTTCGGCAACCGGCTCATTGTTCTCCGCCGGTGTCAGTTTGATTTCGCCGACGGTGATTTTGATTCCCGGGCAACTCCAGACCCCGGCGGTTTGCCGGAAGCGCCAGAAATCGACCAGCTGATACATGCGAACGTTGTCTGTGCTGCGGATGGCAAAGGCAGCCGGCGGGTTCTGGATTTGCGGTGACATCCCCTTAAAAATTTTGATCCGGATGCCGGTGCTGGGCAGCGATACATCGCCGCTCAACAGATACTTGACGTTTTCGGCCGCCAGCGGCAACACGGTCAAAATCAGTCCCGAAATCAATATTTTTTTGACAAATTGATGTAAAATTTGACTCATAATGGCATAAAATAGCATGTATTTGGGGTTTTGCAATTGAAATATGATGTTTTCAAGTTATATTTAATTGGAATGGTGTGGACGGGCCGACCGGATTCGGCGATGCCTGATGTTAACGATAAGGAGACCAACATGAAACGGATTTTGATCATTGCCGGCAGCCCGCGGGGAATCAACAGCAATACCGGCAAACTGGCGCAAAAAATTGCCGAAGGGGTGCGGCTGGCCGGTGCCGATGCCCTGATTACCGATGTCTCCAAGTATGAGGCCAAATTTCACGGCTGCACCGGCTGCATGGGCTGCAAGCAGCCGGGTAACGGTCTCAAGTGCGTGATTCGCGATGACTACTCCAAACTGGTCGGCTCATTGGTCGAGTTTGACGCCGTGGTGATTGCCGCTCCCGTCTATTTTTTCGGCTTTCCGGCGCAGGTTAAGGCCGTGATTGACCGCTTTTTTTCCTTGTTGGAGGTGGTGTCGCCCGGCCACTACACTTCGCCGTTGTCGGGGATGAAATTTGTGCTTGCGGCCACCGGCGGCGGCGATTTGTCCGACAGCGGAGTCAAAAATATGGTCAATTTTTTTGAAAACATGCATCATTTGGTCAAAATGCCGATGCCTGAGGTTTTGTTTGAAAAACACTGTTCGCCCGAAATGGACATTTGCGAGCGCACGGCCGTGATGGACAAAGCGCTCGCTTTGGGCAAAAAACTGGGGGCGTAAATGGGCAGCATCGGTTTCGGCGAGTTGGTCATTATTTTGTGCGTGGTGCTGCTGGTTTTCGGAGCGGCGCGCATCCCGGAGATTGCCCGGTCGCTGGGCAAGGCTGTCCGCGAGTTCAAATCGGCCAAAGATGGTTTGCTCGACGAGGACAAAAAGGACGAACCAAAAAAGTGAAATCTCAGGGCGATGCGGGCTCTGACAAAGCATTTCTCGACCACTTGGAGGACTTGCGGCGCTTGCTGCTGCGCTGTCTCGCCGGGTATTTGATTGCTTTGGCTCCCGGGTTTTATCTGGCGCCCAAGGTGATTGCCGTATTGTCCTATGGCGTGCGGCTGAGTTTTTTTACCGTGTTTGAGCCGATGCTGATTGAGCTTAAGACCGGCTTGCTGTTGGGACTGATTTTTGCCTTTCCTTATATCATATGGGAAATCGTCCGCTATCTGGCTCCGGCGCTGAACGCGGGTGAACGCCGGTTTTTGCTGGCCGGTCTCGGATGCGGTCTCGGGCTTTTCGGTTTCGGCGGCGCGGTTGCGTATGTTTGGGTACTGCCCAAGGTTTTGGCGTTTGCGTTGTCGTTTGGCGATGATAATTTGACGCCGGTGATCGGGTTGGCCGGATACCTTGAGCTGGTGATTAATTTTATTTTGTGCTTCGCCTTTGCTTTTGAGCTCCCGCTGGTGGTGCTCACGCTGGTCAGACTGGGGATTGTGCGCATCACGATGCTGCGCCGCTGTCGGGCTTGGGCGACAGTGCTGATTTTTGTCGCAGCCGCGGTGCTGACGCCGCCGGATGTGGTGAGTCAATTGTGCATGGCGCTCCCGATGTGGGCGCTCTTTGAGCTCTCCTTGCTGATTGCCGGCCGTTTTGCGCTGCCGGAAGCAGCTGACGCGGGGCAGACGATGGACGAAGTGCTGCCGGAAACGGCGAAACGGCGCAAAATCAGGGCGATCAGACGGTGATTTTAACGATAAACGGCATTTAACGTGAAAAAAACATGAAAAAAACGCTATTTTTTAACACTTCCGATTTGATAAAGTGCATTTTAGGGTCTATATTATTAAACTTTGGTGTGTCCGGTGCGCATGGATTGTGTGCCGACGAGCCGGAGAGTGGCGGCGGCAGCGGCAGTGCGAGCAGCGTGACGGTCAGGATCAAACCTCAAGATGCTGAGAGGTTTAAAGAGATGAACCGGATGCGCGGCGATATGGCCGAGGCAGCTGAAACGATTAAAAAACTGGAGCTCGAGGTGCAGTCGCTCAAAGATGAGCGGGCCCGATTGCGACAGGAGTTGTTTGAGACCAACGAAAAATTTCAAAAAGAGAATGACAAATTCCGCGAGCTTCAGCTCTGGCTGGCCAAAGTCCCGGCAGGGGGCATGGTGCGATATCAAGGCCAGCGGGAAGAGGAGCTGTATAAGCGTCTGGGGGATTTGTCCAAAGCCGGCAACCAGCTTGCCCTGGGGTCGGTTGCATTCTCCGAAGTGGTGGATGAATTGTTGCGCGAATTGCCGGTTGGGAAGACTCGGCAGGCGGAGATCCGGCTCAAGCTGGACGCTCTGGTGCGCGATTCGCGCCGCTTCATAGCGATGAGCGAGCTTAAAAGGGAGACAAATGAGGGCTCCGACATGCTGCGAACATGCCGGGTGCTGTCCGTCAACCGCGAGCTCAACATCGCGATATTGTCCGTCGGTGCGGATCAGGGGGCGTTTGCCGGAATGATGTACCGCGTCAAGGACAAGGATGAGTGGCTGAAGGTCATCAGTGTCAGGCCGACGATCGCAGCGGCCCTGCTCATCTCGGGCAATATCGAAAACCTCGCTCCGGGGATGGAGCTTGCGATCAACGAAACTAAGAGTGCCGACAAAAGGGAAGATGACGGTGCTCCCAAAGAGAAACATTAACAAGTGCCGGGTGGATGCAGAGCACACTTGCAATCAACCGGCAAAGGAAACTCGAGAACCAGATTATGGAAGTTAGAGCTTTGACAAAGTTTGTGCGCATTGCACCGGAAAAAGCGCGTCACGTTTCGCGCCTTATCCAGGGCAAGAGCGTCGTCGAGGCGTTGGCGATCGTGGACTTGGTACCGCGCAAAGCGGCTGCCTTGATCGGCGACACGCTGCGCTCCGCTGTGGCCAATGCCGAAAACAATGCAAATCTGAACCGCAAAGAGCTGGTGGTTAAATCCGCCATGGTCTGTCCCGGTCCGATCATCAAACGTTTTCGCGCCAAAGCACGCGGTTCTGCCGGGCGGATTCGGAAACGGACCAGCCATATTGAAGTTATTTTGAGCGAAATTAACTAATTTTATAGGGGATTACATCGTGGGACAAAAAGTTAATCCAATCGGATTGAGAACCGCCCTTAATAAAAATTGGGAATCCCGCTGGTTTGCCAGTAAGGCGCTGTTCGGCGAATGGCTCCATGAAGACCTTGCGATCCGCAAGTTCATCAAAGAAAAATTTGCCGCGGCCGCGATTGCCCGCGTACAGATTGAGCGTTTTGCCAACCGCGTGCGCGTCACGATTCACTCGGCCCGTCCCGGTCTTTTGATCGGTAAAAAAGGCGCCGAGCTCGAAGCGATGAAAGCGGATATCGCCAAATTGGCTCCGGGAAAAGAAGTTTTCACCGAAATTGCGGAAATCCGCAAGGCTGAAATCAACGCCCAGTTGGTTGCCGAAAACATTGCGATGCAACTGGAGCGCCGGATTGGTTTCCGCCGTGCCATGAAGCGCGCCATCCAATCGGCGATGGAAATGGGTGCTGACGGGATCAAAATCAACTGTGCCGGCCGTTTGGGCGGCGCTGAGTTGGCCCGTGAAGAACAGTACAAAGAAGGTCGTGTGCCGTTGCATACGTTGAAGGCCAACATCGATTACGGATTTACCGAAGCGGATACCACTGCCGGTAAAATCGGGGTAAAAGTTTGGATTTGTCACAAAGACTCTATCGAGGAACAGAATCATGCCATTAATGCCAAAAAGAGTAAAGTACAGAAAGGTTCAGCGCGGAAGTAATGCTGGGCTCGCCACGTCAAATAACAAGATTGACTTCGGCGATTTCGCATTGCAGGCGTTGACCCGCGGGTACGTTACCAATAATCAGATCGAAGCCGCGCGTATTGCAATCACCCGTCACCTCAAGCGTAAAGGCCAGGTGTGGATTCGTATGTTCCCGTTTAAATCCTTTACCAAGAAGCCGTTGGAAGTGCGTATGGGTAAGGGAAAGGGTGCGGTCGAAGGCTGGGTGGCTCCGGTGAAGCCGGGTCGCGTGCTTTTTGAAGTCAAAGGTTGCAGCGAGGTTGTCGCCAAAGAAGCGATGAGCCGCGCCGCGAACAAACTTTGTTTGCGCTGTAAATTTTTAGCGCGTGAAGAGTAGAGGTGGATTGCTATGAAAATCAAAGAAATCCGTGAAATGACCGACGTCGAGCTGGTGGCCAAAGTCGCCGACTTGAAACGGGAAAAGTTGAACCTCAAAATTCAGTCTCGCACCGGTCAGTTGGAGAAGAGCGCCAAAGTGCGCGATATCCGTCGCGACATCGCCCGTATTTATACGGAACAGACCGCCAGAGCAAACAAGGCTTGAGTGAGGTAATACGATGAGTGAAATCAATACAGAAGTACGGGGCAACCGTAAAGAGCGCGTCGGCGTTGTAATCAGCGATGTTCAGGATAAAACCATCATCGTCAAGGTTGACCGCCGCACTCCGCACCCGTTGTACCAGAAGGTCGTAAAAGTTACTAAAAAATTCACTGCGCATGATGAAAATAACGAAGCCAAAGTCGGCGACACGGTCCGGATTACCGAGACCCGCCCGCTGAGCAAAAGCAAACGTTGGCGGCTGTTGGAAATCATCAACCGCGCGGTGCAGGACTAACCTCTGGAAGGAGTGAATTATTATGGTTCAGATGCAGACAATTCTGGAGGTTGCTGATAATTCCGGAGCGAAATCGTTGCTGACGATTACCGTCCTCGGCCAGGCCAAGACCATTGCCGGCGTCGGCGATATCGTCACAGCCGCGGTTCAGGAAGCCATTCCGGAAGGTTCAGTCAAAAAAGGTCAGGTGGTCAAGTGCGTTATCGTCCGTACTGCCGCAAAGATCCGTCGTGCCGACGGCTCCTATTTGCGTTTTGACGACAATGCCGCGGTGATCATTGACAAGGATAAAAACCCGATCGGCACCCGTATTTTCGGGCCCGTGGCGCGTGAATTGCGCGAAAAAGACTTCATGAAGATCATTTCGCTTGCGCCGGAGGTGTTATAATGAATAAATACCATGTCAAAAAAGGCGATAAGGTAAAGGTGATTTCCGGCAACTTCAAAGGCGAAGAAGCCACCGTCATAACCATTCTGACCAAGAATGACCGTGCGGTTTTGGATATCTCCGGTGCCGGCAAGTTGGGCAAACGCACGGTCAAAAAGAGCAAAGCCAATCCCAATGGCGGCTTGGTTGATCGGGCGGTTTCGGTGCATGTTTCTAACGTGGCAAAAGTTGCCGATGATAAGAAAACGGAGTAATGCAAAATGCCTGATATGATGAAAAAATACAAGGACCAGGTGCAAGGCGAATTGCAAGCCAAGCTGGGCCTTAAAAACGTGATGCAGATCCCCAAACTGGAGAAGATTGTCATCTCCAGCGGGATCAAGTCCAGCGCCGAGCGCGATGCTTTTGCCGAGGCAAAAAAGCACATCGCGGCGATGGCCGGCCAGATGCCGGTGATCACCAAGGCTCGCAAAAACGTGTCCAACTTTAAACTCCGCATCGGCATGCCGGTCGGGGTGATGGTCACCTTGCGCGGCCGCCGGATGTATGAGTTTCTCGACCGTTTCGTGCACAACGCCATGCCGCGTGTGCGTGACTTCCGCGGGATTCCCAAAACCGGTTTCGACGGTGTGGGCAACTACAATGTCGGTATCAGCGATCTGTCGGTTTTCACCGAAGTCGATCCTGATAAGCTCAAGTATCCGCTCGGGGTCAACATCACGTTTGTCACCACCGCCAAGGATACCGAGGGCGCTCGCGAACTTCTGAAAATGTTGGAAGTTCCGTTTGCGGAATAAAGGAAGGATTGCATCATGGCAAAACTTAGTTTAATGGTAAGAGCCGAGCGCGGCAGCAAATTCAAGGTCCGCAATTACACTCGTTGTAAAGCCTGCGGGCGTGCCCGCGCTTACATCGGCAAATTTCAGCTTTGTCGTATCTGCTTCCGTGAGCTGGCCTCCAAGGGTCAGATTCCGGGCGTGACCAAGGCCAGCTGGTAATAGGAGGTTTTTTATGAGTATGCAAGATCCGATTGCCGATATGTTGACCCGTTTGCGCAATGCCGGTATGGCCGGTCTCAAAAAGGTTGATATGCCGGGATCCAAAATCAAATCCGCGATCGCGGAAGTTCTGAAGAGCGAAGGCTACATCAGCAATTTCACCGTGGTCGAAGACGGCGTTAAAAAAACTTTGGTGATTGATTTGAAGTATGTCAACAACAAATCCGTGATCGAAGGCGTCGAGCGCGTCAGCAAACCGTCCTGCCGGATTCACTGCGGCAGCGCCGATGTGCCCCGCGTGCGCAATGGCTTGGGTACGGTCATTTTGACCACCCCCAACGGGATCATGTCCGGCAAGTCGGCCGTCAAGGCCAATGTCGGGGGTGAAATCCTCTGCTATGTTTGGTAAACAATAATAATCAGGAAATAACAAGATGTCTCGTGTAGGAAAAAAACCGATTGCGATACCGGCAAATGTCAAGGTATCGGTCAACGGAAACGGCGTGACGGTCGAGGGCAAAGAAAAGCTTTCGATACAGTTGCCGCCGAGAGTCGCAGTTAAAATCGAAGATAACAACGTGCTGGTCAGTCAGGCGGAAGATCATCCGCAGGCGTCGGCCATGCAGGGGCTGACCCGCAGTCTCATCAACAATATGATCATCGGTGTCACCACCGGTTATCGTAAAGAGTTGGCGATCGTCGGGGTCGGTTACAAAGCGCAGCTCACCGGCTCCAAGCTGGTGCTGAGCCTCGGGTATTCGCACCCGATCGAGTACATGGTCCCCAAAGGTGTCAAAGTCACCGTGGCCGAAAGCAAGATCGTGGTTGAGGGCGCCGACAAGCAATTGGTCGGTCAGTCCGCCGCTGATATCCGCTCCTTCCGTTCGCCGGAGCCGTACAAAGGCAAAGGGATTCGCTACGTTGACGAAAAGATCACTCTCAAAGAAGGTAAATCCGTCGGTTAATCCCGATTGGTCCAAGGAGTATATAAAATGTCTGTCAGAGATAATAAATTTCAGCGTCAACGTCGTCACTTCCGGATCCGTAAAAAGATTTCCGGCACCGCGTTGCGTCCCAGATTTTGTGTCAGCGTGACTGCCAACAACATCTATTGCCAGTTCATCGACGATGAAGGCGGCAAAACCCTGGCTTCCGTGTCGAGCTTGAGCCCCGCTTTTAAAGAAGCGAACGGCAAGCCGAATTTGGAAGGTGCGGTCCTTTTGGGCAAAATGGCTGCCGAAGCCGCCAAAAGCGCCAACGTGTCGGAAGTGGTGTTTGACCGCTCCGGTTTCAAATTCCACGGCCGCGTAAAAGCGATTGCCGAAGCCGCTCGTGAAAACGGGCTTAAGTTCTAGGAGCGTGTGAAATGGCTAAACGTGAAAATATTGCAGAAGAGCAGCACAGCGAATTTGACGAAAGCGTAATCGCCGTCAACCGCAGTGCCAAAGTCGTCAAGGGCGGCAAAAACTTCAGTTTCGGCGCCCTCGTCGTGGTCGGTGACCGCAACGGCCGTATCGGTTACGGTTACGGCAAGGCCAACGAAGTGTCCGACGCCATCCGCAAGGGCGGCGAATGCGCCCGCCGCAACATCGTTACCGTGCCGATGCATGGCGCGACGTTGCCGCATGACATCGAAGTCAAGTTCGGCGGGGCCAAAGTGTTGCTCCGTCCGGCCAGCCCCGGTACCGGTTTGATCGCCGGCGGCGCTGTCCGCGCGATTCTCGAGCTGGCCGGTGTCAAAGACGTTTTGGCGAAATCTTTGGGGGCGTCCAACGCCGCCAACGTGGCCAAGGCGACTTTTAAGGCCATCAGTCAACTGTCAACCCGTGAAGAAGTTCTCGCCCGCCGCGGGATCACTTCCAAATAATCAAGGGAATTTCGGATTATGAAACTTCATGAACTCAGTCCCAACGAAGGCTCCCGCAAGCGTCGCAAGCGGGTCGGCCGCGGTGACAGCTCCGGCATGGGCAAAACTGCCTGCCGCGGCGAAAAGGGGCAAAAATCCCGTACCGGTTCGAGCATCCGTCCGTTTTTCGAAGGCGGCCAGATTCCGTTGTTCCGCCGCTTGCCCAAGCGCGGTTTCAACAGCCCGGATCATGTGGAGTACAGTTTGGTCAACCTCAGTTTGATCGAAGACAATTTCGCCGCCGGCGATGTCGTCGATGCCGAGAGCTTGCGTGCCAAGAATCTCTTGGGCAAAACTGTGCGCTTAATCAAAGTACTGGCCAACGGTGAAATCAGCAAAGCGGTCACGGTCAAAGCGGATAAATTCTCCGCCGCCGCCGCCGCCAAGATTGAAGCCGCGGGCGGCAAAGTCCAAGTAATCGAATAACGATTCCTCACAACAGGATAATCAAGCGATGTGGAAGGCATTTTTAAACATACTGAAAGTTAAAGAGTTGCGCAAGCGGCTGTTATTTACCGCGCTGATCATTGTATTGGTGCGCGTCGCCAGCAACATTCCGTGTCCGGGGGTCAATCCGACCGCACTGGAAAAATTCATTCATGATATGGGTGCCACCTCATCTGGCGGTTTTGTCAGTTTGATCGACCTTTTCTCCGGCGGTGCTTTGGCGCACTTTGCTTTGGGAGCGTTGGGGATCATGCCGTACATCACCGCTTCGATTATCATGCAATTGCTGGTGCCGGTATTTCCCGCGTTGGAAAAAATTTCCCGCGAAGGGGATACCGGACGCCAGAAAATCGCTCAATACACCCGCTATCTCACCATTGTGGTCTGCGTAATTCAGGGCGCGATGGTGGCGATGGCGATGGTCAACCCGAGCCGTCTCGGTTTGCCCAACCCGAGTGAGCCTTTGTACATCGGCAGTGTGTCGGTGTTTGTCCCGATTACCGTTTTGGTGATTACCTGTACGACGATGATGTTTACCTGGATGGGCGAACAGATCACCGAGCGCGGGATTGGCAACGGGGTATCGCTCATTATTACCATCAATATTATTTCCCGTTTGCCCGCTGCGATTTTTGACCTTGTGGATATGGCGGTCAAAGGGAGCACTCCCGACGGCTCGACCTTTAAGCCGGTGCAGTTGCTGCTCTTGTTGCTGGTCTTTTGCGCGGTGACCGCGGCGACGATTTTGTTGTCGCAGGGCTACCGGCGCATTCCGATCCAGATGGTGCGCAAAACCGTCGGCAATCAGATGTCCGGCGGCACCACCTACATGCCGCTCAAGGTTAACTTTGCCAACGTGATGCCGATCATTTTCGCCGGTGCGATTTTGATGATCCCCGGGTACTTGTTTCAGGCGATGACGCAGCAAACGGGCTCCGGCTCGATTTGGCACTCGCTCTATGTTTTCTTCCGCCAGGACGGGCCCGGCTATATGGTTGCTTATGCCGTGCTGATTTTGCTCTTCAGTTTCTTTTGGGTGGCCAACCAATTCAACCCGCTCCAGATTGCGGATAATTTGAAAAAGGAAGGCGCCTACATTCCGGGGATCAGCCCGGGGCAGGCGACTGCCAACTTCCTCGATATGACGATGACCCGGGTTACCACCGGCGGTGCACTGTTTCTGATGGTGTTGGCGCTGTTTCCGATGCTGCTTTACAGCAATTTCCGGATTCCGTTTATGGTGGCTCAATTTTTCGGCGGTACCAGTTTGCTGATTATGGTCGGGGTGGTGCTCGATACCATGAGTCAGTTGGAGTCGCATCTGACGATGCGTCATTATGACGGTTTCCTCAAGTCCGGCAGACTCAGAGGCCGCAGCGGAAACTGACAGTTTTGAAAATCCAAAGACTTAAAAGGCAAATTGTCTTTTAAGTCTTTTTGTGTTTTAAATGGGAGCGGCGCGGCAGGTCCGCAAGGCTTCGGCAAGAGATATAACCAGAGGAATTTTATTTTATGAAAATGAGTCAGCTGGTGGGTCGCCGGATCAAAGAGACCCCCAAAGATGCATCGACGGTGAGTCATAAGTTTTTAATCCGCGGCGGCTATGTGAGGCCGGTTTCGGCCGGGATTTATTCGCTGCTGCCGGTCGGCAAGCGCATTGTTGACAAGATTGAAGCGATCATCCGCGAGGAGATGAACCGCATCGAGGGGCAGGAAGTTTTGATGCCGGTGGTGCTGCCCGCCGAGCTGTGGGAGGAGTCGGGCCGTTATCAGGCGGTCGGTCAGGAGCTGTTGCGCTTTAAGGACCGCAATGACAAGCCGATGATTTTGGCGATGACCCACGAGGAAGCGGTGGTCCACTTGGTCCGCAGCGAGGTCAACAGCTACAAGCAACTGCCAGTGATGCTCTACCAGATCCAGACCAAATACCGCGATGAAGCCAGACCGCGCGCCGGGATGATCCGGGTGCGCGAGTTTACGATGAAGGACGCCTACAGCTTTCACGCTACGCAGGAGGATTTGGAGCAGTATTATGTTCGGGCCCACGAGGCTTACGAGCGAATTTTTAAACGCGTCGGGATGCAAAATGTGCTCAGCATCCTCTCCAACTCGGGGATGATGGGCGGAAAAATTTCGCACGAATTTATGGCGATTTGCGAGTGCGGCGAGGATACCATCATTACCAACGAGGATTACTCGTACAAAGCCAACCGCGAAGTGGCGACCGCCGCCTGGAAATATGAGAAGCCCGCAACTTTGCTCGCCATGCAAAAGGTGCATACCCCCGATTTGAAAAGCATTGAGGACGTCTCCGGCTTTTTGGGGCTCAAGCCCGAAAACACCGGCAAAGCGGTCTTTTATCAAAATGTCCACACCGGTGAATTGATTTTTGCGATGATCCGCGGTGATTTTGAGGTCAATGAGAGCAAGCTTGCCAATGCGGCGCAGGCGTCGGAGATGAAGTTTGCCGACGACGAGGCGATTTTGGCGGCGGGCTGCGTCCCCGGCTTTGCCTCGATTTTAAATTTGCAAAAGGCCAAAGTCAAGATCATCATCGACCCGTCGGTCGCGGGCTCCGGCAATCTGGTGGTCGGCGCCAATGAGACCGATTACCACTTTATCAACTTTAATTTGGAGCGCGATGCCGCCGGAGTCAAATATGAGATCATCGACATTGCCAACGTCCGCGAGGGCGACCCCTGTCCGGTGACCGGCAAACCATTGATCTTCACCCGCGGGATCGAAGTCGGCAACATTTTCCAGTTGGGCACCAAGTACTCCGCCGCGATGGGCTGCAATTACCTTGACCGCAACGGCAAATCGCAAGTGATGATCATGGGCTGCTACGGGATCGGCGTCGGCCGCACGATGGCCTCCGTGCTTGAGCAAAATTATGATGAGTACGGTCCCATTTGGCCGATGTCGATTGCGCCCTATCAAGTTCACCTCTGCGCGATCACGCCCGACAAAGAAGGCGTGGGAGAAATCTGCGAAAAATTGTATCTGGATTTGCAATCTCAAAAAATTGAAGTATTGTATGATGACCGCGGAGAGAAGCCCGGTTTCATGTTTAATGACGCCGATTTGCTGGGAATTCCGCTCCGGGTGGTGGTTTCGCCCAAAACCTTGGCGGAAAACGCGGTTGAATTTAAAATCCGGGGCACGGCGGAAACGCAAAAGTTGCCGCTGGACTCGATCCAAACGTTTTTAAAGGCGGAAGTTGCCCGGCAACTGGCCAGATTTGAGGTGTAAAATGTGGAATTACAATGACAAAGTGATGGATCACTTTTTGAATCCGCGCAACGTGGGCGAAGTTGAGAATCCCGATGCGGTGGGCGAAGTCGGCAATGCCGCCTGCGGCGATGCCTTGAGACTCACCATTAAGCTGGACGACAACGGCAAGGTCACCGAGGCCAAATTCAAGACCTTCGGTTGCGCGAGCGCAATTGCGTCAAGCTCGGTATTGACCGAGATGCTGGTCGGCAAGACGCTCGATGAGGCGGCGGCGATCACCAATCATGATATTGTCAACGAGCTCGGCGAATTGCCCGAGGCCAAGATGCACTGCTCGGTGATGGGGATGGAGGCCTTGCAGGCGGCCATTGCCAAATACAAAGGGTTGCCCAACCCGTTTGAGGCCGATGACGAGCATGAGGGAAAAATCGTCTGCAAGTGTTTCACCGTGAGCGACGTCAAGATTGTTAAAGTCGCCCGCGAAAACAATATCACCAAGGCCGAGGACGTCTCCAAGTACTGCAAAGCCGGCGGCGCCTGCGGCGCGTGTCTGGATGAAATCCAACACTTGCTCGACGACCTCTGGAAACTGGAGAAATTAAAGAAATGACCATCGAAGAGCTGAAAGCAGCGGAAAAAGACTTGCAGCAGCGGGTGGTGCATTTGGGCGAATTTCTCGGCATCGAGGATAAGCAGGCCGAATTGAAACAAATCGAGGAGCGCATGACCGCGCCCGATTTTTGGGACAAAAAAGAGTCTGCGCAGGCAACGGTGGCGGAGCTCTCGGCTTGCCGCAACGTTCTGGAGCCGTATCAAAAGATGCTCGGCGATGTCGAGGATTTTACGGCGGCGATTGAATTGGCGGGCGAAGACCCGGATTTCCTCAAAGAAACCGAGATTGCCTATTACCGTTTGATCAAAGGTCTCAATAAACTGGAGCTGGTGAGCTTCCTCTCCGGCCAGTTTGACAAAAACAATCTTTATTTCTCGATCCATGCCGGGGCGGGCGGCACCGAGTCGTGCGACTGGGCCAATATGCTGTTGCGTATGTACCGCCGGTACTTTGAGCGCCGGGGGTGGAAGGACGAGATTATGGACATCCAGCCCGGTGACGAAGCGGGGATTAAGAGTGTCACCTTGCAGGTATCGGGCGACTTTGCCTACGGGTATATGAAGGGCGAAAAAGGTGTGCACCGCCTCGTCCGCATTTCCCCCTTTGACAGCAATGCCCGGCGGCATACCTCGTTTGTCTCGGTGGACGTGTTTCCCGAGCTCGACGACGACATCGATATTGAGATCAACGAAGCGGATTTGCGCATCGATACCTACCGCTCCAGCGGGGCGGGCGGCCAGCACGTCAACACCACCGACTCGGCGATCCGCATTACGCACATCCCGACCAACATCGTAGTGGCGTGCCAAAACGAGCGCTCGCAGCACAAAAACCGGGCGACCGCGATGAAAATGCTCAAAGCCAAACTCTATGAGTACGAGGATGAAAAGCGGCGCAACGCGGCCGATGCCATTCGCGGCGAAAAAGTGGACAATGGCTGGGGGAGCCAGATTCGCTCCTATGTTTTGCAGCCCTATCAGATGGTCAAAGATTTGCGCACCGATGTGGAAACCAGTGATACCGCCGGGGTCCTCGACGGGGAAATCGATCAATTTATCGAAGCATTTTTGAAATCCAACCGCTGAAGCGGCTGGTGACGTTAAGCCCCGGCTTGCGGATGCAACGCCGGGGTTTTTTGTTTCAGCGCTTTTTAACGCCGTCCACCCAGACAGCGCAGACGTCAAAGTTGTCATTTAATAAAACAATGTCGGCACAATAACCGCGCTCAAGTTTTCCCAAGTTAGAGAGATTGAGGCTCTGCGCCTGATTATACGAGGTGGTTTTCACCAGCTCTTTTAACGGCAGCCGGGTAATGGTTGCCACATTTTGCAGCGCCCGGTTGATTTGCAATGTCGAGCCCGCCAGAGCGCCGTTGTCCTTGAGTCTGGCGGCGCCGCCTTTGACGGCAACCTCAAGACCGCCCAGATTGTAATCCCCGTTGGGCATTCCGGCGGCGCGCATGGCGTCGCTCACCAGCTCAATTTTGGCGCAGCCCTTGACTTTAAAAATGAGCTCGATCATCGGCGGCGAAACATGCAAGGTGTCACAGATGAGCTCCAAGCAGACGGCGTCTTTGAGCAATCCTGCGCCCACAAGGCCGATATCGCGGTGATGCAGCGGCGTCATTTGATTGCAAAAATGGCTCAGATTGCGCAACCCTTGGGCAAAGGCTTCTTCAAAAATGCCGTAAGTGGCGTTGCTGTGGACGCACGAGGGGGTGATGTTAATCTCGCGCAACTGGCGGACAAAGTCGGTGCCGCCCGGAGTTTCGATCGCAAACGAGGTTTTTATGACCGGGTAAATTTGCGCCAGCGCTTTCACTTCGTCCAAATCGGGCGGCCGGACAAAGGCGGGATTTTGGGCTCCGCAGCATTTGCCGTTGATATACGGGCCCTCCAAGTGCACCCCCGGCATTTTGGCCCCGCTTTGATCGTAGGCGGCAATCGCGCGCAAGGTGTCGGCGAGTTCCGCATGAGGCAGCGTCAAGGTGGTGGGCAAGACGCTGGTTACCCCCTCATTGAGTTTGCCGCGCCCGATGGTGTTGACCGCAGCGGCAGTGGCGTCGCAAAAATCGCAGTTGTCGCGGCCGTGGCAATGGACGTCGATAAAGCCGGGCATGGCGATGAGCTCCCGGCCGTCAAAACTTTGCGCTTTGTCGACGGCAAGATTATGACCGACCTCGGCGATGCGGTTGTTTTCGATCACGAGATCGCCGTCGGTCAAATCCAAGTCCGGCGAAATGATCCGGCAGTGTTTGATGATTTGCAGCATAAAAAAAACTCCATCTTACTATTGGTTAATATAACTTGTAAAATGGAGTTTCACAATCTAAAATTGTGTATTAACTATGGATAATTATGCAATTATTTGGCCGGGGCGGCGGGAGTCGCCGGAGCATCGCATTTGGCCGGGGCGGCGGGAGCGTCGCATTTTGCATCTTTTTTGTCGCAGCATTTGGCATCTTTCATTTCGCATTTGCCGTCCTTGCAGCACTTGTCACCCATAAACGGGCAAGTACAACCGGTGATGGCCAATGTTACGAAGGCGGCCGCACCCAGCAATAACAGTTTTTTCATGATCGATTCCTTTCTCTTTTTTTTTGCATGGGACCATACCCATCTGTAGTGCAATATAACGCGTATTTTTTATTTGTCAAGTCTAATTTTGGCTAAAATTACATTACCTTTCGCATTTTTTGCGTCCACTGCGAGCGGGAAATCCATAAAAATCCGGTCGCGGTGACGCAAGCGCAACGTCAAAACCGCTTCGTCCGGGAGATTGGCGGGGAGGAGAAAAGATTCATGTAATGTAAACGACCCGGGCGAGAGTGAGGTATCGGCGGAGCCTTGCCAAACCGTATCGCCGAGCTGATATTCCCAGACATAAGGCAGATAAATCGGAGTGATTCCGGTATTGGCTCCCTCGACGGTGACGGCAAGTCGGGAATTTTGCACGGTGACAGTCGCAGAGTTTAGAACAATCCTTGCTCCCAAACCGCGCGCGAGGCGGTCAATTTGCGGCCACTCTTGGGGCGGGATTTGTCCCAAATTGAGGTTGTCCGACAATAAACAGCAGTGATTGTCCAAAATCCAGTCGACCGCCTTGGCGAGCGGCCAGTTGTTTTTGCACATGGTTTCATAACTGCTGTGCCATTCAAAGACGATCCGGCGGCTCCGCCACAAGTCGGGGAGTTGCGGGATATCGCGGTATTTGGTGGTAAACCACAACCGGTATTTCTCCTCCGAGCCGACGCCGTCGCGGCGCAGGCCGACACGCGGGTGCGTCATGTCGCCCAAGGCATAGGCAAAAGTGACGTTGTCATCGGACATAAACACGAGATCGGTTTTGATAAAATTTTCAAGATACATGTCGGCGTACAGCCGGCGGATTTCGGGCGGTGAGGCGGGCATGCCGCCCAGCCCCCAGGTGTGCCACTCGCCCCAGTTGCCGTAGCTCCCGATATCGATAAAGGCGATGGCAACGTTGCCATCATAACGCGCGGCCAGCGCCCGGATAAAGTTGCGGTGCAAGTCAATAAAAGTCGGATCGGAGAAATCGGCGGTAATCCGCGTTTTGGTGGTGTACGGTAAATTGGGATTGTAGTCGCGTTTGTGCCACTGGTACTCTTGGCTTTTGACACCGCGCGCAAAGACCCACTCGGGTGTGCTCCGGTAGTTTTTGCTGTGATAATTGGTGCACATGATCCGAAAGGCGAAAGGGATTTGGTGCTTGACCGCCTCTCCGATGGCGTCATCGATCGGTTGCCAGTTGTAGACGCCCTCGGACGGCTCCAAGTCGGCCCACTCAAAGCGGGTGTAAAAGAGCCCGTAAGGGACTTTGGGCACGGCGGGAAATTGTTTGCCGAATGCCAGCCAGCCTTGGCCGGGAGCGGCAAAAATATCATCGCAGGGGGTGAATCGGGCAGTGAATGTCTCCGCTTTGATGCCTCCTGATAACAGCAGGATTGCCGCCATGGCCATCCAGCGCATCACGGGATGATGTTTCCGGCCGAGCGGTAAATTTGATACCACTCCTCGCGGGTAATATTGACCTCGGCGCCCTTGCACATGTCGCTGATGCGCACCGGATCGACCGCGCCGGCGATGGTTTGGATGTTGGCCGGGTGGCGGGCGATCCACGCGACTGTCATCGCGGCCCGGCTCAGATGATACCGGACGCCGAGCTCGCCCAAGGTTTTGTTGAGCTCGGCGTATTTTTCCGCCTTGAGAAACACCCCCTCAAAGAAACCGTAGAGAAACGGCGACCAGGTCTGGATGGTGATGTTGTTGAGGCGGCAAAACTCCAGTACGCTGCCGTCATGCATGGTCCCGGCGGCGCTTTTGATGTTGACATTGATCCCGCAGTCGATGATCGGCGTGTGGGCGGGGCCGAATTGGAGCTGGTTGACGATAAGTTTGTTGGGCAAACTGTTTTGCAGCAATTCGATCTGCGCGGGGTTGTGGTTGCTGACGCCGAACTGGCGGACCTTGCCCGCGTTGAGCAAGGATTGAAAGGCCTCGGCGACTTCCTCGGGCTCCATCAAGGTATCCGGGCGATGAAGCAGCAACACGTCGAGATAATCGGTCTTGAGGCGTTTTAAACTCGCGTCCACCGAGGAGAGGATATGCTCTTTGGAGAAGTCAAAATATTTGGTGCGGATGCCGCATTTGCTCTGGATGAGCATTTGTTGGCGCATCCCCGGATTGGCGGCCAAAAAGTTGCCGAAATGTTCCTCGCAGCCGCCGCGGTTGCCGTAAATGTCGGCGTGGTCAAAAAAGTTGATGCCCGAGTCCAGCGAAGTATGGATGAGTTTGTCGAGCTCCGCCGCTGACAGATCCAAAATACGCATGCAGCCCAATGCGATGTTGGACGCCTGTAATCCGCTGCCGCCGAGATTGATGAATTTCATAAGTTCCCCGCTCCTTAATCAAAGTTGTTATGACTCAATATAGCGCTGAAATCGCAAAATACAATCTTGGTTGTACTTTTTTAAAATGATTAAAAATAATAGAAAAAATATTAAAAATGATATTGCTTTTATGATTTTGCGTGATATAATATATGTTGCCAATGGTTGATTAAAGCGGTTTACCAAAGCAAAATGGAGGTTTTTATGCGGTATTGGTTGAGTATGATGTTGGTGGCAACCGGGTGTTTGCTCCGGTTGGCGGCGGCGGAGCAAGTGTTTGCCGATCCGTTTGCCGATGAACGCAATTTTTATCAGTATTCGCGTTGGGGCAACGGCGCCAAGTTTGACTGCGAGGTCGTCCCCGGCACCGACGGCGCCAATGAACTCATGCTGAGTTGTGAGGAAGTTGCCAAAAACGCCAATCTCAACATTCCTTTGGATGTCACCAAATTGTGGGGCAAAACCGTCACCGTCAAGGCCAAAGTCCGGGCGGAAAACCTCAAAAACAGCGGCGGCTCCGGTCGTATTGTCTTTAATATTGTCGAGGAGTCGGGCGACGGTAAATGGCCGACCAAGAGTTTGGATGAAGGAACTTACGGCTGGCGCGAAGTCGTTTTTGCGGCGGAGGTCCCCGATCAGGCCGAAAAGGCCGGAGTCTCGTTTGCGTTGCAGGGTGCCTCGGGGAAACTCTTTGTCCGCGATCTTGAAGTCACCGTCCCCGAGCTTCCCGTGATCAAAAAAGAGGCCAAAGTTGAGGAGCAAGTGCAAGTTGACGCCTCTCCGGTGCTGTTTGAGAGCAAATTTGACAGCGACAGCGATCTCAAACAATTTACCGTGTGGCAGATTGACGCCAAAATCGTCCCCGACGGCGACGGAAAAGCCGTTTGTGTCACCGTCCCCGAGCGCTGCAATGTGACCGGGATTTTTAAAGATTTTGACGTCGCCAAGCTGGCCGGCAAAAAGGTCCGCTTTGAGGTTGATGTCAAGGGCGAAAACATTGCCCCCGCCCGCGATTTGTGGAATGGCGGCAAAATCCAGTTTCAGATCACCGACCTTGACGGCAAGGATGACTGGAAAGGCAGCGCGGTCAAAACCGGCACTTTTGACTGGGAGCATAAGAGCTTTGTCGTCAATGTCCCCGGCAATGTCAAAAAGATGCGGCTCTTTCTCGGGTTTCAGGACTCGTCGGGCAAGATTTATTTTCGCAATCTCAAACTCTCCGAGATGGCTGAGAGCGTCGATTTGACCAAGGTTGCCAACATGGATTTCGCCGATGACATCGCCGGTGACGGCAAGGGCGGCTGGAGCGATCAGGGGCCCTATAACGATGCCAAAAAGTTCAGATACCAGGATGTCGAGCGCTTTGCCAATGTCCCCTTTACCGTGATCAACCCGGCCAAAAACAACGGCAAAGCGGTCTTGGTCATGAATTCGCCCAATTTCCCCAGCGGCCCCAAAGAAGCGGTCGTGACGTTGACTCGTCCGGCAGCGGCCAAGTATTTGTATTTGCTTCACACCTTGTGCTTCGGCTCGGCCGACCCCGCCGGGATCATCAAAGTAACCGACGTTGACGGCAAAACCCAGACCATCAAAGTCATCGGCAACCGCGATCTTGCCGATTGGTGGGGGATGAAAAAGGTTTCCGCGGGCGTCACCGGCGCCACCTGGAGCAACGGCTCCGGGGGAACGGTTGGCTTGTATGTCTCCGGCTTTGCCCTCGACGGTTTGGCGGCAGTGAAATCAATCACCTTTGAGAGCTCCGGCAATGCTCCGGTGTGGCTCGTGGTGGCGGCGACATTGTCGGCTGACAAGATCGAGTTTCCATCGACCAAAGTGGTGCGGATCCTCCCCGACGAGCGCTGGCAACCTTTGTCAACCAAGGGCGAGACGGGCATTGTCGCCGGGACGGCCATCGACCGCGCCAAATTTGTGAAACAACAAAGTAAAATGGAGTGGATCATCGTCAACAAGGACGGCAAATTTGCCTACGCTTCGCGTCCCGATGAGCCGGTGCGTTTCCTCTCCGGCTGCGAGGGCGATACCTTTAAGGGGCGCGGTCAACTGGTGGCGCCGCAGCTTGACACCAAGGAAAAAACCGAGGAGTATGTCCGTCAACTGAAATTGCACGGTTACAATTTGACGCGCATCCACTTTGCCGACAGCATTCTGATGGCCAAGGGGAGCGCTCCGTATGAATTTGACCCGGTGGCGCTTGACCGCTTTGATTACTTTATCAAATGCCTCAAGGACAACAGCATTTACCTCAATTTGGACGCGATGGCAAGCCAGATCGGCTACCTTAACGGCGACACATGGTCGATGCCCGAGTCGCAAAAGCGCAATTTCAAGTTTGAAATCTATTTTGATCCGGCGGTGCGGGAAAACTGGAAAACCGGCTTTGCCAAAGTCTTGACCCGCGTCAATCCGTATACCAAAACACGGCTGGTCGACGAGCCGTTGCTGGCGATGGCGACCGGATTTAACGAGCAGGAGTTCGCCTTTTTCACCAATCAGCCGGAGGCGGAAAAACAGATGAAGCCGGATTGGCAGAAATTCCTTAAAGCCAAATACGGTACACTCGAAAACCTCAAAAAAGCATGGGGAAATCTCGCTCCCGACGTGACGGATTTCAGCCAAATTCCGCTCTTTAAGGTCGAGTCCCGGCTGCAAAAAGATGCGCGCGGCACGGATATTTTGGAGTACATGACCAAACTTGAGACGGAGATGCTTCGGTGGTACAACGAAACCGCCAAGGCCGCCGGATTCAAGGGACAGGTCGCCAATTATGACATGGGACAATCTTTGCGTTACAGCGTGGTGCGCAAAGACGCCGGCTTGATTTTTATGCACGCCTATCACGCGCATCCGTCCAATTATACGGTCAAGGGCTCCACCATCGACCAGTCGAGCTCGTTTAACAACGCGAGTTTGATCTTCCGCGGGCTCAACAGCGCCCATCAGATCAATACGCCGATCGTGGTGACCGAGTACGGCAACGTGTTTTGGAATCAATACCGCTATGAGCAAAGTTTTGCCAACGGCGCTTATGCCGCTTTAAACGGCTTTGACGGGCTCACCTTTTTCGCCCAGCCGATCTCGGTCACGCCTTCGACCCGGATGCACCCCTTCAGCGGGATGAAAGACCCGATCATCCAGGCCAACGAGTTCTTGACCAGCTATATGTTTTGCCGCGGTGACGTCAGCACTGCCGCCAAGGCCGTCCGGCTCAAGATCGACGCCAAATCGGTGCTTGCCGCCGGGGGCGACACTGGGGTGCATCCGGCTCAGTCGCGCTTCTCATTGATCATGAAAATGTACACCGCGGTTGACTCGACGCTGCCCCTCAAGCCGGGCGAAATCGCGCTTACGGGCTCCGGCGGCGCGGCGGTGATGAATGATCTCGTGGGTTATACCAAAGCCGCCGATAAGGCCGATGTCCCGTTTGACCTCGGGGCGGCGGTGGCGGATTTGAAACAGCGCGGCGTGATTCCCGCCGGCAACCGCACCGATCCCGCGCTCGAAATCTTTGAGAGCGTCACCGGCGAACTGTATATGGACTGCCGTAAAAATTTGATGACGGTCAACACCCCAAAATTGCAGGGGATTTGCGCCGAGGCCGGGACCAAAATCGAGCTCGCCGATTTCGCCGTCGGGCAAATGACCCGGCGCGGCAACGTGAGCGTAGTCAGCATTGAGAACGTGCCGATCCGGGAGTCAAAACAACTGGTACTGGTCATAGCCACCAACGCCTTAAACTACAACATGCTCTTTGACGACAAAGAGCAGCGGGTCTTGCGCGACATCGGCGGGCCCGGCCCGGTATTGGTGGATACGGGGGTATTTACGGTGCGCATCCGGAGCAACAATGCGGCCAACCTCAAACTGTACGCTCTTGAGATGGACGGGACGCGCCGCACGGAGCTCCCGGTCACGGTCAAAGACGGCTGGATTACCGCCACCATCGACACCGGCAAGCTTGCCGGTGGACCGGCGGTCTACTTTGAGCTGGCCCAAAAATAAGTCGGCAAACAGCAGCGGGAGGCAAGCGCCTCCCGCTTTTTTTATATTTATTTTTGCGGGCGGAAGAGCTCGGATTGGGCGAGATTTTTAAGCATCAAGGGCTTTTTGAGATTCCAGTACGCTTCTTTGAGGTACCAAAAGGAATACTCGGGGCCGTAATAATCGATCACCTTTTTGGTCAGCGGCGAATCCGGGTAGTTCTCAAACGACCACGCCAAAAGGTTGCCGCCAAAGGTGCTTTGGATGATCCGCGTCATGTGTCCCTCCGGTGAGCGCACCCCTTCGTAAGCGACGCAAAACGGACAGTAAGCCCCGACGTAAGCGGTAAACATCCCCCATAATAAGGCGGCGCCGACTGCGGTTTGGCCCCAGTTGGATTTGATGCGGTCAAGCACATACAGCGAGCCTGCCAGCCAAAGGAGCGGGATCACCGGGATCAAATACCGGAAGCCGTAGGCCCAGCCGCCGTACTCGATGGTGCCGAAACAGTAAAAAAGTGTGAGGGCGACGGCGCCCGCGAGGCTGATTTGCAGTGCCCGATTGAGCTTGGCGCGGTAGACAATCATTGCCGCTGCGCCGAAACAGAGAAACGGCTGATAGCTCAAAAGTCCGCGTTTGCCGAGGAGAGTGTGAAAGAAATATTCGAGCGCCGACTGTGGATTGGGGACAAAACGGAATGTCCCGCCGCTGCCGGCAATGTAGAGGGGGAGCGCCGTGTGATACGCCCAAAAGTTGAGGAGCACGGTTAAGACCGCCACGGTCAACCCGCCGGTGACGGTGGTTGCCGCCGCCTTGATTTTGCCGCCGCGTTTGGCGAGGATCAAGACTCCGGCGACCGCGGTCAAGCCAAAAAAGAGACCGGTCGGGATGTCCATCGCCCCCGCCATTCCGGCGGCGACGCCGGTCCAGAGAGCAGTCGCAAATTTTTGGTCGCGGGCGAATTTTTTGAGCAGTAAATAGGTGATCAACACCGCCAATGCCGCCGGGGTGTGATTGTTAAGCACCACCGAGTAGCTGAAGAGCCAAGTACCGAGACACATCATGATACCGAGGAGCCACTTGGCGCGCAACGTTCCCAATCGGTAAGTACACAGCTCGCGGAAAAGCAGCACAAACAAGGCCACATTGCACAGCCCGCCAAACAAAAGGTTGATGAGATAGACGGCAAGATGGTAATTTTCGCCGAAACTGATCCCGGTCACGTTGTAAATCACCTTGTGGGCAACCCCGGCCAAAAAGGAGAGCGGCAACGGTTTATCCGAGTAGATGTGACTGTCGGCAATCACCCGGTCAACGGTGCGAAAGTTGGTGTTTTCGATATAAAACACCCCTTGCTCGCCGATGGCATTGACTACGCCGAAGCGGCTGGCCTCGTTGCCCGACAAGCTGATTTCCGCCGCCGAAAAGACGAGCGCAAAGAGCAATATCAACATTGCCCCGCCGTATTGATAACGTTTGACCTTGGATAATTGCATCATTTAAAAATTGAGTTTGATGATTGCCTGACGCAATAAAATTTCACTCGTATGCTCGTCCTTGGGGAGCTCGGCGAGCAAAAGCTTGATGACTTTGTCGATCGCGTCGCGCTTGAAGCCGAGCTGCTCCAGCGCCATCGCGGCGTCGGTGGCGGCATTGTTCCCCGTGTTGGCGCTCCCGCCGGCTGCCGGTGCGGCGAAAACGCTGGCCGCTGTCCCCGCGGAGAGTTTGTCCTTGAGCTCCAAAATCAGCCGCTCGGCGGTCTTTTTGCCGATGCCGTTGATCCGGGAGAGGGTTTTTAAGTCGCTGTGGGCAATGGCGCTGCAAAAGTTGTCGATCGGCATGGCGCTCAAGACGCTCAAGGCAAGCTTGCCGCCGATGCCGTTGACGTTGAGGAGGAGCTTAAAGAGATCCTTTTCGGCCGCGGTGACAAAACCGTATAAGGTAATCGCATCCTCGCGCACTTGGGTAAAGATGTAAAGGGTCACCTTTTCTTCATTTAAGGGGAGTTTGTCAAAGGTGGACAACGGGATGTTAACTTCGTAACCGACGCCTTGAGCGTCAATTACGCAGGAGTTAAAGGTCTTTTCAACCAAATTTCCCGTCAGCCGCGCAATCACTTGGCCACCTGAATGTCGAGCGAAATGTCCGACGCCTTGACCGAGTGGGTCAACGCCCCGACCGAAACAAAATCAACACCGAGTTTGCCGATTTCCGGAATGCGGGTCAAGGTGATGCCGCCGGAGGCCTCGAGTTTGGCCTTGCCGCCGACAATTTTGACCGCTTCAGCCATGGTTTCATTGGTCATGTTGTCAAGCATGATGTACTCGGCCTTGGCCTTTAAGGCTTCCTTAACTTCGTCCAGCGAATCGGCCTCGACCTCGACCTCAAGCTGCGGAAATTTGGCGCGGGCGCGCTCGACCGAGCGAATGATTCCGCCCGTACCCTCCATCGCCGCCATTTCGCGGTGATTATCTTTGATCATCACCCGGTCGTAAAGACCGATGCGGTGATTGGTCGCGCCGCCGACGGCGACGGCGTATTTCTCGAGATTGCGGTAACCGGGAGTGGTCTTGCGGGTATCGAGGACCACCGTGGCGCTTCCCTTTAAGAGGGCGGCATATTTGGCCGAAGTCGAGGCCACGCCGCACAAGCGCTGCAAAAAGTTCAAAGCGGTGCGCTCCCCGATCAAAATTCCGCGGGCGTTGCCGCTGATCTCGGCAATCACATCGCCTTTTTGGCAATGGTCGCCGTCATGCTTGAGGTATGTAAATTTGAGCGTCGGGTCGATTTTCAAAAAAACGCGCTCCGCCACCGGCAACCCGGCGATGACCATCCCGGGCTCTTTGCAGAGGAGGATGGCTTTGGCCTTGGCGTCGGCGGGCACCACCGAGTTGGTGGTGGTGTCGCCCTGATCGCCCAAGTCTTCGCTGAGCGCAAGCTCAATTAAGGTGTCAACGCGCTTGAAATCGATTGCGGGGATCACGTTACTCATCATTTTCCTTTCATGCATGCATCAATAATTTCGTCCAAATCGCCCTCTGCAAGGCAGACCGAGGAATCGGCCGCGCCGTAATAGACGCGCAACCGGCGGTTTTCCATATCGGCGATGGCACCGGTGGTAAAGACGCAAGTGGGGGTGCGGAAACCCATTTCGTAGGGCTCCTCGGCGGTCAAAAGATAGCTCTCCATGCGGCCGATGATTTTGGTCGGGTCCTCAAGGTCGAGCATGATTGCGCCCAAAGAATAGCTCACCGTCGAGCAGGACGAGCTCACCCCGTGGATGATCTCCAGCCAGCCTTTTTCGGTCTTGATGGGGGGCGTCGGGCCGATCTTTTCCCAGCACCAGTTGGTGAAGCCCTTGAGGAGGAAGCGGTGCTGGCCCCAGTGGATCAAATCGGGCGACTTGGAAATCCAGATATGGGCGTGCTCCAAGGGGCCGCCGGGGGCATAGGGCCGGTCGAGCCGGACGTAATAGCCGCCGATTTTTTCCGGAAAAAGACAGGGAACGCGGTTGTCCGGCAGCGCCACGATATCCATCGGCTCAACGGTGAGGAAGTCCTTGGTCCGGTACAGCATGTCAATGCAGCCCATCTCCGAATTGCCGGGACGGATGATGTAAAAATAATCGTCGATTTTGGTCACGCGGCAGTCGATCGGGTGGTTGTCATAAATGCCGAATGGTTTCTCCGGGTCGCGCTCAAAGAGGGGTTTCTCGTGGATCGTAAAATTGACGCCGTCCAAGCTTTCCGCGACGTGGACGCGGGCATAGGGCTCATTGCAGACCAAGACGGACAACAATAAAATGGTCTTTTCGCCGAACTGCACCTGACCGGGGTTGAATACCACATCGGCGGGCCCCCATGGGAAATCGGCGGGCTTGATGATCGGGTTTTTGGGGCAGCGGGTCAACAATGTCGGTTTACGAAACATGATTCTCTCCCT
Organism: uncultured Victivallaceae bacterium; assembly: GCA_964609825.1. Classification (GTDB taxonomy): domain Bacteria; phylum Verrucomicrobiota; class Lentisphaeria; order Victivallales; family Victivallaceae; genus CAZSSH01. Next base: position 142,064 of record CAZSSH010000002.1, on the reverse strand, counting down.
TATTTTACATTTCACTCACTGGTTTCTGAAACGATAACATACGGCCTTGAATTTTTTGCCGGATCAACCGGCGGTCGACGATACCCAAAGGTTTGGTATGCGTCTGATTGTCGAGGATCGGCAGCTGGTCGAGGTTGAGCTGCTCGAGCTTTTGGTACGCTTCCAGCACCGATTGATCGGGGGTCACGTATTCGCAGCGAAACGGGCGGATGACGTCGGCGACCAGGAGCCAGCTCCAGGTGTCGCGCTCGGCCAATACTTCCTTAAGATTGTCAAAGGAGAGCAGGCCTTTGATGCATCCTTTGTTGTCCACCACCGGGATGATCGAGACGTCGTGATCGGTAAAGTATTGCACCGCCAACTCCAATGAGTCGGTTTCGCAAATCGGTTTCACCTGATTGTCAAACAAGTCGGAGATGCGCAGTTTGGACATCAAATCCTCCTCGGTGACGTTGCGCCCCAGCTCCTGCGCCAATTTGAGCGAAACTTTGACCAAAGCCGGGCCGATGATTTGCAAAATCAAGGTGGTCGCGGTCACGGTGTACACCACCATATCGCCCAAATTGAGGTCGTCGGTAATCTTAATTTGTTGCAAATACTCGCCCGCCACAATCGCCAAACCGATGGCGACGCCGCCCTGGCTGAAAAGGCCGAGCCCGAGGTATTTGCGGACGGTTTCCGGACAAAAGGTCAGTTTGGAGCCGAGATAGCACCCGGCCATTTTGCCGATGCCGCGGCAAACGATGTAAAGGATCACAATGCCCCACAGCCACAGCGGCACCTTGCCGACCTCCAGCCGGGCGCCGACGAGGACGAAAAACATCACGTACACGGGGATGGCGAGATTGCGCATGAGTTTAAACACGCCTTCACTGCGGCGCGGCGTCACGTTGACCAAGACAAAGCCGAGCATCATGGTGGTTAAAATCACGTCAAACTTAAAAAAGGTGGCAATCCCGATGGCGAGCAACACCGTCCCCACCGAGAGGGCGACCGCGCGCTCGACCATCGGCATGCTGCGCAAAAAGCCGATCAAAACCAAAGCAAACACGGCGCCGAGGCCCAGAGAGCCGACCAGTTGCCCCAAAATGGTGACGGCGGCATACATAAGGGAGTGGGTGTGGTCGGCGTCGGTGACCAACAATTGCGAAATCCCGGCGCCGAAGCCGTACAAGGTCAGGGCCAACGCATCGTCCAAGGCGACAATCGCCACCGTGGCGGCGGTGACCACCCCGGCCGCGCGATACTCCCAAATTACGTCCAAGGTGGACGCGGGATCGGTCGCGGAGGCGATCGCGCCAAAAAAGATGCCGCCCGCAATTGCGGCGGTGACATTGCCGGTAAACATCAAAATGATAAAGTAAACGGCGACGGCGACCAGCGTAAAGGCGGTCAGCCCCTCAAACAGCAAAATCGACAAAAATTGCTTGGCGTATTTGCGGAAGGTGGTAAGTTTGAGCTCGCCGCCGACCAAAAAGCCGATGAGCCCGAGCGCAAACAAATTGAGCGATTTGAGCTCGGCGACATCCGCGGTATTGACCAATTTAAACCCGGAGGCGCCGATCACCAGACCGATGATGATGTAGCCGACGACCTGCGGGAAGCGGATTTTTTGAAAGAGCCACGCTCCCAAAAGTCCGCCGAAGACCGCCAACCCCAAGACTGACAAGATGCCCATAGACATGGTGCTGCCGACTTTCGGTTATTTGCCCAGAGTGAGGAGCCGGTAAAAGTCTTCCGGCGTGGCGGCGTTGATAAGCTTGTTGCGAAACGCTTCGCTCTTGAGGCAGCTGCTCAGCTTGGCCAAAATGCGCAAATGCAAGGCGTGCTGATTTTCGCGCGCAATGATCATAAAAATGAGTTTGACCTTTTGCGAGTCCAAACTCTCGTAGTCATCGACCCCGTTGCGGACGACGGCGGCGGCGACGCAGATATCGTTGATCGAGGCCAAACGCACGTGGGGAATGGCGATCGACATGCCGATGCCGGTGCTCATGAGTTTCTCGCGGTTGTAAATGCCGTTGATGAGGTCGCTCTTGCTGCTGACCGCGGGAGTGTCGTCAAAAAGATCGATCAATGCGTCAAGGACGCCCTGCTTGCCGGAGCTCTCGAGGATCAATACGCGCTCGGGAGCCAAAATCTTGGCAAGTCCGGAGAAGCCGCCGGCGGCGAAAATTTCATTGTCGGTCATATCATAATATCCTTAAGTTAAGTCCAGGAGTCAATGTTATTAATATACTCTGAGTTTACCGATATACCAAATGAAAATTCGAAGAAATGCGCCGAAAAACGTTGATAAAGGCAAAAAAAACGAAAAAAGTGCTGAAATTCTTTTGCAATTGCCGACAAAACAAGTTATATTAAAGAACTGTGAATGCCGCACCCGTAGCTCAGCTGGATAGAGCGTCTGCCTCCGGAGTAGAAGGTCATGAGTTCGAATCTCGTCGGGTGTACCATTTTTAAAGCCATTATCTTCAATGGCTTATGAAAAATTCTCGCCACCCCCAAAACGTCCAAAATAGGCCCATGTTGCAAATTATGTTGCAAATAAGCGGATTTTTTTCATAACTTTTGTGTTATTGTACTCCTTTGCTCGATATTATATTTAGGCATAAAGCTATGCCGAAAACAAGGAGTAAATAAATATGAAACACAAAAGAAAAAGGAAAATTGAGCCGGAGTTATTTCAACGCACCGCAAACTCATGCTACTGCTTTCGTCAGTACAGCAACAACAAAAACACTGTCATCAACACCAAAACAACCGATTACGAGCAAGCAAAAGAATTTCTCAGAAATTACAAAGCCATAGAAGTTACGACCGAAATATCTTTGTTGCAAAAAGAAAACGCCTTCAGTATTGCCAAAAAAGTCATCAAAGCCGTCAGCGGCAAAGAGCTGGCGCATCTGTCATTTCAAGCCGGATTCGATTTTTGGCTTGAGCACAATGTCGAATTTAAGGAAAATGCGCCGTCCTATCAAGAGCAATTGCAAGGATATTTTTTCTCTTTCGCAAAATGGTGTACTGATAATAATATTAATAGTATTGAGGACGTAGACGCCTCCGCCGCGTGCCGTTACAGTGGGGTATTAAGAGCCAGCAAAATATCTCCGCCGACTTATAACAGGTGTACCGGATTTCTCAGGCGCGTATTTGCCGGGATTCATGCTTACAAGAATCTTCCCCACGGAAATCCATTTGACCGCAATATTGTAAAAGCACAAACAATAGCTCCGGTTTCGGAAGCCACTCATCAACCATTGGAGCCCGATATGCGCAAAGCCGTTTTGTCTGCCGCTGCTGCGGCAGGCCAAAACTGGTCAGACTTTTTTCTGGTCGGAGATCAGACCGGAATGAGATTAAAGGATGCCGCTTTATTAAAATGGAATATGATACGTGGCGGATTTATTGAATTTGCCCCCGAAAAAACATTGAAACATGGCAACCGTGCAAGAATTCCCATCTCTCCAGTATTGTGCGGGGTATTTGAGCGCCGCAAAATCCGAAATCAACCTTCTCCTTATGTCAATCCTGTAATTGCCAACTATTATATTACTGGTGACTGGGCTAATAAAAAGAGTCAGGATATTTTTGAAGCGGCGCTGGGTAAAGAAACGACACAGTTATCGAAAGAGGGGCGTCAACGCCAGCGCAACGGCTGTATTTACAGCTTTCACTCGTTTCGTACAACACTGATGTCACTGCTGGCGGCCAAGCAAGTGCCGATCAGAGATGCGATGACCATTTTCGGCTGGGAATCCATGGAGATGGTCAGGGTCTATACCAAAATGCTTGAACAGGCGCGTGGTGACATGGATAAACGCAACAAGGAGCTCTTCGATCAAATGAGTGAGCTCCAACATGATATTCCTGAGGTCGAAGTCGTCGTGCCGCGTTTGCAACCGACAAAGGAAGCAATGCAGAGACTGATCAAACAATACAGCAATCGTGCAATCGGTCTCATTTACGATATTTCCGATGTCGCAGTAAAAAATTGGATGGTCAAGTTTGGGCTGTCAAGAAGCAAGCGGCTGTTGTCCGCAGACCTTAGCGAAGAGGAAATTTTAAAGATAAGGCAGGAGTTGCAGGCCGCCTGATATTCCTAAATACACGCCCGGGAGATGAAAATTAATTCGTCTGCCCGGGTTTTTTTATGCTCAAATAAAAAATTTTTGATTTTTTTTTATTAATTACTGTGTTTTTTGTCCCTGTAATTTTGTATTATAGTTATCGAGGCAGATGATTGGCATAGTGCCGGTCAACTCGATGAAAGAAAGAGGCATTATTTATAAGGAGAAATCAAAATGAAGAGTGCAAAAGACAAACTATTGGAGTCAATAGTGACGGAAAATTTCAGTGATGAAATTTTGAGCAATGCTTTGGCGGTATTACACGCGAAGGCAATCCCAATGGAAACCCCGGTCGGGTTTATATCCGAAAAGGATGCCCGTAAATATTGCGGCAATGTATCAAGGAGCACGTTTTGGCACTGGCAGAAGCGTGGACTCAAGTCTTATCTAGTCGGCGGCAGAAGATTGTTCTTGCCCGATGATTTAAAGGCATTTGTCCTTGACGGGCATGACATGGCAACTAAAACAGAAAGGATCGCAAGTAAATAAGGAGATAATAAAAATGGAAAAAATTAATAAAATGAAAGTTGTGGAAAGTTACATTGGTCGTGGCTGGGGTTTGACTCCGGTCGGGGCTCCAAAATTGGAAGATAAGAACTCCGGCAAGAATCCGTTCTTAACGGGATGGACCCAGAATCCTGTAAAGGATATGGATACTGCCAAGACCTATTGGGATAACGACAAGGGGTACAACGTTGGAGTGATGACCGGGGAGGTTTCCGGCTTGGTCGTCCTTGACATTGACGTCCCGGACGTCTTTAATAAATTTTTGGAGGAATTCCCTGAGTGCCGCCAAACTTATATTGTTCGCCGCAACAACGCCCCGGAGTGGAAATGCCATTATTACTTTAAGCTGGATGGCTTTACTCCGGCCTCCCACAACGTTAAAACTACCGGCTGGGGAGACTTGATGTGCAACGGGAAACAGGTTGTTGCTCCGCCCTCGATTCATTACACCGGCGGAGTTTATGAAGTGGTCAATGATGTTGAGCCGTTGCCGTTTAAGCAAGAATATTACAAAGCGTTATTAATGGCCAATAGGAGTAATATAAATACCGCCGTAGTTTGTGATGATGACGGGAAAATCTCGGAGGGCAATCGTAACAATGCTCTTTTTGTTTTTGTACAGAATCTTCGCAATCAGGGAGCGACAAAAGAAGCGGCGGCAGCCGCTGCTCTTGACTTTTGTCAAGAGTGCGCGCCGCCTTACGACCATGATGAAGCCATGAAAACAGTGGAAAGTGTTTTCAACTATAATATACCCCAAAAGAAGCAAAAGACACTGTCTCAGCTCAATTATTGTCGAAAAGCCAGTCCCTCTGAAGATGGAGAAACTCAATATAAAATAAATCCGCGTGCATATAACGAGGTTGTTGATAAAGTATCATTGATTCTTGACGGTCAGGTTGCTAACGTTTACGGTGAGTTGGTTTTGTTGCCGTCTTCTCCCGATGATAACGCGATCTCATTAAAGACGACGGCGGACTTGTTCGCTCTCCTCGGCAATATGTTCAAGGATGTGCCGGACTGGAAAAAAGGTGAGAACTTTATGACCAAAGAAGAATTACTGAGTTCTCTGAGATTGGTTTTGCCAAGTTTGCAAAGCATTGAGAAGGTGCCCCACTATCCTTTGATGAGAAACGTCCACTATGCTCTTCCGGTGTTGCCGCCTGCTGACATGTCAACCGTTGAGGCTCTGTTGGACTTTTTTTCGCCGGAGACGGAGTCCGACCGTGATTTGATTTTGGCAATGTTTCTCACAACTCTCTGGGGAGGTCCTGCCGGACAAAGGGCGCCGTTCCTCGTCACCAGCAAAGATGGTAGGGGCGTTGGAAAAAGTACGTTGGCTGAGACCGCCGCGAAACTTCTGAATCAGATTCCCATTCAGGCCTCCACAAGGTTGGACTCAAATGATTTGACGAAAAGGTTACTTTCATGGGAGGCGATGAAGTCAAGAATCGTCCTTTTCGACAACGAAGTGGGGACACAACAAAAAATATCCAATGCGGGGATGGCCTCGCTTTTCACCACCGGTCAGATTTCCGGGCACAAACTCTACACCGGTGAAGCCTCCAGACCCAATCACTTGGTATGGATTATGACCTTGAATTCTGTAACTCTCGATAGCGACTTCGCAAGCAGGTGTATCCCGATTGCCTTAAAGAAACCGTCTGCCTGTATTAATTGGCAGGAGAAGCTGAATTCTTTCATTGAGAAAAATCGTTGGGTTTTAATCGCGACGATGATTGATCTCCTGAAACAAAAAACAGAATATGTCGTACCCAAGACTCGCTGGGGGCTTTGGGAGAATCAAGTTCTGTCAAAAGTTCCGGGACTGAATCGCAACGCCGTATTGGAATTGGTTGTCAGCCGTCAAAAAAATAACGACAATGATCTCGACGAAAAAGAAATGATTATTGACGCATTGATGAATCTGATCAACGCCACGCAGAAAAATATCAAATCCTTCCGCTTCTTTATTAGTAATCAGGATATGGCGGAGCTGGTCAGAGAAGCTCTTCATCTCAAGCAGGGAAACGCATGGATATTGCGACAGGTCAAGGATATGATCGCCAAAGGTGATTATCCGGCATTGAAACTTCATAAAACGAATTGTGCCCGAGGCTTTATTTGGGATGATTCCCATGATGGAGCTGGTGAATTTGTTTCATTGTCTTGGTCTTCCGCGCAGGCATAAGACCGATTGTTGACCTTTGGGTGACAGTTTGGTGGCGATTTGTCACCGGTTGTCACCCTGTTTTTTTTCTGTTTTGAGCTTGAATGTGGTGTTGGGTGACGAAGTGACGAGGTGACAGTGGTTAAAAGTTTTCCTTGAGAGAAAAAGATAAGAAAAAAGAATGCCAAGAAGTGTCACCGCGTCACCGGGGGCACTTCAATAGCGTCAGCGCCAGCGGCCAACGTCAAAAAGTATACGTGCCCCGACTCCACAGCATGGCAACACTCGTCAACCTGAGCGTAAAGATGTCATCTCAACATTCTTTCAGATTGTTGTAATCCCCGAACTTCGGTGCCGAAATTGTTTCGGTAATCATCCGAAAACTTTTCCGAAATTGTTTTGGATAAACATGTCAGTAAAACGGATTGATTGAAGTATTCTTTATCGCGCGTGATCGTGCGTGCGATCTGGCGTGCGTGCGATCTGGCGTGCGCGCGCGTAAAACGCGCGCCTTCCTGCGCGTGTGTGCGTGTGATCGTGTGCGCGTGCGATAAGAGAGTGAAGGAGATATTGAGGAAATCAATCACGGCTCAGTTAAAATGATAATTATATTTGATTTTTTATTGATTGTCTGATATATTATTGGTAAACCTAGGAGTATTGCGAGATATAAAAAAATAAGCATTAAAAATTATAGATAAGTCATTTAGACTTTTCAGCAGACGTTCATTTCGAAAACCGCCAAAACTTTTGATACGTGAAACATTGCTGAAGGGAAACCACCATTGTGTTTGGTGCTCCCTTTTGCATTCACGTATGGGCGCTTGGCGGTGCCTCGAAATGGTGTAATCGGGGGCACCTCTTTTTTTTGTCCCGATTTTCGTTCTGCTGACGTAAGATTTCAAATATACTGGCGCATAAGATTGAAAAGACATAAAATAGCAAGCAACTAGTAAAATCTTCAAAAAGGAGTTTCGATCATGAATTTAAATGAATTTCAATCCATTTCGGATTCGGCAGAAAAAGGCTACGCTCAAGCACAATGCCAGCTTGCAGATGCATATTATTACGGAAATGGTGTCGATCAGAATTTTCAAGAAGCTTTTAAGTGGGGAATGAAAGCGGCAAAGCAGGGAGAGGCCATGGCCCAAAGCTTGCTCTTTAACATGTATAGTTCCGGCCAAGGCGTAGAGCGGGATTACCAGAAAGCCTTGGAATGGTATCTGGAATTGTTGAAAAATGATGATTCGTCAATACTCTTTGCTACCAGTATCCACTTTCATGGTAATGGCGATGCGGAGCGCTATCAAGAAGCGTTCGAACAAGCGAGTGCTCAGGAGGGCATTCCAGAGGTTCAATATTTGGTTGCTCTTATGTATTACACGGGCAAAGGTGTAAAATATGATGAAGAAGAAGCTTTTGAGTGGTTTATGAAAGCGGCGAAGCAAGGTCACTCTAAAGCGCAATATCACGTTGCTGATATGTACTGTCGTGGAGATGGTGTTGATCAGGATTTTCATGAAGCTTTCGCTTGGGCAATGAAGGCGGCAGAACAAAATCACCCGCAGGCTCAATGCATGGTTGCTATCCAACATTATTATGGAGACGGTGTGGCGCAGGATTATGAAAAATCTTTTGAGTGGTTCTCAAAGGCGGCAGAACAGGAAAACGATGAAGCTCAATATTTTATAGGGAACATGTATCGAAACGGCAAAGGTATTGAAAGAAACTTTTCCCAAGCGTTTGCATGGCTTATGAAAGCGGCGAGACAAAATCATCCACAAGCACAAAATGATGTCGCCCATATGTACTTCTGCGGTGAAGGTGTCGAACAGAACTATCATGAAGCTTTCAGGTGGGATATGAGAGCGGCGAGAAAAGGCTATGCTCAGGCTCAATTCAATGTTGCCATAATGTATTATGCGGGCAATGGCGTAAAGCGAAATATTAAAGAAGCTTTCAAATGGTATCTTAAGGCGGCGGAACAGGGGCATGCTATGGCTCAATACGGTGTTGCTGTTATGTATAACGCTGGCGAAAGCGTGGAACAGGACGCAAAAGAAGCTTTTGAGTGGTTTATGAAAGCGGCGAAGCAAGATCATCCCAAAGCCCAATATTGCATTGCGGATATGTATTATCGTGGAAATGGCGTCAAACAAAATTACTTCGAAGCCTTCGAGTGGGCAATGAAGGCGGCAAATGATTATCCTCGGGAATGTTATATGAATGCTCCCCTTATAACTCAAAGTTGCCCAGAAGCTCAGCGCATGGTGGCTCACATGTATCATTCCGGTGAAGGCGTAGAGCAGGATTACCATGAAGCCTTTGAGCGATTCCTAAAAATGGCCGAACAAGGTGACTCCGAGGCCCAATTTATGATTGCTCTTATGTACTATACAGGCGAAGGCATAACGCAAAATTACGAGAAATCATTTGGGTGGTTCACAAAAGCGGCAAAACAGGGAAATGTTACGGCTCAATATAATATCGCTTTAATGTATTATGCTGGAGAGGGTGTAAAAAAAGATTACACAGAAGCTCAAGCTTGGTGTATGATGGCGGCAAAACAAGGTGATACGGACGCCGAAAACCTGCTCATTAAAATTAAAAAAATGGCTTCTCGGACAATTAAATGGCTTGTGAAAAATGACAGCAACCCTATTGAGTGTGTATATACAGCAGGAGATTTATCCATAGAAACGTCGTATTGCAAAAATGACCAGCAGATATATAGTATTTACATATACGATACGTTTGGTCAGCGTTTTTGGAAAGCACAAGAAGAAATGAAAGGGCGGTTCCAAACTATGAAAGAATTGAATTCCTTTTTACTTCATAACCATGACGATTTCTTTGCGGATAATAGTGAAGAAGAATTAGTCGAACTTATCAGGAAGCGGGCTTCGCCAAGAAAAATTATCACGTTTTAAACCATAAGCTGTTCACTTTTTTTAAAACAGGCTGGCCCGGATTTTTTTGGGCTGGCCTGTTCACTTTTTAGGAGTCGAGTCGTATAAATAAAGCACCCCTATATGGAATGCGCCTGCTTTTGAGCTGGTTTTTTTAGAAGGCGCCACCCCCCTTGTACTAAAAAAATGTTTTTGCTTCTAATGGTGTCAACTCACCAAACGGAGGAAAAACAAATGAGTACGGTTGATCAATCGCAAGTGTGTCAACTTTGCGGAGCATCGGAAGCGCTGGAAGTTTTTGGGGAAATCTGTCTTTGCCCGGATTGCCGGGCGGAGCATCTCAAGCAGTGTTACGATTGCGGCGAGTATTTCATCGATGATGACGATTTTGTTATCGATGCCGGAGGGGATGTTTATTGTCGTGCATGCGCCGATGATCATTTGTCATTTTGTGAAAAATGCGGCGAATATTTTAATTCGGACAATTTTGTCCGCATCGAGAATCTGGAGGAGTGGTGGTGTGAGTCCTGCGCGGAGCGTCACGCTTACCATTGTGAAAACTGCGGGGAATACGTTTCGGAAAACCACGGTGACGCCGACACCTATTTATGCAGTCGGTGCTATGAGTACGATTACACCACTTGCGACGACTGCGGCGAATTGGTCCACAATAACTCTTCCGCCTCGACCGATGACGGGGTGTATTGCCGGTATTGTTTCGATGAAAACCACTCTCAAAATATCCATAATTATGGTTATGAGCCGTGTTTGAACTTTCAATCTTCCCCGGATGACGACGAAAAACGCCTTGCCTACTTGGGTTTTGAGTTGGAGGCCGGAGGACTGGACGAAAACAGCGAATGCAAGCAGATTGCCGACCAGATTTTTGAGGACGAAGAGACATTTTACCTTAAGGAGGACGGCTCAATCCCCGATTACGGCTTTGAATTGGTGTCACATCCGATTACCTTAAAGCGTCACAAAGAATTGGACTGGCAAAATATTCTCAGTCAAATGTCCGATGCCGGGATGAAGTCGCATGACTTGGGCGAGGAGGCTTGCGGGCTTCACGTGCATGTGTCACGCAACTATCTCACTCCTTACAAATGGCTGTTGATCGACTGGTTTATCTCCAAGTATCAGGCGCAATTTGAAATCATCGCCCGCCGCAAAGAGACTCACTGGGCCCAGTTTAAGAAAAGCAACGGGCTCCCGGTCAAGGACGTTTACGGCAAATCTTCGGGGACTCGCTATCAGGCGGTCAACTTTGAAAACCGCAACACGGTTGAGTTTCGTCTGTTTCGGGGGACATTGAACTACACCACCTTTATGGCGACTCTGGAAATCGTGGACGCTCTGGTCCACTGGGCAAATCAACTTTCGATCAGCGATATTCTTGCCTCCGGGGATGCCTTCGGCAACTTTACCAGTTACATTCAGTCAAAACCCCTTTATGCCAATGCCGCCAATTATCTTTACGAAAACAAACTCACCGGAGTCAAAAAATGTGCGTAGCAATCTATAAACCCGAGGGTGTCCCGACACCGACACTTGAAATTTTAAAGCAATGTTGGGAGGCCAACCCCGACGGGGCAGGGTTTGCGCTGTTGACCAAAGGGAAATCTTACCCGATTGAAATTCACAAGGGCTTTATGACTTGGGAGGAATTTGCCGCCGCATTTCAACAATATCACCTTGCCGACTTTGCCGGTGATTTACTGTTGCACTTCCGAATTGCGACGCACGGCGGAGTCTCGCCCGGAAACACTCACCCCTTCAGTATCTCGCCGGAGGTCAAAATTCTGCAACAAACCAGTGTTGCAACCGATGTTGCCTTGATCCATAACGGGATATTGCCGGTTGCGCCCAAGGTTGCGGGGATATCCGACACAATGGAGCTTTGCCGGAGGCTGGCCGGACTGCATGATATTCCCGCCGTCCTTGCGTTGCTTGAGGACTTCATCGGTGATAATAAAATCGCCGTAATGACAAAAGACAAGGTTCATCTCGCCGGGAAGTGGGAAACGGTGGACCACGTTTATTTCTCCAACACGTTTTGGCAACACAATTTTTTCAATGATGGCTGGTATGACGATGAGCCGCGCATCCCCGACCGTTTCGAGTTGCGCTTGTTGATGCAGGGCTATTGCCCCGATTGCGACGGGGAAATCATCAAAGGCGACGAGGAATTTTATTGTCTGGAGTGCAATGCCACGTTTTTGGGAGACAAACACGGCAACTCATTTACTCAACTAAAAATATAACTGCACCGCCAACTGCGCCGCGAATGCAAAAGGGAAACCAACCCGGCCCGTGAAAGGAGGTATCGGGCCATTTTTTATCGTACAGTAAAACGGTGTCCGAAATCGTCAAAAATTTGAGGAGACCAAAATCAATTTTTCATCGTTCAATCAAACGAACCTTTATCTATACGGAGGATTTTATGCGCTGTATCATTTATACCCGTGTCTCAACGGAGGACCAAACCGCCGAAAACCAATTGACGCAATTGGAGGAATACGCCCGGCGACAAAACTGGACCGTAACCGCGATCAAAACCGATGTTTGCTCCGGGAGTAAGTCTGTCGATGAGCGCTGCGCGCTCAGAGACATCTTTGACCTCGCCCATAAACGGCAGTTTGATGTATTGTTATTTTGGAGCCTTGACCGTTTCAGCCGTGAGGGCTCCCGTAAAACCTTGGAGTATCTCACCCGACTCGATGCTTACAATGTGAAATGGCACTCCTTTACGGAGGAATACATTTCCAGTCTGGGCATTTTTGCCGATGCGATTATCGCTTTGATGGCCTGCCTCGCCAAACAGGAGCGCATCCGCATCTCCGAGCGCACCAAAGCCGGTCTCGCCCGTGTACGGAGCAAAGGCGCAAAACTGGGGCGTCCCAAGGGCGATCCAGCCGTAGCACTTCAGGCTCATGAGTTGAAGGCCAAGGGGCTTTCCTATGCCGCCATCGGGCGCGAATTAAATTTGAGCAAAGCCCGTGTCTATCAGCTTTGCAGTAAAGATTTGAAATGAATTTGAGGAGAATTGACAATGAACGCTGTGAAATGGAATTATGACGATTACGCAATCCAGATGGGAGCCGGTGACATTTTTAAGGCCGTGCTTGATGATTATGAAACCCTTGGCGTCATCGGCGAGGAGCACAACAAATTGATGTGTTATCTGGCCGCAACCTCGCGCCTCATGGATACGCCGCTTAACATTCTGGTGCTCTCATCCTCCGGCGCGGGCAAGTCCACGTTACAGGACAAAACGTTGAAACTCATGCCGCCCGAGCAAGTCATCCGCGCCTCGGCAATCAGCGACAAAGCGCTCTTTTATATGGACTCACTCAAGGGCAAATTATTGGCGCTGGAAGAGGCCGCCGGGATGCGTGACACCTATGCTATACGCACGCTCATCTCCGAGGGTTATCTCGCTCAGGAGACCGTTTCCGGCAACCAAAGCCAGTCCCGTTATGTGCAAGGCGGGTGCAGTATTTTTCAGACCACCACCAACCCCGAAATCAACCCCGAAACCAAGTCAAGATTTTTTATTTTGGGGGTGGACGAGTCACGGGAACAAACCCGCCGCATTCTCGCCATGCAACGCAAATTTCACACTCTTGAGGGCCTCAAGGACAATCGCGATGCCATGGGAATTGTCCGCAGGCACTGGGCATTTCAGCGCCTCTTGGAGCCATACCCGGTGGTCAATCCTTTCGCCGAAGAATTGTTTTACGAGGACGACCGTCTACAAGCCCGTCGCGATCAGCCCAAGTTTCTCAACCTCTGCAAGGCCGTCGCTTTTCTCAATCAAATGAAAAAGCCGCTAAAAAACTACAACGGGATCAAGTACATCGAGGTGGAGCGAGAGGATATCAAGCAAGCGTTGACGCTTGCTGCCAATCTTCTTGGCATCAGCTTGGACGACCTCTCGCTCCCGGCCCGCAACCTTTTGTCTCTCCTCATGCAGATGAAAAAGAAAGTCTTCACGCGCAAAGAAGTCATGGAGTTCTCCGGCTGGACCAAGACCCGTCTTCACATCCACCTCACCGAGCTCATCCAACTGGAGCTGGTCCTCCCGGAGTCCACTAAAAAAACTCAGCTCCAAACCTACAAGCTCCTCTACCACGGAGAAGGTACCACCGGCCGCAAATTCATGATCGGTTTACGCCCCGTTCAGTAGGGGGTCAGAATTTATTCTATAATTAGAGATTTTTTTTGATATAATTAGAAGATCAACAAAATCTAACTAATAAAGCCTAGCAATCACCCAATGTTTTCAAATTGGGGATTATATGGACATCAATTTACGTTGAATAGAAGTTAATGTGCAAATATTTGCTAACCGTTTAGACGGTATTCATCTGCTATGTTAATAACCCAAGAAGCATAATTGTTAAAAACAATTTCATGCACTGCATGTATATTACGACTACTAAAATCTTCACAATGATAGCTATGTGGGGTTGGATATTCGATGTGAATATCTGGACAACAACACTTAACTATTGCGGCACCTAAAGCTTGCATCTTGCTTCCGGTCGGCGCTAAAATAATACGGTAATCATAACAGTTACTTCTGTAAAGACCAGCAAGCACAACAAATGCTTCCCGATAATCCAAAGTAGAACAACGTCTAATCAAACAGCCATGTTCATTTTTAGGGTTATCTATCGAAAAGTCTTCTATCACTTTTTCGTGTAGTTCCTGGGTTGCATTCTCTCGCCAACATAATCGTGGGGGCGCACTACTTATTAAATATAAATGCATGGGAGAAATAGTGGACATGAGCGCTCGTATTAATAGCTCATTAAATGAGGTAAAAGCAATAAGAATTTTGGGATTTTGTTGCATTACAACACTGGACAATTCAGGCGTCCGAACAACATCAAAAACGCCAAAAGAAGGTAACGCACTGAGACTTGTTATGTTCTCCCCATACTTCTTTTTGATGATATTATATGTCTTTTGCGATGGAGAATAATTTTCCGGCTCTGAATATATAACCCTAATAGTTACATTGCTTTCTTTCAAAAGCTGAAAAATAATCATAATGATTAATTTTGACATTGCAGAAATATCGATAACTATTTCGTCATATTGCTTCAATTCGGCCGCAAAAATTTTTTTCAATTTCATCTCAAATTCACTAGGAGCAAAACGGTGAAACGGAACTCGTTCAACAATGACATCACTAAATAGTTTTGAAAAAATCGTTTTAAATTCTTTCTTGTCAGGTTTTGCTTCTGGCAAATATTGGCATAAAACTACTTTTGCAAACAATGCATCCGGACGAGTTGTTAATTTTTCTAAAAACGCAAAAGCCCTATCCTCAAAGCCTTCAGCAAGCAGAAAAAGTCTTTTGGAGCAAAAATTCCATTTATCGCTATATGATGTGAGCATTGGTAGATTATTCATTTTAAGTCAAGCTCCAATTGATTTGGACTACTACTTTGCCCTTTTAGGGGATGGCCTTTTTTCCAGTAATCTTCAAAATTTTGAGGCGAAAGCAATAGTTTATTAAAATCCTTATTGTTCATGGTAACTGAATCGTGCTTTGAAAATGACAGCGTATAATATGGAATAAGTAAACCGCGAAGGACAAGGCGCGGAACCGCTTTCCCCCCGGCGCTTTTGCCTCGTACGTCTCGTATAAATAAACCATACCTGATAAGTCCCTTGTAGAACTCCTCTGCTTTAGGGGTTTCACCTACAATAGGTTCTGTCATCTCGATTTTTCTCGCTTGCTTGGGGGCCACATTTTTCTGATTTCGTGCATCGCGCAATAATTCATAAATTGCAACACGATGAAAGCCTTCGGCTATTTTGGCTAGTTGCTCTCCATATGACGTATCTTTATCTGTAATTTCATATGTATTTAGGACTGGGTTAGTGGCCGCATTCAACAATGCAACATATTTCCCTCCTGCACTTCTCATTGCATTATCTTGAATTTGAGGAGAGATAGGCCAATTCATTTCACGTTCAAAATCAAGAGAATCTACCATTGACGCAAATAGCCGAATAATTTCTCTTATATCACATGACCACATCGAACAGAAAAAATCATGTCCACAATAGAAGGCCTTCTTTTTAGACTGCGGACGCAAATTCGAAGCGAAACTATTGAAGTCTGGAGAATCTCCTAATATCGTTTCCAAATTTACTAACTGGGCGGCAAACCGTGAATCACGAGCTATTCGCTTGTTCAAAATGGCTGAAATAATTTTTGCATTATCTGACAACGTATTTTGCAGATGGACGTTACCAAAGTCAATTAATACATAATCATCATTCTCTTCGAGTCTCTTAGAGTGAAGGCCAATAGGTAAGAAGCTTTCAACACTTTCGGTGGCAACTTTGAAGATAACATTGGGCGAGCGTCTAAAAATGATGGGATTTAATATCTGCTGGAATGCTTCAGATATTAATGGCGTCGAGTAATCATCGAAGAAGAAAAAGAAAGGTTTGTTTCGAGTCCACAAACAATTTTTCTGAATGATTTCAACTAAATTGTCTAGAAATTCAATATCGCTCAATTCTTTATTTTTTTCAGGCAAGTACTCATCATATAATTTCGATTGCAGAAGCTGTGCTGTTAAGAAATCGCGCAGTTCTGATAACGATTTGGGATTTGCGTATTCTATAGATTGTCCAAATTTCAAAGAGAAAAATTCATATAGCCATTCAAAGAGTAAATTTCGACTATTAATAGTATTTTCAGCAGTCAGCCATGACACTATATCCAAGCACCACCCAATATGAAAATACTTTATAATTTGGTTTCTGGCGACAGAAATTTTTTCATTAGGCAACCATGGGAAAGCTTCCGCCAAATTTCTTGCGTTTTGATAACAACCTGTAAAATTTTTTGCATTTGGTAAGTCAATGTAGCCTAAATGGCAGTTGAAGAGCGCTGATAAGCGACGAAATATCGTCGTTTTTCCACAGCCTCTGAGGCCGGTAATTACAGATATATTATTAGACAACACTTCAGAGCTAGCAAGAAAATCTGGAACAAAAAGCTCTCGCCACTCATCGAAGCGTTCTCCCATCAACTCAGCCGCTAAACAATCAGAAATATTTTTGGACGAAGCTGATGGGGAATCTCCTTGACCAAATGTGTCTTTAAGTTCATGCAATAAGGCCAGGAGTTTCAAGGGATTCCGAACATAATCTCCCATTGTAGGATCTGTTTCAAGCAGATATTTCAAATAGATATTTTTTAAAATAGAAATATACTTTTTTTCATCCCCTCCGCCCAAATGAAAATCATTATTGAAGGTTGCAACAGAATCTGTTATTATTCTTGAAAGTCCAGAATAATCATACATCATATGTGTTCCCATAGAAGCTGACAAGTAACCAAAATCAATGACGTACGCTTTGTAGCTTTTCTCAATAGATAAGCTATTAGGGGGAATAACCATTATGTTTCCGGCATGCAAATCACCATGCTGGATACCTACCATCTTGCACCCATGAAGAACTTCCAAAACACTTTTTATTACAGAGAGCAATATTGAGACAGTGATTTTTTTCTCTTCAATAAGTTTTTTTATTGTTGTTCCTTCTATCCATTCATATGATATCCACAAGTATTCTTTTCCCGCAATTGTGATGGTATCATGGTCGAAATATATGGGAACGGGATACGAGTGTCCTAATTTGACAACCTTCTGAATTTCATGAGCCCAACTATCACGAATATTCTCTTTGGGAATTAACTTTATTGCTCTTACTTCTTCTATTCCATCAATTCGTTCTGCATAATAAACCGTTCCTACTTGACCTTGGTTAACCAAGCGAACTAATCGAAATTTATTGATAACTGTACCAATGATTGCCATGATCATGCATCCTTTTGGAAAATCATAATATGTTCGTTTTTTGTTCCCTGATAATTTCTCCTTGCGCGTCGGATATCAGGAATTTTATCAACAATAACTTGTTGCAATGATAAGGATGGAGCATATTTTTCAAATAACGCAAAAATGGTACTTGAAAGGTATTCAACTTTTCCTTTTGCTTGTTCTCCAACCACAAGCACACAGAAGCCGTGTAGAGTTAATCCCTGTTCGACTTTTCGGGCCAAGATTTGAATTGCATGCTCAAAAGCACCTCGAGATTTTGTTGCGGGGGCATCAAGAGGCTTATTGTATTCAGGGTTAATGAACCAAAGGCGTAAACGATTATCGCGACCGTAATCAAGTGTGTTCATATAAGGAGGGCTTGTAATTAATGCATCAAATTTTTCTGGCAGAGTGACATTTTCGACAGAGCTGTGTCGAAATTCCCAGTCTTCAGTAGCGTGATTATGACGTTTGAATGATCGTCGGATTTTTGCAAACAAACGGGGTTTTAGTTCACGGTATTCATACATTTCAGGATGTGTTGTGCGTGGATATTTATTGTCACGTAAATATGGGGTTAAATGGCTGGCTGGATATGATAAAAAGCCGGGGCGTTGGTGATGAAGAATTCCCAAAAAACAGGCAAAATAAAACTCATTCCCATTGCGTCTACAGACTATCGCAAATTTTAATATTTCAATAAGTGTTTGAGGATGAAAAAAATTTTGAACCCAATCCGGTACTTCTGACAGATCTGGAGTCGGAAGGCTGTTGGCAATCCTTAATAATCTTTCAGCCTCCTGTAATGCCTCTGTTTCCGTTGCGGGTGCGGATAGTTTCGCTTTTGAAAGTAATTTTGCATAAACACTGATATCGCATGCAAAAACTTTGCGATTCATTAAATGGGCTTGATAAGGTATTGTTCCTGATCCTGCAAAAGGGTCTACAACTAACTGATTCTCCAATGAATAATTTTGTATTAACTGAGTAGCAATAGAACTCTTGAGTTTTCCAATATAGGGAGATAATTGGTGCATTGTGTCCTCTGTGTGAACACACGAGCAAGACCATGTTTGAGGAGCCTCCTCCATGACGGCTCTCAATTTTTCATAAGCATTTAATATTTGAGATGACATTTCCATCACAACTGACCTCTGCGATATATCTCCCCTTTGGTAAAGGCAGGGTGATTTATAGATTTTTTACGGCCTGTTTTTATGTAGTTATTATGTTCCATAAAGCAACAAATGACCGCTCCAATATATTGTTTTGTGAAATTTGTCAACAATTTATTTTGAGAGAGGGCGAGTTCATTGCATGATTCGGCGACGCCATATAAGGCCGCTAATCCCAAATCGCTGATTGTTGCCATTTTTACAAAATTTTCCGGTTTGGTAATCAGTTTAAATAGCTCGTTTCCATCTTGCATGGCAAATGGTGCGTATTGGGGATATTTTTTTGCAAAGTCATCTATATTTGGACATATGACTTCACGCTTGAATTCTTTCATTCCCATAGAAAACCTTTAGTGTAAAATTATTCCATTGCAAACTTGAACATCCATAAAATAGACCTCTCCTAATAAAATGTCAAATTTTTTTATTGGTATATTGATATTTTTCTTATATTAAGTCTAGTTTCTGAACTTATAGCTTTGTGCTGTAATGAAATGATATAATGATTGCCATACTTGCGAATCGGAATGTGGCTGGTTATCATCATGATTATGTGCGCGAAATAGGGAATGTTAAAAATCTGAAATTATCTACTGTTTCTACTGTCTAAATGACGATTGCCTCTTGACATTGTTCAGTTTATGGGGTATAATTATTTCAGCGGAATTCATTCCGCAGGCTGATTGACAACCGGGTAATCTTAAGAAATGGTCATCAGCATCACTTCCGATGCCGAATTTTTTTTACAATCCCACATTCGGGAAGAAAATGTGGAAAACCTACATCATAAAATAGTCTGGCTTACCAGTCAGAGTGATACATTCAGAATGCGACAAGACAATAAAAATATTATAATACAAGTCATATAAGTCGCATAAGATGTTTGATGGTTTTGGTAGCATGGCCATTTCAAAAATGCTGTTTATTGGTCCTCACAAAAGTAAGCCGCGAAACAAGCACATCTGTTGTTAAAAATCGCCTTGCGAAGTCAAAAGTTAGCCGCATATTTTGCGAAGTCAAAATTAAGTCGCATCAACGGCGAAAATAAAACATGAATATGTGACAGCGCAATCAAACGTGAGAGAAACCAAGATAATTGTTCCCTTGTCGTTTCAACAACCTAACTTTATCTTGAAAGGTCATCCCAAATGACTGTTACCAATAGACATGATTCTGTCGTTGCCACCGAACTTAACAACAATGTTGAAGCTAACTCTTTGCCTCAGGTTTGCCTTCCCGGAAACGGGACAACGCTTTCCGATGCGGCAGAGGCGATGGCGATGGCGTATCGCAAACAATCTGACCCCGAAAAATGGCTGTATAATCGTGGCGATGCGGTTTGTCGTATTGACAAAACGCAAAACGGCATGTTGAATCCTTCCATTTTATCGGCCAAGCGCGCCTGTTCTGATTTTGAGCAGGTCGCAATTCTCGGCAAACAAAAGAAATCCAAAACCGGAGAGGGAACAACAGCATTCGAACCGGATGTCTGTTCGACTGACACGGCTTCCAAGATTTTAGTTGCCAGCACATTTCTTGATGCATTACCTAAAATCCATTTGGTTACAAACGCTCCAGTCATTATTGGAGGAGAGGAGAACCAATGCCGAATCATCAACACGTATGATGAGGCCAGCGGGATCTATCCCGGCGGCAAAACCGTCGAGGAAGTTTCTCTTGCTGATGCGGTCCAACTGATCAAAGAGGCGATTTCCGATTTTAACTTTCAATCCGAAGGTGACAAATCCCGGGCTATTGCCGCTTTGTTAACCCCGGCCCTCACTGCGGGGAAAGTGTTGGACGCGATGTCTCCCTTGATGATGCTGGAAGCGGATAAAAGCCAATCAGGGAAAGGATATTTCACCAAGTTACTGAGTGCCATTTATAATGAGTCTCCGTTGACGGTGACTCAAAGAAAGGGTGGGGCCGGTAGCTTTGATGAAAACTTTGATGCGGCGCTGTGCAGTCGGCGGCAATTTATTGTTCTCGACAATTTGCGCGGCAAACTGGACAGTCCTCAAATCGAAGCATTCCTGACCTCTGAGCGTTATATGGCGCGGATGCCTTACGCTCCGCAAGTAGAGCTTGATCCGAGGCGCTATTTCATTATGGCAACTTCAAATAATTTTGAGTTGACTGTTGATATGGCAAATCGGTCAAACATCATCCGTATTCGCAAACAAGAGATGGGGACCTACAAATTCCTCTCTTTCCCGGAAGGAGATATTTGTTCTCATATCAAGGCAACCCAGCCGCGATATTTGGGCGCAATATTTTCCGTTATTCGGGAATGGATAGGAAGGGGAAAACCTCGGCAGGAGAATGTCCGCCACGATTTTCGGGAATGGTGCGGTGCTTTGGATTGGATCGTCCAAAATGTTTTTGAAGGCGTTCCGTTGATGCACGGTTATCATGAGGCGAAGATGGCGACATTATGTCCGAATGCCAGTTGGTTTAATGGTCTCTATCGGATTGTGAGCACTATGGAGGAATTGGAGCGACCGTTAACGGCCCAGCGTCTTGCCGAATTTTGCGAGCTTGACGGGATTGAGCTTCCGGGCTCCTTGGGTACCCCATGGAAAGAACTGGATAACAATGGAAAAAAACAGGTGTATTCACAGGTTGCACGTCGTTTCGCCAATCTTTTTAACAAGTTTGGTGATACTACCGAGATAGAACTGGGCGACTTTGCATTGCGGCGGAAAAATCAGAAAATGACGTATTCCTCCGGCAAGACAGAGAATGCTACGGTTTATCTGTTTAGTGCACTTGCTTGATCCAAGTAACTGGATGAATCAATTGTCGATTGACCGGGCCCCTTCGGGGGCCTTTTTTCCTGCTTTATCTACTGTATCTGCTGTCGTCAAGGTCAGGATATCGGATGGGCATTGAGTTTAACTTGACTTTTGAAAAAGTGATGATATTTTATGTTTTATCGGTGTTATTGGTGCCACTTTGGGATGGTATAAACTGTACCATAAATTGTACCAATAATATGTTGTTTGAAGAAGTTTTTTAGTGATCTTATTATGTATAAGTTGTTGTTGATAAGCGGTTAATTCTTTGCCTGTTAACCGCTTGGTCCCTGGTTCAAATCCAGGTGCCGGAGCCATTTTTGTATTGACCTGTGGAAAATCTCGTACCTAGTTTTTTTATATTGTCGAAAGGACTTACGATAGGGAGTTAATATGGATAATAAGGATGGTAAAAAGTCGAAGTTGATATGGTTAAGTGTTGACGTGACAATGATAAAAGACTTTTTTTTGCCGGGGATGGTGGTGATTGCCGCTTTTATATTGTGTGTCATTTTTTTATACATAGGGGCTCAGCGTAACCTTACGACTTTAGAAAATATTTTATTCCAGTTTATAATATTTATATTAAGTTTGGCAGGTTCTGGATGGATTGGGTATATTTTTAGTAAAAAAACTAACATCCAGCTATATATGTCACCATTTCGTCGGACGTGTACACTCCTTTTGAGTATCGGACGTGTTAAGAAACTCATTGAAGATTCCTCTCAGGATCAAGAAGTTATTATTGAAAAGATTCACTCAATTGCTATTGAGCAAACATTTAACGCTTTTGATGCAATATCCGACTGGGCGGATTTGATTGGTGAAGAAAAAGCAAAAGAAACAATGACCCGAAAAATTACTGAGGATCAATCATGAACACTAAAGAGGGAAAGATTGCAAAAATTATTGATTCTACTCATGTCGCAATCAATTTAGGGGAAAATAGTGGAGTCAAAGAAGGAGATATATACGAAGTTTTTAACAAAAATTTATGCAATATTACCGATCCTGACACTGGAAAAGATTTGGGCTCTATCAATACACCAATCGTTACAGTACAAATAGTGCGTGTAGAAGAAAAATTTTCGATTGCGGCAACATATTCTCCTATTGTCAGTATCTATGACAAAATTAATAAGGCAAATTATGAAAATTCTCTATCGACACTAACGTTTATGATGATGAATATGCATAGCGCAATTAAAAGAGAACAGCCAACTCTTCGTGCAACGGACGGTAAGCGAGGAGATTCCTTAAACGAGAAAGACAGTAAGGTAAAAGTTGGTGACATTGTGCGGTTCGTTTCATCAAAGCAAGAGCAATTAAAGCCCATAAAAGAATCGAGTAATAATGGCATTGGGAGTTAGCATTGTTTATTGTTTTGGGTACTTTCTGGAATTATGTACGCATTTGTTTCTCGGTACTAAATGTTTGATTCTTGCCGATACCCTCTCTTAATGTAGCACACTCTTAATGGTAATATAGACGGTTGCGCGCTCGCTCTGCTGCGCAGAGCTTCAAGAAACGCTGAAGAAAACTGAGTGCGCAGACTTGATATTGTTTTAAGTTGAGCATCGTGGTCACTTCTTTTTACGTTTGACTGGTTGGGGTGGCAAACTGTCGATGGCTTTTTCAAACTCTCCCGGCTAATTGACTTCACTTCAATATGCAAATGATAACTGTGGATAAATTGCCAGCATTTAAAAAATAGGCGCCAATTCTAGCTACTTTATTTACGGTATCGGCTGTCGGCAGGGTTCGGATCTCGGGGATGGGTTGAGCTCAACTTGACTTTTGAAAAAACGGTGATATCTTATATCAAGTTAATTTTTTCGGGTCTGAGGTTTTGCAAAAACACG
Organism: uncultured Victivallaceae bacterium; assembly: GCA_964609825.1. Taxonomy (GTDB): domain Bacteria; phylum Verrucomicrobiota; class Lentisphaeria; order Victivallales; family Victivallaceae; genus CAZSSH01. The sequence goes on along the minus strand of CAZSSH010000002.1, from coordinate 118,657 downwards.
AATGAGTTGAAAGACAACGTTTTGGGCAAAATCCCATGTTGCAAATTATGTTGCAAATAAGCCCTGTTTTTTGATGTTTTGGGTTGATCGTTTGAGCTCAAACTGATGGCTTTGAGGGGCGTTTTTATCTCTCCGGAGTAGAAGGTCATGAGTTCGAATCTCGTCGGGTGTACCATTTTTCGCCTCAAAAATCCCCTTGCAAGTACCATCAGGTACCATTTGCGGATTTTTAACACCCTTTTTGCAGCTCCCCTTGGCTCCCGGCGATACCGGCATAAAACTGATCGTCCATTTATTTAATGATATTCAAGTCAGTTATTTTGTTTTTTTGAAGAACTCAGTTATTTTTTCTTTTGTTTCGTCGGGGAACTGATCACTTGCCATCCATTGATTATAGATCGCTTGATCTCTTGAGATAGGCCCTAGCCCTAAATAGTCAGCAGCTTCTTCTAGATATTGAATGTTGGAATTATTATATTTATTCACGAGTTGTGCATAAGAATAGTTAAAACTATAATTATTAAAAAAAGTCTTCAGGTTATCTATGAAAGTATATATTTCTTTGATGCCAGCAGCAGTGGCAATTCCATTAAGTACAGAAAAATCACCTGCTATTGCGGAACTAATGGCACTACCGAGACCTGTTATGCCAGTGAGTCCAGGCCAAAAAACCGTAGGGAAGAAACTTGTGTTTTTATAGGATAGCCGCTGTGATGATTTTGGCAGTTCTCCAGAATATATCATATCAATGTAGTTGCTATAGCCAGAACTGAAATCACTGGGAAATGGAATTGTCTGTAAATCGTCTCGAAGTGGTGTAAATATGGTATTAAACAAAACTCGCATACTGTCAGTAAAAGTGACTAGGTTTTGCCGCTGCGTTAAAACACCTGCCAGAATATCGGTATTTGATGAGTAATGGTAATTCTTTATTTTATGCAACGCCAAACCACTGATTTCTGCAGACAACGAGGAATATAGATAAGAGGATTTGTTGTCATTTTCTGAAACTGGCCAATCATTTTGATCAACGACCTTTGCAATTCCAAGTTTCTCAAGATCTTGGAGTAAGTGCTGAATATTATCAAAGTCTTCGGCGAAAATTCTGCAAATCGGATGCGTTTTGCTTTGCAGGTCCATCATATATTGACCAATGTCCTCGCCGTTTTTCATATGATATAAAGTGGCCAAACTATCCATATTTAACAATTGTCGCTCTAAGAAGATACTCTTGGGTACGATGATTTTTTTTGGTTTGTAATGGTTGAGGAAGTATAGCCAACGATGTAATCCCACGCAAAACGACGCATCTAAAACTAAGACATCTGATGGCTGTTTCTCTAAAAATATTTTGATGACATCATTATCCATTTTCTATTTTTCTTTCATATGACTTAGGGGAATGCAATATTCCATAATTCATAATTTTTTAATACAATTAACCTTGCGGAAGCTCCAAAAGTGAAAATGCATCATACTCTCTTTTTGTTATATCAAGGCGTGACAAGTTTCCCAAAATATTTAATGAAGTAAGGAGAGCATTGGTTTTCTGTTCATGAAGATGCTCAATAAGGTAAAAATATAATTTCAGAAAATTTCTAAGCTCATTAAGAGGATTCGCTTGATTCATGAAATCTTAGTCTGTACGTTCATCACGGTCGATGATGAACCATTTGTTTGCCTGATATCCCACATATTTGGTAAATGCGAAATTTGTCCCGGCGCCAATAACAACTCCTATCCCAAAAGGAAGCGCTTTTTCTAATGCTTTTCGCGTGAAGGTAATCCCTATTTTTTTGAACATCTCTTTTATTGTTTGCAAAGTAGCTCCCGTAAGATATTTCTTGATTAGCTTAACGCCAGCTTGTGAGGCGATACGTGTTGCTTCCTTGCCGCCAAATTTACTAATAGTTGCACCGCCTGAAATCAAAAGGGATAAGTTTTGTGCATCTGGAGTTGTAATATCGTAACCGTAATTTTCAGCAAGGCACATACACATATCAACCTGTAATTTCATGCACACAACGGCGTCGGACGCCCCGCCACCTATCGCGGCAACAGCAGTGCCAATACCGGGGATGACTCCTGTAAGCGCAGTTGTGCCACCAGATACAGTGCAAAACCATGTGTATTTACTGACAATCATAGCGGCTACTGCATCTTGTACTTGACTTTGCGAAACATTAGGATTTTTCTTCTTGTATTGGCTCTGCAATTTTCTAACAACGCATTTCACGTCTTCTGGGGAAATTGCGAATTTTTTTACTGTGTTCAAAAGCCATTCGTTGTCGTCGGTAGAAGTTAAAACATCTTGTTCCATTTATTTTGTGTTTCCTACAGCTAGCTTGCGTTATTTTATAATAATGTACCTTGAGATATTATAGTTCTCTGTTTGCGAATTACAAGTATTGGAATAGATTTCTTCAAGCTTTTTATTATGCTTTATAAAGGAATCCTTTTTGTTGTTTGCTGCAATCCATTCTTAAGCGGTAATAACTGCAAACTAGCATACCCGCTATCAATATTGGATTGTCGTGCGCTTTAGATAATTTGTTAGGCTAGTGTAGATTATTAGATCGTCTTGTATATTATTTCCCTAGAAATTTACGGATAGTATTTTGAGATTTATTTTAGTTGTAGTGATGTTTTACGGGGGGAGCTATGGCTAAGAAATCGATACGGTTGAGTGTTGGGGCTGTTTTTACCAAAGGGCCGGGGAAAATCTATTTTTATCGTTATCAAGTGGAGGGGCGGCGCAAGACGGTCAGTTTGAAAACGACCCAGCGGGAGGAGGCGCTTAAAAAGGCGCAGGAGCTGATCCCGATCATCCAGGCTTCCACGCCGCAGATCGTGGCCGCCCATGTGGAGTACGCCAAGGGCTTCCGGGAGGTCGAGCGCAATCTGGCGGTGTCGGATATCTGGAAATACTACTCCACCCATCCCGGCCGGGCCATCCCCGCCACGGTCAACGAGCAGCTGCAATATCAGTCGAGTTTGCAGGAATTCATCGATTATCTCAACAACCCCTTGTTGAATGTCCGTGAGGTGACGACGCAGCGCGCGGAGGAGTTTTCGCAACATTTAAAAACCACCGGGATCGCCGTCCATACCCACAATCGCAAAATCAAGCGAATCCGCAAGATATTTTCTACATTAATTGAGTTTTATACCGGCGAGAACCCTTTCCGAACCACCCTTTTTCGCCGCGAGCGCGAGGAGCAGGAGTTGGGCGTCAGGCGGCTGGCTTTCTCCCGCGAGCAGGAGCAGAATATTTTTAAAGTTCTGGAAGACGAGACCCATCAAGTGAAGAATAAACTGGAAATCCGGGTCATCTACCATATCGGCATGTACACCGGCCAACGGCTGAAAGACTGTGTGTTGCTGCGTTGGGGCAGCATCAATTTGGAGCGGCGGCGGATTTGGGTCAAGCAATTCAAGACCGGCAAAGAGGTGACGATTCCGATTGCCGACAAACTTTTCAGCGTGCTCATGGAGGCCAAGGCGTGGCAGTGCAACGATTATGTCTGCCCCAACGTGGCCATGCGCTACAACCATCTTGATAAGAACGGTAAAAATATCGGCAACAATCTCGTCAACCTCGACGTTTTGCGGGTCATCCGGCAAAGCGGCGTTGCGCCGTCGATTGCAGTGGCGGGCCGTAAGCGCAAGATGACGCAATACGGGTTTCACTCATTGCGGCACACGTTTGCGAGCCATTGCGCGGAGGCGGGCGTCCCCAAGGCGGTGCTGCTCTCCATCCTCGGGACCGACTCCGAGATTGCCGACAAGTACTATACGCACATCGGCGAAGAGGCCCAGATGAAAGCGATTGATGCGGTCAGCGGCTCCGGTACGTTGACGCCCCTGGAACGGATTGCCCAAGCGCTGGCTTTTTTGGCCACTCTCCCGGCTTGCCCGGAGCGCGAAAAATTGGAGTCGATCTTGAACCCATCCTGAGTCATTTTGGCCGATGTAACTTTTATATTAATGTTTCTTGCCTTATTTTTTGGAATTTTCTCAAAACGCTTCCAATATGTCAGTTTTTATGGACGAATCAACATATTTTGATATTTTCCGTCCATGTCAAAATTTTACCCAGTTGACAGCGCACTCCTGAGCTTTGTTATAATAGTAGGGGGATATTTTTCGTATTTTATCAACCATACGAAATGGGTAAAATTTATGAGTGTGCGTCAGCTGTTGTCAGGAGATATGGTGTCGGGTTCTTCCGCCAGGATGAATTTGACGATATCGGTGTTTCGGTACCGTACCGCCGTGCCGATTTGTTTGCGTTTAAACGGGAGTGCCTGGTTGCGCTCCATCTTCTTAAAGTTGGCCAAACTGATCCCGAGCATTTCGGCGGCTTCTTGCTGGTCGATCAGCTTGGGCAAGATTGCCGGGATCATTTCGCCGGTCTTGGCAAGATTTCGCAGCTGCGCCACGATTTCCCTTTCTTCGGCAAAACTTACGACTCCTACTTCGGTTAGCGGTCGCAGCAGCTTGGCCAGCAAATTCACGGTTGAGCTTTTGACTTTGACTTCCATCGGGCCTCCTCAAAATTGTACTTGTGTTGAAACGCCTTTTCCCCGAAAAACGAGCGGAAAGACGCGGGGGTTATTATATTTTGTTGATATTATTTAACTGTATTAATCTTATTTATTACAGAGACACCACCCCGGGCCCCCACCCCCACGGAAAAAAAGATTGCCCGGATTGCTACATTTAGGTTTAAGCGGAGCTCTGGAGAATTATTCTATATATAGACACACAAAACCTACACAAAGGAGAAAAGAGGTATTATGGGAAGACCCGACATTTACAGAGAGAGCATTTTTGCCGACTATCCGATCAATCTTGGCGACCAGGGTTGCCGCCGCGAGATCTTGCAGGCGATTTCCAAGACTTTAAACTACATGTGGACGGCTTGCCACGAGCGGCTGTTTATCTGTCACTTTACTGTCAACATTCCGGCCGATTTTGAGCTGGAAGCCAACGATTTTATCAGCTCCGCGCTGCAAAGTTGGCGGCGGACGATGTTGAACCGCAAGATCAAAACCGAGTATCTCTGGGCGCGCGAAAAAGGTGACTATGCCAGCAACGGGCACCCCCACTACCATATTTTTGTGGTGGTTCAGGGGAAGTATATCCAGTCGGCCTACGAGATTTCCAAACATTTGTGCTCGCTGATCGTTCCCAAGCTCGGCGGCGCGGCAACCAGTGTCCACTGCAACTCGCCCCATCAGGACTCTTACAAGTGGGGCAAAAAGGTCTCGGCCAAGCTGGACAATTTTCAGGACGCAATTTTTTGGCTGTCTTACTTGGCCAAGGTCGAGACCAAGGCGGCTCCGCACGGGCAGAAAACCTTTGGCTTCTCCAAGGGCTATCTGTATCGGCAAAATATTGTCGCCCTGTCTCCGCAGGAAGAGCGTCAGGAGGAGGTCGAGTTTGATTTGGCCGACCCGATGATGTCCGAGGAGGAGTGGATGGCTTGGGGCGGCAGTCACCTCAACTTGGAAGAGATTTTGGATTTTGACCCGTTGACCGGGGGCTCTAAAAAGCCCGTGGAGGTATCTTCCGTCGCTTTGGCGTGACGGGAAACCATTTGGGGGTACCGAAGGTGGTCGAGATGCTTTTGTGCACGAGAAGTACCTTTACGACATCGGGAGACCCGGTCAACCTTGAAAGGAGGATGTTTACAGGCAAGACCAGTTCGTATTTTAAAAAATAGTTATCTCTGACGGACTCCGTTTCGGCGGTCTCTGTTGGGGATATATGTATTTAAAAGCTAAACGAAAGAATAAAGAAAATGATGAATTATACCTTGATAAACTTTAACCTTTACGAAGACGCGCCCTGGCGCAACATGGCCGCAATTGAGATGCGGGGAACTTTCGACAACTTTTTCTGCCAGCATGAAAAGATGTTGTTGGTTTGCCTGACGGTCAACATTCCGGGGCTTTGCCCAAGCAAGGCCGCCGCGCCGCTGACAAGAGCCCTGAAATCGTTTCGGGGCGAACTGATTCGGTGTGGGGTGGGGATCAACTTTGCCCTATTTAAGCTGCCGCGAATGGAGGGCGAGGAGCGCGGAGGACGTTTCCGGGTTCTCCTCTATGCCGATAACACGGTGATTCGCAGTGGGCAAATGCTGCACGAAGGATTCTGCAAAGTGTTGGACGATGAATTGTCCTTGTCGGGGGAATTTTCACAAGTAACCCTCAACGTGCCGCCGATCCCCGGTGATTTCGGCATCGTGATTAACGGCGAAAATTTCCAAACCGCGATGGATTGGTGTTATCACTATTTGCAGGACTCGGAGTACATCAAATTCGGGAAGTCGAGAACCCTGATGCATGGGCCCAAGAAACCCAAAGAATTTTATGAAAAAATCAAGCGGAGTCCCCGGTCGCGGATATCAGCGTAAAACAGGCAAATGAAAGGAAATTAAAATGTCTGAAAAATTACAACCAAACAATGTCGGTGCAACCAAAGCGCAAAAGATTCAACAAAAAACTGGAAAGGGAAACAACATGCAAAACCAACAAAATCAAAACAAGGCAAAGGCGAACAACGTGCAAAAGGCGAAACAAAAACCCGTCAAGGGGAATAATGTCCGCCAAAAACCAAATCAGAAGAATATGCCGAAACAGCATCACGCTCAGCCTGTCAACGCGCAGCAAAAATCACAACCAAGCGAGGCGGCCAAACAACAAACGCAGTCTCAAACGCAGACTCTTCAAATGGCTATCGATGCTGCACGTAAGTCAACAACGACTATCCGAGAAGTAGCCCGCGTCGTCATTGACGCTTGTTTTGATCAATTTTGGGGTTACGGTAAGAATGTCGTTGTCTCAATTATTTCATTTCGTCTCAAGGAAACAATTCCGTTGGATGAGTGGAATGAAACGGCTCAGGGCATGTTGGAGCGGGCACGTCAGGACATTATCCAGAGTGTCGGTCGTACCGAATATGTGTGGCTTCGTAAAAGATGGACGTTAGAGCGTCATGATACCCCGACTTATGAAGCTGTATTCATCAGTAACGGGGGGCGAAATTTCCCCACCGTGAAAAGTTATTTTGCCACTTTGAAGCGACATCTTTTGATTGGCAAAGAAGCATACTGCGAGGCTTTCGCGATGGATACTCCGCCAAGGCATTCGGCTCCGGGATATATGGCGGTCAGCAATAAGGCTGACAATCTTGAAGCGGGGAAATATTGGCTCGATAAGTTAACGGATGCTTATGCCAAAACTTATGTCGTCGTCGGTTTTGGTTGCTCACAAATAAAACCGCAGCGGACAGTGGTCAGATCGTCGAAATCATCTAGCGGTACGTTCTCCGACGAGAAACAACAACCGGGTAAACGAGCCATGTAATTAGATTTTTGTCGTCTCAAAATCCTTCCACAGGATAAACGGCCCGTGTCCGCGAAAGCGTATCACCGGTGCGTTGGCAAACAAAAAGCGCAATAGATTCAACAAAACTTAGGAAAGGGAATCAAAATGCAAAATCAACAAAATCAAAAGGCGAACAACGTGCAAAATGCGAAACAGAACAATGTCGGAGCACCCAATATGCAAAATGCGAAACAAAACCCTGTAGATGGGAACAATGTCCACAATAAACAAAATCAGAATAATATGCCCAAACAGCCTTACGCTCAACCTACCATCGCGCGCAAAAAAACATCACGACGCGAGATGGCTAGATTACAAAACCTTCAGACTAAGATATCTTTATTGTTTCCTGAAGTTGAGTGTACCCCTTTGTCTATTACTCACCAAATGAGGGCTCGTTATATTGTTGCCAAGTGTTTTAAAAAACTTTGGAGCTCCAAAAAACGCGTCAACGTTATAGCCGTTTCATTCACTGTCAAGGATCGTATACATAAGTTAGAGCGGGATAGGGTTGTAAAGTCGATTTTGCACAAAGTATATGAGAGTATCAATCAGAATATCGGTAGCACCAAATGTTTTTGGATTCGTAGAAATCAGGTGTCTCTCAACGTCGATGTCCCGGTGTATACCGTGATATTTATGAATAATCTGAGTTCGGACTATCACCCTTGGCAAAAATATTCATCCATTATAACACAGCATTTTTTGCAGAATGCTGACTCTTGCCTCGGCTCTGTTCTGATACATACGCCTCCAGATTGTTCTACCCCGAGATTTTTGGAGATCAGTGAACGATTGAGTAATTATGCAACAGGGGAAAACTGGGTCAACGAGCTTACGGAAGATTTGGACACTGGCTTTGTTATAGTAAAATTCGGGCTTATTTTCGAGAAATTCCCTAAAAATTCGCGAAAATTCTTGAAGTCATCTGCCGGTGTTTCCGCTAGGAAGTAACAACAACCGGGTAAACGAGCCATGTAATTAGCTTTTTGCTGTCTCAAAATCCTTCCACAGGACAAAGCGCCGCTCTGTCCTGTGGAAGTTAAACATATTTAAGCCGAGAAACGGTCCTGCATTGGCCTGGCACCATGTTTCAATTAATTTCAGCGGTTTCTCCCAGTCATGGGATTCAAACTCAAAGGTGACAAACGGCCCGTGTCCGCGAAAGCGTATCACCGGTGCGTTGGCAAACAAAAAGCGCAACAGACAAGCCCGGTCCGGAAATTCGCCGAACTTGGCAATCACTTCGGGCGCAATGCCCAATTTTTCCGCGTTACAGTCCCGCCTGATCCATAATTCGTGGTCATCGATCAAAAAGATCGATCCGGTTTCGTAGTTACCCCAATAGCCAGTTTCCATCGTTATCATTGTCCTTGTCGTTGTGTTAATTGTTGCTGAAACACAGAACCGCGACGGTTCCCCATTCCTGATTTTATGATAAATGGTGCGCAATTGCGGTCAATAGACGAAATACTTCCTCAAATTTATTATAAAATGAGGGAGAAAAATTGATGAATCGTTCCGCAATAAAATATGTTTCCGATGAAGAAATCTACGAAATCCGGCCGTGCGTTGACCTTGCCGACTTGCTGCGGGATGGCTATGCGCTTTGTCTGGTTTGGCGGCCGTCCTGGAATCGGTTGTCGCCGGAGCTTCATCAGGTCCGGGGACGGCTTGAGGGTCGCGATGACCTGATTTACTACGCAATGGATGAGGCAAAAATACAATCCGCAACCAAAAACCGGCTGGATTGCGCACTGGAAGAGCCTTATCTCTTTATCCCGTGGCATCAGGACGCCCGGCGAGTCTTTCGGATCGTCCTGCATGGCAAAGTGCTGCAAGAGTATTCGACGATGGCCGAGGCGGTTTCAGCATTGATCCCCGGCCGGTTTGTCCCGAGTGCAATTTATCGACGCAAATGCTCGATTGCCGGGGTGATGTTGCTGCAAGCGCGGCGACGGCGGGACCGCCAAATTTTGTGCAAACGACTGCTCGAACTTTTGAATTACCTCAAACAAAGAAAGGAATAAGCAATCACTGGCAAGCCCTGCGACGCAAAAACGATTTTCATGCAGTAAAGCAGTTTGACTTTTCAAACCGTGGGGGATATATTAACCGCCATAGTGAAAACTGAAAGGAAAAGTTGAAACTGTAATTAAAAAGTAAATCCGAACTGAAAAATTATATTATGGCCACCAGAAGAAACTAGCAATTTCAAATACGACGGCCGACTGCATGAACTGTGTCTTGATTTTGGACACATTCCGTGTTTGTCGTCGTATGGGCTTGCTAGTGCCTTTCTGGTGACAATTCATTGGGATGTGTCCTCTTTTTTGGTCGCATTCCTAAAAAAATCAAGCAAGGAATCATTATGAGCAAGACCATCAAGACCAAGGCCGCAAAACTGGCATCCATCGGCAGCACCCTCGCATTTGTTGCAATCGTCCTGGGCGGACCTATTTTGGGCATCCCTGCCATCATTCTCGGCATCAAAGCTTTTCGGGCTATGACCCCGGAGGAAAGCTTTCAGAGTATGAGCAATACCAAAGATCAGGCGATCACTGCCATCGTGGGCGGGCTTCTGGTTTCGCTGGGTTGGATCGGTTACTTTATCTACAAACTTAGCTCCCGTTAAGCGACGAAAGGAAGAACCGCGATGAAAACTGGAGTGAAATTTCTCGAAACCAGCGGAACTCTTGCTGCACTCAAATATACTGGAGTTCTGGAAATTGCCGAAACGTATCTTGTTTTTACCTCCGATTTTTCCGGTCAGAGCCCCTGTAAACTTTCGCAGAACAGTCTTCGGGCCATTTCGGGGACGGATACTGTTTTGCAGTTGATCTTTGCGAATCCGGAAGCAAAGTGTGTACTGGAGCTTCCGTCCCCGGAAATTAAAACCACTTTCCATAAGGCACTTGAAGTGTTGCTGTCTGTTCAAGAGGAAATCCCTGACGCCGATACACGTAAATGTCCCATTTGTGCGGAAAAAATCAAACAGGAAGCAATCAAGTGCCGTTTTTGTGGCGAATTTTTGCAGCGGAAAACTCCATTGCCATCCGAGGAGGCGAACAATTCTTCCCAGTGGTATATTCAAGATGGTTCCAAGCGCGTTGGCCCCTTAACGAAAAATGAAGTCGATGCGCTCTTCCGGCAAAATGCAATCGACACGGAAACCTTGGTATGGAAGCGCGGACAAAGCGATTGGTTGCCTCTGCGTCTGATTCCGGAATTGAGCAACCTGGCAGATGTGCCTCCGCCTCTTACCGGGAATTCCATCAGCAATCTTTGGTTGTGGTGGATAGCGTTTGCTCCGATTTATGGAGGAGTTTTGATTCGTGTCATAACCGGTTTCATTAAGTGTGATATTGCAGGAGAAATCGCCAGAAATTTTCAACAGGCAATCCCCAATTCGTTTGCCTCCGTGTACTCGGAGATGGTTTCGCAGTCGGGGGGAAGATTCACTTCCGAACTTAAATATGCGGCAGCAATCCTTCCTGATGAAACGTTCGCAGAAGTCCTCGAAAAATGCGGGCGATATCTTTCAGATGGAGTACAGACCGAAATTCTAATGCTTTCCTGGCTCCCATGGATTATCTTCCTCTCTATCAACGGAGTTCTCTGTTTATTGGACAGTTGGACTCTGAAACAAAGCGGTTGGACGGAAAAGCGAGTTTCTGCCGGGTGGTGCTTGCTTATGGTTCCGGTTTACATAGGGTTGCGAGCCAAGGTTACGAAAAGCGGATGGGGGTGTTTCGTTCTGTGGTTTGTCTCTTTCCTTATATTTTGCTTAATGAAAGTGGATGATTTCAATGCCGTCTTTGGTGTTGATACAATTCTGAGAGCATTGCTTTGATAATCTTGAGAACTGGTTTACAAGCAAAAGGAAAGGACAGAAAAATGGCAAACTATATCCGCAAATTTTTTATCGACATCTATAAGCTCCGCTCTCGTTAATTTTTCAAAGGAAATCATGATGAAAACAGAAGTAAAAATTATTCAGACTTGCGGTGCGCTCGTCAATTTTGAAGGAGCCGGAGTCTTAGAAATCCTTGACTCGTATCTGATTGTTATCGGCGGCCCTACCGGTCAAGATGTTTGTAAAATTCCATTAAGCAATCTGAAATCCGTTTCTATGAAAGGGACTCTTTTAATTATTTCAACGTCGGAAGCGGAATGTTCAGTGGAGTTTCTGTCTCTGGATCAGCAAAACAGATGGGCACTAGCTTTGAGAGCGTTGCTGCCGCCTCCTGGAATCAAGCGAAAAATCAAGTTGTTATCGATGACACTAATCGTCATTGCCGGAGTTGCCATTGTCGGATATTATTGTGGCACGATATATATCCCGAATGAAAAAGAGATATGCCAGGCGGCGGCAAAAGTCGTTGATCAGATCATGGGCGAACCCTTTTGTGCAAAAGTATCTTCTCTCAAAAAGAAGTCAATTGATGTGTTTACCGGGACCGTGACGCTCAACGACGGAGCCCAGTTTCGCATCAATATTACCCGGCAGGACGGAAAAATTTATGTTGAATCCAACGACCCGGCGTATTGGTCAGCAGTCATCACCAGCAAAGCGACGCTGAACCAACTTACGGCAATGCTGAGAAAAAACGTGGTCTTGAGTGACATGCAATGTCTGCGGGTGGAGGACATAAAAAGCTCGTCCGAGTTTTGCACCGGCACAGCTATTTTGAATGACGGAAGTAAAATTAAAGTTAAGGTCACTGCCCAAGGGCTTCACGTTGAGGAGGAGGGGGCAGCGCGAATCTCGCAAATATTCTTGGCAGCGACAATCACCAGCCAAGCGATATTGGATCGGGTGACGGCAATGTTGAAAGAGGGCGCGCCTCAAGGCAATTTTCGATGCCTTGGAGTGGAGGAGATCAAAAGTACGCCGGAGCTCTGTACCGGCATCGCGGTGTTAAACGACGGCAACAGGATCAAAATCATGCTGACACTAAAAGAGATCAGGATAGATGAAGAAGATTGTGCGAGAATTGCAATGATTTCTCTGGTCCTTGATAACGTGACGAAACAGCTCAATCATTACAAGTTGGACAATGGCCACTGTGTCAGGCTCGAAGCATGGCAGTCAACGGGAAAACCGGATTGTTACTCGGGCATTGCAGTTATGGATAGCGGTCAAAAATACAAAATTAAAGTTGAGGTTGACCGTGATGGTCAGTTTTTGAGTATTTCGGAGCCGGAATTTGCCAAGGAGTGGGCATTGGAGATTTTTAACGAAAGGTTAAAGAAAAATAACTCGAAACTTTTTGGCAAGGATATTTTGAAAGTGAAAACCATCGGTGATGAAAAATATTCCGGTATCCTTTTAATGAGTGACAACTCGCTTTATGATGTGGATTTTGAAGTGATGGGCAGATACCTGAATATTGGAAAAATTACGCCGCGTGAGTAATATGAACGCGATATAATCGGGAGAAGTTTTATGCTTTGCCAAAAAAGTTTAAAGATTATTGTGCTTCTTCTCATTTTGATTACGGGAGAAACAGCAATGGCAGGAAGCTATTTTCGCCAGGGGAGCTCGGATGCGGGGAGAGTCTTATTCAATTTTGACGGCAAGTATGTTCGGGAGGGGAATTCCGGTGCCGGGAAAGTCCTTTGCAATTTGTCCGGTGATTTGATTCGGGCGGGCAACTCGGATGCCGGGGAAGTTCTCTGCCGCATCTCCGGCAATATCATCCGGGCCGGGAATTCGGACGCCGGAAAAGTGCTGTTCCGGCTTGATGGGGATGTTGTTCGGGGCGGAGATTCGGATGCCGGGAGAGTGCTGTTTCATTTTGGTCGCAATGATATTCGTCGTGGAAACTCCGACGCCGGGACCGTTATCGGCAATTTCAGTGGTGACTGGCCCCGGCCGTTACTTGCCTATCTAGTCTACCGCTTTCTGGAAAACAGTTGGAAATAAGGGCTTATTAATCAACCCCAAAGGAGCATAAAAGATGGACAAACGATACTGGTTTTGCCGGAAATGCAAAGAAAAATGGAATCCGATGTTGAATAGCACTACAAGAATTTGTCCCAATTGCGGCCGCGAGGTGACAATCCGAGAAGATTTCGGGATCGAATTTTTTGGTCAAATGGGCTATAAAGGCTATGGAGTGATTCTGCTCATTATCGTTATCTTGTTTATTGTCGCATTCCAAATCGGGCAAAACAGCAGTGCGTTTCGACGCCATGCCGATAAAATTACCCAGGATGTCACACAAGCATTAAAATCAAAAGAAGCTCAAGGTGAAACCATCACCGAAGAAAGGAACAGAGCGATTGACGATAAAATCAGGAAAACAGACGAAAGACAACAATCGGAACGGCTTGATGGATATAAAGGCCCAATACTGTGAAATATGAAAATATCAACAACAATTAAAATCCCAACCAACCGACGCGCCTTTGTTTCCCAACACAGACGCCCAAGTGCAACAACTGGATAAAAATTTGAAAAGAACAAAGGCAAATAATGATGCCGCGATGCAAAAGGCCATTCAAGACATCACAAAGACCAACAGCACCCAAAAATAAAATATTATTGCCAATATATTCCCCCATATAGTCTAAAAATGCCAATACTATATGGGGGAATATTTATGGTAGATAGTTTTGCACATAAGTATGATTATCAGTTCTTAACCATTGTCAGTAACTCTCCCTTGCAACGCTTTATATGATACCCACCTACCACCTCAGAGATACCCCATTTTCAACATTTATCAGCACTTCCACTTGAAAAAATACTATACTGCAATATCTTAATAATAGGGAATTGATAATATTAATATGGGGGTGTAGACATGGATCGGGAAAAGAGGATTATTCGACTGGCATGTGAATGCGTTGAGGGCAATAAAACAACTACTGACCATGGTGTATCTCAATTAACTAAAAACGCGCGTCAATTAGCTCGTGTATGGCAAAATGCTGTAATTGAGAAATATAACAGTTCAGTCAGTCGGAATTATCCCGTAGGCGAGGAAAATGAGCAATTAGCCACATTTTGCTTGTTTGATCCCTCGGCACAAACCGCCTATGAGATTCGTGCTTCCGATAAGAACATGGATGAAGCATTTTACAAATCCGTTTGCAAGGTGCAGGTATATAATCATATACATAAAATTGGAGTTAAGAAGCTTATATTTATTGTTTCCACAAAAGCTTGTAGAAAACTTTCCAAAGGACTCCCTCATAAATTAATTGAGTCATTAAAAGATCAATTCGATATTCAAATTAAACCCTTTGATAATTAATGACATGTAAGGCGGAAAATGTTCCCGTTCTCGGCCAGGGTACCACATCCACGCCCGAAAATGGCCCCCAAAGTACCATCGAGTACCATTGAGGCCATTTGAGATGTAGTTATTTCATTGAAAAACTAACATTCAACAAAATTAACCACTGCGGGCATATTTGCAGCCGGTTTGTAATTGCTATCCTTTAGTTTGAGTTCTACTTGGTCGATGATTAAATCATTTGTTTGGACCGTGCGGGGTGTTTTTATTGCATCAAAAGAAAACAGATTTTTCAATCCAATAGCTACCCATAACGGTTTACTTGCTTCATCATGACACGATTGAGATATATCCTGTTGCAGAGGTTTATTATGAAAATGTAGTCCGCACTCGATTGCTCGATCCAGCATCCACTGAAGACTGATATTTGATAATCCATCCTCAGCGTAACCGCCTCCAATGTCGCAGTGATTTCCGGCAAACCATACTTCCCGCACTCTGGGATCAGGTTGAAAACGCAGAACAGGAAACATGGTACGAAGTTCGTCCAGAGCCATTGCGTGAAAGGCATATTGTACATTGTCTGCAAGCTTATGGTCGTATTCTAAATCGTCATTTCCAAAATCGGCACTTTTGACGGTATCCCAAACTCCCAACATCTCGATTGAAGGCGTTGAGCATTCGTGAGAATTTTGCCAATTTGTTATTGTTTCATCCAGTTCATCCATGTTGATTTTTCCCTTTACATGGTCTAAAAAATAGTTGAAAAGGACTGAACATTGATTAATATCTACCGGTAGCCCACACTTATAGACTAACCAACAGAAAATTCTTGCGGTATAAGCTCCTCGACTGAATCCAAAAACATATATTTTATGTTCATCAAGCTCGCGACCTTTGTAATGGATTTGGTCTGCGAGCCAACGATAGGCTTCCGCGAGCCGATCACTAATTCCTGCGCCCCAGATATTTCCTGAAATGCCTTCGCCAATCCTTGTCCCGACGCCTTGTCTATAACGGAATGGAGGCTCTTCTTGCGGTTTAAATAGCTGCGACAGCTTAAAAACATTGGTAATTTCTGTCTCGACTTCTGCAGTATTTCCAGTACCATCAAAACCAATGACATATTGGCGTTTCTTTATGTTGACTGTCATCGTTATTTACTCCTCAGTGTTTCAAGTGTTTCGTTGGCCTCATGTCATCATCTGTGTTGCTTGATGGCGGTGTGCCGTGCGCATCAGATTGGACAACTTTATTTAAAAGATCGGGGTAACCGCCTTTGGGCTGCTAAATGTTGAAAAGATATTATGATATTATAGTTATTCAATCATTTTTTTATCCAATTAATATATTATCTTAGTTGTATTCTTTTATTGTATTATTATATTAGCTAATAACAGCAATATTATTGATTGTCATTCTAATTTCAGATATCGTAAAAGAATTAAGTGAACTACCTCTACCTAAAAACTATAATATTATCATAAAACAGGAATATCGCTATGCAAATCGAGCTGCAACTCTCCAAATCTGACGACGGGGTATTGGCCTTTGATTATTATCACGAATTAGCCTCCGCATTTTACCGGGCGTTGGAGCGCTCCCGGCCGGAAATGGCGCGCGATCTTCACGACGGCATCCACCGCAGCCGAATCAAGCTCTTTGTGTTTTCGCCGCTGAACAGCGATCCCAAGCCGCAAATCGCAAAGTTGCCCGACGGGACGCCCGCCCTGCAATTCGGATCAAGGGTCTGGATGCGGTTTGCCTCCATTTGGCCGGAGATGGTCTATCATCTAGCGGAAGCGCTGCAAAAAGAGAAATATATTGAGGTTCGCGGGCAACGGTTTCGTCTGGAGTCGCTGCAAATGATCTCCGCCCCCGAATTCACCCCGACCATGACCTATCGGCCCTTTGGGCAGTCCGGCTGTATTGTGTGTCCGTATAATTTGGACGGCAAAACTCATTATCAACTGCCCGATGACTCGGAAACCGATATTCCCGGCTGCCGGGAGCTGCTGACCGGAAACTTGCGACATAAATTGCTGCGGCTGCGCGAAATCCGCCCGGATATCTTTGAAAACATCCTGTCCATCGGCAATTTGGATGCCGCCGCGATCCAGGAGATGCCCATCAAGATAGAGTTTCTGCCGCTGATGGCAAATCACAGCTTTCGCACGCGGTTGTTTCGACTCAAGGGGCACAATGTCCGGGGGTTCCGCGCACCGGTCAGGATCACGGCGCCGGAAGCAATTCACCGGCTGGTCTGGGATTGCGGCTTGGGGGCAATGAACTCAATGGGCTTCGGAATGGTGGAACTCGGGAGGAATGAATCATGCTGTTAAAACGGATGGATGAGACGATTGCTCAAGGACTGTACGATCTGGACGCTGGTCCGGCGGAAGTGGAGGTTTATTTGGCTGAGCCTTCGCTGCAAAACAATCTGGTCCACTGGGAAATCGTGGACGATGGCTTTGTGCCGCGCGAGTTGCTTCATTACAACGATACTGCCGATGGGAGCAATACCTTAAATGGCAGCTGGCAAAAATTTTATGCCTCCGGGGCCGATCTCGGCGAGAGGGTGATTTATAACGGCAGCAGTATATACTTTGCCAACGGGTTTCCTAATTTTGGTGGAGTTGCCAAAGCCACCATTTATTTGCGCTATTCGCCTGGGTTTCTCCGATGGCTGTCGGCGTTTGACTCCACCGCCGCTGAAACATTACGCAATGAAGTCCCTGCCTTTGAGGAAATCATGGAGAACCGGGAAACCAAAAAACTACCAACAGCATGGCATGATTTTAAAGCACCCCGCAATCGTTGGCCGCTGTTGACCGTCTGCCGATTGAGCAACGGGAAACGGCTGGTACATTGGCTGAATGAAAGCCCCGGCAATTATGAGGCTTTGACTGAGCTTGATATTGATGTCAGGCACTCTTGGGAGTTGATGCATTTTTTGACAGCCCCGGAGACTATGGACAAGGAGCTCATCGCGGACGAATTTCAATCCGGCAGCGGTTTGGGGCGCAATGCCTTTGGCAAGACCTTTAAACTGGAGGAGATTAATCGCTCGGAGTATCAGCGATTAATGGGCGCACTGCCAAAGTCTTCCCGATCGGAGCTTCTGGATTTATGGAGCAAGAAAGCTGAATACCGGGTCAAGGTGGCGCCCTCGCCGGATGCCT
Organism: uncultured Victivallaceae bacterium; assembly: GCA_964609825.1. GTDB lineage: Bacteria > Verrucomicrobiota > Lentisphaeria > Victivallales > Victivallaceae > CAZSSH01. The sequence goes on along the minus strand of CAZSSH010000002.1, from coordinate 100,834 downwards.
CCTCGTTGATCTTCCTGCCGGAGGGCAATCTCTCTTACCGCGAGTTAAAGCACTTTATTGACAGCGAAAATGAGAAAAAAACGCGCTTTTACGAGGCAAAAAATGCAAAGAAAAGCGGTAACGAAGATCGTGAATCACTCAAAGCCGCCCGGCCGGAGGTGATCCCGGTTGCCGAATCTGCCACGGTTTTTTTGACCAACATTGAGGGAGGGCAAAAAAAGAAACGGATCATTCAGCAAATATTTTACTCGGTTTCACTGGGGTATTTACAAGTGCTTAATGCTGAAATATTGAATTCCGGCATACAGTACGCCGTCGTTGAGTATATGAAAAAGGCTTTGACCGGACAGGACGCCGATACGCCGAGCGTATACCGTTACTGGACGGATATTTTGACCAATGCGCTGCAAAAACAGCCAGTGGCGGCGTGGGAATTGTATCATAATTTTCAGCGCTACGCCAAAAACTTCAAGGGTGATGAGCTGATTGACAAACTGGGGGCCCGCACCTATTTTAAGGTCATCGGCAAAGTATTGCGGCTGCAACATTTGATCGAGACTGCCCGCACCGACCCGGCGGCTTTGCACACCAATGAGTTTCAACAACAACTAATACAAATAGAGTCCGGCAACGGTATTAAAAGAGGAGTATTTGGAGCGATGAAAACAACCATTCCGACCGCCGCGGAGCTGATTGGCAACGAAAGTTGTGAGCTCTTGCGCAACAAGCAGAAAACCAAACTCGACAACTTTATCCGTCAGTCGTGGGCCGGGGTGCCCGATGCTGATTTCGCCGTTTTTGTGCGCGGCGCCCTGACCGGGATGCTGCTCAATGAGCTGTGCTGGAGTGTTCAGCAGGAGGGGCGCCGGTTTACCGCGACGCAGGGGCGGCATCCGTCGCGTTTGCGCGGGCGCGAATTGATTGATGTTTTTGACAAAGGGATCGGGTTATTGATGAATCTTGACAAGGCGCAACTTTTCAACTGCCGACTGCTGCCCTTTGTCAAATCCATGGAGCTGGAGAGTCGCCGCGACAGTTTTAACTCCGGCTTGATCATCGGTATGGTATATTTTGAGAAAAAGAATAACGATAACAACTCTGACGAAAATAATGAGGTAAAAAATGATTAAGATCCAATCCCAACTTCCTGCCGTCGGTAACGCTTATTTGCTCTTTGGTTTTGAGGCGATTCAGGCCCGTCCCAATCTTGATCCTTACAGCAGCTCGCTGCGCATGAACGATGAAACCGGCCAAGTTTTTACCTCCGATGTGCACATCAAGCATCATGTCCGTCGCGGTCTCAAAGCCTGTGCCGAGGCCGAAAAACTGCCGCACGCCGCCGAAACCGTTTTTTACGAAAAAGAAGATGAAGCGGGCAATCCCTGTAACTTTGAGCTGCGGATCAAAAAAATTCGCGAAGCCGCCGGGATTGCCAAACCCGATGTCAAAGATGCGCTCAATCAGACGCTGGATTTGCCGCTTTTCGGCTATGTCCATGCGATCAAAGGAGAAAATTTTAACGTTACCAATGCCGCCAATACGCTTTTTCGCCCGGTGACATTTCACGGGTGCGAAATTTATTCGCTTGGCCGCAACAATGCCTTTCCGACGCTGGACAAGCAAAATAAGGTCAAAGAGTCGGCCGGTTCGGCGACAGTGGACTCTTTGGAGTACGGCTTTTTCCTGGCGTTATGGGAAGTTAATCTTAATATGTTGCGCATCAATGCCGCCAACAATCAGCTCGTTGACTGGCAAAACGGCGGCGCTGCCAAATGGCTGGAGCTGTTGGCCAACGGGATTTGGCGCGCCTACTCCAGCGACCGCTACCCGTCCTTTACCCAACGCTCGCAATTCGCCCAATTCATTGTCGGCTGGGTTCCTAACGGCGATGTCAGCTATGCTAATCCGGCGGATTTGTACAACTCTCTTGATGACAAATTGATCAAAACTCACAGCTCTGCCGTGGCCGCACTGGAGCAAAATCTCGGCGGCTTTTTGACCGGCTGGGGTTGCACCGACGCCAATGTATTTGTCAAACATCAGGCGGCCAACTTTCCAGTCAAACTGCCGGGAGCAATATTATGAAAATTGTGCTCTTTGAGCTTGCCGGAGAGATGGCGATGTGGCGCAACGTTTATGAGTCGATGGGCTCATTTTCGTGTCTCGGCCCGGCGCCCAGCAATCTGGCGGGTTTGATCGGCGCGGCGCTGGGTTTTGCCTCGCCGCGCTCGCAAGCAGCGGTCAACCCGGACGAAAAAGCGCTCAAAAATCAGGGTAAAGGCGGTCTGCCGTGGCCGGTGTCCCCGGAGCTTTTGGCATGGGAGGAAGTGTGCGATTTGCGGGTCGGCTGCCGCTGGCTCGGCGGTTTTCCCCGCCGGGTGCCGTACAATGTCAACGGCTGTAAGGAAATCAACGGCGGCGAAAATCTGCGGATGCAACAGCAAGTGATTGAGCATCCCCGTTATGAAGTCGCCGTCAGTTTGCCGGATGCCGAGGCCGAGCGGATCAAGCTGGCGCTGCTGCAACCAAAGTTTCCGCTCTGTCTCGGGGCATCTTTTTGCCGGGCAATTGTCCGCGAAGTCCGGTTGCTGGAGCAACTGCCTGAGGCGGACAACTGGGCCTTTCGCTCGGAGTTGTCGGCGCTGGGCGAAGTGGTGCCGTTTTCGCGTCATATCGTCAACCCTGAGCTCAATTTTGAGCGCATCCAAAGTGACGGCTACTGGGTTTATCCGACGCCGGACAATCCCGGCGTGGCCAGTGCTTCCCCATTGGAGCGTACTTGGATTCGCCAAACGTAAACCATCATGATCAAATTATACAGCCACGGCCAAGACTCCGACTTGCGCACCCATCTCCTGGAGGTGATGAGCGCGGCGCAAACCTTGGAGGAAAAAGTATTATGTGCCTGCCACGACCTCGGCAAAGCGACCAAAGCGTGGCAGGACTATATTCTTGAGCCCGGTGCCGGGTCGCCGCACCATCATGCGGCCGCGGGCGGCATTTACGCGGCCTTGGTCCTATTGGAGTTAAACCGCCCCGATGCGCAAGTGACAGCATTGGCTGCGTTGCACGCGGGAGCGGCGCATCACACCTTTTTGCAGCAGCTGGGGACGGATTTCCTCGGCGACCTGAGCAATGTCGTTACCGACCCTCAGGCCCGTGAATTTGTCCTGGACCCCGAGAGTGGGATTGCCTCACTGCTCCCTGAGATTGCGTCCCCGGTACTGCTGGCGGCGTGGGAGCGTTTTGTTCGCTTGGCGCCTCCGACATCACCGGAGCGGCGGCTCTTTAATGAGCAATTGCAAAAGGCGTTGACGCCGGAACTCCGGTTAGCGGCTTATCTGTGTTGCCGCAGCTGGCTGGGGCGGCTGTGTCTCTTGGATCACTCCTCGGCAGCGCGGCAATCGGGCAAGGCGGAGCCGTTGATCAAATGGCAGGAGGCTTTCCCGGATGTGCTTTTTAGACCACGGTCGCCGAAACAATTTGCGGGAAAAGATTCGCCGGTCACCCGGTTGCGACGGCAATTACAGCAGGAGTTTTTACGCGCGGCCGCCGAGCCGGGCATCTTTTATTTTATCGACGCTCCCACCGGCTTAGGCAAGACCGAAGCCATGTTGCAGGCGGCCGAGGCCATTCTGTCGCGCGAAAAACTCAGCCGGATTGTGTTTGCCGTACCGCAAGTTTCCGTCGCCGACCAGATTTTTGAAGAGTATTTCAACGATGCCGAGGCGCAAATCTGGAATTACCGCCGCCGCGAAAAAAGCCTCAAAAATAATTCCGACGGCGATGAAAGTCTCCGGGGCAACGGCACCGATGCGGCGGCGCTGGAGGCCGAGCAGCACCCGTTTGCAATGTCTTACAATGTAACGACCTTTAATCAGGTGCTGCTGGCGATGTGCCACCCCGACCGCAACCGGTGCATCCGCTCGCTGGGGTTGCGTGACGCGGTGGTGATCCTCGACGAGTTTCACAAGCTGCCGCAAGTGATTTTGCCCTTTTTCTTCCGGATTGCGCGCCAATATGCCCAAAGGTCCGGCTGCAAATTTATCCTGGGCTCCGCCACTCCTCTTGAGCCCTTTCAGTTTTGGGAGCTGCAAGACTCCTGCCGCATCCCGGCGGCGGTGACCATGCCGGTTTATCAGGCGCCCGAAATTGACAACCGCCGCCATTACCGCAAAATCGGCAATCTGTCAGCTGCCGAATTGGCTGAGCGCATTCAAGAGCGGGGACAATGCTCGTCGGAAAATTTGCTCGTCGTGGTCAATCTGGTGGGCTCGGGGTCGTGGCCGCTGCGGCAACTTTTGGATATTCAATATCACCCCTGGCAGCAGTTAAAAGCATTGCAAAAACCGGGCACCGACCGGATTGTCGTCTGGCTCGACGGACTGGTGCCGCCAATGTTGCGCCGGGAGCTGGTAACCGCCTGCCGCGAGGCAATGCGCCACCGTCCGGTGACACTGATTTCCACCCAGATGGTGGAAGTCGGAGTCGATCTTGATTTTGACGCGGCGCTGATCGACTATCAAGGCTTGGCCGCCACCATTCAGCGCGGCGGGCGTGTCGGTCGCAACGGGCGCGGCGAACCTTGCCCCGTGGAAGTTTTTTCGCTCACTCTTGACGACAACACCTCCTCCTTTGAGCAATTGTTGTCCGTCCGCGAAAAGAACGATGTCCGCGTCAAAAGCAATTTGTTTCAATCGCTCTTTGAGTTGGAGAAACGCTTTGTGGACAGAGAGAAGAAATTTTTTCGCAAATGGGGCGACGCTTTGCTGCGGGACTCGGATCTGGCGGCGGAGCTGAGCCGTATTCAGCATCAGATTTTTGAGAATTTAGGCGCGGAGCAGTTTTTTGAACAATTTTTTGCGATATCCACCATAAGTTTGCAAACGCTTGGGGCCGCTTTTGAGCAGGCGCAACTGATTGCCGAATTGTATGACTCGGAGGATATTGATCCGATTGTTTTAGTCGAGTCGCAGGAGGTATACGACGACTTGGTCCTCCTGAGCGGCAAGGTCAATCGTCAGCTCAGTTCGCCGGAAGAGCGCCAACGCTTGCTGAGATTGGCGGCCGACCGGACAATTACTCCAAGTCGCAAAGTGTGGAAAGGACTTGATCCACAGCTCAGTGTGCTGGGACGGATCGATTACCCGCAGGAGATGATAGTCTATTCCCTTGACTCATCAATGGATATGAAGAGCGCTGATTGATTTTTATCATTTCACGATCTGATTATTTTATCTTGCATAATGATGGCGAATCATAAAGTATTGACAGCGCAGAATGGATAATTTGCGCAAAAGTTGTTTGACAATTTAAATTTAAGTCTTGTCTATTATATTAAAGACTTGTCTCCATCATTCCATAGTGGATTAGAAACCGGTGGATGTCGCCGTGCTTGGGTGTGCTGTGATATGTCCCCATCCCACCGTAGTGGATTAGAAACGAGGTGACCGGTCCACCGTCACCGGAGGTTACCAATCGTCCCCATCCTATCATAGTGGATTAGAAACGACGATGCCGCCTGCAGCAGCTGGATCTCGGTATCGTCCCCATCCCACCATAGTGGATTAGAAACCAAGACTGGCAAAATAATCAACCCGGCCAGTATCTTGTCCCCATCCCACCATAGTGGATTAGAAACTCAGTATCCCAATAAGTCCGCTCGGTTGGACAGTGTATCGTCCCCATCCCGCCATAGTGGATTAGAAACTCCATAATATCCTGCACTTTATCGTGCCAAACCCGGAGTCTCCATCCCACCATAGTGGATTAGAAACCGATCTCAACCGCAATAACTCCAAGACAATCACCAGTCCCGCCCCACCATAGTGGATTAGAAACGGATTCGCCCGGAGTAATAAAAATAGCTTAACCAAAGTCCCCATCCCACCATAGTGGATTAGAAACCTGGGAACTGGAACTGAATATCTCCCAGGTGCGGAAGTCCCCATCCCACCATAATGGATTAGAAACTCAGCCGGATAAAACTCGTTTGCCTTGATCACATCATGTCCCCATCCCACCATAGTGGATTAGAAACTCAATAAAGCGGACCACCAATCCGGACGGATCGTTAGTCCCCATCCCACCATAGTGGATTAGAAACTTCACCCAGTTCTCCAAAGTTGCCAGTGATCCGTCGTCCCCATCCCACCATAGTGGATTAGAAACCTACTATCAACTTCAACAGATGGAACTGGTGAATAAGTCCCCATCCCACCATAGTGGATTAGAAACATTTTTGTCTGCGATGACCTTGAAGCTTACGACTGGTCCCCATCCCACCAAAGCGGATTAGAAACCACCATACCTGCATCAAGTCAACGTGATGCTTGTTGTTGGTCCCCATCCTACCATAGTGGATTAGAAACCCCCGACTTGGAAGATCTCGAAGTCGTCGATACTTTTTTGGTCCCCATCCTACCATAGTGGATTAGAAACTTGGAAATATGGGATCAGGGATCACAACTCGGATTTAGTCCCCATCCTACCATAGTGGATTAGAAACCGGATCTCAACGTCGAGGCGGTGGTGCTTTGTACCCCCGTCCCCATCCTACCATAGTGGATTAGAAACCTTACCTTTCCGAGATAACTCAGCTCCCGTTCAGTAGTCCCCATCCTACCATAGTGGATTAGAAACACAATACAGTCGAGCCAATGGTTTTCGCGGCCGGGCAAGCCCCCATCCCACCGTAGTGGATTAGAAACGCATATACGTCGAGAAACTAGAGTAGATGAGATTCGCCCAGAGACAACCAGAGGGGCTCGGAAACAGCAGAAGCACGAATAAAAGTACAACGGCATCGAGCGTCCCCATCCCACCATAGTGGATTAGAAACACAGGGTGCACGCCCTTGAGGGTAGCCTCGATCAGGTAGCCCCCATCCCACCGTAGTGGATTAGAAACTGGGTAACGCACTCCGCAATATGCTGGCCGCCCATGCGCCCCCATCCCACCGTAGTGGATTAGAAACGAGTGGATATCACAGCGCGTACCATCAGCTCGTTTGTAGCCCCCATCCCACCGCAGTGGATTAGAAACTTTGGCCCGGTAGCAATTTGGGCGATGGTAATTGATGCCCCCATCCCACCGTAGTGGATTAGAAACCGCTCACTGAGCGGGATCAGCGCGATTACCTCATTGGCCCCCATCCCACCGTAGTGGATTAGAAACTCCGGAGACTCCGCCAGGTAAACCGGATCCACAAAATGCCCCCATCCCACCATAGTGGATTAGAAACTTGCGGTTGACCGCAAAATAAAGGTGGTCGTAATCGAGTCCCCATCCCACCGTAGTGGATTAGAAACAAATTAAAACTCATCTCATACCTCCTTGGTTTGGTTGGTCCCCATCCCACCGTAGTGGATTAGAAACCGATCTTGTGCGCAATAGTGGCAATGCTCGCGGAATGGCCCCCATCCCACCGTAGTGGATTAGAAACGGGATCACCCGGGTGTCCTCCTCGATGATGTTGAGTAAGCCCCCATCCCCCCGTAGTGGATTAGAAACTTGGCCACATACGATACGGCGCTGTCCGTCGTGTAAAGTCCCCATCCTACCATAGTGGATTAGAAACAGAGCAGTGCATTGACATCGCTGGTTTGATGGATCAAGTCCCCATCCTACCATAGTGGATTAGAAACACGATCACGTGCCGGAATAACTTTGCGGTGTCGGTGTCCCCATCCCCCCGTAGTGGATTAGAAACGAAGATCGCCCAGTCTGGACTGGATCGTGCCCCTGCGTCCCCATCCCACCATAGTGGATTAGAAACTGGAGCGTTGATAACGCCGGATCGTCGCAAGAGGAAGTCCCCATCCTACCATAGTGGATTAGAAACATGTTGATAAACAACGACAAGCCGCTCGGAGAACTTGTCCCCATCCTACCATAGTGGATTAGAAACTTGCCAGTTGTTGACACAAAATATTCACTTGTCAAGCCCCCATCCCCCCGTAGTGGATTAGAAACCTGGCGTATTTGAGTCCGGGGATCGTGTCCATAAACGCCCCCATCCCACCGTAGTGGATTAGAAACATTCTCAAGGTGCTCGGAGAGCTGTACAACAAAACCGCCCCCATCCCCCCGTAGTGGATTAGAAACACCTTGAGCCGCAAATACGCCAGGGCAAACGCCTGTTTTGCCCCCATTCCACCGTAGTGGATTAGAAACGCAAAGATGTCGAGAAATTGCCCCAAAGTCGGCAGCTGTCCCCATCCTACCGTAGTGGATTAGAAACTCATACGCCGCATGGCTGCCGCGGGTGCGGTCATCGGTCCCCATCCTACCATAGTGGATTAGAAACCAGGGGATGCTAGCGCTTGGCTTTTGCAATCTTGAGTCCCCATCCTACCATAGTGGATTAGAAATACCGCTCGCGGTCATCTGAATCTTGCGAAAACCAAGTGTCTCCATCCCCCCATAGTGGATTAGAAACACGCTATGTGCGCCAAGTACGGTCGCCACGACGGCGGTCTCCATCCCACCGTAGTGGATTAGAAACCGAGAAGGATTTTTTCTGCATACAAAACAAATATCTGGCAATAAATAGAAGCGCCATTGAGTACCATTTGAGGGTAATTATTGGTTTCGAGGAAAAGCAGCTACGGGCGATACCGGAAATATTGCTCGGGGCGTGAGAGGCAGTTTTACGCCCGAAGTTTGATACCCCGCCGTTTTCGTCGGGTGTACCATTTTTTTGCTTTGATCCGCGGGAAATCTCGCGCCTTGCCCAGTCGTCGTTTCTCGGTCACATATTTTTGCTTTGATCCGCGGGAAATCTCGCGCCTTGCCAGTCGTCGTTTCTCGGTCACGTACCTGAGTACGCTCCCTCGCGCCTCCTTGGGCAAAACACGACATTTCCGCGCGGCTCTGCGCAAAAAACGTTGAGGGAGCTGGAAGCAAAAATCATCAGGAAACTTGCGCGTCAGGCTCATGTTGCAAATAATGTTGCAAATAAGCGTTCTTTTGTTTCGGGAAAAGCCGCATCACAGTGTTTTATCGTAAGGCATTTTGGGCAGCAAAGTTTGCATGTAAGGCAGTCCGCACAATAATATTTTCGGGCAAGGCCGTCAACGTAACAACGTCTCCTCGCACCAATAGCGCGGTTAGCGCCGCGAGCGTATGGTGAGGGCATTGCCAAGCGAATGCGATGGCAACGACGGCGAGAAATCGCCGAAGCCGAACGGAGTCGAGCGAAGGCCCCACCGCCATAGCGGGCGCGATAGCGGTCCCGCGTTGAGGTGGCGTGACGGGGCGGCGAAGCATGCCCCGGCCGGCTACGGGCGGAAGTCTGCGTCGTGGCGTGGCAGGTGGACGCGATTTGTACCAAGCGGCCAGTTAAACGTGAGGTCGGCGGGTATTTTTCCCGATCAAAGCAACATTGGTTATGCTCTATCGGATGAAGTTTTTCACTACCCATGCGGGCGAGTCAGTGTCACTTTTTTCCGTTATTAAACAAAATTATTGCAGCCCTATTTTCCATCCCATCGGTTTGATATATTTGGTGGGAGGTATATTGATTTAATTTTTTTAATTCCTTTGCAAGATTAATATCAAGGATTTTTCTATATGAATTGATTTCCTTTATACAATCTTCCTGTATTGTGCAATGGAAAGTCTTTATTTGGTATTTTTCCAAGCCATTGATATAATATTGGGACGTGCAATTATTTTTATTAATTTCGATTTTTGCATATCCATGTATGTATATTACCTTATCGTTTAATTGTATAACCACAGGAAGTGTAATATAATATATTTTGTCGTCTGAAGGTAAGCATGGTTCTACTGTTATAGGGTGAATTGATTTATTGCACGATAAGACTTTATAAAAATTCATTATTTTTTGGGCTTGTTGCATAATATCACTTATTGATATTTTTTCTTTATACTGTATTTCGTCACATATTATTTTGAGTTGTCTTATCGCAGTAAAAATATCAGTGTTAATGAAATTACAATTTGTTGTAGTTATTTTGCTTATAAATATATTCTTATTACTATGCTTTATAAACATATATACATGTTTATTTGAGCTTATTAATTCATAAAATTTGACAAATAAACACCAGTCATTGACATTTCTCGGTATTTCATCTTTTTGGGTAAATATGATTGATGCGGTTTTGCTTCCAAATTCAATGTCAAAAAAATCATTATAGATTCTAATATCTTCAACTATTCCAGATATAACCCGCTTGGCTTTTATGTACAAAGGTTCGGCAATCTTTGAATTTGCAAAACCAACTTCGATTTCTATTTCTGGTGATTTGTATTTTATTATGCTTTCTTTTCCGATAATCTCTTGCTTGATGGGATAGTTAATTCCGAAACGAATGTCTTCGAGGCTTTTAAATTTTCCAACTAAACTTTCTTTGCGATTTAGAGCAAAATTTTTCATTTCTTCTGGGGTACATTTAAAAGTTATAATCCCTTTTGCACATCCTTCGGAATAGCCAATATTTTTTAGAATATCATCCTTCCATTTAAGATATTCTCTCATTCCATTAGGAATAAATGATAAAATTTTATCAATAATGCAAACAGAATTTAAATTATTAACCAAATCGTCTTGAGAGTATTTTATGTTAAGATTTATTTTTGCAATATTTTTATTCTCTACATACGCTTTTCTTGCGCACATTAGTGCTGACTCAATAATATCAGTACCAATATGACGAATATACACCCTTTGAGGATCAGGTTTACCATCCCACTCGATAAACACAAAGAAAGCTGGGATCGTAGATTTGACCATATAAAGCAACGTTGATAATTTTGCAGGGATACTTTTTCGGTGTCTTTCGGTTGATTTAATTTGTATTTTACAGGATATTGGTTCTGGGAGTAAATCAATAGGTCGGAGATTATTGGTCTCAAAGCCGATTTCGAGAAAATGATCCCATCCTTTTGTATCCTCATCTGTAGAGCGGTTACATTGGATACCTTCGGCATTGCACCATACGGAAAATTCGTGTTCTCCCATTTTTCCAATGTTCCTCGGCATAATACCCCTTTCATATTCGCGCAAGAGTAATTTATAAATACACTCTTAAGTAATATAAATTATTTCTCTTTATATTCAAATACCATAGTGTGATTTTCATGTATAATTTTGACGTACTAGATAGATATTTATGAAATTTATTTTTTCCCAAAAAATCAATCCAACAATACCTTGTTCCCTGCAAAAATATCCCCGCCACAACATTCCCGCATTCCAATCCCCCCGGGAAAAAACACACCTTGTCTCGACAACCGCCGATTATTCTGCATGGCGACAGACTTCACCTGTTAGCCGGCCGGGGCATGCTTCGCCGCCCCGTCACGCCACCTCAACATGGATGGCTATCGCATCCATTATGCCGGTGGGGGCTTCGCTCGACTCCGTTCGGCTACGGAGCACTTTGCTCCGTGTTGCCGGTGCTGCGCAAGCGGCAATGCCCTCACATGCGCTCGCGGCGCTGACCGCGCTATTGGTGCGAGGAGACATAGCTTTGCGGCTTGGTTTTGAGAGTAGACACACGTTACGCGGATGGCCTTGCGGCGCGAATCCGCGCTATTTCCCGCGAGAAGACGATGTGGTGCGAACAGCCTTGCCGGGCAGCCGTTATTACTTGGATCGCTTCCCGTGCCGTTTCAGGTACGCCGGGAGGTTGGCGAGCATAAACGCGACCAAGTTGCAGAGGACGCCGACCGGGATGCCGTCCAGAGGGATGGTGCGCCCGGCGGTGAGATTCCAGAGGATCGTCCCGGCGAGACCGGCGATGAAGCCCGCAAAAAAGGAGGCTTTGGTGACGCGGAAATCCATCAGCGCCGCCACCAGGGGCACAAGAATCATCGGCGCCCAAAAGTTGTAGGCAAAGATCAAGACATCTAGGACATTGGGGATGTAGAGGACGAAAAGCAGCGCCGCGCCGCCGGTAAGGAGGTTGGCCAGCTGGGCGAGTTTGAGCTTGAATTTTTCGCTGCCCGCTTTTTTGCCCGCCAACGGTTGGTAGACATCATGCACCACCGCCACCGAGGCACTGAGCAAAAAGGAGTCGGCCGAGCTCATCACGATGGCCAGCACGCTGGCGATGATCAGTCCTTTGAGTCCCGGCGGGGCGAGGAGCTGGACCATGGCCGGAAATGCCGTGTTGCTGTTGATATCGGGGAGCAATACGATGGCGGCAAGTCCGATCCCGCCCGCGACCAAAAAGAAGGGTATGGAGAGGATGCCGCTCCCGAGTGTGCCGAATACGAGGTCGCGCCGTTTTTGGGTGATCAACAGTCGCTGGACATACGGGGGCACCAGCGTTTCCCCGATCATAAAGACCAAAAAGAGCGAAACGAGCGTCACCCACGACACCGACTCGGGGAAGACGGCGAGTTTCTCCGCCGGGAGCTTGGCGACCAATGCATCCCAGCCGCCCGCGCGGTGGACGCCGAGGAAAAACAGCACCGGGATGGCAATGATGAGGAGCAAAAATTGCAGAGCGTCCGTCCACACCACCGCTTTGATCCCGCCGATCGTCGAGTAAAAGAGGACGACCACGCACCCCACCAGCGCGCCCCAGAGATAGGGAATCCCGGTCAAGGTCTCCAAAATCGCCCCCATCCCGCCGATTTGCGCGCCCAAAATCCCGGCGCAGGAGATGAAACTCAATAACCCGCCGACCACCCGCCCGCTTTTGCCGTATTTGGGCTCCAAAATGTCGCCGACCGACATTGCGCCTTGATGGCGGTGGGCTCTGGGCGCGATCAGCATCGATACCAAAATCACCTGGACGCTGAAACCGATCAGCATAAAGCTGTAAAAAATGCCGCTCGAATATACTTTGGCCGCATTGCCGAGGGAGAAGCCGCCGCCGATAAAGGTGGCGCTCAGGGTCGCCAATAAGAGCCACGGGCCGAATTTGGCGTTGGAGACGGCGAATTCGCGGAAACTGTTGGTGCTTTTGGCGCACAGGATGCCGAGCACCATGACGGCGACCATGTAGACGGCGATAATGATATAATCGATCATGAAATAACCTTTGCTGATGAGGTTGGTTAAATGTTTGGCCCAATATACTTTTTGTCGGGCGAATTTGCAAATCTGAAATCATTAAAATGATTATTTTTTGTTAATTTTTGATGAGTAACCTTGAAAACGGATAATATTGTGTTATATTGCCAAATAACCAAAGGATCAAAATGGAAGCGTTTGATAAAAATTGCTGCAAAAAAGAGGCCGAAGTTTTTAAGGCGCTGGGGCACCCGACGCGGCTGTGGATCGTGAAGCAACTTGCCGACGGCGGCGAACACTGTGTGTGCGAGTTTGTCGAGGCGGTGGGCGCGGATTTCTCCACCATTTCACAGCATTTGTCGGTGTTGAAGCAGGCGGGGATCATCATTGACGACAAGCGCGGCAAGCAAGTTTTTTATCAGCTTACTTGCCCGTGCATTGTGTCGGTCATCGATTGTTTGAGCGATCGGGGATAATTTTTTTTATTGCCTGACGTTTGGTCGTTTGGCAAAATATAGGAGTGGAAGATGGATATTTTTACCAAATTGGCGGATGCGGTCACCTACCGGCTGCTGGGGTTGGACCCGGCGTCCAAATGGGGGGACGGTGTCCATTTTTTTGTTGAGGACACGGTCAAAATTTTTGTGTTGCTGGCAGTGATGATTTACGTGATTGGCTTAATTCGCAGCAATCTCCCGGTGGAGAAAATCAGAGCGTTTCTGGTCGGACGCAACCGTTTTGCCGGGTATTTTTTGGCGGCTTTGCTGGGAGCGGTGACGCCGTTTTGCTCGTGCTCGAGTATTCCGATCTTTTTGGGATTCACCGCCGCCGGGATTCCGGTGGGGATCTCAATGGCGTTCTTAATTACATCGCCGATGGTCAACGAGGCGGCGGTCGCCATGCTGGGCGGCATGGTCGGCTGGGATTTGACCGCCGTCTACGTCCTCTTTGGCATGGGGGCCGGGTTTCTGGGCGGGATCTTTTTTGACGCCGTCGGCGCGCAGCGCTGGCTGCTTCCTTTGGCGTCTCCGGCCAAACCGTGCTGCTGTCAAGCGCAAAGTGTGGAGGCGTCGCCCCCAATCAGCTGGCGTGACCGGCATATTTTTGCCAAAAATGAAGTTTTGGACATTTTGCGCTCGATTTGGCCGTGGGTGATTGGCGGGATTGCCTTGGGGGCGGGGTTGCACGGATTTGTGCCGGATGACTTCATCGCCGGGTATCTGGGCAACGGCCAGTGGTGGACGGTGCCGTTGGCGGTGGCGATCGGCATTCCGACTTACGCCAATGCCACGGGGGTGATCCCGGTGGTCGGGGCGTTGATCCAAAAAGGGCTGCCCGTGGGGACGGCGTTTGCCTTTATGCTCGCCACCGCGGCGGCAAGTCTGCCCGAATTCATCATGCTCAAAAAAGTGATGACGATTAAAATGTTAGTGGTCTTTGCCGTATATTTGCTGATTTTTTTCACCTTATGCGGCTGGTTTTTAAACTTTATTAACCTCAGGTGAACTATGAAAATTCAAATTGCCGGCACCGGATGTGCCAAATGCGGTAACCTTGCGCAAAACGTGCAAAGCGCGGTCAGTGATCTCAAACTCGATTGCGAAATTGAAAAAGTCGAAGACATGGATCAAATTATCGCTTTGGGGGTGATGACCACCCCGGCGTTGGTGGTGGACGGTAAAGTTGTCAGCTCGGGCAAAGTTATGAGCAAAGAGGAGATCGTCAAATTGTTGAGTCCTCAGGCCGAAGGCTGCGGGTGCGGTTCCGGCTGCTGCTGCGGAGCGATGGCGGAGGGCGTGCCCGCACCGGAGTCGGGCGGGTGCAGTTGCAATTGCGGCGGCGGAATCAAAAAAATGTTGACCGTGTTGTTATTGCTGTTTGCCATTGTCAGTATCGCTTATGTCATATATCGGGAGCTTGGGAGCAAGGGAACTCCCGCTCCGGCAGTCGCCCAGGTCGCAATTGCCCAAAAATCCGATCCTTTGACCGTCTATTATTTCCACGGGACCAAGCGCTGTATGACCTGCAATAAAATTGAGGAGTTGACCAAACAGGCGATTTCCGGCAAATTTGCCAAAGAGTTGGCCGACGGCGCGGTTATCTTTACTTCGGTCAACGTCGAGGCGCCGGACAATGAGCATTTTATCCGGGATTTTGATTTGACTGTCCGCAGTGTGGTGATGAGTAAAAACGGCAAGTTTGAGAAATTTGACGATGTTTGGACCCTGGTCGGAGATCCGGCAAAATTCACCGCTTATGTCCAAGACGGCGCGGTAAAAATGATGGAGGAAAAATAATGGAAAAGAAATCATGCAGTTGTACCGGCGGCGCCAAGCTTATTTTTGCCTGCAGCGGGGCCGCCGACGTCGGCAATTTGGCAGATCAGGTTGCGCGTAAACTCAATCGGGAGGGCGCGGGCAAGATGTTTTGCATCGTCGGCGTCGGCGGGCGCGTGCCGGGGATTATGGCAACAACGCAGGCCGCCGAAACGATTTTGGCGATTGACGGCTGCCCGCTTGAGTGCGTCAAAGCTTCGCTTGATCAGGCCGGGATCGGCAAGGTCAAGCACCTCAAGCTCTGGGAGCTCGGATGTCAAAAAGGTCAAACCGAAGTCACTCCCGAGCGGATCGCCGAGGTGGCGGCTGCGGGCAAAAAGCTTTTGGAGTAAAAGGTGACGATGGATGAATTTGGGGTTGCTTTGGCGACATCGGTCTGGTTGGGGTTGCTTTGCTCGATCAGTCCGTGCCCGTTGGCAACCAATATTGCCGCGATCAGTTATATTTCGCGCAAGGTCGGCAATTTTGGCGCGGTGCTGGCCGCCGGGGTGCTGTATGCCTTGGGGCGGACGCTCACATTTGCGGTGTTGGGGGTGATTTTGGTCGGCGGGCTCTCCGCCGCATCGGAATTATCGCATGCGCTCCAAAAGTATATGAATCTGTTGATGGGGCCGTTGCTGATCCTCATTGCGATGGTGCTCTTGGATTGGCTCAAACTCAACTGGTCCGGCATCACGGTGAGCAATACGATGCAAAAACACGTTGAGAAACTTGGGGTAACAGGTGCATTTTTACTGGGAGTTGTGTTTGCCCTGAGCTTTTGCCCGACTTCGGCGGCGCTGTTTTTCGGCAGTTTACTGCCGTTGGCGGTCAAAAACCACTCTTTGTGGATGCTGCCGGGATTGTTTGGGCTCGCAGGCGGCATTCCGGTACTGGTGTTTGCGTTTTTGCTGGCGTTTGCCGCCAATCAGGTGGGTAAAATCTGTCATCGGTTGGCGAAAATCGAACTTTGGGCACGGCGGATTACCGCCGGGGTGTTTTTAGTCATTGGTCTTTGGATGACGCTGACGATCAGTTGGCAAATCCCATTGTGGTAAGCATCGGGATTGCCGCTTTGCGTTCTGTTGTTTGTTAAAATATTGTGAGATCTTGTTATATTGACATTAGTTCGCTTGATTTATACTTGACTTGATATATATTTCGTTATATGGCGAATTGACGAAATAAAAAGGATGATGATGAAACTGATTTTAAACATTGCAAAAGCGTTGTCGGACGCCAATCGGTTGCAGGCATTAATGCTTTTAAAAAACGGGGAAATGTGCGTTTGCCAGCTCATTGAAAATTTACAGTTGGCGCCCTCCACGGTGTCCAAGCATATGTCGATTTTGAAACAGGCGGAGTTGGTGGCGGCACGCAGAGCCGGAAAATGGACTTATTATCGTCTGACCGATGCAGATTCCAATCCTGCCGCGACAGAAATCATCCGATGGCTGGTTGTCAATTTGGAAAATGATTTGACGGTAAAAAAAGATAAAGTTTGTTTCAATGAAACTGATTCCGACAAAATCGAGCCTTGTTGTAAAAAGTGCTGAATTAATTAAATATCAGGAGGGAAAACATGACGGATAATAAACCGAAAATATTAATTTTATGTTCCGGCAATTCATGCCGGAGCCAGATGGTCGAAGCGTTTTTCCAAAAATACGCGCCGGATGAATTTGAAGTATACAGTGCCGGTCTTGAACCTCACCCGATTCACCCGTTAAGCATACAAGTGATGAGAGAAGCAGGAATTGACATTTCAGGGAAGCAGTCAAAATCAGTCCGAGAATATCTGGGCAAAAATATTTTCACCCATGTTATTTTTGTTTGCGAACAAATGGAACAGAAATGTCCGCATATTTTTCCGATGTCTTCAAGGCAGAGTTTATCCTGGCCGTTCCCTGATCCAAGCACAGTTGAAGGAAGTGGACGAGAACAAGTCGAGGCGTTTCGGGAAGTCCGTGACCGCATTGAGGACAAGGTAAAAACTTGGCTTGATGAATATCGAAACCAAAATCAAAACCTGAAATAGTACATAAGGGAAAAATCATAAATGAGTAAAAAATTAAACGTATTGTTTCTGTGTACCGGCAACAGTTGCCGCAGTCAGATGGCCGAGGGGTGGGCGCATGCGCTGAAAAGCGATGTCATTGAGCCCTACTCCGCCGGGATCGAAAAGCACGGGATGAATCCCTACGCGGTCAAAGTCATGGCCGAGGCGGGGGTCGATATTACCAAGCAGCACTCCAAGCTTTTGACGGAGTTGGGCAACATTCGTTTTGATTATGTGGTCACCGTGTGCGGTCATGCGCATGAGAGCTGTCCGGTGTTTTTGGGCAAGACCACGGTGGTGCATGTCGGCTTTGACGATCCGCCGAAATTGGCACAGGTTTGTCTCTCCGAAGAGGAGAAACTCAACGTTTACCGGCGCGTCCGCGACGAGATCAAGGCCTTTGTTGCCAAACTCCCGGAGGCGTTGCAGTCCTGATTGAGGTTAATTGGTTTCATCGTTCCAATGGTGCGGACGGAAAGAGAGAAGTTAAAATGACTGAAAAAAGCAAAAAAACAAATGGGATCCCGGCAATTGCCAAGACCGTAAAGTCTACCTCAAAAGTGATTGGCGGGGCCTGTTGCGGCGGGGGTGACACCTGTAATGCGGAGAAACAAGATTTGGGTAAAACCGCATTTTTGACCGCGGATCAGGGTGGCATTTTAAGCGGAAAGAGTGAGCAAATACAGGAATTGATCGCCATCGGTGCTGCGATTACGGCGCATTGTCAGCCGTGCTTGAGTTATCATGTCAGCCGTGCCCGGGAGCTTGGCGTCTCAGAAAATGATATCAAGGCGGCGGTGGCGATCGGGGAATCTTTGCAACGGGGTGCGGCCGCGGCTATGCATAAATTTGTTCGCGAGTCGTTGGGCGGGGGTATCCCCGACAGCTCGTGCTGCCGTCCTCCGGAGCATTCAAAGAGTTGCGGCAAAAAATGAGTAAAATATCCCAAATAACGGCAGATTTTCCGCCTGCCCTCCGACTGATTTTGTCCGTCCATGAGGCGGTGCCGGGGGTGACCGAGAGCATTCTCGCCGGTGCGCGCACGGCGGACGGCCGGTCGAGCTACGAAATTTTGCACGATGCGGCCGGATTGCTTGCCGGTAATACCGTCCTTGATCTGGCTTGCGGCAGCGGTTGTCTGACGGAGCTGCTGGCAAGCCGGGTAGGGTCATCCGGCCGGGTGATCGGCGTCGATTTGAGTCAAGGCGAACTTGATTTGGCGCACCGACGGTTGTCAACTGCCGGCAATGTCCAGCTCTTGTGTGCGGCGGCGGCGGATTTGCCATTGCCGGATGAGGCGGTAGACGCGGTATTTTGTCATATGGCATTGATGTTGTTTTCCCCGGTTGCTCCGGTGATTGCTGAAATTGCGCGCGTGCTTCGGCCAGGCGGCATTTTGGTCGCGATGATTCCGTCTCCGGCCGCCGGGGACCCGCTTTTTATGCAAATTCGCCGTGCATTGGCCACTCAGTTGGAGCGGGAAGTCCCTGCGGCCGACCGCGTGCCATTGGGCGATGCGGCGATGGGAAGTATTGAGGAAATCCGGCGGGTTTTTGCGGGGAATGAGTCATTTTCGCAAGATTTGCGCTGGGATGAGGTGGACGTGGCTTTGCATGATGAGCCGGCAGTGTTGGCGGCGCGGCTGCTGCCGTTTTTTTACCACTCGCACTTGCTGAGCTCGCGGGGGAAAGATGCGGTTAAAAGAGAGTGGTACGGGATTTTGAAGCGCCCCCTCTTGAATGCTGACGCCGCGGTGACGCTGACGTTGCCGCTGGCGGTACTGACGGCGATCAAACAATCATAATTTGGATTAATTTACGACAAAGGAGAAGTTATGGGTAATAAAGAAGATTCCGGCATCGGCTTTTTTGAGAAGTATTTGACAATTTGGGTGATTTTATGTATGGTCGCCGGGGTGCTTGTCGGCAAATTTTTGCCCGGCATCCCCGCATTTTTGGGCAAGTTTGAGTACGAGCAAATTTCCATCCCGATTGCGGTATTGATTTGGCTGATGATTTATCCGATGATGATGAAGGTTGACTTTGAGAGCATCCGCGACGTCGGTAAAAATCCGCGCGGGCTCTACGTCACGTGGGTGGTCAACTGGTTGATCAAACCCTTTACCATGTATGCGATTGCGGCGCTATTTTTTATGGTGATTTTTAAACCGTGGATCGCGCCCGATTTGGCGCGAGATTATCTCGCCGGAGCGGTGCTCCTTGGGGCGGCACCCTGTACGGCGATGGTGTTTGTCTGGAGTCATTTGACCAAAGGCAATCCCGCCTACACGGTGGTGCAAGTCGCGACCAACGATTTGATTATTTTGGTCGCCTTTATCCCGATCGTCAAATTTTTGCTGGGGATTTCGGATGTCTCGGTGCCGTGGACCACGTTGATTTGGTCGGTGCTGCTGTTTGTGGTGATCCCGCTTGCGGGGGGAGTGATTACCCGGCATCAAGTAATCAAGCTTCGCGGCATCCAATATTTCAGCGAGGTTTTTCTTCCCAAGTTTAATCATATCACCATTGCCGGGCTCTTGCTTACTTTGGTGATAATCTTTTCGTTTCAAGGGGAAGTCATCCTCGGCAATCCGCTGCATATTTTGTTGATCGCTGTGCCGCTCACTTTGCAGACCTTTTTGATCTTTTTTGCCGCGTATTGGCCTTGCCGCTGGCTAAAATTGCCGCACAATGTCGCCGCGCCCGCCGGGATGATCGGTGCTTCCAACTTTTTTGAACTTTCGGTGGCGGTGGCGATTGCGGTTTTTGGCGCGGCATCGCCGGTGGCGCTGGCGACCATCGTCGGGGTGTTGGTAGAGGTGCCGGTGATGTTGGTTTTGGTCAAAATCGCCAATCGCACGCGCTACTGAATTCAAGAAAAGCGGCGAAGCTCGCGGCGCAACAACCCCGGCGGGGTGCCAAAGTACTTTTTGACCGTTTTAGCAAAGAAAAACGCATCGCGGTAGCCGCAAACTTCAGCGATTTCGGCCAGCGTGAGCTCGCTGGCCGCCAACAATTGCTGGGCTTTGGTCATCCGGCACTTGATCTGAAACTGCAACGGCGAGAGACCGAAAATTGCTTTGAAGCGGTTGGAGAAATAAGTCGGGTGCAAATGGACTTTGGCCGCCAGCATTTTCAGGTCAAAGGGGCGCTCCGGGTGCGTGCTGAGCTCGGACAATACCGCCTCAAATTCACGCAATTCAGCCTCCGGCGGCAGCAGCGCCGGGTGGTGACCGGGGGGCAAAAAGCCGCTCAGCAACTCCAAGAGTGCCGCATACTTGATTGCCATATCGCGCGGTGCGGGGTCATCCAGACGGTCCAGCAGCCGGTCAAAGAGCCCGGCCGCGTCCGGCGGCGCAATGATGACACGCGGCGGCGTATAAAAGTGAAACATGCTCAATCCGGCAAAAAATTCGGCCCGGAAGTGAACCCAGCATAAATCCAGCGGGCCGTCGGCGGTATAATTGGCCCGGGTCAGCTCGGGGATCAAAAAAAGCCGCCCCGGCCGCAGGTGCACGGTTTCCCCCGGCAATGCGACCGTGCCCGCTCCGTCATGTAAAAAGTACAATCTTGAAAAATGATCCAAGATTCCCCTTCCTCCCCATGTTTGCGGGTATATTTTGCGGTTTCCTGCCAAAATTTGCATGCTGAGATGCGAGTAAGGCGGGATCAAATAATCGTTTAAAATCATATTAACCTGTAAAAAATACATGAAATACTCAAGACAATATATACTCCTTTTGCCCAATGTCAAGTATATTAGGATTAAAATTAACGCAATCATACAGGAGCAATTATGGCAAAATCAGAGTTGATGCAAGCATTGTCGTTGACCGCCCCGGCCAAGATTCCCCGCACCGAGTATTCGGTCGAGTGTCACTGGCCGCTGCTGCAAAAAGTGACCGGGGTTAATACTGCCGACGAAACGCTGCGCCCCCTGGCGCAAGCAAAGTTTTTTGAGAAGTGGGATTACGGGTTTGTCTGGTCGGTGCTCGTGCATAAAAACTTTTTGCGCGAGCACGGCGGCCGGGTGACCGACATGGGGCATGCGGCGTATTTGGCCGATGGCAGCGATTTCAATGATCAAATTTCTTGCCCGTTTGCCACGCTGGAGGAGGCGCTGGCGCTGGATCCGTGCCGGGAATACGGCGAATTTGCCCAAGCCGAGTTGATTCATCGTTTTGAGGAACATTATCAAAAGGAGCTGGCGCACTCGGCTTATCCGGCGCGGATGAGCGGGGTGTATATCTCGATGTTCTCAGGCCTGATCGAAATTTACGGATTTGAGATGTTGCTTTTGCTGCTCGGGATGTACCCCAAGGAGTTCGGCAAAGTGATTGACGGTTATTACCAGTGGGTACGGCAATTTTTTGACGCCTATGCCAAGACCGATATCCCGGTGATGATGGTGCATGACGATCTCTGCTGGACCGAGGGGCCGGTGACCCACCCGGAGTGGTACCGGCAATATATTTTCCCTTATCTCAAACAATTAATCGCACCGGTGAAAGCGGCGGGCAAAAAAGTGATTTTTACCTCCGACGGCACCATTGACGTCTTTTTTGATGATTTCGTCAATTTGGGGATCGACATGCTGGTAATGGAGCCCACCTCCGACATCCGCGAATTTGCGCGGCGGCACGGTCAACGTTGCGCGATGGCAGGCGGCATGGATTGCCGGGTTGTCCAATATGCCGAACCCGCCGAGTTGGAGAAACAAGTGCGCTCGATCCTTGAATTCGGCAAATCTTACCCCGGTTTTGTGTTTGCGAGCGGCAACCATCTGCCGCCTGATTTGCCGGTTGATGCGTGCTTAAGGTACAATGAGTATTTTGAAAAATACGCCCGCCGCTGATTGACTTCAAAAAAAACGGCCGGGAAATTTCCCGGCCGTTTGTCATTAATGCGTCAAAACTTGAGCTCAAAGTTTTGGTAATTGCGCATGTCGACGACTTTGCCGTTGACAATCCAGTCGCGGTCGTTGGCGTCCGGGAGGCGGCTCGCCGCAAAGGCGCGGTTGATCGTTTGATCAATTTCGCGGATCAAGGTGATATCGCTCCCATCCTGATCTTTACGAATGACAATCACCTCTTCCGGCACCGGGGTCACCGGGCATGACTCGTAGGCGCCGTTGTTGATCAACGTTTGCACTGAGGCCATCTCGACGGAGCAAAAGAATTGTTTGGGATCGGCGAGGCGCTTCAGCAACATATCCATGATGTTGTCGCGCACCAGCTCGTCGGGGGTGGAGTCAAAGCTCTCAATGACTTCGCCGTTGAGGCGGCGCACCACCGTCCGGCGCTGGGTATTCTCAATGTACCCGGTTTCCCCCTCGATGATGGTATAAGGCCCGTCGCAGCGGCTGTCGCAATGAGTCACGTAAAACAAAATGTCGATGCCGCCCGCGGTTTCGGCTTTGATCCACGCCGTGTCCGGACTCTGGATCGGGTTGGCGCGGAAGAGACCGGCTTGTACGGTAGTCAGCTCGCCCGCCCGGTCAAAACTCTGTCCGGCCCAAAAACAGGGCAAATTAAGATAATGCGCCATCGCGTTGTTAAACGGGCTGTCGAGCACCAGTTGGCCGTTGACCGACAAGCGGCCCGCCCAATTGTTGCGCGCATAATAATTGGCGCTGCGCGGCCAGATGGCGTAGCACTTGATCGTCTTGACTTTGCCGATGGCTCCCGCAAGCAGCAACTGCTTGATCTTAAAGGTTTCGGGCTGGTACATCGTCTGGTAGCCGATGGCGCAAAAGCGATCATATTGACGCTCGGCCGCCATGATGTCACGCGCTTCCTGAATAGTTGCCGCCACCGGCTTCTCCAGATAAACATTGGCATTTGCCGCCATCGCCGCGATACTCATCTCTTTGTGCATGGCGATGCCGGTGGGGATAAAGCAAAGGTCGATCTTACCCTTGAGCTCGGCAAGCATTTGCTTGTAGTCGGTAAAAATCCGGCAGCCGATGCTCTTTAAAAAATCGCACTTCTCTTTTTCCTGATCCTGATTGATCACCACCGCGCCAATGATGTTAAAAAGCTTGCGCTGGTAGTAGCGCTCCAAGTCGCGGTAATGCACCGCGCCGAAGCCGGAGATCCCGATGATTGCCACATTGACCATGATTCACGCCCTTAGTTAAAGTAAAGTACGCTTTGATCGTACTCGGACGGCGCTTTGTAGCCCAAGAGCTCGATGCAGGTTGCGGCCAGCGAGCTGATGCCGAGGCCTTCCTTGAGCGTCTTGCTGTACTCGTGCTTGCTCTCGGGATCATAAATGATACACGGCACGGGGTTCAGCGAGTGGCTGGTTTTGCGCGCCGGGACGCCGTTTTCGTCCTTGAGGACATTGCCTTTTTTATCATGCTCGAGCATGTCGTCGGCATTGCCGTGGTCGGCGCTGATCACCAAAATCCCGCCCGCTTTGTCGATCGCCGCTTTGAGGCGGGCAAGGCACAAATCCAAGGCCCCCATCGCGACCAAAACCGCCTCAAAATTGCCGGTATGGCCGACCATGTCGCCGTTGGCGTAGTTGAGGCGGATCATCTGGTATTTGCCGGAGCCGATGGCCTCCACGACCTTGTCGGTGATTTCGGCGCACTTCATCCACGGGCGCTGCTCAAAGGGTACGATGTCGGAGCGGATCTCGATGTAGTCCTCCAAGGTGTCGTTGAATTTGCCCGAGCGGTTGCCGTTAAAGAAATAAGTGACGTGACCGAATTTTTGAGTTTCGCTGATGGCGAGCTGGTGAACCTTGCTGGCACAGAGGTATTCGCCCATGGTACGGTCGATTTCCGGCGGGTTCACGAGATAAATCTTGGGCGCGTGCAGGTCACCGTCGTACTCCATCATCCCGGCGTACATGACTTTGGGGCGGATGCCGCGGTCAAAATGGGTGAAGTTGTCGTCTTCAAAGGCGGAAGTCATCTCCAAAGCGCGGTCGCCGCGGAAGTTGAAGTAAATCACCGAGTCGTTGTCCTTAATGGCGCCGACCGGGGTTTTGCCGTCGTCGGAGATGACGAAAGGCGGGAGGTCCTGATCGATCGCGCCGGATTTTTTGCGCAAATCCTCAATCGCGGTTTTGGCGTCTTGGTAAAAGTCGCCGTTGCCGCGGACGTGGATGTCCCAGCCCTTGCGGACCATGTCCCAGTTGGCTCCGTAGCGGTCCATGGTGATGACCATGCGCCCGCCGCCCGAAGCGATGCGGAAATCGACGCCGTGCTTGTTTTCCTCCGCCAAAAATTGTTCAAAGGGTACAATGTACTCCAAGGCCGAAGTCTCGGGCACGTCACGGCCGTCCAACAAGGCGTGGACACGGATTTTTTTTACTCCGGCCAGACGGGCCTCGGTGATCATCGCTTTGAGGTGGCTGATGTTGCTGTGCACATTGCCGTCGGACAAGAGACCGATAAAATGCAAGGTCGAGTTGTGCGACTTGACATTGTTGACAAGCTTGAGCCAGCTGTCGCCGGCGAAAAGTTTTTTGCTGGTGATCGCATCCTCGACCAGCTTGGCGCCCTGTGCAAAGACGCGGCCGGAGCCGATGGCGTTGTGCCCGACTTCGCTGTTGCCCATGTCGGCGTCGGAGGGCATCCCGACGGCGGTGCCGTGGGCTTTGAGCTTGGTGGCCGGTGAGTTGGCCAAAAGGGAGTTAAATACCGGTATATTGGCTTGCTTTACCGCATCGCCGTCCGCGTATTTGCCGAAGCCGACGCCGTCCAAAATCGCCAGGACCAGAGGGCCGCGGCGGGGGGTGAAATTGGGGTTCTTTTCCAAAGATTTAAGCATTTTATCGTTTTCCTAGAGTATGTAAAAATTGGTTGTTTTTTAGCTTCGGTGGTTGCTGTCAAGCCGGGCGGCCAATACCCCGCGCTTGCTCGACTCGCAAAATTGGATGAACTCCAAAACTTCCGGGATCTGCGGAAGCTCGGTCTTGATCTTTTCGAGCGCGTTGGGCGCAATCAGACCGCTGCGGTAGTAAATGCGGTGGATGTGCTTGATCACATTGACGGTTTCGGCGCTGAAGCCGTTGCGCATCAAACCGATTTTGTTGATCATCTTGACACCGCCGTTGCGTCCCTCGGCCATCATAAACGGGGGGACGTCCTGCGAGAACACCGAGCCGCCGGAGATAATCGCCAACCGGCCGATCCGGCAAAACTGGTGCATCCCCGAGAGTGCGGATAACAAAACATTGTCCATGACTTCGCAGTAACCGGCGGTGCCGGAGAAGCCGACAAAAATCACGTTGTTGCCGATTTTGCAATTGTGGGCGACGTGGGTGGAGTTCATAAACATGCAGTGGTTGCCGATCACCGTCTCGGTGTCGGGCTTGGTGCCCAAGTGGACGGTGCACCCTTCGCGAAACACGTTGTCATTGCCGATCTTGAGATAAGAGACGCTGCCCGGCACCACGCCGTGATCCTGTGCGACCTGACCCAAACTGGCAAACGGAAACACGGTATTGCCGCTTCCCAGCGTGGTGTGCCCGTCGATGTGGCACTGGGCGATCAATTTGGTATTGGCCCCGATGGTGACATGGGGTCCGACATAACACAACGGTCCGACCTCGACGCTGTCGTCAAGGACGGCACCCGGAGAGACTACGGCGCTGGGATGAATTTTGGGCATAATTACCTCGTAATGATAAATCAATAATTTTTATAATATAGCCTTATTTCCCGATTTTATCAACACATTAATTTGCAAATTTGCCAAAAAGATATAATTTATGTGGTATGAATAAGATTTGCATTGTATTGGACCATCTGCGCAGCGCTCACAACACCGGCAATATTTACCGTTTGGCCGAGGCCGTGGGCGCCGCCGAAATCATCGCCTGCGGCTATACGCCGTCGCCGCCGCACCCTAAGCTCGAAAAAACCGCGATGGGGGCCGATAAACTGGTGCCCTGCCGTCAGGTCGCCGATTTGGCGGAAGCGGTCAAGCTGCTCCGCAGCGAGGGGTACCGCCAAATATTGGCCGCCGAGCCGGGCGGGATGCCGGCGTGGGAGATGAGTTATGAGTTTCCGCTGGCGCTGGTCTTTGGCAACGAGGCGTTGGGAGTGGACCCGGCCGGTTTGCCGTTGCTGGACGGGGTGGTCAGTCTGCCGATGGCGGGCGAAAAAGCGTCGATTAATGTCAGCAACGCGGCGGCGGCGGTGATTTACGCCGTCATTGCTAAAAAAGGATTTTAAAATGATGCGCACTAAATTGGTCGGAAAGAACCTCGACGACATCAAGCCGTTGCTCCCCGAGTACGGTTTGGAAGTGGTGGAAAATGACTTTGAGTTGGTGATTTGTCACGGCGGCGACGGCGCAATGCTGGGAGCCGAGCGCGAATACCCGGGAGTCCCCAAACTGCCGATCCGCGATTCGCGCACCGCGCCCTTGTGCAACAAACACAGCTATCAAGCCCAGCTGGCCGATTTTGTTGATCACCGGCGCTTGTTTCGGCTGCCCAAAATCGTCGGGCGCTGCGGCGATCAAGTCATTTATGGGGTCAATGACTGTTTTTTGCATAATTCGGAGCGCTCGAGCGCCCTCCGGTACCGGGTGTATATTGACGATAAACTTTATGCCAACTCGGTGGTCGGCGACGGCGTCGGTTTGGCGAGCGTGCATGGGAGCACCGCCTATTACCGGAGCATCACCCACAGTTTGTTCCGGGTTGGCGTCGGCTTGGCTTTCAGCAACTCCACCGAGGAGGTCAACCACTTGGTATTGTCGGAGAAATCACTGGTCCGCATCGAAATTTTCCGCGGGCCGGGCGTACTCGTCGCCGACAATGACCCCAAGCAGATTTTTGTCGGCGAGGGGGATGTGGTCGAGCTCCGGCAGTCCGACCAGGTGGCGCTCATTTACAACCTTGACAATTTTATGTGTGACCTTTGCCGGATGCTGCGGCATACCGACCGGCTCAACTACTGCATGGTGCTCAAATGAAATATTGTTTTGTGTTGCTCGGCTTTTTTTGCGCATTTACGCTGTCGGCGGCAACCATCGAGATTGAGCCCGGGACGCCGGTGTTTGCCCGGCCCGACTTTGCTTCACCGGTGCTTGGCGTTACCAATCAATTGACCGCGCTGGAGAAGACCGGAGAAGCGCTCCAGTTTGTTTCGCGTCACCCTCTGGCCCGCTACAACCGCTTTGAGGCGGTCAAGTTGCCCAACGGTGAGAGCGCCTATGTCAATCGCGACACAATGGTGACATCGGCAGGAAAATTCCGGCAGGAAAATGTGGTGGAGCCGTGGCGTTATATGCTCTTGACGGTATTTGCCGGATTGTTGGCGATGGCAATTGTCGTTTGGGTGCAGCGCGCCAAGTATCCCAAAATTGAGCCTTATACGTGGCTGGCGTTGGCCGCGATCCCGGTATTGGTGCGCCAGACCGGGCTTTTGTGGCTCGTCAACCGGGCGCAAAATATTATCACCTCTCCCGCCGACGAGATCGGCTATTATCACAATCTGACTTCATTTTTAACCGGCGACTACTCAACGCCCATGCATTTTACAGTGGGGACAAGTTTGCTCTATTGGCCGTTTGAATGGCTGCGTGGAACGGGGAATCTTAATGATATCTTTATTCAAGTATCTTATTTTGAGGGATTTGTTATTGCTCCGGGGTGTTTGTTGCTCGGGTTTCTAATCGGCCGCAAGCTGGGTTTGTCCGACAAGCGCTGTTTGGCGGCGATGCTGGCATGGGCGGTACTTCCGTTTGTGTTTCACCACCGGCCGGATTTCGTCAACAAGGTTTTTTGCTCGTTTTTCAATTATCCCGACTGGAGTTTTTCGTTTCGCCATTATGTGACGCTGATCGGCTGCGGCTTTACGGCGATGAGCGATGCTCCGTCGACTTTCTGCGTGTTGTCGGTAATGGTGATTTTGCTCTACGGCCGGGTGTCGTACCTGACAACGGCTCTGGCGGCGGCTGTTTTTGCTTATGCTTGCATGCTTCGGATCAACAATATTTTATTTGTCCCGGCGATTGCCGCTCTGGTCTGGTTTTATCGGCCGACGTACCGTCAAAAGTTGTGGGGGGCGCTGACGGTCGGAGCGGTTGCTTTTTTGCTCGGATTTTTGCCGCAATTTTGGGTCAACGGCAAATTTTTCGGCAATCCGCTGCAATTTTCCTACACCAATTATGCCAACGGAGCGCACACCTATTTGAGTTGGGTATTTGTCGAACTAAACAGCGCTTATTACGGCAATGTCAATCTTTTGGTCTGGATCTTTGGTTTGCTGGCGCTTTTCGCCATGCGCGACCGGGTATTGAAGCTGATTTTATGCTTGTGGGCGATCCCGGTCATCCTATTCTTTTTTGCCTACAGTCACGGGACCGACGACCCGGTGCGTTTTATCATGACCTCGTATCCGGCGTTTTTCCTCGCCATGGCGGCGGTGTGGCGCGATGAAGTCAAAGAGCGGATTGCGTCTTTGTTGTTTTTTGCGGGGTTGATTTTGGTGATTCCCAACATCACGTGGGGGAAATACGATTTTTATTGCAACGCGCCTTACCGCTTACTGTGGCGCAACGGCGATTTCACTGCTTGGGATCTTTTGGGCACGGTATTGCTGACGGGGGCGGTTGTTTGGTTTTGGCGGCTTGACTGCCGTGCCGCCAAGTATCTCACGGCGGCGGCGCTTATGTATGTCTTGGGCAACAGTTATCTTTTGGTCGCCGGTATGTTGTTGCTGCTGATTTATGCCATGGCAAGCATGGCGGCGGTCAATAAAACCTTGACCGAAACCAAAGAATCCGCGATTTAATCCAATTTTTTCAGCGCATCCAGCCACTCTTTGGCCGTCGCCTCCGACGGCATGCGCCAGTCGCCGCGCGGCGACAGCGAAATCGATCCCGCTTTGGGCCCGTCGGGCATACAATTGCGCTTAAATTGCTGGGCAAAGAAGCGGCGGATAAAGTTGTGGAGCGTTTTTTGGATCAACTCATCGCCGTAGACCGCGTGAAAGGCGTGGCGCGCCAGATAAAAAATTTTGTCAGGCGTGGCGCCGTACTTGATAAAATGGTACAAAAAGAAGTCATGCAGCTCGTAAGGTCCGATGATATCCTCGGTTTTTTGACTGATTTCCCCCTCGGTGGAGGGCAACAGCTCGGGACTTACCGGGGTATCGATGATGTCTTTTAAAACCGCCGTCAAATGCGAGTGGTGATCTGCAAAATAACGGATCAAAAACCGGATCAGGGTTTTGGGAATCGACGAGTTGACCCCGTACATTGACATGTGGTCGCCGTTGTACGTGCACCACCCGAGCGCAATCTCTGACAAGTCGCCGGTACCGATAACGATCCCCTGCTCTTTGTTGGCAATGTCCATCAAGATTTGAGTGCGTTCGCGTGCCTGGGTGTTTTCGTAAGTGACATCGATGATCTCCTCATGATGCCCGATGTCGCTGAAGTGTTGCAGTGCGGCCGCCTTGATGTCGATTTCGCGGATGGTGACCTGGAGGAGGGAGCACAGCTGGATCGCATTTTTATAGGTTCGGCCGGTAGTGCCGAAGCCGGGCATTGTTACCGCAACAATATGCTCCGGGCTGAGCCCGATGATTTTACAGCAGTTAAAACAAATCAGCAGTGCCAGCGTTGAATCCAGTCCGCCGGAGATGCCGATCACCATAGTTTTAAGGTTGATGTGCTCCAAACGCGAAGCCAAGGCGTGCGACTGGATGCTTAAAATTTCCTGACATCTTTCGTCCCGTTCCGGCACATGCGGCGGGATAAACGGGTACGGCGGATTGTAGCCGAAGCTCAAATCGGGCGAGTCAGGTACGCGGTCGATGCGCACCTCCGGAATCTCAAGGCTGCTGTCGTCAAACGAGCTCTCGGTCATCCGCAGCTGGGACAAGCGCTCAACATCGACATCGGCATAAATGATCGACCCATCGCGCTCAAAGCGCTTGTTTTGCACCGCCATCCGGCCGTTGTCGGCAATTATGGCGTGACCGCTGAACAAAACATCGCTGACCGACTCGCCGATGCCGCAGGAGGCAAAGGCGTAAGCGCAAATGCACCGCGCGCTCTGGCTTGCCACCAAGCTTGAGCGGTACTGCGCCTTGGTGACCAACTCGTTGCTGGCGGACAAATTAAAAATCGCCTTGGCTCCCCCCAGCGTCAGTATTGACGAGGGCGGGATCACGCTCCACAAATCCTCGCAGATCTCAACCCCAAAGGAAAACGCGCCGTCGGTAAAGATCTGCTTGGAGGTAAATTTACATTGATCGGTGCCAAACGTGATCACGGTATCGGTGAAGCGCTCGCCGCTGGTAAATTGTCGCTTCTCATAAAATTCGCGGTAATTGGGCAAATGACATTTGGGAACCAATCCTAAAAGTTTGCCATTTTGGGCGACGGCGGCGACGTTGTAAATCGCGTCTTTGTATTTGAGGGGCAGCCCGAAAATCAAGACGGTTTCGCCGCTTTTTTGAATCAGCTCAAGGGCGGAAAATTTGGCCGCGTCGAGCAAGGTTTGCTGAAAAAACAAATCACCGCAGCTGTAGCCGGTGACGCAGAGCTCGGGAAACACCACTGCCGCGCATTGACGGCGGACGGCGAGGTCGTAGAGCCGGAGAATTTCTTCGGTGTTGAATTTGACGTCGGCGACCTTGACTCTGGGTACCGCTGCCGCAATCCGATAAAAACCGTACATGTGACCTCAACCGTTAAAAATAATGCTGTATTGGGCGGTCTTGCCGCTTAATACAAGGTGGACAATCTCGTTGCCCCAGGAGGCTTTGAGCCGCCGGTCGGCCAAAACGACTTTTTGACACGACTTGACTTTTAAATTTTGTAACGTTACCGCCAGCGTGCCCGCCTTGAATTTGGCGGCGCCCGCTTTGGCAACGGCCTGCGGTAAATACAAATGGATCTCAACTTCGCGCTCCTGATCCAAGGTGTCGCTGACGGTAAAGGTGCCGCCGTCGATGTTGACCTGGCGGATCAACTTTTTGAGCCCGAGCTTGGCCGGGTAGGCTTTGGCGAGATCAACTTTGGCCTGATTGGGCTTGACGCCCATTAATTTGGCGGTATACTCCGCTCCCGGCTGTTGACTGATGCCGTCAAGCACGGGGCCGTTGTGACCCAGGGCGTTGGTCGTCCAAATCGTGTAGCGTTGATCGTTGAAATGATTTTTGGTGTAAATCTCGGTCCCCAGGTCGATCACGATCGGTTTGTCCGCATGATACAAGCTCCACTGGCCGAGGTCGAGGTGGTTGTGGGCCTCGTTGTTGTGCCCTGCCTTGAGCGTCGTCACAAAGTCGCCGCCGCGCAAAATCACCATGCCGCCGTCGACAAAATGGGTCACCGGGGGCTCAACAAACGGCGCCACTTTGGGCAATTTGGCCGGAATCGCGCAAAACTGCATCAAGCCGTGCGCCAATGTTTCGCCGCACACCGGCGGGAAATCCTTGAGGGTGCCGATGTTTTGTTTGGCGAAATCGACCGCCATCACTTTCAATTTATCGCAGTTAATGCGTTCGCCGATGCGGTAAAGCAATCCTTCGTGGGGGATGATCCGCCCGTCGCAGTCGGCATAGCACAAGGTATAGTTGCCGGTCAGATAAACTTTGGAGATGTATTCGCCGATGTTGCGGATTTTAGCATTGCGGTAAAATTTGTCCAATTTGCCGGGGAAGGCGCTCTCCAGCGTTTCGGCATACAAATACAGCCGCCCGCCCGCCACGCGCCAGTACATCGGACCCTCGTCGCAGTAACCGTCGGCCGGGTAAAAGCCGATGAATTTGTCCACGGTTTCGTTTAACAGCTTGACCAGGACGGCGCACTCGCGCGGCTCGTCCAAAAGGGCGATTCCGGCGGCCAAAATGTTGCTCGCGCACCACACCGACCAGTTGCCGCGTCCGTTGAGCCAGGAGTGGTCCAAGGCGCGCCCGGCCATCACCGGGTAAACCGCGCGGTCAATGACGCTGCGCTTGAGTTGCCGCACCAGATTGGGGGAAAGATCTTCCATATCTTCTTTAAAGAGCAAATAGCACTCCGAGAGCTGCCGCGCAGTTGCGGCGGCAAACAAATCGACTTTGCCGGTGGTGGTTAAGTCGGGGATCGGGTCATTGTTGGCATAAATCGCATGGGCGGGGACGGTCCAAAAGGTTTCCTCCAAAACGCTCCAGATGCGGTTGATGATGGCGTTGAAATATTTTTTATCGTCAGTGAGGAGATACGCGAGCGAAAGGTAGCCCAATTGGTCGCGCTTGGTAAAATAACTGATTTCATATTGGTCGCGGTCGCCGTCGAGGGTAAAGCGCAGGTAGTCGCTGAGGCGCGTCACCGGGATTTCGACATTGAGCAAGCGGTCGGCTTCGAGACACAACGATTTTTTCCACTCCTGATGAATTTCGCCGTTGGCGATTTTGTCCCAAAATTTGCGGTCGCGGACGGAGGGGTAGAGCTGCCGGTTGTAGTTTCCGGCCTTGAGCTTGCTCAAAAACTTGTCGTCAAAAATCGCTTGAAGCATCGTAAAGTCCTCAGTTATTTTTGCCGGCGGTCCGGTTTCAGAAAACTGAGACTCAGCATCGGCAATGGTAATATAACCGCACTCAGCCTAAATTACAAGGTTTTTTTGAGGAGAAACGGACAATATTTGTAAAAATTAACCTGAATAATACAATCATTTTTGCCGAAAACCGGAGAAACGGATCGTTGATGCCGGACCCGGGATAAGTGCAAGTTTTAAATTATTGTTTTATTGCACAAAAGTCCGATTTACAAAGATTTGCGGACGGACGGTCAACATTGGTCGGCGCTGACGGCAAAACGGTAAGTCATATCATCGTCAAACCACATCGGGAAATTGGTTCCCCAAAGGTTGTTGTACAAATTGACATGGATGCCCTGCGACACCTCCGCTTCTTCGCCCGAAAAACGCCCCAGATTGCGTTTGCCGGGGGCCACCAGCGGCGCATCGCCTGTAAAAAGACGCCACTTGCCGTTGATCGTGACCGGGCCGTCGACTGCGTGGAGCTGGCGGCCGCCGCCGGCAACCACATCCCGGGGATCGATGATTTCTCCAAGCTTTTGCAATTTGACTTGCCGGTGATGGCCGGTAAAATCGGCCCAGACGGCGTGCGGGATACGGTCGCCGCGTTTGCCCGAGATGCGGGTGACAAGCTCGATTTTGAGTTGATGTTTGGATAACGTGTAGACATTTTGCACTTGTTTGGCACCGCCGTAAATCGCCGCCGGGTGCTTGTTGGTGAGCTCAATCACCCATGCGTCGTCGGTTTCTCCGTAAACCGCCTGAGCGGCAAAGCCGTCGGCAGTCTGCTTTTGAATGCTCTGGGGCAAGCCGACTTTGCCGAAGTCCCAGACCGCCCACTCGGGAGTCATGCGCAGATACTCGTGCTGAAAATGGTTGATATCGGCGGCGGAAAAAGTCTCCATGACGATTTTGCCGAATTCGGCAAAGACCGCTTCGCCGTTGATCTTGAGATCGGCAAGGCAGCCTTTGGCCAAATCAACGGCAAAGCGGTAAGGCCCGAAGTCGGCCGGAGGCGTACTCAGATACCGGCACGGCATCTCGGTTTCCGTCAGCGACTGACTGAGCTTGTCTTGCAAAAACAACGGCAGCGAGGCGGCGGCTTGTACCAGATAATTGCGCTGCTCGCGCCAGGAGGAGGCAAAGTAACGGCACTCGGGGGTGTCGGCAATGGCTTCCAGCTCTTCGGCGGTCCAGGCGCAGCGCTGCTTGGCGAAGTGAGTTTTCTCGTCCAAGCCCCAGGTGTGCTCGGCGACCATGGCCAGCGGCTCCAAAAAATGCGACTTAAACTCGGGCTCCAGCGTCTTGGCAAACTCGAGATAGCCGCGGAAGCGCTTGACTTTCCACGGGTCGCTGCCGACACCGTGGATCCAGCTGTCGCCGATTTCCTGCGTGAGCACCGGGTAGCGGTCAATATGTTTCACGGCTTCAACTGCAAGGTCGTCCAGAGTGCCTCCCGAGATGGTGACGCCGGGGTACTGTGCTTTGAGTTTGAGGATTTCGGCCTCGACGGCGGCGGGGGTGTCGGGCCCGGTATTGTCGCCGGTGACGCGGACCAAAAAGGCGGTGTCGGAGCCGGGGAGCTCGACCAAGGTGCCGTAATCGCCCTGATAAACTAAAATGATTTCATGGCCTTCGGCGTCGCGCCAGCGGCACACCGCCGGGATTTTTGCAACCGCCGAGGCCGGGTTGATGCCGACATGGAGAAGTTTTACGCCCGCTTGGACCAAAGGGGCGATGATGCCGCGGGTGTGTCCGGGGACATCGGTGAATTTTCCGGCAATGGTGGTTTTGCCGAAGCGCTGATCGAGCTCTTGAAAAAAGCCGAGCGAGTACTCAAACAACTCCCTGGTCATCAACTCGCTGTGGACGGTAAAGGGCAAGGCGTGCCAGACAATGTCGCCGTTTTCAATTGCGTGAATCAATTGTTTTTGCTCATGGCCGGTTTTGACGCGGAGAAACTCGCGGATCAGCCACGAGCCGACCGTCCAGCGGTAGCGGAAGCCACTTGGGTCGCGCCGGAAATAATCGGCGGTGGCCAAGGCCTTGCCGATGAATTCATCGAGGTATTTTTGCCGCACATCGCGGGCAAGGTTGGTAAAGCCGATGTCGAGATGGGTCTTAAAAATGATTTTGATTTCACGCATTTGATCACTGCCGGCGGGATGAATTTGCTGTTGCCGGGCCTCCGTAAACGATTTGGTATTATGGTATAAAAATAACCGCATCAATCAATAATGTCAAATGCTCCGGCAATAAAAAAACCGGGAATTTGCATTTTTATGCAAATTCCCGGTTGAAATCAAGCGATGACTCAGCGGCTCAGGAGATAAACCATAACGCCGCCGGGACGGGCCGCGGTGTCGGCGGTAAAGATGAGTTTGCCGTCCGCGTATTTGCTTTGTATTGTGCCGTTGGCGCTGCCGTCGAGCTTGAGCGCCTCGACTTTAAGCTCGGGCAAGGCGAGCTCGATATCGACGCGGCACTTCTCCACCAAGATCGGCAGCTGGCCCCAGCTTTTGAGGAGGTTGCGCCGCTCGTTGGCGAACTCTTGCTTGGTCCCGGCCAGATTGGCGAGCTGAAAGAGCAATATTTTTTTGCTTTCACTCAACGGTTTGCCGTCAAGTGACAAGAGCGCCACCGTTTGATAACGGTTGCCGTTGACGAGCTTCATTACTTTGCCCGCGGCATTGCCCGCAAAGGTCATGACTTCGGCTTTGGGGGCGACGATGGTCAGCGCCTTGGCTTTGGCGTCGAGGCTGATTTGGCCGTCGGCATCGGTAATCTTGCCGGTTTTGCCCAAATCGGCAAGCGCATCGCGGGCGGCGGTCGGGAGTTTCGCTTGCCAGTTGTCGCTCAAAGCGTCAATTTTGCCGACACCCGGGAACTCCATGCCGGGGCCCAAGGTTCCGATTCGGGCGTAGAGTCCGAGCTCGGTAAAGGCGGCCGGATACTCTCCGGCGTTGTTGGCGCTGCCCGTAATGGAGCTGATGTCTTGATTGGTATAGGTAAAGGCGTAGGCCTCCTTGGCCGGCCGGATGTAATCGCGCATAAACAACAAATTGATGATGCGTTCGCCCAGCTGGGCCTGCGGATCGTTGACGATGTCAAACCCTTTGGGGACGGCGACCGCCTCCATGTTTTCGCGGCTGTGCGACCAGGCAAAGCGATAGAGCCCGTCCCAGTCCTGCATGGCGGCGTAACCGCCGATGAGCGGCGCGCCCTCCGCCCGGAACGGGTTGGGGTTGCAAAAGTTGAATTCGGTAATTGTGTACGGTTTGCCAAAAATGCGGGTCGGCATCAAGTAGCGCGGATTTTGCGCGTTGCGGTTGATCGACGAGCTGTTGGCAAACAAATAGGGCATTTGCCATTGCTGCACCGGGAAACTGGGGTGATCCCAGTACTGGTGATTGTCGACGAACTCAAGATGCTGCCGCACCGGGTCGAGGGTGTATTTGCTCACCATATTGAGGTCGGTAATCAGCACCGGCACCTTGAGCTCGTCGCGCAAAAAGCGTTTTTGCTCCTCGATGCTGCGGATCTGCAAATCGTTTAAAAACTCAATGAATAAGCCGCCGCGCGATTCGCGGTTGGCCGGAGTGTCGAGGCCTTTGGCTTTGAGGTACTCGGCATATTTGGCCTCGTAAAAGGGAATCAAAGCCGGATTGCGGTTCCAAATGACCAACAGCGGGTTTTCGTTGACCAGATTGATCGAGTACAATGCCGGATCTTCTCCCCAGGTTAAACCGGTGTAGGGGTTGCGGTGGGTGAGGAGTTTGCGGGCGAAGCCCTTCCAGTTTTCCATCGCGGTCGGGCTGATCATCACCAGTGACTTCATCTCAAAGCCATAGCGCTCAAAGGTGCGCCCTTCGCGCTCGGCAATGCCGTCGCCGGGCCGCAGCGCGCGGCTGGCGTAGAGGTCCAAACAAAGATAAATCCCGTGTTTTTTGAGCTCGGCAAAGAGGTAGTCGAGTTGATCGACCGACTGGGGATCAAAAGTGAGCGAGTCGGGAGCGCCTTTGGCGATGAGGCCGTTCTCAAAATGGTGAAAACGGATGGTGTTGTAACCGAGGCGCACCGCTTTGGCGACGAAATCGTCGGCCAGCTGTTTGTCGAGATAATTGGACGACCCGACCAGATTGGGGCCAAAGAAGCGGATGCGCTTGTCGGGCGCGTCGCGGAAACTGAAGTGGCCGTTGGGGTTGATGGTCACCGGGCCGTATTTGCCCGCCGGACTGTCGGTAAAGACGGAGAAGTCCAATGGCGAACCCGCCACCGTTTTGCCGTCAAAGTCAAGTTGTGTCCAGTCTTTGTCGGCGACGATATAGGACGGGGTCTCAATTTGCTTGAGCTCAAGCTGCTTGTCGCCCATGCCGGCGCCGACGATCATCCACAAGGCATTGCTGTTGTCGGCGGCTTTAAACGTGAGTTTTTTGGGGGTGTCGCCGAGGCGGAATTGGGAGAGATAAAGCCCGACAAACGATTCACTGTTTTCGCCGATCCAGCCGACGGCGCCGTTGGCAAAACCGTAGGGCTGCCACCAGTTGCCGATGTCGCGGCCGGAAACGACCGGAAACTCTTTGGTTGAGCCGTCGGCAAATTCGGCGACGATGGTGCCGACCGTTTTGCCGCTGGCCGGGGTCCACGCCGAGGCATGCAGCAAATAAAGATACTGGTACGGCTCATTGACGGCCGGGGTCACGCTTTGGACACTCGGAAATTTCTTTTGCCCGGTCGAGAGCACGAGACAGCTTTTGCCGTCATTTTTAGCCGGATCGACAATGTCAAAATCGATGCCCAAAGTGGTGAGTTTGCCGGGATTGAGCATCCGCAGATCGTTGGTCGCGCCCTGATCGGTCCAGCCGCCTTTGCCGTCCTCGGCCTTGTCGTCGCGAAATGCCATGTTAAATACATTTTTGAGGTTTATTTGCGCCGTATGCGGCGACTCGACGCGGACGGTGAAGTTTAAGGCGGCATTGCTGATTTTGCCGTTGCCGGGATTGGTCATGATACGGACCAAAAAGTGTTTGAGATTCCACTTGCGGTCATCCTGAATGAGCAAGGTGAAATCGCCCGCCAGAGTGATTGTGCGGCCGTCGCTCTCAAAGGCAAAGGAGCTCACTTTTTTTGCTTCGACAATTTTGATGTCTTTAAACTCGGCGGGAAGCTCGATTTTTTGACCGTCAACGGTAATGCTGTGGGTTTCCTCGGCCGACAGTGTCATCACCATGGCGAGCGTCGCGGTCTCCAGCGGCGGATCGGCCTTGAAATTGGCCGAATAAGCGATAACGCCGTTTTTATTGACCGCGGCATTGAGATTGACGGCAAAACCGCTCCATTGTCCGGCGCTCTCAAAATTGCCGGGGCCGTTTACCGGGAAGTTGGCATCGGCCTTAAAGGTGGTCTTGTCGAGCAAAACCCCGCGCCAGTCGGGCGTGTAGCAGGTCCAGCGCAAGGCATATTTGCCAAAAATCAAACTTCCGGCGTCATCCACGCTGACCCCAGCGGGGAAACGGCCGACGGCGGGCGGGAGCAATTGGAAATCGGCGGCAAGCGACCAGTCGCTGACCGGCTTGACCGCGCCTTTGGCGAGCAGCCGGATGGTAAAGGTGTTGATCTTAAACGAGCGGTTGTCTTGGACGACCACGCGGAAATCGCCGTTGATGGCGATCTGGCGGTCGGGCAGCGAAATCAGTACGCGCCCGGCGGAGGCGTCAAACATGCCGACGGTCGTACCCTGCGTTTGCGGGAGATCGATTTGATCGCCGTCAATGTAAAGATCAATGTCGGAGTTGCCGGTCGGAATGTCGATGGCGAGCGCCAGCGAATTGGTCGGAGCCGGGGTGTCGGCCTTGAGCGTGTAATTGACGCGAAACGCGTTGGCGCCGGCGGCACTGACGGTTTCGTTGACGGCAAAGGCGGAGTCCGAGCCGCCGGCGGGCATCCGGCCGGCGAGCTCAAAGCTGCTGTCGGTTTGCTTGGGGTAATTGGCATCCGGCTTGAGTTGCCATTGGGTCGTACTTTTCCACTCCGGGCCGAAATGCTGGAGAAACAGTTGCGCCGGGCCGATGGCGAGCCGTCCCTGTTGATCGATTTTGAGCGCCTCGGGCAGGCGGTCGGCGGCAGCGGCGACGGCGGTCAGCAGCACTGCCGAGAGCGCAGAAATAATTTTTTGCATGGTACGTTTTCTCCTTGGTGATTACTGGGCGGTGGCCCAGAGGTTCCAAAATTTATTGTAAATTTGTCTGCTTTGCGGGTTGGAGGTCGGACGGCTGTTGTAGGCCGGGTCATAAATCGTGTTATAGACTATTCGGGCGCGGACGTGCCCGTCGTAAAAAGCGGCATTGAGCCCGTCATTGTGGCGGTAGCTGGGCATGGTGTTGACCCCGCCGTTGTTCTGATTTTTTTCGCCGTAGATGAGCCACTGGTTGGCTTTGCTGTATTCGGCATTCCAATCGGTGGCGTCCATCACCAGAAGCTTATTGGAGACGCCTTTGAGGCGGTCGATTTTGACGCAACGGTAGTTGGGGTCATTCCACGCCGGGCCGTACTCGTTGTTGCGGCCGTAACTCATTTGGATGTTGGCAAAGCCGCCGGCGCGCGAGGTACTTGCTTCATTGAGCGACATGGTGGCGTTGGGACAGATGAAACTGTTGGCCCAATAGGCTTTGGAGTAGGCGGGATTGCTGTTGTAACTTACCCCGATGGTTTTGATGTATTGCTCGTTGGTGCTCCAGCCTTGCGTCCATGGGCTGGCGATGACGTTGATGACTCCGTACCCTTTGTTGTCGGTGCTGTACATTTGCTCGGCGGTGCCGAATTGACGGAGGCTGCCGGCGCATTTGGTGGTTTTTGCCTTTTCTTTCGCCTGATTCAGGGCGGGCAACAGCATACTGGCTAAAATCGCAATGATGGCGATGACGACCAAGAGCTCGATCAGGGTAAAAAACTTTTTCATACTATCCTCCGTAGGGTGATTTGTTTTACTCAAATTATACTGGTTTTGCTCCATAATGTCAATAGCATATCTTTGTTTTAAATATGGTTTTTTTGCATAATTTGACTTATATTAAAATAAATAATAGCATTTTAATAGATATAATTAAACGGGGGATAAAAAAGGGGCCCGGCCGCATTGCGACCGGGCCCCGCGGAGAGGGGGCAAGGGTTATTTTTCGCCGAAATAGGGTTGATCCATCAAGGTTTTTTCGACGAGTTTGATTTGAGTGAGCATCAACGGGGCCGAGTAAATGGCCCGCTTGTGGGCAATCTTGCCCTTGGCCATGGCGTCCTCCAAGGCGGCGTTGGCGGCATACAAGTCATCCAACGTTTCGCGGACGTTGAAGCGGCCGGGACTGGTCGGCAGCGGGGGCCAGCGCGAGTCGGAGACGTAGGCGCTGGTGACCGCCTTCATCGCTTTCTCAAGCTCGGGAGTGTCGCCCAAAACTTTGCGGAGTGCGATGACACCGTCAAAGACCGAGCGGCAGACCGGGTCGAGAATCTTGGAGTAGCTGGTGTTGGCCCAGGCTTTGGCGGTGCCGCCGTGCCAGGCGGAGCCATTCTCGATGTTGTCAATCAAATCGTTGGGGATGATTGTCTTGGCGTTGTTGATCACCTCGGCCGGGGTCGAGAGCTCGTAGCCGATCTTTTTGGCCATGTCAAGGAGCTCCTTGAAGCGTTTGACGCTGTCCGGCTCGGGCTCAAAGAAGCGGGCCTGATTGAATTGTTTGACGTAAAAATAGGCCGACGTCCCGATGTACTCGGCGTCTTCGGCATAGGGCATGATGAAACTTCCGGTGTCGGCGATGCGCGGAATCCACTTTTGAAACATGGTTTGCAGCTCGTCGATCGAAACCGGTTTCTCTCGCATCCCCTCGGTGGCCCCCATCAGATACCAGAGCATCGGGTTGGCCATGCAGTCGCTGCGGAAGATCATTTTAAGTCCGTTGGGCGCGACCGACGGGTTGGTGAGATAGCGCAAAAATTGCGGTTTGTCCTTGATGTACTCCTCAATCTTAAAGAGGTGGTTTTTGTTGCTGTGGCCCTGGACATCATAAGAGAGACCGGTCGCCTCGCGGATTTCCGGAAAGCTGAGCATAAAGCTGTCGGCGTCCATCACTAAGGACTTGAAGCCGGCTTCCTTGTAAATCTCGGGGAGCCAGCCGGCCCAGCCGCACTCCGGGTTCCACCCTGTTTCGGGGCGTTTGCCGGTGTATTTTTCCCACGCGTCGAGGCCGTGTTTCAACGTGTCAAGGCCGATCTCCGGCGGGATGTTGGTCAGCATCACGTGGATGAAGGGTGAGCCGATGGGCTCGACTTTGCCCTCATGGATCAGGGATTTCATCAACTGCAATACCTTGGGGCACTCGTCATGCATCACCTCCAGCGTCCGCCCGGAGGCCTCAAACGCGATCTTGTAATCGTTGTCGCGCACCAGCTCAAACAAGGGACGGTAGGAGTTCTCAATCACCCACGCCCGGCGCTTGGGGTCAAGCTGGGAGTATTGGATGTTGGCGTGCGGCATAAAGATGACTTTGGGACATTTGCTCATATCAGGCTCCTTTGGTATATTTTTTCAACACTTTTAAACTGCGCTTGAGTCCGTCCTCAACATCGGCGGGAAGCTCGTACTCGATCAATGCCGGGCCCTTGTAGGGGGCCAATGTTTTCATGAGTTTGGGCCAGTCGAGCCGTCCCTCGCCGCAACCGGCCGGGACCACGCCGCCGGTGACGCTCTTGAAGTCCTTGAGGTGGACATACTTGATGTATTTTTGAAACTGCTCAAAAAAGACGATCGGGTCGGTTGCGCCGGCGGCGGCAAAATTGGCCGGGTCGTAATTGATGGCGACGCCGGTTTTGACGATTTCGCGCCAGGTGTCGATGCGGGTGGTGACGCTGGCAAAGTGGACGAGGGCCGCGCCGTTTTGGGCGACTCCGCCGTGGGTTTCCACCGCGAGTATGACTTTGCGCGTTTTGGCGTAGGTGTTTACTTCGGCCAAGGCGGCAAGCATGGCGTCAAAGCGTTTCCCAAACACCACGCTGTCGGAGTTGAACCCGGCAAAAATGCGCAAGTATTTCAACTTGAGCTTGGCGGCGATATCGATCACGTTCTTTACCTGTTTGATTTGCGCCTTGACATCGTCGTTGGTGAAATCGTTGCCGGTGGCGCCGCAGACGAGTTTGACTTTATACTTTTGAAACAGCGCTTTGACGGTCTCGATTTGAGCGTCCGTGGCGTTCAGCTGCAAAAAATCCTTTTGATACCCGGCGATGCTGAGCTCAAGCAAGGTTAAACCCATCTTGGCGGTGATGGCCAGTTGCTCCTCCAGCGGGGTTTCGCGCAACCCCCAGGCGGCGTTGCCGATGATCATTTGAGGTCCCTCCAGTCAAACAAAATTTTAAAGACGTCGTATTTGTGCTTGCTCTGGTAGGCAAAGGCCTCTTTGGCTTTGCCCGCGGGCCAGATCTCAATGGGAAGCTTGGACGTGTCGAATTTTCCCTCGCTCATGTATTGCAATATCTCCGCTTTGCCGCGGTGCTTGATGGCGCACGTCATGGACATATTGACGTTTTTGACGAACCAATGGTGATAGTGGTCAAAAATCAGTTTCTCGGGGTAGTCGCCGTTGAGGTGGATGTGGCCGGGCTCGTCGGTGTCGGTCCAGCCGCCGTCTTTGATAAATTTGCACAACACTCCGGGCACCTCCGGGTTGCCGGAGCACTCGATGATCTTGTCGGCCTTTTTGCCGTTGGTCAAGTCGAGGAGCAATTTTTCGGTATTGCCGTTGTAATCCAACACATGGTCGGCATAGTGTTTGGCGATTTCGCGGCGGTAAGGGGTGGGGTCAATGCAAATGACTTGAATCCCGGGGCACTTGATTTTGAGAATCTGGACGGCGCTCAGACCCACCATCCCGGCACCAAAAACGATCACATGGTCGGTCGGCTTGAGGGCAAAGCGCTCAATGCCTTTTAAGGGTACGCACGCGAGATAAGCGAGGACCGCGTCGGTGTCGGAAACATTGTCGGGTATCTTGCACAAGGGGTCGCCCGCGCCGCCCGCATTGTCCGCGTCTTTGTGGACGAGCAAAGTGCCGCCGCCCCAGGCCGAGCAGCAGTCGAGGTATTTGCGGCACTCGTTGATCATCACCCGGTCGCCTTTTTTAAAGCCTTGGGCGTAGCTCCCCTCGTCCTCCACCACGCCGATGTTTTCGTACCCCGGCACCAAGGGGTAGTAGCATTGCTCGGGGTGCTGCATGCCGTGATACGTTTTCATATCCGTCCCGGTGCTGATGGCGCTGTAGCGGGTGCGGCATACCACCGTGTCGGCGCGCTTGGGGGTCAACGTTACTTCGCGAAAGGCCGCTTCGCCCGGCCGCTCGATGACGGTCGCCAATGTTTTGACGCTTGCCATAAGTTTTGCTCCTTGGTTGCAGAAAATTTGAGAAATCATCATTCCACTAAAAATATATTCAAAAAAACTTGCCGCGTCAAGACAAAAAATGTCCGGTTTTGGGAGTTGCTATGGTTTTATTGCGCTTTTTGGGCAATTAGGGTATGGTTTTATTTGCAATAGAGCCATATCGGGGATAAATTAACGGCATGAAACAGGACAAACAATCTTTGATCGTGCAAACTGTCCGGCAACGGATCGCCGACCATATTTACCGCGAGCTCTTGCCCACCGGGGCGGAGCTTGCCGCCGAGTTTGAGGTCAACATCAAAACCGTCAACAAGGCGCTCCAAAAACTGGTCCGGGCCAACATCATTGAGCGCAAACGCCACGCCGGAAGCCGGGTCAAAAAGCAAATTGTGTTTGCCGGGCCGAAACTTCCCGTGGAGGTGATTTTTGAAGGGTACACGACGTTGTTTACCCACCCCTTTTGGGGGGATATCTGGGAAGGGGCGCTGGAAGTATTGACCGCGATGAATTTTAAAGTGATTTTAAATATTTTGGAGGCCGATCCGGCGACCGGACTTTTAAAGCTCGACAACTTCACCTTTTGCGACTCGGCGGGTAAAATCGCTCTGGGGATCGAGGAGCACCGGGTGCTCAATTTGTTAAAAAAATGTGACGTACCTTTCATCACCGCCTGCGATGTGATCGACGACGCCGAAATTCCGCAGATCACCTTTGATTTCACCGCCGCCATTGCCGCTGCGGTGGATTATTTGCGTGGGCG
This sequence comes from uncultured Victivallaceae bacterium, assembly GCA_964609825.1. GTDB lineage: Bacteria > Verrucomicrobiota > Lentisphaeria > Victivallales > Victivallaceae > CAZSSH01. The sequence goes on along the minus strand of CAZSSH010000002.1, from coordinate 56,783 downwards.
AGGCTGCCGCAAGATTGGTTTCATCGGCCAAACCTCGCATTTGGTCAATGCCGGAGTGCTGCATAAATACAATGCTTATCTCAAGGCCGTCCAGCGTTATGACCAGATTGACCCCGTGCTGATTCAAAACGTGCGCCCCAATGACTTGGGACCAGGCGCGCTCGAAGCATTGCTGATACGCACCCCGGTTGACGCGGTGATTGCCGCCTATGACCACCAGCTTCCCGCCATGTATCAATTTTTGCAGCAGCGGAAACTCTCATTGCCGCTCATCGGTTGTGACGGCCTCCGCCTCGACGGTGTGCCAGCCGGCCGCTGCGCCGTCGCAGCTCCGCGCAAAGAGTGCGGACGCAAGCTTGCCTCCGAGCTCCTGAAAGCCATTGCCGGCAACCGCTTGCCGCAGTCGTCGTCCTTGCCCGCCGTCTTTTGTCACCCCGGACGTTAGAAATTATCCAAATAACCTGCCTTGGCGGATTGCAATCGGCCCGGATGGATGATATTTTAAGGAAACCTTAATTGATTGTATGAGAACCGAGACCGAAAAACTGGGCACCGAGCCCGTGCTTCCTTTGCTGCTGCGGCTGGCGCTGCCCTCCCTGATCGGCTTGCTGGTCAGCAATCTTTATGTGCTGGTGGACCGGGTGTTTGTCGGGCGTTACGTCGGGGCAAGCGGGCTGGCTGCGATGTCGGCGGCGATGCCGCTGGCAATGATCATTTTTGCCATTGCCATTTTGATCGGGCGCGGGAGCTCCGTCTTGTACTCGATTTCGCTCGGCAAAAAGGATTACCGCGAGGCTCAGCATTTGTTTGGCGCCAGCCTCTTTTTCATCATGGTTTCTTCGCTGGTGATCACGGTTGCCGGGTTGCTTTTTTTGGACCCCTTGCTCCACTTGTTCGGCGTACCCGATTCGGCGCTCCCTTACGGGCGCAGTTACCTCTCCGTCTCCTTATTCGGCACAATTTTTGTCATGCTGAGCTTTCAAAACAACCTGATCCGCGCCGAAGGGTACTCGCAACTTGCGATGTTGACCCAGTTTATCGGAGCAATTGCCAACGTTGGGTTGGATTATTTGTTTATGGCGGTTTTTGACTGGGGAATGGCGGGGGCGGCCTGGGCGACGGTGATCTCGCAGGGGCTCTCAAGCTTGTGGGTGATGTACTTCTTTTGGTCGGGCAAAAGCGTGGTCAAGCTGGAATGGCGCTACATCCGCTTCGGCTCCTGGGAGCGCTTCGGCAAAATCCTCTACAACGGCTGCTCTCCCTTTGCCATCAATATTTTGGGCAGCGTCATCTGGACGGTGCAAAATCACATGCTTTTGCGCCACGGGGGGGAGTACGCGATGGCGGCTTTCGGCATTATTTTGTCGGTGGCGCAACTCTTGATGACGCCGTTATTCGGCATCAGCATGGGGATGCAGCCCTTGGTCGGTTACAACACCGGAGCCAAACAATATGACCGGGTGATCGCGATTTTTTATCAGTCGGTTAAGCTGGCGGCGGTGTTTGCGATTGTGCCCTATTTGCTGGTGGAGGTCTTTTCGGCCCAAATCATCGACTTTTTTGTCGACAAGGACGCGGAGCAGCTGATCGAGGTCGGGGTGTATGCGATGCGCCGGTATTTGCTCTTATTTCCTCTGAGCTGCGGCACGATTTTGGTCTCGCAGTATTTTCAGGGGGTCGGCCGCGCGCCGGTGGCGATGTTGGTGGCAATCACCCGGCAGCTGCTTTTTCAGCTGCCTTTGACGTTTATCTTGCCGGTGTTTTTCGGGTTTGCCGGGGTGATTTTCTCCGGACCCATCGGCGACACGCTGGCTTTTTTGGTCGCATTTTGGCTGATGCGGCGCGAGCTCAAAAAGCTGCATGTTCTCCAAAAAAGGCATCAAATCGCCCAGTCGATTGCAAAAAACTCTTAAACTTGCCGCTTTTTGCCTTGAAAAAGCATGGTTGTGATGTAAATTATACCCTCATAAACCAATACAATTTTGCCTGTTAAGGAAGTTTGCATGATGAAAAAATGGTTTTTGTTGTTGCCTATGCTCCTGATGGGCGGGTGTTTTTTTACCGCTTACCAGCCCACGTTCGATTATGATTTGGTGCTTGCTCCCGTAAAAAGCGGCCAGTTGTATCAGGTCAACGAGTTCCGCAACGAGTCGAGTTCGGGAAACCGTTTTCGTTTGCTCAATCCCGACGGGTTGGCCGAGGGCGACCCTTATCACTCGTGGGTGCTGTCGCCCGGCGAGTTGGTGGCGCGCTCGCTTAACCTTGCCCTTAACGACCCGGATAACAGCGGCAAACGCACGACCGTGGACGGTCGTTTGATCGCCTTTGAGGTGGATAAAAGCGCCAAAGTATTTCACCTGAGCGGTTTTTACCGCAAAGACAAAACGCCGGAGGTCTTTTTTGACATCCGTGAGCCGTTGGCCGATTATAAACCCGAGTCGATCGTCAAAGCCGCGTCGATGGCGGTCGGCCAGCTGGCGGCCAGGATCGCTCAATGAGACGGATGTGGCGGCGCAGCTGGCGCTCGATGAAGCGTCTTTTTTTGCAAGTCGGCAACTCGACGATTGATCTTTTTTGGGAAATGTGCATGTATTGCAGCTTTAACCGCAAGTTGTCCGCCTCGGCGGCGGACGCAGCGCGCAACCCTAAAAAAATCAAATGGGGCACGGTCGCCTATTATATGGACACGTGCGGCAGCGACGCGGTGCCGATTGTCGGACTTTTGGGCTTTTTGATCGGAGTCATTTTGGCGTTTCAGGCGATCATGCAGTTGGGGCGCTACGGGGTCGAGAGTTATGTCGTCAATCTGGTGGGGACGGTGATCGTGACCGAGCTCGCGCCGCTGGTGACCGCGGTGGTGCTCGCCGGGCGCACCGGTTCGGCCTTTGCCGCCGAGCTGGGGACGATGAAGGCCTCCGAGGAGCTTGACGCGATGGTCACAATGGGGTTTGACCCCGGGCGGTTTTTGCTGTTCCCGAAATTGCTGGCTCTGGTGCTGGTGATGCCGGGGCTGACCTTGATTTCGGATGCTTGCGGGATCGTCGGCGGGCTGGTGATCGTCACCGCCAAGCTGGATGTGACCACCGCCGAATACGTCTCCAAGACGTTTGAAGTCGTGAAGACGGTGGATATGATGCAAGGGTTGGTCAAAAGTCTCATGTTTGCCCTGATCATTGTTTCCGTGGGCTGCATGAAGGGGATCAATGCCGAGCGCGACGCGCAGGGGGTCGGCAAGTCGGCGACCAGCGCGGTGGTGACCTCGATCTTTTTGATTGTGGTGTTTGACGCATTAATTACATCAATTTTTGGGATATCGACATAAACTAAGGCGAAATTATGAATGAAGCCAATAAAATAAAATTGGGCGCGTTTGTCCTTGTCTCGGTGATTTTGCTGATTGCCGGGATGATGTTTACGGGAGCGTTGAAAATTTTTACGCCGACCTATAAGGCGATGACGGTTTTGAATACCTCGGTCGAAGGGTTGACCGTTGGCTCGCCGGTCAAGTACCTCGGGCTCCCGGTCGGCAAAGTTACCGCGATGGCGATGCGCCAAAAAGACGGATACATCGCGGTTTATTTTGAGCTCTTTGCCTCCGCGCTGGAGAAAGACAACAAGGGCCGTTTTTACGAAATCATGCCCGGCGAAGCCGATATGGAGAGCATCATCCAAAAGAAAGACCTGATGTGCTTTCTCAACGCCGCCGGGATCATGGGTGGGACGTATCTTGAGCTCTCCGCCGGCGATGCGATGGTGCCCGCGCTGCCGCATTTGGAAGTCCAGACCCAGCCGGGGGTGATCTACATCCCGTCGCGGCCGTCGCACATCGGCAACGCGATCCAAAACATCAGCCGCATGCTGGACGAGCTGGGCAAGGTCAATTTTGTCCAGATGGCCGACAAGATCAACGGAACCATGGATGAGCTGAGCTCGATTATGCGCAGCGGCGAGTTGGTCACCACCCTTAAAAACATCAATGAAATTTGCTCCAGTCTGCAAAAAACCGCCGCCAATCTCAACGTCGCCTTTTCGGAAGTCAACATCAAAAAAGTCGACCGGATGATCAACGGCATCGACGAAAATGTGATGAAGCTCAACAGCTCGATCGATTACGGCGAGCTGGGTGATTTGATCAAAAATTTCCGGCTCTTTTTGATCGAGGGGCGCACCGCGTTGGAGCAGGCGCAATCCGGCGGCAAAGCCCTCGGCGCCGACGTGACCGAGCTCAAAAAACAATTGGAAATCAGCCTGATCCGCTTGGATAATACCTTAAAGGATCTCAGTTTTGCTGCGCAAAACGTCAAAAAAGACCCGAGTCAGTTTGTTCACGGCCGTCAGGAAAAAGAGTTGACCGAGTAGTCTAAACGGGAAAGGAAACGATCATGTTAAAAGGTATGATGCTGTCGATGCTGATGTTGGCCAATGTGGTTGCGTGGGCTGCTCCCGCACAATTCGGACGCGTGGACATCCGTCCTGCTTTGGCCGAAAACAAGCTTGAGATCATCGACAAAGGCAACGCTTTTTACGCCCAAAACCCGGATTGGATGAAAAATGGGGTGACCATCCAGTTTAAATCTGCCGGCAAAGACTGGGTTGAGGAGACTTTTAAAGTCAAAGCCGCCGGCGGCGGCAAATATAATATCATGCTTTTGGGGCCGTATTCGCGCAAAGACGGCAACTTGGAGGAGCTTTATACCGAGTTCGGGCGTCTGGAGGTCAACGGTCAAGTGCTTTTTGACGGCGACAAGGACGGGGCGGCGGTGGTCTGGCACAACGCCCCCAAACGTTTGTCGTATGAGGCCAAGGACGGCGAGGAGCTGACCTTTAAGGTGAAATTTCGTCCTGCCGAGGGCAAATAATCATGATCACCGGCGTCGAGCGCATCGGGCGGCAGTTGGAGCAAAAGAGCGTGGACCGCATTGGCGTCTACGAGCACTTTTGGCCCGAAACCAAGGCTGCGTGGGAGCGTCAGGGTGTGATCCCGCATGATTGCGATCTGGATGATTTTTTAAATTTGGACATGAGCGAATCCTGGGCGTTTGATCTTATGCTTAAGCCCAATTACCAAAATAAAATCATCGCCGAGGATGCTGATACCGTCACCTTGTATGACGGCAACGGCGCCACCTTGCGGCGGCATAAATTGCATGCCTCGACTCCCGAGCACATCGGTTATGCGATTGCCGACAAACAGGACTGGCTCGACAAGGCCAAGCCTTATTTGACGGTTTCCCCCGAGCGGATCAAGTTTGCCGAATACCGTGAGGCCATGCGCCGCAGCCGGGATAAAAACCGTTATTTCGTCTGGAGCGGCGTCAATGTCTTTGAGGCCATTCACCCGATTTGCGGACATGAGAATTTATTGATGGGGATGGCGCTCGACCCGGATTGGATCAAGGACATGGCTGAAACGTATGCCGGCTTGATGATCGACCTTTGGGAGGAGTTGTTTGCCGCGGAGGGGAAACCCGACGCTTTGTGGTTTTATGAAGATATGGGCTTTAAAAACCGGCCGTTTATGTCGCCTGAGATGTATCGCGAGCTTATTATGCCGTCGCACCGAAAGACGATTGATTACGCGCATAACATTGGCTGCAAGGTGATCATGCACTCGTGCGGCTTTGTCGAGCCCTTGCTGCCGTCGATGATTGAGGCCGGGATCGACTGCTTTCAGACCATCGAGGTCAAGGCGGGGATGGATTTGCTCCAAATTTACCGCAATTACGGCGACAAAATTGCCCTGATGGGGGGCATTGACGTACGGCCGTTGGCGGCCAATGATTTGCCGGCGATGGAGCGGGAGCTCCGATCCAAAATTCCGCTGGTCAAGGGACACAATAATTTTATTTTGCACACCGACCACTCGGTGCCGGAGTCGACACTGTTGTCGAGCTACCAAAAATTTCAGGCTTTGGGGCTTGAGCTGGGCAGATATTGAGATGATGATTGAGGATGCAAACAGGCACCTTTTGAGGTAATAAGTTATGAAAAACACGGTGGAAGTCTTTATTTTTGTCGATGCTTTGGGTTGGGAAATCGTCCGGCGGCATAAATTTTTGACCCATTTGCTGCCTTACCGGCAACGGGTTGACATGCAGTTCGGCTACTCCTGCAGCGCCATTCCCACCATTTTGTCGGGCGAAAAGCCGGACAAGCACGGCCACTTTTGTCTCTTTTACAAGGCGGCCGACGGCAAGTCGCCGTTTGCCTTGTTTAAATATTTAAAGTGGTTCAACGCCTTTTTCAACCGCGGCCGGGTACGCCACCAATTGTCCAAGCTGGTGGGCAAACTCAAGGGGTATGACGGTTATTTTCAGCTCTACACGGTGCCGTTTGATCACTTGGCCAAGCTCGATTACTGTGAGAAGCATGATATTTTTGTCCCCAACGGGCTCGCTCCCGTCAGAAATCTGGCCGATGTGCTCGGCGGGTCGGGGCTCAAATATCATATCTCCAATTGGCGCAAAAGCGAGAGTTTCAACTTTGAGGCGGCGCGCAAAGCGGCGGTCGACGAGGGGGCTGATTTCGTCTTTTTGTACACGGCCGGATTCGACGGTTTTGCTCACGACAACATTGCCAATGACAAGCTTGTCGGCGACCGGCTCCAATGGTATGAGCAAAAAATCAAAGAGTTGTATGCCGCACTTGAGTCTACCGGCAAAACGGTGCATTTGACCGTATTTTCCGATCACGGCATGACGCCCTTAACAGGCACTTATGATGTCGCCGGAGCGTTGGTCGCCGCCAATCTCGTCTGGGGCAAGGATTATCTGAGCTGTCTTGACGCCACGTTGGCTCGGTTTTGGTTTGAGACGGCGGATGCGGCCGACCGCGTGGTCAAAGCGCTCAAGCATGCGCCGGGCAAATGGATCAGCAAGGGGCAGTGCAAATTTTACGGGATCAATTTTGCGGACAACCGTTATGGTGAAGCGATCTTTTTGATGGACCCGGGGATCCAAATCTCTCCATGCGACCTCGGGCGCAAGCCCTTAAACGGGATGCACGGCTTCAGCCCCGAGGACAAAGACTCGTATGCGGCCATCATGTCCAACACTGATTTCGGTAATGTCGAAGTTTCCCATGTTGCCGATTACTTCCGGCTGATGACCCGGCGCATCGATCAGTTGAAAGAGCAAGCATGAACGTTGTTTTAAAGAATACCATCACCAATTACGTTTCGGTTTTTTTGCGTTTGCTGCAGGGTATCTTGCTCACCCGCTGGACTTATCAGTACCTCGGGGAGGCTGATTACGGCTTTTGGGCCTTATTGTGGTCATTTTTCATCTACGTTTTGCTGCTTGACTTCGGTTGCGGCAAAGCGGTGCAAAAGTGCAGCGCGACCAATCTTTTTGCGCATGACCCGGAGGGTTTCAACCGGGTGTTTTCGGCGGTGTTTACCATGCAGAGCCTGGTCGGATTGCTGCTGGTCCCGGCGACGATTGTTTTGGGAATGTATCTGGATGTGTTGACCGGGGTGACTGATCCGGTGCATTTAAAGTATTGCCGAACGGCGCTATATTTGTTCGGCTTCGGCACGGTGATCGCGTTTCCGACCGGGTTGTTTCCGGAGATGCTGACCGGGCTCAACCGGATTTATTTGCGCAACTACATCCAGGTTTTTACCAAAATTATTGAAATTTCGGGTGTGCTGATTTTGTTTTTGCTGGGCGGGCGGCTGCTGACGCTGGTGATTTTTACGATTACCTTAAATATCATCAACAACTCGGTGCTGGGGATCGCCTGTTACAAACTGGTGCCAACCTTGCGCATCCGGCTGATTCCGGATCTTAAGACCATCAAAGAGCTGTTCAGCTTCAGCTTATATGCGTATTTGATCATGCTCTCCAATATTGTGATGATGCGCTCCGACCGGATCGTGCTGGGGATTTTCAGCGGCTTGCAGAGTGTCGGTGCGTACCAGCTGGGGAGCCGATTGCCGGATATCGTCACGCAGATGACCAGTCAGTATCAGGAGAGTCTGGCTCCGATCAGCGCTTCGCTGCGGGCCAAGGACGCGATGCATAAATTGCGCAAGGTTATTTTTAACTCATTGCGTTTTTGCAGCTTCAGCGCGGCCGGCGGCTGCGTCATTGCGATGCTGCTTGCTCCCGAGCTGATGGGACTTTTGCTGGGGGCACGCGGACCCTTGGAGGTAAGGATCTGCATGCTGCTGTTGATTTCGGTTTTTATTACGGTATCTTTCCGCAGCGTCAGTGCCAAGGTGCAGCTGATGGCCGGTCACCATAAGTTTTTGGCCACGGTGCTGATGATCGAGGCGGTGTTTAATGTCTCTTTGAGCATTTTTTTGACCCGTAAAATCGGCGCGACCGGGGTGGTTTACGGTACCTTGTTTCCCAATTTGGCGGTTTCCTTTTTGGTGATGACACCGTGGCTGGTGCGCTTCGTCCGCATCAATATTTGGCGGGTGATGACGGAAGTATGGCTCAAACCGTTGCTTGCGGTGGTCCCGGCGGCAATTTTTATTGCAGTATTTAAGTATTACATCTTGCAAAATGCACATGATTATACTATAATATTAATATGCGGACCGGGCGGAGGGATAATTTATCTCCTCCTCAGCGGCTTATTGATGTTGACTCCTGCGGAACGGGTCGTGTGGGAGAGAAAAATACGAAAGATGAGAAAAAGAATATGGAACTAGTGGAAAAAACAGTGGATTCTTATCCCGTAGTGGAGATTTGCGGCCGATTGACCGCCGATTGTGCGACCAAAATCAAAACCGAGCTCGGCCGGATCATTGAGACCAGCAACGTTCTCATTTTGGACTTAAAGGACATGGAGTATATCGACAGTACCGGCTTGGGTGCTTTGGTCTACATCATGCAAAAGCTCAACGAAACCGGCGGCAGCCTTAAGCTGGTCAACTTGACCGGCAAAGCCAAAATCGTTTTTGAGATCACCAAAGCTTATAAAATTTTTGATATTTATGACTCGATCGAGTCCGTGCTTGCCGGGCTCAATACCCAAGGTGCGTAATGATTTCCATTATCGTGCGGAGTCATAACGACGGCGCGATTTTGCCCCGCACTTTGGCCGGTTTGGCCGGACAAACCATGCGCGATTTTGAGGTCATCGTCTGCGATGACCGCTCCACGGACGACACTGTGGCATGCTTTGAGCACTCGGGTTTGCCCTGCCGTTTCCTGACCCCGCCCGAGGGGCCTTACAAGCCGGGCATTGTCCTTAACCGCGCCATTCGCGCGGCTCAAGGCGATATTGTTGTTTTTAACAACTCCGACGCCGTGGTTCTCAATCCCGACTGGCTCGAAAAATTAACCGCGCCCTTGTCCGACCCCGCCGTGGCGGCGACTTTTGCCAACCAGCTGCCGCGGGAGGATGCGTGGGAGATTGTCAAAGACGATTACCGCAAAGCCTTCGGCGATGGCAGTGTTTCCAAACATTGGCGTCATTTTTTTTCGCTCGCGAGCTCGGCCGGACGGCGCGAGTTGTTTCTCGAGTATCCTTTCAGCGAAACCTTGCAGTATTCCGAGGACATCGACTGGTCGTACCGGATGAAGCAAATGGGGAAAATGATCGTCTATGTCCCCGAAGCGATGGTCGAGCACTCGCATAATTACACCTTTGCCGAGCTTAAAAAACGCTTTTTTAACGAGGGCAAAGCCGACCGCGTCATTTACGGTGAGAGTCAGAGCTTCGGCGCGTTTGCGCGGTCGATGCTGGGCGGCACGCTGCGCGATTTGCTGCGTTTTAAAAAGAATTGGCTCTTTGTCATCCGCTACCGCTTTGCCCAAAAATACAATTACTACCGGGGGACGCACGCGTCATGAAAACAGCGCAGGTGATCCGCCGCTTCAGTTTTGACGAGTGGGGCGGGACGGAAAATGTGGTCTATAACAGCAGTAACATGCTGCTCCAAAACAACATCGGTGCGGAGATACTGGCCACCGCGGCATTGTCCAAGGTTGCCGCGGAGCGTTGCGGCGACCTGACGGTTCGCCGCTTTCCATATTTTTACCCCTATTTCCCGATGACCGCGGCCCGGCGCGCGGTGTTGGACAAAAAAGGCGGCAACCCGATCAGTTTCGGGCTTGCCGATGCGGTCGCCCGGGGAAATTTTGACCTCATTCATTTGCATACCGGCGGGCGCATCGGCCAGATGCTGGCCAAGGTGGCGGCCAAACAAAAAATTCCCTATGTGATGAGTTTTCACGGCGGTTGTCTTGATATTCCCAAAGCCGAAATCGACGAAATGCTGCGGCCGATCCGGCATACGCTGCGTTACGGCGGTATCCTCGACCGGCTGTTCGGCTGGCGGCACGACTTGATCGCGGGCTCGGCCGGGGTGATTTGCGTCGGCGAAAACGAGTACCATCTCCTCACAAAACGCTACCCGGGCAAACGCGTGCTGTTTTTGCCCAACGGGGTGGATGTCAAAAAATTTGACACCAAATCAGCATCGTCTTTGCGAAATGAATTAAATATCCCGGTCGACCGCCGGATTATGCTCTGCGTGTCACGGATTGATTACCAAAAAAATCAGCTGTTGGCGGTCCGGGCGCTGGCGGAGCTTTTGAAACAGCAAAAGTCGTATCACTTGGTCCTCATCGGGCCGGTGACATCCGTGGACTATAAAGGCCGGATCGATGCCGAGGTTGCGCGCCTCGGTCTTGCCGACCGCGTCAGTATTATTTGCGGGCTCGATCCCGCCGACCCCCGGTTGATCGGCGCTTATCAGCAAGCCGATGTTTTTGTGCTTCCGTCGCGTCACGAACCCTTTGGCATCGTCGTTTTGGAGGCTTGGAGCGCCAAATTGCCGGTGGTCGCGTCCGATGTGGGCGGGCTCGGGCGGCTGGTCCGCGACGGCGAAACCGGGCTCAAGTTTGCCGACGATGATTTGGGCGGTCTCGTCAAGGCGGTGATTGCGCTCGAGGACCCGGTGCCGGCAGAGCGTTTGCGCGCGGCCGCCTATCTGGAAACGACCCAAAAATACAGCTGGGAGCACATCGGGTGCCGTCTGGCGGAGTTTTATCGGGAAATCGTGCCGTCATGAGTGAAATTGTCTTTTTGAGCGAATTCGCCGGCTTCAACGGCGGCATTGAGCGCTACATCGACAATATGGCCAAATTGATGCAGGCGTCGGGGTTTCGCACTCGGATGGTTTATCTCAGAAAGGGGCGCGACTTTGAGCTTTTTTGCCGTCACTTTGATGCGGTGGAGCCGTATCGCGATGATTTCGTCCCGGCGCCGGACGCCGCGGTGACGGTCCACAAGCTCGCCGACGTCGAAATCGTCGAAAAATTGCTGGCCGATTTCCCCGACAAGCTGGTCTTATTTGTCCACGACCATGACCTCTATTGCCCGCGCCGCCACAAATATTATCCTTACAAGCGCATCAACTGCTTTCGCCCTTATCGCTATTGCTTTTGCTCGGTTTGCGCGCTCTGTCAAAATCCCAAAAACATCCGCTGGCGTCAGATTTTGCTGGATTTCCCGCGGTTGCTGGCTGCGTTTCGCAAATTTGACCGCTTTGTCGTCCTTTCCGACGCGATGAAAAACAACCTCAAGATCAACGGTTTTGACCCTCAAAAGATTCATAAAATCCATCCGGCGCAGCAAATCGGCCCAAAAACTGCAAAAAATAACGAAATTCCGCAAATTTTGTTCCTCGGGCAATTGATAAAAGGAAAAGGCGGTGATATGTTTATTAACATGTTGACCAAGCTGAAATTACCGTACCGCGCCAAAATTGTCGGCGACGGCAATCAGCGGCCCGAGCTGGAGTGTCTGGCAGCGGCCGCCAAGCTGGATCATTTGGAGTTTATCCGTTGGACCAATACGCCGGAAGAATTGTTCGCCGGAGCCGATGTCGTGGTTTTGCCTTTTCGCTGGCAGGAGCCTTTCGGTCTCGTCGGCATTGAAGCGCTGGCCAACGGCGCGGCGCTGGCCGGATTTGACATTGGCGGCGTCGGCGAGTATCTGATTGACAACCAAACCGGTTTTTTGGTCAAGCACGGCGATGTCGATGCGTTGGCGGCCAAAGTGGATTGTCTGCTGGCCGATCCGGCGTTATGCCGGAGGTTCGGCGATCAGGGACGCGAGTTGATCGCGGGCGAGTTTTCGGTGGAGCTGTTTGTAAAAAAAATGAAAGAGCTGTTTTCATGCATTTGTTGATTAGCTGCATCCCGTTTGACGGCGGGAAGTCGGGGATTTCTGTTTATATGCGCAATTTTGTGGCCGCCGCCAAGCGGGCCAACTGCGAAGTTTCGGTGGTGATTGAGCCGGAGGCGGCGGCTGAATTTGCCGGGTTTGACCGGATTGAGGCGCCTGCATGCTGCAAGTCGGCATTGATGTCGATTTTATGGCATTTGTTTATTCTCCCCTGGCGCATTCCCAAGGGCAAATTTGACGCTTTGGTGATCGCCGCCGCCAACCGGCGGATGGTGGCCTTTCAGCGCGGTTTGTACACTGTCGGCGTGGTGCATGACCTTTCGCAATACCATGTGGAGAACAAATACGACACCTTTCGCACCTTTTACATCAAACATATTTTGCCGTTTTTTGTTCGCCGTGCCGATCTCACGGTGGCAATCAGCGAATCGACCAAGCACGACCTCGTTGAGTTCTGGCATTTGGACCCGGCCAAAATCGTTCGCTCCTATAACGGCTTGAGCCTTTCGCCCGCCGGACGCGATGTCTGGGGCAAGGAGCACCATCTGGAGCCCGGGAGCTATATTTTGTATCTCGCCCGGCTGGAGCACCCCGGCAAAAACCACCTCAATCTCATCAAGGCGTATGAAAAACTTCCCGCCGAGCTCAAGCAGAAATTTCAACTGGTGATGCCCGGCGCTTCGTGGGGCAACAGCGAGGTGATTTTTGACTATGTTGCCAAGAGCCCCGACCGGGAGCGGATTTTGTTTCCGGGGTTTGTCGGCAATGAGGATTTGGCCAGCGTTTATCAAAATGCGGCGATGTATGTTTTTCCATCCTTTTTTGAGGGCTTCGGGTTGCCGTTGATTGAGGCGATGCACCACAAGGTGCCGTGCGCGACTGCTTATACAAGCTCGCTGGGCGAGCTCGGGCGCGGCGCCGCACTCTTGTTTGACCCGTCGGAGCCGGCCGAAATCACCGCTGCCATGCAGCGGATTTTGACCGACGGCGAGTTGCGCCGCCAATTGATTGCCGCCGGACAAAAGCGCGCCGCCGAGTTCAACTGGGACGATCACTTTAGGATCATTGCGGAGAGGATGAAAAAATGATTTCGCTCTTGTTGTTTCTGGTTTGGACACTGCCGGTGGGAATATGTTTGACGGCCATCAATTTGCTGGCCGGCCGCAGTCCACTGGTCAAAATGCCCAATGCCGAAGCAATCGGACTTTACGTTTTCCGCAGCTCCAAGCCGTCATTGCGCGATGCAACTTTGTTTTTTTATGTCTTAGTCGGCAAACTTAGATTGTGCGGCCGTTCGATCGCCGTCGATGCTCCGCCGCCGGAGTTGGCGGCGTACAAACCGGCGGTATTTTCGCCGTGGACGCTTTATCACCGCTGCCGGATCGGGATTTTGAGCAAGACCGAAGTCGAGCTCGAGTACTGCCGGCAGCAAAGTTTCGGCAAAGATGTCAAACTTTTGCTCAAGAGCGCGTTTGCGGCCGTGTTTTTTTCGGGTCCCGAGGCCGATGGATTTGAGGAGCATTTGAGCATCGGCGGCATCCCGTTTCTCAACACTACGCTCAAAGAGGCGGTTGACACCATTGTCGAGCTGGCCGGAAAAAGAGAAGGACAAAATATCTTTTTCATCAATCCCCATTGCCTCAATATTGCCCGCAACCACTTGGTTTACGCTCAGATTTTGCGCGACACCCGGTATGTTTACCCCGACGGCAGCGGCATCGTGATGGCCTGCCAAATGCTCAATACGCCGTTAAAGGAAAATGTCAATGGCACCGATTTGTTTCCCAAACTTTGCGTCGAGGCCGAGGCGCGGCAGTTGCGGCTTTATCTTTTGGGCGGCCGCGAGGGGGTGGCCGAGACGATGCGGCAAAAATTGCTCGTTGAGTATCCCCGACTGCAATTTGCCGGAGTGCGGCACGGTTTTTTCAAACCGGAGGAACTTGATCGTGTCATTGCCGAAATCAACAGCTCGGGCACGGATATTTTGCTGGTGGCCATGGGAGTACCGGGTCAGGAAATCTGGCTTTATGAGCAGCGGGACAAGCTTACTGTGCCGGTGCGGCTGGGGGTGGGCGGATTGTTTGATTTTTACTCCGGGCGGATCCCGCGGGCGCCCTTGTGGCTGCGGGAGATCGGCATGGAGTGGACCTACCGGTTGTTGATGGAGCCGACGCGGATGGCCAAGCGGTATCTGGTCGGCAATATTGTATTTCTGTATCATGTGATGCTGGAAAAAAGACGGCGGGGGCGGCAATCATGAAAAAAATTTGGATCATTGCGGTGCTGGTGCAAAGTGTCTGGCTGTTTGCCGCCGGTGAAATCGACACCGGCAAAACCCACCGAATTTTATACCTGACGTCGTTTCACTCATCGTATGAGTGGACGGGCAAGGTCGAGACGGGATTGTTTCAGGCGCTCAACAAGAGTTTCTTTCAGTTTTCGATCGACACCTTTGAGCTCAATACCTTGCAGGAAACCGATCCGGCGGAGTGGCAGCGCAAATTTGAGCTTTGTCTGCCCATGATTCAGCGCGGCGACTATGAGGTGGTGATTGTCGGGAGCAATAATGCCATCGAGCTCTTGCGGCGAAACTTCAGCCGGATTCCCAAGGATTTGCCGGTGATTTTTTGCAGTTACTTTCACTACGACCCGGAGATTCTCAAAGAGCACCCCAATATGACCGGGCTGTTGCGCGAAAACGATGCCGCGAGGACTATCAACCTCGGCTTGCGCCTCATGCCCAAGACGCAAAAGGTGGCCTTTATCTCCGACGGTTCGCCGCGCGGCAAAATGTTCCGCGACGAGCTGCGCAAAGAGTGGAACAACCCGGCCGTCGAAATCCTTTACTTCAACGGCGACGAAATTACCACCTCACGGTTGTTGAGCGACCTTAAAAACCTGCCGCCCGACTCCTTTATCGTTTACTCCAACTGGAACATCACCAAGAGCGAAAACTACCGCTCGCTGCGCACCATCGTCACTCAGATTGAGGCTCAAAGCGGGCGCATCGTCTTTACCACCACTGACAGCATCTCCGACTACAACGTGGCCGGGGGGATTTTCCCGCTGGGGGTCGAGTACGGCGAAATCATCGGTCGGCTGGTTGAGCGGATCATCGCCGGCGAAAAAGCCGCCGATATTCCGGTCAGCAAGCCGGAGCCCAAGCTGGTGCTCGATTGGAGCGTGCTGCAAAAATTTGACATCGACCAGTCGCGGGCGCCCAAAAACACCCTGTGGCGCAATGCGCCGGACAGCTTTTGGGCCAAATATCATCGCGGCATCGTGATTTGCGGCATATTGACCGCGGTGATTTTGCTCGGCTATCTCTTGTACTGGAAATTTTTCAGCCGGGGGATCCGCCGCTTTTTCGGCGAGATGATGCATGTTGACGATACCATGTTTTTGGAGTCAATTTTGGCCAACATGCCTTGTGCTGTGTTTGTCAAAGATTATACCGACGACGGCAAATATATCATTGCCAACAAACATTTTACCGAGGGTCATAATTTGGTCGGTCAGGATGTCATCGGCAAGACCGATTATGATATTTTCAACAAAAAGGACGCCAAGAAATTTCGCGACTCCGACCGCGAAGTCTTAAAAAACAATCTCGTCGAGGAGACCATTGATGAAATCCACGGCGAGGAGCGGCGTTATTTCCAGACCCGCAAGGTCTGTTTGGAGCTCTCCAACGGCAAAAAAATGCTTTTGGGCATGAGTTTGGACATGACCGCTTTGGCTGAGAGCCGCAATGAGCTGGTGCGTGCCAAAGGGATTTTGGATGCCGTCTTAAATAACTTCCCGGCGTATGTCTTTGCCCGCTACAACAACGAAGACTCGAAATACGTGATTTGGAACCTCAATATGGAGATTTTGACCGGCATTCCGAGCTTCCGCGCCATCAACACCCCCGCAACCAGGATCAATCAAATCATCCCCATCAAGCCGCATTTGCCGAGTTTTGAGGAGGAAATCACCGACGTCAACGGCAATAAAAAGTTTTTGAGTGTCATTAACAGCATCATCATGCTGCCCGAAAACCGCAATTTGATGTTAACCATGGCGGTCGATATTACCAATACCAAAGCGGCCGAGCGTGCCAAAAGCTATTTTTTAGCGACGATGAGCCACGAGCTGCGTACTCCCTTAAACGCGGTGATCGGCTTCAGCGAGCTTCTGCAAAACAAAGATTTGCCCGTGTCGGAGCGTGAAGAGTATTTGCAGTCGATCAACTTTGCGGGCAAAGCCTTGCTCAACTTGATCAACGACATTTTGGATTTGTCCAAACTCGAGGCCAATCAGGTGATGATTATGCCCGAGCGGCTGGATTTCTATAAACTCTGCTGTGAAATTCACGCCATCTTTACCCATCAGGCGGCGCAAAAACAGCTCAAACTTGAGCTCGACTGCCCGGACAATCTGCCGCTGCTCCACATTGACGGCTCGCGCATGCGCCATATTTTGCTTAATTTGATCGGCAATGCGATCAAGTTCACCGAAAACGGCTCGGTCATCACCCGCATCCGTTTCCGCAAGGACAACGGCGAAACCGGTACCTTGACCATCAACATCATTGACACCGGCATCGGGATTGCCAAAGATGCGCAAAAGAAGATTTTTGAGCCGTTTGTCCAACTTAACGTGGTCCGGGGCTCGCGTTACAACCGCGGCACCGGCCTCGGGCTTACCATCTCCAAGCAGCTGGTCGAAAAAATGGGCGGCACCATGACCTTGGAGAGCCAGGTTTCCGAGGGAAGCAATTTTACGGTGGTGCTCAACCATGTCCGTTTTGACGAGGGCAAATATGCGCCGCCGCCGGAGGCAAACGACGACGGGGCGTTAAAGCGGCACAGCATTCTTATTGTCGACGATGTCGGGATGAATTTGGCGCTGTTGTCGGCGATGCTGCAAAAACTCAATCAAAAAGTCCACACCGCCACCTCCGGCGAGGAGGCGATCGCCATTCTCGGCAAGCATGCCGACGAGATCAGTCTGGTGCTCACCGACATGTGGATGCCGCAGATGAACGGTGCCGAGTTGGCGGCCAAAATCCGGACTGAGCGCGATTATGACCGGATCGACATTTATGCCCTGACCGCCGATACCGAGAGCGGAGAATCGTTTGATTTGAAGCATTTTAAAGCAGTCATCACCAAACCGGTCACCATTGAGAAACTCAAAAATATCCTTTGAGCTATGGTCGCTTGGCTGCTGCCGTCCGGTCTGAAATTTTGTCCTTTTTTTTACTCCCGCTATTGACATTGATTTTAAAATATGCTATAATATTGTCAAATAATCAAAACGTTTTGACAATATTATCAAAAAATGACAAAAAAAGCTTACACCATTGTAGATGTCGCCAAGGCCGTCGGGGTCAGCCCGAGCACGGTTTCGCACGCGATCAGCGGCAAACGCACGATCAGCATGGAGGTGCGGCACAAGATTTTTGAAAAAATGCAGGAGTTGGATTACCGGCCCAATTTTTTTGCACGGGCAATCAAAAACAACTCAACCCAACTGATCGGGATAGTGATTGACAACCTTTGCAATATGATCGGCCCCGAGCACATCAATGTGATGACCAATTTATTTGCCGAGCACGACTATGATGTGGTCCTCGGGCTGGCCGGGGACGATGTGGTCAAAGGGCGCGAAATGCTGCGCAAATTTTCCTCCGGGATGGTCGACGGGATCGTCAATTTGTTGCCGCAGATCGACTCGGTGGAAGCCGCGATTTTGTGCGGCCGGGTGCCGGTTTACACCAACTTGCGTGATGAGTATGATCCCATTATCCTCGATTACCAGACGATGACCCGGGATGTTTTGGACTATCTGTGGGGGCAAGGGCACCGCAAGATCGGTTATATCAGCTCATACAAGCGTGCCAGCGGCGCCGAAGATCCGGCAGTGGCGGCTTACTGCGGCTGGCTGGCCGCTCGCAATATGGTTTTTGATCCCCGGTTGGTGGTGCAGGGGGAGGATACTCTGATCTCCGGGCACGTGGCGATGGAGAAACTTTATCGTCAGGTCAAGGTGACGGCGGTATTTACCGGCAACGATCAAATGGCGCTGGGGGTTTACCGTTGGGCTCACGAGCATAATATGCGCATCCCCGAGGACCTCTCGGTGGTGGGGTATGACGACTCGCTGCTGGCCGAATTGGCCGCCCCCCCGTTGACCACTGCGCGTTATCCGATTGCCGAGATTTCGCGGCACAACGTCGAGGCGCTGTTAAATAAGATGCACGAAAAGACACCGTCACCGCAAGGGAAAATTGTCAAACTGCCGTTGATTATCCGTAAATCGGTCCAAAATATTTTACAATAACAGGAGGGGTAAGATGAGAAAGTTTTTTACATTGATTGAGCTGTTGGTGGTGATCGCGATCATTGCCATTTTGGCATCCATGCTGCTGCCGGCCTTGAACAAAGCGCGTGACGCCGCCAAACGCACGAGTTGCATTAACCAGCAAAAACAGGTTGTTTCCACCATGTTGCTGTATGCCATGGACTCCAATGATACTGTTCCCTATGTTTTGGACTGGGGCAGCAACAATTTTGAAAGCTGGGTGACTATTTTTACCCATAACGGGTCGGTTTCCGGCGCCATGGATATCTCCAGACCCGGGCTGATTAAACGCAAAATGCTGGTTTGCCCGAGCAATGTTCCCAAACCGGGTTATTCATCGGACCCCTGGTATTATACTTACGGTATGATTTACGGCGCTGCCACCGGACGTGTCAACAACGGTACCGCCGGCAAAGATTACTGGGGAAGTTTTTGGCTCAGCTCCGGTCCCAAAGGCCGGGTGATGAAGCTTAACAAATGCAAAAAATCCAGCCGGATGCCGCTGATTTTAGACGCGGCCAAAAGTACTTTAAGCCCGGTCGGCGGGTTTTGGACAATCATCCCCGACGGTTTTACCGAAGATGCCGCCGTCGGCTTGTTGCACAGCGACAGCGCCAATTTGGGCTTCATGGATGGTCATGTGGAGAATAAAAGCCGGATTGAGCTCAGAAATACGCCGCAGTTGCTCTTTACCAAATTTGTGACGGCCAACGGCGAACAGATCAATATGTAAAGAAAGATTTTGGGATTGCCATGAAGTTATTATTGATTTTCAGTTTTTCATTTATGTTGTTTGCCGGCTCACTTTTTGCCGACGAGTTGCTTGCCAACGGCAGTTTTGCCGGAGACGCCGGGAGTGTCCCGTCCGGGTGGTCGTTTGTCAAAAGCGGCAATGCCGATGCGACGGTGACGGTTGCCGATGACAACGGTAAAACTGTATTAAAGTTTGTCAACAACTCGGCCAAGGCTTCCAATGTTTTTGCCGGGGTGACTCAGTTTCCCAAGCTCGAGGCCGACCAAAAATATGTTTTGACCGGTAAAATTAAAAATAACTCCGGCAACCCTTTATTGGTTTGTTTCGGCAAAGAGTGGAAAACCCGCGTTTACATCACCGGCAGCGGCGATAATTGGAAAAAATTCAGTTATGAGATAAGCCTCCCTGCCGGCCAGCTGGAGAAAGACGGCCGCTGCATGATGATATTGATTGTCGAAGCTCCGGCAGCCGGGATCTTGCTCGGTGACCTCTCGCTGCAACCGGTACAAAAGGACAGCGTTTCTTTGGTCAACAGTCCGGCCAACGTCATTGCCAACGGTTCGTTTGAGAGCGGCAAACCCGGCAATGCGCCCGACGGCTGGCGCTTTTACAAATCGGGGAACGCCGACGCCGCCATCACGGTTTCTGCCGACAATGCGGCCGACGGCAACAGCGCTCTGTTGTTGGTCAACCGCTCCCCGCGCGCCGCCAACGTTTACGGCGCCTTGGTCCAATATGTTAAAATATTGCCCGACACCGAGTATGAGCTTACTTTATCGGCGCGCGGCGCCGGAGAATTCGGCATTTTTATCGGCAAAGATTGGAAAACCCGCTATTATGTCAAGGGCCTCTCCGACGACTGGAAACAATTTCGCTTCAAATTCAAAATCGGCGCCGATCAGCTGGAGAAAGACGGTAATTGCCCGGTCATCATCTGCATTGATACTCCCAGTACCGGGGTGATGGCCGACGCCTTTGCGATTGTCCCCGCTGCCGCTCCGGCTCCCAAAGCTGCCGCCGCGCCGGTGGAGGTCAACACCGCCAATCTGGTCTTAAACGGTTCGTTTGAAAACGGTCCCACGGGCGGCACCCCCGACAACTGGGCGCTCGGCATCTCCGGCAACGCGCAGGCGTCTTTGACGGTGACCGATGAAGCAGCCGGTTTGGGCGGGCGCTCTTTGCTGTTAATCAATAAATCGGCGATGTCCCCCAATGTTTACGGCTCATTGGTGCAATGGGTCAAAGGGATAGAGCCCGATACCGAGTACGAGATGAGCGTCATGATCAAAGCGGTCAACGCCAAAAACGTGCTCTTTTGCTTCGGCAAAAATTGGAAAGTCCGCTTCCGCCCCGGCAATCTCACTGCCGACTGGACCAAATACACCTTTAAATTTAAACTTCCCGCCTCCGAAATAGACAGTGACGGCAAAATACCGCTGGTCATCGGGGTCGACGATCTGGCGGAGAAGATTTATCTTGACAACCTTGCCATTTACCCCGCCGGCAAACAATTGGTTTCGGCCAATGAGCTGCAAACCGAAAAATTGTGGCTGATTCCCAGTTTCTCCGGCAGCCTTGACAATCTTAAGGCGATTCCGTCCGGGTTGCCGGTAATGAATTTTCCGCAGTCCGCCGCCTTTGCGAGTACCGGCAAAATGCCGGCGGCCAACGAGTTTGCGGGGCAGGCCGCCTTGGCTTATGATGATGCCGGGCTCTACTTTTTTATCCGTGTCAACGACAACTCCGCCAATCCTCAGAGCGGCGAAAATATGTGGCGCGGCGACAGCATCCAAATGCGCATTGACCAAGCCGGTCTGGCCGCTAAATCGGCGCAGGCCTCCGATTTGGAGTTCGGCGTTTCTGTGGACGCGCAAGGCAAAGTGCACACTTGGGATTGGACGACCTCCAAGGAGCTTCCCCGTGAAAAAACCAAGTTGACCGCGTTGCGCGATGCCAGCGGTTACTTTGTCGCCGGACGGCTCGACTGGAGCTTGCTCTCCGAGGTCAAATACCCCGGCAAGCGTTTCTTAACCGTGAGCTTGATCGGCAATGACGCTAATCGAGCTAATCAGCGTGATGTCTACTTTTTGACGCGCGGCATCCATGACGAAAAAGACGCGTCGCAGTATTTTAAAGCCTTGCTCATTGACAGTGCGTCTGCGGCCGGGGTATTTGCCGACAACGTCGTCACCACCTCCAGCTTGACCGGAAAAGTCATCGCCAACGGCGAAGCGGCCAAAATCGAGGCCAGAGTAACCGACAGTGCGGGCAAAGTCAACGTTACCGGGCTCGCCCCCCAAATGACGACCGGCAAGGACAAACTTTTGCAGTTAAAATATGATTTGCCGCTCAATAATGCCGCCGAGGGCAAGGGGACCGTCGAGTTTTTGGCCGACGGCAAAGTTTTGTGCAATTTTGACTTCTCCAAATCCGATCCGGTAAAAACCGCCGCCTTGTGGCTGGACAGTGCCGCCGCCCGGTTGACGGAGCTCAATCATAAATTTGCCGCCCTGGACTCGGCACAAAAGTCATCATTGTATGTCACCATGCCTTTGGCCGTGCTCAACGGCAAATTGATCGCCTTTAAAAACCGCTTTGCGAACGCCGGCAATGATGTCAAAATGCTCTATGTCGGCCGTGCCGAGCTGATGAAGCCGGGGGTGAATGCCGCGTTGGACGATCTCCAAAAGAGTTATGATTTGATCCAAAAGGGCGGTAAATTTCCGCTTACTTACCAATATCAGGGCAATCTCAAGTTGGTCAACGGTTGGCCGCAGGCCGAAATGCTGGCGAGCGACGGCGGCAAAAGCGTCCGTCAGCTGATGTTTTCGGGGTACGGCCATTTTGGAAATATGAAGAATGATCTTCCCAATTTCCACGCCTGGGGCGAAAACATCATCCAAATCGAGCTCGGGCCCAAAGGTATCTATCCGGCCAAAGGCAAAGATCGCGAGTTTGAGCCGGATTTCAAAGGCGCGTTGGGCTTGTTTCAAATGCTTGACGCCGCCCGCGACAATCAGTTGCAGGTATGTTTGCTGATTTCCCCGCACTATGTTCCCCAGTGGCTGTTGGACGAAAACCCCGATTTCAAAAAAGTGAAAGCCGGATTTTTCCCGTGCGACATTGCACAACAGCCGGCCTATCGGATGATGAAGGCTTACATCAATGACTTTTTGCCCGAGGTCCGAAAACGTTACCCCGGGTTGATCCAAAGCATCTGTATTTTAAATGAGCCCACCTACAATACCACCTTGTCCGAGCCGCTGGTGGCGGCGGCCTTGGTCAAACATTTGGAGAGTAAATTTGGCAATGTTGCCAAGTTTAATCAATTGTTTGACCGCAATTACGCCGACTGGAGTGCGGCGCTGGCGGCGGCAGGCAAGGATAAAGCGGTGAGTTCGGAGTTTATCCTTTATAAACGCGGTGTGATGAACCGTTGGGCGGCCTTTTTGTCCGACGAAGTCCGGGCCGTGTGGCCGGGGATGCCGGTGCATGCCAAAATCATGATGACCAGCTCCTCCTTTATGGCCGAGCATGCGATCGATCCCGAGGCGTTTGCCGAAATCAGCGATTACAACGGCAACGACAATTATTTTAACTACGGCGAGGGCGGCTATGCCTCCGATTGGGCGATTACCGCCGTCGGTCATGAGATTCAGGTGTCGATGGCCAAAAAATCGATCATCAACGCGGAAAATCACATCATCCGCGATGCCGAGCTGCGGCCGATTCCCAATGAGCACATTTATACCGCCAATTTTCAGCAATACATTTCCGGTGCGTCCGGGTTAATCACCTGGGTTTGGGTGGATTATCCGCCCGAGGCCGAAAAAGATGTTGTGAAAGACTTGCAGGGCAACATCGCGTTGCGTCCCGGCAATGTGATCGCCCACGCCAAAGCGGGGTTGGACGCGTCGCGTCTGGCGCATGAAATCTCCTGCTTTGCCCGGAGCGATCCGGAGACGGCGTTGATTTTCAGCCCGACCACGTTGACTTACAGTCCCGACTCGTACCGCAGCCGCCTCTTTGATTTTTACATCGAGAGCGCGTTTACCGGTCACCGCGTCCGCTTTATCAGCGAAAAGCAGATTGCGGCGGGCGATTTCGGCAAGGTCAAGACCATTTTTGCCGTCGGCGTCAGCAACTTCCCGGCCGCTTCGGCCAAGGCGCTGGCCAAGTTTAACGGTACTGTCGTCGCCGACAAAGTCAGTTTGCAAAAAGACGAGTATGATCGGCCGCTGCCGGCCGTGAAAACCGTGGCCTTGTCCGACTTTATCAAAGCACCGCAGCTCAAAAAAGAGTTTCTTGATCCCGTGTCGCCGCTGCCCGTGAGTTTGACCGCTGTCGGTGCTCCCGATACGCGCGGAGTCTACTTTAGAGTGGTCCCCGACGGCAAAGAGTATGTGATCAATCTTGTCAATTATAACAAAGTGCCGATGAAACTCAAATTGTCTGCGGCCGGCAAGCTCTATGATCTCATCAATGAGCGCGACTTCAAAGGTGAGTTTGAGTTGCCGCCCTTGCAGCCGTTGCTGCTCCGCTTGAGCAAGTAGCCAAAGCAAGGATGAACCGCCGGGAGTCCCCGGCGGTTTTTTTATGACTTGCGGAGCTTGGAGGGCGGCATCTGGTAAAATTCGCTGAATTGGCGGTTAAAGTTGGACAATGTCTCAAAGCCGCATTTGTAGGCGATTTCCAAAATCTGGGTGTCGCTGTTTTCGAGCATCACGGCCGCGGTTTTGAGCCGCATGCGTTTCAAATACTGCTTGGGCGAGCACCCCAAGGTCTTGTGAAAGAGTTTGCGAAAATTGGACTCGCTGTTGTTGCACAAGGCCGCCAGGTGCGGGATGCGCAACGGTTTGTCGAGATTTTGGGTGATGTAGTGCAGCGCGGGGGCGAGACGCGAGGTATCCTTGATCTCCGTCTTGTCGCCGGCCGGGTCGGGGTGATAATACTCGTTGAGCCGCAGCAAAAAAAGCCAGCACAAGGCGCGCAGCTCGTTTTTGTCCTCCGGGCGGTTGCGGCTCCGGACAGCGATGAAATCGCGGATGACGCCGGTGAGGCGCTCGTGGCGGCCGCCCTCAATGATGTTGTTAAAATAGCGGCCGCAAAAACCGGCGGTTTCGAGGATCTCCGGATTGCCCTTTAGTTGCTCGTCAAGCAACAGATGCGGGTCAAAGTTGACAAAGCTCCAAGTCGTTTCGCCGCCCGGCGAGCCCATCATGATGTGCACTTCGCAATTGTTGATAAACAGGGCGTCGCCTTCCTTAAAGGGCAGAATCTTGTCCTCCACCAAAAAGATCCCGTCGCCCGCGTGACAGTAGCCGATCTCAAGGCAGTCATGGATGTGGGGCTCGATGTCGGGGATTTCGCGGCGCAGATTGTAGTCCACCGGAGAAACCGGGGTTTCGCGCGTCAACGGGATCGGCGCAAATTTTTTTAAGTGCTCGGAGATGTATTTTGATTGAAAAGTCATAGTTTTTTCCTGATTTGGCGAAGAAAAATCTCTTTTTATGTACTATACTATAACAAGTGCCAAAATGCAAATTTTTTAACCAGGTGAAATATGAAAGCAGCATTGTTGACGAGTAAAGGTTTTGTGGTCAAGGATATCCCGATGGTCGATTGCAAGGATGACGAAGTATTGGTCAAGACCGTCGGCATCGGCGTATGCGAGGGCGACGTCTTTCAGTATAAAACCCGTGCCGGGATTCCCGACGGCGAGGAGCGTTTGATCGGTCACGAGGGGAGCGGCGTGGTCGTCAAGGTCGGCAAAAACATCAAGTCGCTCAAGGTCGGCGACAAAGTGACTGCTTTGGGCGGGCTTTACAGCGAGTATTTTGTCTGTACTGAGGACCGGTTGCTCAAATTGTCCGACAAGTCCGACCCCAAGTGGGCTTTGGGCGAGCCGATTGCCTGTTTTGTCTATGCGGCGAGTCGCTTTAAGGTCAAGCCGGGCGACCGCGTGGCGATGATCGGCTGCGGTTATATGGGCATTGGGTGCCTGATTATGGCCAAAATTCAGGGCGCGGCCGAAGTGGTGGCGATTGAGCCTTTAGACTGGCGGCGCACGAGTGCGCTCAAGGCCGGGGCGACCAAGGTTTACGACCCCACCGGCAAAAGCGCGGATGATGTCCTGGCCGATTTGGGCGAGTTTGATGTGGTCATTGAGGCGACCGGCGTCGAGAGCGTCATTGAGATGTGCACCAAGCTTGTCAAGCAGCACGGCGTCATCGTTTTGGTCGGGTATCACCAGTCCAACAACGGCATGCGCACCGTGGATATGAAAACGTGGAACTTTAAAGCCATCGACATCATCAACGGCCATGTGCGTTTGGAGGGCGAAAAATACAAAGCCATGCAGTACGGCATGGAGCTGCAGGACGCCAAAAAGCTCGACTTCAGCTCGATGATCGAGTATTACCCGATTGACCAAATCACCAAAGCCTTTACCGACTTGGTCGACCGCAAGCCGGGGCTTTACAAGGCCGTGTTAACTTTTTAAGATACGGCAAAAAAAAGGCGCAGTGAAAACTGCGCCTTTTTTTTGCTCAAAAATCTAGAGTCTTGCGTCAATCACGTCGCGGGGCAAAATCCCTTTGATGTCGTAAATCACGCGGTGATCTTTGTATTTTCCGAGATCAATGGCTTTAAACTCGTTGTGGGCGACGGCGAGCACAATCGCCGAATATTTGCTGAAATCAATTTTGCTCAAATCGTTGCAGGCGGTGACGCCGTACTCGTGCTCGACTTCGCGGCTCTCGGCCCAGGGGTCAAAAATATCGACGTTGCAGCCGAATTCTTTGAGTCCGCGCACCACGTCAATCGCGCGCGAGTTGCGGATGTCCGGGCAGTTCTCTTTAAAGGTAATCCCCAAAAAGAGGATGTTGGCGTGCAAAATCGGGAGATTTTTTTTGATCATTTTTTTGATCACTTCGGATGCGACGTATTTGCCCATCCCGTCGTTGATCCGGCGTCCGGCCAAAATCACCTCGGGGTGGTAACCGAGCTCGGCGCTCTTGTGGGTCAAATAATAGGGGTCGACTCCGATGCAGTGGCCGCCCACCAGCCCGGGCTTGAATTTGAGGAAATTCCACTTGGTCCCGGCTGCTTCCAATACTTCATGCGTATCGATGCCGATCAAATTGAAAATCTTGGCCAGCTCGTTGACAAAGGCGATGTTAAGGTCGCGCTGCGAGTTCTCAATGACTTTGGCCGCCTCGGCGACTTTGATCGAGCTTGCTTTATGGGTGCCCGCCTTGAGGATGCTGTTGTACAAAGCATCGACGACCAAAGCAATTTCCGGGGTCGAGCCGGAGGTGATTTTGAGGATCTTGGTCAAGGTATGATCCTTGTCGCCGGGGTTGATGCGCTCGGGGCTGTAGCCGCAAAAGAAATCTTTGTTGAACTTGAGCTTGCTGAATTTCTCCAGCACCGGCACGCACTCTTCCTCGGTACAGCCGGGGTAGACGGTGCTCTCATAAATCACAATCGAGCCCGCTTTCATCGCTTTGCCGACGGTTTCGCTGGACTTGTAAAGGGGGGTCAGGTCGGGATTGTTGTGTTTGTCGACCGGAGTCGGCACGGTGACGATAAAAATATCGACATCGCGCAAGTCGTCAAGGTTGCTTGAGTACCGGAGAAATTTGGCGGCTTTGAGCTCCTCGGCGGTGGTCTCCAGCGTGACGTCGATGCCCTCGCGCAATTGCTTGAGGCGATCCTCCTTGACGTCAAACCCGGTGGTGTGATATTTTTTGCCGAATTCGACCGCCAGCGGCAGCCCCACATAGCCCAGCCCGACGATGGCGAGTCTGAGTTTTCCGTTCTTAATTTTTTCCAACATAGTTTTCCTCGTGGCGTTGAAATACAAACTTACTTAATATACCATAAAATTGCATAGTTTCAAGTGAGAATTATTGACCGCTGATGATTTGTCGCTGGCGCGCGGACAGAGCCTCAATGACGGCAAGGCGGCCGAATTGGGGCCGCAGATTGTGGTGCAAGCCGCAGCCGAGCTCAAGGCCGTGCTCTCCCGGTTGATTGTGGGTGTCGCCGCCGTTGGTGGCCAGCAGCGGGAGGAAATCAGGTTCTTCGCGGTTGAGGGTTTGGCGGATATTTTCAAACAAATCGGTTTGGTGAAGTTTTGACTCGGGGCAGATTCGGTTGCGGAAGCCGTCGACTTCAATGCCCTGTAACCCATATTGGCGGAGGCGGCGGATGATGTCGTACAATGCCTGATTGCCAAGGTGCTCCTTGGTCCTGAGCTCAGTCGGGTGGGCGAGGACGGGGACGCCGCCCCAGTCAAAAATTTGGCGGGTCAACGTTTCGGGGGAAATGTCGGCGTCAAGCTCCAATGGCACTTCCAGCCGGTCGCGGCGCGAGGTAAACTGGGCGTGGAGCTCTTTGACATTTTGCGAGAGGCCGAGTTTGCGCAAAGTGTCGCCGTATTTTGCTTCCAAAATGACGCTGATGTCGCCTTTGGTGGTGATGCCGTTGCGGATCCCCTGATCGATGTCGTCGGAAGTGATTTCGGCGTTGGCGATTCCGAGCTTGGCAAAGCAATCGGGGACTCGCGCTATCATCGCCTTCAGTTGTGTCTGCTTGGCCGCGCGGATGCGCTCAATCAAGTCACCGGTGATGCCGGAGGCGAGCAATCGGCGCAAGTGCGTGTGGTCGGGAAAAAAGCCTAAAATTTCAATCCCCGGCCGGTCGGTGTAAAACTCGATCCCGGGGACGACGGTGACGGGAAAAATTTCTCCGGCCGCCATGCTTTCCAAACAGCCGTCAAAAACATCATGGTCGACAACCCCGATCCCGCGCATCCCCCGGCGGTAAGCCTCAAAGACTCTTCCCGCGGGCGAATGAAACCCGTCCGAAAAAAAGGTGTGGCAATGGAGATCGACCTCGCAGTCCGCCTGCCAGTCCGCCGGATGCTCCGCCGCCAAAATCCGCGCCGCCGCCAAACGGTCGGCGGCGCTCAAACGGCAATCGTTGATCGCCTCAAGGGGGGTCATACTACAATATTGACCAAACGGTCGGGGACCGAGATCACTTTTTTGACCGGACGGCCGGCCAGCGCCTCTTGTACTGCGGCATCGGCCAGCGCCAGCTTTTGCATCTCCTCGACGCCGCAGCCGATGGGCATACTCAGCCGGGCCTTGGGTTTGCCGAGGATCTGGATCAATACCTCGACCTCGGAGACTTTGAGGTACTCTTCGTTGTATTCCGGCCACGGCTCATAGGCCAAGGTGCCCTTGTGGCCCAAAATTTCCCACAACTCTTCGCCGATGTGCGGCGCAAAACAAGCGAGCATAATGACAAATTTTTCCGCTGCTTCGCGTGGGACTTCGTCTTTTTTGGCGAACTCGTTGACAAAGATCATCAGCTGGCTGATTGCCGTATTAAAGCTGAAGTTGTCGAGATCAAAGCCGACCTTTTTAATGGTCGCATGCAAGACACGCAACTCCTCTTTGTCGCAGGGGCGGTCAACGATTTTGCTCTCGGTGATCATGCGCCAAGAGCGCTTGAGGAAACGGTAGACGCCCTCGACCCCTTTGGTGTTCCACGGCTTGGTCGCCTCCAAGGGGCCCATAAACATTTCGTAGAGCCGCATGCTGTCGGCGCCGTACTCGCCAATCACATCATCGGGATTGACCACATTGCGCAAGGATTTGGACATTTTAGCCGGGAACTCGATGAGCTTTTCGCCGGTTTCCTTGGACGTCGGCGTGCCGTCGGCGGCGAAATCGACCTTGTCGGTCGGGATCAATACCCCGCGGCTGTCCTTGTAGGAGAGGCCGAGGATCATCCCCTGATTGATCAGCTTTTGAAATGGTTCGCAAGTGGAGACCAACCCCAGATCAAACAGGACTTTGTGCCAGAAACGCGCGTACAATAAATGCAATACCGCATGCTCGGCTCCGCCGACGTAAAGATCGACCGGCATCCAGTATTTTTCCAACTCGGGCCGCCAGGCGGCAGTATTGTTCACCGGGTCGATGTAGCGCAAATAGTACCAGCACGACCCCGCCCACTGCGGCATGGTGTTGGTCTCGCGGCGGCCCTTGCGTCCGGTTTTGGGGCAGACGTAGTTGAGCCACTCTTTGGCCTTGGCCAGCGGCGGCTCGCCGGTGCCGGATGGCTTAAAGTCCTCCATTACCGGGAGATTGACCGGGAGCTCGTCCTCGTTAACGAGCTCGATCGAGCCGTCATCAAAGTGGACGATCGGGAAAGGCTCGCCCCAGTAACGCTGACGGCTGAAAAGCCAGTCGCGGAGTTTATACTTGATCGCTTCTTTGCCGAGATGGCGCGCCTCCAGCCAACGGGTGGCGGCGGGCTTGGACTCGGCGACGCTGAGGCCGTTGAGGTTTAATGAATCATTGGCGGAGTTGATGAGTTTTCCTTCGCCCGTCCAGCAGGCTTTGCCCGCGAGGACGGCGACCACGTCGGCGTTGAGCGTGGCGGCCTCTTTGGCATCGGGCGCAATGATGCACTTGACCGGCAAGGCGAATTTGACCGCGAACTCAAAGTCGCGTGTGTCGTGCGCCGGGACGGCCATGATGGCGCCGGTGCCGTAGGTGGACAAAACATAATCGGCGATCCACACCGGGATCAAGGCATTGTTGACCGGGTTGACCGCGTAAGCGCCGGTAAAGCAGCCGGTCTTGGTCGCGCCCTCAGTGCGGTCGAGGTCGCTCTTGTTGGCTGCCTCCAGCTGATAAGCTTTGACGGCAGCGCGTTCGGCCGGAGCGGTAATCGCGTCCACCAAGGGGTGCTCGGGGGCCAACACCATGTAAGTTGCGCCAAACAAGGTATCCGGGCGCGTGGTGTAGACGGTGATTTCCTGACCGGATTGGGTCTTAAAGATGACTTCGGCGCCGACGGATTTGCCGATCCAGTTGCGCTGCATTTCTTTGACCCCCTCGGGCCAGTCCAAGGTGTCAAGGTCGTTGAGCAAGCGCTCGGCGTACTCGGTGATTTTGAGCATCCATTGCTTCATCGGGCGGCGCTCCACCGGATGGTTGCCGCGCTCGCTGCGGCCGTCGATGACCTCCTCGTTGGCGAGCACGGTGCCCAGTGCCGGACACCAGTTGACCGGGACTTCGTCGAGGTAAGCCAAATTCTTTTTATAAAGCTGCATAAAAATCCACTGCGTCCACTTGAAGTAGTTGACGTTGGTGGTGTCGATCTCGCGGTCCCAGTCGTAGCTGAAGCCCAAGGCGCGGATCTGCTCGCGGAATTTATTGATGTTCTTTTGGGTGGTGATCGAGGGGTGTGTCCCGGTTTCCACCGCGTATTGCTCGGCGGGAAGGCCGAAGGCGTCCCAGCCCATCGGGTGCAGGACGTTAAACCCCTTCATGCGCTTGTAGCGGCAGATGATGTCGGTGGCGGTGTAGCCCTCGGGGTGCCCGACGTGGAGCCCGGCGCCGGAGGGGTAGGGAAACATGTCCAAAACATAATATTTGGGCTTGTCCAAAAGGTCAAAGGCTTTAAAGGTTTTATGGGTGAGCCAGTAGTCCTGCCACTTTTTTTCGATCGTGCTGAAATTGTATTCGCTTGTCATAAGTCAACTTTCGGTTTCCCTTTGTCCTCCCGGCGGCGCCGGCGGTTTTATTTTAATAAACACAACGGATAAAATATCACAGCTTTGTTGATTAATCAATCATAGGGGCTTGAAAAAAAGAGTTTTTATGCTAAATTTACCAGTAGCCCGCCGCATCGACCGACCCCGTACCGCCGCCGTTGCAAAATGCGGCACCGGCACCGGCGGAAACGGTGCCATTTGGACGAATTATTTGATTTTGACATACAGGATATGATGTTATCATGCGTTTTTTGCTCTCCACGCTGTTATTGTTTTGCTTGAGTGCGTCACTGTTTGCCGACGGCGAATCAGCGCTCATCGACCCGGTGACCAATCAGCCGGTGAAATATGCCGGTAAATTTTCGTCTGAAAAGGTGTCGGTGCCGGTCGCTTACCGGCCCTTGACCCGCGAAATGCGCGGCGTCTGGGTGGCGACGGTGGAAAACATCGATTTCCCGGCCTGCCAAAATGCCGACCAGTTTAAGCGTGAATATTTGCAGATTGTCGAAAATCTGAAAAACGCCAATATCAATACCGTCTTTTTTCAGGTCCGGCCGACCTGCGACGCGTTTTACCCCTCCAAAATCAACACGGTTTCGCGTTATTTGACCGGCAAAGAGGGGCAGAGCCTCGGCGGTTTTGACCCCATGATGTTTATGGTCACCGAGGCGCACAAGCGCGGGATCGAGTTTCACGCCTGGCTCAACCCCTACCGGGTCATCGGCAAGACGCCGATGCACAAAAATGAGTATCTGAAAACATTGGCCCCCGACAATTTCGCCGCCCGCAACCCGCAGCTTGTGTTGGAAGCGGCGCTCCCCGACAGCGGCGGCTACTCGTTGTTTCTCAACCCCGGCCACCCGCGCGTGGTGTCGCATATTGTTGAGACGGTCAAAGAGATCGTGACCAAGTACCCCGTCGACGCGATCCACTTTGACGATTATTTTTACTTGTACACCGACATCGGCGCAATCGATCAGCCGACCTACAACCAGTTTAACCCCAACAAGCTGTCGCTCGACAACTGGCGGCGGCAAAACGTCAATACCGCTATCTTTGAGGTCAAAAATTACCTCAACAGCTTTAACCGCAACAATGCGCGCAAAGTCGCCTTTGGCGTCAGCCCCTTCGGCATCTGGGCCAACGCTTCGACGGTGTCGGGCGGCTCGTTAACCGGCGGCAAGCAGTCGTTTGTCACCCAGTACGCCGACAGCCGCAAATGGGTCAAAGAGGGTTGGGTGGACTACATTATCCCGCAGATTTACTGGCCGTTTTCGCACGATATCGCCGCTTATGCCGCGTTGACCGACTGGTGGGTCAAGACGGTGCGCGGGACCAATGTCAATTTATACATCGGCCACGCCGTCTACCGGCTGGGGGCCGAGAAACGTTGGGGCGCGAGCGAATTGGCGGCGCAGCTTCGTTATGACCGCAAGTTTCCGGAGATCAAGGGCGAAGCGCTGTTCTCCTACCGCAGTGTTTTCCGCCCCGAAAATGCGGTGATGCGCTCGGGCGTCCAGCGCGTGTTAAAAGACTACTGGCGGTTTCCGGTGATTAATGCCGACTACAAAAACATTTATTTTAAGGGGAACAAATGATGAAAAAGCTGTTGTTGTTTTTGTTGGCGCTCGGGCTTTTTGGCTGCGGCGAAGCGGACAAACCGTCAGACGGCAAACTCAGGATCAGCGCCGGGATTGCGCCGGTGGCGTTTGTGGTCAAAAAGATCGCCGGCGACGCCGTCAACGTCAACACCGTGCTGCCGGTGGGTCGCAATCCCCACGACTACACCCCCGGGCCGCAGGAAGTCCGCGACCTGATGAGTTCGGCGATTTTTTTCTCCTCCGGGATGCCCTTTGAAGAGAATCTGATGCGTCCCTTGGCCGGAAGCAAGGTCAAGGTCGTCGATTTGGATGAAAAGATCCAAAAGATCCCGTTTGACGGCGACTGCTGCGGCGAGGATGAGCATCATGACACCGATCACAAGGACGGCAAAAAAGTAGAAGGGCATGACCATGACGGCCACCATCATCACGACGGGCTCGACCCTCACATCTGGCTGTCGCCCGCCAATCTTAAAATCATCGCCGCCCAGATTTGTGAAGAGTTGAGCGAAAAAATGCCGCAGGACAAAGCCAAATTTGAGGCCAATCTGGCCGCTTTTGACAAGGAAGCCGACGCGACTGAGAGCTATATCAAAACCACCCTTGCGCAGTATCAGGGCCGCTCGTTTTACGTTTATCACCCCGGCTTCGGCTACTTTGCCCAGACCGCGGGGTTGAAGCAGGCCGCGATTGAGCTCGGCGGCCGTGAGCCGAGCCCGGCGCATTTGCTGGAGGTGATCAAAGAGGCACAAAAGGACGGCGTCAAAGTCGTCTTTGTGCAAATGCAGTTTAACCCAAACAGCGCCAAGGCGCTGGCGACCGCCATCAAGGGCAAGGTCGCGCCGCTCGACTCTTTGGCCGAGGATGTTTTGACCAATATGCGACAAATGGCCGACCTGATCAAAGAGGGGTTTGAAACCAGATAATCATGGCTAACATCGTCGAAATCAAACACCTCAACTTCGGCTACGAGTCGAGCCGCCTCATTTTGAGCGACGTCAATCTTGAGATCAAGGCCGGGGAGTCCTGCTGTATCGTCGGGCCCAACGGCGGCGGCAAAAGCACGCTCTTGCGGTTGCTGCTGGGTTTGATTTCGCCCAACTCGGGCATCATCCGTATCTTTGGCGAGGAGCCGCAAAAATCGCGCGGCAAAATCGGCTACATGCCGCAGTATCATCAGCTCGACCCGGCCTTTCCGGTGACGGCGATCGAGGTTGCTTTGATGGGGCGGATGCGCCGCAATTTTTGTTTCGGCTACTCCAAGGCCGACAAGGACATCGCGATGGATTCTCTGAATGAACTCAAAATCGCCAATCTGGCCAACATGAGCTTTGCCTCCTTGTCGGGCGGTCAGCGGCAGCGGGTATTGATTGCGCGGGCGCTGGCCTGCAGCCCCGAGCTGTTGCTCCTGGATGAGCCTACGGCCAACATCGACCCGGGGGCCGAGGGTGACTTTTACGCGACGCTGGACCGTTTGCGCAAGCGCATGACGATCCTCACGGTGTCGCACGACTTGGGGTTTGTCAACAAGGAGATCGACAAAGTCATTTGCGTCAACCGCGAGGTCTCAATCCATAACGCGGGCACTCTGGACGACGAAGCGATCAATCAGGTGTATCATCATCACGTCAATTTGATCAAGCACGACCACTCGTGCTTTTGCAATTGCCAAAAGGAGTCGTAAACAATGTCATTTTTACAACTTTTGTTTGCGCCCGAAATGCTGTTTTTGCGTAATGCTCTGTTGATCGGTGCTTTGTCCAGCATTACGCTGGGCATCATCGGCACTTTTGTGGTCACCAAACGCATTTCGTCGATTGCGGGGGCGATTTCGCACGCCGCCTTGGGCGGGGTGGGGATTGCGCTTTTTTTAGAGAGGGTTCTGCTGTGGTCGTTTTGCTCCGCCACCTGGGGTGCGGTGGTGGGGGCTGTTATTTCGGCGCTCTTGGTTGGCGTGGTAAGTTTATACGCCAAGGAGCGCGAAGACACCATCATTGGCGTCATGTGGGCCTTGGGGATGGCGATCGGTTTGCTGTTTCTTGACCGGACGCCGGGGTATGTGGACTGGCAGGGGTATTTGTTCGGCAATATTTTACTTTTGTCGACGCCGGAAGTATATATGACGATCATCTTGGATATCATCGTACTCATCCCCGTGGTGATCTTTTTCAACCCCGTGCTGGCGATGTGTTTTGACGGGACGTTTGCCGAATTGCGCGGGGTGAGGGTCAAGCTGATTTATTTGTCCTTGCTTGTCCTGACCGCATTGACCATTGTGTTGATGATGAATATCGTCGGGATTATTTTGGTGATCGCTCTTTTGACTTTGCCCGCCGCGACCGCCGGGTGCTTCACCCGCCACTTGTGGTCGATGATGGTGGTGTCGGGGGTGCTCAACTGGGTATTTGTCACCATCGGCTTGTTGATCAGTTTTTATTACCGGATGCCGTCGGGCCCGGTGATTGTGGTATTTGCCGGTCTCGTCTATGTATGCGCATTGATCTATCACTCGTTACGGGTTAAAAAGGTGTAACAAATGAAACAATATACGGTATTTTTGAGTAGAAAAATGATGTTTGGCGTGCTGCCGGTCCTGGCGGCGCTGTTATTGCTTTACGGCTGCGGCAAGCCGACGGTGGAGACTTCGCTCAACAACGCCGCCCGCGAGGCCGGTCGCGGCAACTGGCAGCTGGTGGTCAAACACTGTGACCGGGCGCTCGACCGCGAGCCGGGCAACGCTTCGGCGCTGGTGTTTAAGGCCTTGGCTTGTGAGAAACTCAACGACAACGACCGGGCGCTCGACTCGGCATTGCAGGCGACCAAGAGCAATCCCGACAACTTTTTGGCCTTTTACACGTTGGGTCGGCTTTACGCCAAGGACAGCACCCGTTACAGCGATGCTCTGGCGGCGCTCACCCGCGCTCAGAAGCTGTCGCCGACCGACAAAAATACGCTCGTATTGCTGGCCAATGTCTATGCCGCAGTCAACCCGGCCAAGCAGCTTACGTATTTGCTCTTTTTGATGAAATTCAGCCCGGATATGGTTGATACGGCCGAATTTTACAACCAATTGGGCATTGCACAGGCGCTCAACAAGAGCCCGCTGGCCAAGGAAACGCTGCTCAAGGCTTACCGCAAAAATACCAATGACCCGGTGGTGATTTTTAACGTCGCCACTTATTTTGATCAATACGAGCCGCAGACCCGCGGGGCGATCCAGTATTACCGTGAGTTTCTGCGCGCCGTCGAGGGCAACAAAGACTACGATGTGAAACGGATTTTGGCGGAAAACCGCCTCAAACAAATCACGAAATGAGGAATTCACAAGTCAATCAGGATATTATTGATGAAGTGCGAAGCCGTTCGGATATTGTGGAAGTCATCGGGAGTTTCATCCCGTTAAAATCCTCCGGCCGCAACACTTACAAGGGCCTTTGCCCGTTTCACAATGAGAAGACGCCGTCCTTTCACGTCGACGGCAACAAGCAGATGTTTCATTGCTTCGGCTGCGGCAAGGGCGGCGATGTTTTTAAGTTTTATATGGAGAAAGAAAGCGTCAACTTTATTGACGCATTGCACATGCTCGCCGGGCGCGCGGGCGTGATCATCCCCGAGACGGGCGACCATCTGACACGCGAGGAGGGGCAGCGCCTGGCCGGAGCGCGCGAGCGGCTCTACCGGATCAATGAGGAGTTTTGCCGCTATTTTATCGAGTTTTTGCAGGCCAACCCGGACAGCCCGGCGGGGCGTTATTTGCAGAAACGCCGCATTTCCTTTGAGGAGGCCGCCAAATATAAAATCGGCGCCGTGCCTGACGAGTGGACAAGCTGCCTCAATCATGGACTGCGGCTCGGCTACACCGTGGAGGAGTTGCATACCGCCGGGATTTTGCGCCGGAAAGAAGAGTCGGGGCGGTACTACGACCACTTTAAGGGCCGCCTTACTTTTGCCATAGAGAATGAACAGGGGCGCGTCGTCGGCTTCAGCGCCCGCTCGCTGGAGGATAAGCCTCTCAACGGCGGCAAATACATCAACACCACCGAGACCCCGATTTTTAAAAAGGGCAATCTTCTTTACGCCTTGCCCTTGTCCCGCGACGGAATGGCCAAGCGCAACATGGCCATTTTATGCGAAGGACAGCTGGACGCGATTGCGTTTCACCGTGCCAATATCCCGTGCGCGATGGCGCCGCAGGGGACCGGTTTCACCGAGTCGCAGGCAAGGCTGATCCGCCGCCACTGCAACAAAGTTTTTTTGGCGTTTGACGCCGACGCGGCCGGACAAAAAGCGATTTTGCGGGCGATTGAGATACTGTTGCCGCTGTCGATGGAGATTAATGTCATCCGTTTCCCCGGCGGCAAGGACCCGGACGAACTTTACAACTCGGGCGGCGCGGCGGCGATGGAGGAGGCGTTGACCCTTGCCACACCGTGGATGGATACGGTGATCGCGGCGGCGACAGCCAACTTTGACCAATCTTCGCCCGTGGGCAAATCGCAGGCGGTGTCGCAAGTCGCCGAGTACTTGCTCAAAGTCACCAACCCGGTGGAGTTTGACGGCTATGTCCGTGAGTGTGCCGCCCGCCTCGCCGTGAGCGAGAGCAGCTTTTTGGCCCAGCTCAACCACCTGCGTACACGCGAACGTCGCACGGCGGAGTTTCGTCCGGCCGAGCGTGAGATCGCCAAACCGTTGCGCGCGGCCGAAAAAATCAATGCTTCCTTATTGACTTTGCTCAAATTGGCGGTACATTATGAGTCGGCGGCCCGGTTGCTGGCGGACGTTTTGAGCGCGGATGAGCTTCCCGCCGACAGCGATGCGTGTAAGGTGCTCAATATTGCCATCAGCGCCGCGCTGGAAGGGGAGCACGACAAGGTTTGCGCTCTCATTGGCGATTTTATCCGCGACAAGGAGCTCCCGGAAATCAGCGAAATCATCGTCGGCGATGTGAGTTACCGGGCCGATGATGTCGATAAGGCATTGCAGGACTCGGTCAAGGCATATAAACTAGAGCGTGCCAAAAGTGTGCGCGACCGGTTGATTGCCAAAATGGCGTATGCCGCCACTTTTGAGGAGCGCATGCAGATTTTGACCGAGCTCCAAAAGTATAATAACTAGGTTGCCGGGAGGTTGTTATGAAAATTGTTTCGGTTGCCGAAATGCGGTCGTTGGAGGCCGCTGCGATGGCGCGCGGTGTTTCCGGTTACCGGCTGATGGATCAGGCGGCGCGCGGCGCGGCGGAGATCGTCAACGCTTATGCGGGCAACCGCCGGGCAGTGATTTTGGCCGGCAAGGGCAACAACGGCGGCGACGCGATTGCGATGGCGCGTTATCTCAAAAATCCGCCGGTGATCTACTCTTTGATCCCGCCCGGGGAGTACCGCAACGAAGCCGCCGAAGCGGTGCTGGATTGCCCGGTGCCGATTATTTTTCAGCAAAATCTCTCGGTCTGGGATTTTAACGACTCGGATATCATCATTGACGGGCTGTTGGGGATTGGTTTTGGGGGAGAACTCACCGGCACTGTCCGTGATTGGATCGAGTTTGTCAACACCCTTGCGCAGCCGGTGATCTCGCTTGATTTGCCCTCCGGCGTCCCCGGCGACGCCGTCAATTTTGACGGTTTGGCGGTCGGAGCGGCGATGACGATCACCTTTGGTTACCCCAAGTCGGGTTGCTTCGGCAAACACTCCGGGATGCTGCGCCAGGTCGCCATCGAGATCGGCGAACCGGCGGCAAGCGTCGGGGAGAGTTATTTTTTGGCCGATGCGCGCAAACACTTTCCGCAACCAAGTTTTGATGCACATAAAAATTCGCGAGGGATTGTCCTCGTGCTGGCCGGGAGCGCTCGTTATCCCGGCGCGGCGGCGCTGACGGCGGAGGCCGCGCTGCGCGCGGGCGCGGGACGTGTCCATTTGATTTGCGAGGTGCGCCCGGCCAATTTACCGTCGGCGGTGATTGTCAATCAGATCTCTTTTTTGCCGCAACTCCTTGAGCTCTGCGACGCGGTGGTCGCCGGGCCAGGCTGGGGCAAGACCGAGGACCGTTTGCCGGTGTTAAGCGCCTTGTTCGCGGGCAAAAAGCCACTGGTACTCGATGCCGACGCGTTGAATCTTTTGGCCGACCGCCCCAAAATTGCCCGGTGGCGGCCTAACATAATCTTAACACCCCATGGCGGCGAAGCGGCGAAGCTGGACAAGGTTTTTGAGCTTGACAAGCTGCCGGTGACAGTGGTGCATAAGGGTCCTTTTACTCGCGTCGGGTGTCAAGCCCGTGTTTCTGTTAACTCCTCCGGGTGCGTCAATCTGGCGACCGCCGGGGCGGGCGATGTCCTCGCCGGGTGCATCGGCGCCTTTTTGAGCAAGATGGAACCATTTGAGGCGGCGAGACTTGCGGTGTTTTTGCACGGACGCGCCGGGGAGGCGGGGTCCTTGGGGATGATCGCCGACGATCTTCCCAAACTGATTCAAAAAATTATACAAGATGCAAATCTTGGCCTAACACAATCCTAACAATTGCGGTTTATATTATACGTATCTCATCACTAAAAAGGAGTAACACTAATGAAACAAATCGCAAAAATCGCAGCGGCGGCCATGATGACCGCGACTTCGCTGTGGGGCGCGGAAGTCTCCCTCAACGGAGCGGGCGCCACCTTTCCGGCTCCCGTGTACCGGGTGTGGACCTATAATTTTACGCAGGAAAATCCGCAGATCGAGGTCACCTATCAGGGCAGCGGCTCCGGCGCCGGGATCAATCAGATCAAAGAAAAAACCATCGACTTTGGCGGCACCGACAACCCGCTGACCAAGGAAGAACTTGATAAAGCCAATCTCGCCCAGTTCCCGATGCTCACCGGCGGGGTGGTGATCGTCGCCAACATTCCCGGCATCGAGGCCAATCAGCTTAAGCTCGATCAGGACACCGTCGGCAACATTTTCCTCGGCAACATCACCAACTGGAGCGATCCCAAGATCGCCGCGGTCAACCCCGGCTTAAAGCTCCCCAATCTCAAGATCACCGTCGTCCGCCGCGGCGACAGCTCCGGCACTACCTTTATTTTTACCAACTATCTTGCCAAAATCTCCAAAGAGTGGTCGGATAAAGTCGGCTGCGGTCCCGCGGTCAACTGGCCGTCCAAGGGCAATATCGCCGGACAAAAGAATCCCGGAGTCTGCAGCAACGTGATCCGCATTCCCGGCGCCGTCGGCTACACCGAGTATACCTATGCGGTCGAGTCCAAGCTCGCCACCGTGGTGCTCAAAAATCATGACGGCAAATTCGTCGAGCCCAACATGGATACCTTTAAGGCCTCCAGTGCCAATGCCGACTGGCAAAACGCCCCCGGCTTTTATATGGTTCTCACCGACCAACCGGGCGAAAGCTCCTGGCCGATCACCGGTTTGACCTATGTGTTGGTCCAGCGCAATCAGTCCAACGCGGCCAAAGCCGCCGCGCTTAAAAAGTACTTTGACTGGTGCTACACCACCGGCGCTCCCGCCGCGGTCAAGCTCCAATATGTGCCCGTGCCCGAAAACGTCGTCAAATTGATTGACGCGGAGTGGAAAAACCTCGTTCAGGTAAAATGACCCTTACATTTATGAAATCTTCCGGCGCCGACCGGGTATTTAAAGCCGTGTGCGGACTGTGCGCCTTGCTGGTGATCATCCTGAGTGTGATGCTGTTTATCCAGCTCCTTTGGGGGTCGCGGACGGCGTGGTCACAGTTCGGCCTCGGTTTTATTTTTGGGACCGAGTGGAATCCGGTGGAGAACCGTTACGGCGCCTTGCCCGCGATCACCGGGACCTTGCTCACCACCGTCATAGCCCTCGTGCTGGCGGTGCCCGGCGCGTTTGCGGTGGCGATGTATCTCGTGGACGCCCCCAAGGCCGTCGGCAATGTGCTGAGTCACGCTCTCGACTTGCTGGCGGCGATCCCGAGTGTAATTTACGGGATGTGGGGCTTGTTTGTCATCGTCCCGTTGATGCAATTGCATGTTCAGCCGTTTTTGGCGGATACTTTGAAATTGGGCAAAATCCCCTTCTTCGGCGCCGAATACAACGGCTTCGGGTTTTTGACCGCCGGGGTGATTTTGGGCTTGATGGTATTGCCGTTTATCAGCGCATTGATGCGCAACGTGTTTATGATGACCCCCGGGGTGCTGCGCGAGTCGGCTTACGGCTTGGGGTGCACCCGCTGGGAAGTCACGTGGGATATTGTCATGCGCTACGGCATCCGGGGGATGCTGGGTGCGATCTTTGTCGGCCTCGGCCGCGCGCTCGGCGAAACCATGGCCGTGTTGTTTGTCATCGGCAACGTGATCGTGATGCCCGAGTCGCTCAACGCGGGCGGGACCACCATCGCGGCCACCTTGGCCAACAACTTCGGCGAAGCCGACGGTACCTTGCGGAGCGTACTCTTTGCCCTGGGCTTGATCCTGCTCATCATGTCGCTCGGGATTCAGGTGTTGGCGCAGTATTATTTGAATGCGACTGGCGCCAGGCGGGGGGAAAAATAAATGAAAAAATTACCCAGACGCAGTATTTTCAAGCGCAAAGCGGTTAATTTTGCCGTTGACATGTTTTCGCTGGCGGTATTGGTGATCGCTATCGGCCTCATGCTTTATATTTTATTGACCGTGTTTCATTACGGGCTCAAGGCGATCAACTGGAGCTTTTTGGTCGAGCCCTCCAAGCCTTACGGCGTGCCGGACTCCGGGATTGCCAATGCGATTTTGGGAACGGTATTTATCACCGTCGGCGCGGCGGCTTTGAGCATCGTGCCCGCCGTGCTGGCCGGGATTTATCTGGCCGAATTTGACCGGCACAGCAAATTCGGGCACTTTGTCCGCTTTTGCGCCAACGTCAACATGGGGGTGCCGTCGGTCGTTATCGGTTTGTTTGTCTACTCCCTGGTGGTAATGACTACCGGGCGTTTCTCCGGGTTTGCCGGGTCGATTTCACTCGCTATTTTGATGTTTCCCGTGATCATGCGGACCACCGAGGACATGCTTTTAATGGTGCCCGACTCGTTGCGCGAGTCGGCGCTGGCCATCGGCAACACGCGGATGCGCGCCACCATCGATATTGTCTGCAAAGCCGCCCGCAGCGGGATGCTGACCGGGATTTTGCTCGCGAT
This sequence comes from uncultured Victivallaceae bacterium, assembly GCA_964609825.1. Classification (GTDB taxonomy): domain Bacteria; phylum Verrucomicrobiota; class Lentisphaeria; order Victivallales; family Victivallaceae; genus CAZSSH01. Next base: position 15,214 of record CAZSSH010000002.1, on the reverse strand, counting down.
TGCCCGCGTGAGCGGCGAGACCGCTCCCTTGCTGTTTACCGCCCAGTGGAGCGACTCGTGGCCGACCGGCTACTTCAGCAACCCGACCGCCAACTTGCCGGTCTTGATTACCGAGTATGCGACCAATTCACCGTTTCCGGAGCAGCATACCGCCGGGTGGGGCGCGGCTTTGATCGTCACCTTGCTCGTCTTGTCGATTAACATATTAAGCCGGATCATTTTCAGGGAAAAACATCATGCCAGATAAGAACAAAGTCAAAATATCAGTCAAAAAGCTCAACTTTTTTTACGAAAACAACCATCAGGCGCTGTTTGACAACTCACTGGATATTTTTGCCAATCAGGTGACCGCCGTCATCGGACCCTCCGGTTGCGGCAAATCCACCCATTTGCGGGTGTATAACCGGATTTTTGAGCTTCACCGCGGGCATTACGCGACCGGCAAGGTTTTCATCGACGGCGACAATATTCTCGACGAGGATGTCGATTTGCTGGAGCTTCGGCGCAAGGTCGGGATGATTTTTCAAAAGCCGACGCCGTTTCCGATGTCGGTGTTTGACAACATCGCCTACCCGATCAAATTGCATTACAAGTTGAGCAAAAGCGAAATCGAAGGCCGTGTCGAGTCGGCGCTCAAAAAGGCGTCGTTGTGGAACGAAGTCTCCGACAAGCTTAAAAAGAGCGGTCTCGCCCTCTCCGGCGGTCAGCAGCAGCGCTTGTGCATCGCCCGCGCGATTGCGGTGCAGCCCGAGATTTTGCTGATGGATGAGCCCACCAGCGCCATCGACCCGGTGGCGACGGCCAAGATCGAGGATCTGATTACCGAGCTCAGAGAGCACTACACCATTGTGATCGTGACCCACAACATGCAGCAGGCGTCGCGCATCTCCGATTATACGGCGTTTTTCTTTAAGGGCGAAATCATCGAGTATGATACGACCGGCAAGATTTTCACCAATCCGTCGCAACGCAAGACCGAAGAGTACATCACCGGCCGTTTCGGCTGATCAAGGAGGTTTTTCCGCTATGAGAGAACATTACGAAATTGAAGTAACCAATCTGCGCCGCCGTCTGGCATTGCTGGCCCAAAACACCGAAAACGCGGTGCGTTCGGCCATGATCGCCATTGAGAATCAGGATATGGACATTGCCAAGGCGATCATCGACAATGATGACCTGATCGACAAAGAGGAGGTGGTGATCGAGGAGGAGTGCCTCAAAATTCTGGCCTTGTACCAGCCGGTGGCCGGGGATCTGCGTTATATCATCACCATTTTAAAAATCGACAATGAGCTCGAGCGCATTGCCGACTTGGCGGTCAACATTGCCAAAAACACCAAAAATTTCAGCGAAATGCCGAAATCCTTGGCCAAACGCGTCGAATTCACCGAGTCGATTAATTTGGTGTTGACCATGCTCAAAAACTCGATCGACGCTTTTATGTGCCGCGATGTTGCCTTGGCCGAGAGCGTGATTGCGATGGATGAAACCTTGGACGAGCTCCACCGGACCAACCGCAAGATGACGCAAAAGTTGCTGCAAAAGCACTCGCGCTATGCTTTGTATTATGTGGATGTGTTGTTTGTCTCCCGTCATCTTGAGCGCATCGGCGACAGCTGCACCAACATCTGCGAGGACGTGATTTACCTCGAAAAAGGCAAAATCGTCCGCCATAACAGCAACGTCGAGGGCGTCAAGGCGTAAGGTTGCAAATCCTTGGCGGCGGACCGTTTTTTGACCGGTTCGCCGTCTGTTTTTATGCGCATTGCCCCAAAAAAACATATTTCTCTTGATTATTTGGGATAAAAAACTTGCAAAGATTAAATTTGGATATATATTATGAAGATATATGTGATTTTAAACAAAATTTAATCGATAAGGAAGTAAGAACATGTATGCTATTATCACTACCGGCGGCAAACAGTACAAAGTAAAAACCGGCGATGTCGTCGAAATCGAAAAGCTCGACCTTGAAGTCGGCGCCAAAATCACTTTTGACAAAGTCTTGGCTGTCGGCGAAGAAGGCGGCAAACTCAACGTCGGCACCCCGACTGTTGCCGGCGCCACCGTCGAGGGCGAAGTCACCGATCAATTCCGCGGCCCCAAACTCATCGCTTTTAAGATGAAGCGCCGCAAGAGCTATCGCCGTACCCACGGCCACCGTCAGTATTTGACCCGCGTCCAAATCGGTGTCGTCAAGGGTTGAGTCGATTATGCAATACGATGACAATCAGGCGTTAATCAACACCGAGCTTCCGCACCTCAAGCTCATCAATCGCGGCAAAGTCCGTGATGTTTATGACATGGGCGACAGCTTGCTGTTTGTGGCTACCGACCGGATCAGCGCGTTTGACGTGGTGATGCCCAACGGCGTGCCGCGCAAGGGCGAAGTTTTGACCCAAATCTCCCTCTTTTGGTTTGATTTGATGAAGGATGTGCCCAATCACCTGATTACCAGCGATGTTTCGACCCGTGCCGAGCTCCGGCCGTATGTCAAAGACTTGCAGGGGCGCTCGATGATTGTCCGCAAGGCCAAAGTGCTCCCGGTGGAGTGCATCGTCCGCGGTTATCTCGTCGGCTCCGGCTGGAAGGATTACCAAAAGACCGGCATCGTCTCCGGCATCAAATTGCGCGCCGGTTATCAGCAGGCCGAGAAGCTTGACACCCCGCTCTTTACCCCCTCGACCAAAGCCGAGCAGGGGATGCACGATGAGGCGATTTCGATTGAGGAAGTCGCCAAAATCATCGGCGAAAAACGCGCCAATGAGATCAAGGAGCTGTCGCTCAAGATCTACACCACTGCCCGCGATTATGCGCAGACGCGCGGCATCATCGTCGCCGACACCAAATTTGAGTTTGGCGTCATCAACGACAAGGTGATTTTGGTCGACGAGGTGCTGACCCCCGACTCGAGCCGTTTTTGGCCCGCCAAGGATTACAAGGTCGGCAGCAATCCGGTGAGCTTGGACAAACAGTTTGTCCGCGATTATCTGGAAACGCTCGACTGGGGCAAGACTGCTCCCGGGCCGGTGCTTCCCGCCGATGTCGTCAAAAAGACCGGCGAGAAATACCTGGAGGCATACCAGATGCTGACCGGCAAATCGCTCTAAGCAGCGTTTTCGATTTATTACGGCAATCAAATGATTGCCGTTTTTGTTTTATAAGGTTTGTATTATGAATTTGGATTGGGTACAGTTGACGGTTTTGGCCGTCAGCGCGATTTTGATCGGGATCAACAAGACCGCGCTCCCCGGCGTCGGGGTGCTGCCGGTGGTGTTGCTGTCGATCGTTTTTCCGGCGCGGGAATCGACCGGGATTCAGCTCATCATGCTTGCCATGGCCGATTTGATGGCGGTTGCCTATTACCGGCGGCATGCCGACTGGAAAATTTTATTGCGGCTGCTTCCTTTTGCTTTTGTCGGGTTGGCCGTTGGCTCGTTGATTTTGCGTTTTTTAAAAGATTCTGATTTGCGGGTCCTGATCGGCGTGATTGTGCTGGCGCTGATGATTGTCAGCTTTGTCAAACAGCGTCTGGCGCCCGAAAAAATTCCGTCCGGGCGGATCATTTCCGGTTTTTTCGGCTTTTTGGTCGGGGTGACCACTCAGATCGCCAATGCGGCCGGGCCGGTGGCGGCGATTTACTTTTTGGCGATGAAATTGCCCAAGGACAAATATATGGGCTGCTCGGCTTGGTTCTTTTTGATCCTCAACTGGACCAAACTGCCGATTTTTATCAGCGAGGGGCGGATTACCATGGATGCTCTCAAAATTGATTTATTGATGATCCCGGTGCTGGTCATCGGCGCGGCGGGCGGGGTGCTGTTGTTAAAAAACCTTCCGCAAAAGTGGTTCGAACACATCATTCAAATCCTTATTTTAATCTCAGTCATAAAACTTTTGGTGGGGTAATCTTATGAAAAAAATCAGAAAAGCCGTCATCCCGGCCGCCGGTTTCGGCACCCGTTTTTTGCCGTTTACCAAGGCGGTGCCCAAAGAATTAATCCCATTGGTGGACAAACCGGTGATCCAGTATGTGATTGAGGAGGCGGTCGCCTCCGGCATCGAGCAGATTTTAATCATCGTAAGTTCGGGCAAAAATGCGATTCAGGATCATTTCAACCCTGCGCGGGAGCTGGAGGAGCGTTTGGCAGCGAACGGAAAAACACAGATTTTGCAAGAGTTGCGGCAAATCGACCGGTTGGCCGAAATCAGTTACATTTACCAAACCGAGCTCAACGGGCTTGGCGACGCGGTGCGTTACGGCAAACATTTTGTCGGTGACGAGCCGTTTGCGGTCTTGCTGGGCGACACGGTGCTGCACTCTGAGAGTATGCCGGTCACTGCGCAATTGATCGACTCTTTTAACCAAGTCAACTCCCCGGTGGTGGCCTTGGAGGAGGTGGCGATGGCGCGCGTCTCCAAATACGGAGTGATTGACGGCGTGAGTAACGATAATATCACCTATCAAATCAAACGCATGGTCGAGAAGCCGAGCATGGAGGAGGCACCGAGCAACCTCGTGTTTGCCTCGCGTTATTTGTTTACCCCCGATATTTTTGAGGAGCTGGCCAAAACGCCGCGCGGTAAGGGCAACGAAATTCAGCTCACCGACGCGATGCAGCAGCTGCTTGCCCGCCGCCCGATGTACGGCCGCCGGATCAACGGCAAACGTTACGATGTCGGTGACAAATTAAGCTTTCTCAAGTCCACGGTCGAGTTCGGCCTCCGCCGTCCCGAGTACCGTGACGAGTTTGTCGCTTTTTTGAAATCGTTGGAGTTATAAAAAGAAAACGGCCGGAAAAATCCGGCCGTTTTTCATTGGATATTACATTGCACCCGCTCCGGCGGCGGGCGGGGTCGGTTTGGCGCGGGTGGCGAGCTCGTTATCAAGATAGAGCAAGCCTTCGCGCGACTTGCCGATCAACTCCAGCTTGTCGACGATCTGCTGCACGCTTTTTTCCTCCTGAATTTGCTCGGACAAAAAGAAATTGAGAAAATTCAAGGTCGTGAAATCTCCGCCTTTCATCGCCTGTGCGGCCAACGCCTGAATCCGCCCGGTGACGATTTTTTCGTGATCGCCGGCGGATTTGAATACGCCGAGGATATCGCCGGCCTTGTACGCCGGTTTGGCGATGGCCTCAAAGGCGATGTCGCACTCGCGGTCGATCAAATACTGAAAGAAAATATTGGCGTGGATCAGCTCCTCCTCCGCCTGCATGTGGATCCAGTTGGCGGCGCCGGGGAGCTTGAGTTTCTCTGCCTGCGCGGCCATGGCCAAGTATAAATACGCCGAATAGAGCTCAAAATTCATCTGCGAACAGAGCGCTTTGACCAAACTTGCCTCAATCATGATTGTTTCCTCCTTGAGAAATGGATTGTCTAAGAGTGATTATACATCAAATTTTACTGAAATCAACTGCAAAATGTTAAAATTTTGCGTGAATTTCTTGAAATACGTTACTTTAATGCTAATGTAAGGCAGAAGCGGTCTAATCTTGGAAGGAGCCAAAAATGAAAAAAAGGTCGATTGTCGCGGTGTTGTTGCTGACATTTGTCACATGCGGAATTTACGGATTCTTTTGGATGTATCTCACGCGGGATGAGATTAAGACTTATCTCAATGATTCGTCGATTGAGCCGGGGCTCGAGGTACTGCTCGCAATTCTTTGCTTTCCTTATATTTACTACTGGCTTTACAAATGCTCCAAGGACATTGTCCGGGCCGAAATCAAGGCCGGAGTTGCCGTACCGGCCGACAATACCTTGTTAAACATTGTGCTGGCGGCATTTGGTCTGTTTCCCGTTTGCATGCTGATTATCCAATCGCAGCTTAATACGGTCATCGATCAGCCGCCAGCGGAGACGGTCTGAGTTTTTTTGAGCGGCCGTGCAAGATAATACCAAAAAAATTCGCGATATTGCCGTCTTTGTCATTTTATCGCTGATCGCGATCGATGTTTTGCGCCGTTTGCTCGGCAGTGACACCGTCTGCATTTGGAGTAATTTGTGGGGCGTTCCCTGTCCCGGCTGCGGGCTCGGGCGCGCCTGGCTGGCGCTGTGGCACGGCGACTTGGGGCGGATGTGGCATTATCATGCGTTGCTGCCGGTTATTATGCTGTTTTTTCTGGTGTGGGGCGCGGACAAGATCAAGTCGTTTTTACCCGGCTGGTGGCGCAAATATGCGGTGTTGGCGGTATTGAGTCTGTTTTTGGGGTACTATTTGGTGCGTCTGGCGTTGTGCTTTCCGCAAGGGCCGGAGCCGATGATGTACAATCGACACTGTGTAAGTTATCAACTTTATCAAATCCTGGGAGGTCAGCATGGCGGAGATCAGCATTAAAACCAAGGAGCGCAATGAGATGCTGGATATTACCGACTTTGTGGCGGCGCAAATCCCCGTGTCGCTGGAGTCCGGGGTTTGTTTCATCTTTTGCGATCATACCACCGCCGGGTTGACGGTAAACGAAAACGCCGACCCGGATGTCAGACACGATTTATTGAGCAAGCTTGCGTCGTTGTGCCCCGAGGCTGAGCCCTATTATATGCATGAGGAAGGCAACAGCGCCGCTCATCTCAAGGCGTCGTTGATGGGATTTTCGCTCACGCTTCCCGTGATCAACGGTCGTTTGGTATTGGGTGCATGGCAGGGCATTTATCTTTGTGAATTTGACGGACCGCGCCGCCGCAAAATCAGCGTAATGTGGCAGCGGGCCGAAAATTGCGTCAGTGTTTGATTGATTTTTTGTGTCCGGCCTCATCGACGCAGACAAAAACGATGGTTTGCTCTGCCACCAGCTCCTCATAACGGAAGGCGTCGAGTTTGAGCGTCAAAGAGGTGTTGCCGACTTTGACATTGGTGACAAAGATTTGCACCGGGTCGCCGACGTGGACGGTTTTGCGGAAAATGGTCTCGGAGGTTTTTAAGGTGACAAAACGTTGGTCGGGGTAGTGCAAGCGGGTATAGAGCGCCCCCGCTTCATCGAGCCAATAGCACATCTGGCCGCCGAAAAGGTTGTTGTTGACGCCGATGTTGGAGGTTTTAACAAGTTGCGCGGTAATGAGTTGTTTCATGGCATGATCCTGAAAATTTAAAATTGGTTATCCATAATATACCCCATGGCGGGAAACAAAGCAAATCAAAGCAAACGGTTGACAATGAAAAAGAAAGTATTATTGACCGGAGCCTCCGGTCTCCTCGGGTCGGAAATCGTTGATTGTCTCGAGAGTGACAATTATGAGTTGATCAAATTGCGGCAAACCCCCGCGTCCGGCTATTTGAGCTTGGACATTGCTGATCCGGCGCAGATTGCCCATCTGGAGGCGGTACCGTTTGATTGCATCGTCCATACCGCCGCCAACAAAGACCCGGATTCCTGCCAAAAGGACCCGGACGCGGCGCGTAAAATCAATGTCGACGGCACCGCGGCGCTGGCGCGGGTGGCGGGCAAAAAGCGCATCCCGATGCTGTTTATTTCGACCGACTATGTTTTTGACGGCACCAAGCCGCCATATCGCGAAACCGATCAAACCAATCCCTTAAATGTTTACGGCCAAACCAAATGCGACGGCGAAAAGGCCGTTTTATCCGAGTGTCCGCGGGGAGTTGTTTTGCGCGTGCCGTTTTTATTCGGCGGACGCGAGCTCTCCAAATCGACGGTGATTACCTCGGCCATCACAGCCGCGAGATCGCCGGAGTCGGTGGAGGTCGAGGCCGAGTTGATCCGCTGCCCGACGGCGACCTATGATGTCGCCCGTGCCGTCAAGGCGGCGATTGAGCATGATTTGCAGGGGATTTACCACTTTAGCGGCGGTGAAGCGCTGAACCGCTATCAAATTTATTGCGCAATCGCCAACGCTTTGGGGTTGCCGGTTACTTCCCTTAAGCCGCGTACTCTGGGTAAGGTCATTGCCCCGCGGCCGCACAATGCCCGGCTTTGCATTGACAAATGGCTGAGTCTCGGCTTGCCTGCTCCGGAAGCGTTTCCGGAAGCCTTGCAGCGGGCACTTAAAAATTTGCAGTTACTCGTCTAGCAAGGCCAGCAGTGTAAAAAAGTGAAAATAGCCGCCCAGTGCGGGCAGCTGCGGTTCGCCGTTGAGCCAAATCGCAAACGCACCGTCCAGATCGGGGTTGGCGGACATTGCGTGATTGCCGAGCGCGGTCAATAAAATCCGATCGGCTGCCTGTCGGCAGCGTTGGTCTCCGGTTGCTTTGGCCATATTGCCGAGCCCCCAGGCAATGTCAGCTCCGGCGGTTTGCCAAACCACCGCTTCGGCGGGGGAAAAATTGTCAATGCTGCCGTACGGCCATGAGCCGGAGCGGAAGATTTGTTTGACTGCGTAATCGGCCAACTTGGTCGCCAGTAATTTAAGTTCACGGTCGTCAATGATTTGCATTGCCGCCCCCAATCCGTTTAAAATATAACTTAAAAAGTGATTTTTAACCAGTGGCGTCACGGCTTGAAAGCTGTCGGTCGCCAGATCGCAGGGGAATGACCCGTCCGGATATTGAAATTGCTTGAGCCCGGCGACCAGTTTGTCCATCGCCTGACGGTAACGCATATCGCCGGTTTTTTGATACAACACGGCAAATGCATAGACGGCATAGCCGACGCGGCTGTTGATTTTGTAATCGGTTACGTATTCGGGGTGGGCTTTGTGGTCAAATTTGGCCAAATTGAGCTCCTCAAAGTTGGCGGGTAAAAACCCCTCGAGCAAGATTCCGGTGTCTTGCTGTGCATAAAGCAATGCTTCGCCGGCGGCCAGTGCGCCGAGTCTGTACTTTTCGCACTTGGTTTCCTCGTACAATTCCCAAAAAGCGGGCGGGACGCGCATGGTGTAATTGGTCATGTAGCTCCCGTTGTCGCGCCAGTACCAGACCTGGCCGCGGCAGCGCTCGTCGGGGCCCTCATAGATGCCGAATACCGGGTCAAGCATCGCGTCGGCATACTTGATTGCCGCATGCAAATAACGTTCATCCGCCAACTTATGATACAGCTTTAAGTAAACGCTGATCCGCTCGGCGCTGTTGGAGCGCGGGTGCTCCCAGTGATATCGCTCCGGAGTGTCAAAATACAAATCGCGGTAACCTGACTGCGGTAAATCCGACGGCGGCAGCGCGGCCTGGGTCTGGAGACACCATTTGCCGGCATGGGCAATCGCTTCATTTTTAGCTTTTGCAAAGGTCAAATGACCGATGGACTTTAGTTGGATCATATTGGTCCTCTCAGTTACGGCGCCGGGACGAGCATGCGCTCGGGCGAGGAGTAAAGATAAGGGGTCGCGGTATTTTTGGGTGTAATTGTCGCATCCTGCGAGTAAAAACCGTCCAATGCCGGCTGCGGTTTGCCGACATTGAGCTCGGTGACACCGCCGGGGAGTGCAATGTCGTAATAATTTTTACCCGAAATATTGACCGGCGCGCCGCCGTTCAGTGTGTACGAAAAGGCTTCGCGGTCGCGACTGTCCAGACGGATAACCGGCGCGTTGACATAGATTTGAAAAGGGACGCCAAAAAAATAGATTCCCTTGGCGGCGTCAAACGCCCAATAAGGATTGTCCACACAGACGCTGTACCAGGCCTGACCGTCGAGTCCGCCCGAAACCACCAAAGCATAGATGCCGGTCGCGGGGGCGGTGACCTCAAACGTTTCACTGCCGCCGGGCTGGATTGCCTCATTGCGCAAAACCGTTTTATTTTTATCGAGCAAGGCATATTGGAGTGAAATCGGCCGCGCATTGCCCGCCATGTGACGGAGCTTGACTTTGATTTTTTCGCCGGTGCCGGCGTAGATGTAACTCACTGTCTGATTGCGGACAGTAAATTCGCGCTGGGTACCGGCATAGGATCCGTTGCCTTGCGGAACCAAAGCGGGGATGATCAAATCCTTGTAATTCAAGGTCGGCACCAGCGATTTCACCGGCTCATAGGCGATGCGCTGTGCCTGATCGAGCGTTTTTTCGGCGATGTCGGCGCGGATGGCGGCATTGGCCAGGGCGTATTGGGTGTAATACTCACCGGCGGTGAAGCCCTTGGGGAGCTGGTACAGCGGAATCTTGTGCGGTGGCTCGTCGAGCATCACCATTGACCAGTTGGAGTAGCCGTCGCAGCGGCACCCCGCCTGATAGGCATTGGCTGCCAATTGCGCCGTGGTGTAGCTGTTGATGCGAAACCACGGGATGTACAAATTATTGGGATTGAGTGTCTTGATGTCTTTTTGCCGCTGCCTGACATCGGCGTTGAAGCCCTCGCCGTTGTACATGCTCCAGTCGTCAATGATTGCCGGGGCCTGATTGGTCCCCAGATTGCGGATAAAGGCTTGCGACACCCAGCCGTGGGAGGCGGGCATGACGCCCAGTGAGAGTTTGGGATTGATGGCATGAATGTCCGCTTCGAGTTGTTTCACCACTTTGTCAAACTGCGCGGTGAACCACTCGCGGTAACGGTCGGCGGCCAGTTTTTGAGCAAGGTACCCGGCGCGGTCGGCGGCTTTGACCCTGCCGTCAAACTCGGGGTTGTCGTGACAAAACGTTTGCCATGTCGCATCGTCATAGGAGAGCCCGGTGTTGGAAATCGTCTCAATGTCAAATTTGAGGGCCGAAACCGGTTTGGTTTTGCTCAACTCGGCAATCGCAAACGCATGGCGAAAGGTTTCCTGCCACACCCGGTAATCGATGATGCAAAAAGTATTGGCATGGGCATTGCCTTTTTCGTCCACCAGCATCGGGAGATTTTGATGCTCGGGGTAATCGCTTTTGCGCTGTCCGTCATAGGGCTCAGGGTAAACGTAGACTTGAAACCACAAGTGATTGCTCTTGGCGAGTTCGGCGACATCGCCGATTTCTGCCTGCGCCGCGGCCAAGTCCATCCGCCGCTGTTGAGTTTGCTGGATTTTGAGCTCAACTGCGGTAAATTCCGCTTGCCGCATTTTTTGAAACAATGAGGTGACTTGACTGCGGTCACTGCCCAAAAAGTAACCGGTATAGCCGCTTAAAATCCGCTCCGGGCGCGGTTCGCTGCCGCTTGCGGCAACGGTCATTGCCAATGCCAGCAGTGTAAATGTGTGTTTGACCAAATTCATATCGGGTTCCTCTAGATAAAGAGCGTTTTGTTGCGGGTGTCGGTGCCGAGGTTGAAATCGAGGAACTTGGCCGGTTTAAAGGGAGCCACGTGAGCATCCAGATAAAGCACGTTGGGGCTCGCATTGTAACCGGCGCCGTGGCGGCCGAAAACATTGACAAAGCGGTCCAACGTAGTGCCGTAGTCTTTGTTGTAAAACGGCCGCTCGAGGTTGCCCGCCGACGAGACGGTGTTGGCTCCGACGTTTTCATCAATTGTCTGAGTCACCGCCGAGGGGCGGCGGCAGCGCTCCATTTTGCGGTAGGCTCCGTAGGTGGCGACGCTGCCGGGGTCGCCGAGGTGCTGGTTGCGGCCGTAACCGTGGCGTTGGGCGCCGCTCGCGTCTTTTTCGGTATACGACGGGCAGCCCATCTTATTGAGCATCTGCTCCGACATAAAGTATTTGCCGAGGACGTGCTTGGTATCCCAGTCGACGGTGGTGGAGCCGGCGCCGTTGGGGATGACCAGCCGGACCGGCAGGATATATTGGTAATCTCCGGTATAGAGCATGTTGACCTGCCCGAATTGTTTGAGGTTGCCGGCGCAAAAAGTCTTTTTGGAGGCTTCGCGGGCTTTGTTTAAGGCGGGAAGCAGCATGGAGGCGAGGATGGCTATGATCGCAATGACAACCAAAAGCTCGATTAACGTAAATTTTTTCGACTTCATAATTTAACCTTTGATGTTGGATTTGATTTTTTTGACGCTGTTGCCGGGGAAATACTCAAGGGTGATGGGTTGTTGTTTGAGTTCTTGTGCCGTTTCCGTTTCCTCCTTGATCGTTGCAATTAATAAATCGACTAATTTTTGGGTTGTTTTTCTGAAATTGATGCCGACGCCGGTGATTTTCGGCATGAAATTTTCGGTCCAGCTGGTATGGTCGTAGCTGACGATGCTGATTTCCTGAGCGATCCGGAGCCGTTGTTGCATCAAGGTGCAAAGTCCGCCGTTGGCATAACTGTCACTGACATAAAAAATGGTGGTTACGTTGGGAAAATTGGACAGTACAAAGTTGGTCAGGTACATGCCGAACTCGGTGGCGGTATTGAGCTCGGGAGCGGAGATCAGCAGCTCATGGTTGTACTCAGGGTAAATCGCCGTCATGGCTTCGCCGAATTTTTTCATCTTAAAGCGGGCGACGTCGCTCTGGTCGGCGACAAACGCGATTTCGCGGTGCCCGCAATCATACAAGTGGCGGGCAATTTTTTGCATTCCGTCCTCCAGCTCGACCGGGTAGGTAAAGCCGTATTTGTACTTGGCCTGCTCAAAATAAGTCACCAGAGGGACATTGCACTGCTGATCCATCTTTTGCCAAAACTCATCGTAAAAATGACCGAAGCTGATCAGCCCGTCAAATTGCAAAAAGCGCGAACAGTCAAAATTGCCGTCCTGAGAGTCCACCGTGATAATTTCGCTGCGGAAATTGGTTTTGGCGATGGCCTGCAGCAACGAGGAGAGCCAGCCGTCCAGCCAGAGATTACTGGTGCGGTAGACGTTTTTTTCGAGCAAAAGGCCGATGCAGTTGCTTTTGGCCGAGCGGACGGCGCGGGCGTAGACGTTGGGCTGATAGTTGAGACTTTTGATTGCCTCATAGACCCGCTCGTGACGCTCATCGGCGCATTTGCCGCCATTGAGAATCTTGGAGACGGTGCCGACGCTGACATTGGCCTCGCGGGCCACATCTTTGATGGTTACTTTGTTTGCCATGTTGTCATCTTGATTTGAAACGATTCAGTTTATTTGTCTATATTATAGCATGGGAGAAATGCAAAAGCAATAGCAAAAATGAAAAATTTGCCAATTTTTTGACTGAAAACAATGGATTTATGGAGAATTGTGCAAAAAATATGAATCGATTCACAAAATGAGACGGCCGGTTACGGTCAGAGGCAGCGCAACACTGTCGGAACCAGCGGCCGTACGGGGGTTTGCATGGTGATTTGCGAATCCCTGACGGCAAAGGGAATCTTATGCCAGCTGCCGTCGGGGGAGAGCAGTTCGATACCGTGCGGGATTTGCGCAAACTCGAGGGTCGGGGAGTCCGCTCCGTCGGGGGACAGCGCGGTCAAAACGACAATGCGGTTTTGCGTTTTGTCATGGCCGCACCACACCATCAGCTCGGCGTCGCCCATGTAACGCACCGGCACGCCGCCCAATTCGTTAAATAAAGTACCAAACATGTTGCGCCGCGTCTCATTCAACATGGCAAAACTGTTGAAGCCGTAGGGCACCACCGAGGCGGCGATGACCGCGATCCGGTTGCCGCCGGGGCTGGTGGTCACCAGTGCGCCCGGGGCGAGATACTCGGAGTCGCCGCTCAACGCATTACTTTGGTGCCGGAGCTCCGAGATGATTTTGACCGGTTTGCCCGGGCATGGCGTCAACACCGCCGGGCGGGCGCCGCTGCCGCTGCCGATGGCTTCCCTGCCGGGTTCTATTTCCACCGACGGCTTGGCCAAATCCCACACACGGGCGGTGAATCCCATGGTTTCGGCAAAGCCGCGATCGGTCAATTTGCGAGCGGCTTCGCCGTCCAATAATACATGATGCTTCAAAAGACCGGCGATTTCCGCGTCACTCAAAACATCGCAGTCATCGCCGGAAATCGCCGTGATTTGTCCCGGCGCATCGGCCTTGCCGAAATAAAAGGGGATGCCCATGACACCGAATACCCGGGTCGCCCAGTTGCCGTTGGGATAAGTTTGGTGTGCATTGGGCGGAAACTGAAACGGGGGCTTGACCGGCAGCGGCGACAGGACTCCGTCGGGCCGGAAACCGAGGGCTGTCAGCTTCCGGTAATATTGGCTGTGTTCACTCAAAATCCGCCGGTAAGCCCGACCGCTCTCAGGCTCGTAGGCTCCGAGGCGGGTGATCCACAGTTTGCCGCCGCGACAGCCTAATAATAGCGATGCGGTCAAGTGAAAATGCAGCATCGCGGCGCTCATCGAGTAGCGGTTCTGCGGGCAGGTGTCCGGCTCGTTAAAAATTACGGTATCCTCCGATAAATAAGCAATTTGCCGCATGGTAAACTGTACCCACTCCGGGATAGTGCGTTGCGTTTCGCGTAAATACAAGGCGTTGTTGATGCGGATCGTTGGCGGCTCGCCGCCCGAGAGAATTTCGGCGATCGGCAGCGCGTGGCGGACATCGTCGGAGCACTGGCAAAACGAGCACGGCGTCCCCGGCGCCTCGCGGTCGATGGCCTCACGGATGATGACGGCGACTTGCCGCAAACTTTCCAGCTGCCACTGGTCATAGGCGACCGCCACCTCGGAGTGTTGCCGGATGGCCGCATGCAACGACTCGGCGGTGTAATTTTGCCCGGTTTGGCGGTTGAAGTCATTAACATGCAGCGGACAAAAGCAGCCGTTGCGCCCGGTCAGCATCCGGAAATCATCGTCCAGCATGAAAAAGTCGGGCTTGAGTTTGGCCAGCGTATGAATCGAGCGCTCGAGATAAGTGCGAAATCCGGGATCCAACGGGCAAAAGATATACGGAGTCCTGCCGTCGCCGGTAATGAATTTCTGCCCGGATGCCGGTTGATCCGGCTCCCAGCCATGTCCGAGCGAGGCCTGCAATAAGATGCCGCAAGAGACATCGGTCTTACTCCGGAGCAGTATTTGAAACTTCCGGTAACGTTCGGCCAAAACGGCGGCTTTGTCAATCACCGGCTCGCCCTCGGGGGTGAGCGTCATCATAAAAGCATTGCGGGTAATGATTTGGCGGCGCGCCAAGTCGGCAATGTCGTCGGTAATTTCGGCGGCGCGCCCGGGCAGCATCGGGGCGATGTTTAAGAGTACAACTTCGGAGTTTTGCGGCATTCTGACCTCCATGGACGTTATTCTCTATAGTATAGCCCGGATGACCGGGGTTTGCAATCGGTTGTTACGGTCGTTTCATAATATTTCAACGTTTCATAACTGTATAATACGCATGCACGTGGTACGTATGCGCACATGCTTGTGCGCGTGCTCCCGCGCGCGAGGGAGGTGGGATTGCGGTATAATAGTTGGATTGGGGTGCGGGGGAGGAGAGGAAAAAGTGGAAAAAATGGGGAGATTGAGCTTGACAAAGGGAAAAAGTGTGGTATCTTATAACCCA
>CAZSSH010000001.1:0-35186 GCA_964609825.1 uncultured Victivallaceae bacterium | reverse complement strand
CGGGGTCAACGATGAATACGTCGAGCCCACGGTCGAGGCGATCATCGCCGGTGCCCGTACCGGCAAAATCGGGGACGGCAAAATCTTTATTCTGCCGCTGGAAGAGTGTATTCGTATCCGCACCGGCGAAACCGGCAACAATGCGATTGGGTGATAAAAAATGAAAATGATGAAATTGTTAAGTCTCGCCGTTGCGGCTATTTGCGCGATCGGCGCCAACGCCGAGGAAGTGGTCGAAGTGGTCGTTACTCCCGCCGCGGTCAACGCCTTTACCGTCAACAACCTCTGGATTATGCTCGCCGGGATGTTGGTCTTTTTGATGCACCTCGGCTTTGCCGGAGTCGAGTCCGGTCTTTGCCGGGCCAAAAACTGCGCCAATATTCTCTTTAAAAACACCGTCACTCCCGCCATCGGCTTTTTGGCGTTTGCTGCCTGCGGTTTTTCGTTGATGTATCCCGGGGATTCCAACTGGATTATCAATAACTTCTTGGGGTTTGCCGGTTTCGGCCTCCATGCTCCCGAGGGTCCGGCAATTGCCTACAACGGCAACTATACCTACTGGACGGACTTCTTTTTTCAAGGCATGTTTGCCGCCACCGCCGCGACTATCGTCTCCGGTACCGTGGCCGAACGCGTCAAGATCAATGCCTATATGATTTTTACTGTGTTTTACGTCGGCTTGGTGTATCCTTTCCTCGGCTCCTGGGCCTGGGGCGGCGGCTGGCTGGCCGATCTCAATTTCCACGACTTTGCGGGCGGCACGTTTGTCCACTGCATCGGCGGCTGGGGCGCGCTGGCGGGGGTGCTTTTGCTCGGCCCCCGGATCGGCAAATTTGTCAACGGTCACGCGATGCCCATCATGGGTCACAGCATGCCCTTGGCCACAGCCGGGGTGTTTTGCCTCTGGCTCGGTTGGTTCGGGTTTAACGGCGGCTCGGTACTGAGCGCCGACCCCTCCAAGGTCTCGTTGGTCCTCATCACCACCATGCTCGGCGCCTGCGCCGGAACCGTCGCCGCAATGATCACCAGTATGGTAGTTTTGAAAAAGGCCGATCTCTCGATGACCCTCAACGGCTGCCTGGCCGGTTTGGTCGCGATCACTGCCGGGGCCGATTGCATCACCCCTGCCGAAGCCATCTTTATCGGCGCCGTCGGCGGTTTGCTGGTGGTGTTTTCGGTCCTCTTCTTTGACAAAATCCTCATCGACGACCCGGTCGGCGCCCTGTCGGTCCACCTGGTCAACGGAATCTGGGGGACGCTGGCCGTCGGGATCTTCGGTGACGGCTTCTCCTTTACCAGCCAACTCATCGGATTGGTTGCCGTGGGTTTGGTCGCCTTCCCGGCCGCTTTCCTCATCTTTTACATCCTCAAGAAAACGATGGGCATCCGGGTCAGCGAAGAAGAAGAGTTGCGCGGTCTCGACGTCGGCGAGCACGGCATGGAGGCCTACGCCGGGTTCCAGATCTTCACCAACCAATAACCGTTTTTCCGCCGGTCCCGGGTTGTGCCCCCGGGCCGGCCGGATCAATGCGAGTATTGCGCCGGAATTGTATCCGGCGTTTTTTTTGTATTTTTTTCTTTGGTCGGGTTGACATCGCCGCTTATCAAAAAAAAGGAAATACCATGATTTACTGGCACCTCCCCGACCCCGCCGGCAGCTGCGAAAACAGCAACGGCGAGCGCTGTAGTGTCTTTTCGTCCCAATCGGTCGACTTCCCGCCCGGGTTCAACAACTTCTGCGAGGCGGAAATTTTGGGTGAGGCATTGCAAAAACTCAAACTCACATTACTCCAAACCTTTGCCAAACGCTACAGCCAATTTGCCCTCAAAGAGGAATTGGTGCGCCGAAACCTTTGGGCAACGGTAAGAGAGACAATGACCGACGACGAGTACGAGAGCTTTATCCTCGCCGATTACCTCGCCGCCGACAATCCCCTCTTTGCCGACTTTTTGACACGTTTGCAACTCTCTGATATTGCCGATATTTTGGCGGTATGTGAAATCTAAAAAAAAACGCCCCCGGAGGCTAGCTTGTTGCCTCCGAGGCATTAAGCTTAGGTTGACGCATTCAAATCTCCGGCAGAGCCGATCACGGAGACAAAAAAAGCAAAAAAGAATCCGTTTTTTACCCTTGCCAAGATTGTAAAAACGATTAATTATGCTATATTAATTGCGAAACAAAATTTTCACTCCAACCAATCTGGAAAGGAGGATTCGCGCATGAATGATAAGAATCCAAAGTTTGCCACGTTAAAAATCGACGACAAAGAGATTAAATTGCCGATCGTTATCGGCACCGAAGGCGAAAAAGCCATCGATATCGCGTCCCTGCGCCGTGATACCGGGTTTGTGACTTTGGATCCGAGCTTCATGAATACCGCGGCCTGCTACAGCCAGATTACGTTTGTCGACGGCGAGCGCGGCATCCTCCGCTACCGGGGGATCCCGATCGAGGATTTGGTGGAGAAAGCGCTCTTTGTCGAGGTCGCTTATTTGCTCGTCCACGGCGTGCTGCCGACCGAAGAGGAGCGGCGCAAATTTTCGGCGCACCTCAATGCCAACTCGCTGCTCCATGAGGACATGCGTCATTTCTTCGACCATTTCCCGCAAGGGGCGCACCCGATGCATATTTTGTCGACCATGATCAACGCGCTGGCCGCGTTTTATCCCAACGTCGACACCAAATCGTTGTCCGAGGATGTCGATGCCTCCAGCGCCCGGCTGATCTCGATCGTTCGGACGATGGCCGCCTTTGCCTACAAAAAATCGGTCGGCGAGCCGGTGGTATATCCGCGGCACGATTTGTCGTACTGCGCCAATTTCCTCAACATGATGTTTGACTCCTCGGTGATGCCGTACCAGATTCACCCGGAGACGGTGCGCATTCTCAATATTCTCTTTATCCTCCACGCCGACCATGAGCAAAACTGCTCGACCACGGCGGTGCGCGCCATCGGCAGCGCCCAGGTGAACCTTTATGCGACGATTTCGGCGGGCATTTCCGCCCTGTCGGGCCCGCTGCACGGCGGCGCCAATCAGGAAGTCATTGAAATGCTTAAATTGATTCAGGCCGACGGCGACGTCAAAAAGTTCATCAACATGGCCAAGGACAAAAACAATTCCTTCCGTCTGATGGGCTTCGGTCACCGCGTCTACAAAACCTACGACCCGCGCGCCGCGATCATCAAACGCGAGTGTCACAAGTATTTGGCCAAGACCAACTACTCCGACCCGCTCTTGGATGTAGCGCGCGAAGTTGAGGAGGCGGCGCTCACCGACGAGTATTTCATCGAGCGCAATTTGTACCCCAATGTCGACTTTTACACCGGCATTTTGTACCGCGCCTTGGGCATCCCGGAGAACATGTTCACCGTAATGTTTGCCCTCGCTCGGCTGCCCGGCTGGATTTCGCACTGGAAAGAAATGATCGGCGACAATACCAAGATCGTCCGGCCGCGTCAGATTTACATCGGACGCACTCCGGCCGACACCGCCGAAACCATGAGCAAGCGCGAACCGATCGCGTAAGCTTACAATGGCACTGCCCAAGTTTAAATTTTTGCATTGCGCGGATTTACATTTGGGCAGTTTTTTTGCCGGGATCAGCTCCAGAAACCCGGAAATTGCCAAAATTCTGGCCGATTCACCGTTTTTGGCCTTAAACAATCTCATTAATTACGCCCGCGAGCGCCGCAGCGATTTTGTGGTAATTGCGGGTGACGTTTTTGAGGACGCGCACCCGCCGCTGGATGTCCAGCTTAAGTTCAAAGATATCCTCAGTCAAATCAAAATTCCCGTATTGATCGCGGGCGGCAACCACGATTTTCGCCCAGAGGGGTACTGTGATCTCGTGGAGTACCCGGCCAATGTTTTTTGGTTTGACCGCTTTGCCGTCAAAGAACTGACCGTCAACGGCTGCAAAATCAAAATCGCCGGAATCAGTCATGACCGCCCCAAGGAAACCCGCAATCTCGCCCGTGAGTTTCAATTGGCCCAAAGCGATGACTTCGCCATCGGGATATTGCACGCCAATATCAACGGCCAAACCGACTTCCAACCCTATGCGCCCGCACCCTTGGCCGATTTGAGCGATAGAAACATCGATTATTGGGCGCTCGGCCACATCCATCAGTTTCGCATCCTTTCCCGCGCGCCTTACGCGGTTTACCCCGGCTGCATCCAGGGTCGCTCGGTCAACGAAAACGGAAAAAAGGGCTTCGTCGAGGTCCAATATTTTGCGCCGGGCCAAGTGGAAGTCACCTTTTGCAGCGCGGAGGGCGTCCGTTTTGAAATCATCGAGTGTGAGGTCAATCACCTTGCCACCATCGACCAGGTGATCGCAAGCACCGCCGGGGAAATCCGCCGCCGGGAGCTCGCCGATGCCGTCATCCGCTTGATTCTCAAAGGGCCGACACCGCTCAACCGCGAGCTCCGTGCCGCCGACCCGGAAGAGCTGACCGCCATATTTAAGAGCAAACTCTGCATATCGCTGGAGAGCGTCAAACTGAAAACCGCCAACCCGGTGCCTCCCGACAATGCGCTGGCAAAGGATATCACTGAGATTTTTGACACCCCCGGTTCGCTTGGTGCTCCCGCCAAAGTCCCGGTCAATTTCAGCGCTGACGAGCTCAGAGAGATCAATCTGGAGGCCAAAGCAATGCTGCTGGACGCCCTCGGAGAGGAGTAAACCATGGTCATCCGAGAAATCAAAATCA
Source organism: uncultured Victivallaceae bacterium (assembly GCA_964609825.1). Lineage (GTDB taxonomy): Bacteria > Verrucomicrobiota > Lentisphaeria > Victivallales > Victivallaceae > CAZSSH01. Next base: position 30,471 of record CAZSSH010000001.1, on the reverse strand, counting down.
AAAATTTCGGGCAATACAGCGATTATACACTCACCTTTCCGGGTGGGGGATTTCAACGGATCGCCGAAGCCAATGAGTTCGGCAAAACTACTTTAGCCGAATTCATCCGCCGGATTTTGTTCGGTTTCCCGGACGGCCGGAGCAATCTTAACGCCTATCCCGGTAGCGATCCCAAAAATTACGGCGGCAGTCTGGTCGTCAAATCGGGTGACGCTGTTTTTGAAATCGAGCGTCTCAACGGCCGCCTGCGGATCATCCAAAATCAATCGGAAATAACCGACCCGTCTGCATTTCTGAAACAATATCTTACCGTCAGCGAGAGTTTTTACCGCAACGTTTATGCGATCACCATTGATGAACTCAATCAAATCAAACTTCTTGATGAAGCCGAGATCAAGAGCCGCCTTTACGGCGCAGGTTTGAGTTTGGGCAGCCTTTCCATTGACCGTCTCCAGAGTGATTTTTCCAAGCGCGCTGCCGCCTTGTATTCTCCGCGCGGCCAAAAACATCAAATTGCCCAAATCAACCGTGAAATCGAAGATTGCGAGTCGCAGCTCCGGTCGGTCTCCGACCAAATTCCCAAGTACGAAGCGGCAGTCACTGCCCTCACCGATTACCAAAAACAAAAGACGGCATTGCAACAGCAAACTCTTGATCTGGAGCGTCAGCTCAAGGAGCTTGACCGCCTACGCCAGTGCAGCAATGCGTATCAAAAGTTGCAAGTTTTGCAAGCCGAGCTCAAAACCTTTGGCACCGTGGAAATCATCCCGGTCGACCAGTGGGAGCTGGAGCTTGCCAAGCTCAGACTTGCCGTCCGCCAAAATCAAGAGCAGCAGCAAGTTATCGCCCGGCAGCTTGCCGAACTTCCTCCCGACACCGTAATTTCTCCAGATGTTGCGCTCCGGGAGCTTGCCTTGCAGGAGCTCGGCAACCGCTTTTTCATTTATGAGCGCGACCGGGAGGACTTGGCCAAACTCCAGACGGAGACGGCGCCGCAAAGCCGCATAAAAACATGGATCGCGCTCCTCGCCGTCGCGGCGCTGCTGATTTTATCGGGCTTGGTCAGCCATTTTTTGCTGATCGTACCGGGTATCATTTTGCTGCTGCCGTGCTGGCTCATCTACACTTACAATCAGCAGCAGCGCGACAAAAGACAAATCTATCTCGAGCGCATCGCCGCCTGGCAAACGCGCATCGCCGAGTTTGAGGAAAAATTTGCCGGTCACTTCCCCGGCCGGCCCCCCGACCGTCAACTCATACAACAGGCACTTATGCAAGCGATTGCCGCCAAAAATCAGGCGGAGCGCACCCGCATCAGCCGCGAGTCGCTCGCCATGCAGCACGCGCATTTGAGCGATCAGCAAAAACATTTGGAGCGCGCCGTTTCTGATTTTTGGCACGGCCGCCAGTGCGACGGCGAGGAAGCTTACCGCCAAAAAATCGCCGGTTTTACCCGCTACCGCGACACGCGCAAAAATTGCGAAGACATGCAAAAACACCTGACCGAAATCTTCGGCGCCGAACTCTTGGCTCGTTGCGAAAACGTCGACGCAGCCGAGCTTGACCGACAGTTTGACCAACTCACCCAAGAACACCGGCAGCTGGCGGCCGAGGCGGCCAAACTGACCGAAAACTTCGGCTCGGCCGGTCAGATTGTGGATAACTTCCGCCGCCTGCCCGATCCGGCAGCGCTGCGCAATACCCTCGAAGCCCTCAACAACCGGCGACGCGATATTTACCGCGACTATCTGATCGTCACCCGGGCCGCCGAGCTGCTCGGGCTTGCCATTGCGAAATTTGAGAAGGAGCGTCAGCCCCAAGTCATCCGGCATGCGGGAGCGCTGTTTGAAAAATTCACGGCAAAACGTTACGTCAATTTGCGCAAAACCCTTGAGGGCGCGCTGCTGGTGTTTGACACCGTAACCAACGCCGACAAAAATCCGTTGCAACTCTCACGCGGCACACTGGATTTATTGATGCTCTCGCTGCGGCTCGCCCTCATTGAGTACTGTGAGGAAGCCGGGCCCTCGCTGCCGGTGATCCTTGATGATGTCGCAGTTAATATTGACGAAACGCGCACAGCCGCTTTGCTCCGGACATTGCAGGAGTTTGCCGCCCGGCGGCAGGTTTTGTTTTTTTGCAAAAAATGACCGGCTAGGTGATTGCCAGATTGAGCTGATAATCGCTCATGCCGCCATTTTTGCCAGTGATCGACTCAATCGCAAGATAATAAGTGCCGTCGGCAAGCTTGAGGTTTTTGATCATGCCGCTGCCTTTGGCAATCGAAAGCGACTTGACGGATTTGAGCTTGCCGTTATTTTCCACATAAATCGTAAGTTTGAGCTTGTCCGAAACATTGGTGACGGCAAGATTGCATATTCCCTCGGCATCCAGCGCAAACGTTTTAAAATCGATCAAATCCGAGTAGCCGACCCAATCGTTGACAATCGTGTTTTGATCCAGCGTTTTGGCATTGGCATAAAGATCATCCGTTTTGTCCGCCTGATAAAAAATCGCGGAGGAGGAGTTGAGGTTGACAAAATAGTCCGCACTGCCGCCTTTTCGGGCATTGGTCGACTCGACCGAGATGAAATACGTTCCGGCGTCAAGAAGCAGATTCTTGATATTGGCAATGTTGCCGGGCTTGACCGTCACCGTTTTTAATTTGCGCAGTTTATTGTCCGAAAAGGTATAAATGGTAAATCTGGCGGCATCGGAGGCAAAAAAATCAAAGGTGCATTTGCCGGCATAGGTCATGTTGATCTGCCGGCAGTCGGTCTGATCGCCGTAACCCACCCATTCATCGGTCAACAATGGCTCCGGCTGCGCGCCGATGGTGATCTGATATGCGGTCCCTAGCGAGCCAAACGAGTCGTCCGCATTGTTGCCCTTGGCATAAAACACACAGTTGTACTCATTAAGATTGACACTGTAATCGGCCGCACCGCCTTTTTGGGCGTCGGTCGATTGCATTGAGATGTAGTAGTTACCGGCCGGAAGCAGCAAATCCTTGATACTTTTAAACTCGCCCGCCTTGAGCGCCAGCACTTTGATCGGCTTGAGTTTGCCGCTGTCGATGGAGTAGATTGTATACTTGACCGAACCGGATGAGGATACGTCAAAGGTCAGTTTGGCGGCATAATCCAAATTGAGCTGGCGAAAATCGTATCCATCGCCAAAGCCGACCCAATCGGTCGCAATCACCGGAATCGCCGTGTCATGTACCGTCACCTGATAGTTGACGCCAAGAATCCCCGGCGAATCGTCGGCATTGTTGGCAAGCATGTACTCCCGTCCGTAGAGCGCCAGCGAGTAACTCCCCGCGGTCGCCCCTTTATCGGCAGAATCAATCCGAAACCGATAGACCCCGGCCTTTAGCACCATCGAGCTGAAAACATTGTTGTTGATGTAACCCGAGGCAACTTTTTTGCCGTCGGGGCCGTAAAGGGTGCCCTTGGCGCTCATGCCGTTCATATAACCGTAGAGCGAGTACACCCCGTCTTGCACCTCCAGCCGAAACCCGTCGGATAAATTGCCGGCAAGTCCGAGATCTTCGTTTACGAGATCCCCCAGCCTGATGACCGGCGTTGAGCCCCAATCGATTGTGTCTGCCATAATCAATATTCCTCCCTTCGGCAAATGGTTTTCGGGAATTACCTGTTTTTGTTTATTAATATATTATTTTTTTGACATAAATCAACCGTTAACATGATTGGAACCCGATAAAAATGACCGGCAGCAAACGTTTTCCTCGGGATTTCAAGTCCGTTTCCGCCGCCGGAGATTTGCAAATACACAAAAACTGTATATATTATATCCCGGGAAAATCAAACAACCGAGGTTTTTATGTCAAAAAATATTTTGTGCATCGGCGCGGGTTACGTCGGCGGCCCGACCATGGCGGTGATTGCGGACAAATGCAAAGACTACACCGTCACCGTGGTCGACATCAACGAAAAGCGCATCCGGGACTGGAACTCCGACACGCTGCCGATTTACGAGCCGGGTCTCGACACGGTGGTCAAACGCTGCCGCAACAAAAACCTCTTTTACTCGACCGACATCGCCGGCGCCATCGACAAAGCCGACATCATCTTTGTCAGCGTCAACACGCCGACCAAAACCTTCGGTGCCGGCGCGGGCAAAGCGGCCAACCTCGAGTACCTCGAAAAAACCGCCCGCTCGATTTTGGAGCATTCCCGCAACAATAAAATCGTGGTCGAAAAAAGCACGCTTCCCGTCCGCACCGCCGAAGCCCTGAGCCGTGTGCTGCACTCCAACGACAAGGGGCTCAAATTTCAAATCATCTCCAATCCCGAGTTTTTGGCCGAAGGAACCGCCATTGACGACCTCAACGCCCCCGACCGGGTACTGATTGGCGGCATGGAGACCCACGACGGCCAAAAAGCAATCGAAGAAGTCGTCGCTATTTACGCCAACTGGGTGCCGCGCGAGCGGATCATCACCACCAATTTGTGGAGCAGCGAGCTTACTAAACTCGTATCCAACGCTTTGTTGGCCCAGCGCATTTCATCGGTTAACAGTATCTCGGCGCTGTGCGAAAAAACCGAAGCCAACATCAAGGAAGTCACCGCCGCTGCCGGCAAAGACAGCCGCATCGGCGCCAAATTTCTCAACGCCAGCATCGGCTTCGGCGGCTCCTGCTTCAAAAAAGACATCCTCAACCTCGTCTATTTGTGCGAATACTACGGTCTCCCGGAAGTCGCCGCCTACTGGGAACAGGTAGTCATGATCAACGATTACCAGTCCAACCGCTTTGTCCGCAATATGGTTAACGAAATGTTCAACACCGTGGCGGGCAAAAAAATCGCGATCCTCGGGTTTGCCTTTAAGGCGGACACCGGCGACACCCGCGAGTCTCCGGCGATTGCGGTCTGCCGCCAGCTGCTGGAAGAACATGCCAAACTCGCCATCCACGATCCTAAAGCGTTGGACAATGCCAAGCTCGACTTGGCCGGACTGCCCGGCGAAATCGCTTACGAAGACTGCCCCTATGACTCGGTCAAGGGTGCCCACGCCGTGGTGATTGCAACCGAGTGGAAGAGTTTTAAGGAGCTTGATTTTGAGAAAATCTATCAATTGATGGAGAAACCGGCTTTTATCTTTGACGGCCGCAATATTCTTGATCATAAAAAACTTTTCGGGATCGGTTTCAACGTCTACCCGATCGGCCAAAAAAAGCTGACCCACTTTCAATAATCATCTCCGTCAATCCCGGCGCAAGGTTTTTCAAACTTTGCGCCGTTTTTTCAGATCCGGACGAAACATTTCAAATTAACCTTTAAAAAATATGCAAGATGGCGTATTTTTTGGCAATAAAAATATTTTTTTCAAAAAAACATTGATATTTTAAAAAAAATTAAGTGAAAATTTATAATTCGTGATTTATATTTATTGACAGGAACATTTTTTTAACGTTTTCGGAAGAGGTGCAACAATGAGTGTTCATGTCAACGGCTGGCCGGTCATCGATCAATTTTTAAAAAAAAGAAACAAAAAACAGCAGGATCTGGCAAAAATGCTGGCCATTTCACCGTCCGCGGTATCCCAGATCAAAAACGGGGAATATCTGTTGAGCCCGCATCAGATGCAAAACCTATGCAACTACCTTGAGCTTGATCTCAATGCGGCCGACACCTTTTACACCGGGATATTCAACGCCCGCATCATCACCAAATCCCGAACGATTCCGGCACAAAAAATTGCCGAACCGCCACCCAAAGTATCCCCCGAAAAGCTGACCGGCAACACTACGGTCGTGCCGATGCTCAAAATCTCGCAAATGCACTCGTTTCAGCCGCTGTTTCATCTCCTGCCAGTTTATATGGAGCAAAATGACTGTGATTATCTGCATTTCCCCGCCGGTAAAATCAAGCCCGATTTGTGCGCGTTCAAAATCGACATTTTTTCGCCCGAACACGTCGAGCTGCCAGACCAGGCGCTGATTTTTGTGCCCGGTCAACAGTATCCGCTCTCCGGCGACCTGTGCATCTTTAAAACCACCGCCGGGGAAATTCATATGAAAGAAATCGTCATTGACCGGCATCTGATTTTTTTCAAATCCACGCAAAACCGCCGCCGCAACGATATGGTCTGGGACCGCGAACAAAATCCGGTGTTTCTGCAATGGATCTTTCCGGTCTCCGAGGTGGTGATCCGCACCTGAGTTGCCGCGGCAGCTCCGATCACGGATCGGGGGGCAAAAAAATAGCTCTCCGCTATCGTCAAAATAATCGGTAAATTTATCAGCCGGAAACGCTTTTGAAGCTTGAAAACGCAATGAAACATGCTATATTAGTGTAATAGGTTTTTTGATAAAATTACGGAGCTATAATAGAACTATGAAAGATTTGCAGAAATCATCCGGTTTCATGTGCGGACTCACCCCTTCGGCAACCCTGGCAATCACCGCTTTGGCCAAGGAAATGAAAGCCAAGGGAGATAACGTCTGCAGCATGTGCGCCGGCGAGCCTGACTTTGACACTCCCCAGCCGATTAAAGACGCCTGCATCAAAGCATTGCAAGAAGGCAAAGTCACCTACACTCCCGCGAGCGGACTCCCTGATTTGCGCAAATTGGTCGCCAAAAAATTCAAGGAAGAAAATAACATCGACGGCACTTGGGAGCAAACCGTAGTCGCCCCCGGCGCCAAATTTTCGGTATTCACCGCGGTGGCGGCATTGTGCGGCCCCGGCGATGAGGTGATCATCCCCGCCCCCTACTGGCTCAGCTATCCCGAAATGGTCAAGGCCACCGGTGCCAAAGTCGTTGAGATTCAGACCAAAGCGGAGAACAATTACGAGCTTTGCCCTGCCGATCTCGAAAAAGCCATTACCGAAAACACCCGTTTGCTGATCCTCAATACTCCGTCCAACCCCACCGGCGCGATTTACCGCAAAGAAACTCTGGAAAAAATCGCTGAAATCGCCGTCCGCCGCAACATCATGGTGCTCTCGGACGAAATTTACGAAAAATTAGTTTACGATGCCGACAAACCGCACGTCAGCATCGCGTCGCTGTCTCCAGAAATCAATGCGCGCACCATCACCGTCAACGGCCTCAGCAAGACTTATGCAATGACCGGTTGGCGTTTGGGTTACCTGACCGCGCCGCGCTGGCTCACCAAGCGCATCATCGCGTTCCAGAGCCACACCACCAGTAATGCGACCACCTTTGCCCAGTACGGTGCCATGGCCGCGCTGGAAGGCAAAGCCGAAGTTGAGGTCAAACACATGATCGAAACCTTTGCCAAGCGCCGCGACCTCATCTACTCCTTGATCTCCAAAATCGACGGGATCAAGTGCATCCGGCCGCAGGGCGCATTTTACATTCTCTGCGACATCAGCAGCTTCGGCCTTAAGTCCGAGGAGTTTTGCAATCAACTGTTGGAGCGCAAAAAACTGGCGGCGATTCCCTGCTGGTCTTTCGGGGCCGAGGGCAACATCCGTTTGTCTTACGCTTGTTCGGATAAAAACATCATGGATGCAGTCAACCGCTTGACGGAATTCTGCAAAGAGCTCAAAGGATAACGCAACATGAAATCAGCGCTCCTCAAATCTTTCGTTTTGGGTTGCAGCTTGCTCGCCTTGACCTTTTTGGCCGGCGGCTGCAAAAGCACGCTCGACAAACCCGTGGAAAACGTGAGCAACAGCGAAAACGCCAAGGTCGCCGCCGAAAAATATTTCACCGGTTTTGTCGCCGCCATCAAGGAAAACAACTTCCAAAAGCTGTATGACGTTTTGGACGAAGCCGCCCGCAAGCGGGTCAACAAGACCGAGTTTGACACGTTGCGCAACGATCTATACGCCAATATGGGCGAAATGACCGCCACCGAATTTGTCTGCGAGCTCGACCAGACTGTCGTCCGCGACTATTTGTGGAAAGTCACCTTTTGCATGAAATCCACCACCCCCGAGAAAAAAGACACTGTCGTCATCAAAGAAATGATCTATATGGTTCGCGTGGGACAGCTTGACGGCAAAAACATGGTTGCCGGAGCGGGATTCGTATTATAAATTCGGACTATCCAAGATATAGTCCCCAAAAAGGAGGAATATTTTGAAAAGCTTGACGGATAAACAAAAGAACATGATCGACTTCATTGAAGAGTTTATCAACATCAACGGCATGGCTCCCACTGTTTATGAAATCGCAGACAAGTTCAGCATCAAAACTTCCACCGTTTTTGCCCACTTGCGCGCATTGCAGCGCAAAAAACAGCTGACGCGCAGCTCCAAGGCGCGCAGCATCAGTATTATCAACAAGACCAACCGCGCCGGCCAGCGCCTGCCGGGAGCAATCGCGATTCCGTTGTTGGGCCGGGTCAACGCCGGGTTGCCGGCCGAGAGCATCGAGCACAAGGACGGCGAGGTTTTCATCAGCGCCCAGCAGGTCAAAAAATTCCAATACGAGCAGCTTTTCGCCTTGCGGATCCAAGGTGAGAGCATGCGCGATTTGGGGATTTACGAGGGCGATGTCGTCATCGTGGCCCATACCGAAACCCAGCCCAAAGCGGGCGACATCGTGGTCGCACTGCTACAGGGCGGGGAAGTCACAGTCAAGAGCTTCTTTAAAAAGACCAACGGCATGATCGAGCTCAGACCGGCCAACCCTGATTTCAAACCCCAGCTTTATTTGCCCGAGGATGTCCAAATCCAAGGCAAAGTCATCGCCTTGCAGCGGGCCTACTAGAGTTTAAATTATGTTCAGCACCAGTGAAGCCGCGCAAAAAGCGGCGCGGTCGGTCGTGCTTGCCGCACAGCAAGCCGATCTATTGCCGTCTACCATTGCCACCGCCCCTGAGCTTGCCGATGCCGAGAAACAATTGCTCACCCAAATGCTGGGCGAGTTGCGGCACCATGCCGCGTTTTCTTTGGACGAGATATCTTCTTTGTTCACATTTGTGACAGCCAAGGCGGCCGAGGCGGCAACCGACTTTTTAAACAGCAAAGAGATCAAGTTTGAGCTCGCGGGGATGCTCGACGGCAAAGCGCCGATTTATGCCGCCGAACACCTCACCGGCCACCTTAAGACCATCGATTTTGGCCGAATTTGCGCCCAGGGCTACATCGACTGGTTTGAGAGCGAAAACAAGCTCAATCACTACGACCCGCGGCTGCTGCTTTTTGAGGCGTTAAAGTGGACATTTCGCCTGACGTGCGCGCTGTCGGTCGATTTTCTTCAAAAAAAGTGACGTTTTGATTTGATTTTCTTAAAATTGGTGATACATTAATAAGACTGATTAATGCAATAAAGTTAAATTTAAATATAGCGAGGTACAATCATGGCACATAAGAAAGGCCAGTCCAGCAGCCGTAACGGCCGGGACAGCAATCCGAAATTTTTGGGGATCAAAGCGTTTGGCGGGGAGCTCGTTTCCGCCGGTTCGATCATCGTGCGTCAACGCGGGACCAAGTTTCACCCGGGTAAAAACGTCGGCTGCGGCCGCGATTTCACCTTGTTTGCGCTCTGTGACGGCGTTGTTGAGTTCAACAAAGCCCAACGCAACGTCAAAATCGTACCCGCCAACTAATCAACTTTTGAGGCGCTCCCAGCGATTGTTTCAAACGACGCGCGCCTTAAATTTGAGAATTTGGTAATATTTGAAACCCCGGACTATACCGGGGTTTTTCGTTTCAACACAGGGAGTTACCCATGTTTGTAGACAGAGCGACAATCGTAGTCAAGGGCGGTCACGGCGGCAAAGGCTGCTGCAGTTTCCGCCGCGAGAAATATGTGCCCAACGGCGGCCCCGACGGCGGCGACGGCGGTGACGGCGGCAATGTGATTTTATTTGCCACCACCGGCGAGCAAAGTTTGGTGGATTTGATGTACAACCGACATTATGCCGCACCCAGCGGCCCCGGCGGCAAAGGCAAGGACATGCACGGGCGCAAAGCCCCCGACATCACCATCCGCATCCCTGTCGGCACCGTCATTACCGACTGCGCGACCGGCGAAGTCATCGTCGATATGGATGAAGATAACAAAACCTTTGTGATCGCCAAAGGCGGCAAGGGCGGCCGCGGCAATCCGCGTTTCGCCACCCAGACCAACCGTGCCCCGCGCGAGAGCGAGCCCGGCGAGGAAGGGGAAATGCGCGAAATCCACCTGGAGCTCAAGACCATCGCCGACGTCGGCCTGGTCGGCTATCCCAACGCGGGCAAATCAACTTTGCTCCGCGCGGTCTCGGCGGCCCGCCCCAAAGTGGCACCTTACCCCTTTACCACCTTACACCCGATGGTCGGCGTCATTGAGTACCCCGACTTTCACCGCATTACGGTCGCGGACATCCCCGGTTTGATTGACGGCGCCCATGCCAACATCGGGCTCGGGCACGCGTTTTTGAAACACATTGAGCGTACCAGCATTTTGGCCTACGTTTTGGACATGGCGGGTGTCGACGGCCGCAATCCGGTGGATGACCTCAAACACTTGCGCGTCGAGCTCGAGCTTTATATGAAAGGGCTCTCCACCCGCCCGGCGATCGTCGTCGCCAACAAAATGGATTTGCCCGAGAGCGCGGCCAATCTGGAGTTGCTTAAAAAGGAGCTGTCGAGCGAAGTCATTGAGATCGTCCCGGTCGCGGCCGGGGTTGACGAAATCGGCAATTTAAAGGCCGTGCTGCGTAAAAAAGTCGAAGAGCAAAAGCGCGCACCGTTTGATTTTTGATGAAGCAATTTGTCTGCAATCGCTGCGGCCAATGCTGCCGGTGGCCCGGCTGCGTCAAGCTGGAGTTGGCGGAAATCGCCTCCGTCGCCGCTTTTTTGGGTTTGAGCGAGGAGGACTTTTTAGCGCGTTATACAAAGCTCCGGCCCGACCGCAGCGGTTTGGCCTTGATTGATAACGCAGACAAAAGCTGTATCTTTTTGACCGGCGAACCCGGCTTGACCGAGTGCATAATTGAGCCGGTGAAACCGGTCCAGTGCCGGAAATTTCCCGAAGAGTGGAATTTCCCCGGCTGGCAAAATGAGTGTAAAGGACATTATGAGTAAACTTGGCAACATCATCGTACTCTCCGGCCCCAGCGGCGTCGGCAAATCGACGCTGATTACCGAGGTGCGCAAACATATCAAGGATCTGCAATTTTCCGTCTCCTGTACCACCCGCAAAATCCGCGGCGAGGAGATCAACCATGTCCATTACCACTTTTTGAGCATTGACGAGTTTGAGCAAAAAATCGCCCGTGACGAGTTTGCCGAATACGCCAAAGTTTTCACCAACTATTACGGCACGTTGAAAAGCGAAATCATCGACCGCGCGCTCGCGGGCAAGACCGTTGTCCTGGACATCGACGTCCAAGGAGCGATGCAAATCAAAAAAGCGTGCCTCGGCAATGACATATTGCGTCAAACCGTGAGCTTAATCTTTATCGGCCCGCCCAGCTTTGCCATCTTGGAGCAACGCTTGCGCAGCCGCGCCACAGACAGCGAGGAGCAGATCAACATCCGCCTCAACGAGGCAAGACATGAGCTCTCTTTTTGGCGCGAGTACGATTATTTGGTACTTAACGACGACTTGGCCAAGGCGGCGACCCAATTGACCGCGTTGCTGCAAAGTTTGCAATTAAAAACCGCATTGTTGACGGATGAGCCGTTTTAACCGGGAGGCAAGGATGAAAGCAAAATTGGTTTTGGGAGTCACCGGCGGCATCGCCGCCTATAAAGCAGCTTACCTCACCAGCGCACTCACACAAGCAGGCCACCGCGTCCAAGTCATCATGACCAAAAACGCGCAGCGCTTTGTAACGCCGCTCACCTTTGAGACCTTGTCGCAGCACCCCGTTATCACCAGTTTGTGGGACACCCCCGACTGGAAGCCGGAGCACATCGCTTTGGCCGACGAGGCCAAAGTTTTCATCGTCGCCCCCGCCACCGCCAATTTCATCGCCAAAATGGCCCACGGGATCGCCGACGACGCCTTGAGCACCTTTGCCGCCACCTTTGACGGCACGGTGATCATTGCCCCGGCGATGAATCCCAAGATGTGGCGACACCCGGCCTGCGTCCAAAATATTGCCGCGTTGCGCGCGCGCAACGTGATTATTATCGAACCCGCCGCCGGTCATGTCGCCTGCGGCGCCGAGGGTCAAGGCCGGCTGGCCGACCCGCAGGAAATTTTAAAGGTGATTTATGAAAATTGCATTGATTGATTACAATATGGGCAATCTTGGCTCGGTGCGCAAAGCCCTGGAGTTTGTCGGCGGCGACCTTGAGGTCATTACCGATGGCGCGGAGCTCGCCAAATTTGATGTTTGCATCCTCCCCGGCGTCGGCAACTTCGGCGAAGGCATCGAGCACTTGCAGAAACGCAATTTTGTGGCCCCCATCCGCGAATTTGTCGCTCAGGGAAAATTTTTCCTTGGGGTCTGCCTCGGGATGCAAATGCTCCTCGAGTCGAGCGAAGAAGCGCCCGGCGTCCCCGGCTTGGGGATTTTTAAGGGCGCGGTGAAACTGTTTCCCGACGTCGGACTCAAGGTGCCGCACATGGGGTGGAATCAATGCAACTTCCGTCCCGGCTGCCTCTTGGGAAAACATCTCCAAGCCGACGAGTATTTTTACTTTGTCCACTCGTATTATGTGGAGAAGTCGGACGAGTTCACCCTCGGCGAATCCGAGTACATTTTGCCGTTTTCGGCCGCCATCGGCAAGGGTAATATTTACGGCGTCCAGTTTCACCCCGAGAAGAGCCAGAGCGCCGGTTTGACGCTGCTGCGCAATTTCATTGATGAAGCCAAGCTGCAAAACCATTTATGACCGGCTCTTTGCCGTCTACGGCGAGTGCGGCTGCCCGTTGGAGCATGCTTCGCCGTTTCAGCTGTTGATCGCCGTGATGCTCTCGGCGCAGTGCACCGACATCCGGGTCAATCTGGTCACCAAAGAGCTCTTTCGCCGCGCCCCCGACGCCGCAGGGATGGCGCAATTGAGCATCGCGGAGATTGAAACATTGATCAAAAGCTGCGGGCTTTATGTCAACAAGGCCAAAAATATCCACGCCACGGCCATGATGATTTTGGAGAAATTTGACGGTCAAGTCCCAACGACGATGGCGGACCTCGTCCAACTCCCCGGCATCGGCCGCAAGAGCGCCAACGTGGTACTGGGCAATGCGTTTGCCACCCCCGGCTTTCCGGTGGATACCCACGTCAACCGTTTGCTCAACCGCCTCGGCGTGGTCAAAGAGAGCGACCCCGAAAAAATCGAAGCCGCGGTCAACCGCAAGATCGATCCCGAATACTGGACCAATTTTTCGCACTTGCTGATCACCCATGGCCGTCAGGTCTGCAAAGCCCGCAATCCCGACTGCGATCATTGCGTCTTAACTGACATTTGCCCCAAGTTGTTGTAATCAGGCCAACGGTCTGGTGTAAGCAGGGGTAAATAATTGGCTGAACATTAAATACCCGATCACACCGATAATAATATGCCAGACGATAAATGATGCTATCGTGGTGTAAACTACCCGACTGTTGCCTGACCAAAAGCCGAACATCAACGCATTGGGAATCACCAATGAGACAGAAGTCATAATCAGCGGCCACAAAACATAATACCCAAATCGGTCAATTGCCCTCGCAGTAAACTCATAACCGCCCGTGAGCCACAGCTGCCGGTGATTGTAACCGTTGCGCAACGCCCACAATACCAGCAGCGACAGCAATAGATAACTCACAAAGTTAATCCACAGCCGATGTTTGACCGCCAATGGCGCCCCCTCGGTACACATATACCGCACCGCCGCCGACCCGAGCAAGAGCGCATTGCCTACAATCACCCAAAAGATAATGGAAGAGGCGTCGTGCATTTATTACTCCGTGATTGTTTGCTCCAAGGTTTGCAGATTGCGCTTGCTGCGGACATAGACCCAGACCAATGACGCTGCGGCAAACACCGCGGAAATCAGGTAGGAAACTGTCAGGTCAAGCCCGAATCCGACCGGGCCGTTGTGCTCCGGGCTCGTCCATAAAATATAACTGGCGACGATAAACACCATAAACGCGCCCGGCACGGCGGCGATGTAGAAATTTTTGCGTTCTTGAATCAGCCACGCCATCGAGCCCAGCAAGGTCGAAGCAGCCAGCACCTGATTGCTCCAAGCAAAGTAATTCCACAAATAAGAGAAGCTTTTGGCACTGCTGTTGGACCACCACAAAAGGAGCGAGACCACGACAATCAGCGGGATGCAGATTTTCATCCGGTTGGCAAAACTGCGCTGATCGATGTTACCCATTTCGGCAATGCTGAGGCGCAAGCTACGCATCGCCGTGTCGCCGGAGGTAATGGCCAGCACCACAACGCCCAGGATGGTGAGGACACTCACCCAGCCGCCCAAAAAGTGCTCGGTAATTTTATTGAGCACCACCGCCGGGGGCAAACTCATGTAATCGACATTAAGGTTGTAAATCGCCATCCCGGCCGCCGCCCAGATCATGCCGATGACCCCCTCCAGGACCATCATTCCGTAAAACGCGGGCAAAGCCTGATGCTCGGAGGTCATCGTCCGCGCAATGATCGGCGACTGCGTCGCGTGAAACCCGGAGATGATCCCGCAGGCAATGGTTACAAACAACACCGGGATGATCGGGTCTTTGATCATGTGCTCTTTAAATTCGGCGGTCTCGCGCAAGAGATAAATATTGTCATTGGCGCTCACCAACAGCACCACCAGTACTGCCAATGAGCTGAACAACAAAAGGCCGCCGAATATGGGATAAATTTTACCGATGATCTGATCCACCGGAAACAATGTTGCCGCAATGTAATAAAGAAAAATTGCAATCACCGCGTACCAGAATACCGGCGCCCCGGGGATCAACTGGTCAATCAATGTGGCCGGGATGTTGATAAACACCGCCACCACCAGCAACAACAAAAAGATCATAAAGACCGCAAAGAACCGGTAGTACCCCACGCCCAACCCTTTTTTAAGCAGCTCCGGCAAGTTGGCCCCGTTGTGCCGCAAGGACATCATCCCGGCGATGAAATCGTGAGTCGCACCGCCGATGATGTTGCCCACCGGGATGATCAAAAAGGCAATCGCGCCAAACTTGATCCCCAAAATCACCCCGATCACCGGCCCCACCCCGGCGATGTTCAAGAGCTGGATCAGCATATTTTTCCAGTGCGGCAGCTCCACATAATCCACCCCGTCGTAACTCGTCTTGGCCGGAGTCGGCCGGTCGGTCGGCGCCAAAATCTTTTCCACAAATTTGCCGTAAATGAAGTACCCGGCGACCAAGATCCCGATCCCGAACAAAAAGAGCAACATATATCCTCCCAAGTATTATGTAATATTTTACTTTGATTAAAATAACATTTGAATTGACAAATGCAATCACTTGAGGCAAAAATCTGCACAAAAAAAGAGCGGCCGTCTGGCCGCTCTTGGGGATGCAATCGATTTTCGATTACTTGAGATCGAGTCCGGCGAAAACTTCGCCCATATCGACCATGTCTTCGCCCGGTTTGAGGGCGGCGGTGTATTCTTCTTCGGCCGCTTTGAGGTCGGCTTCGGTGAAATTCTCATTGACCGCTTTGATCGAGAGGCCGATGCGGCGCTCGTCGGTGTCAACTTTGATGACCCGCGCTTCGACTTCATTGCCGACGCTGAGGACATCTTTGACTTTTTCGACGTGATCTTTGCTGATCTGAGAGATGTGGATCAAGCCGTCAATCTTGTTGGACAGCTCGACAAACGCGCCAAACGCGGCAATCTTGGTGACTTTGCCTTTGACGATGTCGCCGACTTTGTACAGCTGATCGATATTGGCCCACGGATCTTCTTCGGCCTGCTTGAGACCGAGGGAGATGCGCTGCTGCTCGGGGTTGATGTCGAGGATGACGGCTTCGACTTCCATGCCCGGCTTGAGAATTTCATTGGGATTGTTGATCTTGCGAGTCCAGGACATATCGGAGACGTGAATCATCCCGTCGATGTCGTTTTCGATTTCCACAAACGCGCCGTAGCTGGTCATGTTGCGGACTTTGCCCTTGATTTTGCGGCCAACCGGATACTTCTCGGCCAAAACTTCCCACGGATTGCGCTCGGTCTGACGCAGACCCAACGAAATCTTGCGGCTGTCGCGATCGATGTCCAAAACGACGACTTCGACGACGTCGCCCGGGTTCAACACTTCGCTCGGCTTGCTGCGTTTGGTCCAGGACATTTCGGAAACGTGGATCAAACCCTCGACACCGTCCTCGAGCTCGACAAAGGCGCCGTACGGCATGATGTTGACCACTTTGCCGTTGACTTTGGTGCCTTTGGGATATTTGGCAACCACATCGTCCCACGGGTTTTTGCTCTTTTGCTTGAGGCCCAGGGAGACGCGTTCTTTTTCTTTATTGATGCCGATGATGACAACTTCAATTTCCTGACCAACCGACAAAACTTCGCTCGGGTGGGTAATACGGCCCCAAGAGATATCGGAGACATACAGCAAACCATCCACGCCGCCCAAATCGATGAAAGCGCCGAAGTCGGTGATATTTTTGACCACGCCCTTGCGGAGCTCGTCGACTTTCATCGAGTCCAAAATCTCATTGCGTTTTTCGCGCTGGGATTCTTCGAGCAATTCGCGACGGGACACCACGATGTTGCGGCGGTCGAGATTGATTTTCAAAATCTTGATGTCAAATTCTTTGCCGATGTAGTCGTCCATGTTGCGCACGGGACCGACATCCAGCTGCGAGCCGGGCAGAAACGCCGGGAAACCCTCGACGTCGACCATGATCCCGCCTTTGACGCGATGACGCATGAAACCCTTGACCACGTGGCCTTCGCCGTACTCGGTGGTGATGCGGTTCCAAGCTTTGATGGATTCAGCCTTTTCCAAGCTGATTTCGGGCATATTGTTACGGTTCTCAATTTCTTCGAGCAATACTTCAATGACATCGCCGACATTGACATTATTGTATCTGATGAATTCGGCTTGCGGGACGAAGCCCTCGGCCTTGTAGCCAATGTCGACCAATGCGCCGTCCGGGCGTTTGGCAACGATGGTGCCTTTTACGATGGTGCCTTTGTTGAAGCCGTTGGCTTTTTCGGTTGACTTCAGCAGGTCGTCCATGGTGGACATGCCGGAGAAATCAAGAAAATCGCTTGCGAAATTGTTTTCTTCTGCCATTTGTTGTTGTTTGTTTTGGTTGTTTGGTTAATAAAATAAACGCGTACACCGTGCACGCATCTGTTTAATATAAACCTTGTCCAAAAAATTACAAGTCTTTATCGGATAATTTTTTAAAAAAATTCAACCGGCGCAGAGCACCGATCCGGCAAGCGCCGACAACAGAAGAATCCACAAAAACGAAATTTTATCCTTTTTGAGGAGCCAAAATGAGACCGCCGTGATGACAACCGCGCCATAACGCACGTCAAAGTCGCCGAAGTCCGTGCGGCCGCCCAAAAGATTGCGGGCAAACTCCTGCCACGGGATCGGCGCTGTAAAAATCGACAACTGGGCAAAAATCACCGCCGCTGCCAAAATAAGGCCGAATGCCGCCGGGCGCATCCCGGTCAAAAACCCCTGAATCAACAAGCTTTTTTCGTACTTGCGCAAAAGCTTCATCGCGAGCAAAGTCAAAAACAATCCCGGCAGCAGCAAAGCAAAGGTGGCGATCACCCCGCCCAAAATCCCCGCCTGCTCAAAACCGACGTAGGTCGCCGTATTGATCCCCACCGGCCCCGGCGTCACTTGGGCGATCGAAACCAGATTGGAGAATTCGCCGAGCGTCAAAAGTTTATAGCGGTCCACCAGGTCGGCGGATAACAACGGAATAAGCATATAGCCGCCGCCGAAGCACAAAAAGCCGAATTTGACAAAGAGCAAAGCAAGATTAAAAAGACTCATGATTGCATCCTCTTACGCATCATGTAAACGTCAACGATCCCGACCAATACCGCCAACGACATGATCAACAGCGGAGAAATCTTGAGCACCACCATCCCGACCAACGCAAAGACGGCGATCAATACCGGGACTTTGCCGGTTAACGCTTTTTTGCGCAACCGGAATGCGGCGAGGAGCACCATGCTGACCACGCCGCTGACCACGCCGATCATCGCCCCCTTGACATGCGGATTGTCCAACGGGACATTGGATAACCCGGCGGCAATGATGATGATAATAATGATGGACGGCAGCGCCGAGCCGATCATCGCCGAAATCGCGCCCGCCAGACCGGCGACTTTGTAACCGATGTAAATTGCCGTATTGGTGGCCAAAATCCCCGGCACCGCCTGCGTAATGACGACCATATCCAAAATATTTTCGTCATTGAGCCACTCTCGTTTTTTGACAAACACCTGCTGCGACGCAGCGATGATGGCGTAACCGCCGCCGACCACGATGGAGGAAATTTTGATGTATTCCCAAAATACCACCAAACAGCGCTCAAAAGTATTCAGTTGTTGCAACGGGCGGTCAAGCATATTTTTCCGTTATTTTTGGAGCATGAGTTTGAGGGCGGTTTGGATATGAAGATCCCAAAATTCCCAGTTATGGGTGCCCGGAAACTCCTCATAGGTGAAATCCGGCCAGTTGAGCTTTTGAAGATGTTTTTTGAACCGCTGATTGTCCTCGTACAAAAAATCCTCGGTGCCGCAGACACTGTAGATTTTGGGCATTTGGCCGCTCTTTTTGCACTGGTCGGCCAAAGTGAATAAATCATTGCCGCCGACAATCAACTCTTTTTTGCTGCCGTAAATCAAATGCAACTCCCAGCTCCGGTCCGGGCTGTCGATCCGACTTACCATATCCACCGCGCCGGAGAGCGAGCAGCCCATGGCATAATGTTTGCTCAAAGCCAGTTTCAAGGCGCCGTAGCCGCCCATCGACAATCCGGCCGCGTAAGTGTCGGATAATTGGTGACTCACCGGAAACATGCTTTTGACGATTTCAGGGAGCTCCTCGGCGATGTACGTCCAGTATTTGCCCGCGCCGTTTTTCATATCTGCATAAAAGCTGCGACCGCCGTCGGGCATGATGATGACCACGTTATACTCAGCCGCGTAGCGCTCAATCGAGGTGCGGCGGCTCCAAATCGTGTGGTTGTCGGACAAGCCGTGCAATAAATATAACACAGGGTAATTCGCCCGTCCGCCCGAGGAGGCCATACCGATCTGACCTTGCACTTTTTGAGGAACAATCGCGTTGAACGCACAACACTTGCCCAGCGCGTCCGAAAAAATTTCACATTGCAAAAAAGCCATTACGATTTCTCCAAAAGCATCGCGATTTCATCGCAGTTGTTGAATTTGGGGCAAAGCGCGCAGTCGCTCCAGATTTTTTCGGGAAACATCGACTTGTCCACCACCTGAAACCCGAGCGAAGCAAAAAATTTGTGCTCGTAGGTCAAAGTAAAAATCCGCCAGCTGTCACGCGTTTCGCGCACTTTTTGGATCAAGAAATTCACGAGACTCCGCCCGATGCCGCGCCCCTGACAATTGGGATCGATCACCAAAGAGCGCACCTCCAAAAGATTGTTGCCGAAGTCACGCAAAGCGGCGCAGCCGACCACCTTGCCGTCAATATCGGCCACAATAAAATTGCCGAGATACTCGGCAATGTTTTCGCGGCTGCGCTTGAGGACAATCGCCTTGGGGGCGTAAATTTCGATCAAATTAAAAATGGCGTCGACATCGGCGCTCCCGGCCGGCCGGATCAGCATACCGGCGTCTCGGTGAAATTACCCATGGCGCGAAATTTGGCATAGCGCTGCTCTTTGAGTTTGGCGCCGGAGAGCTTGCGCAACTCGCACAAATGCTTGCCCAGCTCCTCGCCCATGATTTTGGCTGCGCCGTCGAGGTCGCGGTGAGCGCCGCCGAAAGGCTCGGGGATGATCCCGTCAGCAATGCCGAGCTCCATCAATTTTTCGGCGGTGAGCTTCAAAGCATCGGCCGCCTGGGAGGCAAATTTGCGGTCTTTCCACAAAATCGCGGCGCATCCCTCGGGGGTGATCACCGAGTAATAGGCGTTTTCCATAATCAAAATCTTGTTGCCGACGCCGATGCCGATAGCCCCGCCGGAGCCGCCCTCACCGATGATCACCGAGATCACCGGCACGCGCAGAGCAAACATATCGCGCAAATTGACCGCGATCGCCTCGGCAATGTGACGCTCCTCGCTGGAGACGCCCGGAAACGCGCCGGGGGTGTCGACAAAAGTAATGATCGGCACATCGGCCTTGTCGGCCAGCTGCATTAAGCGCATGGCTTTGCGGTACCCCTCGGGAGTCGGCCAGCCGAAGTTGCGGTAAACATTGGACTTCATATCCCGGCCCTTTTGGGTACCGATGACCATTACCGGTTTGCCGTTAAATTTGGCAAAACCGCCGACAATCGCCTTGTCGTCCTTAAACCGGCGGTCGCCGGCGAGCTCGATGAAGTTGGTAAAAATCCGCTCGATGTAATCCATCGTATAAGGCCGCTCGGGGTGACGGGCCATCTGGACTTTTTGCCAGGGGGTCATCGTGTCGTAGATTTCCTTGCTGGTCGCCTCAAGCCGCTGGCGCAGAGCTTCAATTTCGCCGGAAACATCAATGTTATTCTTTTGCGAAAAGTCCTCCAGCTCACGAATTTTGTTGCGCAGCTCGGCAATCGGTTTCTCAAACTCCAAGGTGATTTCTGCCATAAATTTTACTTCTCCTGTTCGACGATTTCCACCGGGGTGCCGCCCGGCACCATCATAAACAATGCCTCGGCGTCTTTGTTGTACATCCGGATACAGCCCTGGCTCCGGGACTTGGTAACACTCTCTTCATCATTGGTGCCGTGAATGCCGTAACCGGTAATCGGTTTATCCGGACTTCCCGCAGCGGCGAGCTTCAAAAAGCGCGTGCCCAAAGGATTGCCGGGGTCTCCATATTTTACGATTTCCCCGCGCGGTCCGTACCAGGTCGGGTTTTTGAGTTTGTCGGAAATGACGAATTTGGCCTCGGGCGTACTGTTCAAACGGCCGATGCCGATATCAAAGACCGCAAACAGCTGGCCGTTGAAAGACAATTTAAGCAAACGCGCCGATTTGTCAACCAGGATACTCCATTTGCCGGGGCAGACCGATAATTTCTGGTTGAGTTTGACAATGTCATTGTCGGCGGGCAGATGATTGACCGCCTTGATCCCGTCGATGGGCATGTTGAAGTGATTGGCGATGCGGCTAAGATTGTCGCCCGCTTTGACCACATAAACTTCGCCCAGCGAGCCATCAAAGTAAGCGGCCAAATTAAGTTTGGTAAGCTGTGCGGCAAGCTTGCGGTAATTGTCCGAACCCGGGCGCACCTTGGCAAGATTGTCGCGAATGAGCGCCGTCGCCGTCGCCCGGTCGCCGCTGGACGCCGCGCTCTCAATGGCCACCAAAGAAGCCGTAATATCAGTGGGGTCGGTGACATGCACCGGCTGGTCAACTTTGGGGTCGTGAACCCACAACTTGCCTTTTTCGGGCTCGGCGGTGGGGGTCTCATTGTTGGCCATGGCCGGATCGGTAGCGGGAACGGTCTCCAAGTTGCCCGCATTGGGATTCTCCTTGGGGGCTACCGGCAGCACACTGTCGCCGGGAGTCTTGACCTCCTGCGGCTCATCGACTTTGCCGATCTGATTGGTCTTGCCGTCCGGAGCCGCCGAGCTGTTGGTGGCCGCGCTGGTCTGGGGAGACGGCCAAAAAAAGTAAATCAGCGTCCCGGCAATGCACAAAAGCACCGCAAAAATCGCAATAAAGCGAAGTTTGCCGTTTTGACGGCGCTCGGCACTGCCGCTATCGCTGTCATAATCGTAATCCATTTTTGCCATGATCGCACCTGAATTGATAATAACCGGCCTTGAGCCGGACTGAAATGGTCTCTATTTCCGTTTAATATACTATATTTTTTAAAATATTCAAATTAGTCTATTTGAAATTACGGGAAATATAAGTTATTTTATGTTTATCAACATTGGAGGACTGAAAAATGGAAGATTTGAACAAAAAAATTACGGACCGGCTCGAATCTTTGCGCGTGCATCTGCAGGCGGACGGCGGCGATCTGGAGATCGTTGCGATCAACGGCAAAACGGTCCAACTCAAGCTGCGCGGCGCCTGCGGCTGCTGCCCGCATGCGACCATGACCATCAAAAATGGTCTCGAACGCATTTTGCGCGAGGAAATCGACCCGGAGATCGTGATCGACCGCGTCGGCTGAAGTATTCGGCAAATCGCATCGGTATGGCGGAAAAGCAATTTTCCGTCATTTTTTTGTCTTTCGGTCAATAGACTTTAAAGAACATCCGCAGATTGATCAACAATGCCAGCGTCAGCGCCAGCGGCCCCGGACAATAGGTGTGAATCACCAGCGCCACATTAAAGCCGATGAGATTGGCCGCAAAATGGCTGAAGCGGTTGGGCGCGGTCAGCGTATTGCCGTTGACCAGACCGGCGGCAAACGCGGCCAAGAGGCAGATCACCCACACCGCATTGTCCGGCATGTCCAAAAACAACAGCGCCGGCAACACCAGCAAACCCAAAAAGGCAATCGTCCGCTCAATGTTTTCCCGAAAATAAACCCGCACAAAAAAGAATCCGGCAAACCCGATCACGCTCAGCGCGCTTAAGGCAAAAAACAATTCTCCCTGCTGCAAGTCGGCGAACCCTGCCACTAAAACAAGTCCCAAAGCGCAGCTGTTTTGCGCCCCCCGTAAATATTTGCGCCCCAAATACCACAAGCTGACCGCGGCGACCACCACAATGTAAATTGCCACATGCAAGGGATTGATACGGAGCGCCGTCACCACCGCCGCCGGACGGGCGACCTCAGGGAGCACATTCTGGTCATAATAGCGATACAAAGCAGGCAGCACCCCGGCGGGAAGCACATCCAGAAACTCGATCCGGTCGGGATTGTAACTTTGCAGCCGTTCGTCGAGCTTCTCGAGATTGTCCGACAGCTCCGGTGAGTATGAGTAAGCGACAAACTGCCCGTCGGACCCCGGCAGCGTAATTTTGCGCACCCCGGCGGGAAGCGTGAATTCCCAGTTTTTGGGCAAAATCACCACACCCAAGTTATCCTTGACGTGTTTCAAAAGTTCGCCCGCAATCGCAACTTTGCGTTTGTCAGCCGGAGCCCCCGGCCAGTCGGCGACATAAATGAGATTGTAGGCGCCGTTTTTATAAAGCAGCAACCCCGGATTCAGATTGTAAAACTCGATTTTATCGGAGAAATAGCGCCCGTTGCGGGCACCGGCAAAGGCGATGTCACGAACAAACGGCATATCCGCCCAAACTTCCGGAATCTCCGAGTAACGGTCGGCGATAAACAAGGGATGCTTTTCACCGTTGCCGCCCACCAGCAAGGCAGGGAGCGCCGAGGCCGTACGCAGCTCGGATTTGCCCGTCGGCTGCTTGGGAAGATCGCTGAAATAAATCACGCTGTACGGAATCAGCAGCAGAAACGGGAAATAAAACCATCGCGGATTTTCGGTCACAAACCGGTAGCAAAAAATCATCACCATCGCCACCGTCAGCCAAAAATCCCAAAACAAGGTCTGAAAATAAAAGGTTCCGCCCAACAGCGAGCCGATCACCAGCCCTGCGCCTAAAAAATTACCACTCAACGAGTTGATATGCATTTTGTGGGCGGTAAAAATGATCCCGCAAAACACCCCCAAGGCGGCAAACTCACTCAGGCGCATTCCGAAAACCGCCGCAATCGCGAGCAAAAACAAGAGCTTGGTGTAATTGCGCAAAAACACCACCGGCACCATGCCGATAAATACCGCCAGCGAAAAGCAAAACACCGCAATCATAATGCTTGACGCCCCGTACTGCGACTCGACGTTGCAAAACAGCCGGTGACACTTAAAGGCGATGAAAAAACCCGGCAAAAAGAAAAACAGCATCTGCCGGGCAAACATTCCGCAAGCGATAAAAATTTTGGATAATGTCGGCAACGGCTTACTCTCCCAACATTTTGACTTGTTGCTTGAGTTGACGGATGCCGTCAAAGATTGACGGCCCGGGGATTTGCACTTGCTCCGGCGTGATGTTGCGGATAAAGCGGTCACGCTTTACCGCCTCCAAATTGGACCAGCCGGGGGTCTTTTTGAGCTCCGCATATTTTTGTTCGGTCACTCCCGGCCAAATAATGATCTCGGGTTGCTCGCGCAACAACCACTCAAACGAAGCTTTGAAATACTCCGGGGTCACGTCTTTGGCAACGTTATCGAGGTTGGCGAGCTTCATCACTTCATCCGGCAGCGACCCCTTGCCCGCAACCATTAATGGCGCATCCCAGATCACCCACAACGCCTTGGGGCGGTGCGCCGGTTTGTCATTTTCAAACTCGGTCAACGCGGCCTTGGCGCGCTTGATTTCCGCCACCGCGGCATGATTGGCATTTAAAATATCGCCCAAAATCATCACCCACTCGATGTAGTCGTCAATGCTGCTGCATTGTTTGTTGATGACTTTGATGTTAAACCCCTCAAAGGTACGGATGGCCGCCGGGTTCTCCATGTCATTAAGCAAGAGATAATCAGGCTTGGCACGGATGATTTTTTCCACCTCCGGACGGGCAAAATCGCCCATCACCGGAATTTTGACCACGACTTCGGCAGGCTCCAGACAAACGCTGGAGCGCCCGATCAGGGCATCGCCGCGCCCGAGCCAAATCACCGTTTCAGTAATCGCCGGCGCCAGCGAAATGACTTTTTTGCCGACTTCCGCCGCCGTTGCCTGCCAGTTTAGTGCCAGAAGCAATGATATGATCAACCATTTTGGGGTATTCAAAAGCAATTTTTCTCCGCGGTTTTTGCCCCCTTCGGGGCATGATTTTGCCTTGCGGCATCGGTGCAATTAAGCAACCGGAGACCATCGGCGCCCAGTAAATATACACCGCATCTTTTAAAAATCTCTTTTTTTTCAAAAAAAAATGAAATTTTATTTGCAAAAAGGGTGACTTTGTGGTACAATAGGTAGCAATAGGGATAAATAGGGATATTTAGGAATGAACTCGTCGGAAAATTCCAATTTCCTTCCGGATCTGTATCTGGAAGAGTTTGACCGCGCACTGGACGCCCAGTGCCGCGTCAGCCTGCCCGCGGACTGGCGAAAGAAGGACGGCGAGACCGAGCTGGTGATGATCCCGGCGCGCGGCGAGGCTCTGGTGCTTCTACCCAAGGTGATGTTTTTGGAGTTTGTCGACAAAGCGCGCAAATTGGCGATTGCCAACCCTAAAATGCAAATGGCGTTTGCCTATCTCGGCTCCAAGGCAAGACAGTGCAAGTGCGATAAGCAGGGGCGCATCAATCTCGACCGCAAAATGCTTGACGGCATCGGGGTGGTCAACCAGTTAAAAATGATCGGTGCCCTCAACCACATCCGGATTTGCGCGCCGCAAAATTGGGACTCCGAGCAAAATGCGATGGATTATTTGGACGAAATCCAAAAAGTCAGCGACGGTCCCGACGACGTGCTGGCATTGTTGAGCAATATGATCGGCAAAAACCATGAGTGATGCGTTTGTGCATGTGAGTGTATTGCCTTTGGAAATAACCGAGGCATTTGCGTTTGCGCCCGAACACGAGGCGATTTTAATTGACGGGACGTTGGGCGGCGGCGGCCACAGCGGCCGGCTGCTGCAAAAGTATCCCAAGTTGCGTTTGCTGGGAATCGACCGGGATGACCGGGCGCTCACGGCGGCGGCGAGGCATTTAGAGTTTGCCGCCGACCGGATTACGCTTGTCAAAGGCAATTTTTCGGATATGGCGGAAATTGCCAAAGCGCACAACATTGAGGAAGTTGACGGCGTGCTGCTCGACATCGGCGTATCTTCGCCACAGCTTGATCATGCCGAACGCGGGTTTTCCTGGCGGCACGAGGCCCCCTTGGACATGCGGATGGATCAGTCGAGCCCGCTCACGGCAAGCCGGTATTTGAATCATACGAGCGAAGCGGAGCTCGAGCGGATACTGCGGGTTTACGGCGAAGTAAGGAAATCCCGCAAAATGGCGGCCGCGATTGTGGCAGCCCGGACGGAGAAACCGTTGGCGAGCACCGGCGATTTGGTGAAACTTTGCGACGAGGTATTGGGCCGCAGCCGTCCCGGCGAATTGCCGGCGCCGACGCTGGTGTTTCAGGCGTTGCGAATTGCGGTCAATGATGAATTAAGTGAGTTGGAGGCGGCGTTGCCGCAGGCGGTTAAACTCTTAAAAAAAGGAGGTCGTCTGGCAGTCATCTCGTTTCACTCTTTGGAGGACCGGATCGTCAAAAATTTTATTCGCGACGAGGGTCTCTCGTGCGTGTGCCCGCCGCAATTGCCGGTGTGCATGTGCAATAAAAAACCGACGCTGCTGGCAATCAACCGCAAGGTGATCACAGCAAGCGACGAGGAATTGGCGCAAAACCGCCGTTCGGCTCCGGCCAAGCTGCGGATTGCCGAAAAAATTTGAATTTCGATCAAGATTGATTTTATATAATTAAGGTATGTATCATGAATATCCAACCCGGAAAAATTAAAACCAAGCAGCGCAGCTCACGCTCCAACGTGTCCATCGGCGCCAAGCTGGTGACCGCGCTCAAAGTCGTGCTGGTGGTATTGGCCAGCGGCAGCGTCCTCAACGGTTACATCTATCTCAACCAAAAAATCTCCGAAACCGAGCGCAACATCCTCCGGACGAACAATCAGATCGCCGAAACCGAGCGGGAAATCGACCAGCAGCGCGTCCAACGCGAGCGCCTCACCGCCTGGCCGCATATCAAAACTATGATCGAGCGCTTTGAGCTCAGGCTCAAAGATCCGACTCCCGGTCAGGTCGTCCGGATGAACATCCTTTCGCCGGCGGCCGCCGCCAACATTGAGTTAAGTTCCCTTGCTGCCGAAAAGAGCGCCATGGACGGCAACCGCGAAAATGTCCGAAACTAATCACCAGCTGTTGAGCAATAACGACAGTATCCGGCTACGGATGCGGCTGTTGGCGCTGTTTTTGGTGCCGATTGCAATCGGACTTGGAGTGCGCCTCTACATCGTCCAAATTGAACAGCATGAGGAATATCTCGAAAAAGCGCGCTCGCGCTATACCACCACCAAAATCACCACCGGCAAGCGCGGCGAGATTTACGATATCAACGGCAACCTTCTGGTCAGCAACACCCCTTGTTTTCACATCACGTGCGACCCGACCAACATCACCACCGAGCTTCAGCGCAAAAAACTGGCGTTTATCCTCTCCAATACCCTCAAAATCGATTATAACACCATTTACCGCAAATTGGAGAAAGAGCGGCAAGTCCGGGATAAGGACAACAATCTTGTGCTAGACGAAAACGGCAAACCAAAAATCGAACAGGTTCGTTACGTCATTATTGCCAAAAATGTTTCGCTCGAAGATGGCAACGCCATCCGGAAACAGTTGTCCGCCAACAAAATCCGGGCGATCTTCATGACCGATGGCCATATGCGCAGCTACCCCAAAGGACGCTTGTTGTCCAACGTTTTAGGCTTTACCAGTGTGGATAATGAAAGTGATATCGCAGTCTTGGGTCTCGAAAAATTCTTCAACCACGAGATGACCGCCGCTGTCGGCAAAGAGAAATATGAACGCAGCCGTGACGGCCGCCCGCTCAACTACGGGCTCCATGAGCAATTACAGGAGAGCCGCGACGGGAGCAACATTTATCTTACCATCAGTGAGCCAATCCAAGCCATCTTGGAGGAGGAATTGGATGCCGCGGTCGAAAAATGGCGTCCCCAAACCATCTATGCCGCCATCGCCGACCCCAAGACCGGCAACATTTTGGCGATGGCCCAACGCCCGACGTTTGACCCCAATGACCGTAGTGAAATTTCGCCCGAAGCCTGGCGTACTCGTATCATTGAGGACGGGTTGGAGCCCGGCTCCATTATCAAACCCTTTACCATCGGCAAAGCGCTCGACTGGGGCGTTGTCACCCCCAACACGACGGTCGACTGTGAGCACGGTGCTTGGGTGTATATGAATAAAGTGTTGCGCGACTCCCACCCCTACGACAATCTCACGGTAAGCGGCATCATCCAAAAGTCGAGTAACGTCGGCACTGCCAAAGTCGCCTTGATGCTGGGCGAGGACAGAGTTTACAATTTGTTGCGTTCCTTCGGCTTCGGCCAGCGCACCGGCATCCCCCTCAAGCCGGAAAACATCGGGATTTTTCCGCCGGTCAAACGCTGGGACGGGTTGTCCATCACCCGCTTCCCGATCGGTTACGGAATCTTGGTCTCGCCGATGCAAATGCTGCGCGGTTACTGCGCTTTGGCCAACAACGGCAAACTTCCCAAACTCCGTCTGGTCGACAGGGTAGAGAATCCGGCCACCGGCGAAATCAAAATGATGCCGATTGAACCCCCGGTCCAAACCTTTGACCGTCCCGAAACTTGCGCCACCTTGGTCCGCATGATGGAGGCGGTGACCCAGGAGGGCGGGACGGCGACCAAGGCCTCCATTCCCGGCTTTAAGGTTGCCGGCAAAACCGGGACCAGCCGCAAATACGTCAAGGGCGTCGGCTACGCGGCGGGTAAATATTTTGCGAGCTTCGCCGGGTTTGTCCCGGCCGAAAATCCGGCGTTTGTGATGATCGTCACCATGGACGAGCCGCGCGGCGCTTATTACGGCGGGACAGTGTCCGCCCCGGTGTTTCAGGCAATTGCCAAACGGGTATTACGGTACATGAATATCGACCCCGACCCGAATTTAATGACCGAGAAAGAAAAGAAAGATGCACAAATTATCCCCTGAAAAATTGCATTTTGTCGGCATCGGCGGCATTGGCATGAGCGGCTTGGCCGCGATGTGCAAGGCCATCGGCATGGAGGTTTCCGGCAGCGACCGCGGTTACGAACAGCCGGAAAATCAGCGCATCATCCGCGCGTTGCGCAATCAGGGGATCGCCATTTATCCGCAAGACGGCTCCTTTGCGCAAGCGGGGCGCTGTGACAAAATTATCTACTCTACCGCCATCGAGGAGGATAATCCCGACTTTGTCGCCGCCGGCGACACTCCGCGCGTCCACCGTTCGCAAATGCTGGCCGAGGCGATCAAACTTGCGAACAAAACCTCGATTGCCGTCACCGGCAGCTGCGGCAAAAGTACCGTTACCGCCTATCTGGCGGAAACACTCTTTAATTTGGGCGAAGACGTGAGCTGCCTCAACGGCGGTTTGGTCAAGCGCTTTATCAGCGACGACTTTGCCGGCAATTACCGTCCCGGCAACGGCCAATATTTTATCTTTGAGGCTGACGAGAGCGACAAAAGTCTCGTCAACTATCACCCTGATTACGCGGTCATCCTCAATATGGGAACCGATCACTACAGCAAAGAGGAGTTGATCGAGGTATTCACCACTTTTTTGCATAACACCCGTCGGGGAGCGGTCATTGAGCGCGAAGTTTATGAGGCTTTAAAGCATAACATCCCCTGTCACCTTAATGTCCAAGTCTTTGACACCGACAACAATGGCAAGTCCCAATATGCCATTGTCGATTATAACATCGTCACCGAGGTGCAAAGCATCTATGCTCACGGACGGCGCCAAAAAATCGCCGCATCCGGCGACCGAATGCTTTCGGACAGTTACGGCACCGACAACTTGATGCGTATTTACGGCATGTCCTCGGGCGAAGACTGCCGGATGGAAAGCAAGTACCCGGCAGCGGAGTTCACCGGCAAAAAATATCTTATTTTGCCGCAAAACGGCCGTCACAATGCCGCCAACGCCTTGGCAATTTTAAGTTTGCTGGAAATGCTCCAATTTCCGACCAAAGAGATTTTACAAGCCCTTGCCACCTTTCACGGCGTCTGGCGGCGCAACGACTTTGCCGGGTTCACCCCCAAAGGAGCGATGGTCTACGATGACTATGCGCACAACCCGGAAAAGATCGCCTCCTGCATCCAAGGGATGCGCGAAACCGCCAACGGCAACATTTATGCAGTATTTCAGCCGCACGGTTACAAGCCCTTCGGCTTTATGCGTGACCAATTATTTCTAGAGCTCGACCCGATTTTACGTCCGGGCGACCGGTTTATTTTACTGCCGCCGTTTTATGCGGGCGGCACCTCGAGCTTCAAACCCACCTCTGAGGAAGTCTGCCTCGACTGGCAAGCGCGCTCGGCTCACCCCAAACATTTTATGGTATTTCCCAACCGCGAGTTGCTTACCGACTTTTTGACCCTGCAGCCGGAAACCGGCGACATTATCCTGGTGATGGGAGCACGCGACAACTCACTCTCGGATTATGCGGTAAGTTTGACCAACCAAAATTAAGTGGCTCACTAACGATTATGACTCTACTTATCCGCCCAATGATTGGGCGTTTTTTTTTGTGCGCAGATGGAGAGTACGTGGCGACATTTTGTGAGAGTTGTCGGGTTGGCCGGTCTTGAAGCACGCACGGCCTCACGTTGTCGATCGTGTTGATTGAGAGCGACTGTGGGCCCGGTGACTTCCGGGGAATT